>CAVZUX010000016.1:0-194705 GCA_963778435.1 uncultured Actinomycetota bacterium
CCGGAGGTCCCACCAAGGTAGGGGATCATCGCGGCGTCTGCAAGTGTCAATTTGTAATTATGACATAACCCATCAAGGTGACAAAAAACCAGAAATGGTAATTTCGCAATCATGATTCTGAGAAATGACCGGAATGGCATGATGAGCTTCATTGTTCAAGACCCAGGATGCGCCCTGGCGTCTCGCCGGACTCGGCTTCCGTGCCCGGACCGCGCTGGTCGGCTAGCATTTCCCTCTCATAGAGGCATGCGCACCTTGCCAATCCGACTCATAATTTAGGTAGCGTGGCTGTACGGCGCGGCCACGCCCATGGTAGGCAACCCTGAGTTCGAATCGTTCCAGCGAGCGTATGATGCGGAGTCCTGAAATGTACCTGCCTTACGGCGGCTCTGCGCCGTCACATGGGGAAATCGGTAATCTGTATCGGGAGGGATCAATCATGCCCGCGAACTCGTCTGACGGCCTCGGGGGGAGCGGCGTCAAGCTGCTGACGACGCCGGAAGCCCTGGGCATCGATGATTTGCTGAAGGAACTCGCGATGCTCTGGCGGCCTGCAGGGGAGCGGCGGAGGCTGTCGTGCGGAATCGTCCTGGCCGTCCGAGCGGCCCCTTCGACCGTCGCCTGCAGTGACCTGCTGGCCGTCCGGGTGGAAGGGATTCAGCAGCTGACCGGTGACGGGCCTGGCCCGACCGCAATGCGCACCGGGCAGGTTGCCAGCGTCGAGAACACCGCGCAGGGGGGTGGGTGGGCGGAGTTCAGGGCGTGCGCTGTCGCGGCCGGGGTCGGGTCGTCGCTGTCGGTGCCGTTGACCGTCGGCGACAGCCAGGTCGGGGCGCTGAACCTCTACGCGCCGGGCGCTTGCGCGTTCGGGGAAAACAGGCTCCGCCAGGCGCGCGTATCGCGGCGGCCGTGTCCGGCGTGGTCGCGCTGGCCGTCAGTCGGGCCGAGGAGGCACGCAGGTTGAGCATCTGCGGGCCGCGCTTGACGCGCGTGCCGTCATCGATCAGGGCATCGGCATCGTCATGTCCCAACAGCGGTGTACCTCGGGTCAGGCGTTCGATATCTTCGACGACATCCCAGCGACAGAAACGTCAAGCTCCGCGATGTGGCAGCGAACATCGTGATGGGCGCAGCGGGCAGCCACCGCGGCGCCGTCTTTCGACCGTTCTCCTCGCGGCGGCTAGGTCAGCGATACCCGACGCCGTGAGCTCGGTCCCCAGCCGGAGGTCAGGGCGACGGGCGGGTCGTGGAGTTGACGATGTTCGCGCGCGAACGTCTCAAGCGGCTGCCCGCGCTTGTGGCGAGGGCGCGGAGGCGGTCGAAGGAGGAGGCCATGTCGAAGCCGGTCTGGGCGGCGATGACGCCCTTGGCCTGTTCGATGACGGTTCTCGCGGCCAGAGCGCGGCGGGTGATACGGGCGAGGTCGCCTGCCGGGGGCAGGCCTGCGCTCGATGATGGCGAGGGTAGCGACGTCGGCGAAAGCCTGCACGGCCCGCTGTTCGTCGCGGTCGATGCGGCGCGGCACGGGGAGGAAGACGTTGATGGCGCCGATGACGTCCTCGTGCCAGTGCAGCGGGCAGGCCACGGCGGCGAGGAAGCCCGCGGCGACTGCCCGGGGGCCGAACGCCGGGCCAGCGGGCGATGATCTCGGCGGCGGAGGAGGCGATGACCGTTTTCCCCTGTACGGGCGGCCTCGATGCAGGGCGCCTCGCAGGCCTGGATCTCGTAGAGGTCGATGTCGGTGGCCGGTGGCTCGACGCCGCCATCATTTCCAGCGAGCTCCGCCGTCAGCCAGCATGATCCCGGCCGAGGACGCGCCAAGGACGTCGGCGCAGTCGTCGCACAACTGGCTCAGCGTGCCAACCGTGTCGTAGTCGCCGGATGAGGGAGGAGATGGCCGCCGCCAGCGCGCCTGCCGCGGTCAGCGTCACAACGGGAATCCCTGGGCGGCAGTGGGCCGCCGTCGGCCGTGCACGCCGCACACGTGCGCAAGGCTCCTGCCCGGCCGCCGCTCGCGACCCGGCGACTACTCACCGGAAAGATCAAGTCTGCGCTCCACCACGGCGGCCAGCCACCTCGGCTAGTTCGATGCCCGCGGTGAAGGCGTGTGATCGCAAGAGCGCGAACGCGTCGTCGATGCTGATCCTGAGCTGGCTTGCCAGCATGCCGCTTGCCTGGTGGATCTGGGCCCGTGATGACCAGCCGTCGGCGTCGGCTGAGGTGGTGTAGGCAGCGAACGCAAGCGGGTCGCGGATCAGCGCGGCCGCCGCGGCGTCGGCGAGGAACTGGGCGCTGGCTCGAGGGACTCAGCGAGCGGCCCTGGCTGCCGCCGGTACAGGCTGACCGCCCCGATGATCTGTCCCGCGGCGTGCATGGGCACCGACCAGAGCACCCCGTCGCAGCCGATGACCGCCTCGGCCGCCGGGACGAACTGCGGCCACCGCCCCGCCGCCAGTCGGCCGAGCGCCGTCTCCACCAAGCTCGCCGAAGTCGAAGGCATCCCGGCACGGTCCCTCGCCGAGCACATCCTGCAGGTTCTCAAGCAGTCCCGCCGACCGGTCGGTCGCGCATAGCGTGACGCGGTGCGGCGTCGAGGTCTCCAGCGTGATCGACGCGCCCTCCGCGCCCAGCATGCTCCGCGTCGCCCGGCACACCCCAACGTAAGGGGGACCGACTCCGGCTCACGCGCCACCGCGAGTGCGAGACGACTGAGCAGTGCCGCGCGACTACCCGCCATCGTCGGCCTCCTTGTCGTCTGTTCGTAAGTGTAGCCCCGCGGGCATCCGTGCGGGACATACGCGACGACCCGCTGTGATCACAGCGGGTCATCGAAGCGGGGAGTCACCCCGGTGCGTTCGAGATGACCGTAGGTGAATTCTTCTGGTCGGAGCCGCTGGATTCGATCCTTGAGCAGGGGGTCGTCGCGATAGTGGCCCGCTGTCACGCGGCCATCGAGGACGTCGAGGACATCGACGTCCTCGAGGACACCGCGGCGGAGTCGAGGGCCTTGCCGTAGACGGCGATCGTCTCGTGCGCGATCCGGTCCCAGGAGTACCGGGACCGCGCCCGGTCGGTCGCCGCCACGCTGAACGCCTCAAGCAGCATCGGGTGGGCGAGGAGCTGCGCGGATCCGCTGCGCGAGCAGGGCCGGGCGGCCGGGCGGGACCAGGATGCCGGTCGTCCCGTCGACCACCGCGTCGACCTGGCCGCCGACGGCGGAGGCGATGACCGGGGTGCCGCACGCCATCGCCTGGATGGACGTGATCGCGGACGGGTCGTACTCGCTGACGTTGACGAGCAGGTTGGCCGAGCGCAGCAGCGGCGGCAGGTCGGCGCGGCCGACCTGGCCCGCGAAGAACACCCGGCCGGACAGGTCGAGGGAGTCGGCGAGCTTGGCCAGCCTGCGGTAGCCCAGGTCCTCGCGGAGCGCGTCGCGCGGCGGGCCGCCGGCGATGACGAGCTCGGCGCTCGGCACCCTGGACACGGCGCGCAGCAGCGTGCCAAGCGCGTCCTGCTCCGCGAGGTCCGCCACGGTCACCAGGCGGTGCCGGGCGTTGCGCTCGTACGCCGGTCCCTCCGGCGTGAACTCGTCGGTGTCCACGCCGCACGGGACCACCTTGATCGACCGGCGCGGCACGCCGAGCCTGGTCAGGTCGGACTGCTCGTCGGAGCTGCCGGCCACCACGGCGCTGACGCTGCGGCCGATCGCGGGCTCGAGCCGCATGCGCTCGGTGCCCGCGTCGAGCGGTGTCGTCCGGTGGTGCCGCCGCTCCGCGACGCCGAGGGAGTCAAACGACTGGACCACGGGAACCCCCAGGTCCCGGGCGGCCGCCAGGGACGCGAGGCCGCTGGTCCAGCGCAGCGCGTGCACCACGTCGGGGCGCTCCGGCGCCACAGGTCGTGCAGCGGCCGGCTGAAGGCGGGCACCTGCGCGAGCAGCTCGGAGTCGTCCATGGGGCCGGCGCCGTCCGCCGGGCCGATGTACTCGACCTTGACGCCTGGCTCGAGCTTGGTCCGCTCGGGCAGCGATGAGTCGTGTCGCCCCGCATACACGGTCACCTTGTGGCCCTTACCTGCCAGGCTCCGGCTCAGCTCGATCAGCCGGGTGTCGCCGCGTCCTGCGTGGCGCTGTCACGTGGTCGGCGTGGCGTGCTGCGCTACCAGGGCAATCTTCATGTGAAGCCTCCTCAACCGCGGGGTAACCACCACGGCGAGCGGTTCGGGAGGCCTGGAAGCCGGCCGAAAGGGCCTGGGAGCTTCAGCGGGAGATAGTGGCCACGCGAGCACGCACGCCGAAATGGCGTGGAACGTGCCTGCGTCGTAGGCACCACTTGTCGTCATTCTATCCAGCGGACCCGGACTAAACAAGGCCGGGAAAAATTACCCCGCGGTGGCCTCGTCCACGGTGGCGTACACCGGAAGGAGCTGGTCGGCCGCCGTAAGGCGGAGCATCTTCGCCACCGGGTCGCGCGGGGCGCGAGCGCGAGCACGCCACCCTGGCGGTCCATCGTCCGGTTCGACCCTCAAGATCACGTGCAGCGCGGAGGAGTCCATGAAGCGCAGCCTGGACAGATCGAGGATTAGCGTCCGCGGCTGCTTGGCCACCTCGGCCTCAAGCGCCTCGCGGAGCGCATTGCAGTTGGTCACGTCAGCTTCTCCGTCGAGCAGGACGAGCGTGTAAGGCTCGGTGTCCGATTCGGCCGTCGCAACGGACATGGTGAGCAGGTCCACACCCGTGTTTTACCATACGAAATACGTCAGGGTACGGGGGTGATTGCTCAGGCGTTCCGCTCGGGAGGATGGATCGCCATGTGCATGCGGATCGTGGTGCCGCTCGAGTCGGAGTGCAGTTCTACCAGGTCGCAGACCTGGCGGACGAGCCAGAGACCATGTCCGCCCGACGCGTCGGGCGCGGGCCTGTGCTGCCCGGCGAGCGGGTTGGCGATCGTGCCCTCGTCGTGCACCTCGCAGACGATCTCGTCCCGCGTCGTGCCAGATGGCCAGGGTTCCAGGACTGGGTGTGCCGCAGCGTATTGGCGGCCACCTCGCTGACGGCGAGCACGAGATCGTTGGCCCGGCTTTCGGTGAGGCCTGCTTCCCCGGCGTGCTGTAGCACCAGGGCCCGGACCTGCGACAAGTCCGTGCGGTACGTGTGATACATGGCACCGCTGGCGAGCTGCGGGCAGCTGCGGGCTGCGACTGGGCAGGGTGTCGGACGGCACGGCATAATCCGGGCTCATCAAGCGGCGACCCGACGACAGCAGCAGCGGATGGGTCCGCCTGGCGTCGGCGATGACGGCTGGGTCGAGTGCCGCTATGTCGTAGGGGCAGAGGATCTCTGCGTCCGCGTCCGCGAACGCGAGGTTGATGAGCGCTTCGTTCTGAAGGGCCGCGTTTACCTCGGCGGGACCGCGCGCGGCCCAGATCGGCTCGCCAACATACCGGACGTGCCCGGCATGGGCACCGACGAAGGCGAGTACCTGCGGGATGATACGCGCCGGGTTACGTCCGAGCGTAGTCATGTCCGCGAATTCGATGTTCACGCGCGTCGGCGCCGAGCGCATCCCTGATCAGGCTGTCTTGTCGGGGGAGACCGCCGCGAAGGCCGCCTCGCCGACGGTCAGGCCCGCGCGCAGGAACTCGGCCACCGTCGCCGTGTAGTCGGCTTCCGTCCGGTAAAAGAAGCCGACGTGCTTAAAGCAGGTTCCGGCTGTTACCGGCGAGTAAGCCACGCCACACCTCCGCGACGCCCGGGCCGGCAGGGCGGGTCATGGTGGGCCCTGCCTCGCCGACAGTATCCGGCGCAACCCAGGCGACATCGCACTGTCGGCTCCGACGATACACCGCTGTTTCCCGTGCGTTTTCACGACTCCAGCCACCGCGACCCCGCTACCCCCGCGATCGCGCCTCAAACGGGCCAGGTCCGGTCGGCGACCACCTGCCACAGTCGGCTGACGCCCCGGTTCGCCAGACGCGGACAGCGGCGGCGACGCGGCTAGCGTGCGCGGCGCGAAGCGGTCAGCGGGTGAGCTCCGCGTACAGTTCGGCGGTCTGCGCGGCCACGGCGTCCCAGCTGAACTCGGTGACCGCCCGCTCCCGCCCGGCCAGGCCCATCGCCTCCGCCCGCCCCGGGTCGCGCAGCAGCAGGTTCAGCGCGTCGGCCAGCGACGCCGGGTCATCCGGCGGGACGAGCAGCCCGGTCACGCTCGCCTCGACGACCTCGGGGATGCCGCCGACCCGCGACGCCACGACGGCGGTCTCGCAGGCCATCGCCTCCAGGTTCACGATGCCAAGCGGCTCGTACACCGACGGGCAGACGAAGGCGAGCGCGTGCGTGAGCAGCTGGATGACCTCCGGCTTGGGCAGCATCTCGGGAATCCAGATGACCCCGGACCTGGACTGCCTGCAACCCGGCCACCAGCGAGACACCTCGGCGCCTAGCTCGGGGGTGTCCGCGCGCCCCCGCGCAGAGCACCAGCTGCGCCGACGGGTCAAGCGCGGCGGCCGCCCGCAGCAGCACCGGCACGCCCTTCTGCCTGGTGATGCGGCCCACGAAGATGACGTATGGCCGCGACAGGTCGATGCCGTACTTGCGCGAGCACGTCCGTCCCGGGGTCGGGCGCGTACTCGGCGGTGTCGATCCCGTTCCGGATCACGTGGATCCGTTCCGGGATATTCCGGATAAGCCGCCAGGACGTCGCCCCGCATGCCCGTCCGAAACCGCGATCACCGCGGCGGCGCGACATCGAGGGCGACCCGCTCCGCCCAGGACGAGAGCGCGTAGCCGCCGCCGAGCTGCTCGGCCTTCCACGGCCGTAGCGGCTCAAGCGAGTGCACCGTGGCCACGTGCGGAATCCCGTAGCGGAGCGACGCCAGGTGCCCGGCCAGGTTGGCGTACCAGGTGTGCGAATGCACGAGGTCAGCGTCCGCCACCGCGTCCGCCATCGACAGGTCGGCGGAGAAAACGCGCAGCACGGCGTCGCGAAAGCGCGTCCCACGGCCGGTGCGCGACCGCGCCCGCGCGGTCCGCGCCCTGGCAGTGCACGGTGAGGTCGACGAGCGGCGCCAGCGCCCTGGCCAGGTACTCCACGTGCACGCCCGGCCCCGCCGTAGACCTCCGGCGGGTACTCACGCGTAAGCAGGGCGACCCTTCACAGCGGGTACATCCTGCCCCTTGCCGACCACGGTGATGCCGCCGGGCGGAGACCACGAACCCGCGCGCCAGGTCGTGCTCCTTGTCCACGCCGACTTGCGCGCCCGGCGGGCACGACGACGTTCTTGTCGATGATCGCGTTCCGGATCTCGGCGTGCCTGCCCACCACGACGTTGTGCAGCAGTACCGCGCGGTCCACGGTCGCCCAGCTGTTGACCCGGACGCCGGGGGACAGCACCGAACCCCGGACCAGCCCGCCGGAGACGATCACGCCGTTGGAGACCAGCGAGTCGATCGCGCGGCCCACCCGGTCGCCGCTGTCGTGCACGAACTTGGCCGGCGGCAGCGGCGTCCATGTGGGTGAGGATCGGCCACTCGTCGTTGTAGAGGTTGAACATCGGCTCGACGGTGCGCAGGTCCATGTGCGAGTCGAAGTAGGCGTCGATCGTGCCGACGTCCCGCCAGTACCCAGCGTCCCGTTCGGTCGCGCCTGGCACCAAGTTGGTGAGGAAGTCATACGCCTGCGCGGTGCCGTCCGCCACCATCATCGGGACGATGTTCCCGCCGATGTCGTGACGGCTCTCCTCGTCGGCCGCGTCCCGGTCCAGCGCGTCCACGAGCTCCTTCCTGCCGAAGACGTAGATGCCCATCGAGGCGTAGGACTCATCGGGGGAGCCAGGCATCGGCGGCGGGTTCGCCGGCTTCTCGAGGAACCTCTCGATCGTCCGCCCGTCCTTGGCCACGGCCAGGATGCCGAAGTCCTTCGCGTCCTGCCGCGCCACCGGGATCGCCGCCACGGTCACGCCCGCGCCGTACTCCAGGTGCTGGGCGATCATCTGCCGCGGGTCCATCCGGTACACGTGGTCGGCGCCGAAGACCACCACGAGCTCCGGGTTCTCGTCGTTGATCAGGTTCATCGACTGGTGGATCGCGTCCGCCGAGCCGGTGTACCAGTGCGGCCCGAGCCGCTGCTGCGCGGGCACCGGCGTCACGTAGTTGCCGAGCAGGTCGCTCATCCGCCAGGTCGTCGAGATGTGCCGGTCAAGGCTGTGGCTCTTGTACTGGGTGAGCACGCAGATCTTCCTGATGCCGCTGTTGGCCAGGTTGGACAGCGCGAAGTCCACCAGCCGGTACACGCCGCCGAATGGCACCGCCGGCTTGGCCCGGTCGTCCGTCAGCGGCGCCAGCCGGGTGCCCGCCCCGCCGGCCAGCACGATCCCGAGGACTCGCGGGTCCGTCATGTTTGCCCCTCCCGATGTGATCTGAGGCCATGCTGCACCGTTGAAGGGACTCATGGGAAGAGTTGTCCCCGGCGTGTCAGAAGCCCGACCTCAATGTTCACCTCCCCTGTCCCCCCAAAACGAGATCAAATTAGATCATGCCGAACGAACCCGTAACTCCGCCTCACCAGCCCAGGGTTCTCGCTCGAACAGTCCGGTCTGGTAGGCGAGCACGACTGCCTGGACCCGGTCGCGGAGGCCGAGCTTTTGGGAGGATGCGCGTGACGTGCGTCTTTACGGTCGTTTCGCTGATGTAGACCTTCCGGCCGATCTCTGCGTTGGATAGGCCGGTCGCGATCAGCCGCAGGATTTCGTGTTCTCGCTCGGTGAGTTCGCCGAACCCTTTCGGCGGGGCGGGGCGGGGCGCGGAATGCGGGTAAATTGCTTGATCACGCGTTTGGTGATCGCGGGTGAGAGAAGCGCGTTTCCCACGGCGACTGTGCGGACTGCGGCGATGAGTTGTTCGGGTGGGTCGTCTTTGAGCACGAATCGTAGCTATTCAGCAAGCGTCAGCGGCTTGATGGTGGCATGGGTTCCGGGATCCCTTATCCGGCTGGTTCGAGGCCCGGGGGTATCCAGGCGCGGCCGTTGAACAGGTCGCGGAGGGAGTCGAGTTTGCTGATGCCCCATTTGGCGGCCGTGGACAGGTAAGACTGGACGACGGCGAAGTCGGCGAGTCCTTGCAGGGTTCGCCAGCAGCCTCCTGAGCTGCGCTGCTGCACCTTGACCGGACGGATGGTCCTTTCCGCTTCGTTGCTGGTGAAGATGTCCAGGTCGGGGCGGGTGGTGAAGCGGAGGATCATGTCCTCGAAGTTCAGGAACCGGCGGGCGATCCGGCGGGCGTCCTTCGCGGTGACGGTGCTGCGGTAGACGTTCGCGGCCAGGCCGGACGTGGCGAGCGCGCGGTAGCGGGCGACCAGGTTATCCAGGACGGAGGTGTGCAGGGCGGTCTTCCCGTCCTGGCGCGCGGCGCTCGCGGCGTCGCGGGCCTCGATGAGCAGGGCGGCCATCTCCGAGGCCCAGGACTGCTTTCCGGGCTCGAAGTCGTACAGGTCCTTCAGGTCCCTGAGCAGGTGACCCCGCACCATGCTGCAACCGGGGACAGCGGCCCCCAGCGCCTCACGCAGCGCCGCAACAGAGCACTCAGCCAGCCATTTCATCTCCGGTATCCTATCCGGGCGGCCCGGCTGCCGCTCCCGCACGGCGCTGGGAGCGGCCGGTACCGTCACCGGGATGCCAGAGCGGGCAGGCGGCCTCGATCACCAGGCGACGCGCCGACCTGACCAGACGGCTGGGGGATTCATTCAACCTCGGGCATCTGGATGTCCATCAGGACGACTGCCGGGTTCAATTGCTTGGTCTTGGCGACGGCTTCGAGCCCGTTGCTCGCTTCCGCCACGACTTCGATGTCCTGCTCGCCGGTGAGCAACCTCGCCCTGATCGTCGTTAGCCTGTCCGCGATCGGTCCGTACGCATGGCCGGCCTGGTCAGCTGCCCGGCGGGGTGACGATCCCGTACTCGTGGATGCGCCGGTAGATGGTCGCGCGGGACATGCCGAGCGCGCGTGCCGCCCGGATCTTGTTGCCGCCGTGGTCGAGCAGGGTCTGCACGATCGCGTCCCGCTCGATCGACTCGAGCGGGCTGAGCACCCGGCGGCTCACCGTCCAGCACTCGGGCGGCAGGTCGGTCGGCAGGATCTGGCCGGTCCGGCGGCGCTGCACGACCTGCTTGAGCACCTGCCAGAGCTGGGCCGCGTTGCCCGGCCAGGTGTGCCGAAGCAGCAGCTGCATCGCGGCGGGCGAGCACGAGACGCGCCCCTGCTGACTGAGCTTGCCGAGGAAGAACGGGATGAGCTCGCGCAGGTCCTCGCTGTGATGGCGCAGCGGCGGCACCGTGACGGTGCCGGGAAACAGCCGCAGCAGGCCGGTCAGGTCGGCTCGCGCGGCGCCGCGGTCGAGGGTGATGGCCACCCGGAGCGTCGACTCCTTGCCCGCGGCCTTCGCCTCGCCGAGCGCGTCGGCGAGCGCCCGGACCTGGCGGGTGTTCAGCGCGTGCACGTGCCTGATGACCAGCAGGCCGGTGCCGTTGAGCAGCTCCTCGCGGGCTCGCGCCAGCCAGTCGTGCTCGCGGCGCGGCGTCTTCCGCGTCGAGGACGTGGCACGGCGCCGCCGGGTTGCGCCGCTGGTGGACGGCGCGGATCAGCGCGAGCTTGCCGGTGCCGAGCTCGCCCTCAAGCGTCAGCCACTCGCCGCGATCGTAGCTCGCCTCCGCCGCCCGGCAGGCACGCCGCCAGGTCGGGCCCGAGCCGACAAGGCCGGGCAGCGACATCGACGCCCGGAACGGCGCCGCCTCTGACGGCGCGACGGCGGGCGCGGCCAGCTTGACGTGGACCACGCCGTCGGCGAGCCACACCGGGCGGCAGAACATCCTGGCCACCACGCCGCTCGGCAGGTCCACCGTGACCGCGCCCGACGCCTGCCGTCCGAGCGCGTCGGCCGCCTGCGAGATCAGCACGGCCTGGTCGGCGGGGGACAGCGCCTGCCTGGCGTGGTCGTTCAGCATGACCACGTCGTTGCCGAGCGCGAGCACGATGCCGCCGGTGTGCCGGCAGGCCCGCGAGTACTCCTGAAGCAGCCGCAGGTCGCGGCTGTTGCTCGATCTCCGACAGTGCCTGGTTGAGCTGGTCGGCGGTGGACCGGACGAGCGAGAGCATCAGCGGGTCGGCGTGCTTGCGCCAGCAGGTCAGGTCGAGCACGCCGACGGTCTTGCCCGACATCGGGTCACGGACGGGAACCCCGGCGCAGGCCAGACCCTCGAGCCGTTCCGCGTAGTGCTCGTGCCCGAACACGTGGGCGGGACCGCCCGACTCGAGCGCGGTCCCGATGCCGTTGGTGCCGACGACGTCCTCGGCGTAGGAGAAGCCGGGGGCGAGCATGATCGTGTCGAGCTGCCGTTCCAGGTCGCGGTCGCCGGTGTACCGCAGCAGGACCAGTCCGCTCGCGTCGGTCAGCACGATGCTGATCGGCTGGCCCTCGAGCTGCTCGTGCAGGTGCCTGAGCACCGGCTCGGCCGCGCGCGCGAGCGTCGAGTCCAGGTCGGGCGCGCCGAGGTAGCTCAGGTCGAGCCGGTCGGCCGCGACGTTCCACTCCCGCGACCGCCACCAGGAGGCCAGGATCGGCTCCCTGACTGCCGTCGCGTCGACGGGATCGGCAGCGAGGAACCGGTCCCTGGCCTCGGCTAGGGGGTCCCGCTCACTGCTTGCTGGCCCACCGTTCCGAGTCGAACCGTGCAGCCTCGTTGATGCACGTCCCATGTCGCCTCCTCCACCTGCGTGTCCGGTCGGAGGGTCTCCCATCCCTTGCGAAAGCACATTGTAGCCTTCGCGTTGCACAAAAGATAAGCCCGCTGTTTCTTCGCACTGTCTCAACTTGAGATGCCGCGCGCAATCCCTCCGGCGTCTGCTCGGCTCCATGGACACCCGCGCCGATTCCGAAAACGCCCAGGAAGAGACCTATAACCCCTGGAGCATCGTCAATCTCGTCTTCCGCCACCTGGCCGACGAGGGCCTGCACCCGGTTCTCGGCGAGTCTGGTGATCCCGGCAAGCCGGCGGCCGAGCTCCTGCGCGCACTCGGCATCACGCCCGCGTTCGAGTCAAGGCCGCACGTGGTCACCGGCGTCAGCGACGAGCTCGCGCGCCTGCGCGAGGCCTTCGAAGCCGAGAACCATCACTGAGGCCGAGAACCATCAGTGAACCCTGTGTCTCAGGTTGAGAGCACAGCCCGTGAATCCGAGGTGTGATCCAGCACACAAGGACTTTCCCAGCAAGGGAGGATGCCGATGAGCCGCCAAAGCGTGGCGAAGGCCCACCAGAAGATCCAGGAACTGTCCTGGGAACCCCAGTACCACCAGCCGGTCTCCCAGTACGGAACGGACTACACGTTCCAGAAGGCGCAGAAGAAGGACCCGCTCAAGCAGGTGCTCCGGTCCTACTTCCCGATGCAGGAGGAGAAGGACCACCGGGTCTACGGCGCCCAGGACGGCGCGATCCGCGGCAACATGTTCCGCCAGGTGCAGGAGCGCTGGCTGGAATGGCAGAAGCTGTTCCTGTCCATCATCCCGCTACCGGAGATCTCCGCCGCGCGGGCGATGCCGCTGCTGTTCCGCACGGTCCCGAACCCGGAGCTGCACAACGGCCAGGCGATCCAGATGATCGACGAGGTACGGCACTCGACGATCCAGCAGAACCTCAAGCGCCTGTACATGAACAACTACATCGACCCGGCCGGCTTCAACTCCAGCCTGCGCAACTTCCAGAACGACTACTGCGGCACGATCGGCCGTCAGTTCGCGGAGGGCTTCATTACCGGTGACGCGATCACCGCGGCCTCCATCTACCTGACGATCGTGGCGGAGACGGCGTTCACCAACACGCTGTTCGTCGCCATGCCGGCCGAGGCCGCCGCCAACGGCGACTACCTGCTCCCGACGGTGTTCCACAGCGTCCAGAGCGACGAGTCCCGGCACATCTCCAACGGCTACGCGACGCTCCTGATGGCGCTGGCCGACGAGGGCAACCACCAGCTGCTCGAGCGCGACCTGCGGTACGCCTGGTGGAACAACCACCGGGTGGTGGACGCGGCGATCGGCACGTTCATCGAGTACGGCACCAAGGACCGGCGCAAGGACCGCGAGTCCTACGCCGAGATGTGGCGCCGCTGGATCTACGACGACTACTACCGCTCCTACCTGGTGCCGCTCGAGAAGTACGGCCTGGTCATCCCGCACGACCTGATCGAGGAGGCGTGGAACCAGATCTGGAACAAGGGCTACGTCCACGAGGTCGCCCAGTTCTTCGCCACCGGCTGGCTCGCCAACTACTGGCGGATCGACCCGATGACGGACAAGGACTTCGAGTGGTTCGAGTACAAGTACCCGGGCTGGTACGACAAGTACGGCGCTTGGTGGGAGAACTACAACCGCCTGTCTAAGCCGAACGGGCATCACCCGATCGTCGCGGAGGACGTCGACTACCAGTACCCGCACCGCTGCTGGACCTGCATGGTCCCGTGCCTGGTCCGCGAGGACATGGTCATGGACAAGGTGGACGGGCAGTGGCGCACCTACTGCTCCGAGCCGTGCCACTGGACCGACGCGACGGCCTTCCGGCCGACGTACCAGGGCCGCGAGACCCCCAACATGGGCCAGCTCATCGGCAAGCGCGAGTGGGAGACCCTCTACCACGGCTGGAACTGGGCCGATGCGGTCTCCGACATGGGGTACGTCCGCGACGACGGCAAGACGCTCGTCGCCCAGCCGCACCTCGACCTCGACCCGTCGAAGATGTGGACGCTCGACCACCTGCGCCGGATGCCGCACATCGCAGTCGCCCAACGTGACTGCTGAACGAGATGAGCGACGCCGAGCGCCAGGCCTTCGCGGCCGATTACGTCCGCGGTCGGGCCGGCCGCCCCGCCCGCCGCCCAGTGAGAGACCAAAAGCTCTCATAAGCCGAACGGACCGTGACTTCGCCCCACCGCCAGGCCCGCCCCAGTGCATGCGGGCGGGCCTGGCACGTGGGCGGATCTACAAAGGGGTTGGCAGTGAGCGAAAAACACAAGGTCCGGTTCGAGCCCGTCGGCATCGAGATCGACGTCGCGAGGACCAGACGATCCTGCGGGCCGCGGCCGAGCAGGGCATCATGCTCATGCACGGCTGCAAGGAAGGCCAGTGCGCCGCCTGCAAGTCGTTCGTGCTCGAGGGCGAGGACATCGAGCACGACAAGTACTCCACGTTCGCGCTGCCCGACTACGAGAAGGACGAGGGCTACACGCTGCTGTGCCGGGCGCACGCGTACGAGGACCTCACGATCGAGCTGCTCAACTACGACGAGGAGATGATCCGCTCCGGCCTGCCGATCCAGCAGGCCGTCGCGGAGGTGGTCTCGAAGGACCCGGTGACGCACGACATGCGCCACCTGGTGCTCCGCCTCATCGAGCCGGCCGAGGTCAAGTTCTTCCCCGGCCAGTACATGGACATCGCGGTTCCCGGCACCGACCAGGTCCCGGTCGTTCTCGATGGCGAACACCTCCAGCAGGGACGGCCTGCTCGAGTTCGTCATCAAGGTGTACCCCGACGGCCTGTTCTCCCGGTTCCTCGACGAGCGCTCGCGGTCGGCGACCGTCTGGAGCTGACCGGCCCGTTCGGGGTCTTCACCCTGCGCGACGCCGACACGGAGCTGCTCTTCGTCGGCGGCGGCGCGGGGATGGCCCCGATCCTGGCCCTGCTGCGCACCATGGCCGAGCGCGGCATCCACCGCAAGGCCACCTTCTTCTACGGCGCCCGCGGGCAGCGCGACTCTGCTTCACCGAAGAGCTGGCGCGATCGCCGAGAAGCTGCCCAACTTCACCTACGTCCCGGCGCTGTCAGATGAGGACTGGACGGGCGAGACCGGCCTGATCACCGATGTCGTCAAGCGACTCGCGACTAGTGCCAGCGGGGCGCACGCCTACGTGTGCGGGCCGCCCCCGATGGTCGAGGCCGCCATTCCCCTGCTGACCTCGCTCGGCGTCGCCGAGAAGCGGATCTATTTCGACAAGTTCACGACAACCGGAGAGCCCCAATGACAGCAGAGACGCACGAACGCAGCGTTCCCAAGCCGGTCTTCACCGACGCGGAGGCGGGCGCGAAGGAGTTCCCCGACTCGACCGCACGCAACTACAACTACTTCAAGCCCGCCAAGCGCAAGCAGACGCACTACGAGGACGTGACCGTCGAGGTCCAGCCCGACCCGCGGCATTACCTGGCGCAGGGCTGGCTGTACGGGTTCGCCGACGGTCGGGGCGGCTACCCGCTCGACTGGACCGCGCTGAAGGCGTGGGGCTCGGACCGGCCCGAGCCCGAGCGGTTCCCCGGCTCCGGCGGCCGGGGGTACGAGTGGCCCGCGCTCGGCTGGCACGAGTTCCGCGACCCCAACGAGGAGTGGGAGCTCACCTTCTACCGCTACAACTCCAACGTCGTGCGGCAGCTCAACCAGAACGTCGAGAACGCCCGCCTGTCGAAGGCGTTCGAGCAGTGGAACCCGAACTGGGTGCGGTTCATGGAGCGGAACCTCGGCGCCTGGATGCACGTGGACCACGGTCTTGGCCTGTACTTGTACGCGAACGCGCAGCGGCGGGCGCCCACGAACATGCACAACAACGCGATCTCGGTCAACTCCATGCACCGGATCAGGGCGGCGCAGGACCTCGCGCTCTACAACCTCACGCTGACCGATGAGGTACCCGGCTTCGACGGGTCGGCCCACCTGGAGACCTGGAACTCCGACCCGGCCTGGCAGGGCGTGCGGGAGACCGCCGAGCAGCTCACCTCAGCCTGGGACTGGTGCGAGGCCATCTTCGCCGGCAACGTGGTGTTCGAGCCGCTCGTCGGCGAGCTGTTCCGCAGCCAGCTGGTGCAGCAGATCGCGCCGCGCAACGGCGACTTCGTGACCCCGACCGTCGTCGGCGCGGCCGAGTACGACTTCGCCGAGCGCGACCTGCGGTACACCACGGCGATGTTCGGCCTGCTCACCACCGACCGCGAGTTCGCCGACCACAACAAGGCGATCCTCGGCGGCTGGCTGGCGAACTGGGTGCCGCGGGCCATCCGCGCGGCCCGCATGCTGCAGCCGCTCTGGTCGCAGACCGACGCCAAGCCGCCGCGGTTCGAGGACAGCCTTGACGCCGCCAAGAGCCGGTTCGCCGGCATCCTCACCGACCTCCACCTCGAAGTCCCGAAGGAGCTGGCCCAGTGACCACAACGAGGTTCAAGACCGCCGAGTCGCCGTTCAAGGCGGACAACACCGCTTCCAACCAGTGCGGCGTCACGCTGATGAACAACCAGGTTGGCGCGGTCGTCGCCCAGGTAATGGCCATAAAGGACAACGTGACCGTCCGGTCGCTGCCGTCCATGATCCGGGTCGACGCGATCGGCCGGATGGATTTCGTCTACGACGAGATCTCCGAGGCTCTGGGGGAGGAGCCCGGCTTCTTCGACTCCGCCGAGTTCGAAGAGAACATGTCCACCCATTACGGCCGGATGATCCACGAGGACGACCGAACGATCATGTTCGCGAATCCCGAGGACGCGGCCGAGTACATCGGCTTCGACCTCACCGCATCGAGCTGAGGAGGGAAATCGTGTACGAGAAGGACGGAGAGAAGTACTTCATCGTCGATTCGCACATGCACTACTGGGACGCCACGCCCGCCAACTGGGTGCCAGGCGCCGAGCAGTACGCCAAGGGCTGGATCGAGTGCTTCCACGCCTATCAGTCACTCGGCCCCAAGGAGACGCACTGGTCGATCGAGAAGTTCGAGGGCTATACCGAAGACGACCTGATGAAGGACGTCTTCGAGGACGGCCACGTGGACATGGCGATCTTCCAGCCCACGTACCTCAAGGAGTGGTACACCCGCGGGTTCAACACCACCGAGCGGAACGCGGCCCTGGCGGAGAAGCACCCCGGCAAGTTCATCGCCAACACCCGCTTCGACCCGCGCGACGGGGACAACGGGCTGGACGAACTGCGCCGCAACGTAGAGCGGTACGGCTCCAAGGGCGTCAAGCTCTACACCGCCGAGTGGAACAACGGCTCGCGCGGTTACAAGCTTTCCGACCCGGCCACCTACCGGTTCCTTGAGAAGGCCCAGGAGCTCGGCATCAAGAACATCCACGTGCACAAGGGGCCGACCATCTGGCCGCTGGACAAGGACGCGTTCGACGTGTCCGACGTGGACCACGCCGCGACCGACTTCCCCGACCTGAACTTCATCGTCGAGCACGTGGGGCTGCCGAGGATCGAGGACTTCTGCTTCATGGCGACGCAGGAGCCCAACGTCTACGCCGGCCTGTCGGTGGTGATCGGCGGGCTGATGCACGCCCGGCCGAAGTTCTTCGCCAAGGTCATGGGCGAGCTGCTGTTCTGGGTGGGCGAGGACAAGATGACGTTCGGCAGCGACTACGGCATCTGGGAGCCGAAGTGGCAGGTCGAGGGGTTCGTCGACTGGCAGATGCCGGACGACGACGAGCTCTCGGACTACGCGAAGCTGACCACCGCCACCAAGAAGAAGATCCTCGGCCTCAACGCGGCCAAGCTCTACGACATCCAGGTCCCCGCCGAGTTCCTGGTGCCCGCCCAGGCCGGGGCGCCCGGCGCGAAGGACGACGCCGCTCTGGTCGAGCAGTGACGGTAACAGGCACGAGTGTGGCGAGCGACTCAGGGCTGGCAAGTACAGCCCTGGCGGCGCTCGCCACCGTCCGCGACCCCGAGCTGGACACGCCGATCACGGCCCTGGGGTTCGTCGCGTCCTGCCAGGTCTCGTGCGACGGGCGGGCGGTAGTCCGGCTCCGCCTGCCGACCTTCTACTGCGCGCCGAACTTCTCCTACCTGATGGCGGCCGACTCCTACGACGCGGTGATGAGCGTGCCCGGCATCACCGAGGCCGAGGTCATCCTCGAGGACCACTTCGCCGCCGACGAGATCAACGCCGGCGTGGCCGCCCAGGCCGGCTTCGTCGCCTCCTTCGACGGCGAGGCGGTCAGCGAGCTTGGCGAGCTGCGGGCTCACTTCCTGCGCAAGGCCGTCATGGCCGGCACCGACCAGGTCTGCCGCCCCCTAGTCGACGCCGGCGCCACCCCGGCCGACCTAGTGAACCTGACCCTAGGCGCCGTCCCCGGGTCCAAGGAGCTAGACCGCCTCAAACAGCGCCGCGACGAACTCGGCCTCCCCGCCGACAACAGCAGCTATCTGCTAATCGACCCGGCCACCGGCGAGCGCATCCCCGAGGCCAGCGTGCCCCTTCACCTGCGCAAGGCGAGAGTCACCCAGGCCAGCATCGAGGCCAACACAAGCATCTGCTCCGGCATGTTCAGAGCCCGCTACCCGGCCGGCCGGGCCCCATAACGAGCGATCCCACCACCGCAGTTCCAGGTTTTTGATCGGGAAGGAACCGCACCAGTGAAAGCAGTAAGAATCCACAAATTCCACGAAACGCCAGTCATAGACGAAGTCCCGGAGCCGAAGATCGCCGGGCCATTCGATGTGATCGTGAAGATCGGCGGTGCCGGGGTGTGCCGGACCGACCTGCACATCATCGAGGGCCAATGGGACGCGGCAATGAACACGCCGCTGCCCTACATCCTCGGCCACGAGAACGCCGGCTGGGTGCACGAGGTCGGGTCCGCGGTCAGCAACGTGGCCGTCGGCGACACCGTCATCCTGCACCCGACGCCGACCTGCGGCCTCTGCCACGCCTGCCGGGCCGGCGACGACATGCACTGCGAGAACTCTTCGTTCCCCGGCCTGTCCACCGACGGCGGCATGGCCGAGTACCTGCTCACCTCGGCCCGCGCCTGCGTCAAGCTCGACCCGGCGACCAGGCCGCGGGACGTGGCGGCCTTGGCGGACGCCGGCATCACTGCCTACCACGCGGTCCGCAAGGCGCTCTCGCTGCTGTATCCGGGTACCACCTGCGTGGTCATCGGCGCGGGCGGCCTCGGCCACATCGGCATCCAGTGCCTGGCCGCGCTGACCGCCACCAGGATAGTCGTCGTCGACCGCAACCCCGAGGCGCTCAAGCTCGCCGAGCAGCTCGGCGCGGACGTCACCGTCGTCGGCGATGGCCATCAGGTCGACGTCGTGAAGGACCTCACGAACGGCGCGGGCGCCCACGTGGTGCTCGACTTCGTGGCCGAGCAGGGCGCGGAGATGGACGGCTGGAACATGACGGCCCCGGGCGGCTCGTACTTCGTGATCGGCTACGGCGGCACGGTGACCATCCCGACCCTGGACATCATCTTCACCGAGCGGAACATCGTCGGCAACATCGTCGGCACCTACAACGAGCTCGCCGAGCTGATGGCCCTCGCCCAGGCAGGCAAGGTCACCCTGCACACCAAGGCCTACCCGCTCGACGCCGCCCCCGAGGCCCTGGCCGACCTGGACGCCGGGCGCGTCCGAGGGCGGGCGATCCTCGTGCCCTAACACTCCCGGCGGACGACCCCCGGAGACCCCCCGACATGGGGGGCTACCCGCCCCCATACCCCCAGGGGAGGGCTTCGCCCCCCATAGGTCTGCCTCCCGCATGGGGGGCTCCCGCCCGAACTCCCCTGACGCCCGAACTCCCCTGACGCCCGAACTCCCCTGACGCCCGAACTCCCCTAACGCCGGAACTCCCCTAACGCCGAACTCCGCTAACCCCGAACCACGCGGGGCTTCGCCCCCCATGCCCATGCCCTCCCGATACCCCCTGGGGAGGCTTCGCCCCTGGGCACTGGTGGGCCGGATCAGTGGAACCACGGTCCGTTCCTCCACATGTTTTGATCTTCAAGAAGAAGAAGGAGCCAGCGATGGCAAAGGAACTGCGTTTCGGCGCTGAAGCGCGCGCCCTGCTGCTCGCCGGGGTCGACCAGCTCGCCGAGGCGGTGAAGTCCACGCTCGGTCCCAAGGGCCGCAACGTGATCCTGGAGAAGATCACCGGGTCGCCGGTGGTCACCAACGACGGCGTCACGATCGCCCGCGAGATCCACCTGAGAAACCAGTTCGAGAACATGGGAGCGCAGCTGGTGAAGGAAGCCGCGATCAAGACCAACGACGTGGTCGGCGACGGCACCACCACTGCGACCGTGCTCGCCCAGGCGATGATCCGCGCGGGGATGCGGGCGATCGACGGCGGCGCGAACCCGGTCCTGATCAAGCGCGGCATCGACCTCGCGGTCGGGCGCCTGGTCGAGCACCTTCAGTCGGTCGCGCACCCGGTGAGCACCGAGGAGGACTACCGGCGGGTCGCCGCGATCTCCGCCAACGACGACTACACGGTCGGCACGGTGATCGCCAAGGCGCTGCACACTGTCGGCGACTCCGGCATCGTGACCGTCGAGGACTCGCCCGCGACCGGCATGGGCGTGGACTTCGTCGAGGGGTTCCAATTCGACAACGGGTACCTGTCGCCCTACCTGGTGACCAGTCCGGCCTCTCTTGAGGCCATCCTCGACGACCCGTACATCCTGCTGTGCAGCGAGAAGATCACCAAGGTCCAGCAGCTCATGCCGCTGCTCGACAAGGTGATGCGGGCGCCGCGGCCGCTGGTGATCGTCGCGGAGAACATCGAGGGCAGCGCCCTGTCCATGCTGGTGCACAACCACGTGAACGGCATCTTCCAGTGCGTGGCGGTGCGCGCGCCGGGCTTCGGTGACCGGCGGCTGCACAAGCTCGAAGACATAGCGGCGCTGACCGGCGGCGCGGTCTACAGCAAGCACTCGGGGTTCTCCCTTGAGACGATGACCGTCGAGCACCTCGGCCGGGCTCGCCAGGTCCGGGTGAATGCGGACAGCACCGCGATCATCGGCGGCGGCGGGACCGCGGAGGCGGTCGATTTCCGGCTTGGGCAGCTCCGCGCCGAGCTCGAGCGCGCGACGTTCGGGATCGACGAGGACGTGCTCACCGAGCGGATCGGCGCGCTGTCCGGCCAGGTGGCGGTCATCCGGGTCGGGGCGCCGACCGCCGCCGAGCTGAGCGAGCTCCGCCACCGGGTCGAGGACGCTCTCGCGGCGACGCGGGCGGCCATGGCCGAGGGCATCGTGGCCGGCGGCGGCGCCGCGCTGCTGCACTCGGTCTCCGCGCTCGACAACGCGCTCGATGGCGCTTCCGGGGGCGCTTCGGGCGGCGCGGGCGACGTGACCGGGGACTACGCGATCGGCGTGGCGATCGTGCGCCAGGCGCTGAGCGAGCCCGCCACGCTGATCGCCTCGAACGCCGGCTACCCGGCCGCCGACGTGGTCGCGGCCACCGCCGCGCTCGGCACCGACGACGGATTCGACGCGCTGAGCGGGCAGCACGGCAACATGATCGAGCTCGGCATCGTGGACCCGCTGCGTGTCGTCCGCTCGGCCCTGCAGAACGGCGCATCCGTCGCGGGGCTGCTGCTCACGACCAACACGCTGGTCGCCGAGGAGCAGACCCCGTGGGGCGGGTCGCGGGCGCTGATGACCGAGTACGGGTCGCTCGACGAGGGGCTGTATCAGCCGTCGCCCGACTCTTCGACCCCGCAGTCACTCGGTCTCGGCCCGTCGGTGGGTTAACGGGCCCGGACGCGCGGACACCAGGGTTAGACGGGAACTGTTGTGGCCGAGCTGACGGACGTCCGCGTGCGCGTCGCCGCTTCGCAGGCGCTCAGCGGAGACAAGCGCGGCATCCGCGCGATGCTGCCCTTTCTCGGCCCGGCGTTCATCGCGGCCGTCGCCTACGTCGACCCCGGCAACTTCGCCACCAACATGGCGGGCGGCGCCCAGTTCGGCTACGCGCTCGGCTGGGTGGTGCTCTCGGCCAACCTGATGGCGATGCTCGTCCAGGGGCTGTCGGCCAAGCTCGGCATCGCCACCGGCCGGTCCCTGCCCGAGGTGTGCAGGGACCGGCTGCCGCACCGCCTGGTGGTGTTCCTGTGGCTCCAGGCCGAGCTGATCGCGATGGCCACCGACCTGGCGGAGTTCACCGGGGCTGCGCTCGGACTGCACCTGGTGTTCGGCCTGTCGATGTGGGGGTCGGTGGTGCTCGCGGGGCTCGCCACGTTCGCGGTGCTGGCGATGGAGGCCTCCGGTTTCCGGCGCCTTGAGGCGGCGATCATCGCGCTCGTCGGCGTGGTCGTGCTGGCGTTCTGCATCGAGCTGCTGGTCAGCCGGCCGCCCGCGAGCGCGGTCGCGTCGGGCGCGTTCGAGCCGAGGCTACCGGGCGGCTCGGCGCTGCTCGCGGTCTCCATCGTCGGCGCGACCGTGATGCCGCACGTCATCTACCTGCACTCGGCGCTGGTGCGCGGCCGGGTCAAGGGGAGGCGGGCCACCGACAGGCGGCGGATCTTCCGCTTTGAGATCGTCGACGTGCTGCTTGCGATGGCCGTCGCCGGGGTGATCAACCTGGCGATGCTGGCGATCGCCGCCGCGGTGTTCTTCTCCCGGGGAGACGCGTCGGCCGGAAGTGACCTCGGCCGGGTGGTCGCCGGCCTGAACGGCTCCCTCGGCTCGGGCTACCTGGGGGCGCACGCGGGCACGGTGTTCGGGGTGGCGCTGCTGGTCTCAGGGATCGCGTCGTCCTGTGTCGGGACGATGTCCGGGCAGATCGTGATGGAGGGTTTCCTGCAGCGCCGGATTCCGCTGTTCCTGCGGCGGGCCGTGACCATGATCCCGGCGCTTGTCGTGCTCGCGCTCGGGTTCAGCCCGACGAGGGCGCTCGTCCTCAGCCAGGTGTTCCTGTCCTTCGGCATCCCGTTCGCGCTGGTGCCGCTGGTCATCTTCACGCGTAATCGCGATCTCATGGGTGACTTGGTCAACCGCCGGCTGACCGACGTGGCGGCGATCACCGTCACGGCGATCATCGTCGGCCTGAACGTCTACCTGCTGGCCACGGCCTAAGCGAAGTCGCGTTGTGCGGGTTGATCCTTACCGTGCCTTCGTGCCGCGGCGACGCTCCTCCAAGGCCGCCCGGTACTCCGCCACGACCAAGTCGGTCAGTTCGTCGGCCGAGGTCTGGTCGCTGCGCTTGTCGAGGGTGATCCGGCCGCCCTGGATCAGGTTCACCCGGTCGCACACCTCGAGCACCTGCCCGTAGTTGTGCGCGATGATGATGATCGAGACGTTGCCCTGGGTCTTCAGCCGGGTGATGAGGTCGAGGATGATCGAGCCTTCCTTGACCCCCATCGCGGCGAGCGGCTCGTCCAGGAGCAGGATCTTGGGGTTGGAGAACACCGAGCGCGCCACCGCGATCGCCTGCCGCTGACCGCCGGACAGCTGGGCGACGGACGCGTTGATGCTCGGGACCCGCACGCCGATCTCGTCCAGGTGCTCCTGCGCCTCCTTGCGCATGGCCCGGCTGTCGAGCAACGGCCAGCGGAGCTTCTCCCGGTTCAGGTACATGTTCTGGAACACCGTCAGCTGCGGGATCAGGGCCAGGTCCTGGTACACGGCGTCGATGCCGAGCGATCGGGCGTGATCCACCGATTTGAAGCGGACCTCCTGGCCTTCCAGCAAGATCGCGCCCGAGCTGGGCGGCTGGAAGCCGCACAGGATCTTCAGCAGGGTGGACTTGCCCGCGCCGTTGTCCCCGATGAGCCCGAGTACCTCGCCCTTGCCGAGCCGCAGGCTGATGTCGGTGAGCGCGGTCACCGCGCCGTAGTTCTTGGAGATGTGCTCGGCGCGCAGGATGCCGCTGTCGAGTTCCGGTGCCGCGGTCATGTTATTGCGCTCCCCTCGCCCGCAGTCGCGCGAGCTGAACGTTGGCGATCATGGCCACGAGGATGGCGCCGCCGAAGATGATCGGCAGCGGGTTGGCGCTGACGCCCAAGATGATGAAGCCGTCGGTGAGCATGCCGATGACGATCGCGCCGAGGAAGGCGCCGATGATCGTCCCGGTTCCGCCGAGCATCGCCGTACCGCCGATGACCGCCGCCGTCACCGCGTAGAACATCGGCAGGTAACCCCCGGCCGTCGGGTCGATGGACTGGGTGATGAACGCGTTCTGGACCCCGACCAGCGCGCCGAGCAGGCCGGTGAGCATGAAGTTGCCGTACTTGATCCGGTTGACGTTGATGCCGGCCTCGCGCGCGCCGAGCAGGTTGCCGCCGACGGACACCGTGTGCAGCCCCCAGCGGGTCCGGGTCAACGCGATGTGCATAGTGATCGTCAGTACCACGGCCCAGATGAACGGGGCCCAGTTACCGCCCAGCCAGTGCACGTCGCCGGCCATGTCGGCGGGGACGGACACCGGCTCACCGCGCGACGTGGCCTGCATGATTCCCAGAATGACGAACCCGGTGCCCAGCGTCGCGATGAACGACGGCAGCCCGATGGTCACCGTCAGGAACCCGTTGATCCAGCCGATCAAGACCCCCATCAGCAGGGCGATCAGGATGGCGAGCAGGCCGGGGACGCCGTAGTAGCTGTTCAGGAAGTACATCAGGAACGGCGCGATCGCGAACGTGAAGCCGACCGACAGGTCGATCTCGCCGCAGATGAGCAGGAAGACCTCACCCAGCGCGATGATGATGTAGGGCGACGAGTCCGACGTGAACAAGATCGGCAGGTTCGTGCTGGTGACGAAGGACGAGCTCGCCACCGCGAAATAAATGAAGAGGGCGACCGCGACGACGAAGACGGTGGATTCCCGCTGCCGTAGGAAGACGAGACCCACGCGCCTCAGGGTGTCGCCGGCCTGACCGCCCCGCGGCGGCCGGAGTAGCAGTCCTGTGTCGGCCGGGCCCCCCTGCTGGGCTGTATTGCTCACGAACATTCACCTTCGCTCTCGGTCGGCCCCGCCCCTGCTCAACTGACCCGCGTTCATGGCGCACGGCCGGGGCGAGAGAAGTGGGTTCGCCCCGGCCGTGCATCGCGGTCGGTCAGGTACTGGTCGCGGCCATCGGGGAGAGGATCGCACCCGCGGCCCGCGGCAGGTACTTCTCGGCGGTCGTGCTCCCCTGGTACCGGCTGTCGGCCACGTACGGCTCGACGTTGGCCTTGGTGACCACCGACAGGCCGGTGTCGGTGTTCGACGGCGAGAGGACGCCGCCGGAGAGGTTGTACAGGTACATGTAGAGCACCGGCAGGAACCCCTGCAGGTACGGGTCCTGGTAGATGGTGAAGCTGTAGGTGCCGTCCTGGACGTTGGGCACCGTCTGCCCGGTGGTGTCGAACCCGCCTGCCGGGATACTCATCCCCAGCGACTTGAGCTGCGCGCCGAGGTACTCGGTGTCACCGGAGTCGGCGCAGAACGCGCCCTTCAGGGTGGACTTGTTCGCGTTCAGGTACGCCTTCATGGCCGCGGGCTCCACGGCCTCGGTGGCGCCGGTCGCGATCTCGGTCACCTGGTAGTTGCTGCCGAGCACCGACACCGCGCCGTCGTACCGCGGCTGGGTGTTCCCGGTGCCGACGACCGGAACGAAGATGACGATGTGGCCGCCGTCGGGGACCGCCAGCTTGATCTGCTCCCCCATCGACTGGCCGGACGAGTAGAGCGACTGGCCGACGTAGCAGAGCCGGTTGGTGCCGATCACCGGCTTGCCGCCCACGTACACGCCATCGGCGTTGTACGTCACGACCGGGATGCCCTTGCTCATGGCGTTCGCGACCCCGGACGTGAACGCGGTGGCGCTGATGGCGGCCAGGGCGATCCCGTCCGCGCCTGCGGCCACGTAGGTGTCGAAAGCGGAGGTCATCTGGGAGATGACCGAGTTGTTAGAGCCGCCCCAGACCGGCGCGTGCAGCCCGAGCAGCGCGGCCGCGTCGGCCATGGCGTACTGGGTGGGCGTGAAGAACGCGTTCGTGGTGACGTGGTTGACGAAGTAGAACTTCCAGGCCGGGGTCTTCGGGAAGCTCCCCACCGCCGACGCCGCTGCATTAGCGGTGCCGCTTGACGAGGTGCATGCCGCGAGCAGGGCCGAGGCCGCTGCGGTGGCGCTAACCAGGCCGGTCCCCGCCAGCAGCTTGCGCCGCGACGGGCTGTCCTTCATGTTCAGTGTCTCTATCGCTTCATCGACTTTGGCGTCGATCCTTCTCATAGCGGACCTCCAGCTTCTCCTTCGAAGGACTCCGTCGGCAGATGTGAACGTTCACATATTTGGTCAAGCTCACTGTTCG
Source organism: uncultured Actinomycetota bacterium (assembly GCA_963778435.1). Lineage (GTDB taxonomy): Bacteria > Actinomycetota > Actinomycetes > Streptosporangiales > Streptosporangiaceae > Trebonia. Next base: position 26,094 of record CAVZUX010000016.1, read on the forward strand.
CATGATTAGGGGACGATACGGATGACCATATGACGACTTGTGAGGTGAGGCCAGGCTTGAGTTGGAGGGAAAGTTATCGTTAGCAGTCCGAGATAAACCCCGGTCCGAACAGGTGCGGCACCCGCCCTTCCCCCGTGTTCCCCGGGGTCTTCGCCGGCATCGTCCCCCGGCGAGCGACAGGCTGGCGTCCCATGCGGGTTGGCAGAGGGTTAGCTGAAAGATTCCTGTACCTTGCCCGTTTTTCACCTGATCTTAATTAATAATGAGCATCCTGCCCACATGGCCACTGCTGCACCTCCTGCACCTCCTGCACCCCCAGCACCTCCTGTACCCCCTGCTCCTCCTGCACGCCGTCGCCTCGACCACATCGACGCGATGCGTCCGATCAAGCAGGTTGGCGTGGTCAGCAGCCACGCGATCGTCTTCTTCGCGGGCGCGGCCGCGGCCGTGAGCTCGGGCGCCGCGATATTGCTGACGCACGTGTCCCGAGAGGGGTTCTTCTTCATCTCGGCTTGCATGCTGGTGTACGCCTACAAGGAGCTCAGCCTCACCAACCTCGCCGGACTTCGCCACTTCTACTGGCGCCGGTTCCTTGCGGTCGGGGTTCCCTACCTGTGCTGGACGCTCATCTACTTCTTCTTCCTGATGCCGACGGCGCACTACAGCAGCGCCGCGTCGGCGTTGCACGGCCTGGAAGCGATGGCGAAGACCGGGTACTACCAGCTGTATTTCTTGGTCGTGATCATGCAGTTCTACGTGGTGTTCCCGCTGCTGATCGTCTTGTTGCGGCGGACCAGGGGACATCATGGCCTCGTCCTCGCCGCCGCGGTGCTTGCCCAATTCGCGATCTCCATCCTCTCGCAGTTGCAGTTGCTGCCTGCTCTGATGCAGCAGTACGTCCAGCAGGACGCGCTTACCTACCTGCTCTACCTGGTCGGCGGCGGCATCGTGGCGCTCCACCTCGAGCAGGTGGACGCCTGGGTGCGCGGACACGCACGGCTGATCGTCACGCTGACCGTGGTCGCGGCGCTCGCGGCCGAGAGCCTCTACTTCCTGGCTCAGTACGGCGTGACCAGCGCGCTTGGCCCGGACTACAACGCGCTTGCCGCGGGCTCCAGCGCCTTCCTGCCAACCGTCATCCCGTTCAACGTCGGCGTGATCGCGTGCGGCTACCTGGCGGGCGTGGCCCTCGTGCGGCCGGGCCGGTCCCGGCTCACCAAGGCCGTCGTCCGGTCGGGCTCAGACAACGCCTACGGCGTCTACCTGTCCCAGATGCTCGTCATCAGCACGCTGGTGTGGCTGGGCTTGCCGAAACTCAGCTCGGTGATCCCCTGGCCGCTGGTCAGCCTGCTGGCGGTGGCCATCGTCTTCGCCTGCTGCGTTCCGCTGACCGCCCTGCTCGCGCGGACGCCGCTGGCGGTGCCGCTGACCGGGCGCCGGCGAGTGCCCTGGCGCGAGTCGGGCAGTCGCCGCCCGACGGAGCCGATCGAGCGGCCCGAGCCGCTCGCGTGGCGTGTTCGTCAGGCGCTCCGAGGCCGCGCAGACGGCGGGCAGCGGCGAGACGTGGCCACAACTTAGAGCCACGCGAGCCGCGGCACCACGGGCGTCGGCGTCGTGACCTTGGCACCGGACGAGGCGCTAGCTTCCCGGAAATGTTTCAATTCAAATGTGAAAATCAGCAAACTCGACAGTGAACGCCGGGCACGGGTGACGATCCGGCAGGTCGCCGAGACAGCCGGCGTCTCCATCGCGACTGTCTCACGGGTCGTCAACGGGCACTCGGACGTGTCGGCAGGTACCAGGGAGGCCGTACAGCGCGTGCTGCGCGAGCACGGCTACAAGGCAGGCGCGCGGTCCCGGCCGGCACCGACCGGCCTGGTAGGCGTCATGGTGCCAGTGGTCCACCCGGGGTACTTCGCCGAAATTCTCTCCGGCGCATCGGAGGCACTGTACGAGCACGATCTGCGCGTGATGCTCTGCCCTACCCGGCATTCCCACGAACGGGAGACGTCGCTGCTCGACCGGCTTGCCGGGGGCGAGGCTGACGGCGCTGTCCTGGTGCTGCCGGAGGAATCGGCGGCGGAACTGCTCGCGCTGGCTGACCACGGCTTCCCGTTCGTGATCGTGGACCCGCGTACGGAGGTGCCAGAAGGGATACCGGTCGTCTGCGCCGCGCACTCGTCAGGAGCGACGCACGCGACCCGCCACCTGCTGGATCTCGGGCACCGCAGGATCGGCGTGATCGGCGGCCCGGAAGGCTGGATGGCAACGCAGGACAGGCTCCGCGGCTACCACGCGGCACTGGCCGGGGCCGGCGTGCTTCCCGACCCTTGCCTCGTTAGGTATTCGAACTTCCGCATCTCTGGCGGACGCGAGGAAGCGGTGGCGTTGCTCGACCTGCCGGATCCGCCGACGGCGGTCTTCGCGTTCAACGACAGCATGGCGATCGGCGTGATGCAGGAGGCCGCAGCGCGCGGCCTGCGGGTTCCCGGCGAACTGTCGGTGGTCGGTTTCGACGACACCGTCGAGGCGTCGGTGGTCGTCCCCGGACTGACCACGGTGCGTCAGCCGCTCGCCGAGATGGGGCGGACCGCTGTGAGCCTGCTGCTGCGGCAGGTCCAGAACCGGCGCTTCGAGCCGCTCCGTATGGAAATCGAGACGAGGCTGGTGCTCAGGGGCTCGACCGCCGGACCCGCTTGACCCGGGCCGGGACCCTCGGCCAAATTTCACCCATTGACCGCCCTACGACTGCCTGTTACGTTCCTCCCGGAAACATTCCGGTAATTTGACTACTTTGTTCCGGGAGTCTGTATGCGTCGTTTCGCATCTCGCCGCGCGCTGCGGTGGGCATCGCTCACGGTCGCCGTTTCGGCGTCCCTCGTCACCGGGTCTGTCGCCGCCGCCTCCGGCGCCGCGGCAAGCACCTCCACGCAGGCCGCGGTGAGCCGCGGCGTCGCCAGCGGCGGTCGGCTCTTCGTGCCCCCGCCGACAGCGGGAGCGCCGCAGCAGATCGTGCAGTTGCTTAAAACCGGCGACCTCAAGGACGCCGCGCTGGTCACGAGGATGGAGACGATCCCGCGCGCCGTATGGTTCACCAGCGGCACGCCCGCCCAGGTACAGCAGCAGGTGCAGCAGACGATGACCGAAGCCGCGATCGAGCGGGCCGTGCCCGTCCTGGTCGCCTACGACATCCCCGGCCGGGACTGCGCGCAGTACTCGGCAGGCGGCGCGCTGAACCAAGCCGACTACGTGGCCTGGATCGACGGGCTCGCCAAGGGAATAGGGAACCAGAAAGCGGTCGTGATCCTGGAGCCGGACGCGCTCGGCAACATGCCCTCGGACTGCGGCCTGTCATCGTCGGTTTACCCGTTTACCAACGCCGAGCGGATCGCCGAACTCCAGTCCGCGGTCGCCGCACTAGAGGCCGACCCCGGCGTGAGCGTCTACCTCGACGGCACCCACAGCGCGTGGCAGTCCGTCGGCACGATAACGCAGCGCCTGCTCGAGGCTGACGTCCAGGACGCGCAGGGGCTCTTCCTCAACGTGTCCAACTACCAGCCCACCCCGCAGCTCACCGACTACGGAACCTGGATCTCGGACTGCATCGCGATGGTCACCGACTCGGCGAACCCTGACTACAACAACCCGTCAGCGTGCGCCAGCCAGTACTACCCGGCGACCCCGTCCAATTTCAGCACCTGGGGCCTGACGACGCAGTGGTACGCGCAGAACATGGGCAGCGCGGTCGCGACAACGCACTTCGTCATCGACACCAGCCGCAATGGCGACGGGCCGAACACCATGGCGGGGTACGCCAGCGCGCCTTACGACCAGCCCGCCAGCGTGATCAGCACGCTCGCGTCGGCCAACTGGTGCAACCCGCCCGCTTCCGGGCTCGGCCTCCTGCCCACCGCGAACACCGGCGTTCCGCTGCTCGACGCCTACCTGTGGGTGAAGACCCCCGGGCAGTCCGACGGCCAGTGCGACTCCGCCGGCGGGGCGCGGGCCTGGGACTACGCCGACTACACCCAGCCGGGCTGGCCGACCACGGCGGCGGCCCAGGCCCTGTTCGACCCGCTCTGGGGAGTCGACGACCCGGCGGCTGGCGCGTGGTTCCCGCAGCAGGCCATCCAACTCGCGCAGGACGCCAGCCCGGCCCTCGCCCTGCCCTGAGCGCTAGGCCCCGGTTAGGACGAACCTGGACACTGCGCGTCAACGCGCAGTGTCCAGGTCGCCATCGTGCTTGGCGGCACGTTGGCACCTACATCATCGGGCGCGGCGGTCCGCGCGTCCGGCCACCCCCAGCGCCGCCAGGTAGGACTCGGCGAACGTGCGCCACATGTCCGGCGTCGTAAGCAACCGGGCGAGTGGAACGGCTAGGGGCGTCTCCTTGTCCGCCACCTGACCGTAGCCCCGGCGGGTCCAGCCGTAGTCTGCCTCCCAGCGGATGAGTTGCTCCGGCACACAGCCGGCGAACGCCGCGAAACCGTCATGCCGGAGTACCGACTCCCACAACGCGGCCACGGCCTCCGATACCACGAACTTCGCCGCCTCGACCGGATCGTCGGAGTGGAAATAGTCGTACCCCTTCATATCGCAGGCCAGATCGACAATCTTCGCGACGGCCTGCCGCGCTGGTGCAGGGTCGTTGGCCCCAAGCGCCGCCAGCGCGTCGGCTACCAGCCGGCGGAACGTATGCCGCCACTTCGACCGCTCGGTGTGATGCACCCGGCGATCTCCCGCCATATAGGCACCGTCCCTGGCCAGCTTGACGAAGGTCGTCACCTCGGCCAAGACCGCGATCGGGTCTGGCAGCTCCTTCTTCGGCTTCACCTTCGGCTGGTCCTGCGGGCGCAGCTCGTCCTCGATGCGCTCGCGGAGCTGAGCGTTCCCGCGCCAGTAGACGGTCCACAAGATCTTGCGGAGGCGCGCGTCATCGTGAGGCGCCATCGCGGCGTAAAATTCGTCACGGTTCATCCGGTTCGCCGGCATGACATCCGATCGTAGGCTAGACCGTCGGCTCCCGCAGGGCGTAGATCGCCGAGAGCACCGCGACGATCCCTGGTGATAGGCACTGGCCCCCCTTCCCGTGCGGTATGTCACGAATTGGTGCAACAAGAGCGCCGAACGCGCGAAAACAGGCCACATGAGTCGGCAGACCGTGGAAAATAAGGCGCGCGCATCAAAGACAGATGCCTAACTGCGGGTGCCCATTCCCCTGACGCACCGCACCCGGCAGGAACGCAGAGGCGGTTACATGAGTGTTATTGAAGCGGCGGGCGCTCGCGTGCTCGCCGGCCACACCGGGGCGGTCAACTCGGTGGCGTTCAGCCCGGACGGTGCCCGGCTCAGCACCGCCAGCGAGGACAAGACGGCCCGGGTGTGGAGCGCCGCAACGGGCGAGCTGCTGCACACGCTGAGCGGCCACGCCGACGCGGTGTTCGCCGCTCCGTTCAGTCCGGACGGCACGAAGCTCGCGACCGTGAGCGCGGACCTGACACCCCGGTTGTGGGACGCGCGGACCGGTGCCTGCACGCATGAGCTGACCGGGCACACGGTTGCCGTCTTCGGCGTTGCGTTCAGCCCGGATGGCCGCGTCCTGGCCACCACCAGTTATGACGAGACCGTCCGGCTGTGGAACCCCAGCACCGGCTCGAGCATCCACGTGCTAGAGGGGCACAGCGACATCGTCTACGGCGCGGCGTTCAGCCCTGACGGCAAGGTGCTCGCGACCGCGAGCGGCGACGGCACCACCCGGATCTGGAACACCAGCAACGGCGAATGCCTGCGCGTGCTCACCGGCCACACCGGCATCGTGTCCGCCGTCGCGTTCAGCCCGGACGGCAAGCTCCTCGCCACCGCGAGCTTCGACGCCACGGCCCGGCTGTGGGAGGTTGCCACCGGGAACTGCCTGCGCATCCTGAACGGCCACTCCGACACGGTGTGGTCGATCGCGTTCAGCCCGACCCAGCGTGTGGTTGCCGCCGCGAGCGAGGACGCGACCGCCCGGATCTGGGACGCCGTGACCGGCACCCCGATCCGCACGCTCGAGGGCCACACCGACTCGGCGTTCGTCGCGGCGTTCAGCCCGGACGGCAGGCTCATCGCCACCGCGAGCTCGGACACCACGGTCCGGCTTTGGGATACGGCAAGCGGCAAGTCGGTGCGCATTCTTGAGGGTCATGCGGGCGCGGTCAGCTCCATGGCCTTCAGCCCCGCTGACCGTCAGCTCGCCACCGCCTCCACCGACGAAACCGCCCGCGTCTGGCCCCTCTAACCGCTCGCAGCAGCGGGCGGCGCCCCGCGTCAACTGTGCGGGATGATCGCGTACGTGGCCACCGCGGCGACCAGGCCGAGCAGCGAGCCCGCGATCACCTGGGCGGTGCTGTGGTCGGTCAGCGCCACCCGGGACCAGCCGGTGAGCGCGACGAGCAGGTACGCAGGGACGAGCCACGGGCCGAACAGCAGCACGAGGATCGTCACCGAGCCGGAAGCGACCGCGCAGTGGATGGAGATCTTCCACACCGTGGTGATGGCGGCGAGCATCGCGACGCTGCCGAGCAGGCACCCGAAATATCCTGACAACTCGGTGGGCGCCCCGAGCCCCACCAACAACGCGAGCCCCACGGCGACGGACGCGATGATGAACGCGAGCACGACCAGCCGGGGGCCCTTCGCGCCGACATTCCTGTCGTCCCACCGGCCGTGCCTGATGCCGCGGTTGATGAACGCCATCGGCAGCACCCCGGCGAACAGCGCGGCCACCGCCCCCCAGGCCAAGCCCTTCACGCCGTCGGCATGCCAGCCCACCGCCAGGGTGGTGGCGATGATCCAGTTCTTGGGCTCGAGCAGGTAGGTGACCCATTCCGCTGTCGATCTTCGGCTCACCGTTTCCTCACGACCACAGGCAACCATCCGACCGGCCCCGCTGGCAAGTACCGGCCGGACTCGTCCGCTTCGGGACTCTCAAGCCTGCGACAGATGCTTGACGCTTCAAATCTACAAATATAATTTGAACCGTCAACAAGGCGGGGTAGAATAAATGACCATGAGGTGGCTCACCGACGAACAGCAGGCAGCGTGGCGCCCATTCGCCGCGCTGCTTTTCCGCTTCCCCGCCCTCCTCGACGCCCAGCTTCAGAAGGACGCTGGCATCGGCCACTTTGAGTACGTGGTCCTGGCCAGCCTGTCGGAGGCACCCGGCCGCACGCTGCGCATGAGCGAACTGGCCGCGATGGCGAGCGGCTCGCTGTCGCGACTGAGCCACGTGGTCGCCCGCCTGGAGGCCAAGGGCTGGGTCCGCCGCCAACCCTGCCCGGGCGACGGCCGCTTCATCAACGCCGTCCTCACCGAGGCAGGCTGGCAGAAGGTCGTCGAGACCGCCCCCGGCCACGTGGCCGCCGTCCAAAAGCTCCTCATCGAAACGCTCGCCCCGGAAGAGCTGCGCTCCCTCGGCGCGATCAGCACTCAGATCCTCGAGGCGCAGGGATTCAAAACCGTCATCCCGAACGCACGCGTGACTCCGTCCCCTCCCTCCGACTGAGCACCCCAAAGCTCTCCGGCCAAGCCTGCCACGCCAAACCCGGCCAAGCCCTCCAGCCCCGCCAGCCCCGGCCATTGGACGTAGGCACCCTCTTTCCGGGCATTAAAAAAGGACCTGACCGAGATCGGCGCGATCCTCGACCGGTAGAGCGACGCCCAGACCGGGGACATCCGCCGCATCCTGGGCGCGCAACTAACGCCTGCCGGCTAACTAACGCCGGCTAACTAACGCCGGTCCGCTAGGCGGCGCGCAGCCGCTTCGCGAAGGCCGCGGCGGTCGCACCCGGATCGGCCGCCTCGGTGAGCGCGCGGACCACCACGACGCGCGTCGCCCCCGCCGCCAGTACGTCGTTCAGCTGGTGCAGGCCAATGCCGCCGATCGCGAACCACGGCCGGGACGCGCCGAGCACCGCCGTATGCGTCAGTAGCGACAGCCCGGTGCCCGGCCGGCCCGGCTTGGTCGGCGTCGCCCACACCGGCCCGGCGCAGAAATAGTCCACGTCCTCCTCGGTCGCCGCGTCCGCCGCCTGCTCCGGGCTGTGGCTTGACAGCCCGATGATCGGCCCGGGCCCGAGGATCCGCCGCGCGACCGACACCGGCAGGTCATCCTGGCCCAGGTGGAGCACGTCCGCCCCGGCCGCCAGGGCCACGTCCGCCCGGTCGTTGACCGCCAGCAGCGCGTCATGCCTGCGGCAGGCGTCCGCGAACACCTCAAGCAGAGCCAGTTCCTCGCCCGCCTCGAGGCTCTTCTCCCGCAGTTGGACGATGTCCACCCCGCCGCCGAGCACGGCGTCGAGGAACTCAGGCAGGTCCCCCTGGGCACGCCGCGCGTCGGTGCATAGGTATAGCCGCGCGCCGGCCAGCCGCAAACGCAAGTCAGTCATGCCGTCATCATGCCGCACCGGCCAAGGGATGTCGGTGTTACGCCCGTCGCGCGGCCCGCCGGGCGTTGCACCGCCATCGCGGGAGTTACTATGGGTCAACAACCACGGGAGCCCTACGCGGGGCTGAGAGGGAGGCGACCCGCCTCCGACCGTCGAACCTGATCCGGGTAATGCCGGCGAAGGGAGGGCAGGCGGCCATGGACGCTGATGTCATCGTGGTAGGCGGCGGCGTGATAGGCACCGCGATCGCCTGGCGCGCGGCGTGCGCGGGCCGCAGGGTCACGATCATCGATCCGGGCACCGACGACAAGGCGAGCCTGGTGGCAGCCGGAATGCTCGGCCCGGTCTCCGAGTCCGTCTTCGGCGAGCAAGACCTGCTCAACCTGAACCTGCACGCGATTGGCCGATTCCCGTCCTTCAACGCCGAGCTCGAGGAGGCCGCGGGCCGCGTGACCGGCCTGCGGACCGAGGGCACCCTCACCGTCGCCTACAACAACGACGACCTCGTCGCGCTGGACCGGCTCACGGAGTTCCGGCACTCGATCGGGCTCAACGCCCAGCGCCTCGACGCGAAGGCCTGCCGCCGACTCGAGCCCTTCCTCGCCCCGTCCATCCGTGGCGGCGTCCTCGCCACCGGCGACCTGTCCGTCGACAACCGCCGCTATCTGGCCGCCCTCCGCGCGGCGGCGGTCGGGGCAGGCGTCCGCACCGTCGTGGGCTCGGTCACGCAAGTCGCCGACGCCACCGATGGCGCAATCCTGGTCCGCTTCTCGACGATGGACGCAACCCCAGAAGCGACCGAGCTGTCCGCCGGGCACGTCGTTATCGCCGCCGGCTGGGCCACTGGCCAGATCGACGGCATCCCCGACCAGATCCGCAAGGCGGTGCGCCCGGTCAAGGGGCAGATCCTGCGCCTGCGGCATCCGACGCTGCTGTCGCCTCCGGCCATGCCCCCCATCCTTAGCCACACGGTCCGCGCGATCGTCGGTGGCCGCGACATCTACCTGGTACCGCGCGCCGACGGCGAGCTCGTGGTCGGCGCCACCCAGGAGGAACGCGACGACCGGGACGTCACCGCGGGCGCGGTGCACGACCTGCTCCGCGACGCCATGGCCGCGGTTCCCGCGATCAGCGAGCTCACCCTGGCCGAGGCGAGCGCCGGCCGCCGACCGGGCACCAGCGACAACGGGCCCATCCTCGGCCCCATCCCGGTCAGGTATCCCAACGATGCCGGCCGCCGGGATGCCACGGGCAGCGCCGTCGGCGCCGGAGGGCTCATCGTCGCCACCGGCCACTTCCGCAACGGCGTCCTGCTCTCCGCGGCCACCGCGGACGCGGTAGCCGCGCTGCTAACCGGCGAGCAACCGCACCCCGCGTGGGCGCCCTTCCACCCGAGCAGGCTCTGATGACCGTCACCATCACCGTCAACGGCGAGCCCCGCGACCTGCCGCCCGACGCTACCCTCGCGGACGTGGTCAGCCAGCTGACCGCGTCACCGAAGGGAGTCGCGGCGGCCGTCAACGGCGAGGTCGTGCCCCGCCGCGCGTGGTCGGCCACCGCGCTGGCCGAGCGCGACGAGGTCGAGGTCGTCACCGCGGTCCAAGGAGGTTAAGCGAATGATCATCCATCCCGACCCATGGCAGGTCGCCGGGCGGACGCTGACGTCGCGGCTGATCGTCGGCACCGGGGGAGCGCAGTCGCTCGACGTTCTCGGGAAGGTGCTCAAGGCATCGGGCACCGAGCTCACCACCGTCGCCATGCGGCGGGTCGGCGGGTCGGGCGAGGGGTCCCTGATCGGCACCATCCGGCAGGCCGGCGTCGCCGTCCTGCCCAATACCGCCGGCTGCCACACCGCCACCGAGGCCCTCCTGGTCGCCCGGCTGGCCCGCGAGGCCCTGGAGACGGACTGGGTCAAGCTCGAGGTCATCGCCGACGACATCACCCTGCTCCCCGACCCGGTCGAACTGCTCGAGGCGGCCCAGCTGCTCGTCGCCGACGGGTTCACCGTGCTGCCGTACACCAACGACGACCCGATCCTCGCGCGCCGCCTTGAGGAGGCCGGGTGCGCCGCCGTGATGCCGCTCGGCGCGCCGATCGGTTCCGGGCTCGGCATCAGGAACCCGCACAACATCTCGATGATCGTCGAGGGAGCGACGGTGCCGGTGATCCTCGACGCCGGCATCGGCATCGCCAGCGACGCGGCGCTGGCGATGGAGCTTGGCTGCGCCGCCGTGCTCGTCGCCTCCGCGATCACCCGGGCCGCCGACCCCGAGCGGATGGCCGTCGCGATGGCCCTGGCCGTCGAAGGCCGGCCGCGCCGCCAGCGAGGCCGGCCGCATCCCGCGCCGCTGGCACGCCGTCGCCTCAAGCCCGGCCCCGGAGACCGCGTGAGCGCCATTCCCCGGGTGCTGACTATCGCCTCGTCCGACTCCGGCGGCGGCGCGGGGATCCAGGCCGACTTGAAGGCCTTCGCCCGCTGCGGCGCGCACGGGATGTCCGCGATCGTCGCGCTGACCGCGCAGAACACCCTCGGAGTGACGGCGGTCGAGCAACTGACGCCCGGGTTCGTCCGGGAGCAGATAAGAGCGGTACTCGACGACATCGGGGCGGGGGCCGCCAAGACCGGCATGCTCTTCTCTTCCCCCATCATCGAGGCGGTCGCCGACGAGTTGGCTGGGCGCGGCATCCCGCTCGTCGTCGATCCGGTCATGATGGCCAGTTCGGGGGCGCGGCTGCTGCTCCCCGACGCGGTGGTGACGCTGACCGGACGGCTGTTCCCCCTGGCCACGGTCGTCACCCCGAACCTGCCCGAGGCACAGGAGCTCACCGGCCTGGCCACCGAGGACCGGGCCAAACTCGCCGAGCGCCTTGTCGCGATGGGCGCGGGCGCGGCGCTCGTCACCGGTGGCCACGGGGCGCAGCCCGCAGATCACCTCTTCGACGGGCGGCATCACCGGTCGATCCCGGTCCCGCGCTATGACGTCGCCGCCACCCACGGCGCCGGGTGCACGCACTCGGCGGCACTGGCGGCGGGCCTGGCCGCGGGCCTCTCCCTGCCCGACGCGGCGGAGCAGGCGGCCGCGGTCGCATGCGACGCGGTCGCGCACGGCCTTGTCGGCCTAGGCGGCGGCGACGGCCCAGTCCACGCGCTGCACTGTTTTAGCGAGGGAGGCGACCCGCACTCAGGCTTAGGTCTTGTGTTGAGCGGGCCCTCAGGAATCTTCCAGATCCGACGCGTATCGTCGCCTCAGTAAGCGACGTTAAGGCTGGATCTTGGAGGCTGGAACCGTGCCGGAGAAAGCGATCGTCTCGCACCGCGGCGAGAAATACGAGATCGGGCGGGGAAAGCGCTTTTACGGTATCTGGGCGGTGGGCGCTCCGTACGACGCGCCGGTCGACCGGTGGCCGGAGACGCGCGACGGCTGGGGGCAGGCCTGGATGCGGTTCGCCGCGATCGAGGTGCCCGGCACCATCACGACCGTTCGGCCGCAGCGGACCGGGCTGCGGTCGGTCCTGAACTTCGGGCGCAGCGGCCCCAAGGCCGACCCCGCCGACCCCGCCGACCCCGCCGAGGTCGACGGCTCAGCGGCCGGCGCAGTGTCGGCGCGGCGGCGCGGCGGGACCGCGCTGCTGGTCGGCGAGGGACTGCTCGTCCTTGGCGTGGTGCTCGGGCTCGCCGGGTTGTTCCCTGCCTACGCCGGGGGACAGAGCCTGCTCTCGCAGAGCGATCAGGTGGTGCCGCACCTGTGCTACGTGATCGCGTGGGCGGTGAGCGCCGGGCTGATCGCGCTGAGCGTCTCGCGGCCGAGAGCCGCCCGCCTCGGGGCCCTGTTCGCCCTCGGGCTGAGCGTGGTCACCTTCGGGCTGTTCCTCTCGGACCTCGGCGAGGTGACCTCGGGCAGCGCGTCGCTCGGCTCCGGCCTGGTGATCAGCCTGCTCGGCTGGCTCGCGTGCACGGTGGGCGCAGCGTTCGCCCTGGTGGCCTCGTGCCGCGACTGCGACCCGGTGCAGGCCGGACCGGCGGGCGCCGGACTGGCGGGCGTGCCCGGCGCAGCGAAGGCCAACTCGGGCTGGCCGACCAGGCCAACCCGCGGCCATGCCGGGCCGCTCGCGCTGCTTGTGCTGGCCGGCATCGGCACGGCCGCGGCCTTCGCCCCGTCCTGGGACAACTACACGGTGACCCAGGCCTCGACGGGCACCACCCAGACGTTCCTCGAGGGCAACGCGTTCAGCAACCCAGGCGTGATGATCGCCGGGAGCGTCGCCGTGATGGTGGCGGTCGTCGCGGTGGCAGCGCTCGCCGCGCTCTGGCGGCCCGCCCGGCAGGGCGCGCTGCTTCTGGCGGGCGCGATCGTCCCGCTCGCCGCGCAGGCGATCTCGGCTCTCCTCCAGGTCCGCCAGCCGGCCTACAACCTGTTCGGGCTCACGCAGGCACAGGCGAATGCAGATGGAGTGACGATCGCCACGGGGGTGACGCCGATTTTCTGGGTCTACGTCGTCTTCGTTATAGCCCTCCTCGTCTCGTGCGCCTGGCTGATGACCACGCCCGCGCAGTCGGTCATCTCGGCAGTCCCGATGTCGCCGTGGATGCCGTCCGCCAGTGCGGACGACGGCCTGCAGTCGGGCGGGCCGGCGGGTGAGGACCTCAGCGACGCGGCTCTCGGTCAGGCAGCCGACGGCGATGCGGCTGACCGCGATGCTGCTGACCGCGATGCTGCTGACCGCGATGCGGCTGACAGCGATGCGGCTGACGCCGATGCGGCTGACCGCGATGCGGCCCGTAACGACGGCGGTGGCGGAGACGGCGAGCATTCCGCGTACGCCTGAGCGCGCTGCGCGGGGCGCGAGATGCTGCGCCACACGGTCGAAAAAAACGCCCCCGGCGATGTCGCCGGGGGCGTTTCCCGCTTAATAGCGAGCAGGGCTCGGTATGCAGCTGTGCAGAAATTAGTATTTCTGCGGACTGCTACTTGCCGGTGGCTGCCTGGTACTTGGCAACCAGGTCGGCGGGCACGCGACCGCGGTCCTTAATGTCGTACCCGTTCTCGCGCGCCCAGTTCCTGATCTCGGTCGTGTTCATCGTCGAGCCAGCCCCCCGGACGGCCCTACCTGCAACGCGACCGCCGCGACGTGCGGAGCCACCCACCTTACGGGCGTGGCTGACGTACTTTCCGAGTGACGAGCGGAGCTCTTCCGTGTGCTCCGCGTTCAGGTCGATCTCGTATTCAGTACCGTCGAGCGCGAACCGCACGGTGCCTTCTGCTGCCCCGCCGTCAATGTCGTCTATGAAGAGTGTCGTGATCTTCTGGGCCACTTGGAATCCGCCTTCCTTGTTTCGACAGCCATCATAAACGATTGACTGTACTGTGAGGAGCGCCGGACCCACCCGTCCCCGCACCCAGGCCGGCAATTCGCGGTACCCCCGCGGCGGACGCCGAACCTTTGTGCAAGCGCTTAACTGAGCTAATCGTATCCGACTCCCGGGCAATCCGGCGTGACAAATCACACAAAATCATGACCGACCTCTGTCGTGATCGGTCATCCGGGACTGCCGAACCGTACCAGACGATAGCATTCCCGCAAGCACTGCATCACCGCCCGCTATCACAGGGCAACACGACCCGCTATCACGGGTATGCGGTCGGGACGAACGTGGCACGTCTTAGGGCAATCACGGGGAAATGGGGATGGACCGGCCGCGGCCACGCGCGACTTGCCAGACATGCGGAACTTGCGGCGGAAGTTAGATCGCCCAGCTTTCCCTGCGGTATCCGGCGTCCCAGAACATGAACTCGTACCGGCTGGTGGTAAGGAAGTGGCGGCGCATCAGGGCGAGGTCGGCAGCGGAAACAGTCTGCGCGATGCGGTCCGCTTCCGCGATCACGGCCGCGACGACCTCACCGTACTCCGGCGCAGCATACGCGGAGATCCAGCGCTGGTACCGGGGATCGGGTGAACCGAGTCGCAAGAGTTCCTTGCCCACCTCCCAATAGATCCAGTAACAGGGGAGGACCGCCCCGACGCCTTCGGCATAGCTTCCGGCGTGCGCGGTGGCGAGCAGGTACGAGGTATAAGCGAGGTTGGTCGGGGCCGGCTCGGCACGCTTAACATCTTCAGAGGAAATTCCCAGTTCGGCCAGGAGCGTAGCGTGCAGTTCAAGTTCGGCGGCCACCGCGTCCGCAGCGTGCCGCGCGAACATCTGCATGGCATCCGATGTTGGCGCGCGGCTGCCGACCGCCGCTAGCGCCCGGGCATAGCCCTGTAGGTAAAGCGCATCCTGGACAACGTAGAACGCGAACGACTCGACCGGCAACGTCCCGTCGGTCAGCCCTGTGATAAAGGGGTGCGCCAGGATCGCCCCGTAGATATCGCTGATGGACTCCCAGAGTTGGGTGCTAAACGAGTGACCGCCGTCACCAGCAAGAGATTCAGCCACCGCGCCACCCTATTGCCACCCGCCCTGGAACGACACCATCCCGCCGTGTTCGTTGTGTTCACGCAACCATCAGCGAGTGTTCCCGTGCCTCGTGTGGATGCGGTCCCCTCGGTTTGGCTAGCGTCTCGATTGCATCACCGGTCAGCAATGACTGAATCACCGGTCAGCAATGACCGGTCGGCATACAAGCGAGGTGCGGCATGTCCGATTTCGTTAAGCGGTCCGCGTTGCCACCGGGGCGCGTCCGCCGGCGCTGCCTGCTCTGGATATCGCTGATCGCGTCGCTCGCGCTACTCGCCGGAGCGGTCTCGCTCGGCCGGCCGAGCGCGGCGCAGGCGACTGCTCTCACCGCGCGCGCTGTCACCTCAACCGGGGCAATGGCCCGGCCAGGAACAAACCTTCTCCTCAATCCCGATGGCACCGTAGGCGACACGTCAGCCCAGGGGTGGGACGCGGTCACGATCCCCGGCTGGCAGATCCGGTCCGGCCTGCCGACCGTCGTGCGCTATGGCACGAGTGGATTCCCGAAGGCGGGCAGTCCGCCCAAGGATCCTGGCAACCTTTTCGCCGGCGGTGCCGGCGGCACGGCGACCCTCGTCCAGACCGTGCCCGTCACGCTCGGGCAGGCGTCCGCGAGCCCGGTCAGGTACACGATCTCCGCCTGGCTCGGCGGCACGAAGACGAGCGCGGCGACCCTCACCGTCCGCTTCCGGACCGCCAGCGGCGCGATCGAAGCCATCCGCGCGATTGGCCCCGTCGGCAGGCAGCGCCGCCCGGTCCTGCAGCGCCGCGCGGCGACCGGGACGCTCCCCAAGGGCGTCACCAGCGCCGAGGTCACGCTCACCCTCGCCACGACGCTCACCAACGTCGACGGCCCGTATGCGCCTCTCGTCGGCTACGACTACGCCAGCGCCGCCGGCCTCGGCCTGACGTTCAGCGTGCCCGCGCAGCCGCCCGCGCCGCTCACGCCGCCGACCCCGAGCGTGCCCCGCTATCAGCACGTCTTCCTCTTCTACTTCGAGAACGAGGACTACAGCGACGTCATCGGCAACGTCAAGCAGGCCCCGTACCTGAACAGCCTGAGGAAGGATGGCGCCACCCTGGCGGACTTCTACGCCGAAGCACACCCGAGCGACGCTAACTACCTCGCCTTCGCCGGCGGCTCCACCTTCGGCGTCCCGCTCGACGACCCCGAGGAGGAGAACCCGCAATACACGATCAACGCGCGCAATGTCGGCGACCTAGTCGACGCCGCGCACGAGACCTGGAAGACCTACACGCAGTCCGCGAACGGCCCGTGCGACGACACCGTGCACGACTATTACTGGAACGACGACCAGCCGATGCTCTACTTCGCGGACGTCCGCGACCGCCCGGCGTACTGCGCGGCGCATGTGGTGCCGCTTGAGGAACTAGGCCAGGATCTGAAAACCACCGCAACCACGCCGAACTTCGCGTGGGTGGCCCCCAACGACTGCACCGACATGGAGGGCTGCGGCATCGCCGCGGGCGACGCGTTCGTCAAGACCGAGCTGACGCAGATCATGAACTCCCCGGCCTGGCGCACCCAGCGTTCGCTTGCGATCATCACGTTCGACGAGGACGACAACGACAACCAGCACCCCGCCCAGCGCGTCCCGACGCTCGTCATCGCCTCGCAGGGCGTGCGCAACGGTTACACCGACCCGACCAGGTACACCCACTACAGCATGCTCCGCACCGTCGAAGCGGCGCTCGGCCTTGGCACTCTCACCGCCAACGATCTGTACGCCCCCGCTTTCAACAACATCTTTGAAAAGCCCCAAACCGCAAAGCCTCAGACCACTGATGTGGAACGCACGCGTGACTCCGCGCCCCCGGCCCCGTCCTCGCCCAACCCGGCGAAACCGGGAACCCCGGCTGCCGCGAAAAGCACGGCCGCGGCGACCGCGCGGTTCCTTGCGTCGGCCGCCAAGGCCCGCCAGTCGATCGCGTGGGTGGCCAACTACGGCTCGGCCTCGGTCAGCCCGGTGAACCTGGCCACCCGGAAGGCGGGCCCGCCCATCCCCGCCGGGCCCGGCCCGCAGGCGATCGTCGCCACCCCCGACGGCAAGACGATCTACGTCGCGGACGGCCTGGGCGACACGGTCACCCCGATCAACGCGCGCACCGGCAAGGCGGGTCGGCCCATCCGCGTCGGCTCCGCCCCCTGGGCGCTGGCCATGGTCCCGGACGGCAAGACGGTCTACGTCACCAACTCCGGATCCGGCACGGTGACCCCGATCGCCACGGCGACCAACTCACCCGGTAAACCGATCCCGGTCGGCCGCGCCCCCCGCGCGATCGCAATGGCGCCCAACGGGCGGAGCGCCTACGTCCTGAACTGGCTCAGCGGCACGGTCACCCCGATCGCCACCGCCACCGGCCAGCCCGGCCAGCCGATCGGCGTCGGCTCATTCCCGGTTGCCTACGCGTTCGGCCCCGGTGCCTCCACCCTCTACATCGCCAACTTCGGCGCTAACTCCGTCACCCCGATCGATACGCGAACCGGTCGCGCCGGCGCTGCCCGGCCTGGCTACGCCCCCGACGCCCTCGCCGCCACCGCCGACGGCGTCTACGCCGTCGACGGGAACTCCGACGAGCTCACCAAACTGGGCGCGGAGACCACGACCCGGGTCGGCTACTCCCCGGACGCGATCGCCGTCAGCGGCACGACCGCCTACGTGGTCAACACAATCGACAGCACCGTCACCCCGGTCGACACCCGCACCGGCAAGGCCGCCCGCCCGCTGAACGTCGGTGCCTACACCTACCCGACCGCCATCATGGTCGCCGGCCAGAGCGCCGTCGTGGTCGAGCCCTACGGCTACGCCGTCGTCGTGATCAACCTCAAGACCCGCCACGTCTACGCCCCGATCACGGTTGGCGGCTATCCCTCGGCTATCGCGATCACCGCGTGACTGCCAGGATGGGCGTCGGGCACAGCGAGTAGAGGGAGACATCGGTGATCCTCGGTCCCGGCGAAGGGCACGCGCACTACAGCGCGCGCGGCAGCGAGATGTTCTTCAAGGCCGTGGCACAACAGGACGGCGGCGACCTTTCGCTCATGGAGCGCACGCTGCCGCCCGGTGGCCGCCGTCCGCCGCCGCACCGTCACACGAACTGCTCGGAGGCGTACTTCGTGCTCGACGGGGTGGTCTCCATCATCGTCGAAGGCAAGGAACTGGCCGTGCAGCGCGAGGGATTCGTGCTCGTGCCGCGCGGCACCGCCCACACGTTCGGCAACACCAGCGCCGAGCCCGCCCGGCTGCTGGTGATCCACGCCCCGGCGATGGACGCCTACTTCGCCGGCCTGCACGAGCTCTGGAACCGCCCCGAACCCCCCGCACCCGACGAGGAGCGAGCCCTGATGGCGCGCTTCGGCATGGACCCCGCCTTATTCGGGGCCCAAGGCCACCTCAGTAATAGATCGGGCCGATCGCGCCGCCGCCCACGGCGATGGCATCGCCGTTGACCGCCACGCTCTTCGGTGAGGACAGGAACGCCACCACCGAGGCCACCTCGTCGGCCGTCACGATCCGGCCGATGGATATAGAGGCGCCGATCTGCCGTTCGACTTCGGCCACGGAGATCCCGGCTCGCTCGGCCCGCCCGGCGAGGATCTCCGGCGTCTTCTCGGTGCTGGTGACGCCCGGGTGGACCACGGTCACGTTGATCCCGTCCCGCCCGAGCTCGTCGGCCAGGTTCTTGGTCAGCGCCGCCACCGCCACGTTGCGCACGGTCCCGGTGATCGCCCCGGTCGACCGGGCGGCGAGGCCGCTGATGTTGACGATCCGGCCCCAGCCGCCGGCCCGCATCAGCGGCACGACCGCCCTGATGCAGCGCAGGTACCCGAGCACCTTCACGTTGACCTGCTCGGCGAATTCGGCCGCGTCGAACCCGTCGATGCCGACCACGGCGCCGGTATTGGCGCGGGCCGCCGAGTTGACCAGGATGTCGGCCCCGCCGAGCCCGTCGGCAACCGCTGCCGCCATGTCCCGCACGGAGTCGTCGTCGCCGGTGTCGCAGCTCACCGTGATCACCCGCCGCCCGGGCCCGGCGGCGTCGGCCGCGGCCGCGACAACCTCGCGCGCCGCCTTGAGCGCGCCCGCGTCCCGCGCCACCAGCGCGACATCGCACCCCTCGGTGGCCAGCGCCCTGGCCACCGCCAGCCCGATTCCCCGGCTCCCGCCGGTCACGACCGCCCGCTTGCCCGTCAGCTCAAGATCCATGTTCCCGATCCTCTCAGCAAGGCACCCAGGTGACCTGCCCAACCCCGGCCCAGACTGGGGCGAACGCAGTCGCTCAGATTCTTTGCGGGTTATAAATGCGTTTACCTGAGTTACCCAGCCTGCCCCTTGCGTTCCTGTTAGCGTCGCACGGGTTGCGGCCGATAAGCGTCGCTTTATCCGGGACGAGGGGACATGCCAAAACCCAGGTTTTTGTCCGTTTGGGCCGTGTCCGCTGCCGCCGCCGCCGTACTTGGCGGCGTGCCGGCGGTCGTGATCGCGGCCACGGCGGGCGGGGCAGGCGCCACGAGCGAGCCGACCTTCGGGCCGTTGCCGCCGACGGTGGCCGCGCAGCTATCGCAGAACGTGGACCAGCGGGTCATTGTGGTACTTAAGGACCAGTTCGGCGTGGCTGCTGCGGGCACCACGGCCGCTGGCGTCAGGTCGGCGGCCGTGTCCACCAGCCAGACGTCGCTACTGACCCAGCTGAGCCAGGTGCACGCGACCAGCGTCAAGCAGCTCACGCTGGTCAACGCGGTCTCGGCGACGGTGTCGGCGCCTGAGGAGCAGCGGCTCGCGGCGAGCCCGGCGGTCGCCGAGGTGATCCCCGACGCGACGGTCACCCTCCCGGCGTCGGCGCTGGGTTTGCCCGCTTCCCAGGCCGCCCCGGCCACGCCGGACCGCACGGTCTCGAAGACGCTGAACAACGTGGCCGGCGCCTGCGCGCCGAAGGGCCAGAGCTACCTCGCCCCGGAGGGCCTGGCGCTGACCAACACGCAGTCGCAGAGCTCCAAGCAGGCCACCGCGCGGTCGCTCGGCTTCACCGGGGCGGGCGTGAAGGTGGCGTTCATCGCCGACGGCACCGACCCCAAGAACATCAACTTCATTAATAAGAACGGCAAGTCGGTCTTCGTCGACTACCAGGACTTCACCGGCAACGGCGCGGGCGCGCCGACCGACGGCGGCGAGGCGTTCCTCGACGCGAACACGATCGCCGGCCAGGGCATCCACGTCTACAACCTGAGCGGCTTCACGCAGCAGAACTACTCCAGCGGCTGCGACATCAAGATCGAGGGCGTCGCGCCCGGCGCGTCGCTGGTCGGGCTGGACATCTTCTCCAGCGAGCCGAACCACACCTACGCCACCACGAACTCGATGATCGCCGAGGCGATCGACTACGCCGTCGAGCACGACCACGTGAACGTGATCAACGAGTCGTTCGGCGGGAACGAGTACCCCGACACGACGCAGGACGTGATCAAGCTCTTCGACAACGCCGCCACTAAGGCCGGCGTCGTGGTCACCGCCTCGACCGGCGACTCGGGCACCACGTCCACCATCGGCTCGCCCGCGACCGACACCGACGTGATCTCGGCCGGCGCCACCACCCAGTTCCAGATGTACGAGCAGTCGAACTACGGGCTCGCGCGGTACTTCTCCACCGGCTGGGTGTCAGACAACATCAGCGGCCTGTCCTCCAGCGGATACGACGAGGAGGGCGGCACCGTCGACGTGGTCGCTCCCGGCGACCTGAGCTGGGCCTCCTGCGACGCGAACACCGCCAAGTACTCCGAGTGCACGAACCTGCTCGGCAAGGCGTCGGCGATCGAGATCTCGGGCGGTACCAGCGAGTCGTCCCCGTTCGTGGCGGGCGCGGCGGCGCTGGTGATCCAGGCCTACCGCAAGACGCACGGCGGCAGCACCCCATCGCCGGCGCTGGTCAAGCAGATCATCCTCTCCACCGCGACCGACCTGGGCATCCCGGCCCAGGAGCAGGGCGCGGGGCTGCTCAACACCGACAAGGCGGTCGAGCTGGCCGAGTCGATCAACCGGAGCAGCCGGACCGGATCGACGCTGCTCGAGTCGACCAGCCAGCTGAACTACCAGGGCCTGCCCGGCGCCAAGAAGAGCTGGACGGTCACCCTGACCAACACCGGCTCGAAGACGCAGGCGCTCAGCCTGCACGGCCGGACCCTCGGCCCGAACCAGAACACCCAGTCCGGCACGGTCACGCTGAACGACTCCACCAGCGACCAGCTCACCGACTTCGCCGACTACCCGAACAACTACGCGGTCTTCCACGTCACGGTGCCGGCCGGCCAGTCCAGGCTCGACGTCTCGATCGCCTACCCGGGGAACACCAGCGATCTGGTGTCGCCGATCGAGGTCTTCCTGATCGACCCGAAGGGCCGGTACGCCGCGAACTCGGATCCGCAGGGCTTCGGCAACTACGGGAACGTGGACGTGCGGGCCCCCGTCGCGGGCACCTGGACGGCGGTCGTCAACGACGTCGTCGGCAAGGACGGCGGCTATAACGGCACCGTGAGCTGGCAGGCGGTAACGGAGCAGTACCAGGGGTTCGGCTCGGTCTCGCCGTCGTCGTTCTCCCTCGCGCCCGGCGCGTCGAAGAAGGTCACCGTCACCGCCACCGCGCCGTCCGCGCCCGGTGACTATGCGGCCTCGCTCGCGATCGACTCCAACCTGGGCGGGTCGACGTCGATCCCTGTGACGGTGCGCTCCCTCGTCGACGTCGCCACCGGCGGCGCGTTCAGCGGGGTGCTCACCGGCGGGAACGGACGCCCCGGCAGCATTGCCCAAGACAACTACTACGCCTTCAACGTCCCGGCGGGCACCAAGGCGATCTCCGCGGCGCTGGCGCTCGCCAACGACCCGGCCGCCGCTACCGGCGGCGTGGTCGCCGGCGCCTACCTGGTCAGCCCGGACGGCAACGTCATC
Source organism: uncultured Actinomycetota bacterium (assembly GCA_963778435.1). Lineage (GTDB taxonomy): Bacteria > Actinomycetota > Actinomycetes > Streptosporangiales > Streptosporangiaceae > Trebonia. Next base: position 47,939 of record CAVZUX010000016.1, read on the forward strand.
GGCGCCGGGCAGAACTACGACATCTCCTCGGCCGCAGCGGGCGTGAGTTACCCGAACCTCGACGCGACCGTCCTCAACCCCGACCAGGGGACCTGGGCGCTGGTCGTGAACTTCGAAGGGCCAATACCGGGGACCGAGGTGGCCGACCCGTTCACCGGCACGGTGTCGTTCGCCACCGCCGGGGCCGAGGCCGCGCCGACGCTGCCGGACAACGCGGCGACGGAGCTGCCGGCCGGCGTCTCGGACACGATCCCGGTGACGATCACCAACACCGGGACCGCGGCCGAGGACTACTACCTCGACCCGCGGCTCGCCACCGCCACGGTCATGACGCTGGCGCCCATTACCGAGGCGCTCACCGCCGGGTCGAACACGTTGACGCTGCCCGGCCTGGCCAGCGCGACCTTCCCGGCGTACTGGGTGCCCTCGCAGTCGTCGTCGATCTCGGTCAAGCAGACCTCGACCATCGCGGCGATGACCGACCTGTCACCAGAGACCGGCGACCCCGATACCGCGTCCTCGGGCCTCAAATCGGGGTCGCTCTGCGGCCAGTCGGTGTCGGTCGGCTACACCGCTCCGGGCGGCGACCTGACGCCGGGGCTGTGGGGCTCGGCGCCGACCGAGTGCGGTCCGTTCACGACGGCCGCCAAGTCGGGCAAGGCCACCGACACGGCCACCGTGACCGGCCTCGCCTTCGACAAGACGATGACGCCGTCGACCGGTGACCTGCAGGAACTGGCGCTCAGCGCGACCGTGTTCACCAAGGTCGACGCGGATATCGTCGAGCTTGCGCCGGGCGCGTCCGTCACCGTCAACGTGGTGGTCAAGCCTTCGGGCAAGGCGGGCACGGTGGTCAAGGGCACGCTCTACCTCGATGACGTGGCCACCGGCCTGCCGCCGTACAACCTGACCAGCTCGAGCGAGGTGGCGGCGCTGCCGTACACCTACACCATCGGGTAGGGGAGTTGATTCAGCCCTGTTAACAACGCCTGAAACCCCCTGTCCGCGCCCGCCCGAGGCCTATAGCCTGAGGGTTGGCTCGGACAGGGGGTTCGTTATGTCTGGCAGCGACAGTGGCCTCAGCTACTCCACGGTGCGCCCGTTGGTCGCGGAGTCGGACCTGGCGGCGCTCGCGCCGTACATGTTCTGGCTGATGTTCCGGAACGTCGCCTCCGACGGCCTGGTCTTCGACGACCCGGTCAACGCGGGGATCGTCTCCGGCCCCGGCTGCGTACTCGCCTCCCCGTCCTGGGAGAGCACCGCGACGCAGGTCACCCAGGATTACGTCTACCACTGGACCCGCGACGCGGCGATCGTGGCCATCGAGCTGTCCGCCGCCTACACGGCCGGGATGCTCCCGACCAGTCAGCCCCTCATCGACTACGTGACCTTCTCGGCGACCTGCCAGGCGTCGGCAGGCGACTTCGACCGGGCGAGCTTCTACATCAACGGCACGCAGCGCCCGTGGACCGACCAGACCGACGGCCCGGCGCTGCAGACGGTCGCGTTGCTGACCATGTACGGGCAGCTGGACGCCCCGACCCAGGCGATCGCCAACGGGCTGATCAACGCCAACCTGGCGTTCCTGTCCACCGCCTACCAGGGGCAGACGTTCAACCCGTGGGAAGAGGAGCACGGCTACTCCTTCTTCGCCCGCTCCGCGCAGCTGCGCTGCTTCCAGGCGGTCGCCGCCAACTCCGTGGGCATCGCGGTGCCGAGCTGGCTCCCCGCCGCCCTGAGCTGGCTGGTAAGCGCCCTCGAGGGGCACTGGAACGGCGAGTACTACCAGTCGATGCTCCCGGTCCCCACCGACTACCGAGCCCCCTACGACCCGAACATTGACATCATCATGGCGGCGGTCTACGGCGCCGAGTCGGTGACCGACCCTCAGCTGCTCGCCACGGCCGCGCTGATCCGCGCCCAGTGGGGCGACCCGTCGTCGAAGTACTTCTACCCGATCAACGGCGCCGACGCGGCCCGCGGCCTCGGCCCGCTCCTCGGCCGCTACCCGGGCGACGTCTACGACGGCGACACCGACGCGCTGGTCGGCGACCACCCATGGGCGATCTCCACCGCCAACTTCGCCGAGCTCTACTACCGACTCGCCGCGAAAATCCTTTCATCCCGAACGGTCCCGGCTGATTCCCTCTCCGACCCGTTCCTCGCCCAGGTCGGCATCACGTCAGCCACCGCCCCGCTCGACGCGGCCACCGCACTGCGCGCCGCGGGCGACGCCATGCTCGGGGCGGTCGTCTACCACAGCGACCACTTCGAGCTCAGCGAGCAGTTCGACGCGTACACCGGCTACGAGAAGAGCGTCAGCAACCTCTCCTGGTCCTACGCCGCCTACCTGTCCGCCATCCGCGCCCGCGCAGCGACCTCCTAAGCCCGCAGCCCCACCCCAGCCCCCTCCACCGGACCAAGGCCCGACTCCCGGGATCTAATCGAGGTTGTTGCCGGCCCTCGCGGTGCCGACCGGGGTCTTCGCGGTGCTGGGGCGCAGGGTCGACGGCTGCACGAACACCGAACCCTGCGGCCCGGCCACCACCGCCTCGTGCAGCGCGGACCCGGACAGCAGCTGGTTCCAGGACAGGAACCACTCGGTCCAGCCGTTGTCCCAGGTGCCGGGGCGCGGGCTGCCGGTGATCGTGATCGGGTCGCCGGGCACCGCGAGCTTGTAATAGATCACGGCTGCGGCCGGGGGCAGGTTCACGCAGCCGTGGCTGACGTTGGTGGTGCCCTGGTCGACGACGGACCACGGGGCCGAGTGGTAGTAGTCGCCGCTGAAGGTGAACCGCACCGCCCAGTTGACGAGCTCGTTGTAGTAGCCGGGGGTCCCCTTCTTGCCGCCGATCATCCGCACCGGGTTGTTCTTGTCAACGGCCAGGTAGCTGCCGTCCGGGGTCGGCAGCGTGTCCCGGCCGGTGGAGATCGGCCAGTTGTACTTCAGCTTGCCGTTGATGTAGATCTGCGTGCGGTGGGTTCTGGTGTTGGCCACCGCGATCACCGACTGCCCGATGACGAACGTCTGGGTCAGCGTGTGATACCCGTACAGGCCGGGAGCGGCCTGCACCCCGTCGAAGCGCCCGGTGAACGAGACCGAGGTGTGCGCAGGCCAGAAGTCGCGCGGCCGGAACTCGAGCGTGGAGTTCCCGTCCCAGTACCACGCGCCGACCACGCGCTTGGAGGTGGTCAGCTCAATCGACCGCTCCACGGCCGCCTTGTCCTTAATCGGCCGGCTGAAGTCGAGGGTGATCGGCATGCCGACCCCGTAGGTCTCCCCGGCCCCCTCGAAGATCTCGGTGGAGAACGTATTCGCGGGCGTGAGCGTCCGGAACGCGGAGGTCTCCGTCGTGGTGGTGCCGTTGGCGGCGGTCGCGGTGACGGTCACGCTGTAGGACTGCGACACGTCCAGCGTCCACTCGCTGTGCCAGGCGGTCCGCCCGGCCGAGTACGTCCCGGTCACCGGGTCGCCCGAGGTGGCCACGGTGACGCTCTTCAGCGTGCCGCCTGACGCGGTCACCGCGATGCCCGTGGCCGGGTCGGCCGACTTAACACCGCTCCCCGGCGTGATCGTCACGGCCGGCCCGGCCGGCGACGGCTTAGCCGACGCCGGCGCCGACGCGGCTACGGACGCTGCTGCGGTCGCCGCGCTGGTCTTAGCGGCCGCCGATCCGGTGCCGCCTCCGCCGCCGCCATCTTTCACGACGGTCGCGGTGCTCGTGCAGGCCGCCAGCGCCGCCGCCACCACCGCCAGCGTGGCGACTCCAGACATAGCCCGAATACCCGACATGTCACCACCATCCTCGCCGGGTAGCTACCCCGCCGACCGCCTTGTATGAGCTTCGCACCGGCAGAAGCCACAAAATAGGGCACCCAATCGTCAGTACCCCTACAAAGCCACCAGGCGTGGCTGCTGTGACTTCGGCCTACTTGGTACGCCAATCGGCGGGGGCACTCCCGGGTTTGGAACCATCGTCGTGTGCCGTTGGGGGCGTAATACGACCAGAACGGCAGGGTAGACGCCCCATTTGCCCGGGCGGGTGTCGCGGCGGCGCCAACTCTCAGAGGCTAACTCGCGGCGTAGGGCGTGGCGCCGGCGTAGTCGGCGGCGAGGGTGGCGCTGATGGTGGCGATCACGGCCTTGTTCGTGGTGCGGATGCCGAGCTCCCGGTTGTAGTCAAGGGAAGCCCTCGAGAAGTTCTCCGAGCCGACGAACACCTGCTGGTCGGCCCGGCCGGCGTCGGCGATGACCGCCTTCGCGTGGATGTAGAGCACCTTGTCGCTGTTGGCGTAGAGCCGGACGTGCACGCCCGCGCTGGCCAACTGGCTGAACGCGGAGTCCCACTCGCTCTCCGCCGTCATCACGACCTTCACGTCAACGCCGCGCCGGGCCGCGGCCACCAGCGCCGAGGTGATGGTGGGGTCGCCCATCTCCTCGTTCTCGACCGAGAGCGTGTGCTTGGCGCCGTTGATCACAGCGAGGATCGACGACTGCGAGTTGGTCGGCGACCAGACCAGGTCGGCGCCGTCCGGCGGGGTGATGGAGCGGTGGGCGAAGTCGGCGTTGAACGTGGCGACGATCGCGTGGATGTCGGTCGGCCGGGTGTCGATGACCGCGAAGTCGCGGGTGCCCGAGTAGTCGACGCTCACCATGTTCAGCGTCATGACCACCGAGGTCTTGCCGTCCACCGTGAGCGTCTTCTGGTGGTAGGTCACGCCGGAGTCCGCCCAGGTCACGTGGACGCGGTGCGCGGAGAGGAAGTCATAGGTGGCGGTGTTGCGCGACTTCTCCAGGTGCTGGTCGAGGATCACCCGGACGTCGACGCCGCGCTTGGCGTCTGCGGCCAGGTCGTCCTCGGCCGTCGTGTCGCGCAGTTCGTACATCGTCAGGTCGACCGAGGACTTGGCGCCCGTGATGAGCTTGTAGATCGCCCCGACCCCGGCCGCAGGCTCGACAAGAACCCGGAGCGTCCCGGAGCCGCCTGCCGCCGCCGGCTGGGGCGTCGCCGGTGACTTCTTCGCGTGCTTCGACTTCGATTGTGAATCCGTCCGCGCCTTCGGCGCATGCGCCTTCGCCGTCGCCGTCGCCGACGCCCCCGCCTTAATCGCCGACGACAAGGCCGTGCACCCGGCCAGGGCCATCGCCAATAGTCCACCAGAAGCCACGATAGCCAACAAACGCCGCATCTCACCCGTCCGCCCATAACGCCGTTGAAATCACCTCATACGCGGCAAACATTATGCCGGTAGCTCTATCTACCGCGAACGGTGATCGATAACCATCTGAGGTAAGGCGAGGCAAGGCGCGGCAATCGCCGACAAGACGCACAGCAAAAACAACAAAATTGCTGAGAATAAAACAAAAGCGAGGCAGTAACGCCGACTGCGCCGACTAGTCCTTGTGCGCGTGGCTAGTGTTTGAAGACCTCGTCCTTGAACCACTGCCACAGCAGCGGGATGCCGTCCTCGCGCCGCACTGTGGGGGTGTAGCCGAGCAGCTCATGCGCCAGGTCGTAGGCGGCGAAGTTCCGCCCGACCTCGCCCAGCCGCGCGGGCCGGTACTCGATCGGATGGTCGGGCAGCCCTGCCGCCTGGCGGCACAGGTCCGCGAGCACGGTGAGCGGCGTCTCCACGCCCGAGGCGGCGTGCACCACCGTGCCGCCAGGAACGTCCTTCTCCAGCGCGAGCTGGAGCGCCTGGGCGATGTCCGACACGTGCACGTAGTCGCGGGACGCGGTGCCGTCGCCGAAGATGACGAGCGGCGCGCCGCTGTGCAGCGATTCGAAGTACACGTTCAGCACGCCGCGCTTGCGGGCGCACCACGGCCCGTACACGTTGCCGAAGCGGACCGCGACGGTGCGCAGCCCGTACGTCTTGGCGAACGCGTGCGCGTAGCCCTCGCCGGCCAGCTTGGACGCCCCGTACGGCGAGAGCGGCTTGGGCAGCGACTGCTCGTTGACCGGGGGAGTGGCGTCCCCGATGAGCGCACCGCCGGTGGAGGCCTGCACGGTCCGCGCGATGCCCGCCCGGCGCGCGGCGTCGAGCACCCGGAAGGTGCCGAGCACGTTCGACTCGAAGTTCCCGGCCGGGTCCTGGATCGAGCCGACCACCGACCCCGCGGCCGCCAGGTGGATGACCGATTCCATGCCGGAAAGCGCGTCATCGAGCGCGTCGGCGTCGCGGATGTCGCCCTTGACGAGCTCGGCGTCCACGCCCGCCAGGTGCGCCTCGTCGCCGGTGGACAGGTTGTCAAACACGCGTACCCGGTAGCCGCTGGCCACCAGTCGCCGCACCAGCGTCGCGCCCACGAACCCGGCGCCGCCGGTGACCAGGATGCCCTCAGAACCACTCACAAGATGGGCAGTCTAGTCGGTATCGGCCCTGGTTTCACCCACTCAACCACACTGGCAACACCAGACCCACAAATGCATTCAATCACCGCCAATCACGGCACGGTAACGATCTTTAGCGCGGTGCAATAGGGCATAATCACCGCTCGCGGGGAGCGCTGGGTTGCTGTGACATTTCACACAGGTGAGAAAGGCGTGAACTGGGTATCGGCGTCCCCGCCTGACAACGTTAGTCCTGGCTCTGACCTGCGACATTCAGACTTTTCTACAGCCGAGGACGGCCGCCGCAACACCCTCCGACGGGCATTTACCCGACCGTGATCTACGCGGCATATGGGATCTAAAAGCGGCCGCTTACGAGACGTAAGCCCTGCCCTAATGATAGGGAAGTATGCGCGGCGGGCACGTACAACGCCGCGTGCGAACGACCCAATGCGCATTGTAAAAAACGAAAGAAAGGACAGAACATGACTAGCAGGACGCTTAAACGGGGGTCAGATACCGGTATCCGGGTCGTTGCGTTGCGTGGAGGCGCCTAGGGTGCGGCGCAACTGGCTGGCGAAGGCGGCACTCACCGCGGTAGCGCTCAGCGTTCCCATGGCAGGTGTGGCCAGCAATGCCCAGGCGGCGACTCCAGGCAGCATCGGCCAGCAGAAAGCGGTCTACCACAAGGCCCATCCGAAGAAGAAACAAAAAAGCCACCGGGCCAGCAAGCCCAAGAAGAAGCACGACGAGCACTACCGGGGCAAGCACCGCCGCCCCCTGTCCTTCGACCAGAAGGCCGCGACCTACGTCAAGACCATGGAGGGCGTCCCGTATCTCTACGGGGGCACCAGTCCGGCCGGCTTCGACTGCTCCGGCCTCACCCAGTATGTCTACCGCCATTTCGGCAAGCCCATCCAGCGCACCGCGGAGGATCAGTTCCTCGAGTCCCGGCGCATCAGCAAGCGGGACGCGTGGGGAGGTGACCTGGTGTTCTTTCACGAGGACAGCGACCCGAACAGCTACGTGTACCACGTCGGCATCTACGAGGGGGGAGACGATATGGTGGCCGCGACCACCACCGGCAGCGACGTCCAGTGGCAGAACTTCTCCTGGGCGGGCGACACGGTGACCTTCGGCACGCTCACGCACTAAAGCGCTCTGTTCTCCCCCGGTATGCTCGCTTAGATCATGCCGATCAGGAGCATTTAAGTGGACTACGCCGCGCCAGCACAGCCGGCCCTTTCGCGCCGTCATGAGGCCGGCGCGGGGTCAGCCCGCGGCTTGCTGTTCACTCTGCTGGGGGAGTTCGTGCTGCCGAGCGAGGGGGCGGCGTGGACCAGTGCGGTCCTCGCCGCCTTCGAGCGCCTCGGGGTCGCGGAGAAGGCGACCAGGCAGGCGCTGATGCGCACCTCCAACGTCGGCTGGCTGCAGCCGGAGAAGGTCGGCAGGCGGACCCGATGGCTGCTGACCCCGGCCGCGAAGAAGCTGCTGACCGACGGGGCCAGGCGCATCTACTCCTTCGGCCCGGCGGCGAAATGGGACGGCCAGTGGGTGCTCGCGCAGGTGCGCATCCCCGAGTCCGACCGGCGGGCCAGGCACGTGGTGCGGACCCGGCTCGCCTGGGCAGGGTTCGGCTCGCTCGGCCCTGGCCTGTGGATCAGCCCGCACGTGAACCGCGAGCCAGAGGCGATCCGGGTGCTGACCGAGGCCGGAGTGGCCAAGGACGCGCACGTGTTCGTGGCGCGCCGCACCGGGCTCTCCGGCACCGGGCTTTCCGACACCAAGGCGATGGTCGCGTCCGCCTGGGACCTGCCGGAGATCGAGGCGGAGTACGAGCAGTTCGTTGACGAGTTCCGCGCGCCCGGGGTGCCAGGCGACGTGCTGCTCCGCCAGCTTGAGCTGGTGCATGCCTGGCGGCGGTTCCCCGCGCTCGACCCCTCGCTGCCGCGCGAGCTGCTGCCGCCGCGGTGGACCGGGATCCGGGCCGCGGAACTGTTCGCCGACCGGCACGAGCGGTGGCTGCCGGACGCGCGCCGTGAGTGGCAGCGGCTGAACAGTCTCACCTGACAGTCCCCCGGTGCCCTTTTGCTCGCGGGGTTGCGCCTCAGTAATGCTCTACGAAACCTTGACGAATATGCAGTCGTCCGTAGAGTATGGACACCATGGAGCACGTCGAATTCCGGACTTGCCCGGCAAAGTACCGTCATTGGCGACTTGCCATCGACGGCCCGGTTGCCACCCTCACCATGGACGTCGACGAGCAGGGCGGGCTGGTGCCCGGGTACGAGCTGAAGCTCAACTCCTACGACCTCGGCGTGGACATCGAGCTCTACGACGCGATCCAGCGCCTCCGCTTCGAGCACCCCGAGGTCAAGGCCGTGGTGGTCACCAGCGGCAAGGAGAAGATCTTCTGCGCCGGGGCCAACATCCGGATGCTCGCCGCCTCCTCGCACCCGTGGAAGGTGAACTTCTGCAAGTTCACCAACGAGACCCGCAACGGCATCGAGGACGCCACCGAGAACTCCGGCCAGACCTACCTCGCCGCCCTCAACGGCACCGCGTCCGGCGGCGGCTACGAGCTCGCGCTCGCCTGCGAGGAGATCCTCCTCGTCGATGACCGCTCGTCGGCCGTCTCGCTGCCCGAGCTCCCGCTGCTCGGCGTGCTGCCCGGCACCGGCGGCCTCACCCGCGTGGTGGACAAGCGCCACGTCCGCCGCGACCTCGCCGACTACTTCTCCACCAAGTCGGAGGGTCTCGCCGGGAAAAAGGCGGTTGCGTGGAGGCTCGTCGATGAGGCCGTGCCGCGAGTGCGCTGGAAAGAAGTCGTGGAGGAACGGGCCGTGGCTCTCGCGTCCTGCCGCCCATCGTCTCCCCGGCGGGCCCGGCCATCGAGCTGACTGAGCCTGGGCAAGTAGCGCACGGCTGATTCCGTCCGCTACTCCCACGTATCGGCGGTGCTCGACCGCGACCGCGCGGTGGCCGAGATCACCGTGACCGGGCCGTCCGCCGACGCCCCCGCCTCGATGGCTGACGTCTACGCCCGCGGCGCCGCTTTCTGGCCCCTCGCGGTGGCCCGCGAGCTCGACGACCTCATCCTCGACCTGCGCACCAACGAGACCGAGATCGGCACCTGGGTGCTCCGCACCGTCAGCGCCGCCGCCCCCCACCCCCACGCCGGCTCCGCCCCCCACCCCCACGCCGCTCTGCCCCCCACCCCCACGTTGGCTCTGCCCCCCACCCCCATGCCCTCCGCCCCCCACCCCACCGCAAGCGAGCAAGTGCTCGCTTATGATGCACTGCTGCTTGAGAACGCGACGAGCGACTGGCTCGCCAACGAGATCGTGCTCTACCTCAAGCGGACCCTCAAGCGGCTCGACGTCACCTCACGGTCGCTGATCGCGCTGATCGAGCCGGGCTCGTGCTTCGCCGGGTCGCTGCTTGAACTGGCGCTGGCCGCGGACCGGTCCTACATGCTTTTCGGGGTGTTCGAGGACGTCGACCCCGACGCCACGCCCGCCGCGCCTGACGTGGGCCCGATGAACGTCGGCCCGCTGCCGATGGGCAACGGGCTGACCCGCCTGCAGACCAGGTTCTTCGGCGACGAGGACGGCCTGGCGGCGGCGGGAAGGCCGTCGGCTCGCCGCTGGAGGCCGAGGAGGCGGAGAAGCTCGGCCTGGTCACCTTCGCTCCCGACGACATCGACTGGGAGGAGGAGGTGCGGATCGCGGTGGAAGAGCGGTCGGCCTTCTCGCCCGACGCGTTGACGGGCCTGGAGGCGAACTACCGGTTCGCCGGCCCGGAGACGATCGAGACCAAGATCTTCGGCCGGCTGACCGCCTGGCAGAACTGGATCTTCTACCGCCCGAACGCATCGGGGCCCGACGGCGCGCTGCGCGCCTACGGGACCGGCAAGCGGGCCGATTTCGACCGGAAGCGAGTTTGAGGTTCCCGCTATGACAGTGCCCAATTACAGTGCGCCTGACTACGCCGAGAAGATCCCCAACAACGTCAGCCTGAACGAAGACAGGCGGCTCCAGCGGGCGCTGGAGTCCTGGCAGCCCAACTTCCTGTCCTGGTGGGAGTCGATGGGGCCGACGCTGCCCACCCAGGACGTGTACCTGCGCACCGCGGTGAACGTGGGCCGCGAGGGGTGGGCGCAGTTCGGCCACGTGCCGATGCGGGACTACCGGTGGGGCATCTTCCTCGCCGAGCGGGAGGGCGACCGGCGGATCGCGTTCGGCGCGCACAAGGGCGAGCCCGCCTGGCAGAAGGTGCCGGGGGAATACCGGGCCGAACTGCAGCGCCTCATCGTGATCCAGGGCGACACCGAGCCGGCCTCCGTCGAGCAGCAGCGGAACCTGGGCGCGACCGCCCCGTCCCTGTACGACCTGCGCAACCTCTTCCAGGTCAACGTCGAAGAGGGCCGCCACCTGTGGGCGATGGTGTACCTGCTGCACGCCTACTTCGGCAGGGAGGGCCGGGAGGAGGCCGAGGAGCTGCTGCATCGCAACTCCGGCTCCGCCGACTCGCCGCGCATCCTCGGCGCGTTCAACGAGGAGACGCCGGACTGGCTGTCCTTCTACATGTTCACCTACTTCACCGATCGCGACGGCAAGTACCAGCTCGGCACGCTGAAGGAGAGCGCGTTCGACCCGCTATCGAGGACCTGCGAGTTCATGCTCAAGGAAGAGGCGCACCACATGTTCGTCGGCACCACCGGGATCGACCGGGTGGTGGAGCGGACCGCGCAGGTGATGGCCGAGAACGACACCGACGACATAGCCGCCTACGGTGCGATCCCGCTGACAGTCATCCAGAAGTACATCAACTTCCACTACAGCGTCTCGCTCGACCTGTTCGGCGGGGAGACCTCGACCAACGTCGCCAACTACTACACGGCCGGCCTGAAGGGCCGCTGGCTGGAGGAGCGGCGCAAGGACGACCACCTGCTGGACAGCGACTCGATCTTGGTGGACGCGCTGACCGACGGGGAGATCGCGCAGACCGAGGTGGCCGCGCTCGTCGGGCTCAACACCGACCTGCGCCGCGAGTACATCGCCGACTGCGCGGGCGGGATCAAGCGCTGGAACCGCATCCTCGACCAGGCGGGCCTGCCGCAGCGGCTGTACCTGCCGCACATCGCGTTCAACCGGAAGGTCGGCGCCTTCGCCCCGATCGAGGCATCGCCGACCGGGGAACGGCTTTCCGCTGGCGAGTGGGAGGCGGGCAAGGGACAATGGCTGCCAACCGATACAGATAAAACTTTCGTGCGATCGCTGATGCAGCCGGTGCACCAGCGCGGGAAGATCGCGGCGTGGGTCGCGCCGCCCCGCAACGGCATCAACGGCCAGCCGTTCGACTACGACTACGTGCACCTGACCTAAACAGAGCTGGCAGAACCTCAACCCTCGAGGAACGACTGCGATGGAGCAACTGTTCAACGCGTGCGAGTACCTGCTCGACCGGCGGCTGGCCGCCGGGGACGGGCAGCGAATCGCGCTGGTCGGCCCGTCCGGCGAGCTCAGCTACGCGCAGCTGCACGACCGGGTCTGCCGCACCGCGGCCGGCCTGCGGTCCATCGGCGTCCAGCCGGAGCAGCGGATCCTGATGGTGATGTCGGATTCGCCGGCCTTCGTGGTCGTTTACCTGGCGGCGATGCGGGTCGGCGCGATACCAGTGCCGGTCTCGACGATGCTGCGGGCCGACGGGATCGCCGAGCTGCTCCGCGACTCCCGGGCTCGGTTCCTCGCCATCACCCGCGAGTTCGCCGCCGCGGCTGAGTCGGCCGCCGCGGCGGCGCCCGAACTGGCCGGGATACTCGTGTCTCCCGGGGGGGACGACCCCGCTGTATCTCCCGGGGGGACGACCGCCTTGGGCCCCTGCCGACTTACTCGCTTAGCGAACTGGCTCGGTGCGAACCCGACGTGTCCCTGTACGACACCACGGCGGATTCCCCGGCGTTCTGGCTCTACACGTCGGGCACCACGGGGGCGCCGAAGGGCGCGATGCACCGCCACGGGTCGGTCCGGGTGGTCTGCGAGACCTACGGCAAGCAGGTGCTCGGCATCACGGCGTCGGACCGCTGCCTGTCCGCCGCGAAGGCGTTCTTCGCCTACGGCCTGGGCAACTCGCTGCTGTTCCCGCTGTCCGTCGGCGCCGCCTGCGTGCTGCTGCCGTCGCCGTCCCGTCCCGACCTGATCGCGGCGACGGCGGTCTCCTGCGGCGCGACGCTCTTCTTCGGCGGCCCGACGTTCTTCGCGAACATGCTCCGCGCCGGGCTCCCGCCGGACGCACTCGGCGGGGTCAGGCTCGCCGTCTCGGCGGGGGAGGCGCTGCCCGCGGCGCTCTACACGCGGTGGACGGCGCACTTCGGCATCGACATCATCGACGGCATCGGCATGACCGAGATGCTGCACATTTTCCTTTCCAACACACCGGGCGTGGTCCGGCCAGGCACCACCGGCGTCGCCGTGCCCGGCTACGACCTCAAGCTGGTCGACGAGGACAGCGGCAAGCAGATCACGCAGGCAGGCGTGCCCGGAACCCTGTACGTGCGCGGCGCGTCCTCCGCGACCGGCTACTGGGCCAGGTACGACGCCTCCCGGCTGGTCTTCCAGGGCGAGTGGCTGCGGACCGGCGACACCTACGTCCGGGATGCCGACGGTTACTACGAGTGCCTCGGCCGGACCGGCGACATGATCAAGGCGTCCGGCATCTGGGTCTCCCCGATGGAGGTCGAGACCCGGCTGCTCTCGCACCCGGCGGTGTCGCAGGCGGTGGTGGTCGCCGCGCCGGACTCCGACGGCCTGGAGAAGCCGGTCGCCTTCGTGCTGCTCGGGCCCGGGGCCACGGCCACCGAGGCAGAGCTGATCGAGTACTGCCGACAGGGACTGCCGTCGTTCAAGCGGCCCCGCGCCGTGGTGTTCACCGACGGGTTCCCGACCACGGCGACCGGGAAGATCCGCCGGGTGGAGCTCCGCTCGATGGCCGCCGGCGTGCTGGTCCGCAGTACAGCCGTGCCCGACTCAGTGAGGTAGCCAACGCGTCATGCTCGACGGAATGCCGCTCATCGACGTCCACCTGCACGCCGCCCGGCTGGCCACGCTCAAGATGCCGCGGGAGGTCTGGCTGCAGGGATTCCCCGGCACGGGCACTCTGGAACGGATCTACGACGAGGCCGGCACGGTGGTCCCTGCGGAGTTCGACGCCTTCCTGGCCGCCGAGGGCGTGGACACCGCGCTGCTCATGTCCGAGTACTCGCCGAAGGTGACCGGCATGCAGGTCATCGAGGACATGCTGCCGATCGCCGCCTACGCACCGGACCGCATCAAGATCATCGCCAACGTCAACCCGCATCTGCACTACCCGGTGGACGAGGAGGTCCGCCGCCAGCTCGCCCTCGGCGCGGTGGCCCTGAAGATCCACCCGGTGCACGCGGGCGTCGCCGCCAACGACCGGATGCTCTACCCGGCCTACGAGGCCTGCCAGGCGGCCGGCGTTCCGGTCGTGGTGCACTGCGGGACCTCGACGTTCCCCGGCGCGGCCAACACGTTCGGCGACCCGGTCGTCCTCGACGATGTGCTCCGCGACTTCCGCTCGCTGACCCTGGTGCTCGCGCACGGCGGCCGGGGCTGGTGGTACGACGCGGCGGCCTTCCTCGCCCTGTCCAACGACCGCGTCTGGATCGAACTCTCCGGCTTGCCCCCGTCCCGGCTCCGCGACTACTACTCCCGCCAGAACTGGTCCCGCCTGACCAGGCGCATGATCTTCGGCACCGACTGGCCCGGAATCCCCGGCATCGCCGCCAACGCCCGCGCCGTCGCGAACCTAATGCCCGACGAGACCACCGCCGCCCAAGTCCTGGCAGGCAACGCCACCCACGTCTACAACCTAAAGTCCCGCTGACCCCGTCCACAACCTCAAGTCCCGCTAACCCCGTCCACAACCTAAAGTCCCGCTAACCCGCCCCCAGGTCGTTCGCCGCACTCGATCCAGCCTCCTTTCAGGTCACTGAAGGGGCGCTACTGGGTAGGAATGGCGAGACGGCGACCGCCGGGACGGCCCGTAATCGACGCCCTCATGTCGGGTTCCCCGCTCCCGCCGCCTCGGCCTGCTCGCGGAACGACTTCGCGAACGCGGCCCACGTCAGGCGCGTTTCCGGGCTGTCGCCGATCGCGGCCATGTCCTGCTGCCGTTCCGCGTAGTCCGACAGCGCCTCGGTGAGGGCGTGCAGCGCGGCCGGGTCGGCCACGTCAAAGACGACCGTTCCCGGCGCTGCCGGCGCGGTCGCGAGGTGCTCGCTTCCCGTTGTCATTAACTTCCCCTCTCCTGCCGCCACAACGGCCTTGTTCGAACCGTTCACCGCGCGGCCCGGCAGCGGGACGCGCCGTGCCCGTGTACGCAGAGCCCGGCGGGTCCCGCGATCTTGCGAAGCTCGATGGCATTGGCGCGGAGAGTTTCCGCACGGGCGCGTGCCCGTCCCGCTTGCTCCCGGTAGCCGTCCCGGTCGAGCAGGGCGGCGACCGCCTCAAGCTCGCCGGCGTGGTCTTCCCGGTCGGCCGCCGCATCGACGATCTGGCTGCGCACCGCGGACAGGGTCGCGTCCCCTCGCTGGTACCAGGTCATGCGGTCCCCGCCCTCATCGCGTCGGGATGGCATTGCGGGCACTTTCTGGGGTGATCGGAGTCGGCGTCAAGCCAGCGCCTGTCCTCGCTGCACTGGCCGCACCACGGCGGCCCGCTCTCGTCCCCGGCGCTGATCCGCTCGAGCACGTCGGCGAGCAGCAGGCCGTAGACGTCGGGCTCGTCGCGGACGGCTGCGGCGAAGTACCTCGCCGGATCGTGGATGGCAATCCCGGCCGCCGCGACGCGGCGGCGGATGGCGGCCACGGCGGAGAGCACTTGGTCGTCCGGCACGGTCGCGCCGGTTCTCGCTGCTGCGGCGGTGGCAACTGCGGAGATGATCGAGTCGTCGTTGTCGCGCGCTCGCGTATCAGCTACCCGCAGATGACTGACGACATCAGCCGTCAAGGTCTGCTCTTCTCTGCTCTGCTCTGCCCGACGACTGTCGCTGCGACCTGTCGCACGATCCGTAGCGCGACCGTCGCGCGACACGTCGCGCGACGCAGCTCCCGCACCGTCGCCGGCGCGTGCGCGCCGGTCGGCCTCGCGCTTGCTGGCGAGCCGCTCGCGGTCGGCTTTCCTCTTCTTCTCCGCCGAGTCGCTAAGGTTGCGTTCCTCGTTCCAGATGTCCGGGTTGATCAGGTAGCCGCCCTCAACCAGCAGCCATAGCCGCGCGCTGACGAGCGCGGCGACGCGCTGCTTGAGCTTCGCCCCGCCGAACCGCTCGACCTGGGTGTGCGGGATGAACCCGCCGTGCTCGGCCCGCGTGCAATAGCACATGCTCTCGACCAGCAGCCACCCGGCACCGCCGTTAGCCTCGGCGGCCTGGACGCACGGGTCGTCGGGCAGGTTCGCGAAGAGCTTCCCCCACTCCACTAGGGTCGCCTCCGGCGTAGCGTGCGCACCTGAGCACCGTCCGTGGCGATGAAATGCCGTGCGGACACCAGTTCGCCGCCTTCCTTCAATCCGTCTTGCGAGGTCAAGATCCGCTGCGTGGCCGCCGGGGACTTGAGCCCGGTGTGCCCGCTCGGCCGACCAAGGGGTCATTCGCCGCCGACGACGCGCCCCGTCGCCTCCGCCAGCTTGGCTTCCCGCTCGGCCGTGACGAACATCCGCCAGGCGAGCATCTCGCTCCTGGTGAGGGTGCCGAAGTCGGGCGCCTGGTCCCTGGCGCGCCGCGCGCGCCGCTCCCACGCCCTGTTAGTGCGCGCGGGCCGCGCCGCGATCCGCAGGCGGAGAGCGCGAAGTCCCCAGCACGCAAGCCACGGCGCGACGAGGAAGGCGCAGACGATCCACGGGCCGAGCCAGTTGGGCCCGGGCGTCATGCCGGGCACCCCCGGGCATGCCTCGCCGTGGACAGTGCCGCACTGGTCGGCTCGGCACCAGGCCGGAGCCCGATGAGGACGGCGTAGGCGACGGCGAACGCCGTGAGCGCTGCAACATCGCTGTCGGCCTGCCGGACCTGCGTCATGGCCGCGCCGATCGCAACCCGGTCGGCGCACGTGCCGCACTCGTCTTCCTTCAATCCGAGGCAGTCGCGGCAGGACCTTCCGTCGAGGGTTCCTGCGAGCGCGTACTCGAGCAAGGTCTTGAGCCGTTCCTTGCGGACGATCTTGTCGGTCATGGCGTCCCGTGCCTTTCGGTTAACGTGGTTGTGGCGGTCCGTGCCGCAGGAGCCCGCGGCGTGTCCGCGCCGAGGGCCTCCGCTTATGCCGCCTGCGGGAGCAGGTCCCCGGGCTCGCACCCGACTGCGGCGGCGAGCGCCGGCAGTTGCGCGGGCTGGCAGCCCCAGTCGCCGTTCTCCCAGTGGGAGACCTGGCCCCGGCTGGTGCCGACGGCGGCGGCGAGCTGCGCCTGGGTGAGCCCGTTAAGCACCCGGCGGCGTCGCAACTCGGGGCCGTCCAGGTTTCGGCACGGTTCCCGTGCCGGTAGCGGTGCGCGGTTCGTCATGCACGCTAAGCTACAGGCTTACACGCATGTTCACAACTTATACGCACGTCTTCTACGTGATAGTTGTAAAATTTTCCAGGAGGCCCGCAACGGACGCGCCACCTCTGCCTGAGGCGTGAAGACGCGTGACGGTGCGTGATAATGTGGCCGGGTGACCAGTTCGAAGCCAACTACCCACGAGGGCGATCTCCTCCGCGAGCGCCGCGAACTGCTCGGGCTTACCGTCGAGCAGGCATGTGAGGGCACGCCGCTCGGGCGGAACAAGTGGGGCGACGTGGAACGGGGCCGCACCCGCGCCCGCAAGGGACTGCCCCCCGCCGAGTGGCATGCGCCCGCCCCCGTCGTCGCGATCATGGCGGCCCGCCTCGGCGTCCCTCCCGCAGATCTGGCGCAGGCCGAACGCGACGATGCGGCGAGGATTCTCGAGCGCGAGGCCGCTCACCCGTCGCCCGCGCGCGCGGTGCCCACTGCGGGCGCGCTCGGCCCGGACATCCTCGTTCTCGTCCTTGACAAACTGTTCGCGGCGCTCATCAGGGACCGGCGCGATCGCGAGGTGCTGGAGTTCCTCTGGCGCGATATCGACGGGGAAGGCAATCTGCGTCCCCTCGCGGGGCGCATGCAGAGCGTGATCGACTGGATCGACGACCGCGGCGTGCGGCAGGCGGAAGCCGACCGCGAGGCCGTCTGAGCCGCATTCCGTAGGTCGAAATGCGTACAGCGAATCATAGTCGCGTAACGTGAGACATCTGTTACCTTGTGTGATACCCCTGCGCAGCAGGTTTCCTCCCCTGACTGTGCATCCCCGGGCATGCGAGAGGACCCCTGCGGGTGGACACGGCAGCAGAATACGAAGACGACGACATCGGGCTCATCATGAGCACGCGCGAACTCCTCCTGCGGCTAGAGCTCCGGCTCAAGGCCGGGCCGCCCACCTCCGAGGCCGTCACCATCGCCGGCCTGCTGCACGACATGCGCGGCCCGCTGGCCGCCGCCGAGTACCGGCGGGAGAAGCTCGTCGCCGTGCGGAACGCGGGTCGTGACGAGGGATGGCGACACGGGTTCACCAGGGGCTACCAGGCAGGCTTGGCCGCCGGCGTCCGGAACGCCGAGGACGAGCAGACGCCGCCTGTGCGCCGTCAAGGGGCGAGTCAAGATCAACACGGCCAAGCGCGAAGGGAAGCGCTGGTAGCTAACCGATCGTGTGACGATTGACCACGCCCACCAGGCCGCGCAAGCAGACAGAGGAGCCGCACTCTTGGGAGGCGGAGGAGCTACTAGGGAACCCTGACTACAGCCGCCACGATCCTTCCGCCGCGCCCGCTGAGCTCCCCGCCGAGCGCCTCGCGCCCCCACGCCCGCACGTCCGCCACCGGGCCGTCAAGATCAAGTCTGGCTTCCGCGCACCATGCTTCCAGGTCCCGGGCCGTGTGCGGGCAGGCCCCGGCGATCATGGCGAACCGCCTGCCCTCGTCGCCGTCCGGTATCGCGATCACCAGCTCGGACCCCGAGGGCAGCAGCCTCCCGTACTCCGCCGCCTGGGACGCGGCCTGATCTCCGTCGATCAGCATGGCGCCGAGCCCCCACTGGACCTGATAGGGACCCTGCCTAACGCCGGCTTCCCTGATCGTGGCGAGCAGCCCCGCGGGGTCGCTGATGCTGCCGGTGAATGCCATCGCCCGGCTGTCGCCGACAATGGACAGGGCGCGCTGCCCGGCGATCGCGGAGTCCTGCTCGGGGTAGAAGAACCGCGCCGTGGTGCTCGCCCGTGCTGCGGCCTTGTGTGGAGGGTCGCCTGACGGGAACCCCGCCGCGCCGAACACCACGGCGGTCACCCCGGCGCGTACCGCACCCTCGGCCACTCGGGCACAGAATTTGTCGTACCAGGCGATCATCCGCGGTGCGGACGGCCAGGACCCGATCACCGCCTCGGCTGCCCGCCGTTCCGCCTCGAGGCCCCAGTTTCCCCCGCGCAGCACGTTGAGCAGCCGCGCCACTGTGAGCGTGTCCACGCGCTGGCGCCTCCCACCGGGCCGCCGGATTTCCCTTACGCTACTCCCGACACATAGGCACATCATCACACAAGAAGTGCCGAAAATCATCGGGCAAGAAGTGTCGGAATCGCTAAGGTGCGAGACACGCGGCCCGCTTCGCGCGGGTGGCGGGCGATCCTTGGGCGTTTGCGCTACTCACGGTGACAGGCGATCATATCCCCATGACTGGTCGCAGCTACCGTGACGAGTGGGATGACAAGGAATCCGGAGGAACGCCGTGCGCGTGCGGCCGGACCTGCGCTGAGGGCGACTACGCAGGCAACGCGAGGATCGGCCCGCGGAGCTTCTGCGACACCGACCGGGGCCATATCGGGGCCGTGATCCGCGGACTGCCTGAAACCTATGTCGAGTTGCGGCTCAAGCTCGCCAAGAGCCAGCAGCGGGAGGAGCGGGTCTCCGGATCGCGGGAGGCGCCTGCGCCCCTCGACCTTGAGGTCGAGGCGTTCATGCGGCACATCATCCTCGTCGCCGTGAGCTGGGAGGAGCAGGTCCGCGCCACGGCGTCCCTCTCGGCGATCCCAGATGGTAACGCGCGCGACGGCGCGGCGCTGGCCCGCGCGTGCAGGCTGCTCGGCGGCGAGCCCGGGTACCTCGGGGCGCTGCTGTCGCTTGACGCCGAGGTGAAGAACCGCCCCGTTCCCGGGTCGAGGCAGCTTCGCGAGCTTGAGCCAGGGACGGTCATCCGGATCGACTCGGCCGGCGACGCGTGGCAGAAGCGGGAGATGGACGGCACCGCGGCCGGCCTCGAGTTCCTGGCGCTGAACGGGCGGGCGCGGGCAATGCTAGGACTGTCTCTGCGCAGGCGGCGGGTCGCCGTCCGGTGCGACGGGTGCGACGCGCTGACCCTCGTGCAGCGCGAGGCGCTCGGCGGCGGATGGGAGCGGGTCGTGCGGTGCACGGCATGCCCTCAGACGTACATCGGGTCGGAGTTCGAGCTGCTCAAGGGCAGGGAGTACAAGTCCGGCCTCAAGCCGGCGAGAATTTCGTGACGCGCCGTCGCGCCGATAACGCAGGGCCGCTTGACTGGAATTGATGTTCATGAGACGCTAGCGCCTAGGATAATCATGCCCACAGACACCGAGAGGCGTTTGCGGGCATCTTGCTTTTCCGGCGGAGGTGACATGCCGCCGCGCCCCACCCTCGAACCCGGCGACCTGGTGACCCCCACCCAGTTCGCCCGGCGCACCGGTCTATCCGCGTCAACCGTGCGGACCTGGATTCAGCGGTCCGCTGCGATGATCGGCCGGAAGGTCGAGCCGCTCGGCCCCCTCGGCCGTTGGCCAGCCTATGACTGGAATGACCTCGCGGCGCTTGAGGTCGCGGCCCGCGTGAAGGGCAGCTTGCGGGCCGTCGAATCGTCCGCGGCCTGAAATAGACGGTAACCCTCTGTCCTGCAACTGGTCGGCTTTGTCCTGACCCATTTACACGATGTGCCGCGACGTGATGCTGACCAGCCTCACGGTCGCCGGCGGCGTCACCCCAAAATCGTAGTCAAGTAAAAGAGGAAGCGGGCAATTAGCTATGAGTAACGGATATGGGCGCACTGGCACGATCGTGGTCGCCGCTTGCAACGCGTCTTCCGTGAGCAAGGCCGCAGCCGATTACCTGTGCACGGGAACCAACGATAACGTCACGATCCAGCAGGCCATCCGCACCCTATCTCCGGCGGCCGGTGGTATCGGTGGCCGTGTCATCCTGACGGAGGGCACCTACCAGCGCACCAACCCCGTCTACATCGACTTCAACAGGGTCACCCTTGAGGGGCAGGGCAACTCTACCCAGATCACCGCCAGTTCCAACGCCTCCGGCAGCGCGCACATCATCGTCGGCTCCAACGGGATCTACGATGGCGTCCTCTACACGGGCGGAGACACGGCCCCCACAGCCCCTCCCCAGGACATTATTCTCCGGAACCTGCTCTTCTCGGACTACTCGTCCCTCGGGGTGGCCGTTCCCGGATCGGCTTCGGGGCTTATCTGCCGCGGCTCGAATGTGCACACTTCTGATCTGAACGTCCAGACGGTCGCGCTCGACGGCCTCCGCTGGGAGGGCTTCAGGCAGATGGGTAGCAAGGGGACCCTCAGCGTCGCTGTCACCACCGCCCCGGCCTGGGGTATCTCGGAAACCTGGACCGTCTCCATGGCCTCCCCTCCGGCCGTCCCCTTCACGTGCATCGTCACGCCCGCCGGCGGCGGGGACTACGACCCTGAGATCATCAACGTCACCAACGTCAGCGGCACGAAGTGGTCTGTGCAGCGCGGGTGGATGCAGACCGCAGCCAAGATCCATTCTGCCGGAGCCTCGATCGCGGTTCTGAACGTGACCACCACGTACAACAACGTGACGCGGGATTGTTTCCTCTTCTCCCCGCTCCGCTCCGGCCTGTTCACCCAGCAGGGGCTCGATGACTCCGAGTGGGTCGCCTGCCAGATCGCCGGAGGGGTCAGCGCCGGCCAGGAGTACACGGAGAACGGCATTTGGGCGGGGGGCTCTAACTGCCGGTGGATCGCCTGCCACCCCTACTTCTGTACGCAGAACGGGTTCTATGGCAACGTGCAGACCAACGGTAACCCAGTGCACGTCATTATCGGCGGCGAGTACGAGAACTGCGGCAGCGCGGGAATCGCCATCCAGCAGTCAAATTGCGTCACGATCGAGGGCGGCGTGAGCATGTATGGCAGCGCCAATGACATCGTCATGTCGTACGTTGCTGATTTCCGGATCCATGATATATGGATGTATGGTGCCGCCTCTAATCGGCACATTCAGCTGAACTTCTGCACCCAGGGGACCGTGCACGACAACGTGATGTCCGGAGTGAACTCCGGCTACATGATCCAGGTTCTAGGCAGCGGCCCGAACGTCAACGCCGAGATCGACATCCACGACAACATATTCGGGACATCGGGAAGTTACGCGACTGCTCTGAACCTGAACGACGTGGCCGGCGTTCCGCGTCCACGACAATGTCCTCGAAGCGGGACTTGTCGAGAACGGCACGAGCGACTACAACGTGATCACCGGCAATACGATGGTCAGCCCCGTCAACGGGATCACGGTCGCGGGCGCGCACACTCGCAGCTACGATAACCCCGGCGTGTCCGATTACGCGTCCGTTGGGTCGTCCACCTCCGCCACTGCCAAGTCCGATCAGCTGTACTGGCTGAACAGCGCCGGCAACACGGTCACGCTTCGGCCGCCCGGCTACGGGGCCGGATCTACCGCGCTCGCGTCCGGCTCGGTCGGCGTGGCGCTTCCGATCACCTCCATCACCCTGGCCGCCGCCTTGTCCGCATGGCCTGCCTCCGGGACTGCCCTCATCCCTGTTTCCGGGGGCTACACCCTGGTCAACTACCAGTACATCTCAGGGAACGTGCTGATGGGCTGCACGGGCGGGACAGGCAAGACGGCGGCGGGGAACGCCTACATCTGCCCTGACCCGAGCCTCAATTTCCAGGCGGTCGCGCCAGTCACCACGCACGCCGTCACGATCGCCTGCCCGCCCGGCATGAGTCTCAACGGGGGGTCGAGCGCTCTCACGCTGACTGCGGGCCACCTGTACACCGCAGTGCTGGCCATCAACTCCACGTCCGCGGGCTGGATCATCTACTAACCCGTCGCGGGCCCTGGCGGGCTGACCAGGGCCGCGAATGACAGGGTCGTTAGCGCCGTGGCCGAGCGCCCGCTCTCCGAAAACCCCTGGGAGGCGTGGGGGAAATACCGGGCAACCTGATACGGAGACGCTGCGATTCCTAGAGGGCATCCGAGTTCACATCGCCGCGCAACTGGAGCGGATCACCGCCGAAGGGGAAATCCGGGCCCGGCTACTCCAGGAGGAGCTCGACCGGCGGTTCGGCGACATACGCGACCTGGTGGACGAACGCCGCGATAATGACGTCCGCAATAACCAGCTTCTTCAGGAGGAGCTCGATCGCAGGTTGGCCAACCTCGAGAAACTGAACGTCCAGCGGTTCGGTGACCTCAAGGAACTGATGGTGGCCGGCGAGTCTGCCGCCCGTTACGCGGTGCAGACGGCGCTGACGACAGTGGAGCAAGCGCTCGGCAAAGCGGAGATTGCAACGGATAAGCGGTTCGACAGTGAGGGTTATTCAGGCGACAGAAACGTTATGTGAAGTTTATCCTGTCCAGCGGTGTGGCGCAATAAAAAGATGGCCCGTTCACGAAAGGATTGAGTTACCATACTTAATCCATAGAACAGGCCATCACGTGTATCATACCACCGGGTTCGACCGCGAAGAAGTCATCGACCTCTGCATCCGGATAAATTCCGTGCAGCCTGGTGCGGGATCCCAGAAGTGGCCGCCATGCCTCGGTCTTTTCAAATCAGTAGTGGCCACGCTGACCTACATGCGGCACAATCGCACACAGGCGGAAATCGGTGAGTCTCTCGGCGTATCCCAGCCGACTATCAGCCGCGCCATATCTGCCATAACGCCGCTCGTTCCGGAAGCGACGCGCGAATTCGTACCGACCGCCGACGACCTTGACGCGGATACCCAGTACATCCTGGACGGCACGCTGCTGCCATGCTGGTCATGGGACGGGCACAAGGAGCTGTACTCAGGAAAGCACAAGACCACCGGAATGAACGTCCAGGTCGCCTGCACCATTTACGGCAAGCTCGCCTGGATTTCCGACCCGGTCAACGGGAGCCGCCACGACAACCACTGCCGCGAAGAATCCGGTGTTCTGCTGACGATGAACCCGAAGAACTGGGTCGGCGACAAAGGGTACATCGGAAACAACATGATCACTCCCTTCAGGAAGCCCGCGGGCGGCGATCTGCTCGACTGGCAGAAGGAATACAACTCCGAGGTTAACAAGATACGCTGGATGATCGAGCAAGTGATCTCCCACTTCAAAAACTGGACCATCATGCACACCGACTACCGGCGCCCGCTTAAAACATTTGAGACGACCATCTCAGCGGTCGTCGGCCTGCACTTCTACCGGACGGCCTGAATAACCCTCAGTGTCAACGAGTTCCGCAAGACGCTCACCAACCAGACCTCGACGTTCTTGCCCCGTGCCGAGTACGAGGCGACACGCGTTTCCCTGTCTGACCGGATCGATGCCAACGCGAACCGGGTGGGCGCGCTGGAACTGCGGCTGACCAGTCGGCTTGATCGAGGTGAGGGCCTCGACGCCGGCGTCGCGGCGGTGACCGGCAGCCCCTTCGAGGCGGCCGGCGCTCGGGCAGCGGGGACGCGAGCGCTCATCGCCACCGTCATCTCCGTGGTGGCGGTCCTGGCGTCGGTGATCAGCGTGATCGTCATCATTGCGAGGAAGTAACCGTAACGCTCCAGCCGCCCGGACCTATGAGGCGGAGACCATGATGAGGTACGGCAAGTCGATGAAGCACCCGTCATGATCAGCCTCAGCCACCTGGCGTCCGGAGTCTCAGTCGACGACCTGTCGGCAGCTGTCGCGATTCTTGCCGTCGTCGTCGGTGCCGTCGGCGGGTTCGTGACGTACTTGCTGCGGCGCCGGGGGACAACCGGGACGACCGACACCAGCGACGCGGCGGTGCTCTGGACTCAGGCGCAGACAATGCGCGCCGAGCTCCAGGGGCAGGTGGACAAGGTAACGGAGCAGCGTGACCGGCTGATCGAGTCGCAGTCGTCTCAGGTATTGCCGGTGCTCAACCTCATCATTGAGTCGCTCCAGCAGATCACCGGATCGCTGGCAAGGCTTGAGGGTAAAGCCAATGACAGAAAATGAGGCAGACAATGACGAGGCGAACACGGATCTGCAGATCACGAGCCTTATTGGCCGGGCGAAAAGTCTGGTGACTGAGCTCAACGACACGGTCGCTCTTATGAAGACAATCCTCGCCGCCGCGTCGGCGGACATCGAGGGAGCGAAAGATGCCCAGCACCCCGGATAGTGACAGTGGCCAGCCGCTGACTGCCGAGGATGCTATTCCTACGGCCCAGACCCCGGCCGAGGAAGCCGCCGCCACGGCGCAGGCCCTGGCCGACACGCTGACGGAAGTCCTGACTTCCGTGTCGGGAAAGCTCACGGAGCTGGAGGTCTACGGGAAACAGGACCGGGAGAACATCCTTGACCTCAAAACCTATAACAAGCGGTATCGCCATGTTCTTATCGGCGTTGTCATTTCAATCGTCCTGGATGTCTCGCTGTCCATCGTAACGATCTTCCTTGGGCTTGGGCTGGCTCAGCAGAGTGGCATCCAGCACAGTAGCCTGATCACTGCCTGCCAGGCCGGTAACATAACCCGGGCGCAGGATCTGGCGGCCTGGAATATCGTGCTGGAGCTACCCTCTACCTTTCCCATTACCGACCCGGCAGCCCTGCGTGAGCAGAAGAAATTGCTGGCTGAGCTGAGGGAGAGCGTGAATGCCAAGAATGCCCCTGTTGATTGCGTGAAGCGGTTTGGGGGGCAACGGTGAGCGCGCGGAGCCCGGGACCGGAAGGATACGGCCAGCCAGATCGAGTCGCAGTCGTCTCAGGTATTGCCGGTGCTCAACCTCGCCATTGTAGGGTTGGCTGCACGGCGAGGTATCTTGTCCGTTTAGTACGGATTTGACCCTTTTCCGTGCAGCCTCCCTCCAAACCCAGCGTGCGCCTTTCGGCGCACTGGGCTTTCCAGTGACTTATGCCGTGCTCGCGGCGGGGCTGGCATGGATGTGCTCATGGCATCTGGCGCAGACGATGAGGGTCTTGCGCCGCATTCTTGCCATGAGGGCTGCCCATGCGGGCTGTTCCGGGCCGGGTTTTCCGAGGCTGGCGAGGCTGGCGACCTGGTGGACTGCCACCGTCGTGCCGTGCTCGCACAGTTCGCACTGCTGCCTGCGGAGCCGGTGTATCAGCTCTTTGTGCGGCGGCCCGGCTTGGACCGGGGCGGGGTCGGTGATGACCGCGCGCCTGTCGCGCCTGAGGGGTATCCCGGCGAATCGTGCTACCAGGTCCTTCTTGCCTTTGCGTTCTTTCATGGCTTCGAAGCAGGCCCGCAGTCCGTCGCTGGTCTCGATCTTGGCCTTGTGACGGGCCGCCATCTTGGTGACGGTGGAGCGGTGCTTGGCTGCCAGGGTCTTCAGCATGGACGTACCCGCGTTCCAGCGCAGGTCGCTCAGCCTGGAGACGTTGCGGGCGAGGAGGTAGTAGTTGACGATCCCCCTGTATTCGGCGCCGTAGATCCGGACTATGTCGTAGTCGTCCAGGTTCTGGAGCCTGCTCCGGTGCCACGGTTTGCCGTGTTTCCGGTAGGGGGCGCACTTGGCCCTGATGACCTCAGGCGGCACGAGCAGCGCGATCTTCCCGTTGGCCGTGCGCGTCCCGCCTGGGGAGCGCTTGTTCCTGGTGATTTTCGTGTTGCTGTGCTGCACGGTGATGTCATATCCGAGGAACCTCGCCCGCCGGGTGCGTGCGTGGGTGATCAGGGTCTTGGCCGGGTTCATTTCCAGCTTGAGGGTCTCTCTCAGGAAGCGTCCCAGTCCGGCCTTGATCTGCTCGGCCTCGGCCTTCGGCCCGGCGAAACCCAGGAGAACGTCGTCGGCATAGCGGACGTGCCGCAGACGCCTGTAATTGGGGTCCATCGGGTCTTTCGAGGGGATGGCTCGCATTCGCTTTCGCAGGTCGCGGGCTTCCGCCCGGTCGCCGCACTGCTGCGCCAGCCGTCTCCGGTAGCCCAGCCTGCCGTATTCAAGGCTGGGCTGCCGGGTTTCCCCCCGGGTGTGCTGCGGTATGATTTCCCTCTCGATGAATTCGTCGAGCTTGTGGAGGTAGATGTTGCTGAGGACGGGTGATACCACGCCGCCTTGCGGGGTGCCGCTGAGCGTGTCATGATATTCCCAGTCTTCGAGGTACCCGGCTTTCAGCATGTTACGGATGAGCCGGAGGAACCGGTTATCGTGAATTTTCTCCGCCAGGATCGCGAGCATTACCTCGTGATCGATGTTGTCGAAGCAGCCGGAGATGTCACTCTCGATGAACCACGCGGTCCCGGTGAATGTCCTCTCGATCTCGCGGAGCGCGGTATGGCAGCCGCGCCTTTCCCGGTACGCGTGCGAGT
Organism: uncultured Actinomycetota bacterium; assembly: GCA_963778435.1. GTDB lineage: Bacteria > Actinomycetota > Actinomycetes > Streptosporangiales > Streptosporangiaceae > Trebonia. Next base: position 74,955 of record CAVZUX010000016.1, read on the forward strand.
GGCCCGAGAACTGCGGCTCGTAATACGCCTCAAGGAGCAGGCGCACGACCTCGCCGACGAGTTTATCGGTCCATGACGGCAGGCCCAGCGGACGGAGCTTTCCGTTCTTCTTCGGGATGTAAACGCGGCGGGCCGGCGTGAACCGGTACTCTTCCCGCCGCATCAGCCCGGTGATCCGGTCGATCTCCGCCTCGGACATGCCGTCCGCGGTCCCGCTGTCGGCCCCCGGCGTCATCGCCCCCTTGTTGGAGTAGACGCGCCCGTAGGCCAGCAGGTACAGGTCCTTGTTGAACATCTGTCTGTAGAGCTCATCGCACGGCAGGCCCCTGCCGCCGCGCTCGCGGAGGACTTCAAGCACCACTGCGGCTTTCTGCATTACGCGTACCTCGCGGTTCTCGTCATCCAGTCACCTGTGCCCCTTCGCCCTGTGGACCGGCTCTCCCGGTCACCAGATTGGCCGGACGTTACCCCGGCGACTACTGCGGGCACTCCGTCGCCATAGGACTCGCGTCCCTTAGGCGATCCCATGATTCGCAGAAACTGCTATACGTGTAGCGCGACTTAGGCGTCCCGTTCGTTTCCTTCAATGCCCCGGCAGGGCATCGCTCCAGCGCCCCGGAGGATTACGGCAGGTAACCCCACACCCTGCCGCAGGGGCCGGTACCGGTTACGGGTGTCTTTCCGGCAGGCGTGATCTTCCGCCTTCTGGAAACTGGGATTCAGGCAGTAGAGCTTTCGCCATATCACGCGGTTCCCCCGGCGCGCCGCCCCTGACACCTGGGCGTGACCGCCGGTTTCCTGGCATGCTATTGTCCCTGGGCGTCCTTTCGGATCACAGGTAAGCCATCGGAACCAGAAATATCTCCTCCAATTTCTGCCCGCTGAACGGGCGATATAGCAGTACGCCTCATGGCGCACGAGGTTTTCCCAGCAAGGCCGAGTTGGGCGTTCGGCACGTAACCACCCGATCGGGTAGACACGCAGACATAACAGGAGATCACGGAGCGGGCGCGGAGCCCCCGGTACAAGAGGTCTCACCACAAGCCCGTCCACCCGAAGGCTCCGCGTGATCACCTATCGTGCCACTCTCGATGTCCCGCTCCAACTCATGCTCAAGGTCTCGAGCCTCCTGAAGAAGCACCGGGCCGAACTCGGCACCAGGAACGGAACCCGCGCCCTGACCTGCTGGCAGCAGGCGAAGTTCATCCTGGCCTGGTTCCGGGACAAGCCGGACCTGCGCCGGCTCGGCCAGGGGTTCGGCATCTCGCAGTCCACCGCCTACCGGTACAAGGACGAGGGCATCGAGGTCCTCGCCCGGGAGGCCCCGTCCCTGGAAGAAGCCCTCGAAAAAGCCGCTGAGCAGGGACTTCCCTACGTCATCCTGGACGGCACGCTGATCTCCTCCGACCGCTGCCCGGACAAGAAAACCAGCAGGAAAGGGACGGAGATCGACAAATGGCATTCCGGTAAGGCGCACGAGCACGCCGGCCTCGTCCAGGGCATCATCTCCCCGGACGGCGTGCCGCTGTGGGCATCGGAGGTCCGGCCCGGCAGCACCCACGACATCACCGCCGCCCGCGAACTGGTCCTGCCCGGCCTGCGGCCCTGGCTGAAGGCCTTTCCCTGCCTCGCCGATTCCGGCTACGAGGGCGCCGGCGCGGGAGTGCTCGTCCCGGTGAGAAAGCCCGGCAAAGGCGACCTCGATACCGACACGAAATGCCGCAGCATGCTGCTCCGCGGCCTGCGCTACCAGGGCGAACGCGGCTTCGCCCTGCTGAAGGAACGCTGGCGCGCCCTCCAGCACGTCACCGTCAGCCCGACCCAGATAGGCGACATCGTGAAAGCCGCACTCGTCCTCACGCAAATCGAGCACAAAATGATCGCCTGAAAGTCGCTGGGAAAACCTCATTTGAATTCCTCAAGCAGGTAACCGGGTCGCTGGCACAGCTGAAGGGAAAGAGCCAATGACAGACAATGAGGACCCGAGCAAGGATCTGCAGATCACGAGCCTTATTGGCAAGGCCGAAAGGCTGGTGATGGACCTCAACGACACGGTCGCTACCATGAAGCGGATCCTCACCGCCGCCTCGGCGGACATCCAGGAAGCGAAAGATGCCCAGCATCCCGGACGGTGACAGTGGCCCAGCCAGTAACCGCCAACCTGGCCAAGATCAAGTCCCTAGCTGTCACCAAGCAGATCCTTGCCGCGCGTCGGCCCGACATCCAGGGAGTGAAAGATGTCCAGCACCCCGGACAGTGACAGTGGCCAGCCAGTAACCGTCGGGGATGCTGCTGCTACGGCACAGACCCTGGCTGAGGAAGCCACGGCCACTGCGCGGGTCCTGGCCGACACGCTGACCGAGGTCCTGACTTCCGTGTCGGGAAAGCTCGCGGAACTGGAGGTCTACGGGAAACAAGACCGGGAGAACATCGTTGACCTCAAAACCTATAACAGGCGGCATAACCATATTATTATCGGCCTAGCCCTTTCACTCGCCCTGGATATCTCGCTGTCCATCATAACGATCCTCCTCGGGCTTGGGCTGGCTCAGCAGAGTAGGACTCAGCACGCTAACCTCCTTTCTGCCTGCAACGCAAATAACGTAACCCGGCTAGCCGAGATCGCTATCTGGGAGAGAAACATCACGGACTTTCACAACAATGCGATTGGCGCGTCTTTCCTCCGTCAGGTGGAGGCCACCTACGCACCGATCAACTGCGTGCAGCGGTACGGGGCGTAGAACGGGGGCACCGATGACTCATCCGCAAGTCGCCGCTCACAACCAGGCCACGTGGCACCGTCGCGCCGAGGGAACGCCGGTCCTTACTCCTGGCCGATGGAAGGCGATTGAGCGCCTACGCCTCGTGACCGCCGAAGTCCACGAACTGACCAAGAGCCGTCCGCAATCAACTGGAGCGCACCATGACCAACCCCATCGTGATGTACGACACCTGCAGCAACGACCAGTTCCCGGCCGGCGCCCCCGCGTACGCCGCGTATGTCGATGGCAGCATCGGCGACCAGCCCAACTATGCGTACATCGTCAAGGCGTTCCCGGAGGCCGAGCACCTCGCCATCGCCCTTAACCCCGCCCACGAGGCCGACGCGCTCGACGTCGAGAACGGAGCCGCCACGCCGTCCGAGATTCCGCTCTGGTACGCAGCGCAGGTCGCGCGGGGCATCCAGCGGCCGGTCGTGTACGCCTCGGCATCAACGATGCAGACTCAGATTCTGGGGGTGCTGAAGGGGGCCGGCATCAGCCGAGCGGCGACGCGCCTGTGGAGCGCCCACTACGGTACCGGAACCCACATCTGCGGACCTTCCACCTGCGGGCAGCTCAGCCTCGACGCCGACGGCACCCAGTGGACGCCCAACGCGCTCGGCCGTGATCTCGACGCGTCGCTCCTGCAGCCGGGGTTCTTCGGCGAGCTCTCGGCCGACTGGACCTACACCGCCCCGCTCGCCCTGACGGCAGCGGGCGGGCATGAGTCGGTCAGGCTCCAGTGGCAGCCGCCGCAGGGCTTCCCGGTGCTTCCGGCCGCCTACCGGATCTGGATCTACCGGGGCACCAGGGCGTCCGGGGCGACCCTTGCCCCGTCCTACCCGCGAGTCGTCAACGGGGCGCTGGAGTGGCAGGGCGGATCGCTGCAGCCGGCCGGCGTCTATACCGCGCACGTCGCCGCGATGGGGCCGAACGGGACGCGGACGCGGCCGTACACCTTCGCCGCGGCGAACTTCACAACGACCTGAGCCAAGGCTGCCCGGCGGCCGCGCACGACGGTCAACATCACCGAACGAGTCAGAGCGAAAGGAAACGTCGTGACCGCAGTCACCACCTTCGAATCCCGCCTTCATGGCGCATGGCAGGATCTCACCACCGAGGCCCGCGCCGACCTCGATCGGGCCTTCGCCGACCTGAAGGCCCAAATCGAGCAGTTCAAGCCGCTCCTGCAGACCTTCGAGGCCGACACGAAGGCCGCGCTCGCAGGGAAGGACCCAAACATCGAGGCCACCGTCACGCGGCTCGTGGAGAAGCTGCTCGCCGACGCAGCGAAGATCGGCGTCATCGCCGCTTGATTGTCAACTTCCATCGGCGCCGCCCGGCCGCCAAGGAGGCCGTGTTCGAGCAGGCTAGGCGGCCGGCTGCAGGACCGGAACGGCTACGGGGCGCGGCGCCGGCGGGAGGAGGCCGCGCAGCAGTGCGGCATCCTCGGCGGTAAGGAGGGGAGCGGCGAGCGGGGCCTCGCGCGTCCACTCCAGCCATTCATCGCCGCTAACCCAGAGACCGTCCGGGCGCGGGATCCCCGGCCGGCGGCTTCCGCGCCGTCGCCCTCGGATACGCTCTGCCCTTCATCGGTCACACAGCGACACTAGCGCATTATCACGCACGTACACAACTTTCACGCACATCAACACGTGCGAACTTGTGCTCAGGCGTGAGTGTGTGCCGCTTCCCGCTCCGCGCGCCGCTCCCTCAGCGAACGGCGGCACGACCCGGCGAGGCCGCCGGGCTGCGCCTTATCGGACCCGAACTCGCCCCTCGGGTGGAACTCGCCGCAGAGCAGGCAGAACAGAAGTCCGCGCGCGAGCTGGTCCCGGTACTCGCTCGCGGTCACGCCCGCGCGGGCCGCCCTGCGGACCTCCCGCGCCGCGTCACGGTCTGCGGGCGCCGCCTGCGCGGGCGCGCCGGCGGCGGGAAGCGGCGCCCGCACCAGCCGGGCGCGCCACTCGGCAGGAATGCCCGCCTGCCCGTCCGGCGACCGCACGACCGCGAGCCACCCCAGGTAGGGCGGGGACAGCAGCCGCCGGATCACCGTGCGCCTCGCCGCGACCGTCGCGGCCTCCCACCGCGCCGCCACCTCCTCCACCGTCCCTAGCCAGCCGTCCAACTCCGGCGGGGCGGACAGCGCCCGCTCCCGTTCCTGTAGCCGGGCGATGTCCGCGAGAAGCGGCGGCTCGATCAGGGCGAACGACTCCGCCGTCACCAGCCGGCGGCCGGCCTTCTCGCGCCAGGACCCGAGTTCCGCCCGCGCGGCGTCCAGCTCCGCCCGGACCGCCCCGAGCTCGGGTAGCGACCCAGGCGACGGCGCGAGCATGGTTGCCACATCCTCCCGCGCCAGGTACTCCCTGACCCGTTGCCCCGCGACCGCGTCCAGGTCGTCGGCGTCGATGCAGACGTGGCCGCCGTCCCGGCAGAAGTAGTACCTGACCGCGCCCCGGTAGCGGGCCGTCAGCGGGCCCCCGCACGCGCCGCACCGGGCGATCATGCCGAGCAGGTGCCTGGCGCGCCCGTCACGGCTCGTCCGCCGCGACGGGTCGGCCAGCGCCGCCTGCACCGCGTGGAACGCCTCGGCGTCCACCAGCGCCGGCCACTTCGCCTCCACCGCCCCGTCCAGATCCCCGGGCGCGCGCTTGGCGCCCTTGGGGGTCCGCACCCGCAGCCCCGCGTAGGCCGGGTTCCGCGCCATCTTCAGCAGGTCGGTGTGGCGGAACGGGCGTGGCGGGCAGGCTTTTGACCCGCGCGTCAGGATCCGGCGCGTCGCCCAGTCCGCCGTTATCGCCTTGAACGTGTCGCCCGCGTGCAGCCTGGCGAACAGCTCCTCGACGTTCGGCGCCTCGCCCAGGTGCTTCTCCTGCCTGATGAGCCTGCGGGTGATCGGGTCGTAGGCGCGCTGGTACCCGTACGGCACCCGGCCGTGAGGCTCGCCCCTCGCCGCCCTGGCGGCGGTGGAGCGCAGGACGCGCTTGCGCGTCTTCGCCGACTCGTACTCGCTGTCAACGGCGTCCTCAAGGAGCGTCCGCCGATCACGCGGGTCGGCCGGGTCGTACAGGCGGCTATGGGTCGTGACGTAGATGAGGACGCCGGCGACCTCGCAGGCCTCGATGAGGTCAACCCACTCACCGACCATGCGGGAACCCCGGCTTGACTCCCACAGGATGAGGATCCGGGCGAGAAACTGCCCGGCCGCGAGGTCGGCGAGCAGGCGCCCGAACTCGTCGCGACCCTTGTCCGAGTAGCGGGAAGCGGAGATCGCCTCGCGCTCGGCGTAAGGCTCGCCGAGCTTCCACCCGTTGCGGATCGCGTGCTCCGCGTTCTCGTTATGCTGCTCGGCAGGGGAGCCGAGCCCGCCGCCCTTGTCGTCGGAGACGCGCAGGTACTCGCGGACGAGACAGCCCGCGAGGTCGCCGGGGGAGTGGATCATACGCTGAGCATAATTCCATTAGTGCCCGTTCAGGTCACCAAATGGAACCTGCGCGGGTCGCGGACAGCGGGAACCTTCAGCGATCCGAGCCCCAGCCCCCACCAGAGCCGCCAGATCCCGCGCAGGTCGGCGAGCACCGTGGCGAGGACCCGCACTCGCGAGTCCGGCGAGTCGACCCACTCCACCGGCACCTCATCGATGCGCAGCCAGGCCCGCTCGGCCAGCACCAGCAGTTCGGTGTCGAAGAACCGGTCGTTATCCGCCACAGAAGGCAGTACCGCCCGCGCGGCAGCAGAACGCAGCGCCTTGAACCCGCACCGCGCATCGGAGAACCCGACCTCCAAACTAGCCCGGAGCAGCAGGTTGTACCCGCGCGAGGCGGCGGTCCGCTTCAAACCGCGCTTCACCCGCGCCCCTGGCGCTGCGCCACGCGCCCCGCGCCGGGACCCGATCGCGACGTCGGCGTCCCCGGCGAGCAGTGGCGCGACGAGCGGCAGCAGCGCCCCGAGATCGGTAGACAGGTCCACGTCAATGTAGGCGACAACGTCGGCGTCGCTCGCGGACCAGACGGCGCGCAGCGCCCGCCCGCGCCCCGGCAGGTCCAGGTGCACGGCCCGCACAAGGCCGGGGAAGGCGTCGGTGAGCCCGCAGGCGAGCGCCCAGGTCGCGTCGGTCGACCCGCTATCGGCGATCGTGACCCGCGCGGTAAAAGGAAAGCGGTGCCGCAGGTGCGCGATCAGCCGCGTCACGTTCGGCACCAGGTCACGTTCCTCATTCCGCACCGGCACCACGATCTCGACCTCGGGCACCGCATATTGCGGCGGATCGGCGTTCATAGTTCAGAGCGTGCCAACGCGCTATGAGCGCCCCCTCCAGCACGCTTAAAAGAAAGCTAAGTGGTTGGCTCCGTAAGTTCGTCTGGGGTCTTCCGCGACGGGCGGGGCGGCAACCGGTCCTCGGCGCGCGCGGCGTGAACCCGCGGGCCGTGATCGGGTGATAAGGAGGCGACAGTACTCACCCAGCCTCGGAGCCGCGTATGCCAGAGCCCCCGCACCCGCAAGCGCCAAGCGTCGGGTCACTGGACGACGCCGAGATCATGGAGCGTTCCGCGCGTGACCCCGAGACGTTCGCCGTTCTCTACGACCGGCACGCCGCCGCACTGCACCGGTACGTCGCCCGACGGCTTGGCGAAGGGGCGGCCGACGATATCGTGGCCGAGACTTTCCTGGCCGCGTTCCGCAAGCGCGCCCGCTTCGACCCCGCCTCCCGCGACGCCCGCCCGTGGCTATACGGGATCGCGTCGAACCTGATCGGCAAGCACACCCGGTCCGAAGTGCGCATGCTGCGCGCCTACGCCCGCACCGGCGCCGATCCGGTGCTCACCCCGTCGGCGGTCACGCCCGACGACCGGATCTTGGCCCGTGTCGACTCCTCGGCCGCCGCACCCGAACTCGCACGGGCCCTTGCCGCTCTCTCCGCGGGCGACCGCGAGGTGCTGCTGCTTACCGCCTGGGCGGACCTGTCCTACGCCGAGGCGGCAACCGCCCTCGCCATCCCCGTCGGCACCGTCCGTTCCCGCCTGAACCGCGCGCGGAGCAAGCTCCGCGCCGCGCTCGACGGCAACATCCAGCTTCTCTCCATGGGGTGAGGTGACTCTTTAAATGAGCAACACAATTGACGAGTCTTCCGAACGGCTTGCCGCGTTCCGCTCCAGCGTCCCGTTCCCTTCCCGGGCTCGGCTGGCCGCAGGGCGGGACCGCCTGCTCGCGGCCACGATGACGGAGGCCGGGCAGAGCGTCCGGCAGCGAGCCGGCAACGGCCCGTCGCCCCGCTGGCGCCCGGCGGTCGCGCTAGCCGCAGCGGGAGCCGTCGCGGCGGTCGCGGTCGGCGCCGGTTACGCGCTCACCGCGCACACCGGCCGTACCGGCAAGCCGACCGGGTCGACGGCGGCCGCCCGGGCACCACAGGTCACGCGGCAGGCGACGCTCGCCGCCAAGGTACTGCACGACGCCGCCCGGGTGGCAGCCAAGGCCGGGACCCGAGAGCCCTCCCCCGACCAGTGGATCTTCTCCGAGAGCATCCAAACCGGGTACCGGTTCCACGCCGCCCTCACCTCCCCCCCGGAGTGGGTCACGTTCGACGGCGGCCAGACCGCTTACTACCAGGGACCCGACGGCAGCGGGCCGCTCGTCGTGCACACCAACAGAACCAGCTTCCCGCCTCCCGGTACCGATCCCTGGACGGCGCTGAACACCTACGGCATCTCCCCGAGCATCGCGTGGGACGTCCTGGACTCGCTGCCCGCCAACCCGCAGGCGCTGCTTGCCGTGATCGCCGAGCACGCGGGCGCGCAGCCCGCCGTTGGCGCGGTGGGCGCCCTGTTCGGCGGCGGCAAGCCAACGACCAAGGCCCGGGTCGAGTTCGACTACCTCACCTGGCTCATGTGGAACGCCCAGTCCGGCATCGGCGGCCCGCCATCCGGCGACTCCGCCGCCTATTCGGCGCTAGCCACCCTCCCCGGCATCTCCGTTCAAGAGGGCATCACCGACACGGCCAGCGCGCCGGCCATCGGCGTTTCCGCCGACGGCGGCTACGACCAGCTTCTGCTCAGCCCCACCACCTACCAGGTGACCGGCCTCCGCTCAATCAGCACCGGCGTCGCCCCAAAGCAACGGCGGCCCGCCCGCATCCCTTACCCCCCGAAGGGCGCCGTCATCTTTTCGACCGCCTTCACGCAGGTAACGGAGGTCCCTGCCCCCGGAGACCGCTAGGCGTCCACTCCCTCTCACCCGAGGCTTTTATCTTCGCGAGGACGGCGGAGAGCGCTTCCAGGAACTGATCGGCCTGGGCGCGGGCGAAGGGGAGCGGGGGGCGGACCTTGAGGACGTGGCCGCGCGGGCCGGTGGCGCTGATGAGCACGCGGCGGTCGCGCATTCCGTTAACGATCGCCGCGGCCAGCTCGGCGGACGGCTCGCCGGTGTCCGCCGAGACGACGTCCGCGCCGAGGTACAGGCCCGCGCCGCGCACGTCGGCCAGGATCGGGCTGTCGGCCGCGAGGCGCGTGATCGCTTCCTTGAGGTAACCGCCGGTCTCCAGGGAGTTGGCCTGCAGGCCCTCATCGGCGAGCACGTCCAGCACGGCCCCGGCGGCGGCGACGCAGACCGGGTTGCCGCCGAAGGTGTTGAAGTACCGCGCCGTGCGCCCGAACTCCGCGAGCACGGACTGCTTGGCGACGATCCCGGCGATCGGCAGCCCGTTGCCCATCGGCTTGCCCATGGTCGCGATGTCCGGGACCAGTCCGGCGTGCCGCTGGTACCCCCACACATGCGAACCGGTCCGGCCGAACCCGGACTGCACCTCGTCGGCGATGTAAAGCCCGCCCGCCGCGTGCACGAGGTCGGCGACCGGGGCGAGGAACCCCGCCGGGTCGGGCAGCACGCCGTCGGAGGAGAAGAGCGAGTCGGCCAGGAACGCCGCCAGCCGCATGCCGTGCCGCCGCAGGTCCTCGATGGCGGCGGCGACGCCCGCCGCGAAATCTGATCCGGCGACCGGCGCGGGCACCGTCCGGACGTGCGCGCCCAGGGGAACGTGCGCGCCGAGGCTGGGGGAGAGCTCCGCCACCGCGGCGGTCACGCCGTGGTACGCGTTCTCGGTCACGATCACCCCGGTGCCCCCGGTGCAGGACCGGGCGATCCGCAGAGCGAGGTCGTTCGCCTCGCTCCCTGTGCAGGTGAACATCGCGTGCGCCGGGCCGATCGTATGGGTGGCGAGCAGCCGCTCGGCGTAGGCGACGACGCCGTCGGTCAGGTACCTGGTGTGCGTGTTGAGCGTCGCCAGCTGCCGCGACACCGCCTCGGTCACCCGCGGGTGCGAGTGCCCGACCGACGGCACGTTGTTATAGGCGTCGAGGTAGGCGACGCCGTCCGGGTCGTAGAGGTAGACGCCCGAGCCGCGGACGAACTCCACCGGCCGCTCGTAGAACAGCCGGTACGCGCCGCCGAGGGCGGCTTCCCTTCGGGCGATGAGCTCCTGGGTCTGCGGCGGCAGCCCGGACAGGCCCGAGCCGTCGAACCCGTTGACCATCAGCGGAGCTGACTGGCTCACCGAACCACCTCCAGGTGGCAGGCCGCGCGCAGGCGGCTGCCGATCTCATCGGGCGGGAGTGCGCGCAGCGCCGCGAGGTGCGCGACGGCCTGCGGTGTCCGGCGCAGCAGGTAGCCGCTGTTGGCGGGCTGGCTGGCCGCGTTCGCCTGGCTCACGATGATCCGCGCCGCGACGCGGGCCACGATGAACTCGGCCACCAGGTCCAGGTCAGCGTCGGAGAGGGGATCGACCGCGTGGTAGCCGACCACCACGTCAAGCGCCGGCGCGAGCAGGTCGCCGCCGGGTCCGCGTGCGCTCAGCTGGTAGCAGGCCGCCTGGCCGGCGTCCATGGCCACCGGCCCGGCCAGCGCGTCGCCGAAGTCGAGGATGCCGGTGACCTGCCCGCCGTCGGTGAGCAGGTTCTCCCCGTGGAAATCGGTGTGAATGACCTGCGTCGCCACGCTCGCCAGCGCGGGACGCACCACCGCGTCGAACCGGTCGAGGCATTCAACGAGCGCCGCGCGCAGGCCTCCGGCCATGAGCTCGCGCAGTCCGTCCGCCGCAGGCGCGTCCGCCGTCAGCCCGTCCACCGTCAGCCCGTCCGCGGCAAGCGCCCGGCCGACTTGCGGGAGCATGCCGCTTTCCGGCAGTTGATCGAGCAGGGGCCGCAGCGCCCCGAAATTCTGCAGGTCCCATAGGTGGGTCCAGTGCGCGCCGGGGTGCGTGAAGCCGCGCAGCGCGATGTTCAGCCGGCCGAGCGTGGCGCCGATCTCCCGCCGCAGCCCAGCGCTCGTGGTCCCTCTGCCAAGCAGCTGTCCGTCCAACCACGACGTCAGCCGGACAATCCGAGGTTTCCTGCCGGCCCCGTCGAGCGTGAGCATGATCTCCGGGCGTCCATCGAGCGCTGGGATAACGCGCTGCACCGGCAGCTCAGGCGCGACGCGAGCCAGGTGCAGCAGTAGCGCCGTCTGGAAGCCGGTGCCGTCCGTCGCATCACCACCCGGCAGAACCGGAAGCGCGAGTGCAGGCTCGACCGCGAGGGCCGGCGGAGCCACGCTGATCTTCAGCAGCCGCACCACGCCGTCGGCGCCCGCCAGCCGGAATGTGTCGTCGTGCTCGGACGCCAGCCGCTCGGCCGTCCCGGTGACGCCGTAGTAGCGAAGCGCGATCTCCGCCGCCTGAGCAGGCGAGATAGGCGACGCGCGATCGACGGCAGGCATAGCAAACATCGTAGATGCCGCCGGTGCCCTGACAGCCCCGAGGCGCGGCCCGAGCCGGGCCCAGAGACAAGTCGCAGACAGCCTCCCGACGCGCCACCCGTGCACGGGAATACCCGCTGTCTCCACTACGTTGCGCGAACTGTAATATTTACGAGAACGCAAACTTGTAGACGTAGCAAACTTTTAGTGAGCGCATGATGACCGTAGCAAGCAGCACCGCTGCCGGCGAGACGGGCCACGCCTCCCAGCCGCAGCCGCCCGCCTCCCTGCGCGAGCGCAAGAAGCTGGCGACGCGGCACGAGCTTCGCCGCGTCACGCTCCGCCTGGTGGCCGAGCGTGGTTTCTCGAACGTCACCGTGGAAGAGATCGCGGAGGCGGCCAACGTCTCGCCGCGGACCTTCTTCAACTACTTCCAGTCGAAGGAGGCCGCGCTCTTCGGCGCGGACCCCGAGCTGGCCGAGGCAACGCGCGACGCCATCGTGGGTCAGACGCCAGCCGAGCCGGTGGTGACCGTGCTCCGTTCGGTCATGACCGCCCAGGCCAGGACGGTGGCGGACGACTTCGCAGAACTGGGCGGCGATCCGGTTGAGTGGCTCGGCCGGATGCGGTCGGCCCGCACCGACCCTCATCTGCATGCCGTCCACGGCGCGCAGATGGCCGCGATCGAGCGCTCCCTGGCCGAGGCGATCGCGCAGCGGCTCGGCACCGACGTCGAGCGGGATCCCTATCCAGGGCTGCTGGCCGCGATGGCCACCGGCGTGTTCCGGTCGAGCATGTCGTTCTGGGCCGCCTCCGGCGGCACGGTGCCGCTCGACCGCTTGGTCGACCTCGCGTTCGCTGCGCTCGCCAGCGGGCTGCCGGAGAACAGCGAATTGCGCAATGTCACGGCGACCGTCACGGACAACAACGTGACGGACAGAAAGGAAAATCTCTGATGGCATCGGCATCAGCCACCCCAGCCGCACGCGGCGGCACAGGCGGCACCGCCCTCGGCAACGGCGCTCTCCCGGGCCTGGACCGCCGTCGCATTCTGATCATCATCGGCGCGCTCATGTGCGGCATGTTCCTCGCCGCACTGGACCAGACGATCGTGTCCACCGCGCTGCCGACAATCGTCGGCGACCTCAACGGCGGCTCGCACATCGCCTGGGTCATCACCGCCTACCTGCTCGCCACCACGGTGTCCACCCCGCTGTGGGGCAAGCTGGGCGACCAGTACGGGCGGAAGATCTTCTTCCAGGCGGCCATCGTCATCTTCCTGGCCGGCTCGGTCCTGTCCGGTCTCAGCGACTCCATGGTGATGCTGATCGGGTTCCGCGCGGTGCAGGGTCTTGGCGCCGGCGGCCTGATGGTCGGCGCGCAGGCCATCGTGGGCGACATCGTCTCGCCCCGCGAGCGTGGCAAGTACATGGGGTTCTTCGGCGCCGTCTTCGGGGTGGCCAGCGTGATCGGCCCGCTCCTCGGCGGCATCTTCGTGGACAACCTGTCCTGGCGGTGGATCTTCTACGTCAACATCCCGATCGGCGCGATAGCGCTGTTCGTGGTGGCCAGCCAGGTTCCGGGCAAGCTCCGCAGGATCCACCACCAGATCGACTACCTGGGCGTGATCGTGCTCTCGCTTGCCGCGACCTCGCTGATCCTGCTGACCAGCCTGGGCGGCACCACGTACGCCTGGGCGTCGGCGCCCATCTACATCCTGGGCGCGGCCGGCGCGGTGCTGATCGCCGTGTTCGTCTTCGTGGAGCGCAGGGCCCCCGAGCCGGTGCTGCCGCTGCACCTGTTCAAGACGCGCGTCTTCACGATGACCAGCGTCGTCGGCTTCATCGTCGGCTTCGCGATGTTCGGCGCGATCACCTACTTGCCGGCCTTCTTCCAGGTCGTCCGCGGCATCTCGCCGACGATCTCCGGGCTGTACCTCCTGCCGCTGATGCTCGGTCTCCTCATCATGTCGATCGGGTCCGGGCAGATCATCTCCCGGACCGGCAGGTACCGGATCTTCCCGATCGCCGGCACCGCGGCGATGACCCTGGGCCTGTTCCTGCTGCACCTGATGGGCATCGGCACGTCGACGTTCGAGGACGCGGGCTTCATGCTCATCCTCGGCCTCGGCCTCGGCAGTGTCATGCAGGTGCTCGTCACCATCGTGCAGAACGGCGTGCCGCACAGCGAACTGGGCGTTGCCACCTCTGGCGCCACGTTCTTCCGCTCGATCGGCGGGTCGTTCGGCACCGCGATCTTCGGCGCGATCTTCGCCAACCTGCTGGTCGGCAACCTGGCCAGCCATCTGCACGGGATCGCGCTGCCGAACGGCTTCAGCAGCGCGAACGTCACCCCGGCGATGCTCGACCTGCTGCCCGCCGCGGTGCGGGACGGCTTCGTGTCCGGCTACGCCGAGTCGATCCAGACCGTCTTCCTGGTCGCCGCGCCGATCGCCTTCCTCGCCTTCCTCGCCACCTGGCTGATCCCGCAGGTCGAGCTGCGCAAGTGGTCGCACGGCGCGCCCGAGTCGGCGTCGACCGTGGAGGCGCTGGGGTCGCAGGAAACCATCGAGTCGCTGGACCCGCAGGACGCCAGCCAGGAGTCCTGAGCGCAGTGTCGCAGACGGCAGTAACCACGGTCCGTTCAGAAGAATCAAGATCTTCATCTTGAACGGACCGTGGTGACTGCGGCACCCGCACGCAATAACGCAGAGGCAAGAATCAACGGAAGGGCGGTGCCCGTGAACGGACTCAAGGCCGAGGTCGACCCGGCGGAGGTAGGCCTCGACGCGGACCGGTTGCGGCGGATCGACGCCAACTTCGGCCGGTACGTGGACGACGGCCGGCTGGCGGGCTGGCTGGTCACGGTGAGCAGGCACGGCAAGCTTGCGCACGTGTCCGGCTACGGGCAGCGGGACCGCGAGGAAGGTCTCCCGGTCGAAACCGACACGCTCTGGCGGATCTTCTCGATGACCAAGCCGATCACCTCGGTGGCGGCGATGATGCTCTACGAACAGGGCGCGCTCCAGCTCACCGACCCGGTCAGCAAGTTCATCCCGTCCTTCGCCAACCTGCGGGTCTACAACGGCGGGTCGGACCAGAACCCGCTCACCGTCCCGGCCAGCGAGCCGATGCGGGTCTGGCACCTGCTCACCCACACGTCGGGGCTCACCTACGGGTTCCACCGGGTGCACGCGGTGGACGCCATCTACCGCGCCGCCGGGTTCGAGGGCGGGGGCGTGCCGGCGGGCATGGACCTGGCGCGGGCGTGCGACGCCTGGGCGTCCCTGCCGCTGCTGTTCCAGCCCGGGGCGGAGTGGAACTACGGGGTCTCCACCGACGTTCTCGGCCGCGTCGTCGAGGTCGCCTCCGGGCAGTCACTCGACGCCTTCTTCGCCGACCGCATCCTTGGCCCGCTCGGCATGACCGACACCAGCTTCTGGGTGGCCGACGACCGGGCGTCGCGGCTGGCCGCCCTGTACGGCCTCGGCCCCGGCCGCACGGTGGTCAGGCTCGGCGCCTCGGGGGACTCCGCCCGCGTCCGGCCGGACATGCTGAGCGGCGGCGGCGGCCTGGTCTCCACCGCGGCCGACTACCACCGGTTCCTGCAAATGCTGCTCGACCGCCCCGACTCCCCGGCGGGCGAACTGGACGGCGCGCGCCTGCTCAGCCCGCGCACCGTCCGCTACATGGGCCGCAATCACCTGCCCGGCGGGCTCGACATCGCGACGTTCGGCCGCGCGCTGTACGCCGAGTCGCCGATGTACGGCTCCGGCTTCGGCCTCGGCTTCGCGGTCGTCACCGACCCGGCCGCGGTCAAGGTCGACTGCTCGGCCGGCGAGCTGTCCTGGGGCGGCGCGGCGTCCACCGCCTTCTGGATCGACCAGGCCGAGGGGATCACGGTCTCCTTCTTCACCCAGCTGATCCCGTCCAACGCCTATCCGCTGCGCTCCCAGCTCCGGCAGCTCGTCTACCAGTCCTTCCGCTGAAGCCCGGACAGTTATTTCGCAGGTCGATTGCCTGTTTCGAGCGTGTACTCCGCCTGGGTGAGCCTGGCCGAGCGCTTTCGTGATATTCCGCGATTCGCGTCCTCAACCTCTCAACTCGCCTCCGGCGACCACAACCGTGTCGGAATCTCGGAAACACCGACAGGGGGTTGTCGCGGTCGCCGATCAGAGTGGGAAGCGCCGGGAGACGCCCGGCGCGAAACGAGAGGGACGGACATGCCCGGATTCAACGGCATCGCCTGGTTCGAGATCGGCACG
This sequence comes from uncultured Actinomycetota bacterium, assembly GCA_963778435.1. Lineage (GTDB taxonomy): Bacteria > Actinomycetota > Actinomycetes > Streptosporangiales > Streptosporangiaceae > Trebonia. The sequence goes on from CAVZUX010000016.1 coordinate 90,705, forward strand.
GATGACCCGGCGGCGGCGGAGCGGTTCTACGGTGACGTGCTCGGCTGGGCGGTCGCACATGACCCCCAGAGCCCCACGTACCAGGTCTTCACCACCGGCGACGCCGATGGACTGCACGGCGGGCTCTTCTCGACGGAGGGGAAGTTCCCTAGTTACGCCGTCTTCTCCGTGATCGTCGAGGACGTCGCGGCGACGTGCCGGCGGGCGGAGGAGGCCGGCGGCAAGGTGCTGCGCGCTCCGCAAGTCAACCCGGATGGGCTGACCTTTGCCCATCTGCTCGACCCGGCCGACAACCACTTCGAGATCTTCACGCCGCCGCCAGTCGGCTAGCGAAATCAACCCCGTTCATCCGAACGGGCCGTGGTCTCCGCCGCCCCCGCCGACTCGGCCGGCCCAGCGGGTCGGCCAGTCGGCGGGGCCTGGCCGACCACGGTTCGCTCGGCCTCCGGAGAGCTGGCCCGGCTTGCGGAGAAGATCGTCCGTCAGCTCAGCGTGAGCTGACGGAGCGTCTCCACCGGGATGTCGAGATCCTCGTGGCGGAGCTGCCGCGGCGGTGGAATCTCGGCGGTGACCGCGACCGAGGTGATCCGGTCGGTCCGGAAGGCGCGCAGCCCGTCCCGGAGCCGGCACCAGGCCATCAGATACCAGTGGGCCGGCGAGCCGACGTAGCCGAGCGGCTCGATCTCCCGCACGGTGGCGGCCCCCGCGCGGTCGGCGTAGCCAATGCGCAGCACCCGCCGGGGCTGCAGCGCGTCCGCGACCAGTCGCGGCACCGGGGCGGAGGGCGCGGTGCCGGGCTTGCCGACCAGGTGGATGCGGCCGGCCAGGTCGCGGGCCGCGGCCGCGTCCCCGGCCTGCATCGCCGCGACCAGCTTGCGCAGCGCCGTCCCGGCGTCCGCCCGGAACGGCGAGCCGTCCAGGTGCCGCAGCGCCACCGCCATCGCGACGGCCTCGCCCGGCGTCAGGTTGACCGGTGGCAACGTCCGCGCCTTGTCCAGGCAGTAGCCGCCGGTCCGCCCGGGCTCGGCCCAGATCGGCACCCCGGACTGCTGCAGCGCGCTGATGTCGCGCTCCACCGTCCGCGCGCTGACCTCGAACCGGCCCGCCAGCCAGCGCGCGCTCCGCGGCCGCGGCGCGACCGCCCGCAACTCCTCAACCAGGGCGTAAAGCCGATCCGTGCGGTTCACGACGCCACGCTAACAGCGGGGTCCGACAAACGACCCGCGGCCGGGATAACAGCAAGAAGCGCGAAACGCTAGGTCGGCGCTGAAAGTTTGACCGGTGATAGGCGGCCAAACCTTCAGCGTTAGCGACGTTCCCACGTTCTAAGCGAGATAACAGCAAGAAGCGCGGAGCGCGGCGGGCAACCGCCAAGTGCCGCTCTCTAGGCGATCGACGACCGCCAGCCCTCGTGGTAGCCCTCCCGCACCACGGCCGAGTACGGCGTGGGCGACACGATCGCGCGCACCTCGAACTGCTTGTGCGGCTGCACCGTGGTCTTCTTCGACCCGCCGTCCGGCTCGCCCCAGATGACGCGCACCTCGGCGCCGATCGGCACGTCCGGGTCGACGGTGGCGAGCGACAGCCCGGACCGCTCGTTGGCCGAGTAGCCCGTGAACATCGACAGCCCGACGACCTTACCCGAAGCGTCCACCACCGAGTCGAAGTTGGACGACCCGTAGTTCGCGTTCGGCAGGTCGAAGAACTGGTAGCCAGGCCCAGCACCGAGCGGCGACGTCAGCAGCTCCCCGAGGTCCGCGGCGTTCCAGGCGAGGGTGACTTTCCGCCGCTGGGTGGCGCCGTCGATCGCGGCCAGCGCGTCCCGCCCGACGAAGTCGTGGTCGAACTTCACAAACCCCCCGTAACCGAGCTCCCACGGGTTCGTGTAGTAGTCCTCGATGTTGGCAGACACGAACGACCCGGCGATCGCGTTGGTCGCCTCGTACGAGTCCGCGCCCAGCCATTCCCGATAGGAACGCAGCTCAGGCGAGGTGTAGATGGCGGGAAGGGGCGACGGGATCCAGCCGGACTCGAGCGTGTTGCAGGAGTAGGCGCGCGCCCCGCAGGGCTCGAGGCCGAACTCGACGCCGGCACTGAGGATCGCGTCCCTGATCTTGTCGTAGGACTCGTACGGGCCCCAGATCTCCAGCCCGGGCGCGCCCGCCATGCCGTGCCGGAGCGTGCGTACCTTCTCCCCGCCGATGTTCATCCAGCCCATGCGGAAGAACCGGACCTGCTCAAGCGGCTCCCCGTTGAGCTTCTCGATCACCGCCCACGCGCTGGGTCCCTGGATCTGGAACCGCCACAGCTTGCGCGTCACGGCCTTGCCGTACGGCCGGGATGGCGACCGGGAGTCGAGCACCATGTCGACGTTGTAGCCGTTCGAACCCTTGAACAGCAGCCAGTTGGCGACCGGCGCGCGGCCGACGAAGGTGAACTCCTCCTCCGACTCGCGGAACAGGATGCCGTCCCCGATGACCCCGCCTTCCGGTGAAACCGGGACGAACTGCTTGGCCGTGTCCACCGGGAACTTCGCGGTGGAGTTGATGCCGGTCTCGGTGATCAGCTTCAGCGCGTCAGGTCCGGAAATAAAGATGTTGTGCATGTGGTGTGACTGGTCGTAGAGCACCGCCGTCTCCCGCCACGCGATCACCTCGCGGCGGAAGTTCGTGAACTCCGAGGGGACGACGGGGTAGATGTAGGCGCCGAGCTGCGAATTCCGCAGCAACTCGACGGTGTTCCCAGCGTCGTCAAGCACCTCTTGCAGGGTCTTCGCCATTTGCCACCTGTCTCATACGGAGTCATCTGCGGTCATATGCTAGCGCTGGCCTCTGTGGACCGTAATGCCCGCTATTGGCAGGGTATGGGCAGTGGTTTGTGGTCAGATAACAAAGGCAGCGGCGACGTCAAGATCAAAGACAAGGGTTGGTGGAACGAGCCGTTGCTTCGCCTGGACGGCCGCAGCGCATGCCCTCCGGAGTTGGCCGCTCGCCCGCAGAATAGAGTGCATTCAGGCTCTTGAACTGCGAAGAAGGCGGGACGGAGGGCACGGGGACATGGGGGAGGCGCGGAGCGAGCGGCGCGTCGTGCTGTCGCGGCGCGTGCTGGGCTACTACGCCATCTCGCTGGTGGCGGTCGCCCCGCCGATCTTCCTGTTCGTTCGCGCGATCGGCCACCGCGACGAGGCAGATGCTGTCGTCGCGGTGCTGTACGCGGTACTGTACCTGCTCATGCTCTCCCGGTTGTGGGACGTGGCCTCGTCGCACCGGCGCGGCCTGGTCCGCGAACGGACGCTCCGGATGGCAGGCGCTTCGCTCTCCTCGGCGACCTCGGCCGAGGAGATCGCGACGGCCGCCCAGAACGCGGCCGTCGACCTGGTCAGCCAGCCAGAGCTCAAGTCGGGCGGCAGGGTGACGGCGGTGCTCGCGGTCCGCCGCGGCGGTCGGCTCCGCGTGGTCACCGCTCTCCCCGCGACCACGCCCGCGGTTCTCGCCGACGAGATGGCGGGCAGCCGACTCCGCGAGCTGACGGAGGGGTTGCTGTCCGAGCTTGACCGGCCCGTGTTCGTCGCGGCGGCGGAGTTCAGAAGCAGCCCGGTCGGTGCCGGGGAAGGCGCCCTGCTCTGCCCGCTGAAGCTCAAGGACCGGCCGACCGGGGACCCGCACATCGGGGTGCTGGCCGTCTACGGCCAGCGGCGGCTGCTCGCCGACCTGTCGGAGGCGCTTGAGATCCTGGCCGGCCAGGCGGCGCTGGCCGTCGAGCGCGTCACGCTCACTCAGGAGGTCATCAGGCAGCGCGGTCAGACGCTCTTCCGCACGCTGGTGCGGAACACCTCGGACGCGATCCTCATCGTCGGTGATGGCGGCCGGATCGGCTACGCGACCCCGTCGGCGGTCGCCATCTTCGGTGACGTCGCCGTCGAGGGCAGCCGGCTCGAGGACCTGGTGGACCCGGACACGCGCGCCGATGTCGTCCGCGTGATGGACATGATCCTCGCCGGGATCACCGACGGCGCTCACGGCTTCCTGCTGCGGATCGAGCGCCTTGACGGCCGTGACGCCGTGCTCGAGGTCCGGTCAAGCGACCTGCGCGCCGACCGGACCGTCGGCGGCGTAGTGCTCACCTTGCGCGACGTCACCGAGCAGCACCAGCTTGAGCAGGAGCTGAAGCACCAGGCTTACCATGACTCGCTGACGGGCCTGCCGAACCGGGTGCTGTTCGCCGACCGCGCCGCGGACGCCATCGACCACGCGCACCGCACCGAGCGGATCGTCGGCATGCTCTTCGTGGACCTGGACGACTTCAAGGTAGTGAACGACACGATGGGCCACGGCAGCGGCGACGAGCTGCTGATGGCGGTGGCCGGACGCCTGTCGGCGTCGGTGCGCCCGTCGGACACCGCCGCGCGGATCGGCGGCGACGAGTTCGCGCTGCTCATCGACGACGCACCGGACACCGACGCGGTGGAGGCGTCCGCAGAGCGGATCGTGGCGGCGTTCGCCGAGCCGTTCCGGCTCAGCGACGCCGAGGTGATCGCGACGGCTACCGTCGGCGTCGCCACCTCGGCCGACAGCGCCGACGCCGACGAACTGCTGCGCCACGCCGACCTGGCCCTGTACGCGGCGAAGACGGCGGGCAAGCGCCGGTGGCGACGCTACCAGCCGGCGCTTTCCGCGGGGATGCTGCGGCGGCGCGAGGTGCAGGCCGCGCTCGAGGAAGCGGTGAACAACTCGGACTTCACCCTCGCCTACCAGCCGATCGTGGAGCTCGACAGCGGCCAGATCGTCGGCTTCGAGGCGCTTATCCGGTGGCCTCACCCGCAGTGGGGGATGATGCTGCCCGGCCAGTTCATCACGCTGGCGGAGGAGACCGGACACATCGTCCCGCTCGGCGCCTGGGTGGTCAGGCAGGCCCTCTCCGACATGGTCAGGTGGCGCCGCCGGATGGAGGCGCCCGATGCCGCCGGCCCGCACGTGTCGGTGAACGTCTCCGCCCGCCAGTTCCGTGACCCCGGGTTCGTCGCCGGCGTCCGGGAGGCGCTGCGCGAGTCCGGGCTGCCGCCGTCCGCGCTCCTTCTCGAGCTCACCGAGTCCGTCCTGTTCGGCGACAGCGACCGGATCGGCGCCGAGCTCGACGAGCTGAAGGAGATCGGCGTGCGGCTGGCGATCGACGACTTCGGTACCGGCTACTCCTCGCTCAGCTATCTCCTCCAGCTGCCGATCGACGTCCTCAAGATCGACAAGTCGTTCGTGACCGGGATCGCCGCCTCCTGGCGGCAGCATGCGCTGGTCAAGGGGATCGTCCGGCTCGCAGGCACTCTTGAGGTCGAGGTCATCGCCGAGGGCATCGAAACCGAGACCGAGCGAGAACTGCTCGCGGGCATGGGCTGCCAGTACGGCCAGGGGTATCTGCTCTCGGTCCCGCTCGAAGCCGCCCAGGCCGAGCAACTCCTCGCCCTGGGCCTAGGCCTAGCGCCCGCGCTGCCCCGCCAACGCCGCGGCCCCCCCGACCGCTCCTACCTGACCGACCTCTAACCGCGGAGCAGGTTGGCGGCCTAGGCGTCGAGGACGCCAAGGCCATCGACCACCGGCGGCTGAGTCGACCACGGGAAGTTGATCCACGCGTCGGTGCGCCGCCACACGTAGTCGCACTTGATCAGGGACGCGGTCTTCTCGTAGATCACGGCCGCGCGCACCTCGGCGACGTGCCCGGAGACGAAACTACGCACCAGTTCGAGGGTCTTGCCGGTGTCGGCCACGTCGTCGGCGATCAGCACCTTCTTGGCCGAGAAGTCGACGGCACTCGGCACCGGCGGGAGCATCACCGGCATCTCCAGCGTGGTGCCGACGCCGTTGTAGAACTCGATGTTGATCACGTGCAGGTTCTTGACCGACAGGGCGTAGCCGAGGGCGCCCGCTATGAACAGGCCGCCGCGGGCGATCGCCAGGATGATGTCGGGCCGGAAACCGGAGTCCGCGATCACCTGCGACAGGTCTCGCGACGCGACGCCGAACGCGTCCCAGCCGAGTTCCTCCCGATCGTTGTCCATAGCCCGTGACCTTATCGCGGGCGTCTGTTACCTGCTCACGGAGCCAGCACGTCGGGCGCGGTCGCGTCGTAGGAGGCCAGCCAGGCCGCGCCCCGCCCGTCGGTGTCGCGCCGGTTGAGCCGCTTGCGGACCGCGATGGTGATGTCCCGCCGCAGCGCGGCGAGCGGCGAGGCCAGGTGGTTGGAGAGTCCCCGCTCGCGCGCGGTCAGCACCACCCGCGACGCGCGCGGCCGCCGGGTCCGCTCGTACTGCTCAAGGGCCGCGACCGGATCGCTGTTCGCGCCGGGCGCGGATAGCGCCGTCGCGAGCACCGCCCCGTCCTCGATCGCCTGGCAGGCGCCCTGCCCCAGGTAGGGCAGCATCGGGTGCGCCGCGTCGCCGAGCAGCGAGACCCGGCCCCTGGTCCAGGCCGGGATCGGGTCCCGGTCGTAGAGGGCCCACTTGTACCAGGTGTCCCCGGCCTCGAACAGCCGCAGCAGCGACTCGTGCCACCCCGCGTACCGCTGCAGCACCTCGTCCCGCGGGCACTGCGCGACCCAGGACTCATGCCGGTAGCTCTCGTCGTCGTAGTGGCAGACGACGTTGATCAGCTCCTCGCCGCGGAGCGGGTAGAGCACGATCGTGCCGTGCGGCCCGAGCCACTGCCCGTTGTCGGCGGCAAACGGCGTGCCGCGCACGGCCGACGCGGGGATGACCGAGCGGTAGCAGATCTTCCCGGTGAACCGGGGCGCGTCCGGCCCGAACAGCGCGGTCCGCACGACCGAGTGGATGCCGTCGGCGCCGATGATGACATCGGCCTCGGCCGAGCTGCTGTCGGCGAACCGCGCGACCGCCACCTCGCCGTCGGTGTCAATTGACACGCACCGCTTGCCGAGGGACACCACGTCCGGCGGCACGGCGGCGGCCAGCACGCCGAGCAGGTCCGCCCGGTGCACGGTCGCGCCCTCGATCCCCTGCAGCGCCGCCTGCTGCCCCCGGCTCGTCTTGCTGATCACCCGGCCGGTCACCCCGTTCCTGGTGACCGCCCACTGCGACCGCCCGGCGACCTTCCGCACGCCGTCCTCGACGCCGATGGCACGCAGCACCCGCATCGCGTTGGCATGCAGCGCGACGCCGGCCCCGATCTCCTTGAGCTCGGCCGCCGCCTCGTACACACCGACGTCGACCCCCGCCCGCGACAGCGCGATCGCCGCCGTCAGCCCGCCGATGCCGCCGCCAATGATCGCCACACGTGTCATGCAGCCATCTTCCCGCCCGCGCGCACGCGTCTCAATCGCGTGCGGCGACGGAAGTCACCGGTGCCGCTTGTCGTGCCCGTACAGGCCGGACCTACAGGTGGGCCGCGTAGAAGTCGTGCAGGGCGGACCAGTGCCGTTCGCTGGCTGGCTCGTCGTAGGTGTCGTGGTCCGGCACCGCGAACCCGTGGTGGGCCTGGTAGAACACGACGGTGTGGTCCACCCCGGCCGCGTTGAGCGCCGACTCGAGCAGGTCGGCCTGCTCGGCGGTGAACGACGCGTCCTCGATGGCGCCGGCCACGTAGACGGGGCCCGTGATGCGGTCCGACGCCAGGTGCGGGGAGCTCGGGTCGTCGGGGACGGCGATCCTGCCGCCGTGGAACGACGCGGTGGCGGCGACCTTGTCCCCGATCGCGCCCGCCGCGACCAGGGCCATCCGCCCGCCCATGCAGTAACCGACGGTGCCGATCCCCGATCCGCTGACCTCCGGCCGGGCGAGCAGGAAGTCGGCGTACGCGTCCGCGTCGGCGATGATCCGGTCGTTGGTGAGCCTGCCCATGAAGCCGAAGATCCGGGTGCGCTCCTTCTCGTCGCTGAAGGCGGTCTTCATGTCGAACGGCGCCCAGTCGCCCTCGCGGTAGAAGACGTCCGGGACCAGCGCGACGTACCCCAGCCCGGCCAGCCGGTCGCCCATCTCCCTGAACGTGTCCCGCAGCCCGCCGGCGTCGGGGAAGACCAGCACCCCGGGCCACGGCCCGTCCCCGTCGGGCACGTGCAGTGACCCGTGGCTAACTCCGTCAGGAACTGGAATCTCTACATCCACCCGAGGCATCGTGGTGTCCTCCTCTATTGCGTCATCGCGTTATCGACGGCAACGTACACCACGTACCTGCAAGCGGACCGGAGAGGGGGAAGCCCGACGGGCCGACGTCGCCGGGCGTTAACCCCGGCGGCCCAGGGTGATGGTCCGGACGCCGCGGATGTGCAGGTCGGCGCGGTGCAGCACGGAGCGGGGGCTGTGTTCGTCGAGCAATTCGGTGAGCGTGGCGTGATCGCCCGGCTCGAGTCGGTCGGCCAGGCCCTCAGAGAGCCGGGCGAACCAGGCCTGGGCGTACCGGCTGGCGTCCGGGCGCGACGGCGGGTCCAGGTCGATCGGGAAGTCGCGCTCGGCTACCACCGTCCAGCCCGCGTCGGCCAGTCGCGGCGCCCAGGCCGAGCCCAGGGTCGGCATCAGCTCGGTATGCGCGTGGCCGAGCACATCGGCGGTCCTGCTCTCGAAGCCAGGTCGGCCGAAGCCCAGGTCGTCGGGGAGGAAGCGCAGCGGCTCGGAGAACTCCGCCACCGCGATCAGCCCGCCCGGGCGGGTGGCCGCGAGCGCGTCGCGCAGCACCTGACCTGGGTCGGCCATGTGGTGCAGAGACATCGACGCCCAGATCAGGTCGAGGACAGGGAAGGGCGGGACGGGCACAGCGGGCCAGCCGAGATCAGGCCAGCCGAGGTCGAGGTCCGCCTCGACCGGGCGCACCCGCTGCCCGAGACCGAGAGCGGCCGCCTTGGCGCGCACCCGGTCAACGGAGACCGGAGAGATGTCGAGCGCGACGACCTCCGCCTCGGGGAAGCGCTGCGCCAGGCCGATCGCGCCGGTCCCGGTGCCCGAGCCGAGGTCGAGCAGCCGGGCGCGGGTGGTGCCGTCCGCCGCGTCCCGTAGCCAGTCAAGCGCCGCGGACCAGTAGTCGTGCAGCACCTCGGCGTCCAATTCGAGCAGGTCCGTGTAGTTGTCCTCAGGGTGGTCCTGTGCGGCGGATGCTGGTCGTGAGTGTGGGTGTCGGACATGCTCTTCACGGTAGACGCTGTTTGCTATAGCAGCATAGTATCTTGCCAATGACGCAAGAAGAGGCTCTCGACGCTGTCATCCGCGCCCGCATCAGGGGCCTGCGGGTCGCGCGCGGCTGGTCACTTGACGCGCTGGCCGGCCGCTGCCACATGAGCGCCTCGACGCTCAGCCGCATCGAGACCGGCCACCGGCGCATCTCGATCGACCAGCTGGTGCCGATCGCCCGGGCGCTCGGCACCAGCCTCGACCAGCTCGTCGAGCCGGTCGACGACGACGACGTGGTCATCAGGCCCCAGCCGCGACCGCGGGCACGGCGCCGCGAGCTGGATGCTGACGCCGCGAGGACGAGCCGCACGGCCTGGCCGTGGCCAAGATGCGCATCACGGCTCGCCGGCACGTCGGCGAACTCGGCGTTCACCCTGGCCACGAGTGGTTCACGGTGCTGTCGGGCACGGCCAGGCTGCAGCTCGGCGAGCGGGTCATCCTGGTCGAACCGGGCAGGCCGCGCAGTTCTCCACGATGTCCCCGCACGCGATCACCGCCGACGGGACGCCGTCGAGGTCATCGTCATCTTCGACCGCGACGGCCGCCGCGCCCACCTGGACGCCATCGACCTCACCGAACCCCGCGACGCCTGACGCGGGTGAGCGGGAGTCAACGGCCCGCTTGCCCGGACATTGCCCGTAATCGCGGTGCGGCCGGACGGGGCGCTATCGTGGCCCCGGAAACGCCGGCCCCGAGGCCGCGCTGACAGCGGGAGACGCAGATGATCATCGATTGCCACGGTCACTACACGACGGCGCCCGCCGCACTGCAGAAGTACCGGGACGCGCAGCTCGCCCGGCTGGCCGACCCGGCGCTGCCGGTGCCGTCCGAGCCGGAGATCAGCGACGACGAGATCAGGCAGACCATCGAGGCCAACCAGCTGCGGATAGCGCGCGAGCGCGGCACCGACCTGACGATCTTCTCCCCCCGGGCGTCGAGCATGGGTCACCACGTCGCCGACCCGGCCACCGCGGTCGCCTGGGCGCGGGTCTGCAACGACCTCATCTACCGGGTCACCCAGCTGTTCCCGGAGAACTTCGCCGGCGTCTGCCAGCTCCCGCAGGTCGCGGGCGAGCCGCTGGACGCGTCCGTCGCCGAGCTTGAGCGATGCGTCACCGAGCTCGGCTTCGTCGGCTGCAACCTGAACCCGGACCCGTCCGGCGCGTGGTGGACCTCACCGCCGCTGACCGACCCCTACTGGTTCCCGCTGTACGAGAAGATGGCCGAGCTCGACGTGCCGGCCATGATCCATGTCTCCACCTCGTGCAACCCGGCCGCGCACACCCTCGGGGCGCACTACCTCAACGCGGACACCACCGCCTTCATGCAGCTGCTGATGGGCGACCTGTTCGGCCGGTTCCCGACGCTGCGGCTGGTGATCCCGCACGGCGGCGGCGCGGTGCCCTACCACTGGGGGCGCTTCCTCGGCATCGCCACCCGGGAGAACCGCCCGCCGATCGAGACCCACCTGATGAACAACGTCTTCTTCGACACCTGCGTTTACCACCAGCCCGGCATCGACCTGCTGGCCGCCGTGATCAAGCCGGCCAACATCTTGTTCGCGTCGGAGATGCTCGGCGCGGTCCGCGGCAACAACCCCGACGGCGACTTCTCGTGGGACGACACCAAGCGGTACATCGACAAGGCGCCGCTCGCCGCCGAGGACCGCGCCCGGGTCTTCGAGCTGAACGCCAGGCGCGTCTATCCGCGTCTGGATGCGGCGCTCACGGCCCGAGGCGCGTAGCCGGACTTGCTGTCGCCCGCGCCGCGTCGGGGCGGCAAGCCATCCGGCAGGCGGCGCATTCCTCGCAATCGGCGGATTCCGCCCGCCCGGCCGGCCCGCTCGCTCCGCTCGGGCCGAGGTCGCCTAGCATGCAAAGATGGCGCGGGTACGGATGCTACCGCTACCGAGGCCGCTGCGTCCTGGTCCCGGAGGTGCGAGGCCGGAGCCGATTCGGCCCGGTCCGCTCGCTGGCAAGTATGCCCCGGCGGCGGCGATGGTGGTCCTCTTCCTGGTTCCCTACCTCGGCCTGTCCTCCGCGCTGCTGCCGCTCACGCCGATCATCGCGGCGCAGTTGCACGTGAGCCTGCAGACGATGAGCCTCGCCTCCGGTCTGGCCAACGCCGGGTACGCGGTCGGGACGGTCCTGGCGGTGCAGCTCGCCCAGCATCTGCCGCAGCGCCGGATGACGGTGGTCTACGCCAGCTTCCTGGTGATCGGGTCGGTGCTCGCGGCCGCCGCGACGGGGGCGGCGATGTTCATCGTCGGGCATGTGCTGCAGGGCCTGTGCACGAGCCTGCTGCTCATCGCCTCGACGCCGCCCCTGGTCCTGGGGTATCCGGCGGCCAAGCTGCGCTCGACGGCGGTCATTTTTAACCTGTGCATCTTCGGCGCGGTCGCGGCCGGCCCGCTCGTCGGCGGGGCCCAGGCCTCGTTCAACGCCTGGCGGCCGCTGTTCTGGATCGTGGCCGGCATCGCCGTCGTCGCCCTCGTGATGTCGCTGCTGACGTTCCAGGACGCCCCGCCGGCCGACCGCAGCGCCCCCCGGGACCCGGTGGCCCTCGGCCTGGCCGCGACCGGCTCGGTGGCGGCGTTCTGGGGCGCCGCAGAGCTGCTCACCCACCGGTTCCTCGACCCGGTCGCCGTGGTTCCGCTGCTGGTCGGGATAGCGCTGATCGTGGTCTTGTGGGTCTACGAGTACCGCGCGCGCCATCCCCTCCTCATCCTGCGCAGCCTGGCGACCACGATCCCGGTGAGCGGGATCGTGGTCGCGATGTGCGCGGCGGCGGCGGCCACCTCGGCGATCGCGCTGACCGCGACCGTGCTGGCGCCGCATTACACGCCGCTGCATCTCGGACTGCTGTACATTCCCGAGCTCGCTGCGGCCATCATCTCGGCGTTCGTGTTCGGGGCGGTGCTGCGCACCCGCCTGATCCACTACTACGCCCTGACCGGGATGGCGCTGCTGGCCGCCGGGGTCCTCGTGCTCCGCGCCGCCATCCCGCCCTCCAGCACGCTCACCCTGGTCGGCTCCGGGCTGGTCGGCATCGGTATCGGCGCCTCGGTCGTCCCTGCGCTGTTCCTGGCCGGATACTCCCTGCGCTCGGCCTCTATACAGCGCGTGTTCGCCATACTCGAGCTGCTGCGGGCCTTCGCAGCGTTCCTGATCGTGCCGATCCTGCTGCACTTCGCCGTCACGGCGGCCGGCCTTCCGACCGCGGCCATGAACACAAGCCTGTGGATCTGCTTCGGGCTGTCGGCCGGCGGGGGGGCCGTCTTCGTCCTGCTGTACCTGCTCGGCCGGGTTCGCCCGTCGGCTCCGGCGCTGGAGCAGTGGATGGGCGGCCAGGAACCGGCGTGGGAGTCGCCGCCGCTGCTGGCCGCGCTCCGGTCCGGCGCGGCACTGCCGACGCTGGCCAGGACGGCCGCCGCTGCCGCCTTGTCCGGCGGTCAGCGGCTCGTTACGGCACCGGCTGGCTATCCGCGCCGGCCCGCGGTCCGCGGTCGGGAGGGCCCGGTGCTGTTCGCCTACGACGGCTCCCCGATGGCCATGGCCGCGATCGCCGAGGCCGGCCGTCAGCTGACCGCCCGCCGCGACGCGATTGTCCTCACCGTATGGCGGACGTTCGGCGTCGATTTCATCCCCGAGCCTGGGGTGGAGTTCGACGCGGCGTGCGCCGGCGAGGTCGGCCAGGCCGCGGAGCAGACCGCCGCGCGCGGAGCCGCGCTGGCCGAGGCGGCCGGATTCCGCGCCCAGCCCCTGGCGGTCCAGGGAACGCCCACCGGCAAGGCGGTCATCGACGTCGCCGACGATCACGATGCCAGCCTCATCGTCCTCGGCTCTCACGGCCGGTCCGGGCTGGGCGGCCGGATAGCCGGAAGCGTCGCCGCGGACGTCGCCTCCCACTCGCAGCGCCCGGTGCTGATCGTGCACGACCGCGGCGCGCCGACGGTCGCGCGCGCGTAACTTCCGCTGCTGCGAGCGGATCAGGCCGCCGCCGATGATGAGCCGCTGGATCTCGCTGGTGCCCTCGTACAGCCGCAGCAGCCGGACGTCGCGGTAGATCCGCTCGACGGGAACGTCGCGCATGTAACCGCTGCCGCCGTGCACCTGCACCGCCAGGTCGGCCACCCGGCCGACCATCTCGGTGCAGAACAGCTTGGCGGCCGAGGGGCCGATGCGCCTGTCTTCGCCGCTGACGTACCGCGCCGCCGTCTCCCTGACCAGGGCGCGGCCCGCGAGCACGCCGGTCTGCTGGTCGGCGATCATGGCCTGGACCAGCTGGAAGTCGCCGATCACGGTGCCGCCCTGGGTGGCCGAGGCGGCATAGGCAACGGATTCGTCGAGCGCCCGCTGGGCGGTGCCGACGGCGATCGCGGCGATGTGCACCCGGCCGCGCGCCAGCGAGGTCATCGCGGCGCGGTAGCCGGTGTCCTCGTCGCCGCCGACGAGCGCCGAGGCGGGCACGCGGACGCTGGAGAACAGCACGTCGGAGGTCCAGGCGCCCTCCTGCCCCATCTTCTTGTCCTTGGCGCCGACGTCCACGCCGACGGCGCCGGAGGGGACGAGGAACACGGCGATGCCGGTCCCCGACTCGTCCGCGGGCCGGGTGCGGGCGAACACCACGAACAGGTCGGCCGACGGCGCGTTGGTGATGAACCGCTTCTGGCCGTCGATGATCCAGTCGTCGCCGTCGCGGACGGCGCGGGTCTGCAGCCCGGCCGGATTGGAGCCGGCCCCCTGCTCGGTCAGCGCGAACGAGGCGACCACCTGGCCGGCGGCGAGCCGCTCAAGCCAGGTCGCCTTCTGCTCGTCGGTGCCGAAGTTCACCAGCACCTGCCCGGCGATCCCGTTGTTGGTGCCGAACATCGAGCGCACGGACATGGAGGTGTACCCGAGCTCCATGGCGAGCTCCACGTCCTGCGTCAGGTCGAGTCCGAGGCCGCCCCACGCCTGCGGGATGGCGTAGCCGAACAGGCCCATGTCGGCGGCCTGCTTGCGCAGGTCGTCGGGGATGGCGTCGGCGTCGGCGATCTCCCGCTCGCGCGGCACCACCCGGGTGCGGACCCAGTCGCGCACCTGCGCGAGGATCGCCTGGAAGTCCTCTGAGCCCACGGCGTCTGACATGCAATCATTATCTGGGTAGCAGCTCAGCCGATGTCGAGTACTGCCCACTGCCGCGCACTTCCACTCACCAGCCGCGCAGGTCCACCGGCCACGCCTCGAGGACCCGGTCGTTCTCCACCAGGTACAGGCGCTCGTGGTAGGCCATGGTCGGGTCGACGTGGGCGGGCAGTACCCGCACCTGGTCGCCCACCTGGGGCTGCGAACCGCCCTCGGGCGGCGAGAAGACGACGTGCTCGTCGGAGCAGAACAACACCACCGAGCCATCGGACAACGACGGGTTGCCATGGTCCATGCCAAGCGCCTTCAGACCGCAGTCGGCCACCGCCCACCCGCCCGGGTTGACCGAGATCACGGTGGCCAGGATGCTCAGGGCCTGCCCGAACGGCACGCCGAGGGCGGTGTAGACGGTGTCCATCAGCGTGTAGGAGCCGGCCTGCAGCTCGGTGGCGGAGGAGTTGAGGTCCCAGGTGCCGGTCCCGCCGGCCGATCGCACCGGCCCGCCCACCGCGGCATGGGCCCGCTCAAGCAGGGCCATGCTCTCGGCTACCTGGCGGGCCCGGTCGGCCCGGTCCTCCACGAACATCGCGTGCCCCTCGTAACCCATGACTCCCCGTACCTCCAGGCCGGCGCCGCGGGCCACCTCGGCTAGCGAACCGGCGTCATCAGGGGAGCAGCCGCAGCGGCAGGCGCTCGCCGGGCCACGCCTCCGCCATGCGCGCCAGGTTGGCCGCCAAGATAGCGGCGTCTACCAGGGGCGCGGGGGTCTGCAGCTCGGCAACGTTACGGGGGGCAGATGCGTTGATCATCGTGCCAGCATGTCGGAGCCACGGATCACCGGCAACACGGATCACCGGCAACTTGTGCCAGGTAACACCCGGTTCAAGGTCGCGGAAGCCGGGGACATTATCGGGAGAAGCGGGGGCGAAGCCACTCCTCGTTCAGAAGCACTTTCTTGGTCTTTGTTTTGCCGGGCCGTCTTATGTGCGGTAATCGATCTAAGTCTTGGCGGGCTACGTCCAAGTGCATCAATAACGAGCTTGGTGTTGTCTTGACACACTTCGTGGCGTGATGCGTAAATTGCGTAGCAGGAGAGATATCTCGCCTCTCCTGCCCACGCGTATTCGGACGCTTGTGGAGGTTTTCCGTGTCAGCAGAAGAAACCACAGCGCCCGCCCCGATCAGCGCCGATCAGCAGCGGCTGCATGAGCTGGGCTACGCCCAGGAGCTCCGTCGGCACATGTCCGGCTTCTCTAACTTCGCCGTCTCCTTCACGATTATCTCGATCCTGTCCGGCTGCCTGACCCTCTACGGGACCGGCATGACCGACGGCGGTCCCGTCATCATCGTCTGGGGCTGGCCCTTCGTCGGGATCATGACGCTGTTCGTTGGGCTTTCCATGGCCGAGGTGTGCTCGAGCTTCCCGACCGCCGGCGGCCTGTACTACTGGTCGGCCAAGCTCGCGCCGCGCAATCCGGCCGCGTGGAGTTGGTTCACCGGCTGGTTCAACTTCCTCGGCCAGGTCGCGGTCACCGCGGGAATCGACTTCGGCGCCGCGTTCTTTCTCAACGCGCTGCTCGACCTGGAGTGGAACTTCAGCGCCACCCAGCACTGGCACACGATCGTGCTGTTCGCGGCGATCCTGGTGCTGCACGGCGCGCTCAACCAGTTCGGGGTCCGGCTGGTCGCGCTGCTGAACAACGTCAGCGTCTGGTGGCACATCCTCGGGGTGCTGATCATCGTCGGCGTGCTCGCGTTCGCGCCCAGCCACCACCAGAGCGCGTCCTACGTGTTCACGCACTTCGCCAACGGCAGCGGCTGGGGGTCGAAGATCTACGTCCTGATGCTCGGCCTGCTGCTCGCCCAGTACACCTTCACCGGGTACGACGCTTCGGCGCACATGACCGAGGAGACCAAGGACGCGGCCACGGCCGGCCCGCGCGGCATCGTCACCTCGATCATCGTCTCGCTGTTCGCGGGCTGGCTGCTGCTGATCGGCATCACCTTCGCCATCCAGAATTACACCAACGAGGTCGCACAGCCCGTGCCGCCGGCCCAGATCTTCATCGACGCGATCGGCGGGACCGGCGCCAAGCTGCTGCTGCTGATCGTGATCGTCGCCCAGTTGTTCTGCGGGATGTCGTCGGTGACGGCGAACTCCCGGATGATCTACGCGTTCTCCCGCGACGGCGCGCTGCCGGGCAGCCGGATCTGGCACCACATCAACGCCAAGACCCGGACGCCGACCAACGCCATCTGGCTGGCGGCGGGCGGCGCGCTCATCCTCGGGTTGCCTTACCTGTGGAACTACTACGCCTACGCCGCCGTGACCTCGATCGCGGTCATCGGGCTCTACGTCGCCTACGTGCTGCCGACGTTCCTGCGGCTGCGGCTCGGCTCGAACTTCCAGCGTGGACCGTGGCACCTGGGCCGGTGGTCGAGGCCGATCGGAATCATCGCCTGCGTCTGGGTGGTGTTCATTACGGTGCTGTTCATGCTGCCGACCTTCAACCCGATCACCTGGGTCACCTTCAACTACACGGTGATCGCGGTCGTGGCGGTGATCGGCTTCGCCGGCATCTACTGGCTGGTCTCCGCGCGCAAGTGGTTCACCGGGCCGAGGGTGCAGGGCTCGGCCGAGGAAATGGCGGCGATCGAGGCCGAACTGGAGTCACTGGCGTAGATTCACTCAACAAGAGTCACTCACTCAGAGTCACTCGCCCAGGAGGAGCCGTGGGAGTGTCGTGAACGTGGAAGCGCTGCGCGAAGCAGTCCGGATGCACGACATCGACACCGTCGTTGTCGCCATGACCGACATGCAGGGACGATTGCAGGGCAAGCGCTTTCACGCACGGTACTTCCTCGACGAGGTCGTGCCGCACGCCACCGAGGCCTGCGCCTACCTGCTCGCTGTGGACACCGAGATGAACACGGTGGGCGGGTACGAGCTCGCCTCGTGGGAGAGCGGGTACGGCGACTTCGTGCTCGTGCCCGACCTGGCCACGCTCCGGGTGACGGGCTGGCAGCCGGGCACCGCGCTGGTGATCGCCGACGTCGCAGCGCTCGACGGCAGCCCGGTGCGGGTGTCGCCCAGGCAGATCCTCCGCGCGCAGCTGGCACGCTCGGCCGCGCGCGGCTGGACGGCGCTGGCCGGCACCGAGCTGGAGTTCATCGTTTTCGAGGGCAGCTACGAGCAGGCCTGGGACCAGGGCTACCGAGGCCTGACCCCGGCGAACCGCTACAACGCCGACTACTCGGTGCTCGGCACCGGGCGGATCGAGCCGCTGCTGCGCGACATCAGGAACTCGATGGCCGGCGCGGGGCTGTACGTGGAGTCCGCCAAGGGCGAGTGCAACCTGGGACAGCACGAGATCGCGTTCCGCTACGCCGACGCGCTGACCACCGCTGACCAGCACTCGATCTACAAGACCGGCGCGAAGGAGATCGCCGCGAGCCACGGGTACGCGCTCACGTTCATGGCCAAGGCGAACGCCGCCGAGGGCAACTCCTGCCACATCCACCTGTCGTTCCGCGCCACCGCCGACGACGCCCCGGTCATGGCCGGAGGCGGCCCGCACGGCCTGTCGCCGGTCGGGGAGTCGATCATCGCGGGCATGCTGGCCGGGCTGCGCGAGCTCACGCTGCTGTTCGCGCCGACCATCAACTCCTACAAGCGGTACGCGGCCGGCTCGTTCGCGCCGACCTCGGTGGCGTGGGGGCCGGACAACCGGACCTGCGCGCTCCGCCTGGTCGGGCACGGGCCGTCGCTGCGGATCGAATGCCGGGTTCCCGGCGGCGACGTCAACCCGTACCTGGCGCTGGCCGGGCTGATCGCGGCCGGGCTGCACGGGCTGGAAGGATCGCTTCAGCTGCCGCCGCCGGTGACGGGAAACGCGTACGCGATGGACGATCTTGAGCGGGTGCCCGCGTCGCTCGGCGAGGCGCTGTCACTGTGGGTTTCGTCACCATTGGCACGGGATGCGTTCGGAGCGGACGTGGTCGACCACTATGCGAACATGGCTCGCGTGGAGATCGCCGCGTACGCAGCCGCGGTCACGGACTGGGAGCTGCGCCGGTACTTTGAGCGGATCTGAAGAGGGGTTGTTTATATGAGCGGTCGGCTTGCGGGACGGACGGCGGTCGTGACCGGCGCGGGCAGCGGCATCGGACTCGCCACCGTCCGGCGGTTCGCTGAAGAGGGCGCGAACGTGGTCGCCGTGGACATCGACCCCGAGGCCGGCGGCAAGGCGGCGGGAGAGGCCGGCGGAATCTTCGTCCAGGCCGACGTGAGCGACGTCCTCGACGTGGCGCGGGCCTTCTCCGTCGCCCACGAGACCTATGGGTCCGTCGACATCGCCTTCAACAACGCCGGCATCTCGCCCACGGACGACGACTCGATCCTCACCACCGGCCTCGACACATGGCGCCGGGTGCAGGAGGTCAACCTCACCTCGGTCTACCTCTGCTGCCGCGAGGCCATCCCGTACATGCAGCGCCAGGGCAGGGGCTCGATCATCAACACGGCATCGTTCGTCGCCGTCCTGGGCTCCTCGACCTCGCAGATCTCCTACACCGCGTCCAAGGGCGGCGTGCTCGCGCTCTCCCGCGAGCTCGGCGTCCAGTTCGCCCGCGAAGGCATCCGCGTCAACGCCCTCTGCCCCGGCCCGGTCAACACCCCGCTGCTCACCGAGCTCTTCGCCGCCGACCCCGAGCGCGCCGCCCGCCGCCTGGTCCACGTCCCCATCGGCCGCTTCGCCGACCCCGCCGAGATCGCCGCCGCCGTCGCCTTCCTGGCGAGCGACGACGCCTCCTTCATCACCGCCTCGACGTTCCTCGTCGACGGCGGCATCTCCGCCGCGTACGTCACGCCGCTGTAGGGGTTGCGAGGCTGCAATCTTCGGACCTAGCGGAACCCCGCAAGAAGCACTAGACACCGCCTGCACCGTCCGCCTCGCCGGCCTCGGGCACGAACCCGACTCCGAACCCTCAACGAACTTAGGGAGTCACCCACTAACCGCCGCGACGATCACGTCGGCCATGCCCTGCTCGCCGGCCGCATTGGGGTGCAGCGGGGCGGCCGGGGCGTCTGGTATCAGCGGTTCGATCCAGCGGCTGGCCGGGGGCGAGCACGCGTTATGGCCCTCGGACGGGTTGTAGGTGTCGATGTAGCCGTCGCCTGCGGCCTTGGCTTCTTGCCGAAGCATGCCGTTGAACCGCAGTTCCTCGTTATTGAGGAAGGCGATGTCGCCCTTGGTGATGCCCACCATGTCCGCGCACGCCCCGCCCGCGGCCGGAAACAGGTCCGGGTAGCCGACAACGTAGACGCGGGCGCGTGGCGCACGGTTCCTGATCTGGGTGAGGGTTTCGGCCAGTTGCCCTGCCACCGCCTGGATCCTCTGCTTGATCACGTCTGTGCCGCCGGAGGTGTAGTAATCCTGGCAAGGCGTGAGGTCCGAAGCAGCATGGCCGGGGATCAGGGCGGAAATGAGGTCAAGTTCCGTGCACTTGGTGATGATCGCGGTCCAGTCAACATCGTTGCCGCCGATGCCGAGGGTGACAAGCGCAGTCGCCGCCGACAGGGCGCTCAGCTGCGCCGGGTTAGTGCCGTCGCCGGTGGGCTGCGGGGCAGACAGGCTGGCGATGGTCGCGCTGCTGCAGCTCATGTCGGTCAGTTCCAGCCGCAGGCTCCGGGCGACCAGGTAGGGGTAACTGCTGCTGGACTGATCGCATCCCGCGGTCGCGCCCGTCTGATCGGGAATGTCGGGGCCCGCGGTGTAGGAGTCGCCGAGAGCCACGTACGAGCCGTGCAGCACGCCGGCCGCCGTAGGCGTTCGGGTGGGTGTCGGCGTTCGGCTGGCCGCCTGCTTTCCGGTGGCCGCTGACGTTGCGGTGGCCGCTGACGACGACTCAGGTATCGCGGCACAGGCCGCAGGCAACAGCGCGATCCCTGCTACCGCAAGCGCAGTACATGCCGCCCGGCGCCGCCCCCGCAGGAGCGGCCGGCCCCAACTCCGTCCGCTGGGCCGCCCAAGGGAAGTGCCTGCGGGCTGGGGGTTATCAGGCTGCGGGTCATGGTCGGGCACTAAGTCTTCCTTCTCGTGTGCAGCCAGGTCGGTCCACTCAGATCCACGGGACGGTCGTTCACTAGAGTGATCGCATGACCTCGGTTACCGATCCGGAAATCAGCGCGTTCCTCAGCGAGGGGACCCGAACCGGCATCCTGGGCTTCGCCAGCGCGGACGGCAGGCCGCTGGTGACGCCCGTGTGGTTCATCGTCGAGGACGGCTGCCTCGTCTTCAACACCGGCAAGGGGACCGCCAAGGGCAGGGCACTGGCCCGCGACCCCCGGGCCACGCTCTGCGCGGACCTGGATGCACCGCCCTACGGATTCGTTCAGGTGCAGGGCAACGCCGAGCTGTCAGAAGATCCCGCCGAGCTGCTCCGCACCGCGACCGCGATCGCCGCCCGCTATATGGGACCTGACCGCGCCGAGGAATTCGGCAAGCGCAACGCCGTCCCGGGGGAGCTCGTGGTCCGGCTCCGCCCCACCAAGGTCATCGCCGCCTTTAATGTAACCACCTGACCGGACACGGCACGACCGCCGAGCGGCATCCTGGCGGGAGCGGCTGCGGTGAGGGGACAGCCGCGCTGTCAGTCGAAGTTGTAATCGCCCCGGCGTAGTTGCACTATCCGGTCGCTCTGCCGCCTGACAAGCTTGCGCACGTGCTGCACGCCGCTCAGGCCCGCGATCGCGACGGCCGCGACGGCCACCAGGATCGAGCCGCCGAACAGCGCGAGCCCGCCAACGATGTGTCCAAGCAGCATCATGAACAAGCCCACGAGCAGCGCCAGCGGCACAGCCGCCACCAGCAGCACGGCGAGCAGTCCGGCGGCGATCACCGCCTTCGTAGACCAGCCCATCGTTCGCGCCGTGTGCCAGACCGTCATGTCACTTACCCTTCGTGAAAGTCCCGCTCACAATCAAGATATGTCGTGTCTTGCTTGGATGCAACATCACAGGCGGCGCCGCGATTCCCGGATCGGTCTTACTGGCCAGGCGTCTGCGTGTACTTGGCGGTGGCGAGGGCGCTGCGGGTGCGGGTGCCGTCGGGCAACTGCCAGGTGGCGAAGAGGCACTGCTGCCCTACCTCACCGCTGGTGGTGCCGCCGTCCGGCTGGAGGACTCTGCCGACCCTGATGATGAGCAGGCCCCGCCGGATGCGGTCCGTGTCGGCTGTCTCAACTCGCAAGTCGGTGCCGGACTGCCCGTTCCCGCTGATCTCGGATTCGACCGCTGTCACGTAGCCGCCTACCACGGGCATGACGGTCACGGTGGGGTCCGGTGTGTTGCTGACGCTCTGCGCCTGCGGTTCGGCCTCCCCCTGAATGAGCGCGACCAGTTGAGAGATGAGGACCGGATCGTGGGTTCCGTCGTAGATCCAACGACGGCCGAGCACTCCGTGCTCGGCCGTCCCGATCAGCCCGCCATCGGCGCCCGGGAGCGCGGACGCGCGGTAGGTCATCGGCACCAGATACGCGGCGGCGGCCTCGTCCCCGGATCCGTCGGTCACCACCATGAACTCGATTCCGACCTCTCCGGCCGGATCGTCGAGCCGGAACCCGCCGGCCTTAGCCAGCTCCGGCGCGCGCCCGCGATCGAGGTACCAGGGCTGAGCAGGCAGCCACGCGGTGAGGAGTTCCAGCTTGCTCGGGATCACGGTGGTTTTGTGGATGATGGCCATGCCCTCGTCGGATCCTCTCCTGTGCACGTCCTATGCGCGGTTGCGCGTCCTATGCGCGGCCGGTCCTGTGCACGGTCGGCCGCTCGCCTCAGCCAAGACCCAGTGCAGCTCAGCGGGCGCCGCGACCGAGCACGTCCCTGACGAACTCGCCCTTGGCGTCGGTGTACGCCTCCCGGTCCTCGGCGTGGTCCGCCGCCAGCCGCCGCTTGAGGTCCGCGTACCGCCCCGCCAGCTCATCATCGCGGCGCAGCGCATCGCGGAACGCGATCTGCTGCGCCCACCGTGGATGACCGGCCGATGACACCGGGGATCATGCGCGCGGACCTCTGGCTTCGCGTAGGCCCACAGAGGGACGGTATCGCTCACCCGGTCACGCTACCCGGCGCAGGGCCGCCTGGCGCGCTTATTTCCGCCCGAGCCCGTCCACCGCAGCCCAGTGCGCTCTATCTGAGCTTCCTCAGCCCGTCGAGCACCTCGCGCAGGATTTCCGCCGTCGGCGCCTGGCCCTGGCCATTGTGCCACTGCTCCCGCGTCGGGACCGCGGCCGGACGCCTGAGGTCGCGCAACGCCATCGCCGTGGTGGGGGCCAGGCGGTACTTCGCCATCCGGTCTGCGCGGCTCAGGGCCTCCAAACGTACAGAAGGGACGTCAAGCCGCGGGAACATCGTGTTCCCATGCGTCCGGACAGGCGTGAACCGGATATCGGCGACGTGAGAGTTCTCCGGCAGCGGGAGCACCAGCACAAGGAAAGCATCGACGACGATCGACCGGATGAGCTCGTGGAGCCGGTCCGCTGTCAGGTAGCCGCGCTGCACGGCGAGCGCCGCGACAGCGGCGTTGTCAGCGTCGTCGGCGTCCCATCCGGCCAGCAGCTCCTGGAGTTCGGCCGACGCCGGATGGAGGCCGCGTAGCCGGTCGAAGAGACCGGGCACCCACGACGCCCACGCGAAGGCGATGTGACCGCCGTCGAGGTACAAAGCGCCGGAAGGCTCCCCCGTGATCTCGAGAACCCCCGTCGCGCCCTGCGCCGCCAGGTCTGCAACGACGGCCATGACCCGCGGCCTGGTCAGCTCTTCGTGTACCGCTACCACCGATTACTCCTCATGGCCGAGTGCCCCCTCATGGCCGAGCGAATACGGAAATGCCGGAATTACCAGAAGAGAAACGGTAACACGCCTATCATTTAGACATTAACGCCAAATCGGACATTGGCACTATATGCGGCAGAACAATGGCGTCGCTGTAAGTGTATCGCTACTGCGGACCGCGCGTACATTGTCATCATTTTTCTTGGCCTATTCATGGCGTGTCGCCGGTCCTTCGTTGGCCCAGGCCAAGCAAGCACTAGTGGAAAGGAGTTGAAATGGGCATTACGTGAATATTGAGGCGGCCCTAAAGGTAAACATTCAGGTCTCCCGGGGGTTGGTCCCACAGCCGCAGCGCTTGCTGGTCAGCCTGGGCCAGCGTCGATTACCGCGCGCACCTCGGCCACAGTAGGTTGATTGCCGAAATCGGTCACGGTCCAGGTAGCGCCGGCCCGCGCCCATGGACCCGGGTCACGGTCTGGCGCGACGTACGCCACCACATCGAACGGATCGCCTGCCGGGCGTGACTCGCCAATCTCGCCGACCAGCTCAGCCAGCGCCTCCGGGCCGGGCAGGCCGATCGGGAACACGCCGTCCCACCGCAGCGCCCGCCGCACGGGCCGGCGGTGCGGCCACACCGCCGCCACCCATACCGGGATCCTCGGCTTCTGCACCGGGACCGGATCGAACTCCCCGGCCCAGTAGCGGGCCAGATCGTCGAGGCCTTGGTCGAGCAGTCGGGCCCGTTCACGGGGATCGACGACCTCGCCGAAGGGTTCAAGTTCGTTGTTCCCCGCGACGCCGAGCCCGACCCCGAAGGTCAGGCGGCCCGAGCTCAGCAGGTCGAGGGTGGCCGTCTCCCTGGCCAGTTTCTGCACGCGCCTGCGTGACACCGGGGTGACCATCGGCCCGAGCCGCAGCCTGCTCGTGGCGCATGCCACCGCCGCCAGCGCCACCCACGGATCGGCCACGGCCCGCACCGGCGCGCGGTACGCGACGTGATCCCAGAGGAAAAATCCGTCCCAGCCCCGCTCCTCCGCCGCGGCCGCCAGGTCGGCCAGGAGCCGCGGGTCGGAGAGCTCGCCAAACGGCGCCACATCGATTGCACGCTTCACCCGGGTGACTCTATTCCCGCCACCCCTCACCCCCGCACCCGCCCTCACCGTTCCCCAGGAAACTGCCGCCACCTCGCCACCTGCCGCGCCAGGCGCTCTTAAATCCATAAACTCAAAGTCCTCATCCCTAACGGTCCCGTGTTTCACCTAACCCGGAATGCGATACCTCAGGTCCGGCTGACGGTGAGGTCAAGGTGGATCGGGAGGTCGGCCTTGCTGAGCGACTGGCGGGCGTGGGCGAGGGCTTGCGTTTCGATCCGCTGATGGAGGGCGCGCAGGTCGGCGGCCTCGCTGGCGGTGACGGCGAGGACGACTTCCGGGTCGGCGCCGTCACCGATGATCCTGCCGCGGACGGCCTCGACACCGTGGTACGCGCCGATTTCCCTGGTCAGGGCCTCGGACACCGCGGCCGGCCGCAGGATGGTGGTCCCCTCGCGGGCGGCGACGGGGATGCGGATGTCGCCGGCCCGGTCGGTGGAGATCAGCAGGGCCACGATCCAGCGGAGCGCGGCCAAGAGGATCAGCAGGCAGGCGCCGGCGGCGGCGTACCACACCCAGTCGTGGTGGCCGATATAGGCGCTGACGCCGTTGGCCAGCAGGAAGCGGTGCGCGAACCCCTGCCCGTACACGCCCACCGAGGCAGTCATCCCCGCTGCCCCGATGGCGAGGACCAGCAGGCCGAAGAGGATGAGGGCGGCGCGGTTGACGCGGTCGGCGTGCATCAGCGGCTCCGGGTGTTCACGCGTACGCTCAGGTCAGGCGGATGGCGCAAGTCCAGGCTGTCCAGCTGGTCCTGCAGGGCCTGGGTCACCGGCTGGCGGAGGGCGTCGGCCCCCGCCCGGCCGCGGGCGACGGAGGTGGCGGTAACGCTGGCGCGGTGACGGCGGACGGTGACCGCCGCGGCGGAGATCCCGTCGATCCCGGTCGCTGCTGTCCGCAGCGCCCCGGCCAGGCCGCGGCGGGTCAACGCGGCGTCGGTGGCGTCATGGAACGACCGCAGGCGCAGCCGGGTGACGCGGGGAGGCTTGAGCTCCAAGGCCAGGACGGCCAAGCCGATAACGATCAAGATGCCAGACCAGAGCTGGATCACCAGCTGATCCCAGCGGGTTCGGCCGGCCCACCGGTACCAGGTGGTCAAGGGCAGCACCACCGGGGAGTGCTGGGCGGCGAAGGCGATGACCTCGATAATGACGAAGATGGAGGCCACGGCCAAGGCAGCCGCGAGGATGAAGGCCAGCGGCCGGTTCACCAGACGCATCGGCGGTTTCCTTCCTTACCGAACCCGTGGCGGCGGGATGAGGTCGGTCGCCAGGTCGGACACGACGATATGGACCTCGTCAACCTGCAGTCCGGTCAGCTCAGAGACCCGGTCCTTGACACGGCGGCGGACCTGCTCGGTGACCTCGCGAACCGGTTCGGGCCAGCGGACGCTGATTTCCAGGGTCACGAACGCCTTGGAACCGTCGACCTCGACCGAGGTCAACGGCAGCGCCTCCAGGTCGGTGCCGCGCCCGCCTAGGTAGCCGGCGCCGGGAACAGCGCGGCCGAGCATGCGGGTCGCCGCGGCGCCGGCGTCGGGGTGCTCGGCCGCGGCGCGAGCGGCGATCTTAGTCACCACCCGGTCGGCGATGATGATGCTGCCAAGTTCGTCGCGGTCCAGCAGGTCCAGCTCGGCGTCCTGGCCGGCACTTCCTCGCAGCCGGTCCGCCGCCACCGCGCTCATCGGCGGAAGCGGCTGCGTGCCAGCCATCCCTGCACGTCCAGGTCACCATCGAGCACCTTGGCGATGACATAGCCGATCAACCCGAGCAGGCCCACGATCAGCATGTCGCCGAAGTTGCCGAACGCCAGCGTCAGGCCCAGGACCAGGCCGGTTATTGTTGCAAGGGAAGTACGGTTCATCACTCACATCCCTATCGGGAGCAGGGCCCGGCGGCACCGGGTCTCATCATGCCGGGGCACACCAGGATTGGCGGGACGCGCCTCACCCCGCGCGACGTGCGGGCGGATCGTCGATGTCGGCGATGATCACGTCGACCGGGCGGTCCCGGGTAACCGCGGCCAGCGCCGCGGTGATCGCGGTGGCGAGAAGAGGAATCTCGGTATCCCACCTCGACCGGACCCGCACCCGCACCCGGCCGTCGCCGACGACGACACCGGGAATCGCGCGGCCGGGCAGGTACGTGGTGACCTCGCCATACTGGCCGCCGTCCAGCCCTGACACGCCCGCGCAGCTCGCGACGACCGCGGCGACGGCATCGACGTCGATCCCGTCGACAACCGCGCCTGCGGGAAGGCGCGGCGCGGGCACGGTCATGAGACCCGGCTGGGCGTCGGCTGCTGCTGGTCGTCGTCGGGCAGGTAGACATCGTCCACGGCGACATTGACCTCGACCACGCGCAGACCGGTCATCCGCTCGACCGTCTGCTTGACGTTGCGCTGAATGCTGCGGCCAAGCTCGGCGATGCCCACGCCGTACTCGACCACGATGTCCAGGTCGATCGCGGCTTCGGCCTCGCCGACCTCGACGCCGACGCCCTGGCCGAAGCTGGGCCCCGAGCTGCCCGGGATGCGCTCGCGGAGGGCGCCGAACGCGCGGCTGCCGCTGGTGCCCATGGCATGAACGCCGGCCACCTCGCGGCACGCCTTGCCGGCGATCTTCTGCACGACGCCCTCGGCGACGGAGATATGCCCCTCAGCGGTTGCCAGCCGATCGCGGTTAGCGGGATTGGCCGAGTTGCTCGTGGTAGCGGGGGTCTGCTCGCTCGTCTTAGACGCTTCAGGGTGGTTCATCGGACTCGCTCCCTTGAATGGCGTGTTGGTGCCGTGAACGGCCCGGCGAGGAGTCACCCACCGGGGCCATCTCTCCGTTAGACACCGCAGCAGCAGAAACGTCGCAGAATCTCATTGGTTTTTTTTCGCCACGGTGGGGAGTCTCCCTCACGGGGATTCGAACTGATAGCAAGGGCAGGGATGCAGCCGGAATCGGAGGTCGGGGACGCCTACCTGGTGGCCCGTACCCGGGACGGCTATCTGGATGCCTACGAAATGCTCGTCCAGCGGCATTCCGCGATGGCCTACCGCGTCGCGCTGCGGCTGTGCGGTAACCACCACGACGCCCAAGACATAGCCCAAGATGCCCTGGTGGCGGCGTGGCAGAACCTCTCCCGGTTCCGGGGCGACGCCTCATTCGCCACCTGGCTCTACCAGATCGTGACCCGGCGGGCCCTCAATAAAGTCAGCCGCGGCTCCGTCGCCGATCATGGCGACCTGCTGAATGAGTTCGCCGACTCAGTCGCTGGCCCGGCCGAGCAGACCGAGCGCAACCTTACCGTGGACGCCGTCACCGACGCGCTCGCCGCGATGCCGTTCCCCCAGCGCACGGTCGTGGTACTACACCACTTTGAGGGCCTTTCGTACGCTGAGGTCGCGGAGGTGACCGGCAGCTCCGTCCCGGCGGTCCGTAGCCATCTGTTCCGGGCCAGGCGCACACTGGGGAAGAAGCTGGGGGAGTGGAGGTGACCGGGTCCGTGAATGAGCCGTCGGCTGAGCGGCCAACTGTGACGCGCCTACTGGACGCGGTCACGCTGCCGTGCGGGGCTGAGGTTGACCCGCTGCTCGAGCAGGTCGCCGACGGCCATGCGGAAGACCCGGACGCTCACCAGCAGGACTGCGTGCACTGCCAGGCGGCCATCGCCGAGTTCGCCGCGCTGTGGGGACCAGTGGCAGAAACGGCGGCCAGTCCGGTGCCCGCTCCCCGCGGCTTGACCGCCGCGGTCATGAGCCAGATCCGGGTCCTGGTCCGCGACGTGTGGTACACGCTGCAGACCACCGAACTCGGGACCATCCGCATCGCCGCCAGAATCGTGGCCGCCCTGGCCCGCGACAGCGCCCGGATGGTTCCCGGCGTCCGCGTCGCCCTCGGCCGCAGCACTTACAGCAAGCTCGCCGCGGTCGCCGAGCAGGCAAGCTTCCGACACCGCTACCCGCAGGCCGCGGTGGGCGTCCTCGGTCGCACGGCCGTCGTCGACCTCGCGGTCGCGATCACCTACGGGGACTCCGCCCACGAGGTGGCACGGGACATCCAGCAGCACGTCAGAGCGACCTTGCGCGACAGGATCGGGCTGCAGACCGTCGTCGTCAACGTCACTGTCGACGATATCCTGACCGGCGAAGACGGTCAGTGAGCCGACCGCGCCCGCGGCAGGACCGGCGGCGCTTCAGCGGACCCGCGGCGGCTTGCTGTCATGACGGAGACGCCGAACCGCCACGGCCGCCAACCGGATAGGCCACGGCTGGTGCGGTACGACCACCACCCTGGGCGGCGGGCCCTCGGGCGCCTGCTCGGCCTCGATGGCCCGCAGGCCCGCAATGAAAGACTCGGCGTCCCCGCCCCGGTCGGGATGGTGTGCCCGGATGAACTCCCGGCGGCGCCGCGCGGCTTCCTCCGCCCCGTCCTCGCGCCCGATGCCTGCCATTTCCCTCGCTAGATGCCGACGATAACTGCCGTCAGTAGAGGTCGCAATCTGCATCACAGTACCTCTGCCATGGTTGCTGGAGATCCCCGGCCTAGCTTCATCCGTCATCCCTAACGGTCCCGTGTTTCACCCAACTGGAACGGTTCTCGGCCCTGCGGCATCACGACATTACGGGTATTTCAGGAAACGTCGGTCGACGATCTTGGGTCCGTGACAGCAGCTAATCCGCGGCTGTCAGCACGGGTAAATTCTGTGGGAAAGTTCACCAGTGAGCCCTATGATGACGAATATGACCTCTGCCGGTTATCTGCGCTATCCCCACATTCACGGCGACCTTCTCGCTTTCGTCGCGGGCGACGACGTCTGGCTCGCGCCGGTCGACGGCGGCCGGGCCTGGCCGCTCACCGCCGACGGCGCCCCGGTCAGCTACCCGAGGTTCTCCCCGGACGGGACGCAGATCGCCTGGACCAGCTCCCGCGATGGCGGCCCGGAGGTCTACCTGGTCGGCACCGATGGCAGCGATCCCGCCCGCCTCAGCTACTGGGGCGATCGCGCGACCGAGGTCAGCGGATGGACGCCGGCCGGTGAGGTGCTGGCGGTGAGCGCCTCCGGGCAGCCGACCTGCGTCCCGTCGGCGTACGCGATCCGCCCTGGCGAAGCGCCGCGGCGGCTGCCGTTCGGCCCGGTCACCGACTTGGCTCAGGAAGGGACGGTCACCGGTCTGGTGAGTCGGCCGGTTCGACCGCGAGCCCGCCTCGTGGAAACGCTACCGGGGCGGCATGACGGGCCGGCTCTGGGTGGCCACCGCCGAGGGCCAGCCGTTCACCCGCATCCTGGCGGATTTGCCCGGGCAATTCGCCAGCCCGATGCTGGTGGGCGGACGGCTGGCATTCATCGGCGATCACGAAGGCACAGGAAACATCTATTCCTGCGCGCTGGACGGCACCGATCTGTGCCGTCATACCGACCACGACGGCCCCTATGCGCGAAACGCCAGTACCGACGGCGAGCGCATCGTGTACCACGCGACCGGCGACATCTGGCTGCTTGACAGCCTGGACGCCGCCGCGCCGCGGCGGGTCGAGGTGTCGCTCGGCTCCCCGGCCCCAGGCCGGGCCCCGCGCGTGGTGTCCGCCGCCGATCACCTGGGCGAGCTCGATTGCGACCGGACCGGTCAGGCCAGCGTGGTGGAGGTGCGCGGCACCGTTCACTGGCTCACCCACAAGGACGGCCCGGCCCGCGCCGTTCATGTTGACCTGGCATCCCGGGCTCGCCTCCCGCGCGTTCTCGGGCGCTCTGGCAGCGTCGCTTACGTCACCAACGATGACAGCCCCGGTGAGGCCGGCGCCGGTGGCGTGGCCGCTGACACATTGTGGATCGGCGGCGGCCACGAAACCGCTGCCCGCCCGCTCGCGGCGGGACAGATCGGCAGCGTCACCGGGATCGCGACGTCACCGGACGGCTCCCTGGTCGCAGTGGCCGCGCACGCCGGGCACCTCCGGGTGGTGGACGTGGCGTCCGGCACGGTCACCGACGTAGCGGCGGGCACCGACGGCCCGTGTGACGGTCTCTGCTGGTCCCAGGACTCAGCCTGGCTGGCATGGTCCCAGCCTGGTCCCCGGCCGTTGCGCCGGATCCGGCTGGCCCACTTCGCTCATCCCGCCGACGGGCAGCCCGCCGACGGGCAGGCCGCCACAGCGGTAACACCGATCATCGACGTCACCGACGGCCGCTTCGCCGACACCGACCCGGTGTTCACGCTGGATGGCCAGCACCTGGCCTTCTTGTCACAGCGCAGTTTCGACCCGGTCTATGACACGCAGTCGTTCGACTTGTCGTTCCCGTACGGCACCCGGCCGTTTCTGGTCCCGCTGGCGGCCGCTACCCCGTCGCCATTCGGCCCGCTGCCGGGCGGCCGTCCGCTTGAAGCGGGCTCCGGCGACGGGCACGGCAACTCCGGCGAGCCTGACACCTCGGGCGGGGACGGCGCGGCCGGGCATGACAAGTCGCCGGGCACCGGCAGCCCGGCCGACTTTGGCGAGCAGCCGGACACCGCGGGGCCGCCGGTCCAGGTTGACCCGGATGGCATCGCCGCGCGCATCGTTCCTGTGCCGGTGCCCGAGGCCCGCTACTCGGAGCTGCGGGCCGTGGCCGACGGGCTCGCCTGGCTGCATGAACCCCTCAGCGGGGTGCTGGGTGAGGGCGGTGCCAGCCCGGACGCGGCATTGCGGCGGGCGTCCCTTGAACGGTTCGATCTCGCCAAACGGGAGTGCACCGAGCTGTACGGCGAGCTTGACGGCTTCGCGGTCAGCGGCGACGGCAAGTGGGCCGTCATCCAAGACCATGGTGACGTCCGGGTGATCCCGGCCGACCGCAAGCCCGACGACGACGGGCGCCAGAACGTCAGCGTGGACCTCACCCGGGCCCGGTTCCGCGAGGACCCGGCTCAACTGTGGCGGTGCGCCTACGACGAGGCCGGCGCGATCATGGGCCGGGACTACTGGACGCCGGACATGTCCGGGGTCGACTGGGACGGCGTGCTGCGCGAGTACCGGCCGCTGCTTGACCGGATCCGCACCGGCGGCGAGTTCACTGACCTGCTCTGGGAAGTGTTCGGCGAGCTGGGCACCTCGCACGCCTACGCGCTGGCGGCGGGCTTCGCCTTCGGGCGCGAGCCCGGGGGAGACGTGGGCAAGCTCGGTGCCGACCTGAGCCCGGAGGCCGACGGCGGCTGGCGGGTGGACCGGGTGCTGCCGGGCGAATCGTCGGACCCGCTGGCCCGCTCGCCGCTGTCGGCTCCCGGCGCCGGGGTGCGCCCCGGCGACGTTCTGCTGGCGGTCGACGGGCAGCCGGTGGACCCGGTCCACGGCCCGGCGCCGCTGCTGGCCGATTCGGCCGGGAAGCCGGTCGAGCTGACGGTGCGCTCCGGAACCGCGGTCCGCCGCGTCGCCGTGGTGCCGCTAGACAGCGAGCGCCGGCTGCGCTACCAGGACTGGGTGGCCGGCTGGCGCCGCCAGGTGCGGGAGCTCAGCGACCGGCGCCTCGGCTATCTGCACGTCCCGGACATGGTGGGCACCGGCTGGGCGCACTTCAGCCGGGACCTGCGGACCGAGATGGACTACGAGGGACTGATCATCGACGTCCGCGACAACGAAGGCGGCCACACCTCAGAACTCGTGCTGGAGAAGCTGGCGCACCGGGTGATCGGCTGGGAGGTGATGCGGTGGCACCAGGCCGAGTCCTACCCTCGGGATGCACGGCGCGGCCCGCTGGTGACGCTGGCCAACCAGAACTCGGCCTCCGACGGGGACATCATCGCCGCGGCCATCCGCCTGCGCGGCCTCGGGCCGGTGGTCGGCACCCGCACCTGGGGCGGCGTGAACGGTTTCGACGACGTGCGCGAGCTCGTGGACGGCAGCCTGATCACTATCCCGCAGCTGGCGTTCTCGTTCGACCGGCTCGGCTGGGGCGTGGAAAACTACGGCGTCGACCCGGACGTGGAGGTGGACATCACGCCGGACGACTGGGCCAAGGGCCGCGATCCGCAGCTGGAAACCGCGGTCCGCCTCGCCCTTGAGGCCCTGGAGAAGCAGCCGGCCAGCAATCCGCCCGACCCAGGGACCGGCCCGCGCAAGGCCCGCCCGCCGCTGCCACCCCGTCCCGCCCGGAACGCCCCGGCGTGACGGCGCCAGACAGGCCGGGTCTTCGTAGTAGGCTCTGCGCTGTGCCCCACCCGAATTCGCCGGAAAAGGACAATGGCCCGGCTGAGATCGACATCACCAGACCTCATCCGGCCAGGACGTGGGACTACTACCTCGGGGGCAAGGACAACTTCGCCGCCGACCGGGCAGTGGCCGACAAGGTCATCGCGGCATGGCCGGGGATGCGCGTCTCCGCGCGGGAGAACCGGAAGTTCATTGGCCGCGCGGTCCAGTACCTGGCCGGGGAAGCTGGTATCGACCAGTTCCTCGACATTGGCTCGGGGCTGCCGACCGCCAGCAACGTACACGAGGTCGCGCAGGCTACCAACCCGGCGGCCCGCGTGGTCTACGTGGACAACGACCCGCTCGTCCTGGTGCACGCGCGGGCGCTGCTCACCAGCTCGCCGGAAGGCAAGTGCGCCTACATTCAAGCGGACCTGCGGGAGCCGGAGAAGATCCTCAGCGCCCCCGCCACGCAGGAGACGCTGGACTTCACCAGGCCGATCGCGCTGATCCTCGCGGCCGTCGTCCACTTCCTGCTGCCGGAGGACGAGCCAGCGCGGATCATCAAGACGCTGGTGGACGCGCTGCCGTCGGGCAGCTACGTGGCCGCCTCCCATGGCAGCACCGAGTACGGCACCCAGGAGGAAGCGGACGTCGTAGTCCGCCTCATCACCGCCAGCGGTGTGCGCATCGCGCCAAGGGACTCCACCGATTTCGGGAACCTGGTCTTCGACGGGCTCAGTCTCGTGGCGCCCGGC
Organism: uncultured Actinomycetota bacterium; assembly: GCA_963778435.1. Classification (GTDB taxonomy): domain Bacteria; phylum Actinomycetota; class Actinomycetes; order Streptosporangiales; family Streptosporangiaceae; genus Trebonia. The sequence goes on from CAVZUX010000016.1 coordinate 123,876, forward strand.
CTGGTACTGCTTCCGGAATGGCGCCCGAACCCGAACGGCGGCCCCCGGCCGGGCGCGCGTGAAGTCGGCACCAACGCGGGCGTCGCCCGCAAGCCTTAACAGCCAGCCACGTCGCCGGACATCCGTCAAGGGCTTCTTCCCCGCCATCCAGCCGACCCGTGGCGGCGCTGACTCGGTCAGGCGGGATAATAGACCATGCAAACGATTGCTCTCGAAGAGCACTTCTGGACGGCCGAGCTCGCGGCTCCGCCGGGCACCGGCCCCCTTGCCCGGCCCGACGGGGCGCGCCTCGATGCTCAACTGCGCGACCTGGGCGTGGACCGGATCGCCAGCATGGACGCGGCCGGGATCGATGTGCAGGTCTTGTCGCACGTCCAGCCGGCCGCGCAGGGCCTCGCCGGTGACCAGGCCATCATGGCGGCCCGCAGCGCAAACGACGCTCTCGCCGGGGCGATCGCTCGCCACCCGGACCGCCTCGCGGGCTTCGCCACGCTGCCGACCAGCGATCCGGCGAAAGCGGCGGCCGGGAACTCGAACGCGCCGCCGGGAGCCTCGGCCTCGTCGGCGGCATGATCCACAGCACGCTCGGCACCAACGGCGCGTTCCTCGACGACGAGCGATTCGAGCCTCTCCTGGCTGCCTTCGAGGACCTGGACGTGCCGCTCTACCTGCACCCGGCATCCGCCCCCAAGAATGTGGCCGACGTCCTGTTCGGCGGCCTCACGCCCGCCGTCGCTGCCCGCCTCGCCACCAACGCGTGGGGCTGGCACGCCGAGGCCGGGCTGCACGCGCTGCGCCTGGTGGCAAGCGGAACCTTCGAGCGCCATCCAGGGCTGAAGCTGATCGTCGGGCACTGCGGCGAGATGCTGCCGTTCATGCTCGCCCGCATCGATGAGATGCTGCCGCCTAAGATCACCGGCCTGCCGCACCCGCCAAGCACCTACATCCACCGGAACGTGTGGGTGACCACGAGCGGCATGTTCTCCCTGCCGCCCGTCTTGTGCAGCATCGCGGTGATGGGCGTCGACCGCGTCCTGTTCAGCGTCGACTACCCGTTCGCCGCGAACATGGCGGGCCGGCACCTCCTCGATGCGCTCCCCCTTAGCCCCGCCGACAAGGCGAAGGTGGCCGGCGAAAACGCCGCCAGCCTCCTGCGCCTCCCATGAGCGCCTCTCAGCCCTTCGGGGTGGTCGCGGCGAGCCCGCCAGTGCCTGGCTGGCCGCCCCGGGACTGGCATCCTCAGCCAGTGGGTGCCCCTGCCCGCCTCTCATCTCGCCCGCGGCCAGCTCGCCGCCCACCGGTTCGGGATGAAGTACCTGGCGATGGGTAGCGATGGCGCATGGCTGATTCAGAAACCGACACTCGCGAGACGGCAGCCGAGCTGCGGATCACTCGGGTCAGAGCGCTCAGTAACCACGACCTCGTCGCGGTGGTGACCTATCTGCTGGCCAGGCACCCGGATTCGTTCCCGCCCATGCTGGACGACGCGCTGAGCTCGGTCAGCCCGAAGGGCAGCCCGAAGCAGGGCGACAGCTAGCACGAGCTACCAAGGGTGCTCCTGATGCCAGATCGCGGTCCAGGGACATCCATCGGTCACCAGTTGATGATCATTAATCGAAATCCATGGCGTTTCCGTCGCTATAGCGACGGAAACGCCATGGATTTTTTTCGATCTTCACCTATGATGGCGATATTTCGGGCATTCGCGTCCACGACCAGCCAGATCGTGGACGACATCTTCATCCCTCTGGTCGCACGCCCCTCTGGTCGCACACCGCGACGAGCAGGATGACCGGTGACCGTCCGGCCGGTTTGACGGCGGTGCACCTGGGCAGCCAGCGGACACGATCAAAGGGGGCACGGATCATGCCAAGCGCGTTCGAGGTCCTGGCGAAGGACCACGAGGAAGTCAAGCGGATGCTGAGCGAGCTCGAGCTCGGGCCGGTCGCGGGCACCGGAGCGAACTCCGATCAGCTCGCGCTCCGCCAGAAAATGGTGCAGCAGCTTGTCATCGAGGAGTCCAAGCACGAGGCCGTCGAGGAGATGTACTTCTGGCCCGCCGTCCGCAGGCACCTGACCGACGGCGACGACCTGGCTGACCAGGCCCAGGACCAGGAGCAGCAGGGCAAGTTCATCCTTGACCGGCTGGCCAAGCTGTCCCCGGAGGACGAGGAATTCGAGGCCCAGATCACGCACTTCATCAGCGCGGGCCGGGCGCACATCAAGTTCGAGGAGACGGCAGTCTGGCCGGTCCTGCTGTCGGCGCTCACCGCTGAGGAAGCGTCTGACCTCGGGAGCGAGCTGGAAAAAGCCAAGAAGACGGCGCCAACCCGGCCGCACCCGAACACCCCGCCCTCACCAGGGCTGCTCAAGACCGCAGGTGCCGCGGTCGCGGCGGCGGACCGGCTCCGCGACGCGGCCACCGGCCGCGACGAATAACTCGGGTAGGGGAAGCAGGGCAATATGGTGAACCCGGTCGAGCCGCTCAGAAAGGCGATTGGCGCGGTGGACGCCTGGCAGCGGCGAAGCCGCTGGGCCGGCGTGCCTTACGCGGTGGTGAAGAAGTTCGGCGACGATAACGCCAACCTGGTAGTCGTCGCGCTGGCCTGGTATGGGTTTACCGCGATCTTCCCGCTGCTGCTTGTCGTGGTGACGATTTTCGCGCTCATCGGTCAGGCGTCAATCGGGAACGGCGTCCTTCATACGCTGCACGAGTTCCCGGTGGTCGGTTCCGATTTCAACCCGTCCAAGCCCAGCGCCCTGCACGGCAGCGACCTCGGGCTGGCCATCGGCCTGGTCGGGCTGATCTACGGGGCCCAGGGCGTCACCCAGACCGCGCAGCTGGCGATGGCCACGGTCTGGAACATCCCGCAGATCCAGCGCACCGGCTTCCTGCCCCGGCTCGGGCGGAGCCTGGCCGGGCTGATCACCATCGGTGTCGCGTTCGTCGTGAACGCGTTCGTCACGACCTATGCCACCGGGGGCACGTCGAACTACGCGATCAGGGTCCCGGTCCTGGCTGGCCTGCTGGTGCTCAACTGCGCGCTGTACTTCGCCACCTTCACGTTGCTGACCGCCAAGGTGGTGGGCCCGCGCGGCCACCTCCCCGGGGCGATACTCGGCGGGGTGGTGTTCACCGCGCTGATCACCGTCGGCACCGGACTGGTGACCCACGACCTGAAGAACGCCTCCCAGACCTACGGTGCGTTCGGCGGGGTCATCGGGATCGTGGTGTTCCTGCTGCTGCTGGCCAAGCTCAGCCTGTACGCCGCGGAGCTGAACCCCGTCCTGGCCCGCAGGCTCTACCCCCGAGCCCTGCCCATGAGCACCGAGCCAACCGATGCCGACCACGAGGTGCTTGCCTACATCGTCCGCGCCGAACAGCGGCGCAAGGACCAGGTGATCGGCGTTGGCTTCGGTGACGAGGCAGCCGACGACGCAGCGTCCGACGCCAGACGGGCCGCCCCGCAGCCCCCTGCTCCCTCGGCCCCGCGGTAACGCGGCGCCGGATGGAACATCTCCGGCCATGAGCAGGTTAAAAACCGTTATCTCGCTAGTAGGGAGGCTGGACATGAAGCCGGACATTCATCCCGACTATCACTCCGTCGTCTTCAGGGACCGCTCAGCGGACTTCTCGTTCCTCACGAAGTCCACGCTGACGAGCGACCGCACGATCGAGTGGGAAGACGGCAACACCTACCCGGTCGTCGACGTGGAGATCTCGTCCGCGAGCCACCCGTTCTACACCGGAAAGTCTCGCGTGGTCGACACCGCCGGCCGGGTCGAGCAGTTCCGCCGCCGCTACGGCGACAATCCCGGCGGCAATTCCGGCGGTAAGCGGAGCAGCTGACACCGTCCGCTGATACCCGCGCCTACCGGGAAGCGGCGGACGCGGTGCTCCCGAGCGCGTGCCCGGCCAGGTCGGCCAGTGTCACGGCGACCAGCCGTGCGCGCCGCGAGGGGTTTGAGCCAGGGTTCGGCTGCATCATGAACCGGCCGCAGTACTGCCCGTTGCTGAAGGTCCGCAGTTCGATCTCCTCCGCTGGCAGGCCGACGACGTCAACGGGCCAGTGGCCGTGGCGGGTCAGCAACGACCCGTCCGGCTCAAGTCGCGGCGGCCGACCGATCAGGGTCCCGTACTCGAAACGGCAGTCCCGCAGATTCAGCAGGTCGGTCAGCTGCTTCCGCACGTGCTGGACAACGGCGTCTGGGGAGCCCGCCGACTGGGTGAGCGCGGCGCTGTCGACGATCCGCGCCAGGTAGCCCGCGTCGGCGACCGTGACCGCCTTGAGGTGGCGAGCGTGGGCAGCCAGCTGCGACACGGCAATGCCGACCGCCAGCAGCAGGACGAACGTCGTGACGTCCGATGAGTGACTGATGGTGAAGCGCTCGTAGGGCTGGGTGAAGAAGAAATCGAACCAGACCGCGGCGGAGATCGCCGCCAGGGCGCCCGCGATGCGGTTGCCGAGGGCCGCCACGGCGACCACGGCCACGACCAGCAGCAGGGCCACGTTCGTGTTCGGCCAGCTTCCCCGCCACGGAATCAGGATCGCCGCCACAACGAGCGGAACCACGACAGCGGCGGCGATCGCCCACCGGTCCCTGGTCAGGTAACGAGTCATCCGCCAGCACCTTCTCCCGCGCTGAGCTCCAGACGCGCCGTCGGCTCGCAAGGTCTCAAGGTCGGGCTGACTGACGGCGTGAACACACTTGACTACATTAGACAGTCATTCGGCCGGGCAGGCCAGGGGAGATAAGGGGATGTCACATCTGCCCTTGCCGCCGGCCGAGCGAGGTCTGCGGTTACGCGAGTTCGGAGAGGTTTAGGCTGGTTTCGTCCAGCTGCTTGAGGTGGTGGCTGAAGCCGTGCGGGGCGCGGGATTCGCGCCTGGCCGAGGTGACTACGGGCAGCGCGCGCGTCCGCAGGACCCGGCTGCCATCTTCGGTCAGCGCCGCCACCAGCGCATGGTCCTCCGCCGTGGCCAGGGCGGGGAATCCGCCGGCCCGCAGGTACGCCGAGGCGCGGAAGCCCAGGTTGGCACCATGCACATGAGGGTGCTGCTTGGCTCCGCTGGGTTCGCTGGGTTCGCTGGGTTCGTAGGGCACGCTGGGTTCGTAGGGCTCGCGCTCATATCGCTCGCGGAACAGCGATCGCGTGCCCGGCGGGTAACCGGACCAGTCGGACACCCGGATGGTGCCGACGACCGCGTCCCACCCCTGGCTGGCGTAGCTCGCCTGCTCGCGCAGCCAGCAGGCGGGGACCAGCGTGTCGGCGTCGGTCGTCGCCAGCCAGACGCTCGACGGGTCCAGGTGCGTGGTCCGGCGCAGCACCTCCCCCGCTCCGGCCGCGCGGGCCGCGCCGGCGCTCCGGGCGCTGATCGTGACGACCGAGGCGCCGCCGCGCCGGGCGGCCAGAACGGTCCGGTCTCGGCAGGCGTCAGCCACCACGACCAGATGCACTGGTATGCCGCGCAGCGACTGCGCCGCGCGGCGCACGCTGGCCAGGCAACTGGGGAGCAGATCCTGCTCGTTATGGGCCGGGACGATGACGCCGACGGCACCGATCGCACTGCGGGCACCGATGGCGCGGACGGAGCGGATCACACGATCCCGCCGGCCTGGGCGACGGACCTCACGTCCCCGCCGGAGTGGGTGTAGACCTCGGCGGTGAAGTCCGGGTCGCGGTATCCCGCCAGCCGGGCCAGCCGCGGGTCCCCGGCCAGGGTCTCGTGCACCTCATCGCCGTCGCGCGGATGATCCGGTGCGGGGTGCGTCCAGTGCACCGCGACCAGGTGCCCGCCGGGACGCAGCGCCCCGATGCCGAGTCCCAGCATCCGATCCAGGTCCGCGTCACCGAAGTAGTAGAGGATCTCGGAGAACACGATGAGGTCGAACGACTGCGCGGGCCACTCGCCGGGGACCACGCGCTGCTCGACCCGCACGCCCGGCAGCCCCGCGGTTCTCGACCGGGCCGACGCGACCGCGTCCGGGATCGCGTCGCAGGAGAGCAGGCTGTCGCAGCGGGACGCGAGCCGCGCGGTGAGCACCCCGATCGAGCAGCCGGGCTCGAATGCGGTGCCGTAGCGTTCCCGCGGCAGCAGGGCGACGGTGAGCGCGTACTTGCGCGCCTCGTACCAGCGGTCCGCCAGCCCGTACGGATCGGGTGAGCCGCTGTACCGTTCGCGGAAGTGACCCGGATCGAGCGTCACGACAGCAGCACCTCCACAGTACGAATGAAGTGGGCGATCATGCCGGGGGCCAGCACCGGCCCGAGGCCATGGCCCCTGTCCTCGGTCTGGCTGGCGAAGCAGGTGATCGCCGCGCGCTTCCTGCTGGCCGTGCGCGGCGCCAGCGGGACCCGCAGCGCCCGGTCCCAGGGCACCCGGGGGTCGGCGGGGGAGGCCCAGTGCCACATCCAGACGGGGAAGGAGTAGAAGACCCCGGCCGCGGCCCGGCGCGCGGCCCGGCCGGCTGCCTCGTGGTCGGGGTGCAGGTCGCGGTCCCACGGGGCGAGGCAGAGATCGAAATCCGTGACAAGCGGGGCCAGCGCCGTCGTGAGCTCATCCTCGCGGTCGGCCAGGCCGCTGTCGGGCAGGCCGAGCCTTACCACCTCGGCGGCCTGGGCGCCCAGGGCGCGCAGGGCGGCGCCGGTTTCCGCGGTCCGCCGCCGTGCGAGCGCGGCCCGGGAGCCATGCCCGGCGTGCGAGCGCTCGCCATCGGTGACCGCCACCAGCCGCAGCCGCGCGCGCGAGGCCGCCAGCATGGATATCAGGCCGCCGGCGCCGAGCACCTCATCGTCTGGGTGCGCGGCCACGATGACGGCGCTCCGCACCCCGGCCAGCCCGGCCAGCCCGGAGCCGGCCAGCCCAGGGCCACCCAGCGTGCTCAGCCACGGCCAGGCAGCCCAGGACCGCTCGTCCGTGCCGGGGGCATCAATCGGATGCGCGCCGGAGGCGCGGCTCACCAGGTGTCTCCGCGATCGGCGACCATCTCGCCGAGCCGGGCCAGGTCGCGTTCCGCGTGATGCTGGCGCAGGTAGACCGTCAGATCGGCGACCGCGCGGGAATGTGCCTCATCGTGGCCGAGCGGCCCAGCGCCCAGCGCGCGTCCCGTTCTGGCCAGCACGTCCGAGGCGACCGCCTCGGTCAGCGCGCGCACTCGCACGGCCCGCAGCGGTCCCTCGCCGCGCCGGTCGTCGGGGTCTGCGTCGATCTCGTCCGCCGCCTGGCCGAGCGCGGCCCGCGCCGTCCGCAGCCCGAGATCGACGGCCCCCAGGTGCGCCAGCGCGTGCGGGCCGACGTCGCGCTTGGACGCGGCGCTGAGCAGCGTCCGCGCCACGCCACGGGCCCCGCCGTACCAGCAGGCCGCTACCCCGACGCCGCCGTGGCTGAACCCGGCCCTGCGCGTGTACCCGTAAGGCGGCCCGACCGGTATCGCCGGAATCTGGGGGAAGCCGACGTCCAGCGTGTCGCTGCCCGCCATCCCGGTGGCGGGCCAGCTTGACGGATCGGGCTCAAGCCCGTCCGCAGCCACGGCGAACAGCCGCGCCCCGTCGTCGGCGGACGCCGTGACCAGGGCGTCCGAGCAGATCCTGGCCCCCGAGCAGTACTGCTTGGTGCCGTGCAGCAGCCAGCTATTCTCCCGCCTGGTCGCCGTCACGTTAGGGCCGGGCGGGTTCGCCGCCCACACGCCCCAGCGGCTGCCGGGTTCCGGACGCGGACCGCCGAGCTCGGCCAGGATCGCCACCGCGTCGGCGTGCCCTTCGGCCAGCCTTGCCAGCGACAGGTCTTCCCCGGCCAGGTCGGCGAACGCGGCCCACCGGGCCCTGGTCGCGCCCGAGCCGGGCAGCGGGAGATCCAGCCTGCCAGACTCGACGGCCGCGGCGAATGCCCGGGCGGTCCGCTGCCAAGCGGCCGGCCCGTCTTCGCCGCCCAGCCCGCGATGGTCCCTAGGCTCCCCGTAATCCCTCACGCGCCCCGACAGTCCCTAGCGCGCCTGCGGATCGCGGTGCTGCCGGTGGTGAGGCTGCCTGCTGCCATAGCGGACCCCCGAGGTCGAATCGGTTAGCGGAGATGCCCTGCTACCCGGGCTTACGTGGTTCACACCTGTCGGCCGCATAGTCCCGGCGCGGGTGGAATACATCGGCGCGCCCAGGGCAGCAGTCGTTCGTCTGCAACGCCCCGGGGCCGAACCCGCGCCCCGGCCACCGAAAGGAACGTCTCTGATGGCACTCATCCTGGTCGTGCTCCTGCTCGCCCTGCTCCTTGGCGGCCTGGGCTTCGCCGTTCATATCCTCTGGTGGATCGCGCTCGTGGTCCTCGTCCTCTGGCTGCTCGGCTTCCTCGTCCGCGTCGGCGAAGGCACCTCGCGCAGCCGCTGGTACCGATGGTGACCGCGCCCTCCACCTGACGCACCCACGGTGCCCGGCGCAGCGAGAAACCACGCGTTCGTTCGAAAGATCAAAATCAATACCCTTCGATCGAACGGGCGCGTGGTTTCACCCGCGCCCGCACGGGGCGACGGCGCCGTCAGGTAGCCGCGGATGGGGACGCCCGGGTCTGATCCCTCGGGTGCCCGGCATCTGGATGAATACCTTCGATGAGCGAGGGGAGGAGCCGGTCAGTGGTTCGGCAGAGAGCCAAGGGGACTGAGGATCTGGAGGAGCACATGAGCAACGAACTGGCAGGTAAGCGCATCGCGTTCCTAGTCGCGAACGCGGGCGTCGAGCAGGTGGAACTGACATCCCCCTGGCAGGCCGTCAAGGATGCCGGCGGCCAGCCGGTCCTGCTCGCGCCCGAGAAGGACGCGGTCCAGGCAGTCAACCACGACACGGAGCTGGCCGACACCTTCGATCCCGATCGCGTGGTCGGCGATGTCTCGGCGGCCGACTTCTCCGGGCTGGTCCTGCCCGGCGGCGTTGCCAATCCCGACAAGCTTCGCCTGGTACCCGAGGCGGTCGCATTCGTGAAGGCCTTCGCTGCCGCCGGCAAGCCGATCGCGGCGATCTGCCACGGCCCGTGGACCCTGGTCGAGGCGGGCGTGGTGAAGGGCAAGACGCTGACGAGCTGGCCGAGCCTGCGGACCGACATCCGCAACGCCGGCGGCGACTGGCGTGACGAGCAGGTCGTTCTCAGCACCGAACAGGGCTTCGACCTGGTGACCAGCCGCAAGCCCGACGATCTGGACGCGTTCGACAAGCAGCTGGTCAAGTCGTTCGCGCGGACGCCCTGAGAGCAATTCCTACCCTCCGTCGGCCTGCCCGATCAGGCTGTCCCCGAGCCGGGCGAGCAAATCGCCGGGGCCGACGTAAATCTGCGCGGCCCCGGCGTCCGCGAGTTCCTCGCGGCCGATGCCGCCGCTGAGCAGCCCGATGCACGGTACTCCGGCCTTCTGGCTGGCCTGCGCGTCCCAGACCGTGTCGCCGACGAACACTGCCTGCTCGGCTGGCACGGCCGCCTTCTCCAGCGCGACCTGGACCAAGTCGGGAGCGGGCTTGGTGCGCTCGACGTCGCCGGAGAACGTGGCGTCATCGATGGCGTCCTCGGCGTCGAGGACGCCACGCAGGACGCCGGACTCGGCTTCGCCGGCCGAACTCGCCAGCAGCACGGTCAGGCCGCGCGCCTTACACGCGCGGAGCAGCTCAACCGCACCCGGCAGCGGGCGCAGCCGGCTCCAGTACGTGGCGTACAGCGCGTCATGCGACGTCTGCAGGCCGGAGTCGGCGTCCTTGTCCCGGTCAGCCGGGAGCAGCCGGTCAAGCAGCTGGTCCGAGCCCATCCCGATCGCCCGGTGGATGTCCGCCATCGGCACGTGCTGCCCACCCTGGGCGAACGCCTGCCACCAGGTGACGGCGTGCAGGTAATTCGTGTCAACCAGGGTGCCGTCCACATCGAACAACACGGCCCGCAGTGATCCGCTCATGTCCCTGCGCTACCCGATCGCCGTTCAGTCACGCTCCCACGGGGCTTCCTCGCCCATCTTCTTGTAGTACTTGGCGAGGTGGCTCTTGACCCGGTCGATATCGGATTTCGGCAGGTCAACCCCACCGCGCGACCCTTGCATGACGTTCCCGGCCGCCATGATGCCGCGCGGGACGGCGACCAGCCGACCGTCTACCACGTCGGCGATGAGGAGCTTGTAGGCGGTGAAGTGGTCCTTGTTCTCGCTGTCGTACCAGACGTGCGCGTCCCGGTACTTGGCGTTGGGCTCGTCCTCGGCACCAGCCCATTTCCTGACGCGCTTCTCGGCTGCCGACCCGTCCCACTCCCGGCTGCGGTCTGCGAGGGGGAGATCTTGGAAAGCAGTAACAGTCATCATGTGTCCTCTCGTAGCGATCCGTCACGGGCGCACACCCCTACCCGGACCGCCTCGCTCAAATCTCCAGTGCCAGAGATCCAGCCAAGTTCCCGCCTGGCGCGGTCTCCCTATCGCGCGGGTTCTGCTCCCGAATGTTTATCCACCGAGCCTGCGGCCGGGCGGATAATGCGCTCGTGATCCCCCGAATCGTGGTTGGCGTGCTGGTACTGGCGTGTGCCGTCCCGGGCGCAGTGACGCTCACCGCTGGCGCTGCCAGCTCGCAGTCCGCGGCGGCCGCACGGCCGGGCGCGTGCTGCGCTGCGACTGCTGCCGATTACTCGTCCCTGGCGCAGATCACGCCAGGCGACGTACACAGCCTGGCCGGCGCCTGGCTTGACCATCTTGAGGGCGGGTCGACGAGCGCGGGTCAGGAGAGCACGCCGGTCGCGGTTGACGGACGGCTCTACGTTCAGACCAGCCAGGGCGATGTCTTCGCCATAGACGGCGCGACGGGCAACGTGATCTGGGAGTACAGGTCGGGGTTGGCCGGCACCGAGCGAGGAGTGGCGGTCGCGGCCGGGCGGGTCTTCGCGGCGCTTGGCCAAGAGCACGTGATCGCGCTGAATCAGCAGACGGGCGCTTTGATCTGGCAGACGCAGGTCGGCACCGCCGGCCAGGACACCTCGGCCAACGGATCAGCCACGCCGTGGACGCTTTACTTCAATGGGCTTGTGTACGTCGGCACGCAGAACGGGGGCGGCGCGGGCATGCGCGGCCACCTTTACGCGCTGCATGCGTCTAACGGAACCGTGGCCTGGAGCTTCGCGGGGACGGCAGGGCCGGGTCAGCCCGGCCACAGCAGCTGGAAGGGCACGTCCTGGATGCTCGGTGGCGGAGATGTCTGGATGGCGCCGGCCGTCGATGCCCAGCTCGGGATGATCTACGTCGCGGTTGCCAACCCTGAGCCGCGAGTGTCCGGCGCTGCCAGGGCGGGCGCGGATCTGTATACGAATTCGCTCGTCGCGCTCAACGCGGCCACCGGCAAGCTGGTCTGGTACTTCCAGTCGGTCCACCACGACCTGTGGGATTACGACGACACAATGACGCCGCTCATCGCGAGCGTCCGTTATCCAAGCGGCACTCAGCAGGTGGTCATTTACGGCAGCAAGACCGGGTGGCTCTACTATCTCAACGCGAAGACAGGCAAGCCCGCGCTCCCGGTCCGCCAGACGGCGGTGCCGCAGCTCGCCGCCCAGGCGACCTCCCCGACCCAGCCGATCCCGGCCGGCCAGTCGCTCGTGCCGACCTGCCCCCAGCCGACCGGCCCGACCCGCCCCATTCCCGACTATCGCAGCGGCTGCGAGTTCGCGCCCTACCTGAACAGCCCGGTCCTGGCGACACCCGGCGGCGACGGCGGCGCGAACTGGGCGCCGATGTCCCTGGACCCGAAAACCGGGCTGCTCTACGTGCCTGCGGCTGAGGTGGACTTCGCCTACAGCGACGGGCTGCCCTACGGTCAGCCCACCTTCTGGGAGCCCCTGGGCGAGTTCCGCGGCGGCGTCCTCGACGCTGTCAATCCGCGGACGAACAAGATTGCCTGGCAGGTGACAACCCCCTACGGGCTGTCGAACGGCGACGGCATCCTGACCACGTCGCCCGGCCTGCTTTTCGAGGGCGCGCCCAACGGCATCCTCTCCGCCCGCAACCCGGTCAATGGCACAGTGCTGTGGAGCTGGCAGACCGGCACCGGGATCGCGACCACGCCGGTTACCTACACGGCAAACGGCGTGCAGTACGTGGCCATCTTCGCCGGCGGCAACATCAGCTATAACTCCCACGGTGACAGCCTGTGGGCTTTCAAACTGCACGGAACGGTGCCGCCCGCCAAGGCTCCGGCGCCGATTCCCACCCGGGTGTCGATCGGCGGCGCGACGATCGCCGGTGACACCGTCAACGACACGGTGGTCATGGGACGCACCTGGGACACCACGACCAACTCGCCGAGTCCGGCCGAGAACCTAGCCAGCGAGGTCGCGATGGCTCCGTCCATCATGACCGTGCCAGCCGGGACAACGGTGACGTTCACGAACCCGTCCGGGAATCGCGAGAGCCACTGCGCAGAGTCCTTCTTCGACCCGGCGAACTTCAAGATCGGGCCGATCGCCCCCGGTCACTCGGATTCGTACCGCTTCGTCAAGCCGGGCGACTATTTCTACAACGACTGCGCAGGATTCCCCTGGAACACCGGGGAAATAATCGTCGCGTGAGCCGGCCTGATCGTTAGCGCTGCTAGCCGTTGTCGAGGCGGGGGAAGGTGATTTCCTCGAGGAGGAGCTGGATCGCGGCGGCGACCGGCAAAGCGATCAGCGCGCCGATGATGCCCATGACCACGCCGCCGAGCACGATGGCGACCATGCCGCCCAGGGCGGGGACCTTAACCGTGTGGCCTATGATGCGCGGCACCAGCAGGTAGTCCTCGGCCAGCCGGTAGGCGACGTAGAAGATCAGGGTCGCGATCGCGACCGGCAGCGAGACGGTGAGCGCCACCAGGGTGACGATCGCGCCGCCGACGGTCGAGCCGATGACGGGGATCAGATCGAGCAGGAAAATCAGCAGGCCGAGCAGTGCCGGGTACGGGATTCCCCACGCGAGCATCCACAGGAATGTCCCCGCGCCGGCGATGAACGAGGTGATCACGTTGCCGAGGACGTAGCCGCCGACCTTGGTGAAGATCGCGTCGCCGATGAGGATTGCCCGCGGGCGCCGGGAGTGCGGGACCAGGCGGTAGAGGAACATCTTGGTCGCCGGCATGCCGGCCAGGAAGTAGATGGTCATCACGGCCACAAGCAATACCGACGACAGCGCGCTGATGGCGATCTGCCCGGCGCCGATCACCCCGCCGACCAGGGAGGCCCCCTTCGAGTTCAGCAGGCTGGTGATGCGCGCCTCGATGTGGTACTTGTCGTTCAGCTTGCCGAGGGTGGAGCTGTGGTCCTGCATCTGGTGCACGTAGTGCGGCAGTTCGTTGATCAGCGTGGATATCTGAGCCGTCACCGGAGGGATGGCGGCGGCGATAAACCCGCCGACGAATGCGAGGAGCGCGAGGAGAACGATGCTCACCGCCGCCCAGCGCCGCAGCCTATGGCGGGTGAGCCAGACGACGACCGGGTCAAGGCCCGCCGCGATGAAGAATGCGAGCCCGATCAGGACCAGCACCCCACGGGCGCGCAGGAACAGTTCCACCAGACCGTAGGTGACGGCGACGCCCGCGGCGCCCTTCATCCCGATCATGAAGGGGGAGCGGGCGTTCAGCGGCCTGCCTGGGTGCCCGAGGCCGCCGGCCTGCCGCTCCGCCTCGGCGTCCTCCATCGCCGCGCGAACTGGATTGGTGGGCTCAACCTCCTCGACCAGCGGCGAGGTAGGAGGCGTTTCCGCTGCGGCGTTTTCTTCGGCTGCGGCGGCCCTCGCCGTCGTTTCATTGCCCGTCGTCGAACTCACGGGCGTCTTGCTGCCCAGCAAGTGCAGCGTGATGCGCAGAACGCGTACCGATTGTTTGCGAGTTCTTACAAGTCCTGGCAATGGAGCGCGCGTCAGCCCCCCGCGCCCACCATCACCATCCACGAGCTCACCGGCTAGGCGCGGGCAGGGCGGCTGGTGCCAGCAGCAGGACGTCTATGAGGGCTGTCTCCGCGCGCGTGGGCCGCACAGCTCCGTCGCCCAGGCCAAGTGGTGTGAGCCAGCCGTTGACGTCGGCCCACCGCCACACGAGCGACCGACCCGCGGTCCCTTCCGGTGCGGGGAACCGGGGCCGCCTACGGTGATCCGAGTGCATGGCGGTAGGCACGGACAGTAAAGAGTTCCCCAGTGCCCCGCCTGGCGGACAGTCCACGCCTCCTTGGCCAGCCGGACAAGGATTTCCCGGACTTCTTTCTTCGGGTGGTCAGCTGGATCAAGCAAGCGTCCGGGCATCTGCCCTCCTCGCTTCACGTAAGTGCTGGAGGCTCACGTGCAACTTCCACCCCGTGGAACTCCCAACCTCGGCAAGCGCTCATCCCACGCCCGAAATTTCTCCATCTAAGCAGCAAGATCATTTAAATCCATGGCAAAACCGTCGTTATAACGACGGTTTTGCCATGGATTTCATTGCAGCGATGATGGCGATGCAAATTGCCGATACTTATCAACAGGGTTATCCACGGTTTCGAAGCCGATGGTGGCGAATGCTTGCCGAGAGTGCCAGCATGGGCGCATGAAGCCACCTGATCGAGGTCTAGCCGCGGTTATCGACGAGCAAGACGGTGTTCTAAGCACAGCTATCGCGCTCCGCTACCTGACGGAAGCGCAACTTCGATGGCGAGTGTCATCTGGGCGATGGCAGAAGCCAAGCCACGGCGTGATCGTCGCGCAGTCTGGTCCGCTCACCGAGTACGAATCGCCCCATTTTCCTCCTTGTCCCTTATGGGTATAAGCAGCGAAACCCGCCACTCGGGTTGACCGTTGTCACGCACTACTCGCAGATGCTCTCTGACGCGGACGTGCATCCGACGCGGCAGCCGAGGCGTACGCGCAACTGGTTGCCAGTGCCTAAGAGATCAGGGCAGATCGGGATCTGGATGGTCAGCCATGAAGCGGCGGGAAGTGTCGTCGTCGATCATCGAATTGTCGGCCAGCCATTCGACGGCTCGGCGCTTAGCGCGGACATCGCGGAACTCGTACCACGTTGGCAGCAGCTCCGGATACTCCTCGTGGAGCTCGTCTCTGAACCGGCGAAAGGCGCCTTTGCCCTGAATGGCCCGTGCGAGCCTGCGCCCGGCGCGTTCATCGGTGATGGCTTCGGCGAAGTCGGACATGTCCTGGTACCAGACCCAGGATGGCAGCGGGCGGATGCCGACCAGGTCCAGCTCGTCGAGGTCGACCGGTGTCTGGCCGTCGATTCCGGTGTCGGATGTCCACATCACGATCTCCCCGGTCTCCGGGTTGATTAGCCAGCAGTGCTCGTAGTCGGTCCGGTCGGCCAGCGCGCTGCCAATGGCTTCGAGATCGAGGATGCTCAGGTCCAGCACCAGGCAAGAATAGATCCTCCGCACGCCTCCCTGCGGTCGAAACTGCCGTCACCGGTGACGAGTGCGACCGTGCCCGTCGTTCGGAACGAACCCAGGTCCTTTCCCCCTCGCCACCGCTACCGTGAAGGGGATCGAGGCGTTCGGCGGAGTAACTGCGTGAGCCATCCATTTGACGTTGCCCCGGGTGCCGGTGCGCCTGCTGGTCCGTGGCGGGATCGCCTGGATCGCGGTACGGACGAGGAAGTCCTCGCCGAGTCGCTGCGCTCGCCCGAGGCATTCGGCGAGCTGTATGCCAGGCACTTCGCCTCGGTCTACCGGTATGTGGCCGGGCGGCTCGGGCCTGACGTGGCCGACGATCTCGCCGCCGAGACCTTTCTAGCCGCGTTCCGCCGACGGGCGAAGTTCGAACCCGCTCGCGGGGCCGTCCGCCCGTGGCTGTACGGGATCGCGACCAACCTCGTCGCTCAGCACCACCGGTCGGAGTCCCGCTGGTACGCGGCGCTCGCCCGGGCGGGAGCTGACATCCTCGCCCCGACCGGGGGCAACGAGGAGGACAGGATCGCTGACCGGGTCACCGCTTCCCTAGCCCGCCCCGCGCTCGCGGCGGCCCTGCGCCAGCTGCACGACCGGGATCGCGACGTGCTGCTGCTGACCGCGATCGGCGGGTTTAGCTACGCCGAGGTGGCCTTCGCGCTCGCAATCCCGGAGGGGACCGTCGGCTCCCGGCTCAGCCGCGCACGGCGGAAGATCATCGCAGCGCTGGGCGAGGCCAGCACCACGACCGGCGCATTTTCGGCTCACTTGCGGAGGAACTAGCCATGCCAGCGATCGATGACCTTGCCGCCGTCCGGCGGCTGCTCGATTTCTCGGGCCCGCGCGACGACGTGACCGCCGCCGGGCGAGCCCGGCTGAACGAGCTCGCCCGGCGGGAAGCAACTGGGCCGCGGGCGCGGCGCCCTCGCCGCGCACTGGCGTCGGATCGTGGCCGGCGGATCGGGGCCCGCGCCGCCGTGGCCTGCGCGGCCGTGGGGTGCGGGCTGGCAGCCGCCGCGGTCGCCACGGCCGTGGTGCTCGCCCGCCCGGGAACCGTCGCGCATCCGGCCGGGGCCTCCGAGGGCACCTCGCCAACGGGCGGTCAGCCCGCGCGGGCGGGTTCGGTACAGCAGGCGATCCTGACCGCCGTCGGCTCGGTCAGCGGTGACATCCTCTCCATCCGGGTCAGCAACTCCGGCATCCCCGCTGGTATGGCCGCACCCCAGGTCCAGTACTGGCTCTGGCCGGCCAAGGCAGTCCCCGGCCAGCGAGTCAACCTGCTCATGTCCAGTAACGGCGTGCAGCGTCTCATGACGTTCACGCAGGTGGCGGGCAATGCAAACGGGAATCCGCAGCCAGTCACCGGCACAGTGTGGATCCTTGATCCAGCTACGAAAACCTGGACCCGCCAGCCCGACCTGCCGGTCCCCGCCATTCCCGAGCGGGCTTCGCTCTACCTGCTCGACAAGAACTTCATGCTCAAGAACTTCGTGCACGACAGTCAGATCGTGAAGAGCCACGCGACAGTCGACGGCCGGGCCGCGATCGAACTGTCCTACCCGGGGGCCAACGACATCCTGCACCTGCTGCTGTGGGTCGACGCGCACACCTACCTGCCGCTGCGCCTGGAGAAACTGCACTGGCTCAACGACTATTCGGACAGCAAGCAGCAGTACGACTACCAGTTCCTACCGCCCACCCCAGCCAACCTGGCGAAATTCAAGCTCACCAGCCCGATGGGCGACAAGCAGGCCGCAAGCTAACGCGCCAGCCCGCTTCCTCCAGCGGCGTAGCCAGAGCAGGCCGAAAACGGGAAGGACGAGCGGGATGAAGCCGTAGCCGACGCCATAGCTCGACCACACCGTGGCGTCGGGGAAGGTGGCCGGGTCGGCGAGGCTCCAGGTGCCGACCGCCAGCACGCCGACGAGTTCGAACGAGCAGGAGATGAAGGCGATCCGGCGTGCCGTCGGGCCGCCGCGCCCGAGGGTGACCGTGGCGATGATGTAGACCACGCCGGCAAGCGCTGACAGCAAGTAGGCAACCGGGGCGTAGTGGAACTTGGTCGCGATCTGCACCCCGGCCCGCGCGGAAGCGGAGAGCGCGAAAAGCCCGTAGACGGCCACCAGCAGCCGGCCCGGGCCTGTCCTAGTCGAGTCCGGCGGTGATGCTGTGATTTCAGGCGGTGCTGTGATTTCAGGCGGTGCGACGGGCTCAGACATGGATGGCCGGCCAGATCTCATGCAGCCGGACCATCAAGATGGCCGAGACGAGTCCGGCCACGGCGACGACGGCAGGGCCCCACCGTGATCGCTCAAGCAGCCCCCAGAACGCGGCGGCCAACGGGACGACAGGGATCGCGAACAGGTACCCGATAAGCGTGGCCAGCCCAGCGGGGCGCTGGCCGTCGGCGAGTCTGGCCACGACGATGCCGACCTCGACAAGCAGCAGGATCTCAAGGACGCCAAGTGCGGTGAGCAAGGGGACGTTCATCCGCCGATTCAGGGCGGTCATCAGCAGCGCGTACCCGGCAAGCACGAGGCCGGCGACGATGATCGTCGTGGGGACAGCGCCGTTCATGTGCGACATGCTACTACGTTTGGTAGTAACGTGCCGCTGGCCCCGGCAGCGGGCGCCGGGGAATTCCGGCCGCCCGACAGCGCCAGCGGGCCAACGAAAGACCAGTTACTCGACTGTTTGCAAGCCACCCGCCCGGCGTTAGGGTTCGGGAATGGAGATCGTGGAGGGTTCCGGCGTTGTCGTGACCGGCGGTGGCGCAGGGATCGGCCGCGCGATCGCGCGCGGCTGGCGGCCGGCGGTGCGCGGGTGGTGGTGAACGACATCAACCCGGCCGCCGCCGAAGCGGTGGCTGCCGAGATCAAGGGGTTCGCCGCTCCCGGTGACGCCGGGACGGAGCAGGGCGTGGCGGAGCTCATTGCCGGTGCCCGAGCCCACCTGGGCGAGATCGACATCTACTGCTCGAACGCCGGGCACTGGCGGCGGGACCGGCCCGGAGACCCCCGATGACGTGTGGCAGCGCGTCTGGGAGGTCAACACGATGGCGCACGTCCGCGCGTCGCGTGAGCTGCTTCCTGGCTGGCTGGAGCGCGGCCGGGGAACGTTCGTGGTCACCGCGTCGGCGGCCGGCCTGCTGACGATGCTCTCTGCGGCGCCCTACTCGGTCACCAAGCACGCAGCGGTGGGGTTCGCGGAGTGGATGGCCGCGACCTACGCGCACCGCGGGCTGGTCGTGCACTGCATCTGCCCGCAGGGGGTGCGCACCCAGATGCTCGCCGATTCGGGATCGGCCGGGGAGACTGTGCTGATGGACGCCGCGATCGAGCCCGAGCAGGTCGCGGACGCGCTCTGGGATGCGATGGCCGACGGGAGGTTCCTCGTCCTGCCGCACCCGGAGGTGCGCGACTACTACGCGCTCCGCGCGACGGACACGGACAAGTGGCTGCGCGGCATGAACCGCCTGCAGCGCCGCATCGAGAAAACCATCGAGGAAACCATCGAGGAGAAGGAGAAGGCGTGAAAGCCTGGCAGGTAACCCGGCACGGTGACCCGATGGACGTCCTGGAGCTCGCCGAGGTTCCCACGCCGACCCTCGGCCGGGGACAGCTTCTGGTCCGGGTGCTCGCCGCCGCGGCGAACTTCCCCGACGTGCTGATGTGCCAGGGCACCTACCAGGTCCGGCCGTCGCTGCCGTTCACCCCGGGCGTCGAACTGTGCGGGGAAGTCGTGGAGTCCGGCGGGGACGAGTTCGGCGCCGGGGACCGGGTGATCGGCGGGGTCGTGCTGCCGCACGGGGGCTTCGCCGAGTACGCCCTCATGCCGGCGCGGGTCCGTCATGCCCGCGCCCGTCGCGCTCGACGACGCCGAGGCGGCGCCATTCCACATCACCTATCAGACCGGCTGGTTCGGCCTGCACCAGCGGGCGCATCTGCAGCCAGGCGAGACGCTGCTCGTGCACGCGGCGGCGGGCGGCGTGGGCAGCGGCGCGGTCCAGCTCGGCAAGGCCGCCGGGGCACGCGTCATCGGCGTGGTCGGCGGTCCGGAGAAGGCGGCGGTCGCCCGCGAACTCGGCGCGGACGTGGTCATCGACCGGCACAGCGAGGACTTCGTGGCGGTCGTCAAGGAGGTCACCGACGGCCGGGGCGTCGATGTCATCTACGACTCGGTGGGCGGCGACTCCTTCCGCCGCTCCACCAAGTGCATAGCGTTCGAGGGCCGGATCATCGTCGTCGGCTTCGCCAGCGGCGACATTCCGCAGGCCGCACTCAATCACGCCCTGGTGAAGAACTACTCGATCCTCGGCCTGCACTGGGGCCTGTACGAGCGACTCAACCCGAGCGCGGTCCGCGCCTGCCACGCCGAGCTGACCAGGCTGGCCGACGAGGGCAAGATAAAGCCCTACGTCAGCGAGCGCCTAACCCTCGCCGACGTCCCAGACGGCCTCCGCCGCCTAGGCGCCGGCACCACCACCGGCCGCCTAGTCTTCCAGCCATAGGCAACCACCTTCCGTTAACTGCGGGTGAGTGCGACCCGGACCTCGCCGCCGTCGCCCACCGGCTGCGGCGCGGTGCCAACCTCCGCCGCGCCCACCACCGCCAGCGACGTAGCGAGCGTCTCACCGGAGATGAAGTCCGCGTGCGCCCGCACGGCATCCGCCACTGGCGAAGCCGCCCCGACCACCAGCGCAATCCGGTCGGACACGTCGAAGCCGAGATCCCGCCGTGCCTGCTGGATGACGCGCACGACGTCCCGGGCGACGCCCTCCAAGGCGAGCGAAGGAGTCACGACGGTGTCCAGCGCGATCAGCCCGTCGCTGCCGGGCAGCGCGGCGGTGGAGTCCGGATCAGCGGCGGTCAGCCGCAGCTCGTACTCTCCCGGCTGCAGCGCGACGCCGCCCGCAGTCACATCAGTGTCACCAGAGACACCACCAGAAGCGCTCCAGTCCCCGCCCTTGACCGCCCGGATGACCTCCTGCACTTGCTTGCCCAGGCGCGGCCCCAGCACCCGCGGATTAACGGAGAGCTGAACCGCCCCGAGCGAGGCCGGCGAGTCCGACAGGACTAGGTCCTTGACGTTGACCTCGTCCTTGATCAGCTCCGCGAACGCGGTCAGCGCGGGCGCGGCCGAATGCGCCACCGTCAGCGACGCCAACGGCAGCCGCACCCGCAGCTGCCGCGCCTTGCGCAGGCTCAGCGCGGCGCTGCACACGGCGCGGGTCAGGTCCATCGCCGACTCAAGTTCCTGGTCCGACGGCCAGGAGTCAACCGAGGGCCAGTCGCACAGGTGAACGCTGGCCTCCCCGGTCAGCCCGCGCCAGATCGTCTCCGTCGCCATCGGCAGCAGCGGCGCGGCGGCCCGCGTCACCGTCTCAAGGACGGTCCACAGCGTGTCGAGCGCGGCGGAATCACCCTCCCAGAACCGGGACCGCGACCGCCGGATGTACCAGTTGGTCAGCACCTCCAGGTAGTCGCGGAGCGCGCCGCAGGCGCCGGCGATGTCGTAGACATCGAGCTCCGCACGCATCTGAGTGACGACGGCCTTGGTCTTGCCCAGGATGTACCGGTCAAGCACGTGTTCAGAGGCCACCGACAAAGACGCCGTGTAGTTCTCCGCGTTCGCGTACAGCGCGAAGAAAGAGTAGGAGTTCCACAGCGGCAGCAGCGCCTGCCGCACGCCCTCGCGGATGCCCTGCTCGGTGACGACCAGGTTCCCGCCGCGCAGGATCGGGCTGGCCATCAGGAACCAGCGCATCGCGTCAGAACCGTGGGTGTCGAAGACCTCGTTCACGTCCGGGTAGTTCCGCAGCGACTTCGACATCTTCCGGCCGTCGTTGCCGAGCACGATCCCATGCGAAACGCAGGTACGGAACGAAGGCCGGTCGAACAGCGCCGTCGCCAGCACGTGCAGCGTGTAGAACCAGCCCCGCGTCTGCCCCATGTACTCCACGATGAAGTCGCCCGGGTAGTGGCTGTCGAACCACTCGCGGTTCTCGAAGGGGTAGTGCACCTGCGCGAACGGCATCGACCCCGACTCGAACCAGCAGTCAAGCACCTCCGGCACCCGCCGCATGACCGACCGCCCGGAAGGATCGTCAGGGTTGGGCCGAGTCAGCGAGTCGATGAACGGCCGGTGCAGGTCATCGGGCCGCACCCCGAAGTCACGCTCCAGCTCGTCCAGCGACCCGTATACGTCCACCCGCGGATAGGCCGGGTCGTCGCTGACCCACACAGGGATCGGCGACCCCCAGAACCGGTTGCGGCTGATCGACCAGTCCCGCGCATTCGAGAGCCACTTCCCGAACTGCCCGTGCTTCACGTGCTCGGGCACCCAGGTGATCTCCTCGTTCAGCTCGACCATCCGGTCACGGAACTTCGTGACCTCCACGAACCACGACGAGACGGCCTTGTAGATGAGCGGGTTCCGGCACCGCCAGCAGTGCGGGTAGGAGTGCGTGTAATCGGCGCGCCGGACCAGCGCGCCGTCCGCGCGCAGCCGCGCGATGATCAGCTTGTTCGCCTCGAAGACGTGCATGCCCGTCCAGTCACTGACGACCGGCAGGTACTTGCCCTGCTCGTCGACCGTCAAGATGATCGGGATGCCGGCCGCGGCGCAGGCGTTAGCGTCCGCCTCACCGTAGGCGGGCGCCATGTGCACCACGCCGGTGCCGTCCTCGGTGGTCACATCGTCGGAGGCGATCACCCGGAAGGCGGCGGCAGTGCCAAAGGCCTCGACGTCGGTGAGGTAGTCAAAGAGCGGCAGGTAGCGGCGGCCGAGAAGATCTCTCCCCTTGAACGTACCGATGATTTCTCCCCCTGCCAGCTCCTTCTCGTAAGCGGGCACTCGCTCATGGGCGAGGATGTACTTCTCGCCGTCCGGCGTCTGGACGACGTCGTAGGTGATGTCCGGCCCGACTGCGACGCCCAGGTTCGACGGCAGCGTCCACGGCGTGGTGGTCCAGGCGAGGATCCACTCGCCGGTCTCCAGCTTGAACCGCACCGTGACCGAAGGGTCGGTGCGGTCCGCGTAGACGTCGTCGTCCATCCGCAGCTCGTGGTTGGACAGCGGGGTCTCGCACCGCCAGCAGTAGGGCAGCACCTTGAAGCCCTGGTAGATCAGGCCCTTGTCGTGCAGCTGCTTGAACGCCCACATGACGCTCTCCATGTAGGGGAGGTCGAGCGTCTTGTAGTCGTTCTCGAAGTCAACCCAGCGGGCCTGCCTGGTGACGTACTCCTCCCACTCCCTGGTGTAGCGGAGCACGGAGTCGCGGCACGCCTCGTTGAACGTGTCGATGCCCATCTTGAGGATGTCGGCCTTACCGGAGATGCCAAGGATCCGTTCGGCTTCGACCTCGGCGGGCAGGCCGTGCGTGTCCCAGCCGAAACGGCGCTCGACCTTGCTGCCGCGCATGGTCTTGTAGCGAGGGACGATGTCCTTGACGTAGCCGGTCAGCAGGTGGCCGTAGTGGGGCAGGCCGTTGGCGAACGGCGGGCCGTCGTAGAAGACGAACTCGGGATCGCCGTCGCGACCCTTGATCGACTGCTTGAACGTGTCGTGAGCGTTCCAGTAGGCAAGCGCCCGCTGCTCAAGCTCGGTAAAGTCCGGCTGGGCAGGTACTTCAGACGCGCCCGCGCGCGGGTAGGTGGCCATCGGTGCCGCTCTTCTCCTCGTGGCATGGAGTCCCGTTGCCGGGCACGTGCCGCGAGGACGACACGCCCGCTCCCGCGCGGGCACACCGCGGTACCACCTCGCTTGCCGCCCTGCCCCTGTGCAGACCCCATGTCAGTGGACCCGTGCCAGTGGACGCGACAGCCGCTCATTTTCGGCTATGACGGGCCGAACCCGCCCGGTTCTACTGGGGCGCTTGCTGCTCAGACCCTGTGCGAGCGGGCGCCTTTTCTTCCGGGGGCTCCCCGGTGATAGCCGGATCAGTGCCCTATACGGCTAAGTGTAGCGGAGTCGGCAACACGGCCGACCCCGTCCGCTACCAGGCGATCGCGGCTGGGAAGTAGAGCGCCGGGGTGGTGATGAGGGTAGTCGGCAGTGCAGAGAATCGGCCGTCGTGGATCACCCCGAAGTGCACCTCGCCGGGTTGATTGCCGACGAAGCGCCACCAGAGGGCGATGACCGTGCTCCCTGACTGACTGGCCCAGAGCACGAGGTCGTTGTCGCTCATCCCGGAGCCGTATCCGCTGGACCCGCTGCCCATGTCGCTCTCCGTCTGGTACACCAGCCGGCCCCGTGAGTTGACTCCGGTCGGGTAGGCGAGCCACTTCATCAGCCTCTCGCCGTTCGCCTCGGCCGTTCCCGAGGCGCACACGAAGGACCGGCCGTCTGGGCTGATCGCCAGCGGGTTATTGAGGTCGCAGCCGTACTTGTCTCTCCCTGAGTTAGGGGTCTGCTCGGTCCAGACGACCTGGCTGTCCGCCTGCAGGCTGCTGCCCTTGGCGGTCACGTCGAGCTCGCGCAACGTCCACGTGAACGATTTCCCGGACGGAGACGGAGACGGATCCCCCGGAAATGCGATCCGCCGGTCATCATCAACCCAGGTCAGCACCGGCCAATCCGCAACCGGGCCGTCGCTATTCCGGGCGAAATACGGCAGGACGCGTGACCCGTAGCGCGTGGTCCAGGAGCGCAGCAGTTGCCCGGTTGCCAGCGAGTAGATGCTGAGCACGTCCGGTTGCGTCGGCACGGCCCCCGTCGCGACCACCGCGAGTTCACGGCCTGATCCGGAGACCGCCATCCCCTCGACATAGGGGAGCCGCCGGACCGGCAGGCGGGTCAGGGTGGCAGGGTGCGCGGTGCCGGGCGCGATCCGCAGCGCGTACCAGCTGCCGGTTGACCATGTGCTCGTCGACGGCGTGACGAACAGGACGAACGTCCGATCGTCGGACGCCCCCGACACGCTCTGGAACGTCATACCGGCGGGCGGGGGGATGGTTGCCACCGTCTTCCCGGTGTACGTGTCCACGATGAGCAGGCCGCTTGTGGAGGTCGGCCACTCCCCGGTCGGATCGATTTCCGCGAAGTAGCGGGGCACCGACCCAGCGGGGACGGAAATGGGGGCCGTTGGGGGAACCACGCGCCCGTTCGGATGAATCTTCACGATCACGAGCGAGAGGGCGACGGCCACCACCACCGCGGCGGCCGCGAGCGGGGCGAGCCAGGCCTGGTGGCGGCGCATTCTGCCGGTGCTCGAAGCTGCGCGAGCGGGGAGCTTCGCCGTCGGGGCAAGGCTCCGCAGGGCCTGTTCGTTAGCCTTGCGGGCTTGCGCCGACTGAGGGAGCGCAAGTCGTGCGGGGTCAAGGCGCAGCGGAGGCGCGTCGCCGATTGATCCGGCGACCCCCTGCATGGCCGCGCGGGCCCCCTCTTCGATGCTGTTCACCAGACCTCCTTCTCGATCATCCGGCCGAGCGCGGCGACGGCGCGGGACGTCGTGGACTTCACCGTGCCCCGGCTGATGCCCATCGCGCTGGCGGCTTCTTCCGCGGTCATGTCGAGGTAGAACCGGAGCACGATCGCCTCGCGCTGCCGGTCCGGGAGCTTCCGGATGGCGGCGATCATCCGGCGCGATTCCTCGGTGAGCAGGACCTGCGATTCAGCCGACTGGTCGGCCGAGCGGCCACCCGGCTGCCCAGCCGGCGGCGGCCCGCCTGCCAGGTCGAGCGCGGTGCCGACCCCGGCCGCCTGGTCACGCTGGCCGCGCCGCGTCCGGGTCCGCAGCGCGTTGCGGCAGCCGTTAAGGACCGACGAGCGGGTGTAGACGAGCGCGTTAGCCGGATCGCCGAGACGGAACCAGTTCCGGTAGAGGCCGAAGAACGCGTCCTGCACGACGTCCTCGGCAGCAGCGCGATCGCCGAGCATGACCATCGCGAGCCGGATCAGGCCGACCGCATTCTGCTGATACAACGCCGTGACCGCGCTTGCCGCCGCCGAACTGTCGGCGGCAAGCGCACCGGAAGGGCCGGCAAAATGTCTCCATAATTTCAGCCGCCGTCGGGCTGCCAAAGAACTCCCGTCTGCCTCGGAGGCTTACTTTCGCCTGATGTTTTCACGTCGCAAGTTCCTCCAGATCTCGGCCGCTTCGACCGGCCTCGCCATCACCGGCAGCGACCTGCTCAGCCGGGCGGTCGCCAACGCCTCGACCACGATTCGTCCCGACGGTTCGCGAGGCATCCGCCACATCGTCATCCTGATGATGGAGAACCGCTCGTTCGACCACTTCCTGGGCTGGCTGCCGGGCGCCGACGGCCGCCATGACCTGACGTACAAGTCCGCGGTCGACGGCAACACCTACCCGAACTATCCGCTCGCCCCGGACTTTCAGGGCTGCGGCTACAGCGACCCCGACCACAGTTGGGAGGGTTGGCTCGTCCAGCACAACTACGGCAAGATGGACGGCTTCCTCCAGCGACCGACGACCCCGCCGGGTAACCCGGGCGTGACTCTCGCCGCGGCGAACACGTTCCCGATCGGCCACTACAGCAACCTGAACCGCGACGGAAGCCACAAGGCCCTGCCCGACCTGCCCGTGATCGGCGCGCTGGCCGAGCGGTATACGACGCTTGACCGCTACTTCTGCTCGTTCGCGGGCGAGACATTCCCCAACCGCTTCTACCAGCACGCTGCCCAGACCGACCGGGACCACAACTCCGAGGCGCCGTCCACGGTGCCGACCATCTGGGACCAGCTCTCACCGATTCCCAACTCCGACGGCATCCCCACCGGTGGCTACTACTACCAAGACAGCCCGTTCCTAGCCCTGTGGGCTAGTCCCGGCATCGAGCCAGGGGCGACCTTCAAGTACCAGGCGTTCTTCCATCCCTTCGCCGACGCCAACGCCTCCACCGCCGCGCTCTCGGCCGGCACGTCGTTCGTCGCCGCGTGCGAGAACGGCACGCTGCCGAACGTGTGCTACATCGATCCCGCCTTCGACAACGAGGGGACCGGGACCTCGGGCGACGACCACCCGATGGGCGACGTCCGGCTCGGTGAGCGGTTCATCGCCGACGCATACCACGCGCTGGCCGACAACGGCTACCTCGACGACACGGTCTTCATCGTGACCTTCGACGAGTGGGGCGGCTTCTACGACCACGTGCTCCCGCCGCAGGTCATCGATGACACCAACCCCGCCAACGTCATGCACGCGGGCGACAGCACCACCCCGACCGACGGCCAGCTTTATCCGAACTACAAGCAGCTCGGATTCCGGGTCCCCGCCATCGTGGTGTCCAACCTGGTGCGGCCGAACCAGGTCGTGCACGCGGGCCCGTTCCAGCACTGCTCTAGCCTCGCGCTGATTGAGTCAACCTTCGGCCTGACGCCACTGACCGCCCGCGACCGGTACGCCAGGAACCTCGAGGAGATCCTGCTCCCCTCTCCAGTGCCCGCCGCCTCCGCGGTGCGGCCGTCCTCCATCCCCACGAGTTCGGACGTGATCGGCCCGGCGATCAGCCCGCCATCCGAGTCATTGCTCGAGGTGCTCGAGGGCACCGCTTCCTACGACCCGGCCGACGTCTGCTCGGCCGACAGCGTGCAGTCGGTCTCCCCTGAGCCGGTGAACCATCCGCGCCGACCCCAGACCTTCGGCGCGATCCACGGCCTGACCGGAACCTCCGGCATGAAGGACCTATTCAGGAACTACAACGGGAACAGCGCTAAGCAGGGCTGACGCTCGCTGCTCGCCCGGGCCGGCGGCGGCCCGGGCGAGCAGCTCGTAGCTGGCGAGCCGGTCGGCGTGGGCGAACGTGCTCGTCGTCACCATGAGCTCGTCAGCCCCGGTGCTCGCGATGAGCTGGTCCAGCCGCTCGATGACCGTGGGCGGGTCACCGACGACGTGCGATGCCGTTGCCTCCGCGATCACCGCCTGCTCGGCCGCCGAGTAAGGACGCTTGGCGGCTTCTTCTGGACTCGGCAGGGTCGAGGGACGCCCGGCCCGAAGAAGCAACGTGGAAAGGCGCGACGGTCCGTGCAGCCAGCGCGCCGCCGCGGCGTCTTCCGCGCAGAGGACCGACACGCTGATGAGGCAGTACGGCTCGGCCAGCGCCGCGGAAGGCCTGAAGGTGCGTCGGTACAGGGCAAGCGCCGGCCTGGCATTGGCGGCGCTGATGTGGTGGGCGAAGGCAAACGGCAAGCCCAGCAGGCCGGCCATCTCGGCGCTGTAGCCGGTGGAACCGAGCAGCCATACGGCCGGCTGGTTGCCCTCCGCCGGGATGGCACGGATCTGGCCGGGTGGGCAGTTCTCTGTCGGCTGGCCGAGGAAGTACTGCTGCACCTCCGCCACCTGACGGGCGAAGTCCACGGCCGACAGCCCTTCCGCGCTACGCCGCAGCGCCCGCGCCGTCCCCCGGTCCGTGCCGGAAGCCCGCCCGATTCCCAGGTCGATCCGCCTGGGGTGCAGCGCCTCCAGCGTGCCGAACTGCTCCGCCACGGTGAGCGGCGCGTGGTTCGGAAGCATCACCCCACCTGAGCCGACCCGGATCCCGGATGTGGCCGACGCGATCTGGCCGACGAGGACGGCGGGGGCGGAGCTGGCGATGCCCGGCATGTTGTGGTGCTCAGCAACCCAGTACCGGGCGAGACCCCATCCCTCGGCGTGCCGAGCCAGATCGACACTCCGGCGCAGCGCCTCGCCGGTCGACTCCCCGGTCGGCACCGGGCACAGATCAAGCACCGAAACGGGAACGGAGAGTCCGACGGTCACGACCGAAAGAATGCCAGGCCGGGCACGCGCCAGCAACCGCCGCCCACCCCCTGGGAGGGCAGCCGACCTGTGATCGAGTATAAATCGAATAAAAGATCTTAGTAGCATGTCTTGCTATACACTGATCAGGATAGTAGTCTTGAATGGAGGAGCTGGCCTCGGACCGGCATCCGGGGGGAGGTGGTTCGGGATGTGCACGGCGGACGGCGCGCCCGGTGGTCCGGGTTTCGATAGCGCTGGTTTCGGGAGCGTGGCGGAGGCGGCGGTGCGGCGGATGCGGGCGATCGCGAAGCACCCGCTGCTGGCGCGCGGCATGGCCGCCGGGGAGATCTCCGAGTCCTGGGCGCGGGAGATCGCCGCCTGGCTGAGGAAGCTCCCGGAGGAGCTCCGCGAGGGCACCGAGGGGATCCTCGCCGAGGCCGCCGCCGCCGGGGCGTCGCTGGAGGACCTGGCCGTGATCACCGCGCACGCGCTGGCGCAGTGGGAGGCCGAGCCGATGTCCTCCGCGATAGACGTCGCGAAGTCATCGTCCTCGTATTCTTCGTCCTCCTCGTCGTAGTCGTCGTACTCGGTCGTCCGGCCCCTGCCACTCCTCCCGCAGCAACGCGGCCGCGTCCAGGTAATCCAGCCCGGTCACGTCGTCCGGGTCGCGGAACTCCTGCGTCCCCCACGGCCGCTCCGTGCCGCCGGCGATGCCGGATAGCAGGAAAGGCACGAGGCCCGACTGGACGTGAACCTCAGACAGAGCCGCCCAGACCCGGCCTGCGTCTGGCATCGGCTCAGAAGTCACCCACGCGACCGGTTCTCCCCGGCCGCCATTGCTGCGGATCCTCCGGCCAGCCGGCAACCGGATCGTGCCGATTTGGATTTCACCATCCGCAGGCAGATCAACCGTGGTCATGGCATGGCCCTTCCCCACCTTAGGCGGGCTTGTCAGGCGTTTCTGCGCTCCCTTCCGGGGCGCTGGGGACAACGAGTTCGCTGGGCTCGAAGGCGCCTTCCCCGGCCACGGCAGCCAGTTCGTAACCCAGTGATTCGCCCGGGGGAGCTATCTTCGTGCGCCGGCCCGTCAGCGCCGAGGCGACGGCCGCAATCACGTTGGCCGCGATGGCGAACGCGAAGGCCGCGTCGAGACCGCTGTGGAACGGTGCCGTGATCAGGTGCGGGAAGAAGTCCCGCCCGACCACGTAGGCCGCGTGCGCCGGGGGCAGCTGATGGAGCACCGGGCCGAGCAGTTGCTGCATCGGGTTGTAGCCGAGGAAGGAGGCGAACAGCACGCCGATCGGGGGGAGGTGCGAGATCGGCGCGGCCGTGGCGACAGGGACGCCCTGCGCGGTCAGCCCGCTGGTCATGGCGGCCGGGAGTTTGCTCGACAGGCCGGCCACCATCAGGGTGAAGAAGATGCCGATCGATAGCACGAACGCGGAGTTCTGGAAGGTGGCGATCATGCCGCCCGCCGCCCCGCGCCGGTCGGGCGGGACCGAGTTCATCATTTCCGCCCAGTTCGGCGAGACGAACAGGCCGCCGCCGAAGCCGTTGAGCGCGATGACGAGCGCGAACTCCCAGTAGGAGAAGTTCACCGGGACGAAGAGCAGCAGCAGGAAGGCCCCTCCCGTGAGCAGCGCGCCCCCCACGGTGAAAGCCTTGGCGCCGAACTTGTCGGAAAGGATTCCCGACAGCGGTGCGGCCACCAGGAAGCCGACGGTCAACGGAACCAGGTAGATGCCGGCCCATAGCGGGGTCTGGCTGTAGCTGTAGCCGTGCAGTGGCAGCCAGATGCCCTGCAGCCAGATGATGAGCATGAACTGCATGCCGCCGCGGCCCATCGCCAGCATCAGGCTGGCGATGTTGCCGAACGCGAACGCCCGGACCTTGAACAGCGAGATACGGAACAGCGGCTCGGCGACCTTGGTCTCGACGTACACGAAGATGATCAGCAGCGCGAGGCCGCCGAAGAGCATGCCCAAGACCATCGGGCTGGTCCAGCCCATCGGGTGCCCGCCGTACGGCTGGAGGCCGTAGGTGATGCCAACCAGGATGGAGATCAGGCCGACAGCGAACAGCAGGTTGCCCCACCAGTCCATCTTGGCGTGCTTGCGCACCCCGATGTCGTGCAGCATGAAGTACGCCCACACGGTGCCGAACACGCCGATCGGAGCCGAGACGAGGAAGATCAGATGCCAGTTGATCGGGGCGAGGGCGCCGCCAAGGATGAGGCCGATGAACGATCCGCCGATGGCCGCGATCGAGTTCACGCTGAGGGCGGTGCCGCGCTGGTTGGCCGGGAAAGCGTCGGTGACGATGGCGGCGGAGTTGGCGAACAGGAACGCCCCGCCGATGCCCTGCACGACCCGCCAGCCGATCAGCCACAGGGCCCCGTCCGCGCCGTGCATCCAGGTGACGGTCAGGAAGATCGACCCCACGCTGAAAATCGCGAAGCCCAGCGTGTACATCCGCACCCGGCCGAACATGTCGCCAAGCCGACCGAACGACACCACTAGCACCGCTGACACCACCAGGAACCCCATGAACATCCAGAGCAGGTAGCTGGTGTTGCCGGGACTCAGCGGGTTAAGCCCGATGCCGTGGAAGACGTCAGGCAGCGCGATCAGCACGATCGACTGATTGATCGTCGCCATCAGCATGCCAAGCGTCGTGTTGGATAGCGCGATCCACTTGTAGTGCGGTCCGAGAGAACGGCCTGCCCGCACTGGCGCACCTGCCACGTCAGAATTAACCGTCATGGACGGACATGCTCCCCACCTGAGACCCCGGTACTTGGTATTTGCTAATCCTCAACTAACAATGACAGACCAGTCCACGTCCGCGCACCTAAGCACAAGTGTTGATTTTCAGGCCGCGGCGCGTCCATCGCGCTGACCACGCGACTTTCAGTCTCCGGGCGGTT
This sequence comes from uncultured Actinomycetota bacterium, assembly GCA_963778435.1. Lineage (GTDB taxonomy): Bacteria > Actinomycetota > Actinomycetes > Streptosporangiales > Streptosporangiaceae > Trebonia. The sequence continues at coordinate 154,897 of CAVZUX010000016.1, forward strand.
CCTCGGGAGGCGGGCCTGCATCCTTCTCGCGCAGCCTGGCCACGCACTCCACGCTTCCGCAGGTCCGGCCGGAGCCCAGGCGAGGCCTGCCGCACCCGCAGGGGCGCTTCGGCCGGGCCAGCCAGGCGGCATGCGCCAGCAACTCGGTAACGCCGTCCTCGCCCGGAACCGAGACAACAGGCCGGATCCGGCCGCCCGGCAGCGCAAGCCACTCCCGCGGCCTATCGTCTGCCGCTGGGCGGCGCGGCACGAAACCCATAACCCCATCTTCCCTTGCTCCGGAACCTCATCGGTTCTGTGCCCCAGCCAGCCGGGCCTTCTAGGGGCCCAGTGGACTCCTGTTCCCGCCTGCTGAGCAGGAGTTCGAGGCAATGCCCAAGATCAGCAAGCGCCAAGGTTCTGTCCCGATCCACTGCGGGTCGAACGGCCGTCCCGTCGCCCGTCACGACCGGATGGGCCGGCAGACCGGATGAGTCCTCCAGCCATGCGGGGCGACGACGAGCTAGCCAGCCTGGCAGGCATCTTGGGACTTGGGATCTCGCGCTATCGCAACGCTTCGCCGTGCACTTTGTATCGCTGCGGGACCGCCGCGCCTGCTACTTCTTGTCGTCATTAAGATAAAGAACTGCTTCGCAGGTATCCCCGTGATTAGACTCGTCTTGTTGTCGAATCGCTATCGCAGCAAGTACCTGAACCGGTGCCAGGCCGGAGGGAAGTTGTCAGACTGAACGGGGGGACGCGAGTGACGGACGATTCTGCGTCTCCGAATGACGGTGGAGACGAGCAGCGCTACGGCAAATCAGCAGCTGGCGCAGCTATCGACCGGGACGGCGAGTCGGCTCCCGCTAGTATCTCCAAGCATAGGCATCTTGAGTCGGCAGACGCCCTTGTCCAGCTGCTCCTCGTCGGCTACGGCGAGGTACTTGATTCCATCGCGGCGAAGCCGCCGATCTGGTTTGCCTCGTGCCGTTCTGCCCCCGAAGGGTCGTTCAGTCGCCGTTTCCCCATCCTTCACGCGAACTTCATTGCGGCGATACTTGCTGAGGCCCATATAGCGGTGCGTCTGGACGCTCTGCTTCGCAGGGGGCAGCGATTCCGCGCCCTCCATCCGCGGGAGCGCAACCTACTCGATCTCGACCGTCTGCAGGATTTCAGGAGCTCGCTCTCGCCGGTCGGGCGGCGAACTCTCACCGTTTGGGTCACCCTGCTCGCGCTAGCCGTCGCCTTTCCCGTGGCATGGATTACTGACCACGTCCGCGCGCTCGCGCCGGAGTCCATCGTCTGCTCCTCTCGGTTCAGCCTCCGGGCGGCCATTGTGAAGTTGGTCGGCACAAGCCCTGGCCCTGTCACTACTGGCTGCCGTCTCCGCTCCGGCCCAAGTCTGGTCGAGGCGCTTGTGCGCGTCGCTCACCTAAACCTGAGCCCGGGTGGGGTGATCGACACCTTTTCGTCGGTCCGCACAAGCGGGCTTGTGGTCGTGCTGCTGCTCACGGTGGTTTCGATCCTGTGCCTCTGTGTCGTGCTGCTGGCGTTCAGTTCCGGATTCCGGCTCAAGCGCTTGGCCTTCTTGGGTCGAGCATCAGCTGCCGGACGGGCTCGGTCCGCCGATCCGGGCCGAGATCCGTTCTGACGGCATGTACCAGTTGGAGCGCAAGGTATTCACGGCCGTCGACCTTCGTTGCCCGCGCGAGTTCCCGCTTGATCTCGCCGTCAGTGTCGGCGTGCTCGCCTTGCCACTTACGATCGCCGCAGACTTGCTCATCATGGCCTCACTCCCGAAGCTCGACTTCGTCACGATGGCGATGTTGGCAGTCAGCGCCGTGGCAATGGTGGTGGCCGTGCTCCTGCGGCTGTATTGGCTGCTCCGAGTCTGGCGCAGCAGAATCGGCTCGAAGGGAATCAGGCCGCGAGAGCGCCTGCTGCCCGATGGGTCGGTCGTGCTAGTCCGCAGCGGTGCGTATGGAGCGGTCCTGGTTGCGACTGGCTATATCTTTATGGAAATTACAGCGGCAGCAGATCCATCCATATCTATCCCGCTAAGAATTCTATCTATTCTCTTCCTTGGCCCGGTCTTGGCATGGTCTTTGACCGTGCATTGGTGGTACCGCCTGCAGCGTGAGCTCGCATCCTGCGGCCGATGTATGGGCCTTCGTCTTGTTCGGGCTCCATTGCTCTCCGTCGTTCCTTCACTCAGCCTAATCGGCCTGGTGGTTTTCTTCTTCCCGGATCCAAATCCATCAGGTCCGGCCCTCGCCGCTTTTGTACTGCTAATCTTTGTCGGTTTCGTTGGCGCGCCAATTAGCATCTACCGCATGGGACTGCACCTAGAGAAATTGCGGCACTACGCAGTGCCTCGCAGTGCCTGGAAAGCTCATGCCGCCGGTCTGCGCGCAGCTGCGATGGTAGTGGTGCCCGTCGCGGCCATCCTCTATTGCCAGCGTTCTCTCGACCAGATCTCACTGCAGATCGCGACAACCGCCCCATTGATGCAGGCCGACGTGCTGCGGTGACAGCCACTGCCCTATGTTCCCCCAGCGACGACCGGGGCGTGACCTGTTGCTTCGCGTCAGGATTCCTCGGCGAGCGCCGCGAGCCGGTCGAGCGAAGCCCGGAGCATGTCCGTCGTCGTAGACCGGGCTCGCCTCAGCCGCGGCTCAAACGCGTCCTCGGGCAACCCGGTCCAGTCGTAGGTGTGAGTGACCAGCGTCCGCGACTCGTCGACCGGCTCGAGCTCCCACCGCCACAGGTGCCCGGCCGGCTCCTGCCCCACGTCGCCGGGCATCCACGCGATCAGCCGCCCCTCGGCGAACTCCACCACCCGGTTGTCCCGCACGTTGCCGGAACCGAGCGTCATCACGAACACCTCACCAACCCCGTGGACGCGCTGCCCCGGAGCCGCCTCGCCGAGGTTGTCGTTCCCGTCCCAGCGCGGCTGCAGAGCTGGATCAGCGATCAGGTCGAAGATCGTCCGCGCGTCGGCTGTGATCTCCCGGCTGGCGCTGAGTATCCGCGCTTGCGCCTCTTGAGTCGTCATGCCCTCATCCAAGCATCGAGCTGCCAGCGGACGCAGCACCAGCCGGTCGTTAGGCCGCCTGCATCAAGGGCTGGGCGGGGTCGAGTTGGACGATCGCGGCGTGCAGTTGGTGGGCGAGGGTGCGTGGGCTGCGACGGCTGTAGACCGGCGAGGTGGGGTCGGTCAGCAGGACGCGGGCCGTGGCCACGCCCTGGGCGCCGACCGGCAGCGGCGCGGTGAGGCGCTCCATCAGCTCCCGGATGGCAGGCTCGGCGGCGAGGATCGCGGCGGCGCGCAGCGGGACCGTCCGGGTGCGACGCGACGGCGCCCGCCGGGCGACCCGCAGCAGGTGATCCCAGTTGCCGGCCAGCGAAGCGCGGCGGGGGAGAGCCACGATGTCCTGGGCGCGCGCAGCTAGCAGCCGGGTCGATTCTGGCAGGCAGCCCGCGGCCAGCTGATGGTCTAGTGCTGCGCCACGTGTGCGTGCCAGCACCCGGTCGGTGAGCCGCAACGGTTCCAGGACGAGCGGGTCGCCGAGGACGAGTGTGTGGGCGGTGGAGAACTCTGTCTTGTTCATAGCTCCAGCCTCTGCGTTGTCGGGCACGACCGAAAGTGGCATTATTGACATGGTGCACGACGATACTGCCAACGTGATTGACCAAACGGAAACCGCCCCGCAGCCGGGCAGTCTGAGGCAGCCGGGCGGACCCAGACGGCGGTCAGCTGAGCCGCTGCCCCCGACCGTTCCGACCGTTCCGACCGTCGCGATTGTCGTCTTCGAGGGCGTGACGCTGTTCGAGCTTGCGGCGGCCAACGACGTCTTCGGCACCGAGGTCACCACGGCGTCAGGCACGCCGCTCTACCAGGTCCTCATCTGCGGTCCGGCGGCGTCGGTCACGACGGACATGCGGTTCCGGATGGAGGTTCCGCTCGGCCTGGATGCTCTCAACACGGCGCAGACCGTGGTCGTGCCGCCGACCCTGACTCCGGATGAGGTGCCGGCCGAGGTGCTGGACGCGCTGCGCCTGGCCCGGTCGCGCGGGCAGCGCATCCTGTCGCTGTGCACTGGGGCGTCCGTCCTCGCCGCCGCTGGGATTCTGGACGGGCACTCGGCCACCACGCACTGGTCGGAATGCGCTGACCTGGCGCGACGCTACCCCCGGGTGCGCGTCGATCCGAGTGTGCTGTACGTGGACGAGGGCGACCTGCTCACCTCCGCCGGCAGTGCCGCCAGCCTTGACCTGTGCCTGCACGTGGTGCAGCGCGACTACGGCACCGAGGTCGCCACCCAGGTCGCCCGCGACCTGGTGATTCCCCTGCACCGGGCCGGCGGGCAGGCCCAGTACATCGAGACGCCGGTGCCGGCGCCAAGCGGCGGCGACCTGTTCGCCGACACGATCAGCTGGCTGCAGGCGAACCTCGACCAGGAGGTGACGGTCGCCGACCTGGCCGCGCGGGCGGCCATGAGCCCCCGCACGTTCGCCCGGCGGTTCCCGGCGAGCACCGGGACCACGCCGTTGACGTGGATCGTCCAGGAGCGGGTCCGGCTCGCGCAGCGGCTCCTCGAGACGACCGACCTGCCCGTCGATGTGATCGCGAGCAAGAGCGGCTTCGGCACCGCCGACAATCTGCGCAAGCACTTCGGCCGCATCCTGCAGACCACGCCGCAGTCCTACCGCCGCACGTTCCAGGCACCCGCGCCGCGTCGCTTAACCCGGACAGCTTCAGACGCCCCCAAGCAGGAGAGCTGGTCACGCCGACTGTTCGGCCTGCAGCTGCTTGACTACCTCAAGCGCGTCGCCGACGTGCTTGCCGATGTTGGTCATCGAGTTGAACACGTGCCGGACGGTGCCCTGGCGGTCGATCACGTAGGTGACCCGGCCGGGTATCAGGCCGAGCACCGTCGGCACTCCGTAAAGCTTGCGGACCTTGCCGCCCCGGTCGGACAAGAGGGTGAACGGCAGGCTGTGCTTGCCCGCGAAGGCGGCGTGCTTGTCAGCCGAGTCGGAGCTGATGCCGATTACCTCGGCGCCGGCGTCGGTGAAGGCCTCGTGGCTGTCACGGAAGGAGCAGGCCTCGGCGGTGCAGCCGCTGGTGTTGTCCTTGGGATAGAAGTACAGGACAACGACCCGTTCGCCGAGCCGGTCGGCCAGCCGGACCTGCTCACCGGACTGCGCCGGGAGCGTGAAATCGGGCGCCTTGTCACCGGCCTGCACGGAACTCTTCATTTGCCCTCCGGTAGTCAGAATCAGCGTACTTGGCCTAGCAGCGCGTCAGCAGCGCCGCGCCGGGCCGGGGGTGCGGATGTCATCGTCTGAACCCGGGTGATGCGCGCAGCAGCATGCGGAGTTAGCCTAGGCAGATGGGTCGTGAGCTGGTGGACCCGCGACGGTCCGCCCTCGAATTGGTGATGCCCCGCGTCCCGGCCGACGACGCGGTCACCGGCATCACCACGGCCCTGTTCGTCGCGGTCGTCGGGGCAGCCCCGTGGGCGTTCGGTGTACTGATCTACCAGCATCCGGAGGGCTGGCAGTCAGCCGCCGGGCTGTACGCGCTCCTGCTGGCCCAGTCGATCGTACTGGTCACCGCCGTCGTCGTCGGCACCGGTGTCGTGCGCTCCCGGGTGCATCGCGGTGGGGTTCCAGCGGCCAAGGCGGCGCGGGCCATCCCCAGCCGCTCCCTCGCCGGCGATGACCTCCTCGCGGGCGATGACCTCCTACTGCTCCGCCGGGTGCAGGACGCCGTCCGCGCCGTCACCTCCGCCAAGATCTGCCGGGACGGCCTGCTCGACGAGCCGGCCACCACCGCGGCGCTGGCCGCGCAGCGGTCGGAGATAGCGGACGCCCTGCGCGAACAGGCCAGGCTCCGCGCCGAACGCTCCTGGCTGGCTGAGCCGAGCCCGGGCTCTCCAGCGGCGGAACTCCTCGAACAGCACCGGCAGGCAGCGCAAGCAGCGGAGGAGTCCATCGCCGCCCGGGTCGCAGCGCTTGAGCGCTACGCGGCCGAGGTCCGTCAGGCCGACGCCGAGTACCGCGACTGGCGTCAGCACGCGGCCATCACCGAGCTCACCGGCCCCCACCTGGACATGCTCGCCCGCACCGCCGCCGACGAGCACCGCATAGCCGAGCTCACCGCCATGACCGAGCAAGCCCGCTCGGTCCGCCGTGCCCTGCGCGAATCCGGGACCTAGAAAAGTTCCAGCCACTCCCCGTTGGCGGCCTGATCCAACCCGGCCAATCGCCCACGGCAGAATCGGCCAGGTGCAGATCGGGATGCTTGGGTCGTTCGAGGTTCGCACGGACGACGGTGTCTTCGCCGACGTGTGGCCCGCGAGGTCCAGCCCGCACGCGCAGGCGCCTTCCGATCGACCGCCCCGGAGTCCAGCCGTATCTACGGCAGCTGTTCGCCAGGGCAGGTCTCGCGGAAGTTGCCATCGACGAGCCGACCACGCCCGGGGGGCGCCGCCTCGACCACATCCTGTACAGGGGACTGGCCTTGAAGTCGAAGCGCATCGCGTCGGGCGTACACACCGACCACTATCCCGTCATAGCCACGTTCAAGGTCCGGTAGCCACCCGTTCTCGACGGCCAGGCCGCGACTCATACCGGCGAGCCGCGCGAGTCCCGCCGCTGCGGTCACGTTCAGCCTGCCGGCGGTGCCGCGAGTGCCCGGGCCGAGGACCACCGTGAAGCAGAAGCCCGGCGGGGAGATGCCGCAGTTCTGCCGGAACCGGGAAGCCGACGTGCCCGCTTCGCCCCCGACACGCCCATATGGCCGACCAGCAACATCTCGGAGCGCGGAGTCCGCCCCCTGAAAGCACAGCAGAAGATCAGCGGGCGCCCGACCAGCAACGACGTCACCCAGAACCGCCTCGACATCCGCGGCTACATCGACACCGCCAGGGAACACGGCCCCGGCGCCCTCGAAGTCCTGGAGCAGTTCATGCTCGGGCATCCCTGGATGCCCCGGCCTAGCCGATCTCACCGTAGAGCAAAAGCGACCCGCACCACCATCACACCCAGTTACCCAGGGTGAATGCTTACATTGAAGGCGTTGCCGAACACGTACACCAATAGCACCACGAGCACGACCGGCATCAAAGCCGCGTTGAATACCGTGACCGGATTCCGAACGATGTGCTTGAGGTTGCGTCGCAGCATGGTCCGCGAATCGGTCCACGGTGCTGTAGTGGTGCTCATTGTGCGATGACCTCCGTGCTTGCGTGACCGGTCAGGGCCAGGAAAACGTCATCGAGGTCCGGTGTGTGCACGGAGAACTCCTCGACGTCGATCGAATGCTCATCGAGTCGGTCCAGCAGAGCCCGCAACGATTTCACCCCGCCATCGCTGGGAACCCGCAGGGCCAGCGCCGCGTCATCCACGGTGGAGCCGCTCAGGACTCGCGCCGCCGCGTCCAGAATCGGGACGTCGGATGGTCAGCGAAGTGCGCTGCCTACAGGCGCTGGCCCTGCAGTTCGGACAGCTCTCGGTCGTCCAGCCGCTGCTCGTCACCGAGCTGGTCATGGCGCTCGTGCTGCGTCGGGTATGGATCCGCCAGATGATCGCTGGGGCCGCCTGGGCCGGGGCGGCTGCGGCCTGCGCGGGACTGGCCGTCTTCATCGTCGCGGCGGAGCCGCGCGGCGGCCATTCGGGTCCGACCAGCGGGCACTGGACGGCGGCCGTCGTGGCCTGCGTCGCCGTCGTCGGGTCTCTGATCACCCTGGCCAGGGGCGGCTCGCCCGCCCGCCGGGCGGCCTTGTACGGCTCGGCCGGGGGGATCACCTGGGCTCTTGAGGCGGCGTTCATCAAGTCCGCGACCAATGACCTCGCCCAGGCCGGCCTGGGCGGCCTGTTCACCTCGTGGCCGGTGTACGCGGTGGCGGTAGGAGGCCTGGCGGGCGTCATCATCGAGCAGGCCGCCCTTCAGAACGGGCCGCTGCGCGTTTCGCAGCCGCTGCTGGTGATCATCGACCCGATCGTCAGCATCGCCCTCAGCGTCTGGCTGTTCGGCGAGTACTTCGTGGTCAACCCCGCCGTGCTGGCCGTGGCGGCAGCCGGATTCGTCGTCATGTGCGCCGGCGTCGTGGTGCTGTCGGTGACCGCGCCGGCCACGGTCGAAGGAGACGCTGGCCAGACAGAGCAAGCCGCGACCGTTCGGGATGAAAGTTTATTATTCCTGGGCTGACTGGTAATCGCGTGCCACTGCGGGCGCGACCCGCCGTGCGGCGGCGGCGATGTCGCGCAGCATGCCTGCGAGCGAGACGGTGTAGCCGAGGAAGAACAGGCCGGGAGCCGCAGGCGACCCGTCGTGGATCTTGGGCACGCCACTGTGGTCGAGTACCCCCAGGTGCCCGACCATCTTTTCCAGCCCGCGGCGGTAGCCCGTCGCCGCGATCACCGCCTGGGCGCCTATGGCCGATCCGTCAGCCAGCAAGACCTTGTCGCCCTCGAACCCGGTCACCGCCGCGACTGGCGTCACCTTGCCGCTGCGCACCGCCCCGACGAATCCCACATCCTGAAGGGGTACCTCCCCGACGCGCCGGACACGCGAGAGCAGGCCGTCATCCGGCGCAGGGATGCCGTAGGGGGTCAGATCCGGGATCGTGAGCCGCCTCTGCAGCCGGGCGACCGGGTCCACCAGCGCCGCGGGCAGCCGGCTGACCAGGATGCCGGTTGCATGGGCGGGCCACCCGGCCACATCGCGCCGGACGATCTGCGGCGGGGTCCGCACCGCGATCCACACGCGGCGGGCGCCTCCCTCGCTCAGATCGGTGGCGATCTCGGAACCGGTGTTGCCCACGCCGGCCACGAGCACATCGAGCCCGGCGAACGGGGCCGGATTGCGGTACTCCCGTGCGTGCCGCAGTTGGCCGGTGTACGCCTGGCGTCCCGGCCAGTCCGGCAGATAGGGCGTGTGAGCGTGACCGGTCGCGATCACGACCGACCGCGCCGGGAGCCGCTCGCCCGCCGTGGTGTGAATCACCCACCGAATGCCGTCGCCGTCCAGCGGCTCCGCCGCTGCTATCCGCTCCACCTCGGTGCCGCCGCGGACCTCGAGCTCGTGCGTGGCCCGATAGCGTTCCAGGTAATCGATCACGGCGTCCCGAGACGGCCAGCGACCCGCGTTCCGGGGGATTCCGAAGCCCGGCAGCCCGGAAAGACCGCGGACGGTGTGCAAATGCAGCCGGTCGTAGCCCGCGCGCCAACTGGTCCCCACCTGCTCGCCGCGCTCCAGGACCACCGGGTGCATCCCCCGACGGCGTAGCTCAGCGGCGGCGGCCAGCCCGGCCGGGCCGCCGCCGATGACGTAGACCTGGCGCGACTCGTCCACGTTCACGATCCCATCCGCCTCTCGTCTTCAGCGGGGACTGGCCCGCCGCCCCATTTTCCCCTGGCTGTCAAGGAGCTCGCCCAGGGCGGCACGACCGTGCTTGCGGATCAGGGGCCGCTTACTGTTGGTCTGTGCCGGACTGCTTCGCGTCCCTGATCAGCGATGGCGTCAGGGCGGTCATGGCGTTGACGACCGGCTCCAGGCCGGGCCTGGCCGTGATGATCCGGACGATGGCCTCGTCGAGCCCGTTGCTGAGCCGGGCGAGCGCGGCCGGCGCTGGGCCCGCGGTGCCGTAGTACCCGACCGACTGCAGCATCTGGTCGGAGGCCGCGGCCACCAGCTCGCGCATGGCCGCGCCCTTGCCACGCCGCTGCTCGAGCTCGGTCAACTCCGCGCCGAAGCCCATCTGGGCGAACAGGCCCCGGTAGCCCGCGCTCTGCGGGATGCCGGGCTGGCCCATCGCGTAGCCGAGCACCTGCGTGCCGAACGCCTGCCGTGCCGCGGCTACGTCGTCGTCGATGCAGACCCGGATGTACATCGTGATCGGGACCGCGCCCGGATCGCGGCCTGCCCGCCCGGCTCCCGCCTCGATCGCCAGCCGGCTGATCGCGATACGCTCCGGCGTGGCCCAGTTGAGCAGGGCCCCGTCGGCGGTCTCGCCGGCGAGTCGCAGCATCTGGGGACCGAGCGCGGCCAAGTAGACCGGAGTAGCCGGCAGGTCCTCATGCCCGAGCGAGAAGGACCGCGGCCACCCGGGGCCTCCAGGACCCACACCCGCCCTGCTGCCGAGCTGGCCGGCCGTGACCTGCTGGCCGGCCAACAGGGCGCGGACCTCGGTGACGTACGCGCGCATCACCGAGATCGGGCGGTCGGGCAGCCCCACCGATGCCCAGAAGCCGGGCCCGTAGCCCCCCGTGCCGAGGCCGAGCACGAACCGCCCCGAGGAGAGCTGAGCCACCGTGGCCGCCTGCACCGCCAGGCTGGGCGGGGTCCACATCCGGGCCGCGGGCACCACTGAAATCCCGGTGCGCAGCGAGGTGTCGTGCGACCAGGCGGCGCAGATGTGAAACGCGTCCGGAATTCCTCCGGCCGGGGTCCACAGGCTCTCGAACCGGAGGCGCTCCGCCTCGCGGGCGGCAGCTCGCAGTTGGTCGAACGGAAGGCCGAGCCGGGCGTCCAGCCCCACGCCAATCATCATGACCGGCAGTATGCCCGACGCCCCTTGACGAACCCGAATGGGAGTGTTATATCACGACTTAATATAAGATATGAATTCGGATGCGCCTCGCGGCGAAGCTAGGGTTCACCGAGGTGGGACGGTTCGAGGAGTACGGCGCCGAGCAGTGGTTCGGCGTGTTGTCCCCGGTTACGCCGTCCGGTTGAGCTCGTGTTCGACACCGCGGATCCACCGCTTACGGACCGGATCATCTGAGACAACCTGAGTGGTCAGTCGGGCCCGGTTAGAACCGGGCTTTAAGTTCGTTGATCTCACGCACCCGGTCTTGAATCTGCGCGTACGCCGGGTTCTCGCGGATGCGGCCCACCGCCCAGCGCAGGACCTCCGCGCGGCTGCCCGCGATGCCCGCGGTGATCAGCGTGTCCACCGTCGCCAGGTCGGCAGGCCCGAGCCGCGTCATGACAGGGGTGAGTTCCTCAGACGCTTCATCCAGCGGCTTAGAGGACCGGCCCCCGCGGCCGATCTTCAGGACGTGACGGCGGGGCTTCTCCGCCCCGCCCGGGCTGTCAGGCTGGAACTCCACCCACGCGACGACGCGGGGCAGTTCGTCGTTCAGCTTCTTGAGGCGCTCGCGGTTAGCTTTCTCGAAAGAACCGAGGATCTCCTCGTCGGCTTCCTCGCCCTCCGGCCGGTCCAGCCGCGCGAGGAAGACCCGGATTGCGGCGTCTCCGGGCTCTACCGCCGGGTCATCCCCGTACTCCAGGACCTGGACCCGGCTGATTACACCGTCAGGAAAGACCGCTCTGAGGTGCTTCTCGACATCAGTAGTCCCAGGTTTCGCCATGTCATCCTCTTTACCTGCCAGTATTGCACGTATAACACGTGTAAGCTGTGAAATAAAAGCTACTGCACCGCCGCCGCCTCGTCAAGTAATGACGCGTCGCCGGACGTGGCGGGCCGGGCTGCCGCCGAGGTGGCGCGCTTAGGACGTGATCGCTGGGATCCGCTGCCCCGGGCCTGCGCAACGGCGCCTTGGCGGCAGAAAGACATCGACGACATCAAGGCGCTCCGGGGGCTGGCCGCCGGAGTCGACGCGCAGCCCTGACGGCACGGCCGCCAGGGACCGCCGCCTATGGCTGGAGGTCACAACAACCGAGTGTGACCACCAGCTATAGATGGCGGCTAGAGGCGAGCTGTTTAGGCGCTTTGCCAACGTTCCCAGGTTTAGTTGGCGGTTATGCCCAGGTGTTCTTGGCGGCTCCGTACATGATCTTGAGGTGCGCGCTGGGATCAACCCCGTCGATATGCCGGTCGCGGCGGCGGGCAGGACGTTACATTCCGCGCTTGTCGGCAGTTGCTGCAAGCGGGAGGTCTGGTGGCCGGGATCGTCGGGCGCTGCGAGGTGGCTTCGGACACCTGCGGGTGGGAGGGACTGCTCGCGCCAGCGCCTCTGCCTGATCCCGAGTTCCGAAAGAGTCTCGGCGAACTCGCCCGAAGTATTCGTTATTAGCGTAGAACAGGGCCTCAATCTTTATTTTCAGCAATTCCATGCGCTTCGCTGTCTCGCTGCAGGCGCCGCTGCCTGGCCGTCATGGCGGCGTGCTCGTGTTCACGGCCCGAGCTGGGACCCCGGAGGTGAACACGCTGTTCGCTAGCGAGCTCCCGCCTCGTCAACATCCCGCATCAGGTTCGGTTCTCTCCCTGCGGACGCCGCCGCGAGCGCCGGCCTGGCGCACATCGCGGACCGCCTCCTGGCCGGCAGCACCGACGACGTCCGCGAGAAACTGCGGCAGCTCCTCCCCGCTAGATGACACAGCCCGGTTCCTGGCTGACGGACAGTACCGCAATCCAGGCGGTGACCCCGCGAACTTCACGACGTCCTACTTCCACCGTCCAGAGGAACTGGCTGATGAGATAAAGAACGCCGGCCTGGAACTGTCCCAGATCGTCGCCGCCAGCGGGAACGTCAAGCTCCTCCCGGGCTTGTCACAGCTCCTGGACATCGCGGAAAGCCGCGATCACGTGCTGTCCGTGCTCCGGCTCCTGGAGGCCGAGCCGTCACTCATCGGCATGAGCCAGAACTTCGTAGCCATCGCACAGGCACCAGCCGGAGACTGAAGCGCCTATGACTGGGGGTCACACCGAGCGGCACCGACGGGCCGACTCTACTGGTGAGGTCGCCTATTTAACTGTCGCTAGTTCTCCCCGCCGGGCCGTGCCTCGATTGTCCGGTAATGTCAGGTGCTCGGCGGCCACCGGGCGCCGCCGCGAGCACATCGCCGACGTCCTCGCCAGGAACGCCGGCACCGAGTCCGCCGTGTCCAGGCTGATCCTCACCCTCGACGCGGTTGCCGACTACTACGAGCGCGATGCCGAGGCCGGGCGCGTGTTCACGATCGCCTGGGTGCGATCGGGCGGTCCAATCCGAGATCCGGCAGGACAACGACGTCGGTCTCGCCGGGCATCTCGTGCGCGCGGCGTACTTCGACGCCTTGTAGTCGTGGGCCGCGCCTGATCGGCCGGCCGAATCCCCGTCACTGTTCGCGGACATGCTCGCCCGCATGGAGTTGCTTCTCTCGGGCCTATGCCCCGCCGCCGAAGGGACCGCCCTTCGCCGCACGATCGCGCTTGCCCGGTCGCTCGAAGCCACTCGAGCCCGAACCAGCGCAACCGGTCCCGCGGGGCCTTGCGCCGCGCCCTCCCACGACGCGGCAGCGCACACGTCATCGGCCTTGCAGGCAGTCGCGCCGACGCCGGTTGCGTAACCGCCAACAGCCAGCGCACACGGCCGCGCAGCCCCGTTCCGCGCGCAATCGGCGGGCAGGAACGGGGTGCGCAAGTCCAAGACCGACCAGCAGGCGCGCGGCAGCAAGGTCACCGTGCCGCCCGGGGCGCACGCGGACTCCGATACGGAAGGAGTCTCCGGTACGGCGACCTTCGTGTGGTCCGTCGTGCAGTGACCGGCGCGCTCCGCGGGCCCCCCGCTTAGCATCCTCGACGAAGCTGTTCCCGGTCCTGCCGCTGGCGCCGGTCGTGGAGCAGCGCGCCGTGGCCTCGCCGGAAAGATCAGTCCGTTAGGGCCGTGTGGAGCCAGCCCTCGATTCCGGCGATGTGGATCATTGCCCAGGAGCGGGCGAGGTCGGCATCCTTGTTAGTAATCGCATTGTGGATGGCGCGGTGCTCGTTCATCGTGCGCTCCAGGGCGCGCGGTTCGGTCATGCCGCGCCAGACCCGGGCGCGCGCAGTCGGCTGCGACATGTTGTCGACCAGCGACGCCAGCACCGAGTTACCTGAACCCTGCGCGATCCTCCGGTGGAACTCAAGGTCCGTGGTGACGAAGTCCTCGACCGGGGAGCTGACCGAGACCGCGTCGAGTATCTTGCCCAGTTCGGCCTTGTCCTTGTCTGTCATCCGCAGCGCGGCCAGGCCGGTGGCCGCGGGCTCCAGGATGCGCCGCACCTCGAGGAACTCAAGTACGGTGTCGTCGCGGTGGAAGTCGATGATGAAGTTCAGCGCCTCAAGCAGCAGCGAGGGCGCGAGGCTGGTCGCGTACGTCCCGTCGCCCTGCCGCACGTCGAGGACGTTGACCAGGCTGAGCGCTTTCACCGCCTCGCGCAGCGAGTTACGGGACAGGCCGAGTTCGGCGGCCAGGTCGGCTTCCCTGGGCAGCTTCTCTCCCGGCCGCACCCGGCCGGAGAGGATCATCTGCTTGATCTTGTCGATCGCCTCGTCAGTTAGCGCCACGAACCGCTCCCGCCCCTGTTCCGCGCGCCGAGATCCCCGCTCGCGATCGGCGGCTTGCCCGCGTGATCGCGACCATCGTAGGCCCGGTCACTACGGAAGTCGCATAGACCGCGCGCTTCATGCAAGGCCTTTCTCGTCCGCGGCAGCAAGGGATGCCCATAGCTCCGCCGGTATGTCAAGCCCGCGCAGCGTGATCGCGTCGGTGACCTCCGCCGCGCTGCGCGCGCCGATCAGCACACTCGCGACGGCGGGGTGCGCCAGCGGGAAACGCGCGGCCGCGGCGCGCAGCGGCACCCCGGACTCCGCGCAGATTTCCTGCAGCCGCAGCGCGCGGCTGATCAGGGAGCCAGGTGCGGCCTCATAGTCATAGGTAGCACCCGGCGCAGGCGCGGCGAGCAGGCCGGAGTTGAACACCCCCCCGGCGATGACCGACACGCCGCGATCCAGGGCGGCGGGCAGCAGCGTGTCCGCCGCGGACCGGTCGAGCAGCGTGTACCGGCCGGCGACGAGGACGACGTCGATGTCGGTTTCGCGGACGAACCTGGTGAGCATCTCCGTCTGGTTCATGCCGACGCCGATCGCGCGGACAACGCCTTCCGCGCGCAGCCGGGCCAGCGCCGGGTACGCCTCGCGCAGTGCCTGCTCCCCGTGCTCGTCGGGGTCGTGGATGAGCGCGATGTCGACCCTGTCCAGGCCGAGCCGGCCCAGGCTCGCCGCCAGGCTGCGCCGGACGCCGTCCGCGCTGAAGTCGAACCGCCTGACGACGCCGGCCGGAACGTCGAACCCTTCGGGGTCGCGCCCGCCTGCCGTGCTAGGCCCCGTTGACGGAGTCTGCTCAAGCAGCCTGCCTACCTTCGTGGAGATCACGTACTCGTCCCGCGGCCGGTCACGCAGCGCCGCGCCGAGCCGGCGCTCGGACAGGCCGAGGCCGTAGTGCGGCGCGGTGTCGAAGGTCCTGATGCCGCCGTCCCAGGCCGCGTCGATCGCGGCCCGCGCGTCGTCGTCGGTCACCGCGGTGAACAGGTTCCCGATCGCGGCTCCCCCGAACGAGATCTCGGTGACCGCCACCCCCGAGCGCCCGAGCTGCTGCAGCGGCAGCGCGGGCGGCGGCCAGTCCGGTGACGCAGCGGTCACGAGCGGGGCCTGATGCGCAGGCCGGACATGCCGCCGTCGATCGCCAGCGCCGTTCCGGTGACCGACGACGCCAGCGGGCTGGCCAGATAGGCGATGCCCGCCGCGACCTCGTCCGCGGTGACCAGCCGCCCCATCGGCTGCCGGGCGTTAAGCGCCGCGCGCTCGGCGGCCGGGTCGTCCGCCTGATCGAGCAGCCGGCCGACCCACGGCGTGTCGGCGGTGCCGGGGTTGACGCAGTTCACCCTGATGCCCTCGTGGACGTGGTCGGCGGCCATCGCGAGCGTCAGCGACAGCACCGCGCCCTTGGTCGCCGAGTACACCGCTCGCTGCGGCAGTCCCGCCGTCGCCGCGATCGAGCAGGTGTTGACGATCGCGGCGTGCGCGGAGGCGCGCAGGTAGGGCAGCGCCGCCCGGGTGACGCGGACCATGCCGACGACGTTGACGTCGAACACCCGGTGCCATTCCTCGTCCGGGTTGTCGGCCACGGTGCCGATCGAGCCGATGCCCGCGTTGTTGACCAGGATGTCAATGCCGCCGAGGCGTCCGGCCGCCGTGTCGACCGCGAGCCGCACCGACGCGTCGTCGGTGACGTCGGCGGTCACGCTGGTGAACTCGTCACCCGGCTTGAGGTCGAGCACGGCCACTTCCGCGCCGCGGCTCGCGAGGAGCCGCGCGGTGGCCAGCCCGATCCCCGAACCGCCGCCGGTCACGAGCGCGGCGAGCCCGGTCAGTTCTGCCATGTCATATCTCCCTCTTCGTCTACTGTCGATCCCGCCCTGCCTGGCCTGCACGCAGGCTCAGGGTGCCGGGATGAAGCGCTGCTGCGCCCAGCCCAGGCCGTCGATCTCCAGCCGCACCTCGTCACCCGCGCGCAAGTAGGGGTGATCGGGCAGGCCGAGCGCGACCCCGGCGGGGGTGCCGGTGTTGATCAGGTCGCCCGGCTCGAGCACCATGTACTGGCTCAGGTACCAGATGAGGTACGCGACTCCGAAGATCATGTTGCCCGTCGACCCGTCCTGCCGCCTGCGCCCGTTGACCGCGAGCCGCAGCCCGAGCAGTCTGCGGGTCAGGCACTTCGTCGGCCGTGACCAGCCACGGCCCGAGCGGGTTGAACGTCTCGCACGATTTGCCGAGATCCCACTGCGGTGACAGGTCGAGCTGGAAAGCCCGTTCCGACACGTCGTGGCTGACTGCGTAGCCGGCGACGCAGGCCAGCGCTTCATCGGGCGAGCCGAGATAGCGGGCGGCGGCGCCGATGACGACGCCCAGTTCGACTTCCCAGTCGGTCCGCTCCGAGCCGCGCGGTATCCGCACGTCGTCGTACGGGCCGGTCACGGTGGACGGGTCCTTCATGAACACCACGGGACGCTCCGGTATCGCGGCGCCCGTCTCGGCGGCGTGGTCGGAGTAGTTGAGCCCGATGCACACGACCTTGCCCGGCCGGGCGACGGGCGCGCCGATCCGGCCGGCGACGGCCGGGCAGCGCCGCCCGGGCCGCCGGGTCCGCGAGGGCCGCGGCGATCTCGGCCAGCCCGCCGCGCGCGAAGAACTCAGGGCCAAGGTCCCCGACGAGGCCGGACAGGTCACGGGCAACCCCGTCGTCATCAAGAACGGCCGGGCGTTCCTGTCCCTGGTCACCGATTCGCAGCAGCTTCATGACGTCTACCGGCCTTCCGCAGTGGACTCGCCGCCGACGATGCGGGCGAGGAATAGCGCGAACAAGATGACGGCGCCGTCGATGGCCTCGATCCAGTAGTTCGACACGTTGGTCCAGGTCGAGGATGTTCTGCACGATGCCGAGCAGGATCACGCCGGAGGCCGCGCCGATCATGTTGCCGCGGCCGCCCTTGAGGCTCACGCCGCCGATCACCGCCGCGGCGAAGACGTTGAAGATGATGCCCTCGCCGTAGCCCTGCTGGCCGGTCACGGCCGAGACCCGGCCCGCTTCCATCAGCCCGCCGATGGCGGCGAGGACGCTGCCGGCGACGTAGACGCCGATCTTGACCCGGTCGATCTTGATGCCCGCCGCCCGGGCCGCCGCGGGGTTGCCGCCGACCGCGTAGATGGCGCGGCCGGTGCGCTGGTAGCGCAGGAACAGGCCCACACACCACGAAGATGATCACGGCGACGATGAGCGAGACCGGCACCTGGCCGATCGACGCGGCGCCCAGGTAGCCGAAGGCGGGCGGCAGGTTGAACAGCGTCTGCGCCTTGACGATGCCGTTCTGCAGGCCGGCCAGCACGATCGTCATGCCGAGGGTCACGATGAACCCGTTCAGCCTGCCCTTCACGATCAGGAATCCGTTGATGAGGCCGATCACCGCGCCGACGGCGACCAGGACCACGATGCCGAGGTACGGGCTCAGGTCGGTGCCCTCGCCGTAGGCGGCGATCGGGACGATCAGCCAGGCCGCGACCATCGGCGCCAGGCCGTAGGTTCCCTCCAGCGACAGGTCCATGCCGCCGATCATCAGGATCAGGCTCTCGCCGACCACGACCACGCCGAGCGCGGCGCTCTGCTGGCCGATGCCGGCGAAGTTGGAGACGGTCAGGAACGCCGGGCTGACCACGGTCCCCACGACGATCAGCAGGATCAGGACGGGGAGCAGCGCCACCTCGCGCAGCACGCCGACGTTCGATCCGCGCGAACCATGACCCGATGCCCCGGGCGGCGGGCGGCGCCGTTCCCGTGCCGCCGTCGGCGACAGTCGGGAGAGTTTGAAATCATTCTGCTGCCTCCTGGGCTATCCCCTCGGTCGCGACGATCAGGGCGTCGCGGTCGAAAGGCGGCTCGGTGAATTCGGTGAAGACCTCGCCGCGGACCAGGACGATGACCCGGTCGCAGATGTCGAGATCGGAAAGCTCGTCGCTGCAGAGCAGCACACCCGCCCCGGTGTCCCGCGCGACATCGGCGAGCGCGCCGAGCAGGAGTTCCTTGGACGCGACGTCCACGCCGCGAGTCGGCGTGATCGCCACGATCAGCGACGGGTCGTGTGCCAGGGTCCGCGCGACGGTGACCTTCTGCTGGTTGCCGCCGGACAGCTCGCCGACAGGCTGGCCCGGGCCGGACGACACCAGCGAGAGCCTGCCGGTGAGCGGGGCCGCGGCGGCCACCCGCCGGGCCGGGCTGAGCAATCCGAACCGGTCGGCCAGCCGCTTCGTGATGGTCATGGTGGCGTTCTCGGCGACGCCGAGGTGGGAGACGAAGCCTTCGGCGTGGCGGTCCTCGGGGATGTAGCCGACGCCCGCGCGCTGGGCGACGTCGCGCTGCCCGGGCGGGACGCGCCGCCCGCGTACCCGGACCTGCCCGCCGGAACTTTCCTCCGCGCCGGCGACCACCCGGCCGATGGTGGCGACACCCGCGCTGAGCAGGCCGGTGATGCCGACGACCTCGCCCGCGCGGACCTGCAGCGACACCCCCGACAGGCGTCCCCGGGTAGAGTCGGCGGTGAGGTTTTCGACCGAGAGCACCACGTCGTCACGGGCGGCGGCGTCGGGGCTCGCCGCGGCGGCGCGCGGCGCCTCCGCGCCGGGGACGGGTGCCGGGCGGCAGCGGAGACGGTTCGTTCCGCGGACTGGGTGTGACTTTCACCCACCATCGCGATCACCAGGTCGTCACGGGACAGCTCCGCGGTCGGCGCGGTCAGCACCATCTCGCCGTCACGCAGCACGGCGACGTCCTGGCAGATCTCGAAGACCTCCTCCAGATGGTGGGAAATGTAGAGGACGGCGACACCGCCGGCGGTGAGCTGGCGCACCCGGTCGAACAGCCGCCGGCCCGCGTCGCGTTCGAGGGTCGCGGTGGGCTCGTCGAGCAGCACGCACTGAGCGCCGCGGGCGAGCGCCCGCGCGATCTCGACGATCTGGAGCTGCTCGACCGACAGGTCCCTGCACAGCGTCTTGGCCGAGATGTCAAAGCCCCACTCGCGCATGATGGCGCTGGTCCTGGCTGCGCATCGCCCGCCAGCTGACCAGTCCCGGCGTGGTGCCGAGGAACACGTTCTCGGCGACAGACAGGTCCGGCACGATCATCGAGTGCTGGAAGACCGTGGCGATCCACTCGTGCCAGCGCGCGATGTCGCCGACGCGGGGCGCGGGCTCACCGCCGAACGCCACGGTCCCGGCGTCCGGCTCGACGAGGCCGGACAGGATCGAGACCAGCGTCGACTTGCCGGCGCCGTTGCGGCCGACCAGCCCGAGGCACTGTCCGGCCTTGATCGACAGGCTGACGTCGTGCAGGGCGCGGGTGGTGCCGAAACGCTTCTCGATGCCGGTCACTTCGACCAGCGCCTGGCCGCTGGAAGTCATTGCTTATTTCCGTTCTGGCGGCCGGCGCCCGCGCGGGACGCCGGCCACCGGGAGGCGTTAGGACGAGGCCGACGCGGCGCAGACGCCGCCGTGCGCCTGGCCGTACACGTTGCCCCACAGGTCCGCGTCCGAGACCGGGGTCGTGGTGAACGAGGCGGGCAGGCCGTCGACCGCGGCTCGTGAGCGACAGCTTGGTGGCGGTCTTGGTGACGAACGGCGCGACGATCGGGTCGGCGAGGTTCGTGTCCCCGTCGTAGGAGACGGTCTGCAGCTTGGGCGCGCCGCCGCCGGGCTGGCCGGCCGCGAGCGTGACGCCCTTGGCGGCGTCCTCCGCGTAGGTGAGGGCGTACTGCGCGTACAGGTTGGCTGGCTGCGACTGCGAGGCGGTCACCGAGCCGTTGCCGATGTCGCACATCTCGAACGGCACGCCGTCGTCGCTGATCACGATGGTGTTTGTCAGGCCCTTGCTCTTCAGCAGCGGGAGGATGCCGGTGTCCGGGCTCGACCACTGGGAGTAGATGGCCTTCAGCTGCGAGCCGTAGGCGTTGATCGCGTCCTGCGCGTCGGTGACGGCGGTCGCGTCCGTCCAGACGGTCGGGTCCTTGAGGACCTTCACGCCTGGGTCGTTGGCGGCCATGCAGGAGTCGAAGGCGTTCGTCCGGTCGGCGCCGTTGGACGAGGTGAGGTCGCCTTCCAGGTCCAGGACGTAGCCGGACTTGACGTTGTTCGCGATGTAGGCGCAGGCGTCCTGCCCGTACAGGGTGTTGGAGGCGCGGACGACCATGTACACGTGGCCGACGCCGACGATCGTGTCGACCGAGACCAGCTGGACGTGGTGCGCGCTCGCGTAGGTGATCGCCGGGCCGAGGCTGGTGGCCGTCTCCGGGTTCACGATGATCGCCTTGGCGCCCTCGTTCACCAGGTTCTCGATCTGCTGGTTCTGCAGGCTGGCGTTGGCGCTGGCGAGCAGCGGGCCGAGCAGCTTGATGTGCATCTGCTGCGCGTACTGCTGCTCGTAGTTGATGTAGGCGGCCCAGAAGGCGGTGTTGTTGTAGGTCAGGTCGACGCCGATCGTGACCTGGCCCGAACCCGGACGCGGTGGCGGCGGCGCTTGCGCCGGCCGTGCCTGTCGTGCTGGTGCTGCTCGAGCTGCAGGCTGCGGCCAGCAGTCCCGCCGCGGCCAGCGTCACGGTACCGATCAGGCGTTTCTTCAGTCTCATGTGTCTCTCCTTACACGTTTCGGAATATTACGGACAAAAGGTGAATTTTCCAGCTCTTAATGGCTACTGACCTCCTAGCTGCTGCCAGACGGCACCATTCGGGAACTCGTAGTCGCGCAGTGACTGAGGCCGGAGCGTCGTGGAGAAACCGGGCTCGGTCGGCGCGAGATACCGGCCGCGGGCGATGCGCACCGGGTCGGTGAAGTGCTCGTGGAGGTGATCGACGTACTCAAGGACGCGGTCGTCCGCCGACGCCGATACCCCGACGAAGTCGAACATCGCAAGGTGCTGGACCATCTCGCACAGGCCGACGCCGCCAGCGTGCGGGCAGACCGGGACCGAGAATTTCGCCGCGAGCAGCAGGATCGCCAGGTTCTCGTTGACCCCGGCCACCCGGCACGCGTCGATCGTCAGCACGTCCGCGGCACCCGCTTGCAGGATCTGCTTGAAGATCACCCGGTTGGCGACATGCTCGCCGACGGCGATCTTGATCGGTGCGATGGTGGTCTTGATGACGGCGAGGCCGAGGATCTCGTCCGGGCTCGTCGGTTCCTCGACCCAGTACGGGTGCCAGGGGGCGATCGCGGCAATCGCGGCTTCCGCCTGTGCCACGCCCCAGCGCTGGTTCGCGTCCACCGCGATCCGGATGTCCGGTCCCACCGCCTCCCGCGCGAGGGCCATGCGGCGGGCGTCGTCGCCGGTGTCCGCGCCCACCTTCAGCTTGATCTGCGTGAAGCCGTCGGCGACCGCCTGCCGCGACAGCGCGACCAGCTTCTCGTCGGAGTAGCCGATCCAGCCAGGCGTCGTGGTGTAAGCCGGGTGGCCGACGGCTTCAAGCTCCGCGATCCGCTCGTCCTTGCCTTCCTGGGCAGCGCGGAGGATGTCCAGGGCCTCGGCCGGGGTGAGCGCGTCTTCCAGGTAGCGGAAGTCCACCAGCTGCACGAGCTGCTCGGGCGTCATGTCCGCGAGCAGCCGCCAGACCGGCTTGCCCGCCACCTTGGCGGCCAGGTCCCAGGCGGCGTTCACGACGGCGCCGATGGCCATGTGCATGACGCCCTTCTCAGGGCCGAGCCACCGGAGCTGGCTGTCGCCGATCATGGCGGCGCTGAACCCGCCGAGGTCGCCGATGATGTCATCGACGTACTTGCCGACCACGTGCTGCCGCAGGGTCGTGATGGCGGCGACCACGACGTCGTTGCCGCGGCCGATGGTGAAGCAGAGGGCATGGCCCTCGAGCCCTTCGGCATCGGTGCGCAGCACCGCGTAGGCCGCCGAGTAGTCCGGATCGGTGTTCATCGCGTCCGAGCCGTCGTGCTCGAGCGAGGTCGGAAACCGCACGTCATAGCAGTCGAGCGCGACGATTCTTGCGCCAGGCCCGGGAAGGCCGGCGGGCGCGTCGCCGGCCGGTGCCGGATTCGTGGCGGGCTCTGCTGGCTGCACGTGCGACACTTGCGCTCCTCGAAGTGGAAACATCGGATCTATTCATCGGATGTTTACACCTCGACGACGGGCGGCGCAAGGGGCTTGTTACGTAGAAATTTCCTGATTATGTGCAAATAGTGACGATTCGGTCTCACCTGGGAGATCGGGTCTTTACAGATGAGGCCATCTAGTCGTATAAACCAGTCATCCGATGTTACGGCACCGTGAACGCACCAGGCAGGCAAGCCAGTCTGCCTGGTGCGCACCGGTAACGCGATTCATCGGATCATCGCTGGCGCCGAATCATCGGATCATAACCAGGCAGCCCGCCGTGAGGCTGTCGACACTCGCACTCGCCGTGGAGGCCACTGTGTCGTTGAGTCCGCCGTACCCGTCCGTACCTTCGTCACCGCCACCTAGACGTGCCGGGCGCCGGTCCCCGCGCTCGGCGACTCGCCGCGGTCGCCGCCGCGCTGCTCGCCGCCGACGTCCGGCCTGGTTCTCGCGAGCGGCCCGCTGTCCGCCCGCGCGGACGCCGCAACCGGGGACCGGATCCACCGCAAGCGCAGCCACCACAGCGTGGCATGACGGGACCTTCGCCCTCGATCCCGACGGCGTGGTCAGCCGCGACGATATCGTCCTCGGCCAGCCCAACATCAACCCGACCGCGTCCATCCCGCTTGGCAACGGCGCGCTTGGCGTGGCGGCCTGGGCCGCGAACGGCTTCACCGCTCAGCTGAACAGGTCCGACACCATGCCCGACCGGAAGTCGCCTGGCCAGGTCAACATCCCGGGCCTGTCGGTCATCTCGCACGCGTCCGACTTCAGCGGCAGGCTCGACCTCACCGACGGCGTCCTTGAGGAATCCGGCGGCGGCGAGTCGATGAAGGCCTGGGTCTCGAGCGCCAAGGACGAGCTGATCGTTGACGTCAGCGGCGCGAACCCGAACGTGGCCCAGACCGCGTCGATCTACCTGTGGTCCGGCCGGAACCCGACCGCCGCGGTCAGCGGCACAGTCGGCTCGCTCGCCGAGACCTGGGTGGACAACTCGGAGGCGGGCGCCGAGCGGGCAGACGTTCGGGTCGCTGTCCGCGATCACCGCGGGCGGCCGGGACGTGCAGGCCAGCGTCACCAGCCCGACGCAAGGTGCAGGTCAGCTTCAAGCCGAACGCGAACGGCGACTTCCGGGTCGTCGTGGCCGCGCCCTCGTGGAACGGCGAGCTCGGCCCTGACCGCCGCGCAGACGGTCACCAAGCTGATCGGCCAAGACGCCAGCGTTCCTGAGCGGAACCTGCTCGGCAGCCAGGACCGCTGGTGGAGACAGCTTCTGGTCGCACTCCGGGCTGGTGGAAATGAGCTCCGCCGACGGCAGTGCCGCCTACATCGAGAACCTGCGGACCCTCTACCTGTATGAGGAGGCCGCGAGCGAGAAGCCGGGCACCTACCCGGGCAACCAGGCGGGCGACGCCGACATGTTCGACTGGAGCAAGGACGAGCAGACCTGGACGCCGTCCGAGTACTGGCTGTGGAACATGCGCGCCGAGATCTCGGCCAACATGAGCTCGGGCAACTACCAGCTCAACACGCCGATCTTCGACATGTACATCAATGACCTGTCGAACATCGAGGCGTGGACCAAGTCGCAGATGGGCGGCCTGCCCGGTGCCTGCGTCCCCGAGGTGATGCGCTTCAACGGCAACGGCGGCTCCACGGCCGCGGGCCAGAACTCCGCGTGCAGTGAGCCCGGCTCGCCGAACTGGAACGCGCTGGACATCACGCAGCGGCCCCGAGCTGTCCGTCTACATGTGGGAGCAGTACCAGGACACCGGGAACGTCGCGTTCCTGAAGAAGGCGTTCCCGTTCATGGAGGCCACCGCCCAGTTCCTGCTCGCCTACCAGAACGTCGGCACTGACGGACTGCTGCACGCCGTCGCGAACGCCCACGAGACCCAGTGGGCGGTCCAGGACCCGACCACCGACATCGCCGCTGACCAGGCATGTTCCCGATCATCGGGGAGGCGGCGAAGCTGGTCGGCGACAAGTCATCGAAGGACCCGCTGCTGGCCCAGTTCGCCAAGGCGCATCACGGAGATCCCGCCGTACCCGCGGACCGACGACGCGACGCGGACGCAGCTCCTCAACCCGGACTACACGCAGGCCGAAACGCAGGCGGCGGACGCGACCGGGACCGACATGATCGCGATCTCCTACCAGCCCGCCGCGCAGCGGCAGAACGGCGAGAACATCGAGCTCGAGCCGCTATGGCCGTGGGACGACGTGAGCGACCAGGACTCTAACCTGTTCGCGCTTGGAGCAGCGGAGCTACACCAACCGGCCGAACAAGGGCGGCAACGACTGGTCGTTCGACGCCGTGGACGCGGCCCGGCTCGAGCAGCCCAGCCAGGTGGAGAGCAACCTGGTCTCGCTCACCGAGGCGCACCAGGTCTACCCGAACGGCTTCGCGGACATCGGCAGCACCGTCGGCTACCAGCCGTACATGGAGCAGTCGGCCACCGTCGCCACCGCGGTCGACGAGGCGCTCGCCCAGGACTATGACGGCATCATCCGGTTCGCCCCGGCGTGGCCGTCGGACTGGAACGGCAGCGGCACGGTCTACATCCAGGACAACGACAAGGTCGACGTGCAGGTCGAGAACGGCCAGCTGGTCACCGCCGCGATCCAGGCCGGCCACAGCGGCCGGCTCACGGTGAAGAACCCGTGGCCCGGCCAGCAGGTCGAGGTCGTCTCCGGCGCCGGCCAGCACCAGGTGGTCGCCCGCACCACGCACCAGCGACGTCGTTCACCTTCCAGGCCCTGGCCGGCCAGTCCTACCTCGTCGAGCAGGTGAGCGCGCCCACCACAGCGCTGCCGTTCGCCCCGGTCACCGGCACCCCGGCGACCACGGACAAGCACCTTGGCGGCAAGGTCCAGATCGGCCTCGACCCGGCGGGCCCGGCGGCCACGGCAGTGGTCGGCACCGTCCTCGGCGCCACCAACGCCAGCGACGGCGTCACCCAGGTCGACTACGCCGGCACCGACGAGTCCGCGCAGACGACGGCGTCCGACGTGGCCGGGCTCAGCGCCCGCACCACGACGCGGCGTCGGCCGCCGAGAACGACCTGTACTTCAGCATCGACCCGTCGGTGGCCGCCACGTCCAGCTACGACGCGACCATCACCGTGTCGTACTACGACTCCGGCACCGGCACGGTCGCGCTGCAGTACGACAACGGGTTGAAGCGACCCCTACCACACAGCCGGCACGATCACGCTGACCGGCAGCGACACCTGGAAGAAGGCTTCGTTCACGGTCACCGGCGCCTACTTCGGCGGGCTGGAAAACGCGGGCACGGACTTCCGGCTCGACGCGCAGC
This sequence comes from uncultured Actinomycetota bacterium, assembly GCA_963778435.1. Taxonomy (GTDB): domain Bacteria; phylum Actinomycetota; class Actinomycetes; order Streptosporangiales; family Streptosporangiaceae; genus Trebonia. The sequence continues at coordinate 180,618 of CAVZUX010000016.1, forward strand.
AGCCGATCACCGTGCACAGTGTCGGCGTGTCCGTCACCGGCCCGGCGGTTCCGGCCACGACGGAGTTCCCGCCCGCACCGGCGATCACCACGCCGAAGGGCGGTCAGACCCTCACGCTCGACTCTTCGATCTCCGGCACGTCCGAACCGGACGCCTCGGTGACCGTGGACGAGGGCTCGACGGCACTGTGCACCGCCACCGCCACCGACTCCGGTTCCTGGTCGTGCGCGCCTGCCGGCGGGCTCCCCGGCGGCAAGCTGGCCATCACGGCGACCGCGACCGACCCGACCGGGTTCGCTAGCGGCCCGTCGGCGGCGGTCAGCTTCGACGCCTCCAACCTGCCGCCCGGCACCGCCGTCGTGGGCTCGGTCGTGGGGCCGACTAACTACGCCTACGGCATGAGCGAGAACAACACGGCGTACGACGGGCCGACGACCGGCTCCGACATCGGCGGGCTGTCCGCCCTGACCAGCACCAACAGCAACATCTACTTCAACATCGACGACTCGGTCGCGTACGCCGGGCGACTACTCGGCGACGTTCACGGTGGAGTACTACGACTCCGGGACGGGCTCGTTCCAGGTCCAGTACGACAACGGCACGTCCAACCCCTACGAGGCCGCGACCCCCAACATCCCGCTCACCAACACCGACACCTGGAAGACCGCGACGGTCACCGCGACCGGCGCGTACTTCGGCGGCGAGCAGAACGGCGGTGCCGACTTCCGGCTGCGCAACGGCAGCGGGCAGGTAACGGTGCACAGCGTCGCGGTGAAGATCAGCGGCGACGGCGTCGCCAACGTCACGGACTTCCCGCCGCCTGTCGCGATCACCGCGCCGGCCGCCGGGGCAACCGTGACGACAACGCCAGCCGTGTCGGGCACGAGCGAGCCCGACGCGACCGTGACGGTCGACGCGGGCAGCAGCGCGATCTGCACCGCCACCGCGTCCGACAGCGGCTCGTGGTCGTGCGCCCCGTCGGCCCCGCTCGCCGACGGCGCTTACACCCTCACCGCCAAAGCGACCGACGCGATAGCAAGCCCGGTGACCTCACCGCCAGTGCAGGTCACAGTCCAGGGCTGAGTTCCCGTCCCGGCGCCCGGATTTCCGGGCGCCGGGATTTATCTTTCTTCAGCGAGGGCTCGGATTCCCTTACGCTTCTGATCCATGGAGCTGAGCGGGCAGTCGCAACGGTGGCAGGGGCAGCGCTCCGCCTACTCCTGGGAGCAGTCGGCCCTCGAGCACATCAAGGCGCAGATGCCGGACGCCGAACCGTACCGCGCGTGGCAGACCTTCACCTTCACCGCCGCCAGCGGGCACGTCCGCGAAGTCGACCTCCTGATCGCGACCCCCGGTGGCCTGTTCCTGGTCGAGATCAAGTCCCATCCAGGCACGGCCGCCAACCACGGCTCGACCTGGATGTTCCGCGACGGCGATAAGACCAGGACGATCGAGAACCCGCTGCACTTCACCGATCAGAAGGCCAAGGAACTCAAGACCCAGCTGGCGAAAGCGGCCAAGAAGCTCGGCGTCAGGGAACCGTTTCCGCGCATCGAGGCGGTCGTCTTCCTATCGGCCGAGAACCTGAATTGCCGCCTGGACGAGTTCCAGCGCCAGCGCGTCTACGGCCGCGACAACCTCACCAACAGCACCGGCCTTGACGGCATCTGGACGGGCTTCCTCAACCAGCCGCCGACGAGCGAACGTAACCGGGTCACGCCCACCCTCTCCAAGCAGCTTCCCAAGCTCATGCAGGAGATCGGCATCGCCCGGCTGCACCGGATCGGCCGGGTCGGCCCCTATGAGCTCAGTGAGAAGTCCTACGATTCCGGCCCGACGTGGGAGGACTACCTCGCCACCAACCCGTCGCTGCCCACCGACTACCCCAGACGGGTCCGCGTCTTCCTCACCGAGCGCACCGCGACCGACTCCGACCGCAAGTCCGTGCAGCGCGCCGCGCACCGCGAGTACCTGGCTCTGCAGGGCATCTCCCACGACGGCATCGTCCGCGCCGAACAGTACAGCGACGAGCTCCTGGTCGGCCCGGCGGTCGTCTTCCGCCACGGCGCGGACTGGCAGCGCCTTGACCACTTCATCTCCGGCAACCCGGGCCTGCCGCTGCACACCCGCCTTGAGATGATCCGCCAGCTCGCCGAGGCTCTCGATCATGCGCACCGCCGCCACCTCTATCACCGGGCCCTCGCGCCCCGCTCGGTCTACGTGGAGCTCGATGGCCGCTACCCACGGCTGCGGATCGCCGACTGGCAGGTCGCCGCTCGCCCGGACGCCACCACCGGCGGCACGACACGCACCAGGCAGACCTCGTCAACCGCCTTCGGCGGCGGTGCCGCGGCGCTCATGGCGCACATCGAGCGCTCGGCAGGCCCCTACCTGGCTCCGGAATTCGCCGCGCCGGAATCACCCGCGCTGCTCGACGTCTTCGGACTTGGCGCGCTCGGCTACCTGATCCTCACCGGCCAGCCCCCCGCCGCGACCCGAGGCGAGCTGGCGACCAGGCTCACCCAGGCCCGCGCTCTGCTTCCGTCCGCGGTTATCGACTCCATCAGTCCCGCCATGGACGCCCTGGTCCGCGACGCCACCCAGCTCTCCCAGGCTGACCGCACCGAGTCCGTCCGTCAGTTCCTCAGGAACCTCGACAAGATCGAGGAGGAACTCACCGCCCCGGACCCCGACCCCGAGCAGGACCCGCTGACAGCGGGCGCCGGCGATGTGATCCTCGGCTGGACGGTGCTCAGGCAGCTCGGCACCGGCTCAACCTCCAAGGCGCTCCTCGTCTCGACCGACGGCGGCGACTACGCCAACCGCGTCTTCAAGGTCGCGCTAAACGACGCCGCCGCCCGTCGCCTGGAACGGGAAGCCCAGCAGCTCGCCACGCTCAACGACTCGCACGTCGCGCGCCTCCTCGACCAGCCCTTCCCAGCCGGCCCAGCCGACGCCCGCCGCACCGTCGTCGGCGTCGAGTACGTCGGGGAGCACACCCTGGCCGAGGAACTGCGCCAGCACGGCCCGCTCACCATCCACGAACTCGAGCGCCTCGGCGAGGACCTTTTCCAGGCCATCGCCTTCCTCGACAAGCGGGGCGTATGGCACCGCGACATCAAGCCAGACAACCTGGCGCTACGCACGCTCGACCGCAAGGGCCGCGAGCTGGTCCTCTTCGACTTCTCCTTGGCCGGCACGCCCGACACCGACCTGATCGCGGGCACCCGAGGCTACCTCGACCCCTTCCTCGGCACCCCGTCCAGACAGCGTTACGACCAGGCCTCCGAGCTGTACGCGGTCGCGGTCACCCTGCACGAGATGGCCAGTGGCGAGCTCCCGTCCTGGGGTGACGACCTACCCGACGCCCGGTTCCTCGACCCCGCCGAGGAAGTGCAGCTAGCCGAGGATCTCTTCGACCCGGTCGCCAGGGACGGCCTCGTGGAGTTCTTCGCGGTTGCCCTGCACCGTGACGCCGCCAAGCGGTTCAGGACGCTGCGCGAGATGACTCTGGCCTGGACGGACATCTTCCGCGAGCTGGACACGGTCCCCCCGCTCACCACGGCCTCCACCAACAGCGACGAAGCGGACGAGGGCGACGAGGCAGCCGACCCAACCGAGCACGCCCGCGCCAAGCGAACGGAGGCGACCGCCAAGGCCATCCCCGTGACCCCGCTGATCGCCGCCGGCCTGTCCCCGTTCGCGTTGTCGATCGCCCAGCAGCGCCTCGGCATCGACACCGCCGGCGACCTGGCCCGCGTCCCCGCCAAGCGGATCACGGCGCTGCGCGGCATCGGCTCCGTGCCTCGCTATGAGCTGGTCCGGCTCTCCCGCGAATGGCGGCAGCGGTTCAGCCTCACCGAGGACGGCACGGCCCGCGCGGACGTCCAGTGGGCCGACGGGGAGAAGCCAGCGTCCGTTCGGGATAAAAGAGATCTTGATTTTGAACGTACGGGGGTTTCTCCCGCTCCCCAGTTGTCTCCCGAGACGCCGGAAGACCTGGCGCAGCTTTCCGTCGACGAGGTCGTCCGACGCCTGATCCCGGACACACCTGAGCTGGCGCGCGTGACCGGGCTGGCGCCCGCCGCGGCCGGGGCCGCTCCGGTCTCGCCGTGGGCCGCGCCGCTGGAGATCGCCCGCGCCACCGGCCTGTCCGAAGATGAGGTGACCGCCCTCCTGGACCGCCTCCGCAACCGCTGGCAGAAGTCCGTCAAGGCGCTGACCTCGGTCCGCGAGGACCTGGTGACGATCCTTGGCGCCCACGGTCGCGTCCTCGGATCGCGCCAGCTCGCCGCCGGCCTGCTGGCCAAGCGCGGCGCCGAGACCGGCGATCCGGCCGAGCGCCTGCGCCTGGCCGCGATCTGCGTCCGCGCCGCAGTGGAGACCGAGGAGCGCCGCGAGTCCGCCCGGATCGCGTCCCGCCGCCTGACACCGTCGGGCAGCGCCGCCCCGGTGATCGTCGCGCTGACCGACGCCGGCGAGGTAGGCACTGCCCCGGCCGCCGAGGACCTGTTCGCCTACGCCGAGCTGCTCGGTGAGGAGGCGGACGCGCTCTCGGCCCGCGACCCGCTGCCCGGCGTGACCGAGATCAGGCAGGTGCTGCGCGAGGTGGACACCGCCGACCACGCGCTGCGCCTGTCCGACACCGACCTGGTGCAGCTCGCGGCCGCCGCGTCCGAGAAGACGGCGGCGACGCCCCGTCTCGAGCTGTACCCGAGGAACCTGTCCGCCGAGCGCGCGGTGAAGATCTCCCAGGTCGGCTCGATCGCCGAGGGCGCGCTCGCCGACGAGCTTGTCCGTCGCGTCCTGGCCCGGTTCCCCGACCTCGATACGCCGAATAGGCCTACTCCTGACACCATCACCGAGCTGCTGAAGGGCCTGGGCTACGACGTCGTCGCAGGATCGGACTCGCGGCTCTACCTCACGTCGTCGACCCAAATCTCGGGAACGTCCGGCTCGCGCAGCCGCGCTCCTGCGCGCCTGATACCGTCAACCGCCACCGCCGAGGCGGCCGAGCACGCCGCGGCCCGGCTCGACCAGGCCCGTCAGCGCGGCGGCTTCATCGCGCTCAAGGCCCCGATCCGCGACGCGGTCGCCATCCGCCACGCGGTTGCCGCACTCGACGGCGTCACCGGCGTCAACGTCACCACCGAATTCGTCGCCGCCCTTCGGGCGGTCGTCGCCGAGCGCGGTCGCCCCAAGTGGGAGACCGTCCTGGCCGCCGACGCCCCGGACGCCTCGCCGACCGCCAGAACCGGCTTCGCTGAGCTCCTGCAGGAGACCTGGACCCGCCTGGACGAGCACATCCGTGCCGTCGGCAACAGCGGTATCGTTCTCCTGCACGACGCCACGCCCATCGCACGGTACACGGGCGGCGTCGAGCTGCTGGCGAAGCTCGCGGTGGCTGCCAGGGACTCCGGCGAATCACCGGCGGGCCTATGGCTGCTCTGCCCCATGGAGGACCCGCAGTCCCCGCCGCAGCTCGATCGGGTGACGGTCAGTGTGATCCCCGGCGACGCCGAGCAGCTCTATGTGCCCGGTGAGTTCGCCCACGGTGACGGGAAGGACCGAAAGGCCTCATGATCGAGCTCAAGGCACTCCAGAAGCAGGTAGCTCTCCTCGAGGCCGACCTGAAGCCGACAGGCCTGGCCAGCGACCGGCTCAAGGTCGAGTGGCGCGCCGCGAAGTCAGCGGACCGAACGGCGGCGACCTTCGAGACCTGGCTGGGGGAGCGGGTCACCCAGGTCGCCGTTGCGTGGGTCCTCGCCACCGTCTTCGTCCGGTTCTGCGAGGACAACGGCCTAATCGAGTACCCGTTCATCGCCGGCCCCGGCGACCGCATCCAGCTCGCCGCCGACCTCCAGGGCAAGTTCTACGAGAACCACCCGGAGAGCGACGACCTCGGCTGGCTCAAGGCCGCCATCGACGCCCTGTCTGTCTCCCCGGTAGCGAAGGGCCTGTTCGACAAACGCCACAACCCCATGTGGACGATCGAGCCGTCCCCACAAGCCATCAAGGCGTTGCTCGATTTTTGGCGGCAGACCGGCGAGGACGGCCAGATCCGCTACGACCTCACCGACCCCGAGTGGAACACCCGCTTCCTCGGCGACCTCTACCAGGACCTGTCCGAGGCAGCGCGGAAGACCTACGCGCTGCTCCAGACGCCGGAGTTCGTAGAGGAGTTCATCCTCAACTACACCCTCGACCCGGCGATAGCGGAGTTCGGCCTGGAACCCGCGCCTCCGGTGGGCCACGAAGACCTGCCACCCGGATTGCGCGTCATCGACCCGGCCTGCGGAAGCGGCCACTTCTTGCTTGGCGCGTTCCGCCGCCTGCTGTCAGCGTGGGAGACGGCGACCCCTATTACTGACCGATACGAGTTGGTCGCCAAAGCCCTGTCGTCTGTCCACGGCGTGGACAAGAATCCGTTCGCGGCGGCGATTGCCCGCTTCAGACTGATGCTGGCCGCGATGCGCGCGGCAGGTGTGGAGCGGTTGACGGAGCGCGTCGATTTCCCGATCAACATCGCGGTCGGCGACTCGCTGCTGCACGGGAAGGGCTCCCCAGGCCGCCAGGGTGAGTTCGACTTCGGCGGCGAGGCGGGCGCGTGGACGTACCGCACCGAAGATGTCGAGGACTACATCAAGTCCTGCCACATCCTCGAGTACGGCTCGTATCACGTGGTGGTTGCGAACCCGCCGTACATCACGGTCAAGGACAAGGCCGAGAACGAGAGCATCCGCAAGAGGTACGAAAAGAGCTGCTCTGGCAAGTACGCTCTATCTGCGCCGTTCGCCGAGCGGATATTCGGCCTTGCCGTACTAGGGTCTGGTTACACAGGTCAGATCACCGCGAACTCATTCATGAAGCGTGAGTTCGGTAAGAAGCTGATCGAGGAGTTCTTTCCGAGCGTAGATCTCACCTACGTAATCGACACCTCCGGTGCCTACATTCCTGGTCACGGCACGCCGACCGTGATCCTCATCGGACGCCGTCGCTTCGCCCGATCTGATTCAACGATCCGGGCTGTTCTTGGCATCCGCGGTGAACCAGCCGAGCCAGACGACCCAGGACAAGGCGTGGTGTGGCAAGCAATCGTGGAGCAAGTAGATAAGCCTGGCACCGAGAGCGAGTGGGTCAGCGTTGATGACGTTTCACGCGACTATTTCTCAAGGTTCCCGTGGAGTCTCAGTGGAGGCGGAGCCGACGATCTAGCCTCGTCTATCAACCAGGCGGGAGCGCTACTCCAGCGTCGCCTCAGCCGTCCGATCGGATTCGCAAGTTTCCCCGGTCAAGACGAAGTGTTCTTTATAGGCACTCATTGGTTGCGTCGAAATTCCGTACCGGCGCCCATGGCCCGTGACCTCATCACTGGCGAAACTGTACGCAACTGGGGCCTAACGGATGACGACCAAGTCCTCGTGCCATACGACGCTGATCAGCATCCAGTTGACTTCGACGTTCGGTCGCGGTGGGGCAGACACCTATGGGCTCTTCGTCGTGTGCTGTTGTCGACCACCGGATTCGGTGGGCAGACCAGAGACGAATCTGGCGAATCATGGTGGACTTGGTACCGTTGGGTGCCCGAACGGTATGCAACCCCGCTAGCTATCACATTCGCTTCTGTGGCGACGCATAACCATTTCGTGCTGGATCGAGGCGGAAAGGTCTTCAATCGACATGCGCCGGTGATCAAGATGCCGGAGTCTGCGACCGAGGACGACCATCTCGCGCTGCTCGGCGTCCTCAACAGCTCCACCGCCTGCTTCTGGCTCAAGCAGGTGAGCCACGACAAGGGCAACGGAGGCGGTGAACGAGGGCTCAACCGCCCGATACGCATGGGAGAGCTTCTACGAGTTCACCGGCACCAAACTGGAGCAGTTCCCGCTCCCTGCGCACGCTGCCCCTGGAGTTCGGCCGTGAACTTGACTGCCTGGCGCAGCAACTCGCCGCCGCCTCCACCCGCGAGGAAGACGAGCGCCTCCGCGGCCGGATGATCGCGCTTCAGGAAGAACTCGACTGGGACGTGTACCACCGATACGGCCTGCTCACCGATGAGCAAGCCGCCGACCTGATCGCAGCGCCCGCGTCCGTTCCGAATCTGAAGCTTGGCCAGCGGGCCTTCGAGATCGTCATGGCGCGCCGGATGGAGAGCGGCGAACTGGAAACCCAATGGTTCGCCCGGCACCGTTCGACCCCGATCACCGAGATCCCGCAAGGACTGGCCGGAAGAGTACCGCCAGGTCGTCGAGCGCCGGATCGAGCTCATCGAGTCCGACCGCAACATCGGCCTGATCGAGCGCCCCGAGTGCAAGCGCCGCTGGCAGTCCGAGCCGTGGGAGGTCCGGGAGGCCAGACGCCTCACCACCTCGCTCCTGGACAAGTGCGAGGACCGCTCCCTCTGGTACGACGGCGACGACCCGCGCCCGATGACGGTCAACCGCCTAGCCGACCGTCTCCGCACCGACGCCGAAGCAATCGCGGTGGCCCGCCAACTCAAGGGCCCCGACGCCGACCTGGCCGACGTGCTCAAGGAAATCATCGCCGACGAGCACGTCCCGTTCCTCGCCGCCTGCCGCTACAAGCCCTCCGGCCTGGACAAGCGCGCCCAGTGGGAGCGCACCTGGGACCTCCAGCGCGAGGAGGACGCGACCGGCCAGCGCCTGGACATCCCGGTCCCGCCGAAGTACGCCGGCGCCGACTTCCAGAAGCAGTCCTACTGGCGCCACCGCGGCAAACTCGACGTCCCCAAGGAGCGCTTCATCTCCTACCCAGGCGCGAGCCCCGACAGTGACAAGGACTCCCTCCTGATCGGCTGGGCCGGCTGGGACCACAAGGACCAGGCCACCGCCCTGATCGGCCTGATCGGTGACCGCAGCACAACCGACGGCTGGGACACCGCCCGCCTAACCCCCCTACTGGCCGGCCTCCTGGAGATCATGCCCTGGGTCCGCCAGTGGCACAGCGAGATAGACCCAGCCTTCGGCCAAAGCCCCGCCGAAGCCTACGACGCCTACCTAACCAGCGAACGCGAGTCCCGCAACCTAACCGAAGACGCCCTCCGCGCCTGGACCCCACCCCAGCCCCAACGCGGCCGCCGCGTCCGCGGCTAGTCCTTCCGGCTCGTGGCGGCGGCGCTGGCCTTCCAGCCCGGTCGCCGAGTTCGCACGGCGCCGGCGGGAGCAGTTCGAGGCGTCGAAGACGCGCGCGGTGACAGGGTGCGGTCCAGGGACGGGTACCCGGCCGAGGAGCTCGGCCTCGAGATGACCGCGACCGCCTACAGGGCCGCCCTTCGAGGCCAAGACGGTCATCCGGCCCGCCGTGGAAGTCCTCGACGGGATGACCGGCCCGGACGCACGCAGGACTTGGGGAGTCCATGAGAAGGCCAGGGATATCTACCGGTTAGCGACTAGAGGGCCGATACGGATATTTTCTTACTGGCATAACGAGGGGGAAGATAAGGGCTAAGTGCCTCTTCCAGCTTTTGAGAAAGCTTTTGAAGCGTTCCTGAACCATCCCGCAACACGGAGATCACGAGCTTCACGTAAGCTTCCTTAGTCATGCCAGCCTGCATGGCGGCTACTGGAAGAAATTGCTTGCCAGGGGAAATTGATAGAATATCATTTATCGACCCTCCCGGGATGGCCGCCTCGACACGTGTTCGTTCTTCCTTCAGGAAGCCCTCTGGGGAGAAGTTCCATTTGTTGTGATCGAAAATATTGGGTAGGTCGGCGATAATGTCGTCAACGGGCGCATTTCTCTTGCTTACATGAGAGACTAGTCCCTCTAGGCTGGGTTCAAGCCTGCGTTTCCATCGCGCAATTATTATCTGGTGCCGCTGGTCTGTGCTTACTCGTTGAGACAAAGCGTTACAATATTTAGTTAGGTCAAACGGCTGAGATAGGTGCTCGCACACAGAGGAAACGACGCCAGGAAGGCAGAAGAGACTCTCTACTTCATGCACGCGAAGAGCGGTCGTGTGTGCTGGCAGTTCTGATTTAAAGGCATCAGGGTGGAAGTCTCCATCTATTATGCCAATAGCAGACAGACCCGAGGTAACTCCGCCATTATTAAAAGCGTCTACGCATCGAACGACACGCTGACAATCTCCAACCGGCTTCACGACAGTATCGGCGCCGCAGAACCAAGAATTATACAGTTCGGCGTCAATGCTGGCTACTTCGCCTTCACAGAAGACGACTCGGGAGGCATAGAAGGAAAGCGATGCTGAACCGAGAAGAGCCTCGGTGATGTCAGAGGGTAGATCTCCGCCAAGGTCTATGACGCTCAGTCCGGACAATGGACCTGCTAGCACGTATGTGGCGTTCCGTCGTGACAATGCAAAAGTCAGGTCATGTGTAACGTACACGAATCTGAGGTCGGGCCGGGCATCCTCTAGGCAATTCCACACTTTAACCGCGAGCAGCGCGTGCATATGCGTTTCTGGCTCATCAATAACTAGGACTGTCCCGGGATCTGTAGTGAAAACTCGACCGGCCAAGTAAAGAACCGCTTTTTCGCCATCACTCATCTGGCTTGCAGAATATTCTATCGTTGAGCCGCTAACTTGGCTTAGGACTACTGGCTTGAATTCTCTCCAGTGGAGCTCGCGACCTGGATATATCTCAGCCCAGACGTTCTCGACTCGAGTAAGAGCAGTAATCTCGGGCGGCCTTATACTGAGGGGATCGGCGCGGTATTGTCGCTGAAACTCCATGGCAGCAGTGGACTGCTGTGCCAACATTTGAGAGAGCATATAATCGAAGTCAGCCTCTATCTCCCAATGTTGATTGCGTGACTGGTTTTTTTGGCGACTATAATTTTGACGGGCAGTATCAGTGCCCATCGCGGGAAGTTCCGGAGCCACGCGAGTATTTCGAAGGGCGTTGACAAATTCGACCGGGCCTTGGGCCGGACGTTGCCGTAGGGTGCCCGGGATAGGTGGTTGTACTTGCGTTGGCGCTTGTATTTGGCGTGTAAGGCGAGTCTTTCCACTACCATTCGGGCCAACGACAACAATGGGTCCATCGCCATCAATCATGACGCCATTTGGAAGGCGGACGGGACGATTCACTTGCAACTCCCCTTACGTGGAAGCGCGTCCGGATTTGATGGCCGTTGCCGACCTAAATTCTTAGCATCTGACGCGCTTACAAAGAGCTAAGTCAGCGCCTAGAGATAAAATCTAGAAACCCGGCGTTCCTTGCGAGTGGACTACAGAGGCCTCTGCGGTTCTGTGACGGACTCAGCCCGACGTTGCTAGGTTGACTGCTACATCGGCTACGGTGGTGAGCGAGGTTGACGCTGCTAGCTTGACTAGTCTCTTCCTCGATCGAGTAGTTTCCGCAGCTTCCATAGGTACCTCCGGAGGCGTGGTTATGGGGTCAGGACAATCAATAATCCAGATGCCCACTAAGCCGCAGACGAAGGACAGCACAACTAGCAACTCAGACCAGGGCAACGCCCGGCTCAGGCCGCCACTTTGAAGGCTACCCCACTAAGTGTTCTAGCCGGCCTCAATTGATTCGATGGGCATAAATATTACTGTCTAATAACGGTCGGTGACTGCCTCGGAAGATGTTGCGGCCCTGGCTCGCAGGCAAACCTTGGGCAACGTTAGATCCTGGCTCCAGGACTGAGACGTGCATGCGCGTTGTGGCGTGGGCGATCCCGCGGGCCTCGGTGCTCGCGGCTTAGCCGTTTAGAGGTGGGTGCTCTTCGTTCCCGCGCATCGTCCATCCTGTGGTGAATGCGGACGGCAGCGTTACGGGCTCCCCGGTCTCGTCGAGCGTGCCGTGGACGGTGAGCGACTGCCCTGCGAGTTCCTCCGGCGGAACAGGGGACGATGTCCGCACCTCCCGGCCGTCCGGCCACTCCGTGTGCTCGTTTCCCGTATCAGCGGGGCCAGCGTCCCGTCCAGTTCCAGCCGCGGATGAGAGTCGGCCTCCATGTGGAGGCTCCCTGGGATGGCTTCTTCCTCCGGCGTTCCTTGCAGCCAGAACCGTCCCGCGCAGTCCGGCACCCGCGCCACCTGTTGTCGTCGCCATGACTAGATCATCGCGTAACCGGGGTTGCGGCGCTCCCCAGCTGAGCAGGGCAGAGCGCCGACGTGCAGTGCGGCGATCGCGGCGTCCCAGTCGATGGCGGCCATCGGGGTGCCGTCGTGGGGGAGATGCTTCCGGTGCTGGCGCGCGCTACTAGCAAGCGCACTGAGCTAAAGGTTTTGCACGAGATCGCGAGGAACATCCACTCCGCGGACTAACGTTCACCCGGCTCGGCAAGTAGCGACTCTCCACGTGCCAGCCTGTCTACGACGTCCTGGCTACCGGGCTCCGATGGTGGTACGAGGCGCAGACCTTCGGCTGCGAGGGCCGTGACGATGCGAGCCGATAGCTCACGAAGGTCGTGCCCGCCTGCGAGCGCGGTGGACCGGAAGGACGCGTGCGGTTCAATGCGTCAAAGACGCTGACCTAGAAATTCTTGAAATTGAGCTTGCGCGGGACCACGCCCTCAAGCCGGACCTACACCACCTGCGGGTATTGAGTGGGTCGGTCCGCAAAGCCGGTGAGGAGGTGGTTCACCAGCACCGAGGGACCATCACCTAGAGAGAACTTGAGGGACACGCCATTGATCCCGATCAAGACCCTTGCGCCTCCGACTGGTTCATGACGCAAGCTCATGCGGTGCGCCGTCCAACCGACGACGGTACTCAGCGGCCAGAGCGTCATACGCAGCCTTGATCTCGGAGTACGCCGGGCTGCTCGTGGACGTCAGCGCCAGCCGTGTACGCGCAGCAGCCCAGTGCGTGAAGAACTCAGGATCGGCTAGCCCCGCAGGTAGCCGAGTTCGTCAGCGTTTCTCTTGCCGGCTGTTGCTACGTCTCCCATGACGCCTCCAGATCCCGCGTACCAACCGAGCAAGTAACAGGCTGCTCGGCGGGAGATTCGCCGGTAAAGGAGCTTGCACGGGTTTGCTCGACGGCTAGTCCAGAGCGTCGATTGCCTTGGTGATCAGTGCCCGGGCCTTGGCTCCACGGACGGAGAGGTCGGATAGGTCGCCGAAAGCCTGGGCGTACATACCGATCTCGCGCGGCTGGGTGAGCGTGAGCCAGCCGGAGACCAGTTCGACGTTGACCTGCCTCTCGTCGAAGATCCAGAAGTCCTCAACCGGCCAGATGACGTCGCGCTCCAGGCCCATCGGGATGATGCCGAGCGACACCGAGGGCAGGGAGGCGACGGTGATCAGGTGGCCGAGCTGCCCGGCCATCACGTCGGCACCGCCGATCACCGTCCGCAGGAGCGATTCCTCGATCACGACGAAGAACCGGTGATCGCCCTCGCGCAGCAGGCGCAGGCGGTCGGCTCGGACGTCTGCTGCTTCGTCGGTGTCGTCGGGCAGTCCGCGCCGGGTGGCGATGGCGCGGAGGATCGCCTTGGTGTACGCCGGGGTCTGAACAACACCAGGGATCAGCCAGCCGGAGTAGGCGCGGAAGATTCTGGTGCGTTCCCACAGCGGCAGGACGGCTTCCTGGGCGCGCTTCAGCCCGGTGCGCTCCATGCGCCGCCACTCGACGAACATGTCCGCGACGGAGCGCAGGGACGCGAGCAGGTTGTCGGTCTCCGCCGTCGCCCCGCAGTGCTGGCACCACAGGCGGATGTCGGCGGCGGACGGCGCCGTTCGCGCGTGCTCGATCCGGGACACCTTGGCCTCGTGCCAGCCGCAAAGCTCAGCCAGCGCACGTCCGGTCAGGTCGGCGTCCTTGCGGATCTCGCCCAGGCGCGCGCCGAGGGCCTGCCTGGCCTGCCAGGCACTGGATGAGGATGGAGGTAGCGGCACGGTAGCGGCTTGGTGCGCGGGTCGTCAGGCTGGCAGGTAGTCCTCGTGCGGGACTCCGCGTTCCCATGCGGCGTCGAACGACGACGCGCAGAGCTTGGCGAGCGCGGGGTCGTCGGATCGTTCCTCGCCTACCCAGGAGCTATCGCCCGCGAAATGGTTCCACAGGACGATTTGGCCGTCAAAGACCCAGAAGTCCTCGGCGGGCAGGAGCAGCCCGGACGCCGCGTGCCGGGGAAGCCATCGGACCTACCT
>CAVZUX010000017.1:0-112500 GCA_963778435.1 uncultured Actinomycetota bacterium
GAGTTCGTGGCCGACGTGGCTCATGCCGACCTTCTTGCCGCCGGCGAAGATTTCGTGACGGCCGTGCTCCTCATACCACTTGGTGAGGGTGGCGGTCATGTGCATCTTCTCGATGATGTTTCTCCAGCCCACGCCGGTGTTGTAGGCGCAGAAGCTGATCTCGCCTTCCTGCGTGGCGTAGGGAATGATGCACTGCTCGGTGCGGCGGAAGTCGTAGTTGAACAGATCCTGGAACCACATGCCGGCGATGAAGAGGAAGTTCCAGCGATCGGCGCGGCGCATCTTGATGTCTTCCATGGTGCGGTCGCCCTTGACGCTGCCGTAGTTCTTGCCGGTGGCGTTGAAGGTCTTGTCCATCTTCTTGAGCATGTCGGTGATGCGGAAGTGGGTGGGCGCCTGGAAGGGATCGTAGTTGCGCAGGAGCGCGAGGCCGAAGCCGATGACCGAAAGCCATTTGCCGCGGGAGGCGTCGTTGACCTTGGCGAGGTCCTTGGCGACCTGATCCATGTGGAGGAAGGCGGTGACGGGCGCGGCTTCCTTGGTTTCCTTGTCGATCATCAACGCCATGCCGATGCCGCAGTTCGGATGGCAACCGCAGGAGAGCTGACCCCACTCGGCCGAGGGTCCGTGCACCAGGTCGGCCCAGTCAGAGAAGGTGGACATGAAAGAAATCGGGAACCAGTCGCGCTCGGGAACGCCGAGGCCTACCTGATTCTTGACGTCGTGGGCCATGTGCGAGAGGGTGTAGCGCTGGGCGAAACGGCGATCGTCGGTGATGTCCTCGTCGCGGCCGGTGAAGCTGACGGGCTGGAAGGAGAGGAAGCTGATCTTCTTGGGATTGTCGAGGGCGAACTCGATGATGCGGCCGACCTGCTCGTTGTTGATGCCGTTGATGATGGTGGTGACGGGCACGATGTCGACGCCGGCTTCGTGCAGGTTATTAATGGCCTGCAGCTTCACATCGAAGAGGTTGCCGACTTTGCGATGCGAGTTGGCGGCGTTGCCGATGCCGTCGAACTGGAGGTAGACGTAGCGGAGACCGGCTTCAGCAGCGGCGCGGCAGAGTTCCTTGGACTTGGCGAATTCAATGCCGTTGGAAGCGGCCTGGACGGAGTTGTAGCCGACCTTACGGCTGTAGGCGACGGCGTCGAGGAAGTAGGGCGAGAGCGTGGGCTCACCGCCGGAGAACTGGACGCTCATCTGCCGCTTCGGCTTCATGGTGATGGCGTTGTCGAGCATGGTCTTGATTTCGTCCCAGGTGAGTTCGTGGACGAAGCCGACCTGGTTAGCGTCCATGAAGCAGGGATCGCACATCATGTTGCAGCGATTGGTGAGGTCGATGGTGAGGACCGAGCCGCGGCCGTGGGTCACAGTGGAGGTGCCGTGGTGATGGAGGTCCTTGTCGCCCTGCCCGTGGGCGCGGATGTCGCGGCCAGGGAAGGACTCTTCGAGGTGCTTGAAGAAGGCCGGGTCGATGGACATGACGTCTTCGAAGTGGCCGTGCTTGGGGCAGTCCTTGACCATGAGGATCTTGCCGTCGCGCTCGATGATCTGTGCCTTGATTTCGCCCACTTTCTCATTGAGCAGGACTTCGTGGGGCAGCTTGCCGTCGAGGATCTGCTGGCGAATCTCAGGGACGCACTTGGGACAGAGGGAATCGGTGGAGCGGGGCCAGCCGAGGGGCGGCTTTTCCTTTTGATAGGACTTGAGGAGGGGCTTGTCGGACCATTTGGGGGTGAAGGAGGCGTTAGGGCTGATGCGATTCAGGCGCTCGAAGACAACCCAGGCAGCTTGTGCGCCGTAGACGGCGGCTTTTTCAGCATACTTGACGGCTTTGGACATGAATCGCGATCTCCTTGAAAGAGTGTGGCTTAGGTGGTGTGGTTACTGGCCAGTAGAGATTGGAGGATCCCCAATTCGGAACCTGAAGAGACAGCACTAGGGTAATAACACGGACGGGTCAAGCCAACGGAAGAGCAGCGAATGGGGAAATTTGGGGGTGAATGGGGATTCGGACGGAGGGAATGGAAGGCTGGCTGGAGGCAAAAGCGGGGAGTTTTAGGGGGAGTAATTCCTTTGTAAACAAGCGAAATCACACGAGATTGGGATGGACTGGAATTAGACTGTCGAGTTCAATACAGGCGGACGATGGACGCGCCGAGCATGGGGTGTGTTCGGGCAGGATTCTGCGGGCCAGAGGGGGAAGTGTGGGCTTGGGGACAGGAATCGGGACACCAGCATTAAGAGGGGCGAACTTTAGGTGCCTGATGGTGTTGGCTTTGTCAGTCGGTTTCGGGGCCATTGCGTCTGCGGCACAGGGCTCCGATTGGATTTGGGCTGGCGGGAGCAACGCGGTCCCGACGAGTTGCACGTACCCAATTGGTTGCGGACAAGCCGGTATCTACGGAACTGAGGGATCGGCTGGAATAGTCAATGTGCCGGGGGGCCGCTATGCAGCCGACGCCTGGCCCGACTCTTCAGGGAACCTTTGGATGTTCAGCGGCGTCGGCAACGATTCAAACGGGGTTCCGGGCGGCTTGAACGATTTGTGGAAGTTCGACGTGGCGACAGGTGAATGGACCTGGGTGGGTGGAAACAACGCGTTACCGGGAAAGTGGACGAACGAGCCTCCTTCGTTCGGGACGCTGGGGACCGCAGCAGCCAGCAATACACCCGGCTTCCGAGAATATGCGAACAATTGGACGGATGGTTCGGGCAGTTTATGGCTGTTTGGCGGGAGCGGCTACAACACAGGCGAAGGCAACGATTTGTGGAAGTTTCAGCCTTCTTCGTCGGAGTGGACATGGGTAGGAGGCGTGAACCCGGCTTCTCCAGGTCTTTCGAACGGGTCCGGCTCTTATGGAGATTTGGGTCAACCTAGTCTTTTTGGCTGGCCGGGGACGCGTTCTGAGTCGATGAGTTGTACCGACTCAAAAGGCCGATTCTGGCTCTTTGGCGGCTCTGGAATCGATTCTGTTGGGAACGGGGGACTATTAAACGATCTGTGGGTCTACGACACAAGCATTGGTGAGTGGGCTTGGATGGCGGGCAGCACAACGGTGCTGCCGCCCGGCTACTCGGGAGATTCCGGGGGAGGGCCAAATCCGGTCTACGGCACGCAGGGTGTGCCGGCCGCGGGAAACACGCCAGGAGGCAGACAAGCCGGCGCGTGCTGGTTCGATGCCGGCGGCAATCTGTGGCTCTTCGGTGGGTACGGCCAACACCCGAGCGGAGCGACGAGCGACTGGAATGACTTGTGGGAGTTCAACGTGACGACCTTGGAGTGGGCCTGGATGTCGGGCGTGGATGCACTCTTGGATTGCACCCCGCCTGCGTCCATTTGCGGGAATCCCGGTGTGTACGGGACACTCGGCACGCCAGCACCCGAAAACCTGCCTGGTGCGAGGACGCATCCGGCCACATGGACAGATTTGAGTGGGAATCTCTGGCTTTTCGGGGGGCTGGGATACGACCAAGACGACGATTATGGCGAGCTAAATGATCTATGGGAGTTCTCCCCGTTCACCAGACAGTGGACGTGGGAGGGCGGGAGCAGCACGATTGCCAATTGTGTCCCGGCCCTGACGGGGCTTCTGACTTGCGGCGATCAGGGGGCTTATGGAACGCAAGGCAACCCGAGCGGGGCGAACACGCCGGGCGGCCGCGACTCCGCGCTGAGTTGGGTGGATACGAGCGGAAACCTATGGCTGTTCGGCGGTGAGGGATACGATGCTTCCGGTAACTATGGCGACCTGAATGATCTCTGGATGATTCAACGGGAAAGCAACACGCTACCGGCCTCATCCGCACCCACGTTCAGCGTTCCATCTGGGACGTACTTGTCAGCACAGATGGTTACGATCACAGATGCGACGGCCGACGCGACGATCTACTACTCAACAGACGGTACACCGCCAACGATGGACTCCGCGGTCTATTCGAGCCCGGTAAGCGTGACCACCACCGAGGCTATAGAAGCGATCGCAGTAGGAGACGGGCACGCGCCAAGTACGATCGCAACCGCTTCTTACTTACTGCCCCCCTCGTTTACAGTCGCTGTGAATCCCGGAACCCTTCAACTAAGCGGAAACACTTCTGGAAACGTGGCGGTGTCCATTACGCCAGTAAACAGTTTCAGTGCCCCCGTGAGCTTCAACTGTCTGGGACTGCCGTTCGGGTCATCTTGTTCGTTTAGCCCAGCGACGGTGACCCCGGCGGGCGGCGCTGCAACGACGACACTGACGATTACGGTTCCGGCAACGAGCGCGTCCTTGCACCGGGCCACGAAACCGGAGCTTCCCGTGATCGCAGCTGCCCTTGCCATGGGTCTCTGCGGCTGGCGACGGGGAAGAAGGTCCCTTTTCCTGCTTGCGCTGGGGATCGTTGTGTTGGGTACCGGTGTTGTCTCGGGTTGCGGCGGCGGAGTCAGCAGCGGGGGTGGAGGCGGTGGATCGACCCCCGTCACCTCGACGGTGACCGTGACCGCCAAGTCAGGATCGCTGCAACAGACGGCGTCGATTACGCTAACAGTGAATTAGCGGCAGAGCATAAGAACCGTGAACGCCTCTCGATCTTCGGGAGGCGTTCCCTTTTGCGGCTGTGTGTGAGGTTCTAGCCGCCCCCGGGGTTGTCGGTTTTGGCGACCTGGTTGATGATGCGCTGGATGAGAACGACGCGCACGTGGATGTGGCTGGCGACATCGGGCACGAACTCGGTAATGAAGTTGTCGATGGGGGCGGTGGCGAGGCCGATGCCGTAGCGGGCGGCGCTGGCGGGCATGTTGGTCTCGCGGCCAGGGACATAGAGGTTGCTGATCTCGTCGTCGATGGCGAAGCCGACGAGGTTGGCGTAGTTGAGCATGCCTTTGCCGTTGTCGCCCTGGGTCCAGAAGACCTGGAGGATGGCGTGGCCGATGCGGTGCTTGATGGATGCGGTGGGTATCGCGGTGGTAGTGCGGGTCCTGGTGGGCGATGGAGGGGATGAGAAAGGTGCCGAAGAATTCGCCGGTCATGTCCTGCGCGTAGGCTGACGCCGACGTACTTGCCGAAGCCGGGCATGCCGGGGCCGTAGGCGGAGTGGGCGTCGGAGGCGACGGCGATGGCGGAGGTGCCGAGGATGGTGATGGCGTTGAAGGGATCGACGACGTTGCGGACGGCGAGCCAGGCCTTTTCTTTCGGGGTGAGCGGCTTGACCTGCGGGCCGTTGAAGAAGCGCGCGTACCAGTTGACGATGGGGATGTAGAGGGGGCAGGGGACCGACATGCGGAAGGGTTGGTTGGTGCGGTGCGCGTCCACATCGCCAAAGCCTGCGTGGTAGAGCGCTTCGGCGGTGCCGATCGCTACAACGTTCCCGCCTGCGTTCCTGACCTGGCAGGGGCCTGCGGACGGCAATGGAGCGGAGGCGAAGTGCTGGGGGCTGGGGGCATTGGGGAGCTGCGGGGAAGGCGGCGTTTGGGCGGTTGACGCGAGAGCGGCACAGGCGGCAGCGATGGTTAGAGAGCAGCAGCGTGCAACCCGGATGGTAGGGGGTCGGCCAACGAGAACACGTCGAGCGCTGGTCAGGTTGGTTTGTACTGCCAAAGTGCGGGTCCTCGCTCGCCGCTGTGCTCACAGCCGGGATTGCAGCGGCATCGCCGCCGGATTGGATGCATTGTCCCGCGATCTGCCTGCCGGCTTGGGCCAGAATACGCGCACGCGTCTGACTTTGGTTATGGCAAAGCAAATCATTGCTGCTCTTCAGGGTAAGACGGAGTTTTTTCACGAAAGGTCACAGGGAACGGGCGGAGCGGCCAAACCGTACATAACAGGCATCGAAGTCTCTGTTGACGATTGGGGCACATGACGGGCGGGCGGAATTGACGCTCCCTGACGGCGCACGGAGACTGGAAAGCGAGGGACTGGTTATGGGCTCAACTCCTCCACCACCGCCGTACGGATCGGGGGCGGGACCGGGCGGCGTGGGTCATCGGCTTGAGGAAGCGATGGAACTGATCGAGATGGAACTGCGCCATGCGATCGGGTATGTGAACGATGCGGTGATTCCGCAGGTGCGTGCCGAGTCGATCACAGCGATGCGCAAGGTGTCGGACACGCTGAAGAATCTGGCGGACCGGATGGAGCAGAAGTCCAGAGGTCCGGGGGCCGGATGAGCGATGGCGCTGGGTTGAGTCGGCAGCGCGCTGCATCGGTGGCGCTTGCGGCCGTGTTGCTGATTGCGGGCTGTGGGCACAAACAGAATGTGGCGAGGGCTCCGGCGACAGCGCCACCGGTGGCGCAACCGGCGAGTGTGGCAGCTTCTGCATCAACCACATCCTCTTCATCGGGGTCGAATACGGCGCGGATTCCGATCACAGAGCTGCCCGAGGGCGGCGTGAGCGAAGAGGACAGGGAATTCGTTCAGGCGCACAAGCCTATCTTCACTGAGACAGGCGAGGCGACCTGGTACACAGCGCCCTACAAAGGACGGAAGGCCGCGAACGGCCAGGTGTTTCGCGACGATGCGCTGACGGCGGCGCATCGGACGCTGCCGATGGGGTCGCTGATCGTGGTGACGAACCTGAAGACGCAGCAGGCGTCGGCGATGCGGATCAGCGATCGCGGGCCATTTGTGCCGGACAAGATTCTGGACCTGTCGATTGCCTCGGCGAAGTCGATCGGGATGTATCGCATGGGGACTGCGCCAGTACGGATCGATGTATACGAGACGCCGAAGCCGATGGATACGGGTGGGCGGTGGTGCGTGCAGATAGGCGCCTACAAGAGCGAGGACAAGGCCGAACGGATGAAGGCGGCGCTGGTGCATGCGTATCCCGATGCGAATGTGATCGAGTTTCCGGGAGAGGCGAGCTACTGGGTGCGGATTCGACCGCACGGCGACGACCGGGCCGAGGCGGAGCAGATTCTGCGGCGGGTGCGGCCAACCGAGGGCGACGCGTACCTGACGAGATTGGACTAAAAGGGCAGCTTCTAGCCGCTCGCTTCCAGGGACTGATTGAGGAATGAGCCGATGATGGGAAGCGCTCGCAACGCGACTTGGGGAACAGTGTTCCTGTTGCTGCTAATCGCGGTCGTCGCCAGGTTTTTGTTCGGCCAAGGGAAGAGATGACTTGCGCACTTTGATGTTCTAGTTGGGAGCGGGGTAGAAGGGGAGTTTGTCGTTTTTCTCGTTGGCGCGGCGGATGGTGATGTCGTCGAGAAGGAGCGCGGGGGCGAGGACGGTCTCGGGAATTTCGCCGGCGTAGTTGCCGACCCACAAATCTTTTCCGGCTGCTTCCAGGCTGGATCGGAGGGCACGCTGGTCCAAATCCGAAATGCGCCCGCCGCGGACGAGCTGGCGCGTGCCATCGGGAGTGACGCGATAGAGCAGGCGCGGATTGAGCGGGCCGCCGAGCGTTTCGACATAGTAGACGGCTTTGAGGTCGCGGTCCTTGGCCATGGTGAGGAGCTTCTTGTTGAGGTCGTCGTCGCTCAGGCTTTCTTTGGCGGTGATCTTTAGGACGCCGATGGAGGGGCGAGCGGGTCCGGAGACGGCGGCGCGGCCGTGGCCGTTCGATTGCGGGAAGTCGCGCACGGGCTGGCGGCCGATGAGGTAGTTCACAAGCCTGCCGTCGGTGATGAGGTCGACTGACTGCGCGGGGACGCCTTCGTCGTCGATGTCATAGGCGCCGAGGAGATGCTTGCCGTTGAGTGTCTTCAGACCAGGATCGTCGGTGACATCGAGAAAATCGGGGAGAACACGCGCGTGGAAGCTGGAGGCGAAGGGGCCGTTGGTGCGGGCCTCGGTGCCGAGGCGCGGGCGGGTTGCGATGACTCCGGGGCCTATGAGCATGCGCAGGGTGTCGGCGGCGGCGTCGGCGCTGAGCAGGACGGGACCGTGATACTCCTCTTCAACGAGCGGAGCGCGGCGCAGGTCGTCGAGCGAGGCGATGAGCTTGACGGCGTGTGCCGCGAAGGCCTCGGGCGCATCGAGGTCGGCGAGTGCGATGCCGCTGGTGGAGTAGGAGCGATCGAGCTTCATGCCGTCGTCGGCCTGGGTACCGACGCCGAAGGTCTCCTGATAGCTGGAGGAAGATTTGCGCACGATGGCGCCTTCGCTGTTGACGAGACGTGTGGTGATGACGCGCGCGTGGAAGACGGCGTTGGAGTACTGGATGTCGTCGGCGATGGATTTGAGGGAGGCTTCGGTGCGGAAGAGACCGCTGGCCTCGACGACGCGCTTTTGCCATGCGGCTTCGTCGAGTGTGAGGGTCTGCGGGTTGGCGAGAGAGACGAGTGGCTTTTCGTGGCTGAGATCGTCGGCCTGCGGAGGCGTTTCCACCTGCTTGAGGGCGGCTTGCTTTTGCGCGTAGGCAGCGAGGGCGTTTTTGTAGGCCTGGTCGGTGGCGGTCCAGAGCGTGGAGCGCAGAGCGATGGGATCGTCGTCGATAGCGGCCATTTCAATTGCGCCGTCTCCGCGGCCGCCGGAGCTGTCGGTTTTGTAGTCGCCCACGAGGACGGTGACGCGCGCGACGCGGCCGTGATTGCGGCTGATGCCCTGGGTGGCGCCGAACGCAGCGCGGGTGTCGAAGTCGTCGATGTCTTCGATGCGGTATTGGATGAAGAAGGGCTTTTGGAAGCCGGGAAGCTGGAGCTGGGCGACGCTGCGGTCGAGCTCGGTGAGCATGGCGGCGAGGATGGGATCGCGCTCGGCGTCGGCGCGGGATTGGGAGAGGAGCGGAGAAGTGAGGAGGAGCGCGAGGATTGTGGTCACGCAGGCGCGAAGCAGGATCGGCAGAAAGGCTTCGCGAGAAGCAGATCCTTCGCCCCGCTTGCCCCATAGCGCACCGGGGTGCGCCACGGGGCCCCAGGCTCGCGGGTTCTCAGGATGACACCGAAGAGTAGAGGTCATTGGGCCTCCTTCGTTGCCGAGGGAATGGGAAGAATCGGCGGGCGGTCGATGCCCTGGGGCTGGCGCTGAGTTTCGATCTCGCTGAGCAGCATGGCAGGCGCGACCGCGCTGACCGGAACTGTGCCGGACTCGGCGCCGCACTCGCCGTTGAAGACTTCGGACTTGTCGCTGGTGGCGACGATGCGCTTCATCGCCGCGAGCGGAGTGCCGACGATGGCAACGCCGCGGACAAGTTCATCGGGCCGGCCGTCGACGTAGACGCGCCACACGACCAACGGGATGACTTGAAATGCCTGCGGCGAGCTGCGCTGGGTGACGGCGAATCCGGACGAGATGTCTTCGAAGTAAAGGCCGTAGGGCTTGCCCTGCTTTTTCGCTTCTTCGATCAATTGCTTGCGCAGTTCGGCGTCGGGGACAGTTTTTGTCGAGGTGACGATGAGGTTGCCCTGGCGGCCGGTGGGCATGCGGCCAGCCTGCGCGCGACCGTGGCCATTGGACTCGGCGAAGCTGGCGATGGGCAGTCGCGACATGAGGAAGGTTTTGAGGATGCCGTCCTGAATGAGCTCGACGCGCTGGGCTTTCTGGCCTTCGTCGTCGTAGGTGTAGCTGCCGCTGAGCCAAGTTCGACCAAAGGTGGTGCGGGTGGGGTCGTCGGCGACGGAGAGGAAGCTGGGCAGTACATCTTTGCCGACCTCTTTGGTAAAGGTCTGGCCTTCGTCGTCGCCGCGCTGGCGCTGGCCTTCGAGACGGTGGCCGAGGACCTCATGAAAGAAGACGGCGGAGGCGCGGCCGGAGAGAATAGCGGGGCCGTCGAAGGGTTCGGTGACGGGAGCTTTGCGCAGAGCTTCGAGGCTTGTGCCGAGGGTGCGTGCGGCGGATTCGAGGTCGGATTGGGAGGGAAGGCCGTCGGCGGTTTCAGCTTCGAAGGTCTGATCGCGAAAGAGGTCCATGCCATCGTCGGCGCGGGTGACGGCGAGGATGACGAGCCGCGCTTGCAGGTGCGGCGTCACGACGCGGGAGCCCTCGGAGGAGACGAAGTAGTCGGTCTCATTTTGCACGGTGAAAAGGACGAGGTTGCGATAAACGTCGGGGTAGTCGCGGAAGACGCGCGAAACGGCACGGACGCGCTGTTCCCACGCGGGGCGGTCGATGGCGAGGGGCGGCGCCGGCTTGGCAATGGAGACTTGTGGTGGCTCGGTGGAGAAGTCGGGCGAGGTGTCTTCTTCTTTGGCGCGGACCTGGGCTTCGGTCTGGACGCGCAGGTAGTTATCGACGGCGTTGCCATAGCCGCCGTTGGTGGCGACCCAGAGAGAACGGGCGATGGCCTCGCGGTCGTCGACGACGGGCAGCTCGACGGTGTTGACTGCGGAGCCGCGATATTCGCCGTGCGTGTTGTCGAGCTTGGACGAACCGATGCGGACCTGGATGTCGGCAAGACGCACGTGATTTGACCCGCTGCCGGCGAGCGCGCCATATTGAGCGCGAATCATGACTGCGCTGGCATCGCTGACCGCATAACTGAGGAAATAGGGCGGAAGCTGCTTGTCGTTTGGAGTTCCGGTGGTGGGAGCTCCGACGGGCGTACTGGAGGGTGAAGCGGAGCCGTGGCCGAGCGAGCTGAAGGCGCGGTGCAACTCGGTGGTCATGGCGTCTAACAGGATGGGAGCGGGCTGCCCAGAAGCGGACTGGTTCGGGGAAAGGGTGGCGCCCGATGCGGCAGAGATGGCGCAGAAGCTAAGGCCCAGGAAGCAGAGACAGCGCGGAAGAGAACAATTGAGTGGCATAAATTGGCGGCGATCGGGTAAAAGCGGGTACAGCTTCGATTGTCGCAGATTGGACAGTGAGGAGGATTTCTCCGATGCGTATCGTTCGTGCATTGGTGTTCGTGGCTTTCTTGATTTCCATGGGCTCCGTGGTTGTGTTGGGACAGCAGGCGGGCGTGGCCGCGCCTGGAGCGCAGGGACAGACGGCACAGGCTCAACAGGCCTATCACCTGCCGCCGGAGAAGCTGGCGAAAGCCATCGCCCTGAACCGGATTCGCGATATCGAGCATTTTGTCGATGCGTTCTGGGGACTGCTGGTGCTGTGGCTGCTGCTTTCTACGCGAGCGGCGGCGGGGATGGAGGCGTGGGCCAAGCGCGCTTCGAACAAGAGATGGATACAGGGGCTCGTGTTCTTTGCCATGCTGATCGTGGTGCTGACGTTGACCGAGCTGCCTCTCGATATGTACATGCATAATGTGAGCCGCGACTATGGCATCAGCGTGCAGGGATGGGGAAGCTGGTTTGGGGACCAGGGGAAGGCGCTGGGTTTGTCGGTAGTGATCGGATCGCTGGTGATGCTGCTGTTTCAGTGGATTGTGAAGAAGTGGCCGCGGCGGTATTGGTTTGGAATCTGGGTGGCGACGCTGCCGCTGATGGTGCTGGCGGTGTTTGTGTCGCCGTTGATCGAGCCGTTGTTCAACAAGTATGAGCCGTTGAGCAAGAACTATCCGGGGCTGGTGGTCAAACTCGAGCAGGTGGCGCAGAGGACGGGAACGAATATTCCGCCGGAGCGGATGTTTCTGATGAAGGCCAGCGAGAAGACGAACGGGTTGAACGCCTACGTCAGCGGGTTGGGGGCGACCAAGCGCATTGTGGTGTGGGATACGACGGCAGGACGGGTGCCGGACGATGTGGTGATGTTTGTGTTCGGACACGAGTCGGGGCACTATGTGCTCAATCACATTCCGAAGATGCTGACGGGGTTTGGGGTTGCGTTGTTCTTTGTGTACTGGGGCTGCGCGGCGTTCTCAAACTGGTTGGCGCGGAAGTTTGGGACGCGATGGGGATTGGATGCCGAGGCACCGATGGCGTGCAGAGCAGGGTTCGTGGTGCTGCTATTTACGATTTCGGTGGCGAGCTTTGTGCTGGAGCCGGCGAGCAATGGATTCAGTCGGCACTTCGAGCATCAGGCGGACGTATACGGGCAGGAGGCTGTGCACGGGCTGATCCCCGATCCGCAGAAGACGGCGGTGGCGGGGTTCAACGCGTTAGGTGAGGCGTACCTGGAGGATCCCGATCCGAGCCCGTTCGTGGAGTTCTGGGAGTACAGCCATCCTTCGGTGAAGACGCGGGCGAATTTTGCGGCGCATTACGATCCGTGGGCGAATGGGGGCAGGGGGGAGTTCTTTGCGAAGTGACCGAGGAACAGGGACTGAGGGAACGAGGGAATAGGGGACGAACAGCAGATCCTTCGCTCGACTTACCCCACTTCGTGGGGCCCCAGACCTGTCGATGCTCAGGATGACACGGCATAGGGCGAGCGGAAGGTGTGGGACGACAGGAAGGGAATTCAATAGAATAGGAGCATGGTGGTGCTTCCCCCCATCCCGTCGATTCTGATGTCAGCGGCTGGTTTGATTGCTGTCACAATGTGGCGGCTGCGGGAGGCACGGAGCGCCGTGACGTTGCGGAAGATTGTGATTCCGCCGCTGGGGATGGCGACCGGCTTTTCGATGTTTGTTGTGCCGGCGTTCAGGGTTCCGTGGGCGTGGGCGGGACTGGCGTTTGCGATCGGTGCGCTGGCGCTGGCGTGGCCACTGCTGCTGACGACGCGGCTGGAGCGGCAGGGACAGGCGATCATGATGAAGCGGTCGAGTGCTTTTTTGATCGTGCTGCTGCTTCTGGCGGCGATTCGTTTTGCGGCTCGCGGCTACTTCGACACGATTTTGACCACGCAGCAGACGGCGGGTGTGTTCTTTATTCTTGCGTTCGGCATGATCGTGATCTGGCGCGGAAAGATGCTGATGGACTATCGCAGGCTGACGGCGGCGCATTTGGAGACGACTGCGGCCTGACTTTTCTTCCCTATAAGGACAATCTCATGCAATTTCTCTCGATATCGCGGCGGCGCACCGATGCGTTTCCACCCGAGGCGTTTACGCCGGAGCTGGTTGGAGGCGAGGGGCAACGCGTGAAGGAGCTTTACGTTTCCGGAGTCCTGCGCCAGGTGTGGAAGCGAGCGGACATGGGTGGTGCGGCGATCTTGTGGGAGGCGGCGAGCGAACCTGAGGCGCGCGCGGCCATCGAGAGCCTGCCGCTGTTCAAAGCCGGCATGCTGGAGATCGTTGCGTTTGTGCCGTTGGAACCCTACGCAGGCTTCGGTCCGGCAAAATAAGCAGACCGCTTTTGCGATACGCCTAAACGGAGAATCCTGCGGCTTTTTCCTCCGATTTGTGGGTCCGCACAACCATTTACACTAGGCATTCGTGCAAAGGAGAGTGCGCCCATGGCTTATCCCACGAATTATCGGTATACGAAGGAACACGAGTGGATCGCGGCGGATGGCGGCATCGGGACGATTGGGATTACGGATTATGCGCAGAACTCGCTGGGCGATATTGTCTACGTGGACTCGCCCAAGGTGGGCGATGAGGTGACCGCGAACCAGACCTTCGGGTCGGTGGAGAGCGTGAAGGCGGTGAGCGATTTGTATTCGCCGGTGAGCGGGTCGGTGACCGAGGTGAACGAGTCGCTGAAGACGGAGCCGGACAAGATTAATGCCGCACCGCACGAGACCTGGATTATCAAGGTGAAGCTGTCGGATGCGTCGGAGTGGGACAAGCTGCTGGATGCGGCGGCCTACGAGAAGTTTATTTCTGAGGAAACTGGGAGCTGAAGAGCAGCCTCTAGCTGCTAGCTTTTAGCTCCTATCTCTGCCTGATAGAGGCGCGCGACGAAGCATCTATTTGGATTAGGGTTTTCGTTCTGGCAGCTCTCTCAAGGAGTCTGAATCTTTCGCCTTTAGCTAGACGCTAAAAGCTAGGAGCTAGAAGCTGAATTATGCGCTATCTACCGAAATCGCCGGCGGAACGCGAGCAGATGCTGGCCGCGATCGGCGCCAAATCGATCGACGATTTATTTTCCGTGATTCCGGCCGAGTATCGGCTCACACGCGATCTGGGGATTCCCCGCCAGTTTGGCGAGAGCGAGATCGTCGATTACTTCAAAGCGGCGGGACAGAAGAATGCCACGGACTACGCGAGTTTTCTGGGCGCGGGCGCGTATAGGCACTATCGGCCGGTGATTATCGATGCTCTGGTGCAGCGCGGCGAGTTTTTGACGAGCTATACACCGTACCAGGCGGAGATCACGCAGGGCACGCTGCAGGCGATCTTCGAGTTCCAGACGATGATTGCCGAGCTAACGGGCATGGATGTTGCGAACGCCAGCATGTACGACGGGTCGACCGGGGCCGCGGAAGCGGTGCTGATGGCCATGCGCGTGACGGGGCGGCACAAGGCGGTGGTGGCGCGGACGGTGCATCCGGAGTATCGCGAAGTGCTGGCGACGTATCTGCAACATCGCGATCTGGCGACCAGCGAGAT
The DNA here is from genome assembly GCA_963778435.1 of uncultured Actinomycetota bacterium. GTDB lineage: Bacteria > Actinomycetota > Actinomycetes > Streptosporangiales > Streptosporangiaceae > Trebonia. The sequence goes on from CAVZUX010000017.1 coordinate 14,255, forward strand.
TAGGTACGACGCCGAGACGGGGCGCGTGGATCTGAACGCGCTTGAGGCCGCGGTAACGGACGAGACGGCGGCGGTGCTGGTGCAAAGCCCGAATTTCTTCGGAACGATAGAGGACATCGCGGCGATCGCGGAGATTGCGCATAAGAAGGGCGCGCTGCTGGCCGTGTCGATTGCGGAGGCTGTGAGCCTGGGAGTGGTGAAGCCGCCGGTGGAGGCGGATATTGTCTCGATGGAGGCGCAGTCGTTTGGTGTGGCGCTGAGTTATGGCGGGCCGTTTTGCGGGGTGATTGCGGCGAAGGAGCAGTATCTGCGGCAGATGCCAGGGCGGCTGGCGGGGCAGACCGTGGATCAGGACGGGCAATCGCGGATTTGTGCTCACGCTGTCGACGCGCGAGCAGCACATTCGGCGCGAGAAGGCGACCTCGAACATCTGCACCAATCAGGCGTTGGTCGCGCTGATGGCGACGATCTTCCTGACTGTGTATGGCAAGGAAGGGATACGCGAGTTGGCGGAACACAATTTGGCGAAGGCGGATTACGCCGCGAAGACGCTGGGCGAAGTTGCCGGGGCCAAGCTCCTGTTCGACGGCGCGCCGCGGTTTCACGAATTTGTGTTGCAAACGCAGGAGTCGCCGGCGCAATGGAGTCAACGGCTGCTGGACGAGAAGATTGTAGGCGGCGTGGAGTTGAGCCGGTGGTATCCGGAGTTGAAGAATGCGACGTTGTGGTGCGCGACGGAGACGATGCCGCGGGCGACGATCGATACGGCAGCGAAGGTGCTGGCGGCGGGGCTGGTGGAGGCGTAGGGCCGTCATCACGTCGGAGGAACTGGATGCAATTCGCAGGCGTTGCGATGCGGCGACGCCAGGGCCTTGGGAGTCGTTTGTTGAAGGGCGAGATCATCTTGGCGGCAACAACTTTATCAGGACTGGCGGAATGGATGATCAGTCTCCGGACATTGAACTGCTCGGAGCGTCAGTTGCAGATCAAGACTTTATCGCACGCGCCAGACAAGATATTCCGCTCTTGATAGACGAGATTGAGCGATTGAGACAGTCTGGAGCTTTGTAACAGGGCACGGCTTTAGTCGTGCCGATACGGATGCAAACGGAAGTGGGCTTTAGCCCCTGCCATGGCAAAACCGAACCGCAACGCCGAAGCGAACGCAATTCTTTCCCCTGTTCGCACGTTCTTTGTAACGACCAAGACCGTTATGAATCGTCGACTCCTGCAATCCGAACGAAATGCAACGCTTTTGATCGACGTTTTGCGGTCTCTTGTGGCGGAAAAGAAGTTTGAGCTGCATGACTTCGTGATTATGCCGGATCATGTGCATTTGCTTTTGACGACGGGTGAGGGAATGACGATTGAAAAGGCCATGCAATTGATCAAAGGCCGGTTCTCATTTCGATTGAAGAAAGAATTTGGGTATCTCGGAGAGGTTTGGCAGCGTGAGTTTTCCGAGGTTCAGGTGTTGGGTCGAGAGAGTTTCGAGGCGCATCGTGCCTACATCGCCGAAAACCCGGTGAAAGCAGGGCTCGTGAGATCGGCGGACGATTATCCGTTTTGTTTTGCATCGCTGGCGAAGAAGAAGGCGTTGCAGGGGCTAAAGCCCTCCTCTTAATTGGAGCGATTTCGGCACGACTAAAGTCGTGCCCTGTTACAGGGCGCTGAATGACTGAATACAGCTGGAACCGAGCCGCGCCGTTCTGTGATTTCGATCGTTGGTGTGGTGAGATGGATTTGGAATTGAAAGAGGCGACGATGGATACGATTATGCGCAAAACGACAGGCAAGGTTCGGCCGCACCAGACGCAGAATGAAGGCTTGGTGTTTGAGAAATCATCGCCCGGCAAAAAGGCGTATAAGCTGCCGCCGCTGGATGTGCCGGCTGTCGATGCAGCGAAACTATTGGGCGAAGCGCATCGGAAGACGCCGGGGTTGCTGCCTGAGTTGAGCGAGATCGAGATTATTCGACACTTTACGCGGCTGTCGACGTGGAACTACGCGATTGATTTGGGGATGTATCCGCTGGGATCGTGCACGATGAAGTACAACCCGCGGGTGAACGAGTTTGTGTCGCGGATCGAGGGGTTGGCGGAGGCGCACCCTTACCGGCCGGACGCGCTGGCGCAGGGCGTGCTTGAAATTATTGAGCTGCTGCAGAAGTGCCTGATCGAGATTACGGGCATGGATGCGATTACCCTGCAGCCGGCAGCGGGCGCGCACGGGGAGTTCACGGGAATTCTGTTGATTCGCGCATGGCATGAGTCGAAGGGTAACGCGCGCAAGAAGGTGATCATCCCTGACTCGGCGCACGGGACGAATCCGGCGACGGCGGCGATCTGCGGCTATCAGGTGGAGAACCTGAAGTCGAACGCCGAGGGCGGGATCGATCTTGAAGCGCTGGCGCGGCAGGTGGATGAAGACACGGCGGCGCTGATGCTGACGAATCCGTCGACATTAGGAGTCTTCGAGAACGAGATTCATAAGATTGCGGACATTCTGCACGCGAAAGGTGCGCTGCTCTACATGGATGGCGCGAATATGAACGCGCTGGTGGGCAAGGTGCGGCCGGGCGATTTTGGCGTGGACGTGATGCACCTGAACCTGCACAAGACATTTTCGACTCCGCATGGTGGAGGCGGGCCGGGATCGGGGCCTGTGGCGTGCAAGATGTTTCTGGAGCCATTTTTGCCGGTGCCGGTTCTGGTTCGACGCGAAGGAGCTCCATCCCAGGTCCACAAAAGCGAGGGACCTGGGGCACCCAAGTCTGAGGCTCAACTGACCTGGGAATATGACCGGCCGCGGAGTGTGGGGCGTGTGCGCGCCTTCTATGGCAATACCGGGATGTTTATTCGGGCGCTGGCGTACATCCTGGCGAACGGACCGGACGGGCTGCGGCAGACGACCGAGGATGCGGTGCTGAATGCGAACTACATTCGCAAGAAGCTTGAGGACCTGTATGAGCTGCCGTACAAGACACCGTCGATGCACGAGGTGGTTTTCTCGGACAAAAGACAGGCGGCCAAGGGCGTGAAGACCGGCGATATCGCCAAGCGGTTGATCGACTACGGATTTCATCCCTACACGGTGAGTTTTCCGTTGATCGTGCATGGCGCCCTGATGATTGAGCCGACAGAGAGCGAGTCGCTGGAGGAGCTGGATCTCTTCATTCAGGCAATGCGTTCTATTGCTCAAGAGGTCGAGCAGACGCCGGAGCTGGTGAAGACGGCGCCACACTCGACGCGGGTGTCGCGGCTCGACGAGGTGCAGGCGGCGCGGAAGCCGGTGCTGCGCTGGTGGCCAGAGGCAAGGTAACCATCTACACGGTCACTTTGGTTTACTTGCGATGTGCCTGAAGGAAGCACGATAATGACCTTCCCTGAGGGTGTAAGAGACAGATCTGCCCCTTGTGCGGGCTGTTTCGTGCGGAGCTCGCTGAAAAACAGGAGAGGAACAAACTGCGGACCGGGAAGACCGGACGCGCAACCCCGGCGTTGCAGTTCCGTTTGGGCAACTCCCACGCCCTCGATGGATTTTCGGTTCACGATCACATTCGATGTGTCCTGACTGGCTACAAGCCATCAGTCGCGGTGTTTGAGGAGTAGGGAATGCGCTTTTGGAAAGACGAATGCGGCCAGATGGTCCCCATGGTCGCTCTGTCGATTACGACGCTGATGGGGTTTATGGCGCTGGCTGTCGATGTTGGCGTCTTGTTTCACGTGAGGCGCGAGGTACAGATTGCGGCGGATGCTGCAGCCGCCGCCGGCGCAGTCGACTTTCGTTACAACGCTTCGCAGATATCGGCCACAACGGCGGCAAAGGCGGCAGCGACGCTCAACGGTGTGACAGATGGTGCGACGGTCGATGGTTTGACCGAGAGCGTCAATGTGACGTTTCCGCCGGGCAGCCGGTTCAATTCCCCGCGAGCTACGGGGTTTGTGCAGGCGGTGGTGAGCGTGCCAAATCCCACGTTCTTCATGAAGCTGTTTCAGATGAGCCGTGTGACGATTTCGGCCAGCGCGGTAGCCGGACCGGGGTCAAGTCCGGGATGCATATGGACGCTGGGCGCAGCAGGGACGGAGATTGGCGGGTCGGGCAATCTGACGGCTTCCGGCTGCCAGATCTACGACAATTCGAACGACACAAACGCGATCGACGCCAGTGGCAGCATTACAGCGGCCAAGGTTGGAGTGACAGGCGGTTACAGCGGGTCAATCAGTCCGACTCCTATCACGGGCATGACGCCGGTGAGCGACCCGCTGGCATCGTTGGCGGCTCCGACGATTCCCACGGGAACCTGCAGCCCCCCGGCCAGCCAGGCATGCAACCCGGACTATGCTTCAGGGGATCATACGCTGCCTCCGGGGACGTATACGAGCATTACTAATGAATCCGGGAGCGGAACGCTGACGCTCCAACCGGGAAACTACATCATCAACCAGAATTTGACGAACGTGAGCGGCAATCTTGTGCTGGGCGCCGGCACTTATGTGATTAAAGGAAGCTTTTACAACTTGAACACGGGGTCGGTGAGTCTGGGTCCGGGTCTCTATATTGCGGGGCAGGTGGGATTCAGCGGATCCGGCCCGATCTCGGGGAGCCGTGTTTCGTTTTATACGATGGGCACGGCGACCAACTTGGCCGGAAGCGAAAGTGTGAATCTTTCGGCGCCGACGTCGGGTGCATGGAACGGGATTCTGATCTTCCAGGCGCGCGGAGATGGCTCCCCTGTGTCGGTCGGGGGATCGAATGCAAATCTTCAGGGAGTTATCTATGCGCCCAGTGCGCCGGTGAACCTGGAGGGATCGGGAACCGGGACCATGGATACGGATTTTGTGGCGCAGTCGCTTAGTTTGAGCAACAATACGAATCTGCAGAATTACGCCAGCGTCAACAGTTCCTCTCCCCTTACGACGATTGTGATGATGCAATGACGGTGCGAATCCGAGAGATCGGGGGTTGCTTTCGCCGCGTGCGCCGCAAAGTTGCACGAGAAGACGGCGCCGCTCTCATTGAGGCTGCCGTGACGCTGCCACTTCTTTTTTTGTTGCTGATCGGAGCGGTTGAGTTCGCGATGGCTGCCTACGCGTCGATCGAGGTGTCGAATGCTGCGAATGCGGGCGCCGCGTATGGGGCCCAGAACGCGATCGCAGCGGCAGACACGGCGGGAATCCAGCTGGCGGCTACCAGCGATGCAACGAACATCACGCTGGCGACCCCGACGGTGGCGAGAACATATATATGCTCGGACGGGTCCGCGGTGAGCGGTACGCCGCCGGGTGTGACATGCATGAGTGGGGCCGCAGTTGAGACCACTCTCACGGTTGCAACACGGACCGATTACACTCCTCCGGTACGTTGGCCGGGATTGCCTTCGACGTTCACGTTGAAAGGGCAAGCGGTACGGAAGGTAATGCAATGAAGCTCAGGCCAACGATCGCGGCGCCCATGGAGCGTCGCAGCAAGGCGCTCGACGCGGAGCACGAAGGTCCTCATCGCGGATCGAGCGTTTCGATCGGCGACGAAGAAGGGGCCGCTCTGGTGGAGATGGCATTGTCGGCCGCGGTGTTTCTGACTGTCTTGATCGGTATGGTCTATTTGATCTTTGGGCTGTATGTTTACAACTTTGTGGCGGACGCGGCGCGCGAGGCGAGCCGTTACGCCAGTACGCGCGGTTCGCAATGCGTCTTCAATACGCCTCTGCTCGACTGCAACGCGGGACCGGCACAGATTCAGTCCTTCGTACAAAGCATGCCGTATCCGGGATTGAATGCGAACAATCTCACTGTGACTACGACGTGGTTGAAGGCCAATACAACGGGGACGACTGGCTGGACGGCCTGCGCGCCGAGTACGCCGTGTGAGCTGCCGGGCGACATGGTGCAGATTATGGTCACATACAGGTACCCAATCAGTGTGCCGTTCTGGGCGCTGACCGTGATTCCTGTGAGCAGCACTTCGCAGATGGTGATTTCGCAGTAGGGGCGGAAACGGCGCATTCCGGCTGACTCCGTAGCGATCTCGATTCTCCACACATCCCCTGCATGATCCACAAGCTTTGGGCTGACCAGGTTCGTCCTACACTCGAAGTGTAAGGACTGACGACTCCCCTATGGCCACGATCCCCGATCTTAGATTCGATACCGGACTGCCGGCGAATATCGACGCAGAGAAGACGATTCTGGGCGCGATCCTGCTGGACAATGCCGCGCACTCCGAAGCGGCCGAAAAGCTTGGATGCGAGCGACTTCTCGCTCGATTCGCATCAGCGCATCTTTCTGCGCATGACCGACCTGATGAATGCCCAGCAGGCGGTGGATATTGTGACGCTGGCGAATGAGCTGGCGCGTTACAAGGAGATCGAAACGGTCGGCGGCGTGGCTTATCTGGCGTCGCTCACGGAGGGTTTGCCGCTGCGGCCGGTCATCGAAGAGTACATCCGGATCGTCAAGGACAAGAGCCTGCTGCGCAAGCTGATGGCGCATCTGCTCGACGGCGATTGCGCGGGCGGCGGACCAGAGCGAGACGGCTCTCGAAGTGCTGGACATGGCGGAGAGCCAGCTGCTGGAGGTGAGCGAAAAGGGGATCTCGCAGGGGCTGCAGCCGCTGGACAAGATTGTTCAGGATTCGTTCGGGACGATCGATAACCTCTACAAGCAGAGCCGGGAGGTGACAGGGCTGGCCACGCACTTCATCGTGCTGGACCGGATGACGAGCGGGTTGCAGAAGGGCGAGCTGATCATCATTGCGGCGCGTCCGTCGATGGGCAAAACAGCACTGGCCATCAACATTGCCCAGCAGGCGGCGGTGATCGGCAAAGCGACTGTGGCGGTTTTCAGCCTGGAAATGAGCAAGGAGTCGCTGCTGCGACGCATGTTGTCGTCGCAGGCGGGCGTGGATCAACGGAAATTACAGACGGGTTTTCTGGGTCGCGAGGATCATGGCAAACTGCAGCACGCCCTGGAGCAGCTGGTCGAGGCGCAGATGTTCATCGACGATACAGCGGGCGTTTCGTTGGCCGAGATGCGTGCCAAGGCGCGGCGGCTGAAGCAGAATGCAGGCCAGCTGGACTTGATTGTGGTGGACTATCTGCAGCTGATGTCGGCCACGCTGCCCTCGATGCGGCGGCAAGCACTATGAGAATCGGACGCAGGAGGTATCGGCGATTTCGCGCGGCCTGAAGGCGCTGGCTAAGGAGCTGAATGTGCCGGTGGTTGCGCTGTCGCAGCTTTCGCGTGCCAGTGAGCGGCGCGGCGACGACAAGCGGCCGATGCTGAGCGACCTGCGCGAGTCGGGTTCGATTGAGCAGGATGCCGACGTGGTGGCGTTTATTCATCGCGAGGCCTACTACAACCGCGATGAGGAGATGTCGGACGTGGACCGGGCGCGGTCGGAGATTATCCTGGCCAAGCAGCGCAACGGCCCGACGGGCACGGTGCATCTTAATTTCAACTCAAGTTGCACCCGGTTCTCGAATCCGGCGGATTTTGTGGAAGAGGCTTAAAATCCACCCCAGCGACGAAGACCTGTCGCCGAGGGCCCCGGTGTAAAAAGGGCGGATTCTCGCGCATTCCAACTGACGGTGCGCTTACATTTGGGTGACATATCTACAGATCGTTGTGTCTAAGAATGACTGTGGCGAGAGAGAGGTCGCTCGACCGAGGGGACAACGATGACAACAGCTCACATCAACCGCATTGCGACGTCCGTTCCCCCGCACGATGTGCATCGGGCGTTCATCGATTTTGCCGAGAGCCTGGTACCCGAAGGCACGATGCGCAATCTCTACCGCCGCATGGTGAGGATGTCGGCGATTGAGCATCGCTATTCGTTCATCCATCCGATATCCGAAGAGAGCGGGAAGTGGAAGGATGCCGAGGGGCTGTATGTCCCAGGCGCATTCCCTGGTACAGCGCGCCGTATGAAGGCGTTCGAGCAATACGCACCGAAGCTGATGCGCTGTGCGGTAGAGAAGCTGGCGCTGAGCGAAGAGGAGCGGCGCGGCATTACGCATGTCATCGTGACCTCGTGCACGGGGTTGTATGCGCCGGGTCTGGACATTGAATTGGTGGAGCATCTCGGGCTCAAGGCATCGGTGGAGCGCACCGTGATCGGATTCATGGGGTGCTATGCGGCGATCAACGCGCTGAAGACGGCGCGGCATATCGTGCGCTCGGAGCCGGAAGCGAAGGTCCTGGTTCTGAGCCTGGAGTTGTGCACGCTGCACATGCAGGAGACGCAGGAACTGGAGCAGATTCTGTCGTTCCTGTTGTTCGCCGATGGCTGTTCGGCCTCGCTGGTGAGTGCGCAGGAATCGGGCTTGGCGCTGGACAGCTTTTTGGCCGTTGGAATCCCCGAGACGAGCCACCTAATCACGTGGCGTATTCGTGAGGTGGGGTTCGACATGCAGCTCTCGGGCAAGGTGCCGGGCGAGTTGTGCCGGGCGCTGCAGGATGTGGGGACAACGATTACGCGTGGAGAGAATCCGCTGTCGATCGATTTGTGGGCGGTGCATCCAGGGGGCAGGACGATTCTGGATTCGGTGGAGAAAGGACTCGGTCTTCCCGCGGAGGCGCTGGCCAGTTCGCGAGATGTGCTGGCGCGTTTCGGCAACATGTCGTCGGCTACGGTGATGTTCGTTCTGCAGAAGATTATGCAGCGGGCGGAGCCGGGCCAGCGCGGATGTGCGATGTCATTTGGCCCCGGAGTGACGGCAGAGACCATGCTCTTTCATGCGGCCTGAGCGGCGAATTTGGCTGGCGCTAGGGCGCATTCGGCCTAGAAGGTCACATCGCGTTCTGGACGAGGACGACCCGGCCGACGATGAGATCCTGCGGCCTCTGGCCTGGCTCGATCGGAATTGTCTCGGGCGTCCAGGGCGAATTGCGAGATGTGAGGATCAGCATCTCGCTCTCATATTTGACATAGCGAACGAGCAGCTTGAGTCCTGCGGCGATGGCATAGAGCGAGGGCTTGTCGCGATCGAAGGGGGCGAACGAGTTGTAGTGACGGTCGATGACGACGATGGCGTCGGGCAGGAGGACGGGCTCCATAGACGGGGTGTCGCCGGCGGGAATGCGTACGGCGACAAAGCGCTGCCAAGGCAACCGATTCTTGACCGCGCGGTAGCGGATAGGCTCGAGCGTGGCGGCGGGCAAGGGCAGCAGCGCGAGTACTGAGGACGCATAGATCACCGGATCGGCGATTGCGGTGCGGTGCGAGACGATGGGGATGTCGACCACCTTTTCGTCGAGCGGGTGTTTCCCACGCCAACCTGAGGAGGTTGGCAATAGGTTTTCTGCCTCCAGGCGTTGGGCTGTAAGGACGCGGTCGAGGGCACTCAAGGAGAGGCGCCGCCGGTTGTGGAGGAAGTTGGAGATGTGGGCCTGTGCCAAGCGGGTTTGGCGAGCCAGGAGCGAGACGCTGAGGACGCCGCGGTCAATCCGGTCGATCAATTCCTGACGAAGAAGGTCGTGCATCTGGATGAATTTCATCTGAGGATTGTTCGCTACCAGCTATGGATCGAAAAGGTCCTAGTTTTCTGTAAGAAATAGCCATTCTGCGACTATGGGCTGAAATCGAAGGCGCACAGAAGGGATGGAGTATCCCGGGAAGGAAATTAGAAGAGGATACATTGACGCAGAAAAATCACCTGTCTACAGTAGCCTTACTTATTACATACACGTATGGGGGAAATTCTGGGGGATTGGAGCGGGCTGTGCAATCTCGAAGGGACTGGGTGCCGTCTCGTCGGTTTGTGATGGCCGATACACTAGAAGCAAATAAGTCATCCATCTGAATTTCTTGAGCCTCAATTCATACTGCTAAACGCCCGCGAGGGGCGTGCAGGGTACGTGTGCGCTAACTTCCAGATATGTGCGACATACAGATAGATATGAGCAGAGAAGACAGGCAAAACTCCCACCATCAGGACGAAAGAATCCTGAATCGATTGGCCTGTTTCTCTTTACCCCGCCTACAAAAAGAGGAGATCGAACGAGCTCGACGAGCCGCCGCCCGGGGGCGAGGTCACCGCTGAGGATCGCCTGCCGGATGGTGGCGAAGGCGCGGGCGCGGGCGGCCTCTCCGACCTTCGGCCCGCTCGGCGCAGCTGCTGGCATGCCCCGAACGCTACGTATGTCGCCGCAGATTGTCAACAATCCGAGATAGCGTCCGCCGTCGCCTCCACTACCAGCGCATCGGTTACCGAGCGCTGGGAGGCCGGGTCTCACTGGAGTTCACGGCCGATTAGCTACCGGCCAGTAATCTTGCGTTCCCCGGCCCGGGCTGCATACTTGAAGGCATTATGTTACTTGCTGAGCAGCTTTTCCGTTACCGTCCGCGACCCTCTGCCCCTACTGCCCGACACCACCAGGCACCGGAGAACCGGGTCGGTCCCGGCATGAGCGCACGACGGGAAGCATGACCCCATGAGCTGGTGTACGACATCTGACCTTGACCGGTTCGCGGCGGCGGCCGAGGGCTACCTGAGGTCGCGGGCGGCCGAGAACACGATGCTGCTCTCGGCGGCGCTCGCCGTCAGGTCCGGTCGGCCCGCGCAGGTCGTCGGCCGGCCGTCGGGTCCCGGCGCGGCCGGCGGTCGGCGGTGGCGAAGGCGGAATGCTCTACGGGTGGTGGGAGCCGCCGGACGGCAGCGGGGCACGCGGCGCCTTCATTCATGATCCGGCCGTGCCGCTGCTCATCGCCGGGCGGGCACCGGAGATGGCCGCCGCGCTCGTCGGGACGCTGTCGAAGCTGGGGCGGCACGTCAGCGGCGTGGACGCGCCGATCGAGGCGGCGGACGCGTTCGCGGCCGCGTGGAGCCAGCGGGAGCGCTCGTCCATCCGGGTGCACCGGCACTGTCGCGTCTACCGGCTCACCGCCGCCGCCGCTGGCGCCGGGCGGCCCGGCCGGGGCGGCGCGGGCGGCCGGGGCGGGCGCGCCCGGCGGGCCCGGCGCCTGGCCGCCACCGCAGACGCCGGGGCCGGCCGGCCGGCTCCGCATGATGACGCCCGCCGACCGCGGGCTGCTCATCGACTGGCTCATCGCGTTCGGGATCGAGGCGGGGGAGCGGATCGGCTCGCCCCCGGCCGTGGCGGACGACCTGATCAGCTATGGCGGCGCCGTCTTGTGGGAGGCCCCACAGCGGACCTTCCGCATCAAAGAGGCCGCGCATTACCTGGTGAGCCCCCAGCACCGGGAGGCCGCGCAGCAGGCCGAGCCGGCGTACCTGCCGGTCGCGATGGCAACCGTCGCCCGTCCGGTCGCCGGGACGGTGCGGATCAGCATGATCTACACCCCGCCGGAGCGCCGCAGGAACGGCCACGCGGCCGCGGTGACGCTCATGACCAGCCGTGCCATCCTCGCGGGCTCGGTGCCCGGCTACGGCGCCGACGTCGGCGCCGGGGCGGAGGCCAACTCCGAGGTCGTGCTGATCGCCGACGGCAACCGGTCGGATCGCCTTGTCACGCGGCTCGGCTACCAGCTCGTCGGCGAGCGCACGGTGCTCCGCTTCGGCCCGTCGAGCGGCCCGCTGCCGAAGCTGCGGTCGAACACGCGCCCGATGCCCCGGCTGCCCACCGGCCCGCTGCCGCGCCTCCGCCGTTAAAGCATTCCGTTAAAAAACGCCGGTAGAACGCGACAACACGGGCTTACGCGGCCGGCACCGCCAGCGTGACTTCGGTCGTCAGCTCCCCGCCTGGCGTGGGCGACGAAGGAGAGCTCGGCGATGTTCCCGGCGGCCCGCAGGTCCACCGCGCAGTCGCGCATCGGCTGCGGCGTCTGGTCCGCGCACGATGACCCGCGCGGCCTCGGCCCTGCATGGAGACCTTCGCCGCGCGTCTTCGCCTTGCGGACCTGGCCGAGCACGGCCGCCGCGGTCGCAGCACCGCCGGGATCGCCGCCAGGCCGTCGGCCGCCGATCCGCGAGCCGTCAGCGCCAGCCCGACGGCCACGGCGCGCGGTGCACCGACCCCTCCTGCCACCAGGACCACACCTCTTCCGTCACGAACGGCATGAACGGCGCGAACAGCCGCAGCAGCACCGCCAGCGCCGGCCGCAGCGCGCCCCTGCGCGGACGCCGCGCCCGGCGCCCGGTCCCGTACGCGCGGGCCTTCACCAGCTCGAGGTAGTCGTCGCAGAACATCCAGAAGAACCGCTCGATCGCCTCGAGCGCCCCGGTGTGGTCGTAGCCCGCCAGCGCCGCGGTCGCCGCCCGCACCACGCCGTCGAGCGCGGCGAGCATGGACAGGTCGACCGCCTCCGTGACCGGCGCCGACCGGCCCCGTCAAGCGACAGCACGAACTTCGACGCGTTGAGGATCTTGATCCCCAGCCGCCGCCCGATCTTCAGCTGCCCCACGTCGAACACGGTGTCCACCCCGTACCGGCCGCTGGCCGCCCAGTACCGCACCGCGTCCGAGCCGTACTGCTCGAGCAGGTCGGTCGGCGTGACCACGTTCCCCTTGGACTTGGACATCTTCTTGCGGTCCGGGTCGAGGATCCAGCCGGAGATCGCGGCGTCCGACCAGGGCAGCGACCCGAACTCCAGCTGCGACCGCACCACCGTGGAGAACAGCCAGGTCCTGATGATCTCGTGCGACTGCGGCCGCAGGTCCATCGGGAACACCCGCGCGAACAGGTCGTCGTCGGCTGCCCCAGCGGGCGGCGATCTGCGGCGTCAGCGACGAGGTCGCCCACGTGTCCATCACGTCGGGATCGCCGATGAACCCGCCCGGCACGCCGCGCTGGGCCTCCGCGTACCCGGGCGCGGGCTCGGACGACGGGTCGACCGGCAGGTGCGACTCGTCGGCCACGATCGGCGACGAGTACACCGGCGACCCGGCGTCGTCCACCGGGTACCAGACCGGGAACGGCACGCCGAAGAACCGCTGCCGCGAGATCAGCCAGTCGCCCGCGAGCCCGGAAACCCAGCTCTCGTAGCGCACCCGCATGTGCGCCGGGTGCCAGGTCAGCACACTGGCCGGCCGCACAGGAGTTTGGAGCGTACCGTTGCTTCGCGTCCGCCGTTCCTGATGTACCACTGGCCCGAGGTGACGATCTCCAGCGGCCTTTCGCCCCGCTCGTAGAACTTCACCGGCCGGGTGATCGGCCGGGGCTCGCCGTCGAGTGTCGCCGCTCTCCCGCAGCAGCTCGACCATGCGCGCGCGGGCGGTGAACACGGTCTTGCCCGCCAGCTCCTTGTACGGCCCGGCGGGCACGCCGGCCGGCGGCTCGGGCAGCAGCCGCCCGTTCCGCCCGATGATCGCCCGCAGCGGCAGGTCGAGCTCCCGCCACCAGGTCACGTCGGTCAGGTCGCCGAAGGTGCAGACCATGGCGATCCCCGAGCCCTTGTCCGGCTCGGCCAGCGGGTGCGCGAGCACCGGCACCTCGACGCCGAACACCGGCGTCTCCACGGTCGGCCCGAACAGCCCCTGGTACCGCGCGTCGTCCGGGTGCGCGACCAGCGCCACGCAGGCGGGCATCAGCTCCGGGCCGGGTGGTCTCGATCCACACCGGCCCGTCGGGGCGAGTGGAAGGAGATCCGGTGGAACGCGCCGGCCTGCTCGCGGTCCTCGAGCTCGGCCTGCGCGACCGCCGTCTGGAAGGTGACGTCCCACAGCGTGGGCGCCTCGGCGCGGTACGCCTCGCCCCGCGCCAGGTTGCGCAGGAACGCCCGCTGGGAGACCCGCCGGGTCGCGTCGCTGATCGTCGTGTAGAGCAGCGACCAGTCCACCGAGAGCCCGATCCGCCGCCACATCTCCTCGAAGGCGCGCTCGTCGAGGGCGGTGAGCCGCTCGCACAGCTCGATGAAGTTCCGCCGGGAGATCGGCACCTCGGACTTGCCCGGCTTCTCCGGCGGGGTGAAGTCCGGGTCATAGGGCACCGAGGGATCGCACCGCACCCCGTAGACGTTCTGCACCCGCCGCTCGGTCGGCAGCCCGTTGTCGTCCCAGCCGATGGGGTAGAAGACCGACATTCCGGTCATTCGCGATAGCGGGCGATGATGTCCGTGTGGGTGTAGGAGAAGGCGTGCCCGACGTGCAGCGATCCGGAGACGGTGGGCGGCGGGGTGTCGATGGAGTAGACCTCGGCGCGGGGCCGGGACCGGTCGAACGCGTAGACCTGATCGGCCTCCCAGCGCAGGCTCCATACCGCCTCAAGACCGTCAAGAACGGGCTTGTCGGGCACGGCGGCGGGGCGCGGGTTCTGGTAGGCGTCGGTCATGTGCCAACTCTAATCCGCACCCCGATCCCGACCCACAGAATTAACGGCGGTCGCCGGGACCGGCCCTGATGGGCCGCCGCCGCGACTAGGCTCACCGTGAACCTCGACAGCCAGGAAGGCCCTACTCGATCGTGACCACGCAGACCACCGCGCAGGCCGTCGCACCGGCCACCGCGAAGACCGCACCCGATCGCGACCGCGATCGGCATCATCAAGCGGATCGCCGACGAGCTCGGCGTGCGCGGCAACCAGGTCACCGCCGCCGTCGAGCTGCTCGATGGCGGGGCCACCGTGCCGTTCATCGCCCGGTACCGCAAGGAGGCCACCGGCACGCTCGACGACGCGCAGCTGCGCACGCTCGACGAGCGCCTCCGCTACCTGCGCGAGCTCGAGGAGCGGCGGGCCGCGATCCTGGCCTCGATCGACGAGCAGGGCAAGCTCACCGACGAGCTGCGGGCGAAGATCGAGGCGGCCGAGACCAAGGCCAGGCTCGAGGACCTCTACCTCCCGTACAAGCCCAAGCGCCGCACCAAGGCGCAGATCGCCCGCGAGAACGGGCTCGAGCCCCTCGCCGAGCTGCTGCTCTCCACGCCGGCCACCGACCCGAGGGAAGCGGCCGAGGGCTACCTCAACGAGAACGTGGCCGACGTGGCCGCCGCCCTCGACGGCGCCCGCGCGATCCTGGTCGAGCGCTTCGCCGAGGACGCCGACCTCATCGGCCAGCTCCGCGAGCGCATGTGGTCCCAGGGCAGCCTCATCGCGAAGGTCCGCGAGGGCAAGGCGGAGGAGGGCAAGAAGTACAGCGACTACTTCGACTTCGCCGAGCCGATTCGGCAGGCTCAAGGCGCACCGGGTACTCGCGATGTTCCGCGCGGAGAAGGAAGAGATCCTCGACCTCACCCTCGACCCGAACGACGAGGGCTTCGACATCACTGCCGGGGCGAGTCTGTCAGCCTCCTACGAGCAGCCGATCGCCGACCGCTTCGGCATCCAGGACCACGGCTGGCCCGCCGACAAGTGGCTGGTCGACACGGTGCGCTGGGCCTGGCGCACCCGGATCCTCGTCCACCTCGGCATCGACCTGCGAATGCGCCTGTGGCAGGCGGCCGAGGCCGAGGCCGTCGACGTCTTCGCCGCCAACCTCAAGGACCTGCTGCTCGCCGCCCCGGCCGGCCAGCGCGCCACCATGGGCCTCGACCCCGGCTTCCGCACCGGCGTCAAGGTCGCCGTCATCGACCAGACCGGCAAGGCCGTCGCGACCCACACGATCTACCCGCACGTCCCGCAGAACAAGTGGGACGAGTCGCTCTTGATCCTGAAAAATCTGGCGGACCAGCATCAGGTCGAGCTCATCGCCATCGGCAACGGCACCGCCTCCCGCGAGACCGACAAGCTCGCCATCGACCTGATCAAGGCCAACCCCGAACTCAACCTCACCAAGATCGTCGTCTCCGAGGCGGGCGCCTCCGTCTACTCCGCCAGCGCCTACGCCAGCGCCGAGCTGCCCGAAATGGACGTCTCCCTCCGCGGCGCGGTCTCCATCGCGCGCAGGCTCCAGGACCCGCTGGCCGAGCTGGTCAAGATCGATCCGAAGTCCATCGGCGTCGGCCAGTACCAGCACGATGTCACCGGCACCAAGCTGGAACGCTCGCTTGACGCCGTGGTGGAGGACGCGGTCAACGCCGTCGGCGTGGACGTCAACACCGCGAGCAAGCCCCTGCTCGCCCGGGTGTCCGGCATCACCGACTGGCTGGCGGGCGCGATCGTCGCGACACCGCGACGCCAAGGGCGCGTTCGCCACCCGCGAGCACCTGCGCGACGTGCCGCGGCTCGGCCCGAAGGCGTTCGAGCAGTGCGCAGGCTTCCTCCGGATCCGCGGCGGCGACAACCCGCTCGACGCGTCCGGCGTGCACCCCGAGGCCTACCCGGTCGTCCGCCGCATCATCGAGAAGACCCGGAAGACGTCGGCGCCCTGATCGGCGACACCAAGACGCTCCGCGGCCTCAACCCGACCGAGTTCACCGACGAGGCCTTCGGCCTCCCCACCGTCAACGACATACTCAAGGAACTGGAGAAGCCAGGCCGCGACCCGCGGCCCGAGTTCCAGACCGCGACCTTCGCCGAGGGCGTGCACACCCTCGGCGACCTGGAGGCCGGCATGGTCCTGGAGGGCGTCGTCACCAACGTCGCCGCGTTCGGCGCGTTCGTCGACATCGGCGTCCACCAGGACGGCCTCGTCCACGTCTCCGCCCTGTCCAAGAACTTCGTCGCCGACCCGCACGACGTCGTCAAGTCGGGCGACGTGGTGCGGGTCAAGGTCCTCTCGGTGGATATCCCCCGCCACCGCATCTCCCTGACCATGCGAACCGACGACCCCGCCGACGCCGCCACGGAAACCTCATCAAGGCCGCCCCGCGGCCCCCGACCGGCCCGTGCTTCCGCCCGCTCCGGACCCTCCGCTGGACGCGCTGCAGGCCCCCGACCGGACCGTGCTTCTGCCACGTCGGCCGCCTCCGCTGGACGCGCTGCAGGCCCCCGCCGGGACCTCGCCTCCGCCTCCACGGCTCCACGGCTTCCACGGCCTCCACCGCTTCCACCGCTTCCACGGCCTCCACCGCCTCTCCCTCTGCACGCGGGGCAGGTCCTCGCCCCGGTGGCGACCGCACCGGGGGAAGTCACGGCGGGCAAGGTGGCGGCGACCGCCGCGGTGGTCGGCCTGGTGGCCGCGGGGGCGGTCAGGGAGGCGGCGCGCCGGGTCAGGGCAACGACCGTCGCGGCGGCGGCCCCGGCACGCATAACGACCGCCGGGGCTCCGGCGCTGACGCGGGTAATGACCGTCGCGGTGGCGGCAGCGGCCCGGGCGGAGACCGCCGAGGTGGCGGCGCCGGCTCGGGTGGAGACCGTCGTGGTGGCGGCGCTCCCACGGGCGGCGGCGACCGCCGCAGTGCCGCTCCGCCCCCGGCCAACGGCGCCATGGCCGAAGCCCTCCGCCGGGCCGGCCTCCTCAACGACTCCGGCAAGCAGTCCAAGGACACGCCCCCCGCCCGCCGTTCCGACCGCCCCTGACCGCCGCTCCAACCGTCCCCGGCCCGGCGTCCGACCGCCCTGGCCTTCCACCTAGGTCAGACGATGGACCGTTGTGTACACGCCCATGTACACAACGGTCCACCTTCGCCGTTGGCACCCCGTCGACCCGCCCGCCGAGCGCCCGCGGTCGAGCGGACGGTTGAATAGTTCCATGGCGAACATCGAGGATTTCAAGCGGCTGATCGCAGCGGACCGCGGGCTTGTCGTGGTGTCAGTGACCAGAGGCGACGGGACGATCTCGGCGTCGGTCGTGAACGCGGGGGTGCTGCCGCATCCGGTCACCGGCGCGACCGTCGTCGGCATGGTCATCAGGGGCGGCACCCGCAAGCTCGCCTACCTGCGCGAACGACCCTATGCCAACGTCGTCGTCCGGTCCGGCTGGCAGTGGGCGGCGGCCGAGGGCTCGGTCGACCTGATCGGGCCCGATGACCCGGAACCGAGCGTCGACGCGGACCGCCTGCGCCTGCTGCTGCGCGGGATCTTCACCGCGGCCGGCGGCACCCACGAGGACTTCGCCACCTACGACAAGATCATGCGCGAGGAGCGCCGCACCGCCGTCTTCGTCCATCCCGCCCGCGTCTACGCCAACCCCGGCCAGTAAACGGGTTGCCTCCCCGCAGATACATCCCGGTCGACAACGGGCGCCCCTCTCGCAGCGGCGCCCTACCCGGGCCGGTAACGGGCGCCCCTCTCGCAGCGGCGCCCTACCCGGGCCGGTAACGGGCGCCCCTCTCGCAGCGGCGCCCAACCCGGGCCGGTAACGGGCGCCCCTCTCGCAGCGGCGCCCTACCCGGGCCGGTAACGGGCGCCCCTCTCGCAGCGGCGCCCAACCCGGGCCGGTAACGGGCGCCCCTCGTGTACGCATTATCACACCAGTTCGCAGCGCAAGATCATCTATTCGAAATCCATGGCGAAACCGTTGTCGGGATGACGGAAACGCCATGGATTTATTTGATCTTGCTACCTAAATGGTGACATTTCGGGCGGTAGGTCGGCGCCCAGCCAATGAGACCCTTGATCGGGCGACCTAGTCGCGAATATGGCGGGCCTAGGCTTGCGGGCATGGCGACTGAGCGACGGCTGATCCGGACAGAGGACGACCGGGATATCGAATTCCTGACGGCGGGGCCGGACGACGGGCGGTCGCTCGTGGTCCACGAGGGCACGCCGGTCGGCCTGGTGATCAACAGCAGGCTCGGTGCCGCGGCAGCCGAACGCGGGCTCCGCATCGTGCAGGTCGCGCGGCCGGGCTACGAGGGATCGACGCCCCAGCCGGGACGGCGGGTGGCCGACATCGCCAAGGACGTTGCCGCGGTGCTCGACGCGATCGGGTCGGACACGTTCGTCTCGATCGGCTTCTCCGGCGGCGGGCCGCACTCGATCGCCTGCGCCGCGCTGCTCCCCGGCCGGTGCCTGGCCGCCGCCTCGGTGGCGGGCGTCGGGCCCTACGGCGTCGAGGGCCTGGACTTCCTCGCCGGGATGGGCGCGGAGAACGTCGAGGAGTTCGGCCTGGCGATCGCGGGGGAGGAAGCGCTGACGCCGTTCCTCGAGAAGGAGGCCGTCGTGCTCCGCGGCATTACCGGGGAGCAGATCGTCGGTGCGCTCCGCGGTCTCATCTCCGAGGCTGACGCGGCGGTCCTCACCGGCGAGTTCGCCGATGGTCTGGCGGCGGGGCTGCGCGGCGCCGTCAGTAACGGCATCGCCGGCTGGCGTGACGACGACCTCGCGTTCGCCGCCGACTGGCGGTTCTGGCCTGACACGCACGCCGCGCCGATCGCGATCTGGCAGGGCGACCAGGACAACATGGTCCCGTTCGCGCACGGCCAGTGGCTCGCCGCTCACATCCCCGGGGCTCGGGTCCACCTTGAGCCCGGCGCCGGCCACCTCACCATGACCGTCACGGCCATCGACGGGATCCTCGACGAGCTCCTCGATCTCTCGGAGCTGCCCCGCCACTGGTTCGCGCGCGCGCTCTTCCCAGGGTGCCGATACCATCAGGATCGTGTCGTCCGTTCCGTCACCTGAGCCAACATCGGCCGAGCCCGCCTCGCCGGCCGAGCCCAATCCTGATACACCTGCCGAGGTGCGGGTGCCCGATGCGGCTCTGCCGGGTGCGGGCGTGCCCGACGCGTTCGGCCGGCTCTGGACGCCGCATCGGCTCGCCTACATCCAGGGCGGGGGGAAGCCGGCCGGCCCCGGCGCGCACGAGGGCTGCCCGTTCTGCATCGCGCCGACGCTGACGGACGAGGAGGGCCTGATCGTCGCGCGCGGCGAGCTTGTCTACGCCGTGATGAACCTCTACCCGTACAACAGCGGCCACGTGCTCATCTGCCCCTATCGGCACTTGGCCGACTACACGGAGCTGACCGCCGCCGAGACCGCCGAGTTCAGCGACTACACGAAGCGGACGATCGCCGCCCTGCGCGCCGTGTCCGCCCCGCACGGATTCAACCTCGGGATGAACCTCGGCACGGTGGCCGGCGCCGGCATCGCCGCCCACCTGCACCAGCACGTGGTGCCCAGGTGGGGCGGCGACACCAACTTCATGCCGGTCATCGGCCGCACTCGCGTGCTCCCCCAGCTGGTCGCCGACGCCCGCAAGCTCATCGCCGACGCCTGGCCGAGCTAGCAGACAGACTGCCAGCCGGATACGAGCAAGGCGCCAATTAGAAC
The DNA here is from genome assembly GCA_963778435.1 of uncultured Actinomycetota bacterium. Lineage (GTDB taxonomy): Bacteria > Actinomycetota > Actinomycetes > Streptosporangiales > Streptosporangiaceae > Trebonia. Next base: position 34,246 of record CAVZUX010000017.1, read on the forward strand.
GACAGGGTTGCCAGCTGCCGCACCGTTGCTGGTGAGCAGCAGCCGTCCCGACCGGCCCGCCTCGGCGTTGGACGTGAGCTCCTCCTCGACTTCGTATAAGGCTTGAACTAATCAGGGTCTTTGCCCGGATACGGATCTTGGCGAGCCCCTGCTGGAATTGGCGCTGACGGACCCCGGTTACACTGCGTACATACCTAAGGAGAAGTAAGAAAAAGTAAAAGAATAAGTGGGGGTGGAACGGAAAGGTGACAGAACGTAAGCGATCGACCGTTCGGGATCTGCGCAGAGACAACCGTTCTGTACTGCTGTGGTCGCTGTTCATCAGCCAGCCCTGCAGCCGTCAGGACCTGAGCTGGGCCACGGGCCTGAGCACCGCCTCTGTCAGCAATGTCGTTCGGGAGTTCATTGCGGAGGGCATCGTTACCGAGGCCGGGTCGGTCGACTCCGACGGCGGCCGGCCGAGGGCGTTGCTGCGAATGGATCCCGACTACGGACGGGTCATCGGCGTTGATGTCGGCGAGACCCGTATCCGCGTCGAGATGTTCGACATGACCATGGCGATGCGGGCCAGCGCCGATTACGCTCTCGACCCGCGCGATCAGGGCATTGACGTGGTGGTCGATCGCGTCCAGGCCGGCCTCGCGAGCGTGCTCGCGGACGGCGGGTGCGATCCGTCGGCGGTGCTCGGCGCGGGCATCGGGGTTCCCGGTGTCATCGAGCACGAAGGCTCGGAGACCCTGGTTTACGCGCAGACCTACGGCTGGGACGCGGTTCCGCTCGGCCGGCTGCTGCGGCCGGCCGGGGATTTCCCGTTGTACATCGACAACGGGGCGAAGACGATGGGCCAGGCCGAGCTCTGGTTCGGCGGCGGTCGGGGCGCTCGTCAGGTCGTGGTGTGCCTGATGGGCTCCGGACTCGGAGCCAGCATCGTCACCGGCGCTCCCGGCCGGGGCGGCACGTCCGCCGCGGTCGAGTGGGGGCATACCACCGTCGAGGTGGGCGGGCGGTCCTGCCGCTGCGGCTCGCGGGGCTGCCTGGAAGCGTACGTCGGCGCCGGGGCGATCCTCGACCGGTACGGGCTCGCGCTGCCCGGGCAGGACGAGGAGTCGGCGCTGGCCGCGCTGGTCGCCTCCGACGACCCGCGGGCAAACGAGATCCTCAACGAGACCGCGATCTACCTGGGCGCCGGGATCGCGGACCTGGTGAACCTGTTCGGGCCGGAGCACATCATCCTCGGCGGCTGGGCCGGCCTGCTGCTCGGCGAGCGCCTGCTGCCCGCCATCCGCGAGGCGGCCAGGCAGCACTCGCTGACGCACCGGTTCGCCCAGACCTCGATCGAGCTGGGCAGGCTGGGCCCTGACGCGGTGGCGCTCGGCGCCGCCACGCTCCCCATGGAACGCTTCCTCGACGGCGCGATGGCCGCGCGGACGGGAGATCGCGCGGCGGGCTAGACCCGCGACCAGGACCAGTAATTTGGGGGCTTGCCAGAAGCGCCGGGAACCGTAAAATGCGAGTTAATTCAAGTCTTAGATTAACTCAAGGAGCCCGATGGCCACTGGATCCCCGCCCGATGTCACGCGGCACGCCGCGCGACGCGACACCCACCACGCGACGCGGAGAGCCTTGCGACTCATCGTCAGCGCACTCACCGTGTGCGGCATGGTGCTCGCCGTGCCCGCGTTCCTCTCAGCCGCCTCGGCGCAGACGACGCAGCTGAGCGAGACCGGCTGGGTCGCGAGCTCCAACACGAACTCATCCTCGGGCGACGCGCCGCAGAACGCCATCGGCGGCACCACCGGCACGAGGTTCAGCTCCGACGCCGACCAGGCGCCGGGGATGTGGTGGCAGGTCAACATGGGGTCCAAGCAGACGTTCAATGAGGTCGTGCTGGCCTCGGGCGGGAACACCGGCGACTACGCCAGAGGGTATGACGTCGAGGTCTCCAACGACGGGACCAAGTTCACCCCGGTCTACTTCGGCACGGGCTCGGGGCAGACGGAGACCGCGACGTTCTCCTCGCAGACCGCGCAGTACATCCGGATCCTGCTCACGGCGTCCTCGACGACCGACTGGTGGTCGATGACGAGCTTCACCGCGGACAACACCCCGGTGACCCCGCCGACCGCGTCCGCTCCGGCGACCGGCGGCAGCCTCGGCTCGAACGTGACCGTGTTCACCCCGAGCGAATCGGTGAGCTCGATCCTGAGCACGCTGAACACGATCTCCAACGCGCAGGTCGGCAACCAGTTCGGCACGGCGCGGTACCAGATCTTCTTCCAGCCCGGCACCTACGGCTCGTCGTCGAACCCGCTGGTCTTCACTGTCGGGTACTACGAGGCCATCGCGGGCCTCGGCCAGACCCCGAGCGGTGTCGTCATCAACGGCGCGATCAACACCTACAACCAGTGCTCCGGCACTACGTGCAACGCGACCGACAACTTCTGGCGGTCGGTCACCAACCTCACGATCAACGTCACCGGGATGACCGGCTGCTTCGCCAATGAGGACGTGTGGGCCGCCTCCCAGGCCGCCCCGATGCGCGACGTCGACATCAACGGCAACGTCACGCTGATGGACTACTGCGACGGGTCGCCCGACTACGCCAGCGGCGGCTTCATCGCCAACTCCAAGGTCACCGGCACCGTCAACAACGGATCGCAGCAGCAGTACTACACCCGCAACACCGACATCGGGAGCTGGAGCAACGCGGTCTGGAACCAGGTGTTCTCCGGCGACCCCGGCGCGCCCGCGCAGAGCTTCGCCGCCAACTCCGGTGACAGCGGCGGCCCCAACTCCTACACCACCCTGTCCACCACCCCGGCGAGCGAGGAGGAGCCCTTCCTCTACACCAACTCCTCGGGCGCCTACAACGTGTTCGTGCCGTCGCCGCAGACCAACTCCACCGGCCCGAACTGGACCAGCGGGGCCGAGGCGGGCAGCTCGCTGCCGCTGAGCGACTTCTACGTCGTCAACTCCGCCAGCACGGTGGCGCAGATCAACGCCGCTCTGGCGGCCGGCGACGACCTGCTGTTCACTCCTGGCGTGTACAGCTACGCCAACACCATCAACGTCACCAAGGCCAACACCAAGATCATCGGCCTCGGCTTCGCCACCCTGATCCCGACCAGCGGGAACATCACGCTGAGCACCGCCGACGTGCCCGGGATCAACATCTCCGGCCTGATCTTCAACGCCGGCCCGACCCAGTCCTCGGCCCTGCTGCAGATCGGCACCGAAGGCTCGACCGCCAACAACGCCTCCAACCCGGTGAGCATGGACGACGTGTTCTTCCGCGTCGGGGGCGCCGAGGCGGGCACGGCGGCCACCGCGTTCGTCGACAACAGCAACAACTCCATCATTGACGACACGTGGATCTGGCGCGCCGATCACGGCGCGGGCGCCGGCAGCTGGACGGGCGACCAGGCGGCCACCGGCCTCGTGGTCAACGGCAACAACGTCACCGCCACCGGCCTCGCGGTCGAGCACTTCGAGCAGTACGAGACGATCTGGAACGGCCAGGGCGGCGAGAACATCTTCTTCCAGAACGAGAACCCGTACGAGGTGCCCAGCCAGTCGGCCTGGATGTCCAGTGCCACCCAGGACGGCTACCCCGCGTTCTACGTCCCGTCGAGCGTCACCTCGTTCACCGGGTACGGCATGGGCGCCTACTCCTACTTCGACCAGGGCGTGAGCATAGAGAACGCCATGGGATTCCAGGCGCCGCAGACCTCGGGCGTCAAGTTCAACGACATATTCACCGTGTTCCTGAACGGTTTGGGCGGCATCAAATCGGTCATCAACGGCACCGGCGCGGCGGTGAGCCCGAGCTTCGGCGGGCCCAGCGACGTGGTCAGTTACTCCTAAACCGGTAACCAGGTAACCGCACCCCATCCGCCCGCACCCCCATTCGCCCGCACCCCCGCAGCTGCAGCACTGCGGGGGTGCGGGACACCACGGGCAACCACTCCTAAGCAGGCCGCGAGTCGGCGGCCACCTTGGCCGACAGGTGCGACGGCAGCGGCTCGTGCCGCAGGTAGCCGCGGGTGAACGACCCCGTGCCGTGCGAGACGGACCGCAGGTCGATCGAGTACCGCGTGATCTCCAGCTCGGGCACCTCCGCGTGGATCAGGGTTCGCCCGATCCCCACCGGCGAGCTTCCGAGCACCCGGCCGCGCCTGCCCGACAAATCCGACATGACGCTGCCGACGTGCTCGTCGGGGACCAGGATCGACACCTCGTCCACCGGCTCGAGCAGCATCGGCGACGCCTTCTCGGCGGCATCCCGCAGCGCGGCCCGACCCGCCTTCTGGAACGCCATGTCGGAAGAGTCGACCGGATGCGCCTTCCCGTCGAACAGCGTCACCCGGACCCCGGTCATCGGGTACCCGGCGAGCACGCCCGCCTCCAGCTGCGCCCGCACGCCCTTCTCGACCGAGGGGATGAACTGCCGCGGCACCACCCCGCCGACGATCTTGTCCACGAACTCGAACCCGCTCGCGCCGGCCGGCAGCGGTTCCACCTCGATATGGCAGATCCCGAACTCGCCGTGCCCGCCGGTCTGCTTGACGTTCCGCCCGAGCCCGCGCGCCGAGCAGCCGACCGTCTCGCGCAGCGGCACCCGCAGCGAGACCGTGTCCACCGCGACGCCGTACCGGGACGGACAGCCGGTCAAGCAGCACGTCAGCGTGGGCCTCGCCCATGCTCCAGAGCACGAGCTGGTGGGTCTCGGCGTTCATCTCAAGGCGCATGGTCGGGTCCTCCGCGACCAGCCTGGCGAGCGCGGTCGCGAGCTTGTCGTCGTCCGCCTTGGAGCGCGCCACGATGGCGACCGGGAGCAGCGGATCCGGCATCGACCAGGGCTCCATGAGCAGCGGCGTCTCGCGGGACGACAGCGTGTCCCCGGTCTCCGCCGTGGCCAGCTTCGCCACCGCGCAGATCGAGCCCGCCGGGCTCGAGGTCAGCGGCCGCTGCACCTTGCCGAGCGGCGACGTCAGCGCGCCGATCTTCTCGTCGTCGTCGTGGTCGGGGTGCCCGCGCGACATCCGCCCGTGCCCGGACACGTGCACCAGGGCGTCCGGCCGCAGCGTCCCTGAGAAGACGCGCACCAGCGAGATCCGCCCCACGTAGGGGTCGGACGTGGTCTTGACGACCTCGGCAAGCAGCGGCCCGTCCGGATCGCAAGAGAGCCCGGAAACGGCCTCGCCCGAGGCGGCAGTGGCGGACGTCACCGTCGGCAGCGGATGCTCAAGCGGCGACGGGAACCCCTGGGTGACCACCTCGAGCAGTTCCGCGAGCCCGATCCCCTGCGGCGACGGCGCAGCGCGAGCACCGGGTAGAACGAGCCCTGTGCCACCGCCTTCTCCAGGTCCGCGATGAGCACCGACGTGTCTACGGTCTCCCCGGACAGGTACCGCTCCATCAGGGTCTCGTCTTCGCTCTCGGTGATGATCTGTTCGATCAGCGCGTCCCGGGCGGACGCCATCGCCTGCTTGTCGCTGCCGCGGGTCACCGGTTTCGCGCTGCGGTGGCCAGAGGAGTACTCGTACATCGTCTCCGACAGCAGCCCGATCAGCCCGCTGACGCCGGGCGCCGCGCCCGCCACCGGCAGGTACAGCGGCGCCACCCCCTCGCCGAAGGCGTCCTGGCACTCCGCCAGGACCGTCGCGAAGTCCGCCCGCCCGTGGTCGATCTTGGTGATGACGACCGCGCGCGGCATCCCCACGAGCGCGCACTCCTCCCAGAGCAGCCGGGTCACGCCGTCGATCCCGTCGGTCGCCGACGCCACGAACAGCGCGCAGTCAGCCGCCCGCAGCCCGGCCCGCAGGTCCCCGGTGAAGTCCGCGTACCCCGGCGTGTCGAGCAGATTGACGGTGACCCCGTCAACGACAAACGGCAGCAGGGTCAGGTTCACCGACCGCTTCTGCCGCAGTTCTACCTCGTCGAAGTCGCTTGCCGTGCTGCCGTCTTCGACCCGTCCCATCCGGGGGACCGCGCCGGCGTAGGACAGCAGCGCCTCCGCCAGCGTCGTCTTCCCGCTCCCTGAATGGCCGACAAGCACAACGTTGCGGATGTTAGCCGCCCCGCCGCCAGCGCCGCCGGCCCCCGAATCCCTGCCCGTGCCTGCCGCTCCCGTGCCTCCAGGCCCTATTCCCCCCGGGCCAGATGTGTCAGTCACTCCCGTCGCCTCCTCGCGCTCGATGAGCTTCCGTGCTCACAGAGTGAACCCGTCGGGCGAGTTACCACAAGACCCCTGCCGGGAATCGATGAGGTAGCGGGCGGGTAACGGGCGGCGACAGGAGATGATCGCGGAACGTAACGAGGCCAAAGCGGGACATGCAAGCGCCGCGAGCGGAAACAAGAGCCAAGTAAGATCTTGACCGGCCATGCTGAACTTCCTCCGTCCCGCCTTCGCGCGCCTGTTCAACCCAGTTGTCCAGGCACTCGCGCGAACGCCGGTGACCCCCAACATGATCACCGTCGCCGGCACCGTCGGCGTGTCCGCGGCGGCGCTGTCGATGTTCCCGATCGGCGAGCTCTTCCCCGGCGCCTTCACCGCGACGGTCTTCGTCTTCACCGACATGCTCGACGGCCAACTGGCCAGGATCAAGGGCAATTCGGGCAAGTACGGTGCGTTCCTCGACTCGACCATGGACCGGTTCGGCGATGCGGCGATCTTCGGCGGCATCACGATCTGGTTCATGCGCACCAATCACCTGCTCGCGGTGGTCAGCCTGTTCTGCCTGGCCGCCGGGTTCTGCGTCTCCTACGTCAAGGCTCGCGCCGAAGGCCTCGGCCTGAACGCCAACGTAGGCTTGATCGAGCGCCCGGAACGCCTGATCATCGGCCTGACCTCGATCGGGCTGTCCGGCCTTGGCATCCCGTACGTCCTGCCGATCGGCATGTGGGGGCTTGCCGCGGGGACCGCGTTCACCCTCGGGCAGCGGATGCGCGCCGTCTTCCTGGACGCCAAGTCACCATCGGCGCAGGCCACAGCGCCGCCAACCGCGGTGCCACCTGCGGCCGAGCCCGCGGTGCCAACTGCGGCCGAGCCCGCTCGCGCCGACCGCGGCCGAGCCCGCCGCGCCGACCGCGGCCCAGCCCGCCGCGCCAACTGCGGCCCAGCCCGCGGCACCAATCGAGGAAGAGTGATGGCGACCCTGCGAGAGCGGTTGAGCAGCGCGGCGTTCGGCGCGGGCTGGGGTCTGGTCTGCCGCCTCCCCGAGTCAGTGGCGCGCGGACTTTTCAATTTCGGGGCCGATGTCGCCTGGCGCAGGGAGGGCGGCGGGGTGCGGGTCCTTGAGGGGAACCTCCTCAGGGTTCTTGGAACGGACCGTGGCTCCGCCTCCACCGCCGATTCCCCCGGCGCGGGGGTGGACGGCGCCGAGTTGCGGGCGCTATCCCGCGCAGGTGATGCGCTCCTACGCGCGCTACTACCTGGAGACCTTCCGCATGCAGGTGATCCCGGACGAGCGCATCGCGTCCGGGATGCACGTCAACTTCGACCAGGCGGACCTGACCCTGGAGTACATGAAGAACGGCCGTGGCGTGATCTACGCCCTTCCGCACATGGGCGACTTCGAGCAGGCGGGCCGGTGGGTCATCGGCTACGGGGCCGGCTCGTTCACCACCGTGGTGGAGCGACTTGAGCCCGAGGATGTCTTCCAGCGGTTCCTCGACTTCCGGCAGGGTCTTGGCATGGAGGTGCTGCCGACCACCGGCGGCCCGCATCCGTTCGGCGTCATGGCGCAGCGGCTGCGGGCGGGGAAGCTGGTCTGCATCGTGGCGGACAGGGACCTGTCGGACACCGGGATCGAGGTGGATTTCTTCGGCGAGAAGGCGCTGTTCCCGGCCGGCCCGGCGTCCCTTGCGGTGCAGACGGGCGCGGCGCTGATGCCGGTGTCCTGCTGGTTCGAAGGTGAGGACGAGTGGGGCGCGCACATCTACGACGAGATACCCGTCCCGGCGGACGGCACCCGCAAGGAGAAGGCCGCCGCGATGACCCAGGCGATGGCCGTCGTCTTCGAGGACGCGATCCGCGAGCACCCGGAAGACTGGCACATGCTCCAGAAGGTCTTCGTCAGCGACCTGGACCCGGAGCGCCTGGCCCGCAGCCGCAACCGACTCGTGTCCAACGGCAACGGTGGCTCCAGGGGAGACACCCCCGCGTACCGGGTCCAGCCGGACGGGAGCCAACCGCGGCGCATCGCAACGGTGACGCCCAAGGGGACAACCCCCTGCTGCCCCCCGCGGGCGGCGCGTCATGAGGATAGGCATCGCCTGCCCCTACTCGTGGGACGTGCCCGGCGGGGTCCAGCAGCACATCAGGGACCTGGCCGAGGCGCTGATCGGCATGCGCCACGAGGTCTCGGTGATCGCCCCTGCCGACGAGGACCGGCCGCTGCCGCGCTACGTCGTCCCCACCGGGAAGGCGATGCCGGTGCCATACAACGGGTCGGTGGCCCGGCTCTCGTTCGGCCCGCTGTCGGCCAACCGGGTGCGGCGGTGGCTCCGCGACGGCGACTTCGACGTGCTGCACGTGCACGAGCCGACCGTGCCTTCGCTGCCGCTGCTCGCCTGCTGGGTGGCGTCCGGGCCGATCGTGGCGACGGTGCACACCGCGATGCCGAGGTCCCGGGTGCTGCTCGCCACCCAGCCCGTGCTCCGCACCGCGCTGGAGAAGATCGACGCGAGGATCGCGGTCTCCGAGGCGGCCAGGACAACGTTCGTCGAGCACCTCGGCGGCGACGCCGTGCTGATACCGAACGGGGTCGCCACGCACCGCTACCGGGAGGCGCGCCCCCTCGACGGCTGGCCGGGAACCGGCGGCGTGATCGGCTTCCTTGGCCGGATGGACGAGCCCCGCAAGGGCCTGTCGGTGCTGCTCAAGGCGTTCGAGCTGCTCGCCGAGGGCCGGCCGGGACTGCGGCTGCTCATCGCCGGCCCTGGTGACGCCGACGAGCAGCGGCACAAGCTCCCTGCGAGCCTGCGCGACCGCGCCGCCTTCCTTGGCGAGGTGTCGGAAGAGGACAAGATCCGCGTCCTGCACTCGGTGGACGTATTCTGCTCGCCGAACACCGGCGGCGAGTCCTTCGGCATCGTCACCGCCGAGGCGATGGCGGCAGGCCTGCCCATCGTGGCCAGCGACATCCCGGCCTTCCGCCAGGTGCTGCGGGAGGGCCGGGCCGGCGAGCTGTTCGCCGTCGGCGACCCCGCCGACCTGGCCCGCGGCACCGCCCGGCTGCTCGACGACCCCGGCCGCCGCGCCGAGCTGTCGGTCGCCGCCCTCTACGCCGTAGCCGACTACGACTGGGGCACCGTCGCCAAGAACGTAGTCAGCGTCTACGAAACGGTCGTCAGCGGCCGCTCCACCGTCTCCCTGGCCCAGTGACAACAGCAAGAAGCGTCTCAGTGCTCCCGCGATTCCTGAGATCAGCGCCTCGCCTAATAACAGCAACAGGCCTGATAACAGCAAGAAGCGCGAAGCGCACCCCAGCGTTCCCCTTTGCCGCCCGGCATGCGCCTGCCCGGCATGCGCCTGCCCGGCATGGTTGTGACGGCAACGGGCTTATAGCGGCAGCGTTGCCGCACCCACCTCCGCGCAGGCGGATAACAGCAAGATGCGGAGCGATCCGATGATCTGGACCATTGTCGTTCTAGCCGTCTTGATCCTGGTGCTCTTCGGGTTCTGGGTCTCCTGGCGGGCCAGCCGCCTCGATCGGCTGCACAACCGGGTGGAGGCCGCCCGCACCGCGCTCGACCTGGCCCTGGTCCGGCGATCCTCGGCGTCCTCCGATCTCGCCTCGTCCGGGATGATCGACCCGGCCACCGGCCTGCTGCTCGCCGACGCCGTCCGTCGCGCCCGGCAGGCCAGCCCGGCCGAGCGCGACCTGGCCGAGTCCGATCTGACCCGGGCGCTGCGTGCCATCTTGGGCGAGCCGGGCCTCCGCAAGGAGCTGGCCGAGAACGAGGGCGCCACCGAGCTCGTCGATGAGGTGGAGGCCGCCGCGCACCAGGTCTACCTCGCCCGCAAGTTCTACAACGACCTGGCGGGCCGCACCATCGACGACCGCCGTCGTCCCCTGTCCCGGGTCCTCCGCCTGGCAGGCACTGCGACGCCGCCCGAGTTCTTCGACATGGACGACGCCCTAGTAGACGGCGACGGCCGAGGCTAACCCGCTGCCCGCTGCCCGCTGCCCGCCGCCCGGTAGACAGTGATTCTCGTACACGATAGCGTGCTCTGTTGTTATCCTGAAGTAGCACGCAAAAGTGACGGCCTCACGGGCCAGCCCCCCGGACCGGGTGATCCAGCCGTTCGGCGCCACCCGCTGGGCATTGCTCGCTCTCGCTCCGTGCCCCAGGAACGGTGGTACGGCATACGATGTAAATAAGAATGTCTGTACGAGGAGGTTTCTTAGTGTCCACCGTCGATGCATCAGCTGGCGCCGAGGCAGATTCCACGGTCCGTTCGGAATCAGCGAATTTGACTTCCGCTGAGACTGGCACGGCTCGAGTTAAGCGGGGCATGGCAGAGATGCTCAAGGGCGGCGTGATCATGGACGTGGTGACGCCCGAGCAGGCCAAGATCGCCGAGGACGCCGGCGCGGTCGCGGTGATGGCGCTCGAGCGGGTGCCCGCGGACATCCGCGTGCAGGGCGGCATCGCCCGGATGAGCGACCCGGACATGATCGACGGCATCATCAGCGCCGTGTCGATCCCGGTGATGGCCAAGGCCAGGATCGGCCACTTTGCCGAGGCCCAGGTGCTGCAGGCGATCGGCGTGGACTACATCGACGAGTCCGAGGTGCTGACCCCGGCCGACGAGGCGCACCACATCGACAAATGGAAGTTCACCGTGCCGTTCGTCTGCGGCGCGACTAACCTCGGCGAGGCGCTGCGCCGGATCGCCGAGGGCGCCGCGATGATCCGCTCCAAGGGCGAAGCTGGCACCGGCAACGTGGTCGAGGCCACCCGGCACATGCGATCGCTGCTGGCCGGCATCCGGAAGCTCGCCGGGCTGCCCGCCGAGGAGCTGTTCACCGCCGCGAAGGAGCTCCAGGCCCCGTATGACCTGGTGGCCGAGGTCGCGCGCGCGGGCAAGCTGCCGGTCGTGCTGTTCACCGCGGGCGGCATCGCGACCCCGGCCGACGCCGCGATGATGATGCAGCTCGGCGCGGAGGGCGTGTTCGTCGGCTCCGGCATCTTCAAGTCCGGCGACCCGGCCAAGCGCGCGGCGGCGATCGTCAAGGCGACCACGTTCTACGACGACCCCGACATGATCGCGAAGGTCTCCCGGGGCCTCGGCGAGCCGATGGTCGGCATCAATATCGACACCCTGCCCGCCGACCAGCACTACGCCTCCCGCGGCTGGTAGGTAGCTGATCTTGCCGGTGATTGGTGTTCTCGCCCTCCAGGGCGATGTGCGCGAGCATGTCCACGCTCTCGAAGACGCAGGCGCGACCGCGCGGCCGGTGCGGCGGCTCGCCGAGATCGAGGCGGTCGACGGCCTGGTCATCCCGGGCGGCGAGTCGACGACGCTATGGCGCCTCGCCGCCGCCTTCGAGCTGCTCGACCCGGTACGTAAGCTGATAGCGGGCGGGCTGCCCGTCTTCGGCTCCTGCGCAGGCCTGATCATGCTCGCGGATCGGCTTGCAGACGGAGTCGAGGGGCAGCAGACGTTCGGCGGCATCGACATGACCGCGCGCCGCAACGCGTTCGGCCGCCAGGTGGATTCTTTCGAGCGCGACGTGACGCTCCGCCTTGACGACAGAGGGGAGGTAACGTCGTTCCACGCGGTATTCATCCGCGCCCCCGAGGTAGCGCAAGCCGCTCCCGACGTCTGTGTGCTTGGCGCGGATAACGGTAGGATCATCGCCGTCCGGCAGGGTGTGCTGCTCGCCACCGCGTTCCACCCGGAACTGACCCCGGACCGGCGCATCCACGCGTTTTTCGTTTCGATGGTGAAGGGAACGTCATGAGCGGCCACTCCAAGTGGGCCACCACCAAGCACAAGAAGGCGGTGGTGGATGCCAAGCGCGGCAAGCTTTTCGCCAAGCTGATCAAGAACGTCGAGGTGGCCGCGCGGACCGGCGGCGGTGACTCGGCCGGCAACCCGACGCTGTTCGACGCGATCCAGAAGGCGAAGAAGTCCTCGGTCCCGAACGACAACATCGACCGCGCGGTCCGCCGGGGATCCGGCAAGGAGGCCGGCGGCGCCCAGTACGAGAACATCACCTACGAGGGCTACGGCCCGGGCGGCGTGGCGGTTCTGGTGGAGTGCCTGACCGACAACCGCAACCGCGCGGCGTCGGACGTCCGCGTCGCCTTCACCCGCAACGGCGGCTCGATGGCCGACCCCGGTTCGGTGTCGTACCTGTTCAATCGCAAGGGCCTGGTCATCGTCAACAAGACCAAGGACCTGACCGAGGACGACGTGCTGCTGGCGGTCCTCGACGCCGGCGCCGAGGAGGTCAGCGACCTCGGCGACACCTTCGAGGTCATCTCCGCGCCCACTGACATGGTCGCGGTCCGCACCGCCCTGCAGGAGGCCGGCATCGACTACGAGTCCGCCGACCTGGCGTTCCTGCCCAGCGTGGAGATCGACCTGGACGAGGATCAGGCGCGCAAGGTCTTCAAGTTGATCGATGCGCTCGAGGACTCCGACGACGTGCAGGACGTGTACGCGAACTACAACGTCTCCGACGAGATCATGGAGAAGCTCGGCTAGCTCTTCTGCTTGGGTGCGCTGGGGCCGGTGGGGATCGCCCGCGCGCGGCGTCGGCCTCCACCTCGATCGAAGGGCGGATCGAGGGTGGGCCGAACGCGCGCGGGCTCACCCCATCCGGCCCCGCGCTGCGTTGGAAAGCTGGGTCCTCGCAAAGGCGAGCGTGGTCCCGTCGGGTCTCCCTCCGGTAAGGCTGAATCGGGGTCGGCGGGGGCGAGTTGTAGGGTCGGGGCTTGTGGCTGACGTGGTGATTAGGTCGATTACGGTCGACGATGACGTGGACACGCAGGTTGAGCTGGCGGAGCACGCGTTCGGGGTCTACTCGGCTGGGCAGCGGGCTAGGTGGAGCTACGTCGCGGGGCTGCGGGCTCGACAGGGGCTGTTTCTTGGGGCGTTCGCTGATGGGCGGCCGGCCGGGGCGGCCATGATCCACGATCTGCGTCAGTGGTGGGTGGGGCGCGAGGTGCCATGCGCGGGGATCGCGTCGGTCAAGGTCGCGCCTGAGCTCCGGGGGCGGGGTGTCGGGCGGCGGCTGATGACCAGCGTGCTCGATACCGTCGCAGATCGCGGTTACCCGCTGTCGGCGCTGTTCCCGGCCACGATGCCGATCTACCGGTCGCTCGGCTGGGAGCTGGCGGGGGGCAAGTACCAGGCGAGGATCCCGGCCCGCTCGCTGCGGACGCTCGTTGCCCCCGACAAGGACGCCACCTCGGCGACGCAAGCCACCACAGCGGCGGCGCCCGCCGCCGAGGTCCGCCGCGCCGGTCCGGAGGACGCCACGGAGATCATCGGCGTCATCGGCCGGGCGCATCAGGCCGCCCGCGACGCCGGGCCGCTCACCTGGGACGAAGGGCCGTTCAGGCAGTGGCTTGCCCGCCCGGACATGTACTGCTACCTGGTCGGCGACGACGGCTTCGCCGCCTATCGGTGGGGCGGCGACGGCCGTCACGGCGAGCTGTTCGTCGAGCGGGTGCATGCCGCGACGCCGGAGTCGTTGCGCGCCCTTTGGTCGGTGATCGCGTCGCACTCGTCGGTGGCCGGTACCGTGACCGCTCTGACCGGGCCGAACGACCCGTTCTGGTGGCTCACGGCCGAGCGCGACGCTACCATCACGAAGCGATCGATGTGGATGCTCCGCGTGGTGGACGGGCCGGCCGCGATCGCCGCCCGGGGGTTCCCGCCTGCGGTCTCGGCCGCCGTGCCGCTGGAAGTCAACGACCCCGCTCGCCCCGCCAACTCCGGACGCTGGCAGCTCGAGGTGGCCGACGGCAAGGGCGCCCTGACTCCCGCCGCACTGTCCGCCGTCCTCAGCTCGACCCCGCTCACCCTCGGTGCCCGTGGCCTGGCCGCCCTCTACGCGGGCACCCCGGTCGCCACCCTCCGGCTGGCCGGCCTTGCGGTCGGCGGTACCCCCGACACCGACGCCGCCCTGGACGCCGCCTTCGCCGCCACACCGTACATGGTCGACGACTTTTAATCGCGAGCCGGCTCTAATCCCGAGCCGATCGCACATATCGGATATGTCGGATATGTGGATCTCGTTCCCGCGGGGGATCGGCCGTTATGATCACCACAGCGTTCCCAACGAGAGGTGCGTCTGTGTCGGACAAGCTCTTCCGCAGTGTCCTTCCTGGTGTTGAGCGCGAAGTGCCGAAGATCGATACCAGCGTGGCGCACATCGCCCGCGTATACGATTACTGGCTCGGCGGGAAGGACAACTTCGCGGTCGACCGGCAGATCGGCGACAAGGTTCTCCAGGTCCACCCGGAGACGGTCCTCTCGGTGCAGGCGAACCGGAAGTTCCTGGCCCGCTCGGTGCGCCACCTGGCGGCGGACGAAGGCGTCCGCCAGTTCCTCGACGTCGGCACCGGGCTGCCCTCGGGGAACAACACGCACGAGGTGGCGCAGGCCGTCCGCCCCGAGGCGCGGGTGGTCTACGTCGACAACGACCCGATCGTGCTCGCGCACGCCCGCGCCCTGCTGACCAGCAGCGCGGAGGGCGCGACCGGCTACCTCGACGCCGACATCAAGGGCACGGACGAGATCCTGGCGGGCGCGGCGCGACTGCTCGACTTCAGCCAACCGGTCGCGATCATGCTGGTCGCGGTGCTGCACATGCTGCGCGAAGAGGAAGACCCGCAGGGCATCGTGGACCGCTTCATGGCCGCGGTCCCGGCCGGCAGCTTCCTGGTCATCTCGCACCTGGCCAGCGACGTGCAGCAGGAGGCGATGGCCGAGATGGGCCGCCGCCTGAACCAGTCCATGACCCAGCAGTTCACCATGCGCAGCCACGCCCAGGTCACCGCGTTTTTCGACGGCCTCGCCCTGCTCGACCCCGGAGTGGTCCTCACCCACCAGTGGCGCCCCGACTCCGCAGCCGACGCCGACACCCCCGGCGTCCTCTGGCCGGCGCCGCCCGCAAGGACTGACCCCGCCCGGCCGACACGCGAAGCGGCGGATGCGGGACAGTGCGGCGTTGGGGCGGTAGGGTAGCGAACAGGTGTTCGCTGGCGGATGATCGGGCGGTGCGGTGCGGTGCGCGGTAGCGGTGTGGCCCTGCTGATGCGGGTGACGCGGTGAGGGGGTACGCGCCGCAGCCGACGACCCGGGTGTTCGGCATCGATCCCGGCCTGACCCGGTGCGGGCTCGGCATCGTGGAGGGGGTTCCCGGGCGCCCGCCGGCCTTGGTCGCGGTCGGCGTGGTGCGCACCGATGCCGACGACCACATCGCCGCCCGGCTGCTGGCGATCGAGGAGGAAATCGAACGCTGGCTGACCGAGTACCGGCCCGACGCGGTGGCGGTGGAGCGGGTGTTCAGCCAGCACAACGTGCGCACCGTGATGGGCACCGCGCAGGCCGGTGCGGTGGCGATCGTCTGCGCCGCGCGGCGCGGCCTGCCGGTGGCGCTGCACACGCCGAGCGAGGTCAAGGCGGCGGTGACCGGGAGCGGTCGCGCGGACAAGGAGCAGGTCACGGTGATGGTGATGCGGCTGCTGCGGATGACCGACCGGCCGCGCCCGGCCGACGCCGCGGACGCTCTGGCGCTGGCGATCTGCCACCTGTGGCGCGCCCCGGCGCTTAAGGCGAGACAGCCGGCCCTGAACGCAGGGCCGCTGAGTGGTGGTCCCGTGGGCGGAGGCCCGGCGAGCGCAAGCCCCGTGGTCGCCGCACCCGTAGTTGGAGGTACAGCGTGATCGCCCACCTGAACGGCACCGTGGCCGCGGTCTCCCCGGATGGCGTCGTCATCGATGTCGGCGGGGTCGGCCTGCGGGTGCAGTGCACTCCGGACACCCTCGCGTCCCTCCGGCCCGGCACGCCGGGCCGGGTCGCGACCTCGCTGGTCGTGCGGGAGGACTCGCTCACCCTGTTCGGCTTCGCCACCGACGACGAGCGGAACGTCTTCGAGCTGCTCCAGACGGCCAGCGGCATCGGCCCCCGGCTGGCGCTGGCGATGCTGGCGGTGCACTCGCCCGACGCGCTCCGCCGGGCCGTCGCCGCCGAGGACATCAAGGCGCTCACCATGGTCCCCGGCGTCGGCTACTAAGGGGGCGCAGCGGATCATCCTCGAGCTCAGGGACCGCCTCGGCGCCCCCGGCGACCTCGGCGTCAACGCGGCCGCGTCCGCGCGCCGGGCCGAGCCGTCCTGGCGCGACCAGGTCCAGTCGGGTCTGGTCAACCTCGGTTGGTCGCCCCGCGACGCCGAGGCGGCCGTCGTCGCGGTCGAGGCCGACTCCGGCGACACCGAGCCCGACGTGCCCACGGCGCTCCGCGCCGCGCTGCGGAAGCTGTCGCGACAGTGACAGACATCGGTGACGCCCTGACCGGGGCCGAGGAGGCCGAGCTGCAGCGCCGCCGCGAGCTGCCCGAGGACGGGCGCGACAACAGCCGTGAGCACGGCGGCGATGACAGCGTTGTCTCCCCGCTGGCCGACAGCGACGAGCGGGCGATCGAGGGCGCGCTGCGGCCCAAGCGCCTCGACGACTTCGTCGGCCAGCACCGGGTCCGCGAGCAGCTCACCCTGCTGCTCCACAGCGCGCTGCGGCGCGGCCGGCCGCCGGACCACGTGCTGCTGTCGGGGCCGCCAGGACTGGGCAAGACCACCATCGCGATGATCATCGCGGCCGAGCTCGGCGCCCCGCTGCGGATCACCAGCGGCCCGGCGATCGAGCGGTCGGGCGACCTGGCCGCCGTGCTCTCCACGCTGCAGGAGGGCGAGGTCGTCTTCATCGACGAGATCCACCGCCTCGCCCGCCCCGCCGAGGAGATGCTGTACCTCGCGATGGAGGACTTCCGGGTCGATATCGTTGTCGGCAAGGGCCCGGGCGCTACCGCGATCCCGCTCGACATCGCCCCGTTCACGCTGGTCGGCGCGACCACCAGGGCGGGCCTGCTGCCCGCGCCGCTCCGCGACCGGTTCGGCTTCACCGGGCACCTGGACTTCTATCAGCCAGCGGAGCTCGCGGTCATCGTCAGGAGATCGGCCGGGCTGCTCGGCGTTCGGATCTCCGACGGCGGCATCGAGGAGCTGTCCTTGCGGTCACGGGGCACGCCCAGGATCGCCAACCGGCTGCTCCGCCGGGTCCGCGACTACGTCGAGGTCCGCGCCGACGGCCTGGTCACCAGGGAGCTCACCAGGACCGCGCTGGAGCTGTACGAGGTGGACGAGCTCGGCCTTGACCGGCTTGACCGGGCGGTGCTTGACGCGTTGATCCGGCGGTTCGGCGGGGGGCCGGTGGGGCTGTCCACCCTCGCCGTCGCGGTGGCCGAGGAGGCGGAGACCGTCGAGGTGGTCGCCGAGCCCTTCCTGGTGCGGCACGGCCTGCTGGCCAGGACCCCGCGCGGCCGGGTGGCCACCCCGGCCGGCTGGGCGCATCTCGGCCTGACCCCGCCGCCGTCCGCCGATCTCCCGACGCTTTTTGATTGAGCGGAGTTCGGCTGAGCAGCCCCGCTAGCCGCCGATCGCATCTCGACGGTAACGATCACGTTCGGAAACACCGTAGGGTGGTTATGCGTTATTCCTAGCGCCGCTACACTGCGCAGGTTGGCACGTGCCTGTCATGGCTATGACCGAGGCCCGCCAACTAGCAGAAAGTCAACTGGAAGGATGCCCCGATGCTGGGGACTTACGATCTTGCAGCCACCTCGTCCTCGAGTGGTGGCTTTTCCTCGTCCACGATCATCCTCATCCTGATCGTCGTCGTGGCGTTCTACTTCCTGATGATCAGGCCGCAGCAGCGCCGCAAGCAGCAGGCCGCGCAGAAGCAGAGCAATGTGCAGCCCGGCGCCCGGGTGCGGACCACTGCGGGCATGTACGCGACGGTCGTCGACGTCGACGGCGACGACGTGGTCCTTGAGGTCGCGCCGGGCGTCGAGGTGCGCTACATGAAGCGCGCCATCATGGACGTGGTCAGCCCCGGCGATGAGCCCGACGAGACTGTGACGGACTTCACCGACACCGAGTCTGATGACGCCGAGTCCGACGACACCGACTCGGACACGGACACGGACACGGACACGGACACGGACGTCAACCCCGACGCCGAGTGGGAGTCGTTCGAGAGCGACGACGCCGAGACCGGCAGCACCACCACCGGCAGCACACACTGGCAGCACCACCAAGGACTAGCAGCACCAGCCCAGGCGACCTCAACCAGGCAGGCGATAAGTGGCACCCCCAAGCAGAAGCGGCTCGCGCCCGGTCCGCGCGCTGGCTGGAATGGCCGCGCTGATCGTGATCATGCTGATCTCGATTCTCGGCGCCCAGACGTTCAACCCAGGTAACTGGCACAACCAGTTCAAGGTCGGCCTCGGGCTTGACCTGTCAAGCGGCACCCAGGTGGTGCTCAAGGCGGCGACCCAGAATGGCCAGCCGCCGTCCAGCGGCGAGATGCAGGCTGCCATCACGGTCCAGGAAAACCGGGTGAACGGCACCGGCAACTCCGGCGCGCAGGTCCAGCAGCAGGGCACCAACCAGCTCACCGTCACGGTGCCCGGTCAGGCCCCGACGAGCATCATCGACCTGATCAGCAAGACCGCCTACCTGACCTTCCGGCCGGTGCTGCTCGAAGAGCCTTACACCGCCCCGACCACCACCACCCCGTCGGCAACGCCAAGCGGGACGGCCACCGCCACCCCGTCGGCAACCCCGTCCGCCAGCGCCTCAGCCAGTGCGACCGCAAGCGCCAGCACGAAGGCCTCGACCTCCGACGTCTCCGCCGCGCTCGCCAGCCCGAGCTCCACCGCCACCGCCACCTCCTCGGCGAAGGCGTCCACGTCCGCAGCCGCCACGACCAGTGCCACCCCGACGGCAAGCGCCACCCCGTCCCCGTCGTCCACCGCTGCGACGACCACCGCCTACGGCAACCCGTCTGCGGTCAGCGCGGCCACCATGAAGCTGTTCGACGCGATGGTCTGCACGCCGGGCTCGAACGACGTCACGGTGAACGACAACTGGAAGACCACCATCCCCGGGTACGGCGAAGCCGCTTCCCCGTGGGACACCGCGAGTGCCCAGACCGTCTCCTGCGACCCGAACGGCACGAAGTACGTGCTCGGCCCGGCCACGCTCAGCGGCACCGAGGTCTCCTCGGTCACCCCCACCCTGGACACAAGCAGCGGCGCGTGGATCGTCAACATCACGCTGAACAGCGCGGGCCAGGCGGCGTTCGGCGCGCTCACCACCAGCCAGTACAAGAATTACTACCCGACGGCTGAGGCCGACGGCCTGGCCCTATCGGACGATACCGCGCTCGACTCGATCGGGATCGTGCTCGACGGCGACGTGCAGTCGGCGCCGGTGACCCAGGGGGCCCTCACCTCCGGCTCGTTCGAGATCACCGGCCCTGCGCCGAACGGATTCACCGAAGCCCAGGCGAACCAGCTCGGGGACGTCCTCAAGTTCGGCTCGCTGCCGTTGACCTTCACCCAGCAGAGCGTCACGTCGATCTCACCGCAGGTCGGCCACGCCTCACTGGACGCGGGGCTGCTCGCGGGCATCATCGGCCTGTTCCTTGTTGTGATCTACCTGTTCTATTACTACCGGGGACTCGGCCTGGTGTCGGTCTCCAGCCTGGTGCTCGCGGCGCTGCTCGCTTACTTCTCGGTCGTGATCCTCAGCAAGTACCAGAACTTCACCATGTCCCTGTCGGCGATCGCCGGCCTCGTGGTGGCGATCGGCATCACCGCCGACTCGTTCATCGTCTACTTCGAGCGGCTCCGTGACGAGGTGCGGGACGGCAAGACGCTGCGCCCGGCGGTCGAGGCCGGCTGGAAACGGGCCCGGCGCACGATTCTGGTCTCCGACACGGTGTCCTTCCTCGCGGCGGTGCTGCTCTATCACTTCGCCACCAGCGACGTGCAGGGCTTCGCCTACACTCTCGGCCTGACCACCATCATCGACGTCGTGGTGGTCTTCCTGTTCACCAAGCCGATGGTGACCCTGCTGGCCGGGACGAAGTTCTTCAGCAGCGGGCAACAAATGGTCCGGGCTCGACCCGGAACGACTCGGCGCCAAGTCACCGTGGCGGGGCCGGCGCTAGGCGCACGGTCCGCGCCCATCGGCCGCCGACCAAGCGGCCCCGCCACCGGCGGCTCGACCGACCTCGAAGGAGGCATGATGGCAGGCGGCGGCGGGATCGCCGGGCGGCTGTACCGGGGCGAGGTTTCGGTCAACTTCGTCGGCCGCCAGCGGACGTGGTACACGATCTCCGGCCTCATCGTGCTGGTGAGCGCGATCGCCCTGATCGTGCGCAGGCTGAACTTCTCGGTGGACTTCAAGGGCGGCTCGGTCTTCCAGTTTCCGGCCAGCGCGAGCCAGGGCAGCACCTCCGCGGTCCAGGGCCAGATCTCCCGGCTCGTGAACGGCATCGCCGGTGGCAACGCGACCGTGCAGCAGGACACAGGGCATGAGCTCTCGCAGTGGAGTGTGACGACGAAGGCGCTGTCGGCGCAGGTGCAGACGAACGTCGGGGTCGCGCTCCAGCACGCCTTCCACCTCACC
This sequence comes from uncultured Actinomycetota bacterium, assembly GCA_963778435.1. Lineage (GTDB taxonomy): Bacteria > Actinomycetota > Actinomycetes > Streptosporangiales > Streptosporangiaceae > Trebonia. Next base: position 54,966 of record CAVZUX010000017.1, read on the forward strand.
GCGGCCCAAATGCAGATCACGTTCGTCGGTCCGACCTGGGGCAGCCAGATCACGACCAAGGCCATCGAGGCGCTGATCATCTTCCTCGTCGTGATCGTCATCTACCTGTCGATCGCGTTCGAGTGGCGGATGGCGGTCGCCGCGTTCGTCGCGCTGATTCACGACATCGTGATCACCATCGGCGTGTACGCGCTGACCGGGTTCGAGGTCTCCCCGACCACCGTCATCGGCCTGCTGACCATCCTCGGCTACTCGCTGTACGACACGGTGGTGGTCTTCGACAAGGTCCGGGAGAATACCGCCGGCCTGCTCACCAGCCAGCGCTCCACCTACAGCGACGCGGCCAACCTGGCGCTCAACCAGACCCTGGTCAGATCGATCAACACCTCGCTCACCGCGTTGATCCCGGTGGCATCCATCCTGTTCGTCGGCGCGGGCCTGCTCGGCGCGGGCACGCTGAAGGACCTGGCGCTGGTGCTGTTCGTCGGCATGCTGTCGGGCACCTACTCCTCGATCTTCATCGCCACCCCGGTGCTCGCGGACCTGAAGGAGCGCCAGCCGGAGTACAAGGACCTGGCGGTCAAGGTCAAGCGCCGCCTGGCGGGCGGCCGCCGCGGCCGCCGAGACGGACAGCACCTCGGTCGCGTCCGCGGTCACCCCGGCCGACACCGCCGTGCAGGACCAGGGGCCGCAGATCGACGAGTCGGCCGATGCGAACAACGACATCGACGGCGACAACGATGGCGTTGCGGTCTCCGCGGCCCGCGCCGCGAACTCCCCAGGCTCCACCCGGCCGACCCCGGCCGGCAGGCCGCAGCCGCGAACCGGCGGCGGCAGCGCCCAGCGCCGCCCAGGTGCCAGGAAGAAGAGGCGGTAGCGCAGGCGTGTCGGACATCGCAGACCTCATCACGGCCCACGTACGCGACATACCCGACTACCCGCAGCCAGGCGTGATGTTCAAGGACATCACGCCGCTGCTTGGTCACTCGGACGCGTTCGGGGACGTGGTCGAGGCCATCGCGGCCACCTTCGGCCCGGTGGACAAGGTTGTCGGGATCGAGGCGCGCGGGTTCATCCTCGCCGCCCCCGTCGCCTTCGAGATCAGGGCCGGGTTCGTGCCGGTCCGCAAGCAGGGCAAGCTGCCGTCCGCGACCTTCTCGCAGGAGTACGACCTCGAGTACGGCAGCGCCGTCCTCGAGGTCCACAAGGATGCGTTCCAGCCGGGGGAGCGGGTGCTGATCGTGGACGACGTGCTCGCCACCGGCGGCACCGCCCGCGCCGCCGCCACCCTGGTCCGCCAGGCCGGGGCCGAGGTGGTCGGCGTCGCCGTCCTGATGGAGCTGTCCTTCCTCAACGGCCGCGCCAACGTCGGCGACCTGGACGTCCGCGCGCTGCTCGCGTGTGACGCCGTCGGAGCTCGGCACGTCCCGAAGGCCACCGATAGACTGATCTACGGCGGACGTGAGGAGCGCATGTGGCCGGTGACGTGGTAACGACCGGGACGGCCGGAACCGATGTCGCCCAGGACCTGCGCAGCGGATGGACAAGCGTCTGTGCATGCCAGGAATGCGCAGCGCACCCGGGGGTTAACAACCGCAAGTAGACTGGTATCTGGCAGATGCGAGGAGCGCTAGTGGCCGGTGAGGTCTGACGACCGCCACGGCCGACGCGAGGGGGCTGCCCGGATCGAGGAGACTGCGGAGACTGCGGCACCAGCCGAGCAGGCACCGCAGGCCTCAGCCGGATCGGAGCAGACGCCGGCGTCCGGCCGCAGCGTCGCACGCCCGCGCGTCAGAGCCGCCGCCAAGAGGCGCGCAGCCAAGTCGGCCAGCAGACCGCGTCGCCGGCACAGCCTGCCGCCTCGCCGGGCGTCGGCGTGCGCCGCCGCCTCGCCAGGCTCGGAGCCCAGCGGGGGTCCGGTGTGAACCCTGTGCTCGAACCGCTGATCAAGACCATCCGCGCGCACCCACCCGAAGGCCGACGTCCGGCCAGGTGGAGCGGGCCTACGAGGTCGCGGCCCACTGGCACGGGACCAGAAGCGCAAGTCGGCGACCCGTACATCACGCATCCGCTGGCGGTCGCCACGATCCTGGCCGAGCTCGGCATGAACACCGAGACGCTCTGCGCCGCCCTCCTGCACGACACCGTCGAGGACACCGCCTACACGCATCGATCGAGCTCAGCGAGCGAGTTCGGCGAGGATGTCGCGGCGCTGGTGGACGGCGTCACCAAGCTCGACAAGGTCAAGTACGGCGACTCCGCCGAGGCCGAGACCGTCCGCAAGATGGTCGTCGCGATGTCGCGCGACATCCGCGTCCTCGTCATCAAGCTCGCCGACCGGCTGCACAACATGCGGACCCTGCGCTACATGCCGCGGGACAAGCAGGAGCGCAAGTCGCGCGAGACGCTGGAGATCTACGCGCCGCTCGCGCACCGGCTCGGCATGAACACGGTCAAGTGGGAGCTCGAGGACCTCGCCTTCGCGACCCTCTACCCCAAGCGGTATGACGAGATCGCCCGGCTGGTCTCCCAGCGCGCGCCGCGCCGGGACCAGTTCCTGCAGGAGGTCATCGACGGACCTGTCGGCCGACCTGCGCGAGGCGCGAGATCAAGGGCACCGTCACCGGCCGGCCCAAGCACTACTACTCGATCTACCAGAAGATGATCGCCCGGAACGTCGAGCTTCGACGACATCTACGACCTGGTCGGCATCCGCGTCCTCGTCGACACGGTGCGCGACTGCTACGCGGCGCTCGGCACCATCCACGCGCGGTGGAACCCGGTCCCCGGCCGGTTCAAGGACTACATCGCGATGCCCAAGTTCAACATGTACCAGTCGCTGCACACCACGGTCATCGGCCCCGGCGGCAAGCCCGTCGAGCTGCAGATCCGCACCTGGGGCATGCACAAGCGGGCCGAGTACGGCGTCGCCGCGCACTGGAAGTACAAGGAAGAGATGGCGCGCACGGCCCGTCCTGCCGGCGGCGTGCCCAGCGGGAGCAAGGACAGGCCAAGAAGGGCGACGAGGCCGCCGAGATGGCCTGGCTGCGCCAGCTCGTCGACTGGCAGCGCGAGACCGAGGATCCGGCCGAGTTCCTCGACTCGCTGCGCTTCGACCTGGCCGGCGCCGAGGTCTACGTCTTCACGCCGCGGGGCGAGGTCATCGCCCTGCCGCAGGGCGCGACGCCCGGTCGACTTCGCCTACGCGATCCACACCGAGGTCGGCCACCGCACGATCGGCGCCCGCGTCAACGGCCGCCTCGTCGCCCTGGAGTCCACCCTGGACAACGGCGACACCGTGGAGATCTTCACCTCCAAGGCGCAGGAGGCCGGGCCCGAGCCGCGACTGGCTCGAACTTCGTCAAGAGCGCCCGCGCCCGGAACAAGATCCGGCAGTGGTTCTCCAAGGAGCGCCGCGAGGCGGCGGTCGAGGCGGGCAAGGACCAGATCGCCAAGGTGATGCGCAAGCAGGGCCTGCCGCTGCAGCGCCTGACGTCCGCCGACGACGCTGCGCGACGATCGCCGGGAGCTCCGCTACCCGGACCTGTCCGCGCTGTACGCCGCGGTCGGCGAGGGCCGGATCAGCGCCCAGTCGGTGGTCGCCAAGCTGGTCCGCGCGGTCAGCGGCGACGGCGGGCGCGCAGGAGGACCTGGCCGAGACCACGCCTGATCCCGCCGAGGCGCCGCGGCCCAGGCCACGCCCGTCAGCGGACTCCGGCATCGAGGTCGAGGGCGCGTCGGACGTCTGGGTCCGGCTGTCCAAGTGCTGCACCCCGGTCCCGGGCGACGAGATCCCGGGCTTCGTCACGCACGGCCACGGCGTCTCCGTGCACCGCGCGAACTGCGTCAACCTCGCGCATCTGACCGAGACGCAGCGCGAGCGGATGGTCCCCGTGCACTGGGCGCCGTCGGACGCCTCGGTCTTCCTCGTCGCGATCCAGGTCGAGGCGCTCGACCGCACCAGGCTGCTCTCCGACGTGACCCGCGTCCTGTCCGACCAGCACGTGAACATCCTGTCCGCCTCGGTCCAGACGACCAGGGACCGGGTAGCCCTCAGCCGCTTCACGCTTCGAAATGGGCGACCCCAAGCACCTCGGCGACGTCCTCCGCGCCGTCCGCAGCATCGACGGCGTCTACGACGTCTACCGCGTAACCAACTAGTCCCAAGATCAACCTCCCGGCACCCCGTCATCCGAACGTACGCTGCTCCGAGGTTTCGGCCCCGCGTCCTAACTAGCGGGGTCGGTCGTCAGGAAAACAAAATCCCAGCCCGGGCGTCTGTGGCCGGTTCAGGGTTCCTCTCCTACGTTCGTGCGGATCCAGCGCTCTCGCCCAGATAACAGCAAGAAGTCGTTTCGGCTGCACCTCGCTTCCGCAGCTTTCTATCAGTTTTGACCACTTGATTTCGCCTTCCTATCAGTTTTGGTTGCCCAAATCGTCATGAATCGGACACAGAAGTGGGTCAGAACCGAGAGGAAGATGGATGCGAGTGGTGAGTAAGTGATAGCAAGACGGCGGGCATCAGACGGATAACAGCAAGAAGCGCGCAGCGCTTTGCCTGAACGACGGGCCTTGCCGTGGACCGTCCGCCGTCTTCCCGTAAACCCCTAGCCCGGAGAACTCCGCCAGGGTGCGCTCGGCCTCGGCCAGCCAGGAACGGCGGGCGGCTATGGCCTCTTCGGCCTTGCGGAGGCCGGCGGCGTCGCCGCGTGGTCTGGGCCTTGGCCAGCTGGGTCTCCAGGGCTGGCGATCGCGGAGCGGAGCTGGTTGACGGTGCCTCGGCGCGGGCCAGGGCCTCGGGGTTGGAGCGCTTCCACTGGGCGTCCTCGGCCCGGCGCGACCGCCTCCTCGACGCTGCGCAGGCCGCCCTCGAGCTGGTCGCGGGACTCGCGCGGCACCGGGCCGGCGCGCTCCCAGCGCTCCTGGATGGACGGAGCGCGGCCTCGGCGGCGCGCTCAGTCGGTGACCGGCAGCAGGGCCTGCGCCTCGGCCAGCAGCTGCTCCTTGACCGTGGCGTGCTCGCGGAGCTCGGTCTCCTTGGCGGCGAACACCTCGGTGCGGGCAGCGAAGAACTTGTCCTGCGCGTCGCGGAACCGCTTCCACAGCTCGGCCTCGTCGTCGCGGCCGGCCCGGCCGGACTCCTTCCACTGGCGCATCAGCTCGCGGTAGGCGCTGGACGTGCCCGCCCAGTCGGTGGAGTCCGGCGAGGGCCTCGGCCTCGCTCGACGAGCTTCTCCTTGTGGCCCGGACGGCATCCCGCTCGGCCTCCAGCGAGGCGAAGTAGGCCTTGCGCCGCTTGGTGAAGGAGTTGCGCGCCGCGGAGAGCCGCTTCCAGAGGACCGCCTCGATGGCCCGGTCGGCGTGCGGGGCGGCCTTCCACTCCTCGAGCAGCTCCGCCATCCGCTCGCCGCTGGCCTTCCAGTGCGTCGCCTCGACCGCGATCCGCTCGGCCTCGTCGACGATCCGCTCCTTGACCTCGCGGGCCTCGCTGCGCGGCGTGCTCGCGGGCGGCCTTGGCCTCCTCCCGGCGCTGGCCGACAACGCCGGTCAGCGCCTCGAGCCGGGTCTTGAGACTGTCCAGGTCGCCGATCGCGTTCGCGTCGGCGACGGCGGCGAGCAGCCGCTCCACGGTGGCCTGGGCCTGGGCGGGAGCGACACTCGGTCGCTTCATGCGCTGCTCGATCAGCGCGACCTCGGTCTGCAGCGACTCGAACTTGCGCCGGAAGAAGGCCAGCGCCTCCTCCGGGCTCCCCGCCGCCCACGAGCCGATCACTCGCTCGCCATCGGCGGTACGCACGTAGACCGTCCCGTCGGCGTCTACCCGACCCCAGGGATCGTTGGCGGTGGTCACGGCGAACCTCCTGGTTCTCCTCCGGCCCGGCGTGTGCCGGGGCCGGAGCGTTGCTCAGCTCTGCTCTGACTGAGGTCAAGTCTTCTTGATGCCCACGCTGTCGATGATGACCTTCTCCTTCGGGACGCCACCGCCGGCCGAGTAGGTGCACGAAGTGCCAGCTTTGGCTACATTCTGGAGGATATTCAGCCCCGAGGTAATAGTCCCGAACGGGGTGTAGTCCGGCCGCCAGGGTCGTGTTCTTGAACACGAGGAAGAACTGGCTCCCGTTGGTGTTCGCCGCCGCTGTTGGCCATCGCCACCGTCCCGGCCTTGTAGACGACGGACCGGAGGGGCCCGCCGTCGGGAGGTTCTCGCTAGCGTATTCGTACCCGGGGCCGCCGGTGCCAAGCGTTGACGATGAGCAGGACAGCGTTTCCGAGGCCTTGGCGGTCGGGTCGCCGCACTGCAGCATGTACAGGCCGCCGCTGTTGGACATCCGGTGGCACTGGGTGTTGTTCCAGAAATCGTCCGCGGCCAGGTGGACGAACGAGTTGACCGTGCACGTCGCCTTCGAGTTCAGCAGGTCAATCTTGATGGGGCCGAGGTTGGTATTGATCGACGCCGTGTACGTGGCCTGTGTAATCAGGGGACGCGGTCGGCAGGCTCGCCTTGACGACGGCGCCGGCGAGTCGGACGTATAGGTGCAGTGGTGCGCGGGTTCGGTGACCGCGGCGGCCGAGGTGGTCGCGGTAGCGCGAGGCCGACGCGGAGGCGGAGGCTTTGGCCGTGGACTTCGGCGCCGGCCGCGGACGTCCCGCCGCCGAGCAAGGCGACCGACAGGCCCCGCGATCAGGCCGAGCACCAAGACCACGGCAGCGCCGATGCCCGCGCGCTTCCGGTTTCTGCGATGCCGCTCGAGGCGTGCTGCTCGCTGCTGCTCGTAGTGTTCACGAGCACGCCTGCGTTCGCGATCTCTGCTCCCCGCCAAGGGTTCCGACCTCCCTTATCCCGATAAATCCGTAACGCCCACGTTAGTGGTGTTAGTGCACGATCGTTCGCGCATCGTACCCGCCCGCCGCACCGGAGCGGAACTGTCGTTATCGGTTCGCTGCACTGTCTTGAGTTAGAAACCGGTTCGCTGCGCCGTGGGCCGAGTCGGTAGCCTGTCTACGTGCTAGTCGCTGGCTTTCCCGCAGGTTCCTTCGCCGCCAATTGCTATCTGGTGGCCCCGGCCCCCGGCGAGGAGTGCGTCATCATCGACCCCGGCCAGGATGCCGAGCCCGGGATCGAGGAGCTCCTCGACCGCTACCGGCTGAAGCCTATCGCGGTGCTGCTCACGCACGGTCACATAGACCACATGTGGTCGGTCGCTCCGGTCTGCGGGGCGAAGGACATCCCCGCCTATATTCACCCCGATGACCGCGACCTGCTGACCGACCCGGCCAAGGGGATCTCCCTCCTTACCACGCAGCAGTTCCTCGGCGGCATGACGTTCAGCGAGCCGGACGACGTGCGGGAGCTCGCCGACGGGGAGGTCATCGTGATGGCGGGCCTTGAGTTCACTGTCGGCCATGCGCCCGGTCATACGCCGGGCTCGGTCACCTACGGCACGCCCGCGCAGGACCCGGGCGACGGCGGCGCCCTGTTCACCGGGGACCTGCTCTTCGCCGGGTCGATCGGCCGGACCGACCTGCCCGGCGGCGACGACGCGACAGATGTTGCGCAGCCTGGCCAGGACCCTCACGCTGCCCGACGCCACGATCGTGCTGCCCGGCCACGGTCCGCAGACCACGATCGGCACCGAGCGCGCGTCCAATCCGTTCCTGACCGGTCTGTCCCGGCCGGCCCAGAAGGGGCTATAGACACCATGACATTCCAGGCGCCCAAGGGCGTCTCCGAGTACGTACCGCCGCGCGGCGCGCTCTTCGAACAGGCGCGGTCGGCGTTCACCGAATCCGCGCGCCTCGCCTGCTACGGCCCCGTGGAGACGGCGGTATTCGAGGACACCTCCCTGTTCGTGCGCGGCGTTGGCGAGTCGTCCGACGTGGTGCGCAAGGAGATGTACTCCTTCACCGACCGGGGCGGCCGGGAGATCACGCTCCGCCCGGAGTTCACCGCGGGCGTGCTCCGCGCGGTCCTCGAGCACAACCTGCACAAGGGCGCGCTGCCGGTCAAGGTCTTCACCAGCGGGCCCGCGTTCCGCTACGAGCGTCCCCAGTCCGGCCGGTACCGGCAGTTCTACCAGTTCGACCTGGAGGCGATCGGCACCGAGGACCCGGCGGTCGACGCCGAGACGATCGCGGTCGCCTGGGACGCCTATCAGGCCCTCGGGCTGCGCCAGTACACGCTGCTGCTGAACAGCCTGGGCGACAAGAACTGCCGTCCGATCTACCGTGAGGCGCTGCAGAAGTTCCTGCGCGGCCTCGACCTTGACGACGAAACCCGGGCGCGGATCGAGATCAACCCGCTGCGGGTCCTCGACGACAAGCGCCCGGAGGTCCGCGCGCAGACGCAGGACGCCCCGGTGCTGACCGACTACCTCTGCGCCGACTGCAAGGCCCACCACGACACCGTGCGCTCCCTGCTGCAGAACCTGGGCATCCCTTTCACCGACGCGCCGCGCCTGGTCCGGGGCCTCGACTACTACATGCGGACAACCTACGAGTTCGACCACGCGCAGCTCGGCGCCCAGTCGGGCATCGGCGGCGGCGGCCGGTACGACGGCCTGTCGGAGGACATCGGCGGCCCGCAGCTGCCCGGGATCGGCTTCGCGGTCGGGCTTGACCGTATAGTTCTAGCGATCGAGGCAGAACGGGCCGGGGCGGCCGAGCAGGCCGCCGCGTGCCAAGTCTTCGGCGTGCCCATGGGCGAAGAGGCCCATGCTGATGTCCTCACGCTGATCACGAGCCTGCGCCGGGCGGGGGTCCGTGCGGATATGGCCTTCGGCGCACGCGGGCTCAAGGGCGCGATGAAGGCGGCGGACCGGTCGGGTGCGGCCTTTGCCGCGCTCATCGGAGCTGAAGAGCGGAGCAACGGTACCGTTCGGATGAAAGATCTTTCCAGCGGTGACCAGCAGGACGTGGCGGCGGGCTCAGCCGTCGAGTGGCTGAGCGCGAGACTTCAATAGAAAGACAGAGGGACGAGCGATGATCCGGACCCACCAGGCCGGGACGCTGCGTGCGGAGCACGCGGGGGAGCGGGTGGTACTGGCCGGCTGGGTGGCGCGGCGGCGCGACCATGGCGGCGTGGTCTTCATCGACCTGCGGGACGCCAGTGGCAGCGTGCAGGTGGTCTGGCGCAGCGAGGAGGCGGCGGCCCACGATCTGCGCGCCGAGTTCTGCGTGAAGGTGACCGGCGAGGTCCGGCTGCGCCCGGCGGGGAACGAGAACACGGAGCTGCCGACCGGAGCGGTCGAGGTCGCGGTCGAGCAGCTCGACGTGCTGAGCGAGGCCGACCCGCTGCCGTTCCCCGTCGAGGGGTCCGCGGAGATCAGCGAGGACGTCCGGATCAAGTACCGGTACCTGGACATCCGCCGCGAGGAGATGTCACGGGCGCTGCGCGTGCGGTCCAAGGCGGCCTACCTGCTGTCTGACGTGATGCGCGACCACGGCTTCGTCAACGTGGAGACGCCCTATCTGACCAGGTCAACGCCGGAGGGCGCGCGCGACTTCGTCGTCCCGGTCCGGCTCCGCCCGGGCAACTGGTACGCCCTGCCGCAGTCGCCGCAGCTGTTCAAGCAGCTGCTCATGGTCGGCGGGCTCGAGCGGTACTACCAGCTCGCCCGGTGCTTCCGCGACGAGGACTCGCGCAAGGACAGGCAGCCCGAGTTCACCCAGATCGACCTCGAGATGTCGTTCGTGACCCGTGACGACGTGATCGCGGTCGGCGAGGCCATCGTCACGACGCTCTGGCGGGACATCGTCGGCTACGAGATCGGAATGCCGCTGCCGCGGATGACCTACGCGGACGCGATGGCCAGGTTCGGCTCGGACAAGCCGGACCTGCGCTTCTCCCTTGAGCTGACCGACCTGTCCTCCTACTTCGAGGGCACAGCGTTCCGGGTGTTCCAGGCTCCGTACGTGGGCGCGGTGGTGATGCCCGGCGGAGCGTCTCAGACCCGCCGCGAGCTCGACGGCTGGCAGGACTGGGCCAAGTCCCGCGGCGCCCGCGGGCTTGCCTACGCCCTGATCGGCGCCGACGGCGAGGTCTCGGGCCCGGTGGGGAAGAACATCTCCGATTCCGAACGCACGGGTCTTGCTGCCGCTGTCGGCGCTGAGCCTGGCGACTGCGTGTTCTTCGCAGCGGGCGCTGCCCATGCCTCCCAGGAGCTCCTCGGAGCTGCCCGCCTGGAGATCGGCAACCGGGGCGGGCTGATCGATCCCTCGGCGTGGTCCTTCCTCTGGGTGGTGGACGCGCCGATGTTCGAGGAGACCGACGGCGGCGGCTGGACCGCCGTGCACCACCCGTTCACCGCCCCGCTCCCAGAATGGGCCGACAAGTTCCCCGCCGAGCCGGGCGGCGCGATCGCCGACGCCTACGACATCGTGTGCAACGGCTACGAGATCGGCGGCGGGTCGATCCGTATCCACCGGCAGGCGATGCAGCAGGCCGTCTTCGACATCATCGGGCTGACCCAGGAGGAAGCCAGGTCTCAGTTCGGCTTCCTGCTCGACGCGTTCAAGTACGGCCCCCCGCCGCACGGCGGCATAGCCTTCGGCTGGGACCGCATCATCATGCTGCTGGCCGGCGCCGAGTCGATCCGCGAAGTCATCGCGTTCCCCAAGGCGGCGAGCGGCGCTGACCCGCTGACCGGGGCGCCTACGCCCATTACCGCCGCGCAGCGCAAGGAAGCCGGCGTGGACGCGGTCCCCGCCCAGCAGGCGAAGCCTTCTTCGTAGAAGACGGGCCTGCGGGTGATGCGCCTCTCGTTCAGCTGACTCTGACGGCGTGGGGTCGCGGGGCGGCGGTGGCGCTTCCGCGCTGTCGGCCCGCCGATTGAACCCGATCGGCGGGCCGAACGCGCGGGGGCGCACCACACGCCGCCCCCGCTTCCACCGTTCCAGGGGGGCCAGCAGTCGGTGGTACAGCTCCGTGTCCCGGTTTGTCATGGTCAGCGGGATTCAGTGGAACGCGTCTCTTTATGGGCTGACGCTCACCTAACAGCGGCGGTCTGTCACCGGTTTCGGTGTCTCTGTTACCGCCGGGCTGACCACCGGCGATTCCGGGTTTTGTGCGGGACGCCCGACATGTCGGGTGCGAAAAGTGCGCGCCCCCTCCGGCGCGGCCGATGTGGCTGCGGGGATGGCGGTACGGCCAAATTCCGGCCGCCGGCAAACTGACATTCCGTTCGGCTGCCGCCCCGCGTATCTCGCCCTCCACCCCGGTAAGGCTGGTAACTCGCCCCCGATCCGTGGGGCTGGTACCTCGCCTACCATCCGTAGCGCCGGTGCCGTCGCCCCTCCACCCGTAGGTCAGTAACTCGCCCTCCACCCGTAGGTCAGTAACTCGCCCCCCGTCCGTAGGGCCGGTAACTCGCTCACCACCCGTATGGCGGGGGGTTAGCGGAGGGTGATTGTGTTGGCGGTTATTAGGGCTGCGGCGTCGGATGCTAGGTAGGCGATGACCTGGGCGACCTCGTCGGGGGTGGCGATGTTGAACAGGGTGGGGCTGGTGGCTACCCCGGCGCGGACGGCGTCGGTTACCCAGCCGGTGTCGGTGACTGGGGGGTGGACCATGTTGGCGGTCACGCCGAACGGGGCCAGCTCCAGTGCGGCGGACATCGTGTAGTTGACCTGGGCGGCCTTGGCTGCTCCGTAGGAGACTTCTTCGGGAAAGCCGAGTTCGCCGCCCGAGGTGAGGCCGATGATGCGGCCCCAGTCCGCGTGGCGCTCGCGGTGGCGGCGGGCGAACTCGGCGATCATCAGGGCCGGGGCCATCGCGTCAACCGTGAACTGCCTGGTCCACCGGCCGCGGTGACCGGCTGCAAGGATCTGCCTACGCGGTCGGTGTCGGCGCCTGCGAATGAGTCGGCTAGCCAGCCGGTTGCGTTGTTGACCAGGATGTCGACCGGGCCGAGTTGCTGTTCGGCCAGGTCGAACAGCGACGCGGGGGTGGCCGGATCGGACAGGTCGGCTTCCATGGCGATGGCCCGGCCGCCCGCAGAGATTATCTCCCCGAGGACGGGGCCGGCGTTGCTTGTACGGTTGTCGCGGTAGGTCTGAGGAATTTCGGGATCGGCTGGATCGATGACGCGGAAGTAGGCGCAGAGCACCGCGCACCCCTGCCGCGCCAGAGCCCGCGCGGTCGCGGCGCCGATGCCGTGATTAGCGCCTGTCACGATCGCCGTGTGTCCGGTCGTCATCTGGCTTCCCCCTTCAGGCGCTTCTTCAGACCCGAAGCAAGATAGCGGATCGTTGCCTACACCCGGATGTAGGCAACGACCCGCTATCTTCCACGATTTCTTAAAAGGGCAGCAGCAGCCACCCCAACCAGTGGATAACAGCAAGATGGTGTGGTGATGGGAGACTGGGAGACCCGAGTGCCCCAGTTGGCTCCGTAGGCCGCAGACAGGTGGCGGTTCTGATGGCGTAGCCGTTGGCCGTTGGCCGTAGTCGCTACTGCTGTCCATAGCTGACTGCTGTCCGTAGCCGCGCTCAGCGTCGCGGCTTGCGCTTGCGCGTCACAGTAGGCTCAACGCGTGGACAGTTTGTTCGATGAAGCGGGGGAGCGGGCCGCCGCGAGCGCGGCGCCGCTTGCCGTGCGGATGCGGCCGAGGACGCTTGATGAGGTGATCGGGCAGAAGCACCTGACCGCGGCCGGGACGCCGTTCCGCAAGCTCATCGAGAACGACGCGCCGATGTCCCTGGTTCTGTGGGGGCCGCCGGGGACGGGCAAAACGACGCTCGCCTACGTGGTCAGCCAGGTGACGAAGCGGCGCTTCACCGAGATTTCCGCGGTGACGAGCCGGCGTCAAGGACGTCCGCGCCGCGATCGATGCCGCGAAGCAGGCGCTCGCGTTCAACGGGCGGCAGACCTTGCTTTTCGTGGACGAGGTGCACCGGTTCTCCAAGACCCAGCAGGACGCGCTGCTGCCCGCGGTGGAAAACCGCTGGGTGTCGTTCATCGGCGCGACCACGGAGAACCCGAGCTTCTCGGTCGTCTCCCCGCTGCTGTCGCGGTCGCTGCTGCTGACCCTCCAGCCGCTGGACGACGAGGACATCAAGGAGCTGATCACCCGCGCGCTGGCCGACGAGGAACGCGGCCTTGGCGGCAAGGTCGCGATGGACGACGAGGCCCTCGGCCACCTGGTCCGGCTGGCCGGCGGGGACGGGCGGCGCGCCCTCACGTACCTGGAGGCCGCCGCCCTCGGCACGGACACCATCGACGCGATGACGCTTGAGCGGGCGGTCGACAAGGCGGCCGTCCGCTACGACCGGGACGGGGACCAGCACTACGACGTGATCAGCGCGTTCATCAAGTCGATGCGCGGCAGCGACGCCGACGCGGCGCTGCACTACCTGGCCCGGATGATCGAGGCGGGCGAGGACCCGCGGTTCATCGCGCGGCGGCTGATCGTGCACGCCAGCGAGGACGTCGGGATGGCCGACCCGACGGCGCTGCAGACCGCTGTCGCCGCGGCGCAGGCGGTGGAGTTCGTTGGCCTCCCTGAGGCGCGGATCAACCTGGCCCAGGCGGTGATCCACATCGCGCTGGCGCCGAAGTCCAACGCGGTGGTCAGGGCGATCGGCGCGGCTCAGGCCGACGTGCAGGCCGGCCTGATCGGGGCGGTCCCGAACCACCTGCGCGACGCGCACTACCCGGGAGCCAAGCGGCTTGGCCACGGGCAGGACTACGTGTACCCGCACGACCTGCCCGAGGGGATCGTCGGCCAGCAGTACGCGCCGGACGAGGTGAACGGCCGCGCGTACTATGAACCCTCGAGCCATGGCATGGAGGCTCGTTTCTCCGAACGGTCACGGCTCATCCGCGAGATCCTGCATCCTGGGAAAGATCGCGGGCAGGGTGGCGACGACGGCGGGGAAACCACGGACATGAAGACCCGGACAGCAGGACCTGGCCAGACAGCCTCGTCGTGAGAAGCCGCGGAGCAATCCCAGGCTAGGAAGACCAGGCCAGACAGCCTTGAAGTAAGAAGCCAACGAAGCAATCCCAGGTCTTGGGATGAGTCTTGGATGAGCGGGAGGACATTGGATGAGCCTCACCGGGATCGCCGCGCTGATCGCGGCGTTGAGCTTTGCGGTGCTCGCCTGCGCCGGCGTGTACCTGGCGGTGCGGTTCACCAGGGTGCTCGACGACGCGGCCACGCTGGTCCGCGATACCAGGTCTGACCAAAAGGCGCTCTTCGCCCGCGCGAACACCGCCGTCGACCGGGCCAACGCGCAGCTGGATCTGACCGAGGCCGCCACCGCGAGCGTGGGCGAGCTCGGCACGGCCATGACCGAGCTCGCCGGGCAGGCGTCCGCGCTGGCCGGCGCTGGCCGGACGGTCGCCGGCGCGGTCGTCGGCGGTCCTCTCGGAAAGGCCGTGGCGGTCGCCTACGGCGTCCGCCACGCGGTGGGGGTACGCACGGGGACTCGACGGCGGCGGGCGCTGGCCGGGCAGGTGGTCACGGGCGCGGAACTGCCGCCCGCGGCGCCGATCCCGCCCGCGGCGCCGGAGCCGCGCAGTCGGGCCGGGGCCGCGCGATGATCCGCCGCGGGTTCTGGCTGCTGGTCGGGGCGACCGGCGGCGTCATAGGCTACCGGCGTGTCTCCTCCCTTGGCCGCCAGCTCTCGGGAACGCTGTCGCCAGCCGCACGGGGTCCACTGGGCGGCGGTGCGGAGCAGCCGATCAGTGCTAGGACGCCGAACGGCACGGACGGCAATGGCACCGCGCTCAGCGGCAATGCGCACAGCCGTAAGGCGCTGAGCCGCAAGGCCCGACGCGGCCTGGTGCGCGGGACAATTCGGTTTACTCGGGACGCCCGGAGGTTCGGCAGGGACGTCAGGGAAGGCATGGACCTTTATATGGTTCGGCGTACGGCCCAGGGAAGCCCTACCCTTGACGCAGGCGCCGAGTCGCCGCGCTCACCAGCGCGGGCCTTCGTTGAGGCCCTTGGCGCAAACACCGACAACGATGAACGTGTAAAGGATGACCGCTGATGCAGTCGGCTGAGATCGCCCGCCGTTTCCTGGCGTACTTCGAGGCGCAGGGGCATGCCATCGTGCCGTCGGCCCCCCTCGTCGCCGACGATCCCACGCTGCTGTTCGTGGTCGCCGGAATGCAGCCATTCAAGCCCTACCTGCTTGGCCAGCAGACCCCGCCGTTCAAGCGGGTGGCGGACGTGCAGAAGTGCGTGCGCACCCTGGACATCGAAGAGGTCGGCAAGACGACGCGGCATGCGACGTTCTTCCAGATGCTCGGCAACTGGTCCTTCGGCGACTACTTCAAGGAAGGCGCGATCAGGTTCGCCTGGGAGCTGCTGACCCGGTCGGAGCGGGACGGCGGGTTCGGCTTCGCGGAGGAGAAGCTCTGGGCGACCGTGCTGCACGGCGACGACGAGGCGTACGCGATCTGGCGGGACGAGATCGGCGTCTCGGAGAGCCGGATCCAGCGCCGCGATCTGGCCGACAACTACTGGCACATGGGCGTGCCAGGTCCTGGCGGCCCGTGCTCGGAGATCTACTACGACCGCGGTCCCGAGGCCGGCCGGGAGGGCGGCCCCGAGGCGGACGAAGACCGCTACCTGGAGATCTGGAACCTGGTCTTCATGCAGGACATGCTGAGCGAGGTCCGCTCGAAGGTCGATTTCGACATCGACGGCCCGCTGCCGATGAGGAACGTCGACACCGGCATGGGCCTGGAGCGGATGGCATCGATTCTCCAGGGGGTCGACAACCTCTACGAGATCGACACGACGTGGAAGATCCTCGACAAGGCGGCCGAGCTAACCGAGCAGGAATACGGCACCGACCATCGCAGTGACGTGGCGCTGCGGGTCGTCGCGGACCACGTGCGCAGCGCGGTGATGCTGATTGAGGACGGGGTGCGGCCCGGCAACGAGGGCGGCAGCTACGTGCTCCGCCGGCTGCTGCGCCGCAGCATCCGCAACCTGCGCCTGCTGTCCGGCGCGCAGCGCGGTGGCGGGGCGTCGTCGGCTACCGGGTTCATGCACGAGCTGACCGCGACCACGATCGACGCGATGGGCGAGCAGTTCCCCGAGCTGCGCCGCGATGCGGCCAACATCCACATGGTCATCGACGCGGAGGACGCGGCGTTCGCGGGCACGCTCCGCACCGGCACCGCGATCTTCGACGTGGCCGTCGAGGAGACCAAGCGCAAGCACGCCAGCATGCTCTCCGGCGGGCAGGCGTTCCAGCTCCACGACACCTACGGCTTCCCGATCGACCTGACCCTGGAGATGGCGGCCGAGCAGGGGCTTTCCGTAGACGAGGAAGGCTTCCGCCGGCTCATGGGCGAGCAGCGGGACCGGGCCAAGAAGGACGCGCGGGAGAAGAAGACCGGCAACGCCGACATCTCGGTCTACGCGTCGCTGCTCGAGCGGGCGGGCAAGGTCACTTTCACCGGCTACGACATGGCCGAGGGGGAGGCGACCGTAGTCGGCCTGCTCGCGGGCGGCGTGCCGGTCAGCGCGGCGACGCCCGGCATGGAGGTCGCGGTGGTCCTCGACCGGACCCCGTTCTACTCCGAGGGCGGCGGCCAGCTCCCCGACCACGGAGTGATCAAGACCAACGGCGCGGGCGGCCCTGCCGAGGTCCTGGTAACCGACGTCCAGACCCCGCTGCCCGGCCTGGTCGTGCACCGCGGCACGGTCCGCTACGGCGAGATCACCACCGGGTCGCCCGCGTACGCGGAGATCGACGTCGAGCGGCGGCGCGCGACCTCGCGCAGCCACACCGCGACCCACCTGGTGCACCGCGCGCTGCGCGGCGCGCTCGGCGAGTCGGCGGCGCAGGCGGGCTCGGAGAACGCGCCGGGACGGCTCCGCTTCGACTTCACCGCGTCCGGCGCGGTGCCGGTGACGGTGCTCCGCGAGGTCGAGGACGAGGTCAACCGGGTGCTCATCGACGACCTGATGGTGCGCGCGTACCACACCTCCATTGACGAGGCCCGCTCGATGGGCGCGCTCGCGCTGTTCGGCGAGAAGTACGGCACCGAGGTTCGGATCGTGGAGGTCGGCGAGTACTCCCGCGAGCTGTGCGGTGGCACCCACGTGGCCCGGTCCGGCCAGCTCGGCCTGGTGAAGCTCCTCGGCGAGGCGTCCATCGGCTCCGGCGTGCGCCGCGTCGAGGCGCTCGTCGGCATCGACGCGTTCCGGTTCCTCGCCCGGGAGTCCGTGCTCGTCAACCAGCTCAGCGAGCAGCTCAAGGCTCGTCCGGAGGAGCTGCCCGAGCGGATCTCCACCGTGGTGACCCGGCTCCGCGACGCCGAGCGCGAGCTCGCCCGGGTCAAGTCCGCCCAGCTCCTCGGCGCGTCCGAGCAGATCGCCGACGCCGCGGAGAACATCGGCGGCATCGCGTTGGTCGCGCACCGGGTACCCGACGGCACCGACGCGGACGCGATGCGCCAGCTCGCCCTAGACGTGCGGTCCAAGGTCCCGGTGCTGCGGCCGGCGGTGGTCGCGCTCATCGGCACGCCCGCGGACCGGCCGGTCGTGGTCATCGCGGTGAACGAGGCTGGTCGGGGCTTCGGCCTGGCGGCCGGCGCGCTGGTCGGCGCCGCGGCGAAGGCCCTCGGCGGCGGCGGCGGCGGCAAGCCGGACATCGCGCAGGGCGGCGGTGCTCCCGGTGCCAGCCCGGCTGCGGTGAATGCCGCTTTTGAGGGGATTCGCAGCGCATTGCGGGACAGCGGGCGAACTGCCGGGTAGCGTGATGCAATGGTCATACGGATCGGTAAACCGGTGAGGTCGGGCGTGCGTCTAGCCGTCGATCCGGGTAGTGTCCGCATAGGCGTGGCACGCAGCGATCCGGGCGGTGTCCTCGCCACACCGCTGACCGTCGTGCGGCGAGGCAAGGGTGACCTAGATGCCCTTGCATCGCTGGCCGCAGCCGAAGAAGCAATGGAGATCTTGGTGGGTCTGCCCCGCTCGCTGTCTGGCCGTGAAGGCCCGGCCGCCGTCACCGCAAGGCAGTTCGCGGCGGCTCTCGCTGACCGGGTGGCGCCGCTCCCGGTGCGACTGGTCGACGAGCGCTTCACCACGTCAACCGCGCATGGTGCGCTCGCCGCCGCGGGCCACGACTCACGCGCCCGTCGGCAGACTGTCGACGCGGCCGCCGCTGCCGTGCTGCTCGATGCGGCGCTGGAGTCCGAGCGCCGCACCGGCGACGCCCCCGGTGACCTGGTGACCCCGACCCGGCCAGGGGCCGCCCAGTGAGCGGCGGTCGCGGCGCGGGCAGCGGACCCGGCGGTTATCCGGGCCCCGGCTACGGCGGTGCCGAATACGATGACGACGGCTATGGCACAGGCGGAAAGCCGCAGGCCGGCGGCGAGCCGCAGTGGGATGACTCGGTTTGGCAGCGCGACCAGCCCGACGCCTGGGCCACCCCGGACGCCGCGCAGTCGCGCGGTGTGCCCCAGGGCTACGACCCGCAGGGCTACGACCCGCAGGGCTACGACGCCCAGGCCTACGACCCCCAGGGCTACAACGGCCAGGGATACGGCGGCCAGGACTTCGACGGACCGGGCTACGCCGGCCAGCCGTATGCAGGCCACGGTTACGAAGGCCAGGGCTACGAAGGCCAGGGCTACGAAGGCCAGGGCTATGAAGGCCAGGGCTATGCGGACCGGGGCGTGCCGGGATCAGGCCCCACGTTCCAGCCGCAGGGGCCGCCGTCCGCCCCGCAGGGGTACCCGCGCACCGGCCCGCAGCCGACCTACCCCGGCTCAGCCGGGCAGCCGATCCAGCAGTCCAGCGGTGCGCAGTCGGCCTACCCCGGCTCAGGTCCGTATCCGGCGCAGCCCGGGCAGCGCGGCCCGGCAACCGGAGCGCGCCCGGTCCAGCGTGGCAGCGGCGCCATGCCCCAGGTTCCCCCCGGCTACGACCAGCGTGGCACCGGAGAGCACCGGATGACCGGCCCCGGCCCCGGCGCTGGTGCCGGCGGGTACCAAGATCCCCGGTGGGAGCAGCAGCAGGGCGACGACTCCTTCCTGCCCGGCTTCGGCCCCAGGGACGACTTCGAAGGTGGTCGCGGCCAAGGCCAGTACCGCCCAGGTAACGGCGATCGCACCCGCGGCGGGCGCCGAGGCCGTGCCGCCGACCGTGGCCAGGCCCCGAACCCTGGCGGCTACGACGACGAGTACAGCGGCTACGACGACCCGCGCGCCCAGCGCGGCACCGCCGCCGACCCCAGGCGTCGCGACCCTCGCGAACCGGTCGGCTACCCCGACGGGCCCGACCGGACCGGCGGCCCCGATGCCCGTCGGCAGCAGGGCCTCGTGCCCGGGGGGCGGGGATCTGACGGCCCCGCCCCGCGCACCCGCGACCCCCGCCGCGACGCCCAGGGCAGCGGGAACGGGAACGGCCGAGGCACCCCCATCGACCCAGACGACCGGCAGCCCCGCCGTCGGCGCCGCAGCCCGATCCGCCGGCTCGCGCCCGTGGATCGCGCTGCTGGTGATCGTCATCCCGCTCGCCCTCGTTGGCTGGCACATCTACGGCATCTGGCGGGCCAAGACCCACCCGGCCGACTACGTCGGCAGCGGCACCGCCCCCACGGTGACCGTCCAGGTGCTGAACGGCGAGAACTCAGAAGGGCTGGCCCCGACCCTGCTGGCCGATGGCGTGGTCGCCAGCACCCGCGCGTTCGTGCTCGCGGCCGAGAACAGCGGCGACCAGACCGCCCTCGAGCCCGGGTACTTCATTCTCAACCACCACATGCAGGCCAGCCTCGCCTGGGCGGCGCTGCTGAACCCGAAGAACCGGGATCAGGCCGTCGTGACGATCCCCGAGGGCAAGCGGGCCTCCCAGGTCATCGCCACCCTGGCCCAGGTGACCAAGATCCCGCTCAAGGACTTCCAGCAGGTCATCGACCACCCGGCCCAGCTCGGCCTGCCCTCGTACGCCGACGGCAACGTGGAGGGCTTCCTCTTCCCCGCCACCTATGCCATCCAGCCGCACGAGACCGCCCTGCAGATCCTGAAGGCGATGGTGGCAAGCTACAACATCGACGCGCAGCAGATCGGCCTGACCGCGGCGGCCCAGAAGATCGGCCTCACGCCCAGGGAAGTGATCATCGAGGCGTCCATGGCCCAGGCCGAGGGCGGCTCCGTCTCCGACTACCCGAAGATCGCAGCGCGTGATCCTCAACCGGCTCAAGGTCAACATGCCGCTGCAGTTCGACAGCGTGCTGCTGTACGGGCTCAACAAGTACGCGATCAACGTCACCGACGCGCAGATCGCCACGCCGGGCCCGTACAACGACTTCGAGCACAAGGGCCTCCCGCCTGGCCCCATCGCCAACCCGGGCAACGCGGCGATCCAGGGCGTCCTGCACCCGGCGTCCGGCAACTGGATCTACTTCCTCACGAATAGCGGCGGCAAGTCCGTGTTCTCCCCCACCCCGCTACCAGGCCAGTAACGCACAGCGACTTACGGTGAGCCCGGCACCGCTCGTAACCCCGGGCAAAGCAGCCAACTCCGGGTCAAGGTAGCCTCAGACTCCATGAAGGCAGCAGTACTAGGCAAGCCCATCGCCCACTCCCTGTCGCCCGCGCTGCACCGCGCGGCCTACCGCGAGCTCGGCTTCGATGACTGGACCTATGACCTCGTCGAATGCGACGAGGCGGGGCTGCCCGGTTACGTCGAGAGCCGCGGCCCGGAGTGGGCGGGCCTCAGCCTGACCATGCCGCTCAAAGCCGCCGTGCTGCCGCTGCTTGACCAGGTCGATCGGATGGCCGCGGCCACCGGCGGCGCGAACACGGTCGTGTTCCGCCCCGAGGGCCGCTACGGCTACAACACCGACGTGCAGGGCATCGTCGACGCGCTGACCGAGGTCGGCGTGACCGTCCCTGGCCCCGTTGCGATCATCGGCGCGGGCGCGACCGCCTGCTCGGCCCTGGCCGCGGTCGGCGAGCTGGGCGCGCCCGGCGCGGACGTATACCTCCGCGACCCGGCCCGCGCCCGCGCCGTACTGGCGACCGCCGAGCGCCTGGCGCTCAAGGTCCGGCTCCGCCCGCTGGAAGATCTAGAGCAAGGCGAGGCGGTGGCACAGGACCTGCTGATCTCAACCGTCCCCGCCGGCGTCGCCGATTTTTATGCTGAACGGAACGTGTTTTCACGCACTCCGCCCATTGCCGTGATGGACGTGGTGTACCACCCGTGGCCGACTCCGCTGGCCCAGGCCGCGGCCACGGCCGGCGCGATCGTGGCTAGCGGCTTCGCCATGCTGCTGCACCAGGCCGCCGCCCAGGTGGAGCTGATGACCGGCAAGCCCGCCCCGCTGGAGGCGATGCGCCGGGCAGGCGAGCGCGAGTTCGGTATCCCCGCCCGGCCGTAGGGTGTGTTTTGGGTCGCGCCGTCGAGGCAGGCCGCAGCGAGGTCGACGGCCGGGGCGCCGCGCCGTCCCTCAGACGGGGACGATCTCAGGACCCGCAGTGTCCTGCGCCTAGCTGGGCCTAGCCGCGCGCCCGCTCCACCGCGTCCGCGCTATCGAAGTCGCCCCGCCCGCGCAGCCCGGCGATCACGCCCTCCACGTCGGCGGCCGGCCGGTTCTGGCTGAGCTTGGCCTTCGCCTCGATCCGGCTGACCACCAGTTCCACGCCCACGATCGCGCGCAACTGCCCCTCGATGAAGGCGCGGGGCGCGTCGTCAACCGACCACGGATGGTCCCGGTAGGCCTCGTGCTTGGCCGTCAGCCGGCGCGACCAGGTCCTCGGTCCACACCGGGTCGTCGTGCACAATGAACTGCCCGTACACGTGCGCGGTCACGTAGTTCCAGGTCGGCACGACCCGCCCGTGCTCAGCCTTGGACGCGTACCAGCCCGGGGTGACGTACGCGTCCCCTGCTCCGCGCACGATCGCGAGCGCCTCGCCGGTCACGGGCAGCTTCCACTGGGCGTTGTTGCGCGCCAGGTGCCCGTGCAGCGACCCGTGCTCACCCGCCGTCGGCACCCACACGAAAGGCAGCCTCGTCGCCACCAGCCCGTCGGTCGTCACCGTCACCAGGTCCGCCGCTCCGTGATTCGTCAGCAGTTCCTCAACCAGAGCCTCATCCGGCGAGAAATGGGCAGGTATATACATGTGGCCCTCCAATCCAGACAAGCTTAACCACCGGTTGAAGGAACGCCGGGCGGTAACCACCGGCATGGCCGGGATCGGGCGGAAGGGGCGTGGGACGGGGACCGGGCGGGTGGGACGGGGATCGGGCGGGTGGAGGGGGAGGTGAAAAGAAAAGGGTTAACATTCCGTATGCAATTGGTCGCCGGAATTGTTCATTTGCCGAAACAGTCGGAAACATAGCTGTCACCTGCTGAAATAGGCGTGGAACAGGCAGTACCTACGCTGGAGGATCGTGGCGGACATTTTCGATGGTTACCGGCTCGCCGAAGCCTGGGATGAGATGTTCGCGGCCCCCGGCAAGCCCCGCGCGTCCTACGACGCGCTGGTCTCGGTGCTCCAGCCGATGGACCCGGGTGAGCTGAGGTACCGCGCCGATCAGCTGGCCCGGGTGTTCACCGACCGCGGAGTCACCTACGACTACGCGGGCGAGGAACGGCCCTTCCCGCTCGACCTGATCCCGCGGGTGATCGACGCGGTGGAATGGGACCTGGTCTCGCCGGGGCGTCCGCCAGCGAGTTAAGGCCCTGGAGGCGTTCCTCGAGGACGTCTACGGCATCGGCCGGGCGTTCGACGACGGCGTGGTCCCCTGGCAGCCTCGTCTTCACCAGCGAGAAGTTCCGCCGTGAGGTGGCCGGCATCACCCGCCCAACGGCGTCCGCGTGCACGTCGCCGGCATCGACCTCATCCGCGACGAGCAGGGCAAGTTCCGGGTCCTCGAGGACAACGTGCGGGTCCCGAGCGGCGTCAGCTACGTCCTCGAGAACCGCCTCGCCATGACGCGGACCTTCCCCGCGCTCTTCGCCGACCAGCGGATCCACCAGGTCGACGATTACCCGTCCAAGCTGCTGAACGCCCTGCGGGCGGCGGCGCCGCACGGCGTCGTCGACCCGTTCGTCGTCGTGCTCACCCCCGGCGTGCACAACGCCGCGTACTTCGAGCACACCCTGCTCGCCCGGCTGATGGGGGTGGAACTCGTCGAGGGCCGCGACCTGTTCTGCTGGCGCAACCGCATCTACGTGCACACCACCCACGGCAGGCGGCCGGTCGACGTCATCTACCGGCGGGTCGACGACGACTGGCTCGACCCGCTGCACTTCCGCCCCGATTCGCTGCTCGGCTGCCCCGGCCTGCTCAACGCGGCGCGGCACGGCACCGTGACGATCGCCAACGGCGTCGGCAACGGCGTCGCCGACGACAAGCTGATCTACACCTACATGCCGGACCTGATCCGCTACTACCTGGCCGAGGAGCCGGTCCTGGACAACGTGGAGTCCTACCGCCTCGACGACCCGGACGTCCTCGACTGGGTCCTGTCGCAACGCCGAGGCCTCGTGCTGAAGCCGGTGGACGGGGCCGGCGGCGCCGGCATCGTCATCGGCCCGGCCGCCACCGGCGAGGAGATCTCGCGCCGTCAAGGTCAAGGTCGCGGCGCAACCCGCGCGGCTGGATGGCGCAGCGCCCGGTGGCGCTGTCCACCTCCCCGGTGCTGATCGGCGAGAAGCTCGCGCCCCGCCACATCGACCTGCGGCCGTTCGCTGTCAACGACGGAACCGACGTCTGGGTCCTCCCCGGCGGCCTGACTCGCGTCGCGCTGCCGGAGGGCGAGCTCAAGGTGAACTCCAGCCAGGGCGGAGGCTCCAAGGACACCTGGGTGATCGATGCCACGGTCCGTTCAGACGAATGCTCTAAGGCCCAACGCAGACCCGTCGCGCCATCGCTGCGGCAGCCGCGCCGCCCCCGGACCCGAGACCGGCCGTGCGTCAGCAGGCAGAGCGGCCCCGAGCAGTGAACAGCGAGCTGCTCAGCCGCATCGCCGAGACGCTCTACTGGACCGGGCGTTACGTGGAGCGCGCGGACGACACCGCGCGGCTGGTCGACGTGTACGTGCACCGGATGCTCGGCGAGACCGGCGCCGACTCCGACGCGGCCTGCCGCGCGCTGTTCGGCATCCTCGGCGTGCCGGCCGAGGCCGACGCCGACCAGCTCGACGTCGACATGGTGCTGTTCCGGCTGGTCTTCGAGGCGCAGTCGCCGAGCGCGATCGCGGGCTCGATGCTCGGCGCGCGGGCCGGGCGCGCGCGGCATCCGCGAGGTCATCTCCAGCGAGATGTGGGAGTGCCTGAACGTCACCGCGCACGGCCTGCGCCGGCCAGCAGCGCGCGGCGGAGCGCCTCGGCCCGCACGTGTACCTGCGGTACATCAGGGAGCGGGCGGCGCTGTTCTTCGGCCTGGCCGACTCGACGATGAGCCATGACGACGCGTGGCGCTTCCTTATCCTCGGCCGCTCTCTGGAGCGCGCGGACATGACCGCCCGGCTGCTGCTCGCGCGGATGGCCGCGCCCGACGACCTCGGCTGGCCGGTGCTGCTGCGCGCGTGCGGCGCGCACGAGTCGTTCATCCGCACCCACGGCTGGGCCGCCGAGCCGGACCGGGTGGCCGAGTTCCTGCTGCTCGACCGGCTCTTCCCGCGCAGCGTCGTGCACGCGCTCGCCAGCGCGGAGGAGTGCCTGGCGGCGCTGAACCCGGGCGCGGTCCGGGCGGGCGTCGACGACCCCGCGCGACGGCGGGTCGGGCGGCTGCGCAACCGGCTGGAGTACGCCGACCCGAAGCAGCTCACGGCCCAGCTGCCCGAGCTGCTCACCGCCCTGCAGGAGACCTGCGTGCAGGCGAGCGAGGCGATCGCCAAGCAGTACTTCCAGTATCAGGCCCCGGTCGCCTGGGAACGGGGCGGCTGAGTCGTGAGCTGGCGACTTCGGATCGAGCACACCACCAAGGTCGAGTACTCCGGCCCGGTGCTGACCTCGTTCAACGAGGCGCGGATGACCCCGCTGACGCTGCCGACGCAGACCACGCTGGAGTCACGGGTGACGGCCGGTCCTGGCGCGTGCCGGTCTGGACCTACATCGACTACTGGGGCACCTTCGTCTCCGTCTTCGACCTGCCGGAGGCCCACGACGACCTGCATGATCCGCGCGATCTCGACGGTGGAGACCGAGCCGTTCGGCGGCATCCCGGTGCCCGACAGCCGGCCCGGCTGGGCGGAGCTGCGCCAGCACGGCCGCGGCCGGGCGGCTCCTTGAGTACCTGCTGCCGACCGCGCTGACCACGGTGACCGAGGACGTCTCCGACGCCGCGATCGCCGAAATCGCCGGTCAGTCGCTGTCGCCGGACGAGACCGCCGCCGCCATCTCCGCCCTGGTGCACGACCACGTCACCTACCTGCCGGGCGCGACCGGCGTGCGGACCAACGCCCAGGAGGCGTGGGACAAGGGCCAGGGCGTCTGCCAGGACATGGCCCAGATCGCGGTCTCCCTGATGCGCGCCACCGGCCTCCCGGCCCGGTACGTCTCCGGCTACCTGCACCCTGACCCGAAGGCCGAGCCGGGCAGCAAGTCGGTCGGCCAGTCGCACGCCTGGGTCGAGTACTGGGCCGGCTGGTGGACCGCCCTCGACCCCACCAGCGGCGCCCCCGTCGGCGAGCGGCACGTCGCCGTCGCCCGCGGCCGCGACTACGGCGACGTCCCCCCGCTCAAGGGCATCTACCACGGACCGCCCGATAGCGACATGCAGGTCACCGTCGAGGTAACCCGCCTAGCCTGAAGATCAAACCCGGTCGCCCGAACGCACGCGTGGCTCCGCGTCTCTGCTCCGCTCTGATCTTCACTGGCCGCCGACGTAGCCTGCCCCCGTGTGCTTGTAATCCCGCCCGCCGCAGCCTGGGACGGGCCGCCATGGCCGCCCGCCACCTTCCGGTCGGCGGGCAGGCCAGCCTGAGCGCGGCGGCGTGCGCCTCGTCCTCTGTCTGGTCCTCGAGCGGCGCCAGGGAATCCAGCGTTCCCGCGTCCCGGTAGCGGTGCAGCAGCGCCATGGAGATCAGGTGATCCGTCAGCCAGGGGTTTTTCGGCAGCACCGGCCCGTGCAGGTACGTGGCGTACACCTCCCGGTAGCGGGCCCCTTCGGTGCCGTCCTCGCCGTTGTTGCCTGATCCGGCGATTACCTGCCCGAGTGGGTCGGTGCCGGGCCCGAGATGAGTGCGGCCGCTGTGGTTCTCGAAGCCGACGAGTCGACGCTGCCCGCCTTGGCCTAGGTCGCAGGCAACGGCGATGTGACCCATAAAGCGGGTGCTGCCGCCTTCGGTGACCGCGTCCAGCACCCCTATTCCGGTGACCGGCGGCGCGTCCGGCCGGGGCATAGTACTTACCGAGAAGCTGGTAGCCGGCGCACACCGCCAGGACGACGGCATCAGCCTCGATCGCCTCACGGAGAGATCCCGCCTTCATCGCGAGATCGCGAGCCGCCGCCCTCATCTCGCAGTCCTGGCCGCCGTGCAGCAGGATCAGGTCAAACTCGGTGAAGTCGGGGACCTCCCCGACGTCGGCCTCGGTGACGGTGCTCCGGATCCCGCGCCAGTGCGCACCGCCTGGTGAGGGCGAGCAGGTTCCCCCGGTCCCCGGCTACGCTGAGCAGCCTCGGGTACAGGTGGCAGATGCGGATCGAAATCGGTACGGCGTGCTCCATGTCACTCCTCCCAGAACGGCTGCACCCAGCCGCGTCGCTGCATGATCTGGCGGAATTCGCGCATCGGGGTATAGCCGGCGAGGATGTACAGCGGCTCGTCCGGCGGTATGCGGGCCAGGGCGGTGTCCAGCGCGGCCTGGCGCCCGGGTATTACCCGGATGTCCGAGAGGTTGGCCCCGGCGTACTTCATGCGCAGGGCGACTTCCTCGGCCCTGGTCCCGCTGACGACCAGGCTCGCGAGGTCCGGCACGAGTTGCTCGAGGTCCACATCCCAGAGCCAGGCGAAATCCTCCCCGTCGACCACCGTGTTGCTGTGCGCGGCCAGCACGTGCTTCGGGCCAGGGCGCCGCAGGATCAGCCGGAGGTTGGCGTTGTACGACGCGGGGTTCTTGACGAAGGAGAGTACCGTCGGGCGGCCGTCCGCCATTATCTCCTCAAGGCGTCCGAACGCCGGGCGCAAGTCGGCGAGAGCGGACCGCGCGCTCCCGGCTCCAGCGTCCCAAGCGCGAAAGCCCCGGCGAGCGCGGCGGCGGCGTTATACACGTTGTGCAGTCCCGGCAGGGGCACGTGCACCTGCATGGTTCCGGCCGGCGTCTCGGCGGTCATGTCGGCGCCGCCGTCCGGCGACGCCTGAACCTGGGTGACCGCGATGTCCAGGTCCGGCCGCCTGCTTCCGCAGCCGAGGCACTCGTAGTCCCCCAGGTGCGACAGGTACGCCCTGCGGTACGTAAGGGCGTGCTGGCAGTGCACGCAGCGGATCGAGTCCGCGGCGTGCTCGGGAATCTCCGCACCGACGTCTTCCGCGCGAAGGCCGAAGTACAGGCGGCGGGCCTGGGCGTGCGGGGCGAAGCTCGCCACGAGCGGGTCGTCGCCGTTGAGGACCACGCTGGCGTGGGCAGGCAGCGCCTCGATGGCGGCCTCCAGCATGTTGTGCCATCGAGTACAGCTCGCCGAACCGGTCCAGCTGGTCGCGGAAGACGTTGGTGATGAGGACCACGTCCGGCGCCACCTCGGGCGCCACCCGCCGCATCGTCGCCTCGTCGACTTCCAGCAGAAGCAGCCGGGCGTCCATCCTGCCCCGCAAATCGGCCTCCCGCACGGCAACCGAGGTCACCCCCTGGAGCAAGTTCGACCCAGACCGGTTCTGGGCGACGCTGGTGCCGGCGGCCTGCGCGAGGGCGGCGAGCATTCGGCAGGTCGTTGTCTTGCCGTTGCTCCCCGTGATCACGGCCTTCTTGGCCTTGCTCGCCGTGGCGACCTTCTGCAGCACGAGAGGGTCTATGCGCCGGGCAATGGCGCCGGGAAAGCTCGTCCCGCCGCCTATGTTCAGGAGCCTGCCCGCCGCCCCCGATCCCTTGCCGGCCGCGAGCGCGAGCGCGAAACGCACCTGCTCAGCCAGCGGCGCCGGGGCGCGGCCGTTGGTGGCCTCGGCCGCGGTGGATTCCTCCCGGCTGCTACCGGGACCGGCTAGATTGCGCATTTCAGCTCCGCCGCCCGCCGGGTGTGCCGGTTCTGCCGGTTCTGCCGATTTTGCCGGTCCCGCCGGTTCTGCCGGTCCCGCGGGTCCCGCCGGTCCCGCCGGTCCCGCGGGTCCCGCCGGTCCCGCCGGGGGCGTCCCGCGTCCCCCCGCGAGGTCAGGTCCGGAACTGGCGAGGCCAGCCGAGACGCGAAAGGATCCGGCGTCACGCACGGCGCCCACGATGGAATCCACATGATCGGAGTTGAGTGCGTAGTGCAGGGCGCAGGAGCGCAGGGCGAAGCGTCCGCGGATGTCGGTTCCCGCCAGGAATGCCCGGCCCCCCGTCTGGACATCCCCCATGATCGCTTGGTTCAGCAGGTCCAGGCCCTTGTCGTTCCCCCGCCAGTTCGCCGGCACGTACCGGAAGCACACGGCGGTGAGCGGCCCCGTCGCCAGCAGCTCCATGTCCGGGCTGGCCTCGATGATCCGCTCCATGTACCGCGCCAGGTCGACATGCCGCCTGACGTGGCTGACCAGGCCGGCTCGGCCCGCCTGCTGGATGTTCCAGAAGGTCTTGAGCGCCCGCCCGGAATCCCTTGTCTGCTCTGCGCTGCGGTGGGAGTACCAGATGTGGCCGGCGAATCCCTGCCCCTGCGGCAGGCTGAGGTAGGAAGGGACGAGCTTGTAGGTGTCTTGCAGGAGTTCGCCCCGCCGCACCATGGCACAGCTGCAGCCGATGGCCACCGCCATCCACTTATGCGGGTCGATGGCGACGGAGTCAGCGCGTTCCATGCCCGCGAAGCACTGCGCAAGTCGCGGGTCGAGCGCTCCGAAGCCGCCGTAGGCGCCGTCCACGTGCAGCCAGAGGCGCTCCTGGCGGCAGAACTCGGCGAGGTCGTCGAGCGGGTCTATGGCTCCTGTCTTCACGCTCCCGCCGTTCGCCGCGACGAGGAAGGGACGGTGGCCCGCGCGGCGGTCAGCCGCGACCGCCGCGCGCAGCTCATTCAGATCGATCCGGAAATCATGGTCAACGGCCACCTTGCGGGGGCTGCCGAGCCCGAGCGTGAAGGCGGCCTTCTCCAGGCAGGAATGCCCCTCCGTTGACATGTACATGGTGAGCCTGGGATGCCCCTGGAGGCCCTCTTCCCTGATGTCCCAGCCGTTGACCCGGGCGCCCCAGTAACGTGCGACCTCCATGCAGTGCCGGTTCGCGTCGGAACCGCCGCCGAGGAGAACGCCGTCGCTGCCGTCGCGGGGGAAGCCGACGAGCTCCATGAGCCAGCGGACAGCCAGTTGTTCCAGGTAGATGGCCGCGTACTCGCCGCCGGCGCCGCTGGTGTTCGTCACCGCCGAGGCGAAGGCCGCCAGCATGCTCAGCTTGGATGCTGCCGGGTCCACGAAGGCGGCGAAGCAAGGGTGATTCTGGCCGCGTCCGTACGGCAACACGCGCTTGGTGAAGAATTCCAGGATCGCCTCGGGGTCGGTTCCCTCGGCGGGAAGCCTCATCTGCTCAAGCTGCCGACGCACGTCACCAGGGAGCGGCTGGTACACCGGGTTCTCTGGCAGTGCCTCAAGGTAGGCCCCCAGGGTGTCCACGAGCCGGTGGCCCAGAGCGCGGAAGGCCTGGTCGTCCATCGCGAACGGCGACGTAACGTCGCTGTAGCCCTCAGGCTGGCGCGAAGGTAGCGATGTCGTCATACTCAGAGTCCCTTCATTGATAGCGGAGAGATACCCATGGGACGCGGAGAGTACCGTCATGGGGCAGAACCGCCATCCGGCGGCCGGAGCGCTACGGCCGGTCGGCGGCCATGCTCGCCTCAGCGGGACGGGGCGCCAGGTTATCCTCGATCATCTGCCGCAGCACGGTGGCATCGTCGAACCACCGCCCGCAGAAAGGGCGTTTCACGGGAATGAACCCTTTCCATTTCCCCGAGCAGTAGTTGCTGTGTCTCGTCGATGATGAGGTCATTGTCTTTCTGGACCCGGGTCCCGCGGACACCCATGATGTTGGGGTACGCGAAAGCCGATGGGATATATCTCGTAGACCGACGTGACATTGACGCTGTCGCTCAGATAGGCGAACGGCATGTCGTCGCGCTCGCGGAAGTCATAAACGCTGGGAGCGTGCAGCGGGAGCAGGTCGGCCCCGGGCTGCGACGCCATCTGCTGATCCATCGTGCAGGAATCCTTTGGCTGTTAGCGGGGTCGGCGCCACGGCTGGCGCCCCGCCCCGTTCTCGTTCTCGTTCTCGTTCTCGTTCTCGTTCCTGTCCGGCGAGATCACCCCGAGGTTGGCAAGGTCACCCTTGCTCGCCCAATAGACCCAGTGGGCGGGGCTGCGCAGGATAGCGGCGCTCACCTCGGCGGCGCAGCGGGCGAATGCCGTCGTCGCGTCTTCTTCCGCTGGGCACTGCACCGGCGCGGAGATCTCAAGCACCTGGTGGCGGTAGTCGGCCGTGCGGTACATGAAGCCCATGAGCAGCGGTGCGCCCGTCAGTCGGGCGAGGTTCACGGCCCCGGGCAGGAGCCTGGCCCGACGGCCGAGGAACGGCACCTCCACGGTGCGGGGCAGGTCCTTGTCCAGCGGCGGCGCGTCGATCGCGATCGTCAACACCTCATTGGCGCGCAGGACAACCGCAGCCTGCGCCGCGACTGCGACCCGGCCGGCCCACGGCTCGATGTTCGGTCGGTGCCGGTGGCGCCGCACCCGCCTGGCGTAGACCAGCTCCCAGAACCGCCGCTCGGCGGATGAGAGGCCCGCGGTGTAGTTGTGCTGCCAGCGTCCGATGGTCGTGACCGGGAAGCCGCTGGCGCCAAGCAACGAGAAGGCGCAGTCGTAGGAGCCGAAGTGGGCGGAGCAGAGGATGGCTCCCTTACCGCCCGCCAGGGCGGCTTCCAGGTGCTCACGCCCGCGGATCTCGACCAGCCGCCGCAGCGGCCGGGCCCGGTATCGCAGCCGCATCACGTCGACCGCCTCGCAGGAGGCGAACCGGAACCATTGCCGGGTCAGCCGCTCCGCGGCGTCCTGGCCGGATTCTTCCCCGGGCAGCCGGCGCAGGTTGCGTATTAGCTCGTCGCGTTTCCCGGCCGGCCCCGGTATTCCCAGTCGCCGCGCATGCATGCGATGCGATAGCCAAGGGCTGCGGGAAGGCAGGCCGCGGCTGGCGCTACCGCGGCCCAGTAGGCCACGGCTTCCGCGTTGCGGAGAAGCCTGACCGCGCGGCTCTCAGCCATGTGAGGTCCCCAGTCTTCCCGGCTGCCGCGCCCGGAGGTAGGCGCAGCTAGTATTCACGTTGTCGAAATTCTCCGGGAGCAGATCCGCCTCGCCCGCCGCAATCTTGAAGTGCTCTTCCTGAAATACCGCCAGCCTGATCTTGCTCAGCGAATCGAGGATTCTTCCCTCCAAGAGCGACGCCCCATTTGACAGCGGCAGCAGCGGCGGGTCCTGGACGATTTCGTGGCTGATATAATCGTTGATAACGTTCACCATCTAAGCAGCTTTCTGAATGGCCGCCTCATGGATAGGAACTCCTTCGAGGCCAGGAATTAATCGGCTTGATAACACCTGGTCGCACCATCCCCCCGACAGGCGGCGAGTAAACCATGGTCCGTGGATATCGTTGCCGACGGCCGGATGGAATCACCTACATGGCCGATATCCCCGCATCGGCGCGGCGCATAGGGGTGATAAATGCATTTAGCCTGGAATGGGCAGTTGCGCGCGTTTCGCCCGCAAGCCAGCTGTCGAATCAGTTGACAAGCTTTTTCCCGCACTACCAGGCAGCGATGGATGTCCCAGTGCAGATGCAAATCGACGCTTCAGGGATTGAAAGGCCATCCCTGAAGGCAGACCCTTAGGGGTAATGAAAAAAACGAGTGCCGGGTCCGCAGGGACCCGACACTCGTTTGCTGGGATTCCGCTTTTTGGCGTCACCCGTCACCCGTCACCCGGAACGGGTCGATGTGGCTCGCCTTGTCCAGGCGTTCGAGGTGTTCGGCGGGTGAGCCGCTCACCGGATCCGATCACTGGGGCGAATCGGAGGCCTGCGTCTGCCGGAGCGTGGCGATGTGCTTGGCCAGTGCGGTCGCCGAGGAGAGCACCTCGCTCGTTGAGGTCCTCGTCCGCGAGGGTGATCCCGAACTTCCCCTCGAGGATGAGCAGGCATTCGAGCGCATCGATTGAGGAGAAGCCGTACCGGTCGATGAGGCTGTCCGCGCCCTCGGTGCTCACCGCGGAGCCGTGTTCGACCACCTCGCCGTCCTTCGCGGCCATCATCTCGGCCGCCGTCTGATGCACGATGTCCAGGATTTGCTCGACGTCCACGCTGAAGTCCCCCTCGCTGAACTCACAAAATCGCCGTTGCGCTGTGCGCTCTCAGCCGCGACAGAGTGTCGCGCCTGGCCCCCCGTCGGAGCCCGATCGCCCTGGCTGCGCAGTCGCACCGCCATGCCAGAAGATCCGATCCGGGACCCAACATCTCACAGGAGGATCTCCGCAGCAAGCAGCGGCGCTGCCCCGACTGCGGCGCCGCCTTCACCTGGACCTTCGTCTGCTCCCCGGCCCGCCAGGGCAAGTCGCCATCATCGCCTGGCTCGTCCCGCCTGCGGCCGTGAACGTCACCAAGCCGTCGCGACACGCCGTCACCACATGTGACAGACAGTAATCATGCGCGTACTCTATCGATCGATCCAAGTGGGGAACATTCACACCCTGAATACGGAGTCACCCATGCAGCAGACGGCAGCACACGTACAGACCACGACGAACGCCGAGCAATTCGCCTCCATCCGGGAGGTCATCGCCGGTGGGGTGAGCAGCAGCATGCGCGCTCAGGCGATCCCCGAGCCGCTCGTCGTACAGCGGGCCAAGGGGGATCGGATCTGGGACGTCGAAGACAGGGAGCTGATCGACCTCAACATGGGGTACGGTCCCCACCTGTTCGGCTACGCGGACCCCGAACTGGCCGCCGCGCTCGCCCGGCAGCTGACGGAGGGGGCGATGACCGGGCTGCCGCACCGTCTCGACCGGCAGGCCGGGGAGCTGATCGCGCGGCTGGTGCCGTCGGTCGAGCAGGTCAGGTTCGCCAACTCGGGCACCGAGGCGGTCTCCTCCACGCTACGCCTGGCCAGGGCCGCCACGGGCCGGACGCAGGTGCTCACCTTCGAAGGGCACTACCACGGCTGGAGCGAGACCGTGCTGCGGGCCGGGAAGGCGACCTTCCACGAGCCGGCGCCGGACTCCGCCGCACCGCGGCCGGGCGCGCCGGGCATGATCCCGGGGGCGCTCGCCAACACGCTGGAGGTGCCCTGGAACGACCTGTCCGCCCTGCGCGCCGTGTTCGAGGCCCACGGCGAACGGCTCGCGGCGGTGATCTGCGAACCGGTGATGGCCAACGCCTGTGTGGTGCCGCCGGCGCCCGGTCAGCTCGAGGAACTCCGTGCACTGTGCGACCGCTGGGGCGCGTGGCTGGTCTTCGACGAGGTGATCACCGGGTTCCGGGTGGCGCGCGGCGGGGCACAGGAGCGCTACGGCGTCACGCCCGATCTGACCGTGCTCTCGAAGGTGATGGGCGGCGGCGTCCCCGTCGCAGCGTTCGGCGGATCCAGCGTCGCGATGGCCATGCTCGCGGATAACCGCGCGATGCACTTCGGGGTGTACGCCGGCAACCACATGTCGGTGCGGGCGGTCGTCACCATGCTCGAGAAGATCGAGCGCTCTCCCGAGGTTTACGAGCAGCTCGAGAAGCACGGCGACTACCTGGAGCACCAGTTGCGCTCCACGTTCGCCGAGATGAAGCGCCTGGCCCTGGTCAGCCGGGTCGGCTCGCTGCTGTCCGTGTCGTTGCTGCGACGGCCCGCTGACCTGTCGCGCGGCCCGCGCGTGGCCGCCCAGGCGATGGACTTCGCCGCCCAGCGCGCGCTGCAGATCAGCGCTCAGGGAAGGGGGCGTGTATTTCCATCCCAGCCCGATCGAGCCCTGGTTTCTCAGCACCGCGCACAGCTTGGAAGACCTTGATCACGTGGTCGCAATCGTGCGCGACGCGCTGGCCGACGTGCCCGAGTCGCGGTGAGCGGCGGCAGCGGCCTGGTGCCGCTCCAGCTGCTGCGGGAGACGGCCGCGCGATCCCCGCGGGCCGTGCTCTTCGCTGAGGACGCGGGGAACACCACGGCGCGCGGCCTTGTCGAGCTCGTCGAAGCCCGCCTCGACGCCTACCGCCAGACCGGGATCGGGCCGGGCTATCGGGTCGGGGCAGTCGCCTGGCCGGCCGCCTCGTTCACCGCGGATGTGCTCGCAGTGCTCGCTCTGGACGCGGTGGTAGTTCCGCTGCCGCGGCAGATGAGCGAATGGGAGCGCGAGCGGACCGAGGCTCTGGCAGCGACGACGCACCTGGCCGCGCCGCTCGACTGGCCGCTGCTGCCCGGAATCGGCGACGTAGTGGCGGGCCGACGGCTGATCGTCCGCAAGCCGCCCGGCGAGGCACCGCCCGGTGGCGCCGCCAGCGCTCAGCTGACCTCAGGCACGAGCGGACAACACCCGGGTGGCGCTGCGTCTGGCCAGTGCCCTGATGGCCGAGGCGGAGAACTACCGCGCCGCGCTGGACCTGGCCCCGGGCACTGTGCTGGCCTGCCCGGTGCCGCTGCATCACGCCTACGGCTTTGGATTGGCGGCCTTGGCTGCCCCCCTGGCCGGCGCCACCACGCTCGTCACCAGCGCGGACCGGCCGCGGGTGCTGTTGCGCGCCCTGGATCAGCATGACGTCACCCTCGTCGCGGGCGTGCCGCCGCTGCTGCGGCTGCTGGCCGAGGCGGCCACCAGTCGTCCGGCGCGACGCATCGGCTACTTGACCGCCGGCATGCTGCTTGACCCGCGGACGGCCGAACTCGTCGGGACGGTGCTCGGCGGGCAGCTCGGCGAGGTGTATGGCACGACCGAGACCGGCCCGATCTGCGTGCGGCCGCCGGTCCCCTGGCAGGACGCGCGCTCGCTCGGCCAGCCGCTCCCGGGGGTTCAGGTCGACCTCCGCCCCCTCGTCGACGCCCCGGAGCCGGAGGCGCCGGCGGGCGACCCGGCTGACGTGTCGTCAGGTCTTATCGTCGTCCGCTCGCCGACCGCGATGACCGGGTACCTGTACCCGGACCGGGTCGATACCGCTCCGGTCGAGGACGGTTTCGTCGTGGGCGACATAGGCCGCCGAACGCCGGACGGCCTGGTGATCGTTGGCCGACTAGCCAACTGCGTCAACGTCGGCGGCGCGAAGGTGAGTCCTGAGGAGGTCGAGGCCGTTTTGCTTGAGTTCCCGACGGTGCGCTCGTGCCTGGTCGACGGCGAGCCTGACGAACGGCTCGGCCAGCGGATCCGGGCCATGGTGACGCCGGCCGACGTCGACCTGTCCGCGCTGCAGGACTTCTGCCGACAGCGGCTGTCCGGGTCGAAGCTGCCGAGCCGGTTCCTTGGCATCGAGACTCTCGAGACCACGGCGACCGGCAAGGTGATCCGCTCGACCGCGCGGCCGATGTGACCGCCCTTTGCGCCCGGCGGGAGGGCAGCGCCATCCTCCGGCTTCGCTAGCGGGCGAAGGAAGCGGGGAACCCCTCGCGCCAGCTGGGATACCGGGGCGTCCAGCCGAGTTCCTTGCGGGCCTTCGCGTTGGACGCGCCGCGCGCCTGGGTCATGACCGGCAGCATCCCGCCCATGAGCAGTCCGGCCAGCCAGGTCGGGACATGGAAGGGCGGCTTCGCGCCGACGGCCGAGGCGAGGCCGGGGAGCCAGTCGCGCATCGGGGCGGGCTCGTCGTCGGTGACGTTGTAGAGCGCGGGCCCGACTGCGTCGAGGGCGAGCACGGTCGCGGTCGCCGCGTCGTGCAGGTGGATGAACGGCATGATGCCGCCGCCGTCGCCCACGAGCGGGAACTGCCGCTTCCGCACCGCCGCGACCATGGCGTCCTCGTCCCCGTAGAAGCCGCCGTAGCGCAGCGCGATACCGCCCGCCGCGAGCACCCTCTCGTCCAGGTAGGCCATCGCCGCGAACATCTCCCTTGCCGAGGTCGGCGGGTCGGTCAGCAGCGGGTCGTTCTCGTCCTTGACCAGCCCGAGGGTGTGCGCGTAGCGGAAGGGCGCGAAGCTCTGCGCGATGAACCTCGGCACGCCGCCCTCCCTGGCAGCGGCCAGCAGGTTGTCAAGTCCCTCGGTGCGCAGCCGGTTGGTCGGGCCGAAGCTGCGGTCCATGTTCCTTGACATTGCCACGCCGCTCAGGGCGGTCGCCTGGTAGATGATGGCCTCCGGCGGGGTGCCCACGACCGCGGCGCGAACCGCCGCCCGGGCGGCTGGCTGACCACCATCGTGAGCCGTGTCTGCCTGAACGCCCTCCGGGCCCGCGCGGCGCGACCAGAAACCCTGGCCGGCCCGCGCATCCCTGACCCGGTGCTGAGCCCGGCCGACGGACCGACCCCGGAGCAGGAAGCGCTGCTAGCCGACTCGGTGGGCCTGGCGCTCTTGGTCGTGCTTGACACGCTCGCCCCGGCGGAGCGGGTTGCGTTCGTGCTTCACGACGTGTTCGACGTCCCGTTCGCGGAAATCGGCGCGATGCTTGGCCGATCGACGGACGCCACCAGGCAGCTAGCCAGCCGCGCACGCCGCCGCGTCCGCGAGGCCGGTGCGACCGAACCCGACGCCGCGGTCGCCGCCCAGCGAGCGGTGGCGAAGAACGCGTCGACCACGGAGTTCCACTCCGTCCTCGTCAACGGCGCCGTTGGCATGCTCATCACCTTGAACGGCCGCCCAGCCGCTCTCATCGCCTTCACGATCATCAACGGCCGCATTGCGGCGGCAGACGGCATCACCGACCCGCACCGGGTCCGGAAGCTGGTCGGCTAGCTGCTGAGGGCCCGCGACGTGCCAGGGGGAAGGGCGGATGGCAGGCCGAACATCGCGAACAGCTCGGGCTGGTTGAAGGACACGACACGCGCGATGCTCGTGGTTTCGATGGTGAGCACTTGCACCGCGTGGGCGCGGTAACGGCCGTCGCGATCGCGCAGATAGGCGGCGAACCCGGGCTGGCCGTTGGCTGCGACGGCGACCATCGTGAAATCGCCGGGCTGGCCGAGGACCCGGGTGGCGAGGAACCGTCCGATCTGCTCCCGTCCGGCGAACCAGGTCGGCGATGGCGGCATCTCAAGCACCGCATCCGCACGCAGCAGCAGGGTGATGGCGACCCCGTCGGCGTTCTCAAAGGCCGCCGCGTACTGATCGAGCAGCCTTCGCTGCCGCGGGTCGGCCGGCTCCCGGATGTTGCCGGCCACCGAGCCCGCCTGGCTGAGCTGGGTGCGGGCACGTCGAAGCATGCTGTTCACCGCATCGCTCCTCCTGCCCGCCGGTCCGCCGGCCCGAATGACCGGCGATGGATGCCTTCACCCGTAAAGACGCTTGGCAGGGGCGAAACTCACCGCAGCGCCGGCGGTGAGTTCCCGTTAGGATGGCGGGGTGGCCTCAGCAGTAAGGCACCAGTAAGGCATCTGTAGCGCGCGGGAATACCACGGACCGCGCAAGTGCTGCTAACCTATGGTGATTGACCAGTCCGGTACGGGGACGTGCCGGGCGTGCAAGCGGAGGACCACCTCCCACCTGGCCAGCCCTCGGGTCGGCGGGTTCGGCTGCTTCCCGGGTTAGCCCGGTGGGCGGCACGGCACGGTCTCCAGCGTAGCTGGCTGACGGTTCCGGAGATGTGGTTGCCCCGCGGCGCACAGCGCCTTGCGGGGTTTTTTCCGTTTGGCTAGGTCAGTGGCAGGCAAACTGTCGTCGGACGGCCGGCGGCAGCACAACAGCAGCGTCGCCGGGGAAGCCGGCAACAGATGAGGCTCTGGAGGTCACATCAGCGTCGAAACGCGCATCAACGACCGCATCCGCACCCCTGAGGTCCGACTCGTCGGCGCCAAGGGCGAGCAGATCGGGATCGTCTCGATCACCGAGGCGCTCCGTCTTGCTCAGGAGGCCGACCTTGACCTAGTCGAGGTCGCCCCGACCGCGCGGCCCCCGGTCTGCAAGCTCATGGACTACGGCAAGTTCAAGTACGAGGCCGCGCTGAAGGCGCGGGAGTCGCGCAAGAACCAGACGCAGACGATCGTCAAGGAGATCAAGCTCCGCCCGAAGATCGACCCGCACGACTACGGCACCAAGAAGGGCCACGTCGAGCGGTTCCTCAAGGCGGGCGACAAGGTCAAGGTGACGATCATGTTCCGCGGCCGTGAGCAGTCCCGGCCGGAGCTCGGCTTCCGGCTGCTGCAGAAGCTGGCCGACGACGTGCAGGAGCTCGGCTTCGTCGAGTCGCAGGCCAAGCAGGATGGCCGGAACATGATCATGGTGATCGGCCCGCACCGCAAGCCGGTGACAAGGGCCGCCAGCGGGTCGCACGGGGACCACGGCGACGCGGAGACGGAGTCGGCGACGCAGTCGCGCCCGGTGCCGAGCCCGCGCAGCGAGGCACCGTCGGAGAGCGCGGCCCCGACCGCCGCGGGGGCCGCAGTTGAGG
This sequence comes from uncultured Actinomycetota bacterium, assembly GCA_963778435.1. Taxonomy (GTDB): domain Bacteria; phylum Actinomycetota; class Actinomycetes; order Streptosporangiales; family Streptosporangiaceae; genus Trebonia. Next base: position 93,597 of record CAVZUX010000017.1, read on the forward strand.
CCCCGGCGTCGACGGACGCGTAGAGGTTTACCCCGGTTAACGGGGAGAGGGCGGTCCGGTCAGGCAGGTGCCATGGCCGGACCGCATAACAACGCCTGCCTGCGAGCGGCGAAGAGTTTGATAGGAGACGGCGACCATGCCGAAGATGAAGAACCACAGCGGCGCCGGCAAGCGGTTCAAGCTCACCGGTACCGGCAAGGTGATGCGGCAGCGGGCCGACCGGGCGCACTACAACGAGCACAAGTCCTCTCGCGTCACGCGGCGGCTCTTCGGCCGAGTTGAGCTCGCCCCGTCCAACACGCGCCAGATCAAGCGACTGCTCGGCAAGTAGCCGACCCCTAGTCACCGCAGCCCAGAGGGAGATTGAACGATGGCACGCGTCAAGCGCTCGCTTAACGCCAAGAAGAAGCGCAGGGTTGTCCTCGAGCGGGCGAAGGGCTACCGGGGCCAGCGGTCCCGGCTGTACCGCAAGGCCAAGGAGCAGCTGCTCCACTCGATGACCTACGCCTACCGCGACCGCAAGGACCGCAAGGGCAACTTCCGCCGCCTGTGGATCCAGCGCATCAACGCCGCGTCGCGCGCGAACGGGCTCACCTACAACCGCTTCGTGCAGGGCCTCAAGGCGGCCGGCGTCGAGGTGGACCGCAAGGTGCTCGCCGACCTTGCCGTGACCGACGCCGTGGCCTTCGCCGCACTGGTCGAGGTGGCGCGCCGGGCGCTCCCCGAGACCGTCAGCGCGGCTGCCTGAAACCGGTCGTTACGCACTGTCACGGCCATGATGGAAGAAAAGCACGCTATACGCGTGCTTTTCTTCCATCATGGAAAAATGTCCACGATCATGGGCCGCGGCCGCAGAAGCCGACCGCGGTACAAGCTGGCCCGGGGGGCGCGGAACGCGCAAATCGACTCATTCGCCGCCAGCTAACATCCAGCTAACCGCCAGTTAACCCGCTAACCAGCTAACGAGGCCATTGGCATGTACGCGACCGCTAGCGCCACGCGGATCAAGGCCGCGCGGCGGCTGACCAAGCGGGCGTTCCGCGAGCGTGAGCGATCCTTCCTCGCCGAGGGGCCGCAGGCGGTTTCCGAGGCCCTGGCGACCGGCGCCCGGGTCAGCGGCCTCTTCGTCACCGGGCCGGCTCTGGCCAGGCACGCCGATCTGGTCGAGGCCGCCGAGGACGCCGGCGTCGAGGTGAACCTGGTCAGCGGCGAGGTGATGGGCGAGCTTGCGCAGACCATCACCCCACAGGGGCTGCTCGCCGTCTGCGACTTCGTGGACGTACCGCTCGACCGCCTGGATAACAGCAAGATGCGACTCGTCGCCGTCCTTGCCAACGTCAGGGACCCGGGCAACGCGGGCACCGTGCTGCGCACCGCCGACGCGGCGGGCGCGGACGCGGTCATCTTCGCCGACGCGTCAGTTGACCTCTACAACGGCAAATGCGTGCGGGCGTCCGCTGGCAGCCTGTTTCACCTGCCGGTCGTGGCCGGCGGGCGCATTCCGGAGACGATCGCCGCCCTCAGGCGGGCCGGGCTGCGGATCTTCGCGGCGGACGGGCGCGCGGGCAGCACCCTGGACGATCCGGCAACCGCCGAGGCCCTGTCGGCGCCGACCGCGTGGCTGTTCGGCAACGAGGCCTGGGGTCTCCCCGACGACCTGCTGGCGCTCGCCGACGAGTCCGTGGCGGTGCCGATCTACGGCCGCGCCGAGTCGCTCAATCTGGCCTCCGCCGCGGCGGTGTGCCTGTACGCCTCCGCCGCCGCCCAGCGCGCCGCCGCCCGCCCCGCCGCCGCCCGCCCAGCGGGCCCCAGCTAAGCGGACGGATTGCCGGCTGAGGCCGGCAACCGGCGCCGTTTGATGGGTCAAATCTCACGTCGCGAGCCATTATGATTACATCGCGTGGCGCGCCCTAAGGCGACCTATGAATCCCTCATGGCATTGGGTATTTACGCTATAACGTAGCGAAATACCGAACCGGGTACTGTCGGCGAGGTACGTTTACACGCTAGAGTCTGATCACATTCCGTCACCCGCATCGCGGAACAAGCCGGCAACGGCCACCCGATGCGGCCCCCCTGCTGGACGGAGGCGTTGCAGTCGTGGAGGACAACAGACCGGGCCGGGTCACACCCGCCGGCGCCGCCCGCGCCGTCGGCATGCCCACCCCGCTCTCGCCCGGTGCCCTCGCCGACGCCCAGGCGCTGATCGCGGACGAGCTGCCGGACGGCCTCGTGGTCGCCGACGACACCGGCCGTGTGGTCGTCTTCAACCGGGCCGCCGCCCGCCTCACCGGGCTCGCCGCCGAGGAGGCCCTCGGCAAGTACATCTTCGACGCGCTGCAGTTCCGCGACGAGGACGGCCGCGACTGGTGGGTGTGCTCCGATCCGTACAACGGCCTGGCCACCCGCACCCGCCACCCGGAGCGGTCCCTCTACCTCACCGACGGCACCGAGCTGCTCGTCTCGGTCGGCTACGTCCGCGACGGCCGCTCCGGCCCAGTTCGCCGCCTGGTCATCACGCTTCGGGGCGCGCAGCAGCGGGCCCGGCTTGAGCGCAGCCGCGCCGAGCTCGTCTCCACCGTGGCGCACGAGCTCCGTTCCCCGCTGACCTCGGTCAAGGGGTTCACCGCGACGCTGCTCGCCAAGTGGGGCCGGTTCACCGACGACCAGAAGCGGGTCATGCTGGAAACGGTCAACGCCGACGCGGACCGGGTGACCAGGCTGATCACGGAGTTGCTTGACGTGTCGCGGATCGAGTCCGGCCGGATGGAGGTCCACCGGCAGCTCGTCGACGTGCCAGACCGGGCCAGGAAGATCATCGCCGGCCGGGTGGCGGCGGGCGAGCCCGAGGACAGGTTCCGCATCGAGGCCGTTCCCGACCTGCCGGAGACCTGGCTGGACGCTGACAAGATCGACCAGATCCTCGCCAATCTCGTCGAGAACGCCGTCAGGCACGGGGCTGGTACCATAACGGTTGTGGTAGACCGTGCGCGCATGCCCGTCGGCGATCGGCCAGCGGCCATCGCCGTGTCCGTGCGCGACGAGGGGGAGGGCATCTCCCCGGAGATGGCGCCTCGGGTGTTCCGCCAGTTCTGGCGGGGTAAGCGCCGCGGCGGCACCGGGCTCGGCCTCTACATCGTCAAGGGCCTGGTCGAAGCGCTCGACGGGGACATCATCGTGTGCCGCGCTCCCGGCGGCGGCGCCGAGTTCCGATTTACCGTGCCCGCGGGCACGCCCATCGCCTAAGCGGCCTGACGCCGCCAGGCAGGCAAGCGCTCACCCGCGGGCTTTCCCCGGTCCGCGAAGGCACTCGGGTCACCGCCGCCAGCAGCGCGGGGATCCGTGCGGGATCACGTGCTACCACGGCCCCGGCCCCCACCCAGTACAGTTCGGTGTGCTGGAGGGAGTAGGCCGCGTGCGTTCATCATGACCCGCGACCTGTGCCCCGGCGGGACCTTCCAGCGGCTCGATGACCTCAAGGAAGCGAAAACATGTCCGCACCAAATAAGAACTATGACCCGGTCGCGGTGACCGCGCTGTCGGCCGAGGCGGTCGAAAACGCGACCGCGGCCGCGCTCGACGCGATAGCCGCCGCGGGCACCCTTGACGAGCTCAAGGCGGCCCGCCTCGCGCACGCCGGCGATCGGTCGCCGCTGTCGGCGGCGCGCGCGGAGATCGGCGCGCTCCCGCCGGCGGCCAAGGCCGACGCCGGGCGCCGCGTCGGCGCCGCGATCGCGCAAGTCAGGGATGCCCTGGCGGCGCGCCAGGAGAAGCTCGAGCAGATCCGTGACGAGCAGGTCCTGGTCACGGAGAAGGTCGATGTCACGCTGCCCTACGACCGGGCGCCGCAGGGTGCCCGGCACCCGGTTTCCATGATCGCCGACCGGCTCGCCGACGTGTTCGTCGCGATGGGCTACGAGGTCGCCGAGGGGCCGGAAGTCGAGGCCGAGTGGTACAACTTTGACGCACTCAACTTCCTGCCCGACCACCCCGCGCGGGAGATGCAGGACACGCTGTTCGTCGCGCCGCCCGACGGGGCGCCCGAAGGCACGCGATCGGGCCTGGTACTGCGCACGCACACCTCGCCGGTGCAGGTCCGCTCCATGCTGACCAGGCCGCTGCCGCTCTACGTGGTCAGCCCGGGCAAGGTGTACAGGAACGAGGCGCTGGACGCCACCCACCTGCCGGTCTTCTACCAGATCGAGGGCCTCGCCGTCGATGAGGGCCTGACCATGGCGGACCTGCGCGGGGCGATCCAGGCCTTCGTCGACGCGCTCTTCGGCGCCGGGCTCAAGACGCGGCTGCGGCCGGACTACTTCCCCTTCACCGAGCCGTCCGCCGACGTCTCGATGGAGTGCCACGTCTGCCGGGGCGAGTCCACCAAGCCGGGCGCCGACTCCTGCCGGGTCTGCCGGTCAAGCGGCTGGATCGAGATCGCCGGCTGCGGCATGGTCAACCCGAGGGTGCTCGTCGCCTGCGGCATCGACCCCGACCGGTACAGCGGGTTCGCGTTCGGCCTCGGCATCGAGCGGGCGCTGATGCTGGCGCACGGGATCAACGAGATCAGGGACACCTACGACGGCGACGTGCGGTTCAGCCGGGCATTCGGGACGGAGATCTAACAGCGATGCGGGTACCAATTTCCTGGCTGCGCGAGTACGCGCCGATCCCTGCGCCGGTCGACGCGTACGAGGTCGGGCGGCGGCTCACCGCGGCCGGCCTTGAAGTCGAGGCGGTCGAGCAGGTCGGTCACGACGTGCACGGCGTCATCGTCGCCCAGGTGCTCACGATCGAGGAGCTGACCGGGTTCAAGAAGCCGATCCGGTACTGCCGGGTCGCCACCAGCGACGCCGAGCTGACCGCCGACCCGGAGACGGTGACCGGCGTGATCTGCGGCGCCACCAATTTCAAGGAGGGCGACCGGGTCGCCTTCGCCACGCCCGGGGCGACCCTGCCCGGCGGCTTCGAGATCACCGCCGCGAAGAAGTACGGCCGAATCTCGCAGGGGATGATCTGCGCCGTCGACGAGCTCGGCATCGGCGAGGACCATAGCGGCATCCTGATCTTGGCGCCGGACACCCCGCTCGGCGTCGATTTCACCGAGTACGCGCAGCTGCGCGATGACGTGCTCGACATCACCGTGACCCCCGACCGGGGCTACGCCGTCTCCATCCGGGGCGTCGCGCGCGAACTCGCCAGCGCCTACCGGGTCCCGTACACCGACCCGGCCAAGACCTTCGTCGGAGGCGAGGACGCCTCAGCTGAGCCCGCCCCCGGCCAGCCCGAAGACGACAGCGCCGACAGCGCCGACTCCACCGGCACCGACCAGGGGTCCTGGCCGGCCGCCATCGCCGACCCCACCGGGTGCGACCGCTTCGTGCTGCGCGAGGTCCGGGGCTTCGACCCCGCGGCCCCGACCCCGCTGTGGATGGGGGTCCGCCTCGCCCGCTGCGGCATGCGCTCGGTCTCGCTGGCCGTCGATGTCACCAACTACCTGATGCTCGAACTCGGCCAGCCGCTGCACGCCTTCGACCGTGACAAGCTCACCGGGCCGATCGTCGTGCGCCGGGCGGAGCCCGGCGAGACCCTGACCACGCTCGACCACGTGACCAGGAAGCTCTACTCCGATGACATCCTCATCACCGACGACAGCGGGCCGATCTCGCTGGCGGGCGTGATGGGCGGCCTGGCGACCGAGATAGACGACAATTCGGTGAATATCGTCATCGAGGGCGCGCACTTCTCCGACACCGGCACCGCGAAGACGGCCCGCCGCCACCGCCTCAACTCCGAGGCGTCCTACCGGTTCGAGCGGGGCACCGACCGCGAGCTGCCGCTGCTCGCCACCGAGCGCGCCGCCGCGCTGCTCGCCACCCTCGGCGGCGCGGCCATCGCGCCTGGGGTCACGCACGCGCAAGTGCCGGTGACGCCACCCACGATCACCATGGGCGCCGACTACCCGGACCGGGTGGCCGGCCTGCTCTACGGCATGGACACGGTGGTCGCGCGGCTGGCGGAGGTCGGCTGCGAGGTCCGGTCCGCCCCGGCGTCGCAGCAGCCGACGATCGCCCCCTGGCGCGCGCAACCGCCGTCGGATGGCATCGATCACCCGGCCAAGCACGACCATCAGCACACGGTCCTGATCGTCACCTCGCCGTCCTGGCGTCCCGACCTCACCGACCCGGCCGACCTGGCCGAAGAGGTCATCCGCCTGGAGGGCTACAGCAACGTCCCGGTCAGCCAGCCCCGCGCCATCGCGGGCCGCGGTCTCACCATGCGGCAGAAGACGCTCCGCGCCATCGCGCGCACCCTGAGCGAAGCCGGGTTCGTCGAGGTCCACTGCGACCCGTTCTGGCCCGCGAACGAGGCCGACGGCCTCATGCTGCCGCCCGAGGACCCGCGCCGTCCGACGGTCAAAGTCGCGAACCCGCTCAGCGAGGACCAGCCGGGCCTGCGCAGCACGCTGCTGCCCGGCCTGTTCCGCACCCTGGCGCGGAACATCGGGCGCGGCTTCGGCGACATCGAGCTCTTCGAGACCGGTCAGGTCTTCCGGCCCAGGCCCGGCGCGACGGTGACCGCGCCGATCCTGGCCACCGACCGGGGCCCGACCGAGGCCGAGCTCGCGACCCTCGCGGCGGCGCTGCCCGACCAGCCGCTGCTGGTCGCGGGCGTCCTCGCGGGCAACCGGGAGCTGCCCGGCTGGTGGGGGCCCGGCCGCGCCGAAATCTGGGCGGACGCCGTCGAGGCGGCCCGCGTGGTAGCCGCGGCGAGCCACCTGGTCCTGGACGTGCGGTCCGCCGCGGCGGCGCCCTGGCACCCCGGTCGCTGCGCCGCGCTCTACGTCCGTGCCGCAGGCAACGCCGGCCAGGCGTCCGGCGCGGACGGCGGGCCCGAGGGCGGCACGGCGGGCGAGTGGCTGGCCGGCTTCGCCGGTGAGCTGCACCCGCGGGTCCTGGCCGCCTACGGCCTGCCCCCGCGCAGCAGCGCGTTCGAGCTCGACTTCGGCGTGCTCGCCGCCGCCGCCGAGGCCCAGGGCCCGGTCCGCGGCCCCGCGTTGTCCGCCTACCCGCTGGCCACCCAGGACGTCGCGCTCGTCGTCGCCGACGACGTGCCCGCCGCCGACGTGGTGGCCGCGCTCAGGGCAGGCGCGGGCGAGCTCCTCGAAGACGTCCGGCTCTTCGACGTCTACACCGGCGTCCAGCTGGGCCAGGGCCGCAAGTCGCTTGCCTACACGCTGCGCCTGCGCGCTCCCGACCGCACGCTGACCGCCGCCGAGGCGAGGGCGGCCCGTGACGCCGCCGTGGCCGAGGCCGCCCGCCGCACCGGCGCGGTCCTGCGCGCCTGAGCCGAGCAGCACCCGGAGGATCAAAACCGTCATATCGAACGGACCCGTGGCTTCGCGCCACGCGTCCAGCGGTCCTTACCACGGGAGGGGCGGGAGCGGCGTGTCGCTCCCGCCCCTCCCGCACTCATGAGTGCGAGCGAGCGAGCTGCATCCCCGTCGCTACCACACTTTCGAGGCGCGCGGGACGCCAGAGATGAGATCACATTTTGGCAACAACTGTCCCGGGGTGAGCACTCTCGAGGGCTGCTGCAAACGCTTGCAGCGTCGGCGTTTTACGCTCCTAGGCACGAGTCCGTCGATGGGTCTCCTGTCGGTCAGTAGCCGTGTTTTGACAGTGCGCACGTGAAAACTGTGACAATGTGGGGTTAGCACCGCACGTTGCGCTATCCATCGTGCTCAGCGAGGACGGCGACGGAAATCATCGCGCAAGGCAAGGAGGTCAGATGGATCACGCGCGCAGCGTCGTGTTCCGCCACGGAAAGCCTCGTGTGCGAGATTGGCCGTTCTGGTCCCTGCCCAAACCCCTGATCGCACTGCTGTCCTGCGTGACCTGCGGCTATCTGGCCTGGATCGGTGAGTACGCCGGCGATTTCCACCTCCGCCTGTCGAACATCGGGCTGTTCGCCGCGCTGCTCGCTTGCGGCGCCTTCTCGGTTGAGATGTCGCGCCGCGCCAGCCGGCCGGACGGCGTGGTGAAGGACGTCTACGCCGTCTGGGAACTCCCCATGGTGTTCCTGCTGCCAGGGCTCTACGCGCTGATCGTCCCGGCCATCCGGCTGACGCTGACCCAGTGGCGGGTCGGAGGGGTGCCGGTGTACCGGCGGGTCTACACAGCGGCGACGATCGGCATCGGCTACGGCTGCGCGCGCCTGGTCTTCGAGTCGATGATGCCCAGGGGCCTGCACGCCCGCGCCTACCTGTGGAGCGACACGCCCAAGTGGCTGGTGGCAGCAGGGCTCGGCGTCATCGCCCAGTGGATGATCAACCAGGTGCTCATCGGCGCTTCCCTCAAGCTGCACGACCCGACCGCGCGGGTCCGCGATGAGCTGTTCGGCCGCGAGGGGCTGCACAACGACGCGACCGAGCTGTGCGCGGCCCTGCTGGTCGCCGTCGGCATGACGATCAGCTTCCTGACCCTGATCATCGCGCTGCCGCTGGCCACGCTGCTGCAACGGTCGGTGCGGCACACCCGCCTGCTCAACGAGGCCAGGGCGGACGCCAAGACCGGGCTGCTCAACTCCGCGACCTGGGAACGCGAGGCGGTCGCCGAGGTGGCCCGCGCCGTCCGCACCTGCTCGCCGCTGGCGGTGGCACTGCTTGACCTGGACCGGTTCAAACAGATCAACGACACCTACGGCCACCTGATCGGCGACGAGGTGCTGCGCCAGATCGCCGGCACGATGACCGGGGTGCTGCGCGAATACGACGTGGCCGGCCGGTTCGGCGGCGAAGAGTTCGTCATGCTGCTCCCGCAGACCCGCGCGCCGGACGCGTTCAAGATCGCCGACCGGGTGCGCGCGCGCATCGCGCGGCTGCCGATCGTCACCACCTCCGGCGAGCAGGTGACGGTCACCGTCTCCATCGGGGTCGCGGCGCTTGACGCCGGGTCAAGCCGGGAGCTGACCGACCTGCTGGCCGCCGCCGACGCCGCCCTCTACCGGGCCAAGGCCTCCGGCCGCGACCAGGTGCAGATGATCAGCACCAGCCGGGGCCTGAGCGCGGTGCGCTCGCCGGCCGATGACGACGCGGCCATGTCCGCGACCGCGGCCGCGATGTGGCGCCCGGCCGCCGCTGCCGCCGCCGCGCAGGATGCGGAGCTGGCCGCCCGCGAGTTCGAAGACGACGAGTTTCAGGTCCCAGAAGACGGCAGCTCAAGCACCGCGACAACCTCCGCCGTCGCAGTGTGACCTTCTCAGGCGGCGGCCCTGCTTACCGTGATCAGTCCCCTTCTGGGCGTTATACGACCCGAACGGCGCACAAGGCCGTCATCCTGCCTCCGGCACGGTTTCGTCCTGTACCGCTACGACCAGGACCGTGCGGTGTGGGCGAGCAAGACGCGCGGCACGTCCGTCGGCGAGCTGGCGCTGCAGGCCGACGGCAACCTGGTGCTGTACGACCGTGACGGGCGCGCGGTGTGGGCGACGGGCACGGCCGGCCTGGCCTGCGCGGCTGTCGGTGCGGGACGAGGGGACCGTGGTGCTCGAGGCGGTGGACGGCTCCAGGCTCTGGTCGGTGGCAACCATGGCTACCCGCGCCGGCCTGTCACCCGGGACCGGGATGGTCGAGCCGTACGGGGGTGGGACGGGATTCCGGTTCAAGATCCGCAACGTGAGGATCGATGGCCGGGGCGACACGGTGCACGTCCGCGGGGCCGGGTCGCACGAGCTCAGCTTCGATGTCCTACATGACTGCGTGATGGACTGGAACCCGTGATGCCCGCGGTGGAAACCTCGTGCGTGGCCATCCCCTGCCCTGGCCGTAGCGGTCGCCGGGGCGCCCAACACCGACACCCTCCTCGCCTGCGGTTGCCGCCTCCGAATAACCGTCTTGCATATTCATGCAATGGAATGCATACTTCTTCGTGAAGAAGGAGGCAACATGGGCACACGGGTCGCTGTCGCAGGGGCCAGCGGTTATGCGGGCGGCGAACTGCTCCGCCTGCTCGCCGGCCACCCGGACCTGGAGATCGCGGCGGTCGCCGCGGGCAGCAGCACGGGCAAGCCAATCACGTCGATTCACCCCAACCTCACCGGTCACCCACGATTCGACGGCAAGAACTTCGACGCGACCGACGCCGACACGCTGCGAGACGCCGAGCTCATCTTCATGGCCCTCCCGCACGGCGAGTCGGCTACCCTCGCGGACCAGCTGCCCGACGCGAAGATCATCGACCTGTCGGCCGACTTCCGGCTCGGCGACGAAGACGCCTGGCACCAGTTCTACGGCCAGGACGTCCGTTACGCCGGCCGCTGGGCCTACGGCCTGCCCGAGCTGCCCGGCGCGAAGGAGAAGATCAAGGCGGCCCGCACCGTCGCCGCTCCCGGCTGCTACGCGACCACGTCCATCCTCGCCCTCGCCCCGCTGCTGGCGGCGGGCCTGGTCGAGCCGGACGACATCGTGATCGTCGCCGCCTCGGGCACCACCGGCGCCGGCCGCTCGCTCCGCGCCGACCTGCTCGCCAGCGAGGTCATGGGGTCCATGTCCGCCTACAAGGTCGGCGGCGCCCACCGCCACACGCCGGAGATCGAGCAGGCGCTCACCGAAGTTCACAATCTTTCTTCTGAACGTACCGCTGCTTCGCCTGGCCCCGTCACCGTCTCCTTCACCCCCACGCTGGCCCCGATGCCGCGCGGCATCCTCGCCACCGCCACCGCCCGGCTGGCGCCGGGCGTGGCCGGCAGCGCGGACGTGACCGGCCGTGCTGCGCGACGCGTTCGCCGACGCCTACGCGGGCGGCGAGTTCGTCCACCTGCTCCCCGACGGCCAGTGGCCGGTGACCGGCGCGGTGGCCGGATCCAACGGCGCGCACCTGCAGGTCGCGGCCGACCTGCACGCGGGCCGCGCGGTCGTGGTCGCCACCACCGACAACCTGGGCAAGGGCGCGGCCGGCCAGGCCGTGCAGATCGCCAACCTGATGCTCGGCCTCCCCGAGGCGGCCGGCCTGACCACCCACGGAGTAGCGCCGTGAGCGAGCTTGCGAGCGAACCAGTCACCACTGTGCGTCCGCGAATGCGGACGACGAGCGCCAGCGAGGAATCCGTATGAGCGTGACAGCACCGCTGGGCTTCCGCGCCGCCGGCGTGGTCGCTGGCCTGAAGAACTCCGGCGAGCGGGACGTCGCCGTCGTGATCAACGACGGTCCCTCCCGCGCCGCCGCCGCCGTTTTCACCACCAACCGGGTGCAGGCCGCCCCGGTGAAGTGGACCCGCCAGGTGGTCAGCGGCGGCCGGGTCCGCGCCGTCGTGCTCAACTCCGGCGGCGCCAACGCCTGCACCGGGCCGCTCGGCTTCCAGGACACGCACGCCACCGCCGAGCGGCTCGCCGCCGCACTCGACGACTCGCCCGGCGAGATCGCGGTCTGCTCGACCGGCCTGATCGGCGAGCGGCTGCCGATGGACAAGCTGCTGCCCGCCGTGGACGCGGCCGTCGCCGAGGCGGACACGGTCCGGGGGAGTGCACGCGGCCGACGCGATCCGCACCACCGACACGATCATCAAGATCGCCTTCCGCCGCGAGACGGCCTCCGCATCCGGAAGCGGGGCACCTACACGATCGGCGGCATGGCCAAGGGCGCGGGCATGCTCGCCCCCGCCCTGGCGACCATGCTGTGGTGCTCACCACCGACGCGGACCTGTCGCCGGCCGAACTCGACTCCGCGCTCCGCTCCGCGACCGCCGTTACCTTCGACCGGCTCGACACCGACGGCTGCATGTCCACCAACGACACCGTTCTGCTGATGGCCAGCGGCGCGAGCGGGGTCAAGCCGGACCACCGGGACTTCACCCGCGCGCTCATCGAGGTCTGCGCCGACCTGGCCCGCCAGCTCCAGCGTGACGCCGAGGGCGCCTCCAAGTACGTCACGATCGAGGTGGTCGGCGCGGCCAGCGAGCACGACGCGGTCACGGTCGGCCGCAGCGTCGCGCGGAACAACCTGCTCAAGTGCGCGCTCGCCGGCGCCGACCCGAACTGGGGCCGGGTGCTGTCCGCGGTCGGCACCACCGACGCCGTCTTCGACCCCGACCGGCTCAACGTCGCGATGAACGGCATCTGGGTCTGCCGGGCCGGCGCGCCGGGAGACGACCGGTCCAAGGTCGACCTCAGGGGCAAGGACGTCACCATCACCGTCGACCTGTCGGCCGGGCCGCACTCGGCGATGATCCTCACCACCGACCTGACCGAGGCCTACGTCCACGAGAACTCGGCGTACTCAACATGACGATCGTTATCTCCGGCGGCAAGGACGCCGCGCGCCGGGCGTCCGCGACCGCGAAGGCGACGACGCTGATCGAGGCGCTGCCCTGGCTCGACCAGTTCCACGGCGAGACCGTGGTGATCAAGTACGGCGGGCACGCGATGACCGCCGACCAGCTGCGCGCCGGGTTCGCCCAGGACCTGGTGTTCCTCCGGCACGCCGGGCTCCGCCCGGTGGTCGTGCACGGCGGCGGCCCGCAGGTCACCGAGCACCTGGAGCGGCTCGGCATCGAGTCGGTGTTCACCGCCGGGCTCCGGGTGACCACCGCCGAGACCATCGACGTGGTCCGCATGGTGCTCAACGGCAAGGTCAACAAGGACATCGTCGGCCTGATCAACCGGCACGGCCCGTTCGCGGTCGGGCTGTCGGGCGAGGACGCCAACCTGTTCACCGCGGCGCGCAAGCTCGCCATGGTGGACGGCGAGCCGGTGGACATCGGCCTCGTCGGCGAGATCATCGACACCGACCCGTCGATGGTTGAGGCGCTGCTCGACGACGGCCGCATTCCCGTCGTCTCCAGCGTCGCCCGCGGCGACGGCGACGGCGCGGTCTACAACGTCAACGCCGACACCGCCGCCGCCGCCCTCGCGGTCGCGCTCGGCGCGGCCAAGCTGGTCGTGCTGACCGACGTCGAGGGCCTCTACCGGGACTGGCCCGCCTCCGACGAGGTGATCAGCCAGCTCGACGCCGACGACCTGGAGAAGCTGCTGCCCGTCCCTGTCGGCCGGCATGATCCCGAAGATGGAGGCCTGCCTCACCGCGGTCAAGGGCGGCGTCCCCCAGGCCCACGTCCTGGACGGCCGCCTCAGCCACGCCATCCTGCTGGAGATCTTCACCGACTCCGGCATCGGCACCATGGTCCTCCCAGCGCCCAGACGCCCTCCCGCTCGCGCCCAAGGAGGCGCGCGATGAGCGAGAGCGAAGCCCTGAGGCAGCGGTTCGAGGCTGCGATGATGGTGAACTACGGCACGCCGCCGCTCGCCCTGGCCCGCGGCGAGGGCAGCCGCGTCTGGGACGCCGACGGCAACCGCTACCTCGACCTGATCGCCGGCATCGCCGTCTCCGCCCTCGGCCACGCCCACCCCGCCATCGTCGACGCGGTGACCACCCAGGTCAGCAAGATCGCGCACACCAGCAACCTGTTCCTGCACGAGCCGGAGGTCCAGCTCGCGGAGAAGCTGCTCGACCCTGCTGCACGCCGAAGCCCACGGCGGCGCCCGGGTCTTCTTCTGCAACTCCGGCACCGAGGCGAACGAGGCCGCGCTCAAGCTGGTCCGCCGCCAGCAGGGCAAGGACCGCCCGGTGATCGTCGCCGCCGACCACAGCTTCCACGGCCGCACCATGGGCGCCGCTCGCGATCACCGGCAAGGAGTCGATCCGCGAGCCGTTCGGCCCCGTTCGGCTTCGACGTGCGCTGGGTCGAGTACGGCGACGCCGACGCGCTGCGCAAGGCCGTCGACGAGCGGACCGCGGCCGTCTTCCTGGAGCCGACCCAGGGCGAGGGCGGCGTCATCCCCGCCCCAGCCGGCTACCTCGCCGCCGCCCGCGCGGCCTGCGACGGCGCCGGCGCGCTGCTGGTGCTGGACGAGATACAGTCGGGCATCGGCCGGACCGGCGCGTGGTTCGCCCACCAGGCCGAAGGGGTCACCCCCGACGTGCTCACCCTCGCCAAGGGCCTCGGCGGCGGCCTGCCGATCGGCGCCTGCATCGGCTTCGGCGAGAGCGCCACCGCACTCAAGACCGGCGATCACGGCTCCACCTTCGGCGGCAACCCGATCGCCTGCGCGGCCGCGCTCGCGGTCCTCGACACGATCGAGACCGACGACCTGCTCAAGAACGTCAAGCCGGTCGGCGACGCGCTCGCCAGCGGCATCGAGGCGATCGACCACCCGCTTGCTCAAGGGCGTCCGCGGCAGCGGCCTGTGGCTGGCCGCCGTCCTCACCGAGAGCAAGGCGGCCGAGCGTCACCACGCCGCCCGGCAGGCGGGCTTCCTCGTCAACGCCGTCCAGCCGGACGCGGTGCGGCTCGCCCCGCCGCTCGTCCTCACCCAGGCCGAGGCGGAAGAGTTCACCGCCGCCCTGCCCGCCATCTTGACCCGGGCCAAGGGGGAGAGGTAGCACGATGGCCATCAGGCACTTCCTCCGCGACGACGACCTGACCCCGGCCGAGCAGGCCGAGGTCCTCGACCTCGCCGCGGCGATGAAGCAGGACCGGTTCGGCCGCCGCCCCCTTGAGGGGCCGCGGGCCGTCGCCGTCCTGTTCGACAAGCCGTCGCTGCGCACCCGCGTCTCGTTCACCGTCGGCATCGCCGAGCTCGGCGGCCTGCCGCTGGTCATCGACACGCAGACCACGCACATCGGCCGGGGCGAGACGATCGCCGACACCGCCCGGGTGCTCGCCCGGCAGACGGCGGCGATCGTCTGGCGTACCTCCGGCCAGGAGCGGATCACCGAACTCGCGGCGGCCTCCACCGTCCCGGTGATCAACGCGCTGACCGACGAGTTCCACCCCTGCCAGATCCTCGCCGACCTGCAGACGCTCGCCGAGCGATTCGGCGCGCTTGACGGCCGCACCCTCACCTACCTGGGCGACGGCGCGAACAACATGGCCCACTCCTACCTGCTCGGCGGCGCCACCGCCGGCCTGCACGTCCGGGTGGCCGGCCCGGCCGGCTATCAGCCGGACCCGGAGATCGTCGCGAAAGCGCAGCAGATCGCCGCCGGGACCGGCGGCTCCGCGACCGTCTTCGACGACCCCGTCGCCGCCAGCAAGGGCGCCGACGTCCTGGCGACCGACGTGTGGGTCTCCATGGGCCAGACCGACGCGCCCGAGCGCACGCGCGGCGCTCACCCCGTTTCAGCTCAACGACGACCTGCTCGCCGCGGCCGGGCCGGACGCGATCGTGCTGCACTGCCTGCCCGCGCACCGGGGCGAGGAGATCACCGCCGAGGTGATCGACGGCCCGGCCAGCGTGGTCTGGGACCAGGCGGAGAACCGGCTGCACGCCCAGAAGGCCCTCCTCGCCTGGCTCCTGGAGCAGCGTTGACGGCCAAGCTTCCGGTCCCCGGCCAAGCGACCTCCGCGAACCCGTCTCGCCCGAACCCGCCCAGCCCGGCCCCCGCGACCAAGGCGGCCAGGCAGTCGCGGATCGTCGCCATCCTCTCCCGCGAGCAGGTGCACTCCCAGGAGCAGCTGGCCGGCCTGCTCACCCAGTACGCCGGCATGCACGTGGCCCAGGCGACGCTCTCCCGCGACCTGGACGAGCTCGGCGTGGTGCGGCTCCGCGCCGCCGACGGCACGCTGGTCTACGCGCTCCCCGGCGATCCCGGCGGACCGGGCTCGCGCCCCGGTACCGGTCTAGATCCTCAGAATTTTCCTGAACGGCCGGGGTTGCTCCGGGCTCCTCCATTCCTGCCGCGAGCGCGGCCGACGCCGACGCCGACGGCGCCGACGGCGGCCACGCGGGCCCGGCCAGCGCGCAAGGGAGCCACGTCAGCGGCCCCGTGGGCCCGGCCAGCACCCAAGCGGGCCCGGCCAGCACCCAAGCGGGCCCGGTCAGCGCGCAAGGGAGCCACGTCAGCGGCCCCGCGAGCCAGGTCAGCGCGCAACGGAGCTCGGTCAGCGGCGCCGCGAGCCAGGTCAGCAGCACCACCTCGGCGCGGCTCACGCGTTACCTCAAGGAGCTGCTGACCTCGGCCGAGGCCAGCGCCAACCTCGTGGTGCTGCGCACCCCGGCCGGCGCGGCCCAGTTCCTCGCCTCCGCCATCGACCACGCCGCCTGGCCCGCCGTCCTCGGCACCGTCGCCGGCGACGACACCGTCCTGGTGATCTCCCGCGACCCGGCCGGCGGCGAGGACCTGGCGGCGGAGTTCCGCCGCCTAGCCGGAAGCCGCCGCTAACCATGCCAGCGTCCAGCCTGCGCGGTCCCCATCGACTCGCACCATGCCGTCCGGGATCCGTTTCGGATCAGATAACAGCAAGAAGCGGTCGCCACCCCGACGGGGACCACGATCGCGGACGGCCCTTGGCCCAGCGGGCCGCCCGATGCCGACCGAAAGCGTCACCATGGCCATAACAACAAGACGCGATAACAGCAAGAAGCGAGGCGCCATCCAAGCAGTCGGCAAGATAGCGGATCGTTGTGTACACCCGAATGTGGACAACGATCCGCTATCTTCAGCGGCCCCGCGCAGAAGTGCGCGGGGTAAACGATAACAGCAAGAAGCGCTGGCGCTGTCCCGGGCGGGGCGATTTAATGCGGGCGGTTTGAGGCGGAGCAACGGTACGTTCCATGCGTCCGAAGACCGCACCACTCCGAAGACCGCAGCACTCTGGGGGCCGCACCACTCTGGAGACTGCACCACCTCTGGGGGCCGCAGCACTCTGGGGGGCCGCAGCACTCTGGGGGGCCGCAGCACTCTGGGGGCCGCACCACGCTCCGGAGACTGCACCAGCGCCATGTGCAACCCCGAACGAGGGGAATGCCTGCGACCCCCACCTAGATAGGGTGGGTGGCGCAGGGCCGATAAATGTTGGAAACGAGATTGGTGGGACAAATGGGATCCGGCGAGCAGGCATCCGGCGGCACGCCAACCCGGTTGTGGGGCGGACGGTTCGAGGGCGGACCCGCGGACGCGCTGGCGCGACTGTCGCTGAGCGTTCAGTTTGACTGGCGGCTGGCCCGCTACGACCTGCTGGCGTCCCGCGCGCACGCGCGGATGCTGCACCGGGCCGGGCTGCTCTCCGATGCCGAGGCAGCCTCGATGCTCGGCGCGCTCGACGACCTGGACGGGGCGGTCGAGGACGGCTCGTTCCGGCCGACGCTCGCCGACGAGGACGTGCACACCGCGCTTGAGCGGGGGCTGCTCGAGCGGCTCGGCTCGCTCGGCGGCAAGCTGCGGGCCGGCCGCAGCCGCAACGACCAGGTCGCCACCGACCTGCGCCTGTACCTGCGCGACCACGCGCGGCTCATCGTCAGCAGGCTCGCCGAGCTGGAGACCGCGCTGGTCAACCAGGCCGAGCTGTGCGGCGACACGCCGGCGCCCGGCATGACCCACCTGCAGCACGCGCAGCCGGTGCTCTTCGCCCACCAGCTCCTCGCGCACGTCCAGGCCTTCGCGCGTGACGTGGACCGGGTGCGCGACTGGGACAA
The DNA here is from genome assembly GCA_963778435.1 of uncultured Actinomycetota bacterium. GTDB lineage: Bacteria > Actinomycetota > Actinomycetes > Streptosporangiales > Streptosporangiaceae > Trebonia. Next base: position 111,067 of record CAVZUX010000017.1, read on the forward strand.
GCGCGCCTCGTTCAGCCCGCTCGGGTCTGGCGCGCTGGCGGGCTCGTCGCTGGCGGTGGACCCGCAAGTGCTTGCCAAGGAACTCGGCTTCAGCCAGGCCGCGCCGAACTCCATGGATGCGGTCGCGGACCGGGACTTCGCCGCCGAGTTCTGCTTCGTCGCGGCGCTGGCGGGCGTGCACCTGTCCCGGCTTGGCGAGGAGATCGTGCTCTGGTCCTCGCAGGAGTTCGGCTGGATCGAGATCGATGACGCGTACGCGACCGGCTCTTCGATCATGCCGCAGAAGAAGAACCCGGACGTCGCCGAGCTCGCCCGGGGCAAGGCGGGCCGGCTCATCGGCGATCTCACCGGACTGCTCACCACCCTCAAGGGGCTCCCGCTTACCTACAACAGGGACCTGCAGGAGGACAAGGAGCCGGTCTTCGACGCCGTGGACACCCTGCTTCTTGTGCTGCCCGCGATGGCCGGCCTCATCGCGACCCTGCGGATCAACACGCTGCGGCTGCGCGAGCTCGCCCCGGCCGGGTTCACGCTCGCCACCGACCTGGCCGAGTACCTGGTCAAGCGGGGCGTGGCGTTCCGCGACGCGCACGAGATCGTCGGCCACCTGGTCGTGTGGTGCCAGGTGCACGACGTGACCATGGACGAGGTGAGCGACGAGGACCTGGCGACCGTCTCGCCCCACCTGACTCCGGATGTTCGCGCGGTGCTCACCGTGGACGGCGCGCTGGCCGCCCGCAAGGGGTTCGGCGGCACCGCCCCCGAGCGGGTGGCGGAACAGCTCGCCGCGCTCCGCGGCGTCATCGATGCCGGCGCGGCCTGGGCGGCCGGCGGCGGCTCGTAACACGCTCCCCAGGGAGTTCTTCGACCGGCCGGCGCTGGAGGTGGCGCCGGCCTTGCTCGGCTGCGTGCTTGAGCATTCGACCGCTGACGGCCTCGTCGCGGTCTCCTTGAGCGAGGTGGAGGCGTACGCGGGGTCGGCCGACCCCGCGTCGCATGCGTACCGGGGGATGACCGCGCGGAACGCGGTGATGTTCGGCCCGCCGGGACACGCCTACGTCTACTTCACCTACGGCATGCACTTCTGCGTCAACGTCGTCTGCGGGCCGCCCGGCGTCGCCGAGGCGGTGCTGCTGCGGGCCGGCCGTGTCATCGTCGGCGAGGAGCTGGCCCGCCGTCGCCGCGGCCTCGACCCGGCCCGCGCTTCCCGCGACCTGGCCCGCGGCCCGGCTCGGCTCTGCCAGGCGCTGGCGATCGACCGGACGCAGGACGGCGCCGACCTCTGCGATCCCTCCGGCGGGCTCCGGCTGCGTGCCGCTGCGGGCGATGCCCAGGCGCTCGCGGCGAAGCAGCCGCTGATCGACGTCGGGCCCCGAGTGGGAGTCAGCAAGGCGGCGGACATCCCGTGGCGCTTCTGGCTCGCCGAGGACCCCA
>CAVZUX010000017.1:115000-216324 GCA_963778435.1 uncultured Actinomycetota bacterium
TGCGTGAGCGTCCATGCTTTCTAGTGGAGCACTGGCTATTCGGTTTCTTGCTCGAGGCAGCCCGGCTAGTACGCTTTCCCCTTCGGGGGGCTGCGGAACGGGGGCGTGCGGAGAATGGGATTCCGGGCACACTGTTGGGTCCTGAGGGAGCAGCCGCTTCGGCGGGCGCTTACTCGAACGGCCTGCGGTCGCGGCCTCCCGGATGGGGGGTCTTGACGCATGGTTCCGTCCGTATCTTGAGAACTGCATAGTGGACGCGAGCATCTTCTGTTTTCTGCAGAAATTGCATGTAGTGCCTAGTGTCAAGTTTATAAGGGCACACGGTGGATGTCTTGGTACCAGGAGCCGATGAAGGACGTTGGAGCCTGCGATAAGCCTCGAGGAGCCGGCAACCGGGCTGTGATTCGAGGATTTCCGAATGGGGAAACCCGGCGCCCGTCATGGGGCGTCGCCTCCGCCTGAATGCATAGGGCGGCTGGTGGTAACGCGGGGAAGTGAAACATCTCAGTACCCGCAGGAAGAGAAAGCAACAGCGATTCCCCTAGTAGTGGTGAGCGAACGGGGATCAGGCTAAACCTGTCACGTGTGATAGCCGGCGGGCGTTGCGTGGTGGGGGTTGTGGGACCGCCTGGCCAGTTCTGCCGGACTGGCGAGAAGTTACAAAGTCGTGTGGTAGCGGAAGCCTCTGGAAAGTGGCGCCGTAGCGGGTGACAGTCCCGTACGCGAAACCGCATGGCCTTCTTGGCGTGTTCCCGAGTAGCACGGGGCCCGTGAAATCCCGTGTGAATCTGCCAAGACCACTTGGTAAGCCTAAATACTCCCTGGTGACCGATAGTGGACTAGTACCGTGAGGGAAAGATGAAAAGCACCCCGGTGAGGGGTCGTGAAATAGTGCCTGAAACCGTGTGCCTACAAGCCGTGGGAGCCTTTCGGGGTGACCGCGTGCCTTTTGAAGAATGAGCCTGCGAGTTACGGTGCGTGGCGAGGTTAACCCGTGTGGGGTAGCCGTAGCGAAAGCGAGTCTGAATAGGGCGTCTGAGTCGCGTGCTGTAGACCCGAAGCGGGGTGATCTACGCATGGGCAGGGTGAAGCGCGGGTAAGACCGCGTGGAGGCCCGAACCCACCAGGGTTGAAAACCTGGGGGATGACCTGTGCGTAGGGGTGAAAGGCCAATCAAACTCCGTGATAGCTGGTTCTCTCCGAAATGCATTTAGGTGCAGCGTCGCGTGTTCCTTCCCGGAGGTAGAGCTACCGGTTGGACTAGGGGGCCCACAAGCTTACTGAATTCAGCCGAACTCCGAATGCCGGTGAAGCCAGAGCGCGGCAGTGAGACTGCGGGCGATAAGGTTCGTGGTCGAGAGGGAAACAACCCAGATCGCCGGCTAAGGCCCCTAAGCGCGTGCTAAGTGGGAAAGGATGTGGAGTTGCGATGACAACCAGGAGGTTGGCTTAGAAGCAGCCACCCTTGAAAGAGTGCGTAATAGCTCACTGGTCAAGTGATTCCGCGCCGACAATGTAACGGGGCTCAAGCACGCCGCCGAAGCCGCGGCATTCGCATCCTTGGGGTGCGGATGGGTAGGAGAGCGTCATGCAGCGTGTGAAGCGGCGGGGTGACCCAGCCGTGGAGGCTGCATGAGTGAGAATGCAGGCATGAGTAGCGAAAGACGAGTGAGAAGCTCGTCCGCCGATTGACCAAGGGTTCCTGGGGCAGGCTAATCCGCCCAGGGTAAGTCGGGGCCTAAGACGAGGCCGACAGGCGTAGCCGATGGATAACGGGTTGATATTCCCGTACCCGTGCACGGCCGTCCAGGCTGAATCCGTGATGCTAAGCCGCCTGCTGAGGCCTTCGGGCTGAGGGGGGCGGCGGCCCGATCGGGTAGTAGGCGAGCTGTTGGAGAGACGCAAGAGGCTAGCTCTACCGGGCGGTGGTTGTCCCGGGGTAAGGACGTAGGGCGATCCGCAGGCAAATCCGCGGGTCATGTGCCTGAGATCTGATGCCGACCCGCAAGGGGAAGTGAGTGATGCCATGCTGCCGAGAAAATCTTCGCAGCGAGGACGTGCGCGGCCCGTACCCTAAACCGACGCAGGTGGTCAGGCAGAGAATGCCGAGGCGATCGGGTGAACCGCGGTTAAGGAACTAGGCAAATTGCCCCCGTAACTTCGGGATAAGGGGGCCTCTTCCCGGTGACGGCCCATGCGGCCCGAGCTGGGGTGAGGCGCAGAGGCCAGGGGGAAGCGACTGTTTACTAAAAACACAGGTCCGTGCGAAGCCGCAAGGCGATGTATACGGACTGACGCCTGCCCGGTGCCGGAACGTTAAGGGGACGGGTCAGCCTTTCGGGGCGAAGCTCAGAACTTAAGCGCCGGTAAACGGCGGTGGTAACTATAACCATCCTAAGGTAGCGAAATTCCTTGTCGGGTAAGTTCCGACCTGCACGAATGGCGTAACGACTTCCCCGCTGTCTCAACCGCGGGCCCGGCGAAATTGCACTACGAGTAAAGATGCTCGTTACGCGCAGCAGGACGGAAAGACCCCGGGACCTTTACTGCAGCTTTGCATTGATGCTTGGGATGGTTTGTGTAGGATAGGCGGGAGACTGGGATCCTTTCACGCTAGTGGAGGGGGAGTCGCTGGTGAAATACCGCTCTGATCATTCTGGGTGTCTAACCTGGGCCCGTGATCCGGGTCAGGGACAGTGCATGGCGGGTAGTTTAACTGGGGCGGTTGCCTCCCAAAAGGTAACGGAGGCGCCCAAAGGTACCCTCAGCCCGGTCGGCAACCGGGTGCTGAGTGCAAGTGCACAAGGGTGCTTGACTGTGAGACAGACATGTCGAGCAGGAGCGAAAGCTGGGACTAGTGATCCGGCGTCGGCTTGTGGAAGCGGCGTCGCTCAACGGCTAAAAGGTACCCCGGGGATAACAGGCTGATCTTGCCCAAGAGTCCATATCGACGGCATGGTTTGGCACCTCGATGTCGGCTCGTCGCATCCTGGGGCTGGAGCAGGTCCCAAGGGTTAGGCTGTTCGCCTATTAAAGCGGTACGCGAGCTGGGTTTAGAACGTCGTGAGACAGTTCGGTCCCTATCCGCTGCGCGCGCAGGAGACTTGAGAAGGGCTGTCCCTAGTACGAGAGGACCGGGACGGACTGACCTCTGGTGTGCCAGTTGTTCCGCCAGGAGCACGGCTGGTTGGCTACGTCGGGAAGTGATAACCGCTGAAAGCATCTAAGCGGGAAGCACGCTTCAAGATTAGGTCTCCCACCACCACGAGTGGGTAAGGCCCCCAGCCAGACGACTGGGTTGATAGGCCGGAAGTGCAAGCGCCGCGAGGCGCTCAGCTGACCGGTACTAACAGGCCGAGGGCTTGACACACATACTTAAAGCTCTGCATGTACCCCGAGGAATCGGGGGGTTCGCGTCCACTATGCGGTTCCCGGAATACGGCCGGGAACCCAGGCTGATAATTCCATAGAGTTGCGGCGGCTATAGCGAGGGGGAAACACCCGGTCCCATCCCGAACCCGGAAGTTAAGCCCCTCAGCGCCGATGGTACTGCGAGGGAGGCCTCGCGGGAGAGTAGGACACCGCCGCGCATATCATCAGAGAAAGCCGGCCCCGCAGGGGGCCGGCTTTCTCTGCGTTCCGGGTCTTTCCGCACACTCAAAAGCCGAGACCCAACGTCAACAGCTCCGGCCAAGGCCAAGGCCAAAGTCAACGTCAAGGGCTCCGGTCAAGGTCAAAGGCTTCAAGTCAAGAGCTCCGGTCAAAGTCAAAGTCAAGGGCTTAAGGTCAAGACCTGGACGCGAGGGGCTTGGGCCGGAGCCGAATTTCTCGCGGCTCTCCTCCGGAAGGCCGCGAGGAAATTCGCCCGCCGCCGCCGCCCGTAACCAGTCACAGAACCCCCGTCGATCACAGAACCCCCCTCGATGTCGATCACAGAAACCCCGTCGATCCGCGGGCCCTCCGGGGTCGCCCGACAGGGCTGACGCGGAGCGCTCAACCCCACGGCGGCGTTGACGCGGAGTGCTTAACACGACGGCGGCGAGAGAGCCCACGGCCACGGGAGCGACCAGGGGAGCGGCGCGATCCCGCACGCCTCGTGACCGCCCCAGCCTGCTCCTCAGCCCGCGACCGCGGAACCGCCCCTCATCCGGGGGCAAGCCGGCTCCGGAGCGCAGGGCCGCCCGCGGCCCGAGCACCGCAGCCGGCGCGGCAGCACCTCTCCCACCTCAGCTCACCTCCCACCTCAGCTCTCCTCCCCTCACTCTCGTCCGCTCACCTCCCACCTCAGCCCTCCTCCCACCTCAGCTCTCGTCCGACCTCAGCTCACCTCCCGCCTCAGCTCACCTCTGCGTCAGCTATGTCCTGCGCCCCAGCTATCTCCCGATTTACTCTCCTCCCACGTCAGCTCTCCCGCGCCCCAGCTATCTCCCGCATTGACTCCCCTCTCGCCGGGTTGGCGCCTGCGGGGTCGGCTTTCTATCACTTTTGACCACTGAATTTCGCCTTCCTATCAGTTTTGGTTGACCAAACTGGTATGAAACGGACACAAAAGTGGTCAGAACCGATAGGAAGATGCGTGGTGGTCCTATCTGATGGGAAGCTAAGTCAGATAACAGCAAGAAGAGGTGTGCTGAGCGTCGGAGCAGGCTGGCGGGGCTACTCCACAAGGGCCGCCTTGGAGCGAGTGGTCGTTGCGGGGGCGGTGTAGTGGCGGAAGGCGGGGATGGTGACGTAGACCGTGGCTACGGCGGCGGCGCAGGCTAGGCCGCCGGAGGCGAGGGAGAGGCGGGGGCCGGTGAGGGCCGCGACGGCGCCGGATCGGAGTTGGCCGGCGGGCGGTCCTGCGGCGTAGGAGAGGAGTTCGATGCCCGCCAGGCGGCCGCGGAGGTGGTCGGGGATGGACTGCTTCCACATGGTGTCGCGGAAGACGGCGCTGCATTCGTCGGCGCCGCCCGCCACGGCCAGGAACGTCAGGGCGAACCAGACCGACGGGGCGAGGCCGACCAGTGCCATCGACAGGCCCCATCCGACGGCGGCCAGCGCGATGGCCCGGCCGTGGCGGCGGACGCGGGGCATCCAGCCGCTGGTCGCCGAGACCGCGAACGCGCCCGCCGAGGGCGCGGCGAACAGCAGGCCGGTCGACCACGACGCGTGCAGTTCGATCGCGAGGAACGGGAGCATCGCGTTCGGGTAGGCGAAGATCATCGCGGCAAGATCGGCCAGATAGGAGCCGAGCAGGTCCTTTCGACCGGCTGCGTAGCGGAGCCCGACGAGGATCTCGCGAAGCGCGGGACCGTTCGGCACGTCTGTTTGCTGCAGGCCCCCGCCAGAATCGTCGCCTGCAGCTGGCGGCAGCTTCGGCACCCCCCTGCTGAGCAGGACGAACGATATCGCGAACCCGGCCGCGTCGAACGCGTAGACCAGCCACGGCCCGGGAGAGGCGGCCAGCACGCCGCCGAGCGAGGAGCCGACGAGCACGCTCGCGTTCGTGGACAATGACATGACCGCGGCGGCCGCCGTCAGCTGGGAGCGGGGCACGATGCGCGGGGTCGCCGCCTCGAACGCTGGCCGCTGGAGTGAGGCGATCGCCATCATCAGCCCCGCTATCACGTACAGCGGCCACAGCAGCGGATGCGGCAGCAGCGCGTTGACGAGCAGCAGTGCCGCGCATGCGCCAAGCCCCGGCTCGCACCAGCGCATTAGCGCGCGCCGGTCGAACCGGTCCGCGAGGACGCCCCCGTACAGCCCGAAAATGATAAGCGGAACCAACTCCGCCAGCCCGAGCGTCCCGACGACGAGCGGTGATCCGGTGAGCCGCTGCGCCTGGACGAGCAGCGCGACCCCTGCCGCCTGGGACCCGAGGTAGGCCACGGTCCTGCTGGTGAATACGGCCCGGAAACCGCGCGCCCCAGGACCCCGCAGCGGGGTAACGTCCGGAACCAGCGCCGACCAGCTCAAAGGCATCTCGTCAACATCACCGGCGACGCTACCAGTCGGCCTCCCAAGCCCCGAACGGTTTTCGGCTGAGCACCGTCATCAGCGCGCTGGCCTAGCGCCGGATCGCGGGCGAGGAGGCCCCGACCGGCAGCCGCAGACAGCACCGCGTCTCATGGCAGCATCGGCAGGACCTGTCCGAGCAGGTTCTTCCCGTAGACAAGGACGATCCAGCCAGCCACCCGATAGGTCTTCTCCGGCTTGCCGAAGAACTGCTCGAAGCCGGTCGCCGGGTACCTGCCGTGCACGTCGGCGACCGCGAACGTGGCTTGGTACCTGGACGGGTCGTACCACAGGGAGTTCGTCTCCCAGCCAGGAATGTTGATCTTCCATCCGGGGGCGTTGACGTTCTCGTGGAGGTCAACCGCGCGGACCTTAACCTTGTCGCCTGACTGGAGGGTGACCACCGAGGCGTCCCAGTACCCGCCGACTCCGTAGGTCAGCCCGTGCGTCGTGAGCCAGAACGACAGCGGCGCGGTGGCCGGCCCCGCCGCGGGTCCGCTCGTGGCCCCCACCGAGGGACGTGCGGCCGCAGTGGCTAGCGGCACAAGTGCGATGAGCGCACTCGCCGTGATCGCCGGGATCGCGCGCCGCCTGGTGGTGATCCGCGCGGGCACGAGGGCACGCGCCGCCAGTATCGCGCCACATGGCAGCACAGCGGCGACCTCGCGTGAACCGTCGGGCAGCGGCATCACGGAGATCAGGTACACGCCGACGTTGAAGATGATCGCAAGGCCGAGGAGCTGCTCGGCGCGGCTCGCGGTCCGCCAAGTCCACGCTACTCGTCCCAGCCCGACCAGCGCGGCGATGCCGGGCCGCCGCTGGCCGGTTGCTAGGGTGTGACCGTGGCCAGGAAAATCGCGACCAACACGGTCGTCACCCGCGACGAGCTGATCGACTTCATCAAGACAAGGCACCAGGCGATCGTGATTACCACCCGCCCGGACGGCCGTCCGCAGGCGTCGCCGGTCACCTGCGGGGTGGACGACGCGGGCCGGATCGTGATCGCCACCTACCCGGAGCGCGCCAAGACCCGCAACGCCCGCCGCGACCCGGACCACATCAGCGTGCTGTTCCTCTCCGATGACTTCGGCGGCCCGTGGGTCCAGGTCGACGGCAGCGCCGAGGTGCTCGACGCCCCCGATGCGGTCGAGCCCCTCGTCGACTACTTCCGCTCGATCTCCGGCGAGCACCCGGACTGGGCGCAGTACCGCCAGGCCATGATCGACCAGGGGAAATCCCTGCTGCGCATAACCCCCGCGCACTGGTCCCCGATAGCAACAGGCGGCTTCCCCGCCCGCCTCGTCTGATAAAAGTCCGGCAGAGCCAGATCCTGAGGATTAACGGTCCGTTTCTTCGCGTCCCCCGGCCCGCCCGCCGCAACTCCTCGCCAGACCCGCCTGCCGGCAGACCGCGGCAGCGTTTGGCTGTTACGTGAAAGCACGCGACCGTTCCGGATACTGGTTTTGATCCTTCTGTCCTTTCTCGGCCGTACCCGCCATGCTGGTTCTGTCTGGCATGACGGTGCCGGTTCACCGTGCGCCGCCTGCCCGGGGCAGGCGCGCTGATCGAGGTGGAGGACTCTGGTGCGTGAGGCAGGGGAGCTTTCAACCATGCGGACCGGCGGTCAACCAGACCCCGGCCAGTGGCGGCGCTGGGTGGTCTACCAGGTCTATCCGCGCAGCTTCGCCGACTCTGACGGGGACGGCGTAGGGGACCTGCGGGGCGTGCTTGGCCGCCTGGACTATCTGGAACGCCTGGGTGTGGACGTGGTCTGGCTGTCCCCGGTTTACCGGTCGCCGATGGCCGACAACGGCTACGACATCAGCGATTACCAGGACATCGACCCGCTGTTCGGCACGCTGGCCGACCTGGACGAGCTGATCGCCGAACTGCATGGCCGCGGCATGCGGCTGATCATGGACCTGGTGGTCAACCACACCTCCGACGAGCATCCGTGGTTCGTCGAGTCACGGTCCAGCCGCGACAACCCCAAGCGGGACTGGTACTGGTGGCGTGACCCGCGCCCGGGCACGGCCCCCGGCACGCCGGGCGCGGAGCCGACCAACTGGGAGTCGCACTTCTCCGGGCCGACCTGGACCTGGGACTCTCGCACCGGCCAGTACTACCTGCACATCTTCTCCCACAAGCAGCCCGACCTGAACTGGGAGAACCCCGAAGTCCGCCAGGCCGTCTACGCCATGATGCGGTGGTGGCTGGACCGCGGCGTGGACGGCTTCCGGATGGACGTGATCAACATGATCAGCAAGGACACGTCACTGCCGCTCGCGGTGCCCCGGCCAGGCTCGCCGTACGGGCCCGGCGATCAGTACTTCACCTGCGGCCCGCGTAACCACGAGTACCTGCAGGAGATGTACCGCGAGGTCTTCACCGATCGGCCAGGGCACGTGCTCACCGTGGGCGAGATGCCCGAGGTCACCCTTGCGGAGGCGGCCCTGTTCACCGCACCGGACTCCCGCGAGCTGGACATGGTCTTCCAGTTCGAGCACGTCTGGCTGGATCAGGGCGCGCACAAATTCGACATCCTCCCGCTCAAGCTCACTGACCTGAAGGCGTCGATGGCCGCCTGGCAATCCGGGCTGGCGGGGCAGGGCTGGAACTCGCTGTACTTCGGTAACCACGACCAGCCACGCTCGGTGTCGCGGTTCGGTGACGACGGCAGGTACCGGGTGGCCTCGGCCAAGACCCTGGCCACCGTCTTGCACCTGCACCAGGGCACCCCGTACGTGTACCAGGGCGACGAGCTGGGGATGGCCAACGCGCCGTTCACCGCCGTCACCGATTTCCGCGACATCCAGGCGCTCCGGTTCCACGCCGAAGCGGCCGGCGCGAGGCGACACCGACCTGGCGGCGCTGCTGCTGGCCATGAACCGGAAAGGCCGGGACCAGGGCCGCACTCCGGTGCAGTGGGACGCCTCTCCCGGTGCCGGATTCACCACCGGCACTCCTTGGATCGCCGTCAACCCGGACTACGTCACCATCAACGCGGCCGCCCAGGTTAACGTCGCCGACTCGGTCTTCGAGCACTACCGGCAGCTCATCGACCTGCGGCATACCGACCCGGTGGTCACCGACGGCGAGTTCGAGTTGCTGCTGGCCGACCACCCGGTGATCTGGGCCTTCGTGCGTCGCGGCCGCGACGCCGAGCTGCTGGTCGCGGCCAACTTCTCTGCCGACCCGGTCAGCGCCGTCCTGCCGCTTGACACCGGCTGGGCGGACGCCGCTGTCGTATTGACCAGTCATCCCGACCGGTCACCGCAACAGCCGCCCGACCTGGCGCTCGGGCCGTGGGAGTCGGTGATCTGGCGCCGCACCCGCTGACGCGAGTGCGGGCTACGCGCTGCTTCCACCGCCTTGATCTGAAAGGCGGCTCAACTCGGTGGCGTACTCGGTGGCCGTGGTAAGCGGGTCGGGCACGGTCGGCAGCACGGTCTTGAAGTACGACTTGGCCGCCGCTGTGGTCCCGACGTCGTCGCCTGCCCGCTCGGAGAGGTACCAGCGGTGCTCCATTATCTCGTGGAAGATCTCCGGTGGTGCGAGCCTGCCCCGCAGCCCGACCGGGATCGCCGCCACCACCGGGTCGTAGACCTCCTCAAGCCAGCGGTGCGCCGCGACGGTCTCCGACACCGGACCGTGGCTCTTCCGCTCCAGGTAGCCTCGAAAGCTGGCGACGTCGTTGAGCAGTCTCCTGGCCTGATGTTCGTCCGCGGTGATCCCGGTCTGCCGGAACAGCTGCGCACTGTGCTGCCCCGCTTCGGCGGCCCTGGTCCGTATCCGCAACTTGCTGCCGTCCGGCGTGCTGATCAGCTCCAGTTCGTCGGCGTCGAACCCGAGGTCGTTGAGCCGGCGGAGCCGCTGCGCGATCCGGTAGCGCTGCTCGGTCGGGCGCAGCTTCTCCTCTCTGGTCAGCTCGTCCCAGAGCCGGTCGTACCGTTGGCTCAGCTCCTCCCCGAAGGACAGCGGGTCAACGTCGGCTGGCAGCAGCCCGCCCGCCTGGAGGTCGAGCAGCTCACCGCTGGTCCGTTCGGTGGCGAGCTCGACGTCCCAGCGCCGCTGTCCTGTCGACAGTGACGGATGCTGCTCGCTGGTCTCCGCGTCGACAAGATAGGCCGCGACCGTGCCGGCGTCGTAGCGGAACAGCGTGTTCGACAACGAGCAGTCACCCCAGAAGAACCCGGACAGATGCAGCCGTACCAGGAGCTCCACGAGGGCGTCGAGCAGCCGGTCGGAAGGATGCCCGACGCGCGGGCTGGAGAACAGGGCGCGGTAGGTGGTCGAGTACTCCAGGAACCGGGTCACCAGAATCGCGTCCAGGTCCGGCCCGCGGTCGACGACGATGCCGACAACCTTGACCGCGGGCACTCCTCGCTCGGCCAGCGCGCGCAGCAGCCGGTACTCGCGCCGGGCCAGCCGTTCGCTGATGGATTTCAGCGCGTAGAGCTCGCCGCCGTCGGCCACGAAGCGGACCACGTGCCGGGAGAGCCCGCGCTGCCGGATCTCGACCAGCCGCTCGTCCTGCCATTCCTCAAGCGGCTCACCGAAGGGCAAGGTCAGCAGGCCAGCCGCCTCGTCGGCGGGCGGGCTGAAGACGAACCTCACGAGATCATCCCGCCTCCCCGCGGACGCGACCCGACCTGACCCGACCCGCCGGTTAGCTTCGGATGGCCAGCCCGGTGGCCTCGTCGAAGAACTTCATGTCTTCGATGCTCACCGCGAAGGTCAGCTTGTCGCCGACTTTGACCGGGACCTTGGCGCCGATGCGGGCCACTCCTTCGCCGTGCTTGACCGCCGCCGCCTCGTCCTTATCGACGGCCCCTTCGGCCAGCACCCGGTTCGCGTCGATGGTGAAGTGGACCACCTGTTCCGACCCGAGTGCCTCGATGAGTTCCACGTCGCCCACCAACTTCGGCCCGGTGCTGTCGGCGCTCTCCGCGGGCAGGTGCTCGGGCCGCAATCCGACCACGACCTTCTTGCCGCCGTAACCGCGCAGGGCGGGGCGCGCTAGCAGGACCGTTTCCGGCAGGTCTACCTCCTGCGAGCCGAGCTTGAGCGACCGTGCGCTCTCGCCGAGGGTGGCGTCGTACAGGTTCATCGACGGCGAGCCGATGAACGCGGCCACGAAGATGTTGTCCGGGTTGTCGTAGAGCACCTGCGGCGTGTCCACCTGCTGCAGGAGGCCCGACCGCAAGACGGTGACCCGGTCGCCCATGGTCATGGCCTCGACCTGGTCGTGCGTGACGTAGATGGTGGAAACGCCGATGCGCCGCTGGATCCGCTGCACCTCGGCCCGCATCTGGACGCGCAGCTTCGCGTCCAGGTTGGACAGCGGTTCGTCCATCAGGAAGACCGAAGGCTCGCGGACGATGGCCCGGCCCATCGCGACCCGCTGCCGCTGCCCCCCGGATAGCTGCCCCGGCTTGCGGTCGAGCCAGTCGGTCAGCCCGAGGATCTCGGCCGCCTCGTTGACCTTGGCCTTGAGCTGGTCTTTCGGCAGCTTGCGGAGCTTCAGCGCGAAGCCGATGTTGTCGGCGACGGTCATGTGCGGGTACAGCGCGTAGTTCTGGAAGACCATGGCGATGTCGCGCTGCTTGGGCGTCTCGTCGTTGGCCTCCTTGCCGCCGATGCGCAGGACGCCGCTGGTGATGTCCTCCAGCCCGGCGACCATCCGCAGCGCGGTGGTCTTGCCGCAGCCGGACGGGCCGACCAGCACCATGAACTCGCCGTCGGCGATGTTGACGCTGAGGTCCTTGACGGCATGGAAGCCGTTTTCGTAGACCTTGTTGATCTTCTCGAGGCTTACCGGGGCCATGACTTCTCCTTACCGGGCGCGTGCCCGAGATCGCAGGGACGGTTCATCCCTTCACCGCGCCCGAGGTCAGGCCGGAGATCACGAACTTGCGGAACATGAAGACCAGAACTCCGATGGGCACCACCGCGACCACGCTGGCGGCGAAGATGGTCCCGTAGGGGACATTGAAGTTCCCGCCGAATTCGGCGATGCCGACCGGGATGGTCCGGAAGTTGTTGGAGCTGTTGAAGGTGAGCGCCATCAGGAACTCGGTCCAGCAGGCGGTAAAGGTGAAGATGCCGGCGGTGAACAGGCCCGGCAGCGCCTGCGGCAAGACGATCGTCCAGACGGTGCGCAGCGGGCTGGCGCCGTCGATCCGGCCGGTTTCCTCCATCTCCTTCGGGATGCCGAGGAAGTAATTCCGCAGGATCCAGATGGCGAACGGCAGGAAGAAGGCGGTATACGGCACGATGAGGGCCTCGTAGCTGTTCAGCCAGTGCAGGTTGCGCATCAGCAGGTACAGCGGCGCGATCACCGCGACCTCGGGGAAAACCGAGATCATCAGCAGGATCACCAGCGTGGTGAACTTGCCCCGCATGGGCAGTCGGCCGAGCGCGTAGCCTGCCAGGGTGCCCAGGATGAGGACCAGCGCGGTCGCGGTGACACAGACGATCAGCGAGTTCCTGAAGTAGATGCCGAAGTCGTACCCGACGAACGCGTTGCTGTAGTTTCCCCCGCTCAGCGGGGTCGGGTTCAGCGAGGCTGTTCCGATCGAGTTGGGCGCCTTGAAGCTGCTGGCGATCAGCCAGTACAGCGGAATGAGGATGAAGAGCGCGGTGATCACCACGGCGATGTTGACGCCGTTGATGTACCGGTGCCAGCCGACGCGCTTGCGGTTGCGCATGTCAGTTTCCTTCCTGTCCGACCTGAGCCCGGAACACCCGGAGGGTGGCCAGGCAGCCGAGCAGCACCAAGAGCGCGGCGCTGACCGCGACGGCGGCGCCGGGCCCGAACGCGAGGTTCTTGAACAGCGCGTTGTAGGCCAGTACGGCCAGCGACTGGGTCGCGGTGCCGGGACCGCCGCCGGTCATCACGTAGGGCAGGTCGAACAGGCCGAAGGCCTGCAGGATCCGGAACATGACCGCGAGCGCGATCGTCGGCCGCAGCAGCGGCAGGGTGATGTGCCAGAACGTGTACCAGCCGGACGCGCCGTCCATCTCGGCCGCCTCGTAGACGTCTCCTGGCAGCATGACCAGGCCGGCCAGCACGATGATGGCCACGAAGGGCGTGGTCTTCCAGATGTCGGCGATCATCAGGCCGATGATGGCGGGGGTCGGGGTGCCGAGGATGACCGGGGCTGCCGAGGCCGAGCGCGTTCAGTATGTAATCGGCGATGCCGTAGGTGCCGTTGTAGATGTAGGCCCACAGCTCGGCGTTGATGACGGTGATCATCGACCAGGGAACGAGCAGCAGTGCCATCATCCAGCCGCGGCCGGCCGCCAGGCGCTCGAGCACCAGCGCGATGCAGGTCCCGATGATCAGCTCGACCACCACGGTGACCAGCGTGTAGTAGAGGGTGAAGACCAGCGCGTCGCGCCAGAGCGAGGAGTGCAGCAGCAGGTTGTAGTTGCTGAAGGTAAAGCCGTCGAGGCTGAAGCCGTTGCCGGTCACGTTGACGTGGTTCAAGCTCATCACGATCGAGTACACGATCGGGAAGATCGTGACCGCGGCGATGACGATCAGCGCGGGCGCGGTGAAGACCCAGCCCATCCGGGCCAGCCGTTTTCTGTTCACATCGGGGCGGCCGACCAGCTTCGGCTCGCCCACGATCTGGTCGGCGATATCCGGGGACAGCGCGGTCATGGGTCCTCCACCGCCGCGGGCGGGATGGGAATCGGGTAAGCATTCATGAGTCCTCCACCGCCGCCGGGGCGGGATAAGAACGGGATAGGGCGGGATAGGGCGGGATGGGGCGGAGGTAGGTGCCCGGGCGGGCCGGGAGCCGCGTCGCAGCCCCCGGCCCGCTTGGTCTGCGGCGATTTACAACCCGCCGCTTGATGTGCTGGACAACGCCGTGCTCGCGGCCGATTGCATGGCCGAGGCGCGCCGAGCTTGGCGACGCCGATCCGGCCAGGGCCCCGTTCACGTTCTCGTAGATCGCGGTGGACAGCGCCGGGTACTCGGGCGTTCCGGCGGGCCGGGGTGTCAGCCGGGTCCTCGGCACGACGGCGAACACCGGGTTCGCGCCGATGACCGTGGCGGTTCGACCGCACGGCGGTCACGGTGGAGATGAACCCGTACCTCTCGGACAGGATGTCCTGGGCGGCGGGGCTGGACAGCCACTGGATGAACGTCAGGTCCGCCGCGATGTGCGCGCTGTGCGGGTTGATGTACATGTTCCAGCCGCCGATGTTGGAGTAACCGGGGTAGGACTGGCCGGCGAAGGTGGGCAGCGGAGCCACGCCGACCTGGCTGGCCGTGAGCTTGCCACCGCTGGACGGAGTCGTGGCGGCACTGAAGGCGTAGTCCCAGTTGCGCAGGAACGCGGCGTTTCCATCGCCGAAGGTGGTCATCGCCTGCGGTTCCTGGAACGTCGTCACCGCCGCCGGGCTGGCGCCCGAGGTGATCAGGCTGCGCATGAACGTGATGGCCTTGGTCGAGGCGGCGGTGTTCAGCGTGGCCGTCGTGTAGGCGCTGTTGGTCGGGGCGCCGCCCGCGTCGGTCAGGTATTCCATGAAGTTGCAGGTCAGGCCCTCGTAGGAGTCGCCTTCCCAGACGAACCCGTACTTCACGTCGTTGTCGTGGACCAGCGTCACCGCGTCGGTCTCGAGCTGCTGCCAAGTCGTCGGCACCGGCAGATGCGCCTTGGCCAGCAAATCCTTGCGGTAGTACAGGAAGCCCTGGTCCTCGAACAGCGGCGAACCGTAGACCTTGCCCTGGTAGGTCGCCCCCTGGACCAGCCCAGACGCGAACTTGCTCCAGTAGCTGGCGGGCAGGTAGTCCGACAGCGGGACCGCGAGCTGGTGCGCCCCGAACTGGGCCGGCCAGATCACGTCGCCCATGAACACGTCGGGGGTCGACGAGCCGCCGGAGATCTCGGTCGCCAGCGTGGCCCGGTTGGTGTCGGTGTCGGTCGGCGCGGACGTCAGCGACACGTGGATGTTCGGGTACTGCTTCTCGAACGCGTTGATGAGCACCGTCCGCGCGTCGTTCGCGCCGGTGCCGGTCAGCGGGCTGGCCGACCACACGATGCTGCCCGACGTCGCCGAGCCGGTGGCCGAGCTGGTCGGCGAGCTCACCGCGGTCGACGAGCTTCGTGCTGCCGCCGCCTAGGGCGCCGGTGCTGGTCGAGCTGCTGCTGCCCCCGCTTGAGCCGCAGGCCGCCAGCGCCAGCACACCCGCCGCCGCGAGCGCGGCACCGACCCCGCCGCGCCGCATGAAGACCATGCCTTGTCGTCTTCGAGACATTCTTCCTCCCGAGGAATTCGCCCTACTGCGGGCTGGGACTTGATTCGTTTTCACTGGATGATCTGGGCCAGCTGGGACGCCATCTCCGATAGCGCCTGCTGGGGTGTCTCCCGCATCCGCAGCGCCGCCTGCACCGCGCTGGAGATCACCAGGCTGGCCTGGTCGTAGTCGGCGCTGACCGGGCGCGGCTGGGCGGAGTCGATGGCCCGCTCGAGGACTGGCAGGTAAGGGAACTGCCTGCGCAGGCTGGGGTCGTTGTAGAGCTGCTTCCATACCGGAGGGAACCCCCCGTTCTTGAGCATGGCCGTCTCGCTGGCCAAGTCGGTGAGGTAGGAGATGAAGTCGAGCGCCGTCCGCTGGTGCTGTGAGTAGGCGCTGATCGTGAGGTTGGCGCCGCCCAGTGAGCTCGACCCCGGGCCCGACAGGCCGGGCAGCGCGACGACACCGAACTTGCCGACGACCTTGTTGCCCGGCCCCGGCTGGGCTGGCGGCGGCGTAGGCGTCCGGCCAGTCGTTGAGGAACAGGAACTTGCCCGCCTCGAAGGCTTGCTGGGCCGAGACCTCCTCGTAGCCGAGGTCCACCGCCGGGATCCAGCCCTGGCCGAGGCCGTTCACCAGGAACTCGAGGCCGCGGACGGCCTGCGGCGAGTCGACGGTGACCTGCGACCCGTCGGGGGAGAGGATCGATCCGCCCGCCGACTGGACCGCTTCCGCGAAGTTGACGGTGAGGCCCTCATACGGCGCGAGTGTGGCCGCGTACCCGTAGACGTGGTACTTGGGGGCCACCTTCGAGGCCAGCGCCTGCAGCTGTGCCCAGGTCGTGGGCGGCTTCTTGTGCGCTTTCTTGAGAATGTCGGAGCGGTAGTACAGCAGGTCGGCGTTGCTGTAGTCGGGGATCGCGTATAGCCGCCCCTGGTACATGGCGGATGCGACGGCCGGCGGCAGGAAGTCCTGCAGCGGGAACTTGCTGGCTGGCAGCGGGATGATCCAGCCCGCCGAGGCGAACTCGGCGGTCCACACCACGTCCAGGTCGATGACGTCGTAGGCGTCGGATTTGGCCTGGAGGTTCGCGACGAGCTGCGCCAGCTGGTCGTTGGCCGCCTCGGGCAGGTACAGGGGGGTGACCCGCTGACCGGGGTGGCTTGCGTTCCAGGCATTGAGCACCGGGGTGAGCCAGGAGATGTCGTCGGAGCCGATGGCGAAGGTGATGGGGCCGATCCCGTCGGTCAGCGAGGCCGAGCCCGCCCGCCCCGCTCGACGCGGCGCCCGACGCCGGGGTGCAGCCGGCCAGCGAGACGACGGCCACCGCGCTGAGCGCCAGGCACGCGGCGGCGACCGCGAGCACCCTCCCGGCAGCTCTGCGCGCCATCGCGCCCTCCGCATCACAGGTCGGTCCATACCGGCTATGTCATACATGCTTGTTATGCACCCATGTAATCCATATGTCAACGACTTACCTAGTTGTTAGGTATGGCGTTAATCTTGGGATAATGGGTGTGACCCGTCTGCTGCACCGGCGCGCGGGTCCTGGAGGTGACTTCAATCGTGCGGCAGCCCCTGCTGGCACTGCTGGCAAAGGAGCCGGCCCATGGTTACGAGCTGAAGCTCGCGCTTGAGCAGACGTTCGGCGCGGCGTACCCCTCGCCGAACATCGGGCAGATCTACGTGACGCTGAAACGCCTGGAAGCCGACGGCCTGGTCCGCAGCGAGGACGTGGCCCAGACCACCCGGCCCAACAAGCGGGTCTACGAGCTGACCCCGGCCGGCCGCGAGGCGGTCGCCGCTTGGGTGGACGAGCCGAGCGACGGGCCCCGCGTCCGCGACGATTTCTTCACCAAGCTGATCCTCGCCCCGCGGGCGGGCCTGGCCGACCAGATGGAGCTCATCAACAGGCAGCGCCACCACTACTACCGGCTGATGCGCGGCCTGAACGAGCTGCAAGACTCCGCCGGCCGCCACGACGCCGCCGCCCGGCTGCTGATCGAGGGCACCCTGCTGCACCTCCAGGCCGACCTCGACTGGCTGGAGCGCTGCCAGGAGGAACTCGTGTGACCGGGTCAGCGCCGGTCCCGGTGATGCTGCGGACCCGCAAGCTCGTGAAGGAGTACCGCGCCGACGGCCTGTGCGTGGAGGCCCTGCGCGGGGTCGACATCGAGCTCGCCTTCGGCGAGTTCGTCGCGGTTATGGGACCGTCGGGGTCGGGCAAGTCAACCCTTCTGCACGTCCTCGGCGGGCTCGTCCAGGCGACCAGCGGGGAGATCTGGCTCCGCGGCCAGCGCGTCGACGGGCTCTCCAAACGCGACTGGGCGATCCAACGGCGCCGGCACATCGGCTACGTGTTCCAGTCCGCCAACCTGCTCTCCACGATGACCGTTGCCGACAACGTCGAGCTGCCCGCCATCCTGGCGGGCGTGTCCGCCCGGCAGGCGCGGCAGCGCCGCGAGGAGCTCCTCGACGACCTCGGCATGACCGGCAAGGCCCGCGCCGCGCCCGGCCGGCTGTCCGGCGGCGAGCAGCAGCGGGTCGCGCTGGCGCGCGCGCTCGCCCACCACCCAAGCCTGCTGCTGGCCGACGAGCCGACCGGCAACCTAGACAGCGCCAACACCCGCGACGTGCTCCGGCTGCTGCGCCGCACGCACGCCGAGGGCCAGGCGATCCTGCTGGTCACCCACGACGCGCGGGTGGCCAGCAACGCCGACCGGGTGATCAACCTGTACGACGGGATGGTCGCCGACGACTGGTCGTTCGGGTAGCGGGGGCCAGGGTGCCGGTCACACCGCGGGTTAGCGCGCGGGCGACGCCGCACGCGACACTGCGCTGGGTCAGGGCCGACCTGCGCGCGCGCCGGGGGCAGGCGATCCTCACCGTGGGCGTCGTCGCCGGGGTGGTCGCGGCGCTCATCCTCGCCGCCATGCTGTTGGAGGGGACGACCAACCCGTGGCAGGGGCTGTTCGCCCGGACCCGCGGGGCGGACGTGATGATCCGCTTCGCCCACGGGACGGACCTGGCCGAGCTCGCCGCGCTGCCCGGGGTCACGGCGGTCGGCCCGCCGTCGGTGATCGCCCCGGCCACGCTGGAGCAGGGCGCCGCCGTGTCCCCGGTCGAGTTGCGCGCCATGCTCCCGGCCGAGCCCGCCCAGTCCGCGCCGCTGGTCACCGCGGGCAGCTGGCTGCGCGCGGGTGAACCCGCCCCCGGCGCGGTCGTCGAGGCCTCGTTCGCCGCCGCCGCGCACCTGCGGGTCGGCGAGAAGATCGCGGTGGCCGGCGTGGACGGCAACACCGCGACGATCACCGTGCTCGGCCTCGCCTACACCACCGACCAGGGCTTCTATCCGCAGGCAACGCCCGGTCTGATCTGGGTCCTGCCCGCGACGCTGCACCAGGTCGAGAAGGTCCCGAGCGAGACCGAGGAGGTGGTCGGCCTGCGCCTGGGCGACCCGTCGGCCAACGGCATCGGCCAGGTCGTGCAGGAGGTCTACAACGCGTACCACACCACCACCGAGCGGTCCCCGGTCGAGCAGGTCACCACCTGGCAGCAGGTCGACACGTCGATGGCGAGCAACGAGCGCCTGCTCGGCCTGCTGCTCGGGCTCTTCGGGATCATCGCCCTGATCGCCGCCCTCTACGCGATCGCCAACGTCACCGCCGCGCGGGTGCTGGTGCAGCGCCGCGACATCGCGATGCTCGGAGCGCTCGGGTTCACCCCCGGCCAGGTGGTCCGGGCGCTGCTCGCCGAGCAGACCGCGCTCGGCGTCGCCGCCACCGCGGTCGGCCTGGCCGGGGCATGGGCGGCGACCAGGAGCCCTGCGTTCATCGGCCCGCCGGACGGCATCCCGGTCGCCCTCACCCCGCTGCCCGCCACCTGGATGGCGTTGGCGGCGGCCGGCACCATCAGCACCGTCGCGGTCGCCACCGTGGTGCCCGCGTGGCGCGCGGGGCGGGTGTCGCCGGTGGCGGCCGTCGCCGCCTCCCTGCCGCGCGGCCGGCCTATCTCGGCTGGCCCGCATCGGCCTGGTGGTGCGGCTGCCGGTGCCGCTCGTCCTCGGCGCCCGCGATTCCTTCACCCGGCGGCTGCCCGCCGCGCTCACCATCGTCGGGGTGGCCATCCCGATGGCCATGATCACGGTCGCGCTGACCTGCTGGACTACCCTCGACGGCTTCAGCAGCGACCCGGGCCGGATCGACCTGGCCGCCGCGCTCACCGTCTACCCGGGCAGTGAGTCGATCCAGGCGGAACAGGCGCAGCTCGCCCGCGACCCGCAGATCGCGGCCGACTACCCCGGCGCCGAGTTCGACACTCTGCTCCCGGGCGCGACCGCCACCTTCACCGCCCGGGCGATGGGGACCTCAAGCCGCCCCTACCCGTTCACCGTGGCCCAGGGCGCCATGTTCACCTCCTACAACGAGGCGATCGCCGGGCAGGGCCTGCTCGACCTGCTCCACTACAAGGTCGGCGACTGGGTCGGGGTCACCGTCGACGGCGTGCCGATGATCTTCCACATCGTCGGGCGGACCCTCGACCCCGACAACAACGGCGACGTCCTCGACTTCGGCCTCGACGCGCTCCAGCTGAACGACGCCGCGGCCGAGCCCCAGTTCTACACCCTCGTGCTCAAGCAAGGTGTCAACCCGGCCGCCGCCCGCCAGCAGCTGCTCCGGGTCTCGGGCGACCGCCTCCAGGTGCAGCAGGCGGCCAACCCGGCCGACGGCCTCGGCGTGGTCCGAGTGGCGATCGTGATCTCCGTCGCCGTGCTCGCCATCATCGGGCTGGCGAACCTGCTCACCGCCACCGCCGTCGGCATCGGCGATCACCTGCACGAGGCCGACGTCCTGGCCGCCATCGGCCTCACCCCCCGCCAGGTCATGGCGACCCTGGTGGTGAACACCACCATCCTCACCGCCGTCGGCGCCGCCCTCGGCACCGCCGCAGGCCTGGCCGCGGCCCCGCTTCTGGTCAACGCCCAGGGCCGCGCCAGCGGCCTCGGCTGGGGCATCGCCGCCGCCCCGTCTCCCGGCCTGATCGCCGCCATGCTGGCCATCACCTTGACCATCGCCACCGCCGCCGCCCTCCTTCTGGCCCGCCGCTCCGCCGCCCGCGTCGCCGACCCTCTGGTCCCGCTGCGCCCCCCGCTGACCACCCCGCGCCCGGGCCCGTAAACCCAAAAAAAGCCAAGTCGAAACCACAAAACTATCATTCTGAACGCACGCGGGACTCCGTGTTCACCGGTCGCGCGTCCACGGCACCCGGCCAACGTCCAACCGGCCTAATCGAAATTCCGTGCGTTCCAAATTGGTTTCCAATGAGACGGAATTTGGCTCGTGGGGTGTCGAGTCAGGAGGACAGTAGGCGCGTTCCTCCGTGCCGTTGCCGGATGCTATTCATTCATGAAGATATTTAAATCAGGCACTTCTATGAAGCGCTCGATAGGTGTATCTTTCAATCGGTCATATCGTGCTGGCTAGGGGGCGGGCAAATGGGCATAACGGGATCCCGGGGACGCAGAGTCGTGGTGGCCTTGGCCGCGACTCTCGCGCTTCTGGGCGGAGGCATGGTGGCGGGAGCCGCAACGGCAAGCCACAGTTCACCGCCGATGGCGGCGCGGACGGTCGCGCAGCCCCAGCCGCGGCAGGCCGCACGCGCGCGCGCTTCTCTCCTGCGCTACCTAAAACTGGACCAGCCACTCGCGGACGTAGTCAACCAAGGCGGCCTGCAGCCGGGCGGTCGGAGTATTAGCGCTCGTCCCGCGGCTCCCTCGCAAGCGGCATCGTACAACTGGGGCGGCTACGTCGATTCCTCGTCGCCCGGCGCCTTCACCGCAGTCTCGGGTAGCTGGGTGCAGCCGGCCACGTTCTGCAGCCCCGAACAGCGCGTGACCGCCTTCTGGGTCGGTCTCGACGGCTGGAACGACCCGACCGTCGAGCAGGATGGCACGATCGCCTACTGCTTCGAGGGCGTGGCCTACTACTACAGCTGGTGGGAGATGTTCCCGGCCGGAGTGGTCTTCGTGGGTTCCACGGTGCGGCCCGGTGATCTGATAAGGGCGTCTGTCGCCGTGTCTGGCGGCTCGAATTACACCCTGTCGTTGACTGACGCAAGTCACCCCGCAGACAGCCTTACGACAGTGCAGTCCTGCGCGCCTACGGTCTGTCAGGACAGCAGTGCGGAGTGGCTGATCGAACGGCCAGAGTTCAGCATCGGCGTTTCCCCGCTGTCTACCTTCTCCAACTGGAACCTGTTGAATGGCTCGCAAACCTCGGACGGCGTCACGGGAAGCATCGGATCTGGTCCGGGCAGCACCCAGGTCAGCATGTTGGATGCCACTTCGACCTATCCGCTGCTCGGCACGACGGGGCTGAACCGGGAGGGTAACGCATTCAGCGCACGCTGGCTGAACAGCTACTAAAGAAACCGGAGGTCGGCTCCCGCCTTAACCCGGCGGGAGCCGACGTAACGCAAAGCGGTAATCATCGCGATGGCATTACCGAAGTGGCGTAATTTCGTTCAGCTCGGCGGCAATGTCATCGGCTTCCACCGCGCCGATACCGTGAAAGAGCTCGTATGCCTGCTGCAAGCCGACGATGGCGTCTGCTCTCCGGCCGCGGGCCAGGGCGCAGCGGGCTAGGCCCGCCTCAGCGTGGGCCTCATCCCAGTCACTGCCGATGTCACGGGCAAGCGTCAGGGCCTGCCCGTGCCAGCCTTCGGCCCCGTCGAGGTCGCCCCGGGCAAACGATAGCGTGCCGATCTCGTTGAGTACTTCAACCTCAGCGCCCTGGTCCTTGATCTCCCTGAAGGTTCTCAGGGCTCCCTCGAGGGCCTCAGCCGCGAGCTCATATTCCCCGGCCTCACGCTGGACAGCTCCGAGGTAGGTCAGGACGACGGCCTGACCGAGCCGGTCGTCGAGTTCCTGGAAGATGCTCGATGCCTCTCCCAGGGCCCCGGCCGCGCGTTGCAATTCCCCCGTCTTCTGCCACACCCTCGCCAGGTAGGTCAAGGCAGAACTCACACCGAGGCGGCTGCCGATGTCGCTGGATGTCTCGAGCGCCTCCTCGAGGGCTTTGATCGCCTGCTGATAGTCCCCGGTCTGGCGCCACACGACTCCCAGGTTGCTCAGCGCGTTGGACTGGCCGACTCGGTCACCGAGACCGCGGGAGATGTCCAGCGCCTCCTGCAAGGCTTCAGCGGCGCCGGGATAGTCGTTGTTCCGCCAGCGCACAACGCCTAGCTGCATGAGGGCGGAGGCCTGGCCTGGCAAGTCACCGATCTCGCGGTAGATGTCCAGCGCCTGCTCCAGAGTCTCGGCGGCGGGCGCGTAGTCTCCGGTCTGGCCGAGGACAACCCCCAGATTGTTGAGGGCGTTGGCCTGGCCACGGCGGTCCCCGAGGTCGCGGTAGATGGCCAGGGCTCGTTCCTGAACGTCGGCCGCGCCAGGGCGATCGTCTAGCATCTGGCGCACATGGCCCAGATTGTTGAGGGCGTTGGCCTGGCCGAGGCGGTCCCCGAGGTCGTCGTAGATGCTCAGCGCCTCCTGCAGGGCCTCGGTTGCGCCCGATCGATCATCGGACAGCCAGCGCACGATCCCGAGGCTGTTTAGGGCGTCGGCCAGGGCAGCACGGTCGCTGAGACGTCGTGCGGCCTGCACGGCCCCAGCGTGGCGTTCCAGTGCGGTGGTCCAGGGCCCGTCTTGTCGTAGCAGGCTGGCGATGGCAGCGGTGAGCGCGACTACCCGGGCATCGTCGCCGGCCCGGGCCGCGTAGTCCAGACACGCGAACAGGTTGGCGCGTTCGGTCCGTGACCACGCCAGCGCCCCAGCGCTGTCCGGCCAGATCGGGGCCGCGACCGGCGATACGGGCAGGGGCGGGAGGGAACTGGTCCGGGTCTGGCGGGAGAGCCTGGCCTCGGCGAGGATGGCCGCGTACTGGTAGTAATCAAGCAGCCGGGCGATGGCCTCGTCCCGATCATCGTCGGGATCCACGCGCCCGGCGAGGGTACGGGCGTGCTCGCGGATTAGGTCGTGCATCCGGTAGCGGCCCTGGGACGGCTCGGTGAGCAGATACTGGTCATACAGGGCTTCCAGGTGCGCTTCGGCCTGGTCGGTCCCGTCAAGCGCGGCGGCTGCGGTGGCGTCGAACTCGCTGCCGGGGTGCAGCCCAAGGCGGCGGAACAGTCGCTGCTGATCGGCAGTGAGGTCCGCGTAGGACAGGTCGAACGCGGCCGCCACCGAGAGGTTCTCCGTGACCATCAGCTTCAGCCGGTCCCGAGCCGACGCCAGCTCGGCCGCCCGCCCGGCCGCGGTCCAGGCCGGGTGGTGGTGCAGCTGGCGGGCCACCATCCCGATGGCCAGCGGCAAATACCCGCACAGTCGGGTAATCTCCTTCGCCTCTTTATCGTCGGCCCGCAGCCCTGGCCGGCCCGCCAGCCGGGCCAGCAGTGCCGTCGCCTCCCTGACCGGGAGCGTGTCCAGGCTAATCGTCGTGGCGTCGTCCAGCGCGGACAGGTGGCGGCGACTGGTGATGAGGACCAGGCTGTCGCCTGCGCCGGGCAGCAGCGGGCGGACCTGCTCGCTGCCGGCCGCGTCATCAAGCACCAGCAGCAGTTGCTTGCCCGCCAGCCGGTCCCGCCACAGCGCCATCCGCGCCTCAAGGCCGTCCGGGATCTGCGCGGCTGCGATCCCGATGGTCGCCAGCAGGCTGGCCAGCGCGTCGCCTGCATCGGTCGGCCGCTGACCGGGGGTGTGCCCGTGCAAGGACAGGAAGATCTGCCCATCAGGGAACCGGTCCGCCAGCTGGTGCGCCGCGTGAACCGCGAACGCGGTCTTGCCGATCCCCGCCATCCCGCCGATCGCGTGAATGCTGACCACGCTGCCCTCACCCGGCGCCGCGTCCATCAGCTGCCGCAGTTGGTGCTCCCGCCCGGTGAACGAGGCGATGTCGCGGGGCAGCGTCCGGGTCGCCGCCGCGGCTCCGCCAGCACCGGTGGCCCCGGCCGGGGCGGGCCGACCGCGGGCGATCGCCTCGAACTCGGCTCTGACCTGGCCGATCAGGTGCAGCGCATCGGCCAGCCGCCGGACCGTATCTCGCTGCGGCGTCGTCGCCACACCGCGCTCCAGGTCACTGACCGTCCGCGGGCGCACCCCCGAGATTTCCGCCAGTTCCTCCTGCGTCAACTGCGCCTCGGCGCGCAGCTTGCGCAGTAAACCAGCGAACGTAGCCTGCTGATCAGCCACGTGCGTCCCTCCTCGCCCTGCGCGGCGACGACCACCCAATGCAGAGCATACGCCGCCGACCCCGCGATGGTCATTACCCGCGATACCGGTTCCGTGGGTTGTTCCGTGACCAGTTCCTCATGGAGACCGTAAATAGCGACGCTTAACGTTCCCAGTAAGACCGCAGCTCAATCAAACCACGGTCTTAGAAATGGAAAGGATCCCACAATGAGCGACAACTACCAGGCCGACGACGACGTTTCCGTCTTCGGTCTCGTGAAGTCCGCAACCGAAGCGATCGCCAAGGGCGTCGGCGCCGCCGAAGACGACGCGGCCACGATCGGTACCGTCATCGGCGCCTGGGCGACCATGGTCAAGGCGGCCCTCCGGTCCTGACATTCGCGCTGCTGACAAGCCTGGCACGGTCGTCTCGTGCTTCAAAAAGCAAGCACGAGACGACCACGGGCAGGCACCCCAGCCGCTGGCCAGACGAACTGTTCGGTGGAATGGCGTCGGGCCAGCGCTACGACGCGCGAAACGCTCGAAGAATAGAGGTGAAACAGATGAGGAAGACAAATTCGTTGACTCGGCACTGGAGGTTCCGTGCCGTGTTCGTGGTTGCCGCGGCCATTCTTGGCGCGCTGCTGATCGCCGGCTGCGGGCCTGCGGCCAACTCTGCCTCGGCCCAGCAGCTCCAGCAGCAGTACCCGTGGCTCGCCAGCCTCGGTCTCCCATTCCTCGAATGGCTGATTCAGACGTACGGTTCCGACATCCTCGCCCTGCTAGCCGCGGCGGCCGCAGCACTGTAAAGGATGAGCCGCCATATCTGATTGCCGACCGTCGGCGTCGCTTGCCCGGTATTAGACAGGCAATGAGCCATTCCGAGCAACGTTTGGATCACCGAGTGTTGTCATGTGGTGCGGGCGTGGTCGAATTGGAGGGGGACCAGGGCCGCGGTCGGTTTGCTGGTGTCCACTGCGGATCCCGGCCGATGAAGGCGAGCAGCTTGGCCTGGGTGTCGGCGTCGTCCGTCACCGGCACCCTGGGTCCATACTGTCCGGACGCGGGCCGGTCAGACGCTGTCATCGGCGAGCATCTCCTCGAGCGTGGCGTAACCCACCTTGACCTCGACCTCCACCTCCAGTTGAAGGGCACACTACGCCCGTGCGGCGAGCCTAGCCGCGCTGCACGACATCCAGCCTCATTACCTCACGCAGCGTGATCAACACCGGAACGGCTTTACAACATCTAAACCCAGGCCGGAAATCCGTGACAGGTCGCACTTTTGCCCCACCGCCAACCGCGGGCAGACTAGAGGCATGTCTGATCTCATCGCCCGCCATCGCGCGGTCATCCCGAACTGGGTCGGCGTCTACTACAACGAGCCGATCGAGATCGTCAGCGGCCAGGGGTGCCGCGTCACCGACAGTCAGGGCCGCAGCTACCTGGACTTCTTCGCCGGAATCCTGACCAACATGCTCGGCTACGACGTGGCCGAGGTGCGCGAGGCGGTCGAGCGGCAGCTTGCGTCAGGCATCTACCACACCTCGACGCTCTACCTGATCCGCAGCCAGGTCGAGCTGGCCGAGAAGATCGCGAAGCTCTCCGGCATCGAGAACGCCAAGGTGTTCTTCACCAACTCCGGCTCCGAGGCCAACGAGACCGCGCTCGCCGCCGCGCTCACCGCCCGCAAGGCCAACCAAGTCCTCGCGATGCGGAACTCCTACCACGGCCGCACCTTCGGCACCGTCGCGATCACCGGAAACGCGGCCTGGAAGGCGACGAGCAACGACCCGTTCGGCACCCACTACGTGCACGGCACCGACAAGACGCTACCCCAGTTCCGCAACCTCACCGACGCCGAGTACATCGACGCCTGCGTCGCCGACCTGCGCGCGCTGCTGACCGCCGCGATCAACCCGGCCGACGTCGGCGCGCTGATCGCCGAGCCCATCCAGGGCGTCGGCGGGTTCACCATGGCGCCCGACGGCCTGTTCAAGGCGTACAAGGAAGTCCTCGACGAGCACGGCATCCTGCTCATCTCCGACGAGGTGCAGACCGGCTGGGGCCGCACCGGCGAGCACTTCTGGGGCATCCAGGCACACGACGTCACCCCCGACTTCATGACGTTCGCCAAGGGCCTGGCCAACGGGTTCGCGATCGGCGGCGTCGTCGGCCGGGGCGACCTGCTCGACGGCATCCGCGGCAACGGCATCTCCACCTTCGGTGGCAACCCGATCTCCACCACCGCGGCCAACGCCACCCTCGACTACGTGCTCTCGCACGACCTGCAGGCCAACGCCCAAGCCTGCGGCGAGATCATCATCAGCGGCCTCAAGGAAGCGGCGAACGAGCTCAAGACCGTCGCCGACGTGCGCGGCAAGGGCCTCATGTTCGCCGTCGACCTGGCCGATCCCGCCACCGGCGCGCCCAGCCCGCAGCTGGCCGCCAAGGCGCTCGAGGCGACCAGGGAGCGCGGCCTGCTCGTCGGCAAGGGCGGCCTGCACGGCGCGACCCTCCGGATGGCCCCGCCGCTCACCCTCAGCCAGGCCGAAGCGCGCGAGGGCCTTGGCCTCCTGACCGACGCCCTCCGGGCAGTCAACGCGGGAGCGGGAGCGTAAGTAATGGCGACCGACACAAAGCACGTCACGCACTGGATCGGCGGCAAGCCCTGGACGGGCGAAGCCGAGCGCCGGGGCGACATCTACAACCCCGCCACCGGGCACGTCAGCGGCACCGTCGACTTCGCCGCCAAGCAGGACGTCGATGACGCGGTCAGCGTCGCCCGCCAGGCGGCCAAGACCTGGGGACGCGTCTCCCTGGCCAAGCGCGCCACGGTCCTGTTCGCCTTCCGCGAGCTGGTCAAGAACCACACGACCGAGCTGGCGAAACTCATCACGGACGAGCACGGCAAGGTCGCCTCGGACGCGGCGGGCGAGGTCAGTCCGGGGCCTTGAGGTGATCGAGTTCGCCTGCGGCATCCCGCACCTGCTCAAGGGCGGATTCTCCGAAAACGTCTCCACCGGCGTTGACTCCTATTCGCTCAGGCAGCCCCTCGGCGTGGTCGCGGGGATCACCCCGTTCAACTTCCCCGCCATGGTGCCGATGTGGATGTTCCCGGTGGCGATCGCCGCCGGCAACGCGTTCATACTCAAGCCGTCGGAGAAGGACCCCTCCGCGTCCATTCTCCTCGCCCGGCTCTGGGCCGAGGCGGGCCTGCCCGACGGCGTGTTCAACGTCGTGCACGGGGACAAGGTCGCGGTGGACGCCATCCTCGAGCACCCCGGCATCGCTGCGGTGAGCTTCGTCGGCTCGACCCCGATCGCCCGCTACGTGTACGAGACCGGCACCAGGGCCGGCAAGCGCGTGCAGGCTCTCGGCGGCGCGAAGAACCACATGGTCGTGCTGCCCGACGCCGACCTGGACCTGGCCGCCGACGCGGCCGTCAACGCCGGGTTCGGCTCGGCGGGCGAGCGCTGCATGGCGATCTCTGCCCTGGTCGCGGTCGACCCGGTCGGCGACGAGCTGGTGGAGAAGATCAAGGACCGGGTCAGCAAGCTCACCGTCGGTCCGGGCAGCGACGAACGGTCAGAGATGGGGCCGCTGGTCACCAAGGTTCACCGGGACAAGGTCGCGTCCTACCTGGACAGCGGCGTCGCGCAGGGCGCCACCCTGGAGATCGACGGCCGCGCCCACCCGGTCACCGGCGTCGAGCCGGGCGGCGAGAACACCGGCGGCTTCTGGCTCGGCCCGTCCCTGCTCGACCACGTGACGCCGGAGATGTCCGCCTACCACGACGAGATCTTCGGCCCGGTGCTCTCGGTGATCCGCGCTGAGAGCTACGCCAGGGCGGTCGAGCTGGTAAACAGCAGCCCCTACGGCAACGGGGTGGCGATCTTCACCAACGACGGCGGTGCCGCCAGGAGGTTCGTCTCCGAGGCCGAGATCGGCATGGTCGGCGTCAACGTGCCGATTCCGGTGCCGATGGCGTACTACTCCTTCGGCGGGTGGAAGGCCAGCCTGTTCGGCGACACGCACGTGCACGGCACCGAGGGCGTGCACTTCTACACCCGGGGGAAGGTCGTGACCTCACGCTGGCTCGACCCGTCCCACGGCGGCGTGAACCTAGGCTTCCCGGTCAACTCCTAAGCGGTCCTAGGGGCCCACGGCCGCGGTCGGCGATCCGCCCGCGGCGGCCGTGGGGGAGCCGCCGGCGGCGTTCGGCACCACGGTGAGCTGGAGCGAGGAGACGAGCGAGGCCACGTTGGTCTGCCCGAGGTTGTCAGGGACCGACGTGAAGAACGCCACCGGGGTATTGCCGGTGCCCGTGTCGGCGACCACGACCGCGCCCTCCTCGGTGGTCCAGGTGGCGCCCTGGGCGGCCGCGTTGGTGTAGGTGACCAGGTACTCGATCTCCCAGCCGGGGTGGCCGCTGACCGTGATCGGCAGGCTCAGCTCCGGCTGGGTGGTGTGGTTGAGCGCATTGTAGTAAGCGTTTTCCAGCGTCTGGGCCACGTTGGTCGCGGTGTTCTCCAGGTCCCGCACTCCGGAGTAGTTGTACTGCGCGGGGAGCGGGCCCGAGCACGCCTCCCCGTACCAGGTGGTCTGCCCGCCGTTGATCGACCCGGCGACCGCTGATTCCCCGGCCGTCCAACTGAACGCGCTGTCCAGGTCGCTCGGGCAGACCGGCTGCCAGGGGGTGGCGAGCTGCGCGTAGGACAGGCCCGACTGCCCGTCGGAGAGCACCGAGGCGGGTGGCGTCGAAGTGGCGCTGGCCGACGCGGTCGGCGTCGCCGTGGGGGTGGCTGCGGCGGCGGTCGGGGCCGGCGATGCGGGCGACGTGGCCACCGCCTGGTCCGCAGTCGTGGGGGTCGACGAGCTGCCCAGGCTGGTGGCGACGACCACGATGATCGCGATCGCGACGGCGGTGCCCGCGACGAGCCCGCCGATCAGCCACATCCGGCGGCGCCGCTGCGCCTGCTGGTACCCGTATCGGTTGGGCGCGGCCGGGCCGCCGGGCGCACCGGGCACCTGCCAGGCATCGCCGCCGAGGGAGAGCACCTGCGTCCCGCCCGCGTCGGCCCCAACCGGGCCGCCAGCGGCGCCGCCGCCGGCCGTGGGCCCGAGATAGGCCGTGGCGGCCTGTCCGCCGCCCAGCTGCCCTGCCATCCCCCAGCCGTTGGTCGGCTGGACGGTGGTCGGCTGGACCGTGGTGGGCGCCGCGGTGGTCACCCCGACGGAGGTGACCGCAGGCTGGTAGACGGTCGGCTGGACCGTCGGCTGGTACGCGGTCGGCTGGACCGCCGGCTGGTATGCGGTCGGCTGGACCGCCGGCTGGTACGTGGTCGGCTGGACCGCCGACTGGACCGAGGTGGCCGGCAGGGCCGGCTGCGGCTCGGTCCGGGGCCCCTTCGGCGGTTTGGTGTTGGCCAGTTGGTCGCCGGTGGGCCAGTCAGTGCCCGCCCAGTCGCCGATCACCCGGTCGCGGGTCGCCCACCCGCCGGCCGGTTGCCCGGTGCCCGGTTGGACGGTGGCCGGTTGGACGGTGCCCGGTTGGACGGTGGTCGGCTGCACGGTCGTCCGCTGCGCCGACGCCCTCTGCGCCCCGCCCATCGCCCCGCCGACGGCCGTCGCGCCCCCGCCGCTGCCCGCCGCCGCGCCGCTGCCGCCGGTGTCCGCCGTCCCCACGCCCGGATGGGTGTGGTGGGTCCAGGTCGATCCGTCCCACCATCGGAGTAGATCGGGCGCGCCGTAAGGATCGGGGTACCAACCGGAGGGGGGCAAGTCCATGGGGCCAAGGGTAGAAGAATTAGGCGGTGCGAATACAGCGAATCGGGCGCGTTACCACTTCGTTGGCTGCGGAGAGGTTTCAGGTGATGCTGTGGTGTTAGTAGCCACGGTCGAGTCTGTTACTACCGGCGCGCCTGAAATGAAGCGCCGCAGGTCATCGCCGGAAACCACCCGCGCGGGGAAGGGGTCGCTCGCCGCCGCCCGCAGCAGCGCCGCCTCCGGCAGCGGCTGGTCGCTGCCGAAGATCACCAGGTTTCCCCGCCGCCGGCCCCGGAGCACGCTCGGCTCCGCGATCATGCACGTTTCCTTGTAGGAGTAACGGACCGTGGCCACGGCGGATCTGGCCGGGTCGAGCGGCGGCCCGGCGGCGACGTTCACCGCGTAGATCCCGCCGGGCCGCAGCGCGCGTGCGGTCGCGGCGGCGAACTCCGCCGTGGTCAGCCGCGGTGGCGTCACCGCGCCCGCGAAGACGTCGGCGATGACCAGGTCGTAGCTGCCTTCCCGGACCGACTCGACGACCTCGCGGGCGTCCGCCGCCCGCACTCGGATGCGATGCCCGGCGGGCAGCGGCAGGCTGGCCCGGACGAGGTCGGTGAGCGCGTCGTCCACCTCCGCGACGAGCTGCCGCGACGCCGGCCTGGTGTGCGCGATGTAGCGGGGGAGCGTCAGCGCACCGCCGCCCAGGTGCAGCACGCGCACCGGCTCGCCCGGCGGGAACGCCAGGTCGATGACGTGCCCGATCCGGCGGACGTATTCGAACTCCAGGTACCCCGGGTCGGCGAGGTCCACCCCGCTCTGCGGAACACCGTCCACGAACAGCAACCACGCGTGCGTTCGATCGAGATCCGGGACGAGCTCCGCGCCGCCGAGCCGCACCTGCCGGTGCACGGCCATCCGCGGGCCGCCGCCCTTCGCGGACCGTCGCTCCCGCCGCTGCCCCTCAGTCACACTCAATTATCCCCCTCAGGCGGCACGCCCAACGTCAGCCCAACCAGATAACAGCAACAAGCGCGGCGCGCTGCATCAGCGCTGAAAGTCTGGCCGGTGATAGGCGGGCAAACTTTCAGCGTGGGCCATCCCCGTCGGATAACAGCAAGAAGCGCGCAAGCGCAGATACGTCAGCGCCCGCGGACTGCTAACGGCAGGAGTTAACAGTCCGCGGGCGCAGAGCGGGTTAACGCGGCCCGGTCAGGCGTTCGAGCCGCGGCGGGTGACCCGGTCGACGATGACCGCCGCAAGCAGCACCAGGGCGGTCCAGATGAGCTGCGCCGACGCGGACAGTCCGAGCAGTTCGAGGCCGTTGTAGATGACACCGACCACGAGGCCGCCGATGACGGCGTGGAACATCTTGCCGCGCCCGCCGAAGAGGCTGGTGCCGCCGATGACCGCCGCCGCGACGGCGTTCAGCACGTTCTGCCCGCCGGGGACGTCGCTGGAGATCGAGCCGAGATAGGAGGCGTAGATGATGCCGGTCATACCCGCGGTCAGCCCGCAGAGCATGAACGCGAGCGTGCGGACCCGCACCACGTTGATGCCGGCCCTCCGTGCCGCCTCGGTGTTGCCGCCGATCGCGTAGATGTACCGGCCGAACCGTGTCCGGCCCAGCAGTATCGTCCACACGAAGAGGATCGCGAGCACCAGCAGCACGCCCCAGGGCATGCCCTGGAGGACGATGAAGCGACCGCGGTTCTGGTTCGCGACGAACGCCACGATGACGGCGGCGACGAGGACCGCGCCGCCCTTGAGCAGGGAGACCGACACCGGCGGGGCGACCAGGCCGGCCGACCGGCGGCGGAAGTCGGCGTAGAACAGGAAGGCGCCGGCCACCACCCCGATGGCGATCATCACGATCCAGGTGGCGGTCGCGCTGAGCTGGCCGGCCTCGATGTCGTTGATGATCCCGGGGTGCAACGAGATTACGCCGCCGACGCCGATGCCGCCGGTCGCGTTGATCAAGACCAGGAGCACCCCGGACAGGCCGAGCTGGCCGGCCAGCGTCACGACGAACGATGGGATCCTGAGCTTGGCGATGATGATCCCCTGCAGCGCCCCGTAGGCGGCGCACCCGGCGAGCGAAACGAGGACCGCCGCCCACCACGGGTCGCCAAGCGCCAGCATCCACAGCGCGACCACCGCGCCGCAGGCGGCGGTAAAGCCGGCCGCCAGGTCGATGTCGCCAAGCAGCAGCACGAAGATCTCGGCCATGCCGAGCGTGATGATGAACGACGACTGCGCCAGCAGGTTGACCAGGTTGTTCGCCGAGAGGAACAGCGAGTTCCTGATCTGGAAGAAGATCACGACGGCGACCAGGCCGATGATGACCGGGAGCGCGCCGCTCTCGCCTGCGCGGATCCGCCGGAAGACGATGCGCAGGTAGTCGCTCATCGAGTTGGCCAGCAGGTCGGCGGACGCGTCGGGCGAGGTCATCAGGTCGGCCGACGGCGGGTCCTGGCTCGCGGGCTCGTTGTTGACGGATGTCAAGGCTCAGCCCTCCTAGCTCTTGGCGCCCGGGGCGGTGCCCGTGGTCATCCAGTGGACAGCGGAATCCGTGCGGTAATCGGACAGCGGGCCGCTGGTGACCAGCCGCCCGAGGTAGAGGACCGCGAGCCGGTCGGCGACCTGGAACACGTCGGTCAGGTTGTGCGAGATGAGCAGCACGGCGATGCCCCGGCCGGACAGCCGGCCGATGAGGTCGAGGATGAGCGCGGTCTGCGAGACGCCGAGGGCCGCAGTCGGCTCGTCCATGATCACCAGCTTGGCGTCGAGCATGACCGCCTTGGCCACCGCGACCGACTGCCGCTGGCCGCCGGACAGCGAGCCGACCGGCTGGCGGATGTTGCGGACGGTGGTGACCCGCAGCTCGGAAAGGGTGCGCTTGGCCGTCTGCTCCATCGTTATCTCGTCGAGGAGCCCGGCCTTGGTGCGCACCTCGTGGCCGAGCAGCATGTTCTGCACGATATCGAGGTTGTCGCAGAGCGCGAGGTCCTGGTAGACGGTGGCGATCCCGGTGTCGGAGGCGTCCTTGGGGGAGTGGAAGTTCACGTGCTTGCCCTGCCAGAACATCTCCCCGTGGGACGGCTCCCAGATCCCCGAGACCGTCTTGATCAGCGTCGACTTGCCGGCGCCGTTGTCACCGACAAGGGCGGTGACCTGTCCTGGGGGGATATCGAGGTCGATGTCACTCAGTGCGCTCACCGGGCCGAAGTTCTTCCCGATACCGCGCAGCCGCAGCAGCGGCTCAGCGTCGTTCATGGTCATATCCTGTCGAACCTTGCGCTGGAGTAGCGCTGCCCAGTTACGCGGCGTCGCGTCAGCGTCTTAGCATTCGTCACGGCCAACATCCTGCCTGATCGTGCCCGGTGAAACGTCCGGGGTGCGGGCGAGTTCCGCCCGCACCCCGGACGCGGAGTGTTCCTAGATCAGCCGGAGATCCCGGCTGCCGTGCAGTCGGCCGCGTAGGTGCCCGCGCACAGCTGGGCGGCTGGCACGAACTTGTCCGCGATCACGGTCGAGTTCATGTTCTTCGTGGTCACCCACTCCGGGGTGAGCAGGACCGACGGCACCGCGACCTTGGTCGACGGGTCCGTGATCGTGCCGTTCACCAGGGTGGACGGCGGGGTCTGGCCGGCCCGCACGAACATGGCGAGCGCGACTGCGGCCTGCGCCTCTTCGAAGACCGGCTTGTAGACGGTGCCGCACTGGTAGCCCGACAGGATGTTGTCAAGGCCGGTGAGGGTGGCGTCCTGGCCGGTGGTCGGGAAGGTCTTGGCCTTCACGCCCTGGCCCTGCAGCCAGTGGATGATCGGCGCGCCGTTCTCGTCGTTCGGGATCAGCGCGGAGTTGACGCCCTTGTGCGCGGTGTAGGCCTGCTGGAACTCGCTCAGCGCCACGTCCGGCGTCCAGGTGCCGGCCGGGTTGTCGGCGTCCGTCCACTTGCCCGAGGAGAAGTACGAGGCGAGCACGGTGTCGTAGCCCTGCGCGAACTGGGTCGCGTTGTTGTCCGTCGGCGCGCCCTTCATGACGATGACATCCGGCTTCGTGATGCCCCAGGCGGTTTCGCAGGCCGCCAGGCCCGTGCCCATGAGCGTGCCGACCTGGACGTTGTTGAAGCTGACGGCGTAGCTGCGGGTGCCGCCGAGGGTCAGCCGGTCGTAGTCGATGACGGCGACGCCGTGGGATTTGGCCTCGGACTCGATTTTCGCGCCGACGCCGGAGTCGAGTGGGTCGACGATCAGCACGCTCGCGCCCGCGTCGATGGCCGACGTGGCCATGCTCAACTGCGTCGTGTCCTGGCCGAGCGCGTTCTCGACGGTGTACTGGGACGAGGTCAGGCCAGGCGTCGGAGAGGGCTTCCTTCAGGTACGGCGCGTCGAACTCGACGTACCGGGTGGAGCTGACGGTGTCCGGCAGGATCGCCACGACGTTGCCCTTGCCCTCGGCGGCCAGCGGCTTCAGGGACGCCATCGCGGAGAAGCTGTTGTTCAGGTCACTGGTGGAGATCGAGACCGTGCTCGGGCTGGCGGTGCTGCTCGCGGTGCTGCTCGCGGATGCCGACGTGGACGGCGTTGAGTTGCTGCTGCTGGAGCTGCTGGAGCTGCTGCAGGCCGCGACGAGCAGTGCCGCCGAGACGGCGGCCGCTGTCAGTCCCGCTCTTTTGGCTGATACGGAATACAACGGTGTACCTCGCTTATTTCGGTCGAGACATGCCACATCGGGCATGTGCGAGATCAGATCCGTGTGGCCCGACCTCTGTTGACCGGGCGCTTCTGGCCGAAATGCTAGATCCGCGACGAGAAACTTTCCTGTTAACACTCCCGTAAGACCGTTAAAAAAGCGTTAATTCGCGAATGATAACATTATGGCCAAGGTATGTTCTGAGACCTTTTCGTTATCCATTCGTTTTTCAGGCGTTAGTCTCTTTGTCGCTATCTGCTTACGGTACGACACATCATAGTCACTTAAGGTAGCTGAGTCTACGACGCTGCGTCGCGGGCGGGAGGCGGGCTAGTCGGCGGCGATCCGGTACCCGGCCCTGGGCTGGGTAAGGATCAGCGGCGGGCTGCCCGGGCGCTCCAGCTTGGCCCGCAGCCGCCTGATATAGACCCGGACGTACTCGGTCTCTGTCTCGTAACCGCGCCCCCAGACCCGGCGCAGCAGATGAGCGCGGGACAGCAGCTTGCCCCGGTTCAGCGCCAGCTCGCGCAGTAGGGCGAATTCGGTCGGGGTGAGATGCACCTGCTGGCCGGCCAGCCGGACCTGCTGGCCCGCCAGGTCGATCTCGACGTCGCCGATCACGATGACCGATGGGGTGGTCTCGGCGCTCGCGTCGGCCGGGCGGGTCCGGCGCAGGGTGGCGAGGATCCGCGCCAGCAGTTCCTCGATGCCGAACGGCTTGGTCATGTAGTCGTCGGCGCCCACGTTCAGCGCGGTCACCTTGTCCCTCTCCCCGCCGCGCGCCGACACGACGATGATGGCCACCGGGGAGCGTTCGCGGATCTGCCTGCAGAGCTCGAACCCGTCGATCTCGGGGAGCATCAGGTCGAGCAGCACCATGTCCGGCTGCTCGGTCTCCAGCATGCTCAGCGCCTTGCTGCCATCGAATGACACGAGCGTGTCGAACCCGCGGACCGCCAGGTTTGACCGGATCAGATCGACGATGTTCGGATCGTCCTCGACGATGAGCACCCGGGTCGGGACTCCTTGTTCGGGCACTTGGGTCACTGGGGCTTCTCCACGGGCAGGGTGATCAGGAAGGCGGTACCGCAGTCTGTCGGCTCGAGCTCGATCCGGCCGCCGTGCGCGGCCACGATCCCGGCGGCGATGGAGAGCCCGAGCCCGGCCCCCGTCCCGCGCCGGCTGGGCCGGACCACGCCGGACGCGAGCACCTCGTGCCAGCGCGGGTCACGGCCGCGGGCCGCCTCGGTGACGGCGCGCGCCAACTCGGGCGGCAGCCCGTCGCCATCGTCGGCGACCCGGACCGTCACAACGTCGGGCCCCGCTGCCTGCGCGGTGACGAGCACTCTGGTCAGCGGCGGATTGTGGCTGAGCGCATTGCCGACCAGGTTCACGAAGACCTGCTCAAGCCGGTCGTGGTCGGCCCAGATCGCGGTCAGCCCGGGCGCGGACCTGACCTCCACCATGGACGCGGCCGCGGGCGGCAGCACCGCGATCGACGCATCGAGCACGAGCGGGATGTCGCACCAGTCGCTCTGCAGCCGGAAGACGCCCGACTCGATCGCGGAGAAGTCGAGCAGGTCGTTGACCAGGCGGCCGAGCCGGGCTGATTCCGCCGCGATGCGAGACAGGAACCGCTCCTCGGAGGCGGCGTCCCAGGTCACGTCCTGCTGGAGCAGGGAGCTCGCGTATCCGGTGATCGCGGTGAGCGGAGTGCGGAGCTCGTGGCTGAGCCTGCGCAGGAACATCTGCTGCAGCTCGCGCGAGTGCCGCAGCGCCATCGCCTCCTGGTGCGCGAGCAGCGCATGCTCCCGCTCGAGCGCCATCCGCAGCGAGTGGGCCGCGTCCTCGAGCAGGTCAGTCGCGTCGTCCAGGCGCTCTCCGTCCGCCCACGACGAGAGCAGCACGGTCCGTCCCGACGGCGCCGCGAACGTCACCCACTGGTACCTGCTTTCGGCGGCCGAGACGGTCGAGCTCGCCCCGGCGGCGCTGGTCGCAACGCCGTCCGGGCCGCCGAAGTCCAGCGCGGACCGGGCCGCCTCCGCCGTGGCCGCCGAAATGTCCGCTTCGTCGGCGCTGTCGCGGCCAGCCGCGCAAGCTCCGGCGCCCCCGGAGTACGCGCGCACCGTGGTGGAGCCGTCCGCCGCCGAGGTGACCAGCGCCACCTCGTCGACGCCCAGGCCACGGCGGAGCGCCTGCAACGCGACGGACAGGCCGGCCGCGACCGGCACCGCCCCCGCCAGCGTCTGCAGCATCTCCCTGATCGTCTCAAGGAGCCGGTTGCGCGCCGTCACCTGGTCGAGCAGCCGGTCGCGCTCGATCGCGCTGGCGGCGTACGCCGGCGTAGAGCGCGGCGAGGTCCAGGTCATCGCGGCCCGGCTTGCCCGGCATCGCGCGGAACACGGTGATGACCCCGAGCAGCCCGCCCGGGCCGAGCACCGGTACCGACCAGGAACTGGCCACCTTCGCCGACCTGGCCAGGTCACCGAAGTGCCGCCAGGAGCCGGCGTCGGTCCTGAGGTTGTCCTCGATGACCGGCGCCTGCCGCTGCGCGGCCAGCCCGACCGGTCCGCCCGCCGCGCCGAAAGGGAGCCGCGCCCACACATCAAGCAGCTGCCTGGGCACCCCGAACGACGCGGCGGACGCCAGCTCGCCATCGTCAACCAGGTGGATGCAGAGTCTTTCGCTGCCGAGCGCGGCGCCGAGCGCGGACAAGATCAGCGACAGGCTTGATGACGGGTCGGAGGAGACGAGCCGCCCGGCGAGCCCGTGCAACCGGGTGAGCTGACGCCGCGCCGAGGAGTCCACCGCCTGCCCGGCAATCAGCGCCATCACGTCGTCCGGGCGCACCTCGTTCGTCGCGACCTCGGTGACGACCTGGCCGTGCCTGAGCACCAGGACCCGGTCCGACAGGCGGAACATCAGCCCGGTGTCGTGGCAGGAGAGCAAGATCGTGGTGCCCTGCTCGCGCAGCCGGGTGATCAGCCGCTCGACCAGTGCCGCCTCCTGCAGCCCGAGCGAAGCGGTCGGCTCGTCAAGGAGCAGCAGCCGGGGGTTGTGCGCCATCGCCCGGGCGACCGCGACCATCTGCCGTTGGCCGCCGGAGAGCGCCCTGATCGGCAGGGTGGGATCGCGCACCGGGATGCCGAGCCTCGCGAACAGTCGCGCCGCTTCCTGGTGCAGCGCGACAGTGGAGAACATGTGCCAGCGGCGCTCGTTGCCGAGCATCACGTTTGCCGCCACGTCGAGGTTCTCGCTGAGCGCGAGATCCTGCCAGACGACCCGGACGCCAAGCCTGGCGGCGGCCGAGGGGACGGGCGCCAGCGCGCGCCCGCCCACCCGGATCGACCCCGACACCGGGGTGAGATCGCCCGCGATGGCCCGGATCAGCGTGGTCTTCCCCGCCCCGTTCTCCCCGGCGAGCGCCACTACTTCCCCAGCCCGCACCGACAGATCGACCCCGGCCAGCGCGGTTACCGTGCCGTAGCGGACGGTAAGCGAGGACACGGAAAGCTCCGGTACCGCGTCCGCGGCGCCTGGCTCCACCCTGATCGTCACGGTAACCATTCTTATCCGAGGTCACGACCATTCCTAACTATCCGCCCACCCTGTCCCTCCAAGGTCAAATTCGGGTTCTCCTGAACGGTCCGTGGTTCCACCTCCGACCGCCGGGCCTGACGCCGGAACCGGGGCCGGCCCGGCGGGGCCCAGGCGCGGTCACCGAGCAGCGCCAGGCCGGCCGGCAGCAGCACGCCGCGCACCACGGTCGCGTCGATGAGGACGGCGACCGCCATGGCGACGCCGAACACCTTGAACTCGATCTCCGACAGCGTGGCGAAGATCGAGAACACCGCGACCATGATCACGGCGGCGCTTGTCACCACGCCGGCGCTCGAGGTGATCCCGTCGGTAACCGCCGCCCCGGCGGACGCGCCGCGCAGCCGCAGCTCCCTGATCCGGCTGAGGATGAACACGTGGTAGTCCATGCTGAGCCCGAACAGCAGCACGAACATGAACAGCGGCAGCCACGGCGTGATCCCGCCGTAGGCGGTGAAGCCGAGCGCGCCCTGCAGATGGCCGTCCTGGAAGATCCAGGTCATCACGCCGTAGGCGGCGCCGACGGAGAGCAGGTTGAGGCAGATGGACAGCGCCGGTATCGCTACCGACCGGAAGCTGAACATCAGCAGCAGGAACGCCAGCCCGAGCACGAAGCAGAACACCAGCGGCGTCCTGCTGGCCAGTTGCGCGTCGAAGTCGGTGTTGCTCGCGGTGTCCCCGCCGACCGCGTAGCTGATCCCCGGCACCTTGCCGAGCGTCGCGGGCAGCACCCGTGCGCTAAGCGTGGTGAGCGCGTTGACCGACGTCGCGTCGGTGACGTCGCCGGCCAGCGGGACCGAGATGACGAGCACCTGGTCGCGGCCGGGCTGGCCGGCGCCGAACAGCGCCGTGGTGATCGGCTCCCTGATCGCGCCATGGGTCGCCGCGACCTCGGCGTGCAGGGCGGTGATGGCGGCGCTGACCCGCGGTCCCGCCCAGGTCGGCGCCGGTCACAACCACCTCGGCGGGCTCCGGGCCGCCCGGGAAGGCCCGCTCGATGGCCTGCGCGGTGCGGAACACCGGCACGCTGTCGGGGAAGGCATGCAGGTCCGGATTCTCCAGGTGCAGCGAGAGCAGCGGCGTCGCCAGCGCCAGCAGCGCCACCGCCGCGAGGCCGCCGAGCGCGAGGGGCCTGCGCACCACCGCGCGGACGACGAGACCCCAGAGCCGGGACGGGCGGGCGGCGGCCCGGCGCCGTCCGAGGAACGGGATCCTGCCGCGGTCGGTCGCCGCGCTGAGCAGCGACAGCAGCGCGGGCAGGAACGTCAGCGAGCCGAGCACGGCGACGCCGACGACGAGGATGGTGCCGATCGCGACCCCGGAGAACACGTCGATCCCGGTGAGGAACAGCCCGGCCAGGGAGATCATCACGGTCAGCCCGGACACCGCGATGGCCCGGCCCGAGGTGGCGGCCGCGATGTGCAGCGCCTCCCGCGTGCCGTGGCCCGCCGCGCGTTCCTCCCGGACCCGGCGCAGGTAGAACAGCGAGTAGTCGATCCCCACCGCCATCCCGACCAGCAATACGATCGCCGACGTGGTGCCGTCGATGGGCACGATGCGACTGGGGATCGAGAGCAGCGAGATCGCGGCGATCACCGCGGTGCCCGCCAGCAGCAGCGGGATGCCCGGCCGCGATCAGCGCGCCGAACACGATCAGCAGCAGCACCAGCGTGACCGGGAGCGAGGTGATCTCTGCCGCCCTGAAGTCCTGGCCGATCAGAGCGCTGGCCACCCGATCGCCGCTGGCGCCCCCTGCTTCGGCGACGGTCAGGCCCGGGTGGCGGGCCTGGATGGCGGCCACCGCGTTCAGCGCGGGAACCACGGCCGCGTCGTCGCCGCCCTGGTTGCCCGCGACGTTGAACGTGACCAGGGCCGACCGGCCGTTGACCAGCCCGGCGGTCGTGAACGGCGACCGGATGTCGGCGGCGGCATCGGGCAGCCGCTCGAGCGCCGCCACGACCTGCCGCACCGCCTGCGCAGCTCCGGGTCGGCGGCGAAGGTCTGGGCCGCCGAGCGGCCCTGGATGAGCACGCTCTCGGCGTCCGGCTGCTGCACGGCCGGCTCGTTCAGTATCCGCTCGGCCCGGCCGGCCTGCCCGGGATCGTAGCTGTTGGTGTTGCTCGTGCCGAGATGCTGTCCGACCGCGAACGCCGCGACGACAAGCAGCAGCCAGCCGATCACGACAATCTTGCG
Source organism: uncultured Actinomycetota bacterium (assembly GCA_963778435.1). Taxonomy (GTDB): domain Bacteria; phylum Actinomycetota; class Actinomycetes; order Streptosporangiales; family Streptosporangiaceae; genus Trebonia. Next base: position 155,728 of record CAVZUX010000017.1, read on the forward strand.
GTGCCGCACCGACCAGCCGGCCACGCGCTCCACGATGGGTGTCCTGGCTGATGGCACCCCGCCGAGGACTGCTCCGGGAGGGACTGCTCCGGGAGGCGGGTTCGAACTCGTCGCTTGGCGCCCTGAGTGCAGAGCTGACATTTCATCCATGACTGAGAGGGTGGGCGCTGACGGGATGCCGGGGCCATGGTGGTGCCCGACGGATCGGGGGTGGGGTTAACCCACCCCCGTTTCCGTGGGTATATCGGCTAGCTGGCGGGACCCGCATCGCCTAGCGTCACTGGTATGTCCCTCATCCGCGATCCAATTCCGCCGCGTACATGGCTCGCCTTCACCAACCTCTTGGCCGGCCTGGTGACCGGCGTGGTCTTCCTCGCCGTTCTGGTCGGCATCGTCGTCAGCGCCGCCTGCGTGCCGATCGGCCTGGTGACCCTGCCGATTCTCGGCCTTATGCTCCGGTGCGGCGACGGGCTCGCGGCCGTGGAACGCGCCCGGTGCGCCGTCCTGCTCGGCGCCCCGATACCCGGCTGGCCGGCCGACCCGCGGCGCGGCTACCGCTGGCTGCTCATCCCCCGCCGGGCCACGGTCCTCGGGCGCGCCACCTGGGGCGAGATCGGATACGCGCTGCTGTTCCCGACGGTAGGCATCGTGACCGCGGTCGCCGTCGTCGTCGTCTGGTCGCTCGGCCTTGTCCTGGTCACGCTCTTGGTCACGGTCTGGTCGCTCGGCTTCGTCCTGGTCACGCTGCCCCTGTACGCCTGGCGGCTGCTGCGCGGGTCGCCCGCCATCGACGGCCACCCGCTGCGCGGGGCGCCGGTGCTGACCGGGTCGCTCGTCACCGGGGCGCAGGTGCTGATGGCCTCGCCCGGGGTGGCCCGCGCGCCTCTCGGCCTTGCCACGTCGTCCTTGCCCGGTGGCTGCTCGCGCCGCCGAAGGACCTGGCCGCCCGGGTCGCCGAGCTCGAGGTCAGCCGGGAGCGGGTGGTGGACGCGGCCGAGGCCGAGCGGCGGCGGATCGAGCGCGACCTGCACGACGGCGCGCAGCAGCGGCTGGTGGCGCTGGCGATGGAGCTCGGCCGGGCCAAGGCGAAGTTCGGCGACGACCCCGAGGCGGCGCGCGATCTCGTCGACCAGGCGCACGCGCAGGCCAAGGAGGCGCTGATCGAGCTGCGGAACCTGGTGCGCGGCGTGCACCCGCCGGTGCTGACCGACCGCGGCCTTGACGCCGCGCTCTCCGGCCTGGCCGCGCTCTGCCCGGTTCCGGTGGATATGCAGGTCGATGTGCCGGTCCGGCCGAAGCCCGCAGTCGAGGCGGTGGCGTACTTCCTCGTCGCCGAGACGCTCACCAACGTGGCGAAGCATTCGCGGGCCAGCCACGCCAGCGTCTTCGTGGAGGGCCACGGCTTTCCCGGCACGCTGACGGTCGTGGTCAGTGACGACGGGATCGGCGGGGCCGATCCGCGCGGCGCCGGGCTGTCTGGCCTGGCCGACCGGGTCGGCGGCGTCGACGGCGAGCTGTCGGTCGAGTCGCCGTCCGGCGGCCCGACGATCATCTCGGCGGTGCTGCCATGCGGATAGCGATCGCCGAGGACTCGGTCCTGCTCCGGGAGGGGCTGACCCGGCTGCTTGCCGAGGCCGGCCACGAGATCATCGCCGCCGCCGGCGATGCCGAGGCGTTCTTGCGCGCGGTCGCGCGCCAGCCAGCCCGACGCGTGCGTGGTGGACGTGCGGATGCCGCCGACGTTCACCGACGAGGGGCTGCGGGCCGCGCTGGTGGTCCGCGACCGCTGGCCGGACGTCGGCGTCCTCGTGCTCTCCCAGTGGGTCGAGGAACGGTACGCCACCGAGCTTATCGCCGGCCGACCGCACGGCGTCGGGTACCTGCTCAAGGACCGGGTCGCCGACGTCACCGAGTTCCTCGACGCGCTGTGCCGGGTAGCCGAGGGCGGCAGCGCGTTCGACCCCGAGGTGGTCGCGCAGTTGCTCGCCCGCAGCCGCCACCCGCTGGGCGACCTGACCCCGCGCGAGCGCGAGGTGCTCGCGCTGATGGCGGAGGGCCGGTCCAATTCCGCGATCGCCGGGGCCCTCGTCGTCGGCGGCGGCGCGGTGGAAAAGCACATTAACAACATCTTCACCAAGCTCGGCCTGTCGCCGGGCGAGCGGGACCACCGCCGCGTGCTCGCGGTCCTGCGCTACCTCATCGGTCGGAACGGGATGAGCGAGATGCACGGGACCGTCACGCAACGAGGCGGGGCGCGCAAGGACGCCGCCGCGTCACCCCGGTCGGCCGGTCTACCTGACATTGCCGGAAATATCACCATCCGCTAGTCGGCCTGACCCGCCTGGAGTGTCGCCATCCAACAGTCGACCTGACCTGCCAGGAATCCAAGAAAGGTATCCGCGCACGCTGGTAAAGCCCCCCATTAATGGCTCGGATTATCGTCCGTATTGCCAATCGCAAACATTTGCAATTTGCTTTGCGGAAAATACTCGCTATCTTCTTTTCTGGTCACTTATCCGCGCCAGAGGAGGCGTCATGACAGATGATCTTGAAGATCCCCAGCAATGGCGAGACAGCATCGAGGCCCGAGTCGGTACGCTGGAGGAGACAGCCAAGACCGAGGCACGCCTGAGAGCCGCGATGGACTTCGATATGGGCAAGATGCAAGCCGAGTTCCGCGCCCAGCGATCGATGCTGCAAGCGTTGCACGACACCCAGCAGGACCACACCCGACGGCTCACGAACGTCGAGAGCGAACTCGTGAACGTCAAGGACCGGCTCACCAACGTTGAGGGCGAACTCGTGAACGTCAAGGGCGCGCTTGACCTGGTCCGCGTCGGGATTGAGACGATCCACGGCAAGCTCGACCTGCTCATCGACAGGGAATAGCTGACGCCACTAACGCGAGCGGGCCGGGTCCCTCACGGCCCCCTCGCGTTACCGTGTTCCCGTGACGAGCGCCGGGTACCCCGCGACCGGGGTAGACGCCTGCGCTGGCGGCTGGGTGATGGTCACGCTGCGCCCGTCGGCCGCTGGCGAGCCGCCCGGCTCCCTGGCGGCGGCCGTCGCGCTGACGGCGACCGTTACGGTGGCCTCGACCCTGGACAGACTGCAGCTGAGCGGCGTTGTCGGGATCGACATGCCGCTCGGCCTCGTCGCAGACGGCTGGCGGGTCGCCGACGTCCTCGCCCGACGGGCACTCGGCCGGCGCGGCGTCACCATCTTCACGATCCCGCCCAGGCCGGTCTGGGAGCGGAAGACCTACGCCGAGGCCAACCGCGCGTGCCGAGAGCTCACCGGCAAGGGCCTGTCCGCGCAGACGTGGGGGCTGCGCGGCAAGCTCCTCGAAGCCGACGCCTACCGCCGCGCGTCGCGCGCCCGCCTGTCCACCGCCCGGCTGCACGAGGTGCATCCGGAGCTCTCCGTTCGCCGCCCTTGCGGGCGCGCCGCTCGCCGCCAGCAAGCACACCGAGGCGGGCCTCGTCGTCCGCAGGGGACTGCTGGCGCGGGCTGGCATAACCCTGCCACCCAAGGTCGTCGGCGCGGCCGTGCACGACCTGCTCGACGCCGCCGCCGTATGCTGGTCCGCCCGCCGCATCGCCGCCGGCGTTGCCGTCACCCTCACCAACCCTGCCCAGCACGCCGACGACGGCACCGAGATAGCCATCCGCTACTAGTTACCAGCCAGCGGCGGCCTCGGCATCGAGCCAGCGGGCGGCCTCGGCATCGAGCCAGCGAGCAGCCTCGGCATCGAGCCAGCGGCCGCCTCGGCATCGAGCCAGCGGCACCTCGGCATCGAGCCACCTCGGCACCACCCGCACCATCCGCCTCTACCGTGACGTACCGAAGCCCGTGACCGCTGCGGAATCGTCCAGGGAGCGTCGCTCGCGACTACGACAGAGTTGCGAAGGCGTTCTCCAGGAGGTCCAGGCCCTCTTCCAGCAGGTCCTCGCCGATGACGAGCGGGCGGCAGGAAGCGGAGCACGTTGCCGAACGTGCCGCAGGTGAGCACGACCAGGCCCGCCTGGTGGCAGGCGTCGCGCGACCGCGGCGGCGGCGGCCGGGTCCGGCTCGAGCGTGCCGGGCTTGGTCAGCTCGACCGCGACCATCGCGCCCCGGCCGCGGACGTCGGCGATGACCGGGTAGGTCTCGGCCAGCTTGCGCAGCCGGGGGAGCATGATGTCGCCGATCCGGCGCGCGCCGGCCGGCCAGGTCCTGGGACTCCATGGTCTCGATCGCGCCGAGCGCGGCGGCGCAGGCGACCGGGTTGCCGCCGTAGGTGCCGCCGAGGCCGCCGGGGTGGACCGCGTCCATGATCTCGGCGCGGCCGGTCACCGCGGCCAGCGGCAGGCCGCCGGCGATGCCCTTGGCGGTGGTGATCAGGTCGGGGACGACGCCCTCGTGCTCGCAGGCGAACCAGTCGCCGGTCCGGCAGAAGCCGGTCTGGATCTCGTCGGCGACGAAGACGATGCCGTGGGCCTGGCAGAACTCCGCGAGCCCGGCGAGGAACCCTGCGGGCGGGACGATGAACCCGCCCTCGCCCTGGATCGGCTCGAGGATCACCGCGGCGACGTTCTCCTCGCCGACCTGGGCGTGGATCAGGGACTTGATGACGCCGAGCGCCTCCGCCTTGCACGCCTCGGGGCCGTCCGGCCAGCGCAGCGGGTAGGCCATCGGCACCCGGTAGATCTCGCCCGCGAACGGGCCGAACCCCTGCTTGTACGGCATGTTCTTGGCGGTCAGCGCCATCGTCAGGTTGGTGCGGCCGTGGTAGGCGTGGTCGAACGCGACCACCGCCTGCCGCCCGGTGTGGTGCCGGGCGATCTTGATCGCGTTCTCGACGGCCTCCGCGCCCGAGTTGAACAGGGCGCGACCGCTTCTCGTGGGTCCCGGGCGTGTGGCGGGCCAGCTGCTCGCACACCTCCACGTAGCCCTCGTACGGGGTGACCATGAAGCACGTGTGGGTGAACTGGGCGACCTGCTGCTGCACCCGGCTGACCACGGCGTCGGCCGCGTTGCCGACCGACGCGACGGCGATGCCCGACCCGAAGTCGATCAGGGAGTTGCCGTCGGCGTCGAGCAGCACGCCGCCGCCGGCCGCGGTGATGAAGACCGGCAGCGTGGTGGAGACGCCTCGGGCAACGGTCGAGTTACGGCGCTTCGTCAGGGCGCGCGAGGCGGGTCCGGGGATCTCGGTGACTAGGGTACGGCGTTGCGGCAGCTCAGGGCCGCCAACGGGGAGCGCGGTCATGATCGGACGATAACATCCACAGATGCCTGATCAGAACTGCGGACCGGCCGGCGAAGGGATTCGGGACGTGCCCGAGGGCGAGACCGGGGGGTTGCGCGAGAGAGGGCCGGGCGGGATGAAGGGAGGGGCGGGCGGGATGTTCGGCGGCGTGTTCATGCGCGGCGGCCCGGTCGCCGACGACGCGGCCTGGCTGCGGGCCATGCTGGCGGCCGAGGCGGCCCTTGCCCGTGCGCTTGAGCGGGCCGGGCTCGCGCCGGCGGGCACCGGGGCATCGGTGAGCGCCGCGGCCTCCCGGGCCGGGGATTTCGACATCGCGGAGCTGAGCCAGTCGTCGGCGCTGACTGGCAATCCGGTGCCCGGGCTGGCGCGGACGCTGACGCGCCTGGTGCCGGACCCGGCGGCCAAGGCGGCGGTGCACAAGGGCGCCACCAGCCAGGACATCATGGACACGGCGGCCATGCTGCTCGCCCGCGACGCTATCGACGCGGTGGTCGACTCCCTGTCGGGCGCGGCGGTCGCCGCAGCGCGGCTGGCCGACGCGCACCGGGGGACGCTGATGATCGGGCGGACGCTGCTGCAGCAGGCGGTGCCGGTCACCTTCGGCGTGGTCGCGGCCGGCTGGCTGGCCGGGCTTGACGGCGCGCTCGACGGCCTGGCATCCGTGCGCGAGACGCGGCTCGCGGTCCAGTTCGGCGGCGCGGCGGGCACCCTCGCCTCCCTGGGCCCGTCCGGTGCGCAGGTGAAATCCCTGATGGCAGCGGAGCTCGGGCTGCTTGACCCGCCGCTGCCCTGGCACACCGAGCGGCTGCGGATCATCGACGTCGCGGTCGCGATGGCGCGCGTGACGGCCGCCCTGTCCAAGATCGCCCGCGACGTGACGCTGCTCGCGCAGACCGAGATCGCCGAGGTCAGCGAGGGCGCGGAGCCGACCGGCGGCGGCGGGCCCGGCCGGCGAGTTCGCGCGCCGCGCCGGGGCGGCTCGTCGGCGATGCCGAACAAGAACAACCCGGTCGCGGCGATCGCCATCCTCGGCTGCGCGCGGCAGGCAGGCGGCCTGCTCGCCACCCTCGTGGCCAGCGCCGAGCAGGAGCACCAGCGCGCGGCCGGCGCCTGGCACGCCGAGTGGCAGCCGTTCGGCCACCTGCTCCAGCTTGCCGTCTCCGCCGCCGCATGGGCGCAGGACCTGCTGGCGAACCTGACCATCGACAGCGGCCGGATGGCCGCGAACCTCGCCGCGACCGGCGGGCTGCCGATGGCCGAGCGGGTGACCGCGCTGCTGCGCGACTCCCTCGGCGGCCCGCAGGCGCACGACCTGGTCGCGTCCGCCGCCGCGCGGGCGGTCGCCGCCGGCGTCCCGCTTCGCGACGCCCTGCTCGACGCCCCGGACGTGGCCGACAAGCTCCCCCAGGCGGGGATATCCGCCGAGGACATCGACCAGGCCCTGGACCCGGCCAACTACCTGGGCGCATCCGACGCCTTCATCACCGCGGCGCTGGCCGCACACAGTGCCAGATGAAAGCACAGTGCCAGATGAAAGCAGTGCAGTATAACGGTCGCGCAGGATAACAGCAAGAAGTTGCCCGCCCGCGAGGCGGTCGACGTGATCGTGGACCGTTGTGTACACGGGGATGTACACAACGGTCCACGATCTCCTGCCGGGCCTTGCGCAAACCTGATAACAGCAAGAAGCGCGCGAAGCGCGCCAGACCAAAAAGCGAGAGCGGAGCGAGGCAAACCATGAACGACGAAGAGCGCACCGAGCAGGGCATGGCGGTCCGGCGGGCGGTCCTGGGCGACGCTCACGTGGACCGGTCGGTCAACACCGCCACCGAGTTCACCGCCCCGTTCCAGGACTGGATCACCCGGTACGCCTGGGGCGAGATCTGGTCGCGGCCCGGGCTGACGAGGCCGCAGCGCTCCATCGTCACGCTCACCGTGCTCGCCGCCCTGCAACACGAGGACGAGCTGGCGATGCACACCAAGGCCGCCCTGCGCAACGGCCTCACCTCCGATGAGATCCGCGAGGTGCTGCTCCAGGTCGGCCTGTACGCCGGCGTCCCGGTGGCGAACCGCGCCTTCGCCATCGCGAACCGCGCGATCAGCGAGTACCGCGCCGAGGAGGGCTAGGGCCGAGGTGGGCGAGCGGGGCAAGACGCGTGGCGACGCCGGCGGACGGCAGCAAGGCCTTGTGCTAGAGCCCAGTCGCGCTGCCTGCGATTTGGGGCGGGGGCAGCAGACTCTTGTCCGACATGCGAACATCTGTACCCTAGGCGGCAGAGGTCGGCGCAGCGGATATATCGTCGGGTTAACTGGCTGAAGGAGTTAAGACCACCGTGACAGTGTCCGAACAGGGACTCATCGTCCCGGACTCCGGCAAGCTGGTCTTGCCCGAGTACACGAAGCCCCAGCCGGGTAACCACCCGCCGCTCGACTCGCCCGGCTACAAGTCGACCGCGCTGCGCCACCCGAAGCAGCCGCTCGTGCTGCTGCCGCAGCGGCTCACCGAGGTGACCGGGCCGCTGCTCGGCGACGACCTGATCACCATGCAGGACGCCGACCTCACCACGCAGCACGCGGGGGAGCCGCAGGGCCAGCGGATCATCGTGTTCGGCCAGGTGCGCGACTCCGGCGGCAGGCCGGTGCCCGACACGCTGATCGAGATCTGGCAGACCAACGCGGCCGGCCGGTACCGGCACACCCGCGAGCACCACCCCGCACCGCTCGACCCGAACTTCACCGGCGTCGGCCGCGCGATCACCGACCAGGGCGGCCGCTACCGGTTCATCACGATCCAGCCGGGTTCGTACCCGTGGGGCAACCACTACAACGCCTGGCGGCCCGCGCACATCCACTACAGCCTGTTCGGCCGCGCGTTCACCCAGCGGCTCGTCACCCAGATGTACTTCCCTGGCGACCCGCTGCTGCCGCTCGACCCGATCTACAACTCGGTGCCCGACGAGAAGGCCAGGGCGCGGATGGTCGCGGAGTTCTCCATCGAGGACACCCAGCCGGAGTGGGCCCTGGCCTACCGGTTCGACATCGTGCTGCGCGGTCGCGAGCAGTCCATCTTTGAGGAGCCCCACGCAATGAGCGAGCTGCTCACCCCGTCGCAGACGGTCGGCCCTACTTCTCGATGCGGCTGCCGTGGCCGGAGGGACCCTACGTGGTCCCGCCGGACGACGCCGGGCGCGATCACGATCCTCGGCCGGCTGTACGACGGCGCGGGCGACCCGATCCCCGATGGCATGATCGAGACCTGGCAGGCGGACCAGAACGGCCGGTTCGCGCACCCGGACGACCCCCGCGGCCCGGTCCTCGACGGCGACAAGGCGTTCCGCGGCTTCGGCCGGTGCGCCAGACCAACCACGACGGCTCGTTCAAGATCGTCACCGTCAAGCCGGGCCCGCTGCCATTCGGCGACGGCCGGACCGAGGCGCCGCACATCGACGTGTCCGTGTTCTCCCGGGGCATGCTCGACCGCTCGGTGACCAGGATCTACTTCCCCGACGAGGACGCGGCCAACGCGGCCGACCCGGTGCTCGCGGCCGTCCCGGCGGCCCGCCGGGCGACGCTGATCGCGGTCCCGGGCGGCGACGGCCTGCTCCGGTTCGACATCCACATGCAGGGCGCCAACGAGACCGTCTTCTTCGACCTGTAAGGAGTCGTACGGAGAAGGGACTCCATGCCCGCGGTCAAGCTCGTCTCGTCGCTGGACGGCCCGGAAGACGCGCCGGTGCTCGTGCTCGGGAACCCGATCGGCACCACCCGCGACGTGTGGGCGCACCAGGTGCCCGTTCTGTCGCGATATTTCCGTGTACTGCGGTACGAGCCGCGCGGCCACGGCGCACCCGGCGCCCAGTCGCCCGCGCCGCCAGGCCCGTACACCATCGCCGACCTCGGCTCCGACGTCCTGGCCGTCGCGGACGCCCGCGGTATCGAGCGGTTCGCCTACGCGGGCGTCTCCCTCGGCGGCATGACCGGCATCTGGCTGGCCGCCAACGCGCCCCGAGCGGATCACCTCCCTCGCCGTCTGCTGCGCCGCCCTCACCGCGATGCCGAACCCGCAGGCCTGGCACGACCGCGCCGCCCTCGTCCGCGCCGAGGGCATGGCGCCGCTGGCGGACCTGGTGGTCCCGCGCTGGTTCACCCCCGCGTTCATGGCCCGCGAGCCCGAGGCGGTGCAGACCGTGGTCGACATGCTCAAGGCGACCAACCCCGAGGGCTACGCCGGCTGCGGCGAGGCCATCGCCGCGCTCGACCTCCGCCCGCTGCTCGGCTCGGTGCAGGCCCCGACCCTCGTCGCTGTCCGGCGCGGAAGACGTCGCCGCGCCGCCCTCGGTCGGCGCCTACACCGCCCGCGGCATCCCGGGCGCCCGGCTGACCGTCATCCAGGCCGCCTCCCACTTCGCCCACTATGAGAAGCCGGGCCCCGTCACGGACGCCCTGCTCACCCACTTCACAAGCGAAAGCCAAAGTCTCCAGTCATCCTGAACGGTCCCGTGTTTCACCCGGCTCCACGCGCTTCCGCGACGGCGGCGGGGCCGCCGTCGCCGGGAATCACCAGATCCCTATGCGCGAGTATCACGGAGGCGTAAAAATAAAGTTGTTACCCGGGCCCCGGTGTAACCGGCTGCCTCACGCGTCAGTACCGCAGATTCCGGAGTGTGTCAGGGTGGAGCATCACGCTCGTCATCGTCATCGTCGTGGCCGTGGTGGTGGTCGTCTTCGGCCTCATCGGCCTCATCGGCCGCAGCGCGGACTCGCCTGCTGGCCAGGCATCTCCGCAGCACCAGCTTCAGCAGGCGGCGCTCGGACAGGATCAAGCGGGCGGCCGCCGAGGACGTCGCGGCGATCGAGCAAGACGACGAGTACTACCGTCGGGCCGGGCCCGGTGACCAGGACAGCGAACTCTGAGGGACCCGACGCCGGACTGCGGGGATCCGGACGAAATTGTGCGGGGATCGGGCAGCGAACTCTGAGGTCTGTGCCAGGCTTGAGGCAATGCCCCAGGGTCTAGCCCACCAAGAACCGTCCGCTGCCGCACCCGACCGCTACGCTGACGCCGCCGCGCGGATCGCCCCCTACGTACGCAGAACGCCGCTGCTCACCGCGCGCGTGGACGGCCGGGAGGTCAGCCTCAAGCTCGAGAATCTCCAGGTGGCCGGCGTCTTCAAGATCCGCGGCGCGCTGAACGCGCTGCTCGCGCAGCGGGAGGCGACGGAGTCCCTGCAGGCGCGGTGCCCGCGTGGTTACCGCGTCCGGCGGCAACCACGGGCTCGGCGTCGCGACCGCCGCCCGCTGGCTCGGCATCCCCGCGACCGTCTACGTCCCGGCCACCGTTCCGGATATCAAGGCGGCCAGGATCATGGCGACCGGCGCGGACGTGGTGAAGACCGGTCACGTGTACGCCGACGCCGAGCGCGCCGCCCGCGAATTCGCGGCAGGCCGAGGCCTCTATTACGTGCACGCCTACGACGACCCCGCCGTGGTCACCGGCCAGGGCACGCTCGCCCTGGAGGTCGTGGCGGATCTCCCCGAGTGCGACGTGGTGGCCGTTCCCGTCGGCGGCGGCGGCCTGCTGGCCGGCGTCAGCGGCGCGCTCGCCTCGATCGATCGCGCGGCCGAGGCCGGGGGACGTCCGGCCACCGGACCGGGACCCCGCCGCGTCGTCGGCGTCGAGCCGGAAGGCTGCCCGACCCTGCACGCCGCCGTCGAGGCGGGCGAGCCGGTCGACGTCGGCGCCGACTCGGTGGCGGCCTCCGCTCTCGGGGCGGCCCGAATCGGCGACCTGGCCTTCGCCGCCTACCGGTCCAACCAGGTCGGCCTCGCGCTCGTCAGCGACAAGGAGATCGTCGCCGCCCGCGACCGCCTCTGGGAGGAGTTCCGGCTGGCGGTCGAGCCCGCCGCCGCCACCGTCTTCGCCGCCTGGCTGGCCGGCCAGATCCCCGGCGCCCGCCCCTGCCTCGTCCTGTCCGGGGCCAACGCCACCTGGACTCCTGCCTAGGCGATTACGCTGCGCGGTAACACTGCTTTCGGCTTGCACGCTGAGGTCGCAGGTCACGGCGCTGGTGACGGTCGACGGGGAGGCGAGAATCCCGTGAGTGCGGAGGATCGATGCGACCTTGCTCGCGATCCACGCGTCGCCTGCGGCGGTCGGGTGCAAGCCGCCGTGGGCATGCTGGAACTTCCAGTGCCCGGTCAGCGGGTCCATGATGATCACGTGCGGGTCGGCGTCCCTGGCCGCCGTCACGATCGCGCTGTCCGCCCGGTAGAGCGCGGGCGAGACCGGCCCGGACGGCGACGAGAAGACGGTGAGCAGCGCGATCCGCGCACGCGGTGCCTCCACCCTGATCAGGTCGATCGTTCGCAGGACCTGGCGGCGCTCGACTCGCGCGGGCACGCCCCCGTCGTCGTGGCCGGCCTGCACGATCACCAGCGAGGGCGCCAGCTGGGGCAGTCGCTCCGCCTCGAGCATCCGCGTCATCGGGCCGAGGCCGTCGGTGCCTGTCCGGACGTAGCCGACCCCGGGAACCCCGTAGATGACAGCGTTCCAGCGCAGCTTTTGGGTGACGTCGGCGGCCCAGGAGAGCGCGGGGTTATCCGGCCCAACCCCGGCCGTGTACGACGCGCCGACGATCGCCATCGAGCGGACGTCGCGCGGCCCGCGCTCGATCCGCTGCTCGCACACGTCGAACGGACCGCGGACGGCGAGCACCCGGATCTGGTTGACCCGCACTCCATGGCCGCCCCGACTCGAATATCCCCCCGCCCCGGCAGTCCCCGTTGGCCGCGCCGATGCCACCGCCGTCTTGGCAGCGGCGGATCCCGCCTGGGCGGTTGACTGCTGCGAGCAGGAGGCAACGGCCAGAGCCGCGACGGCGACGCAGCAGCCGATCAGCCCCGTCCGCAGCCGCGCAAACCGGGAGATTCTCTGCAAGGTCACACCATAGTGTCGACGAGCTTCCCTCATCAGCGCAACTCCCGGCTCCAGACACCGCAAGAGCTCATGCTCGCAGCAGTTGCCTGTCGGCGGCCGTGCGCACCGAATCCGTGAGGGCGGCCAGCCGTGGGGAGTCGATGCGCCAGCGCTGCCAGTGCAGCGGCACGTCGATCACGTCGGAGGAAAGCAGCGCGAGCCGACCGCCGGCCAGATCGGCGCGGGCCTGCGGTTCGGGGAGCATCCCCCAGCCCAGGCCGATCCGGATGGCCTGGTAGAAGTCGGCGTTGGACGGGACCTGGTGGACCACCGGCGGCGGCTCGACGACGCCCTGGCAGCGGAGCAGATCGCCCTGGAGGTCGTCCTTGTCGTTGAAGTTGACGACCGGCATCGCGGCCCAGTCGGGGGAGTCCCGGCGCCGCCACCGGTCGGCGAACCAGGGGGAGGCCGCGGGAACGTAGCGCAGCGCGCCAAGCGGCTCGGCGGTGCAGCCCTGGACGGGGGCCGGGTCGCTGGTGACCGCGGCGAGCACGTCACCGCTGCGCAGCAGTTCCTGCGAATGCGCCTGGTCCTCCACGAGCAGCCGGATCGCGGTGGAGTCCCAGCGCGCGACCTCGGCGAGGACGTCGTGGAACCAGACCGCCAGGGAGTCGGCGTTGACGGCCACCGGCAGCTCAACGGCGGTGGCCGCGGTGAGGGCCTGGCTGGCCTCGTCGTACAGCAGCCGCGTCTGCCGCCCGAGCCGGACCAGCCATTCACCGTGCGGGGTTGGGCGGCACGGCGTCCCCCGGCTGATCAGCACCTGGCCGGTCGCGGATTCCAGGGCGCGGATTCGCTGGCTGACGGCGCTGGGCGTGATGCGCAGCCGCCTGGCGGCCGCATCGAAGGACCCGTGATCGGCGATGGCCACCAGCGCGTCGAGTTGGGCAGGATTGAGGTCCACCAGGTAAGTGAAGCACAGCTAACAGATCATAAGAAACTTTCGTTTGCCTTCATCAGCACGCTCGCCTACCGTCGGGACCGTGCTTACCTCCTCCCTCGCCGGCCTCCTCACTGGCCTTTCCCTGATCGTGGCGATCGGGGCGCAGAACGCCTTCGTGCTGCGCCAGGGACTGAGCCGGGCGCACGTCGCCCCCATCGTGACGGTGTGCACGGTCTCCGACATCGTGCTCATCGTCGCCGGGGTAACCGGGATCGGCGCGGTCGTCCAGCACGCCGGCTGGGCGCTGCAGGCCGTGCGCTGGTTCGGGGTCGCGTTCCTCATCTGGTACGGCCTGTTCTCGGCGTGGCGGGCGCGGCACCCCTCCGCCCTGTCCGCGCCCCCCGAAGGCAACGCCGCGGCCATCGGCGCCGACGCCGCAGCCGGCGCCCCCGTCGTCGGCCTGGCCTCGACCCTCCGCCGCACGCTCGCGCTGACCTGGCTCAACCCGCACGTCTACCTGGACACCGTGGTCCTCCTCGGCTCGATCGCGAACACCCACGGCCCCTCGGGCCGGTGGCTGTTCGCGGTCGGCGCGGCGGTGGCGAGCACACTCTGGTTCACCGGCCTGGGATTCGGCGCGCGCTTCGCGGCCCCCTTGCTCACCACCCCGCGCGCCTGGCAGGTCCTCGACCTGCTCATCGCCGCGACGATGCTGGGGATCGCGGTAAAGCTCGCGATCTAGGAAACGAGGCTGAAACCTAGGAAAACGAGCCTGAAACTTCGATGGCGTAGTTTTCGCTGGTAAGCGTGAGTGGCGACGGTTGAAGGGGTATACGGCATGACGGATTACCTGGTCTCGGCCGTACTCTTCGTCGCCATGATCACGGTGCTTATCTACCTTTGGAAGCGCGAGCACTAGCCTTCCTCCTGCGCAAGCACGGGTGCTTGGCCCCGCCCCGGGCCCTCCCCATCTCGTCTTATGTTCCCTGCTCTCACGTCACTGTCCCCTGCTCTCACGTCACCTGGTAGGGCCGCATCATGGAGTTGTCCTCGTGGTCGAACAGATGGCAGTGCCAGACGAACAGGCCCTTGTGGTCGAAGGTGGCCTTGACCCGCGTGATGTAGCCGGTCGGCGAGGAGCACGAGTCCTTCCGCCCAAGCTCCCACGGACTGGGCCCGGTGACTGGGCCGCCGTCGATCGGCTCTCGGTTGACCACCTCGAACTGCACCAGGTGCATGTGGAAGACGTGCGAGATTGCCCCGGCGCCTTCGGGGGAGAAGTTCCACACCTCCCACAGCTCCGTCGATCCGAGCTTGGGCCTTTCCGTGAGCGGGTCGTCCCAGCCCAGCGGGTTGGGCAGGCCGCTGGAGTCCACCGTGCCGCAGGTGTACTCCGAGATCACGTTGACCTGGAAGCTTGACCCGGTCTCGCTGAGCGACACCTTCCTGGTGTTGGTCTGGTAGTTCATGATCGCGGGAGCCGGCAGGGCGAGGTGCTCCGGCGGGATGGAGGTGTCCTTACTCTTCAGCGGCACGACGGTGAAGCGCATCACCGAGGCGGTGGTGCCCGCGGTGGCGGCCGCGCCCTCGTTGGTGAGGTAGAAGTGGGTGCCCGGCTTGTGCCCGGTGAAGTCCACGATGACGTCGTAGCGCTCGGACGGCAGCACCGGCAGCCCCGTCTTCCCCGACAGCTCAACGGGGTGGGGCAGGAAGCCGCCGTCGGACCCGATCACCCACAGCGGCACCGCCACCGACGCCGTGGCGGCGGCATGCGGATTGGAGACCACCTTCAGGGTCAATTGCCGCACCGCGCTGGCGTTCAGGATCCGGAAGCGGTACCGCCGTGGCTCGACGTTCAGGTTCGGCCAGGTGTTGCCGTTGACCGTGATCGTCGAGCCGTAATACAGCCCGTTCCAGATCGGCGGGATGTCGGTGGTCGGGATGTAGGGCCCGGGCCAGGACAGGTTGGTGGACGGCAGGTACTGGCTGCCGTTGGTGTTGAAGCTCGGGTCAGCGATGATCAGCGGGATCTCGTAGTACTTGGTGCCCTGGACGGTCGCCGCGGCGCGGGGCGGGCCCGGGGAGGTGCCCGGCGGGCAGGTCGCCCGACGCCGCCGCGCAGATTGTACATTCCGAGCAGCCCTGCCCGGACGTTGAGTCGGGCCATCCCGAGGGTGTGGTCGTGGTACCAGAGCGACGTGGCGCGCTGGTCATTGTTGAACGCGAACTGCGCCATCCCGGCTGGTCCACTCCACGCCGGCCCGGGCCTGCGCCTCCTCCTTGTACTGGTAGTACTTGCTGCCGACGCTCGCGTAGCCCTTGGGGGTGTTCTTGGCCAGCGGCAGGTACCACGCCTCGGGGTAGCCGTCGGAGTCCTCGTAGGCGTGCGCGCCGTGCAGGTGCGCCACCAGCGGCACCGGTCCGGTGTACGGGCCGGGGGTCTTGGTGAACTTCGGTGCCTTGTCCCGGCCATCGGTCCCGCCCGGCGGGTTGGCCCAGTGGAGCGTCGGGTCGACCGGCAGGAAATGCGGCAGGTAGTCGCCGGAGGAGTTCAGCAGCTGGTTCGCCCAGGTCAGTCGGGTCTCCCGGTCGACCGTGGCCTCGACCGTGTAGGCCGGCGCGTGAAAGGTCTTTGCGTCCGTGGTGGAGCCGAACCCGAAGACCTGCGTCGGTGGGAACCCCTTGGGCAGGATCTGCTGGTGGAACGACCTGGCGGCCAGCGAGTACCGGTCGTACTGCTTGGTGACCGCTGCGGCGGGCATCGCGGGCGGGATGAAGAGCTCGGTAACGAACTGCGGGATGCTGTTCGGGTCGAGCTGGCCGACGGTGGCGCCGGAGGCGGCGAGCAGCCGAGGGCCGGCGATGGCAGCGCCCGCGCCGAGCACTGCCCCGCCGATCAGCGCCTCTCTGCGGGTTAGTTTCATCGTTTCTCCTCCCGTTGATGGACGCCGAAGCTAGTGGGCGCCGAAGCTGAAGGACACCGTGGTGCCGGATGCGCCGCGGCCCCGAACGCGCCGCGGACCGTGACCGTCAGCGTCCACTGCCCGGTGTTGCCAAGCACCGCGCTCTGCGTTTGGTACTGGCCGGGCGCGGTCTTGATGAGCGAGACCGGGGTCGGCCCGAGGTGACCGGCCGGATAGTACAGCGCCGCCGACACCTCGGCGGGCACGTAGCTCCGCCCGTTCGCCCCGGTGAAGTACACGTCGATCGTGTTCGGCCCGAGCCGGGCCGGACCGACGAACACGTGCACTGCGCCCATCACGTGAACAGAGCCCGTGCCGTCCGCCCCGCCGACGTTGAACGGCTGGCTGGCGGTGAACGTCGGCGCGTACGCTTCCCGCCCGGTCGCCACGTTGACCAGGATCGAGGTGAACGCGAGGATCACCGCGGCGACCAACAGCTCCACCGCCACCGACCGGCGCAGCAGCCGCATCGCTGGCCGCCACTGGGGACCGGGTGCTAGCGCTGGGGGTGCGGGCACCGGGTCGTCCGCGCCTGGCCCGCCGGCTGCGTCTGTGGCGTCGGCTGTACCTGTGGCGTCGGCTGTACCTGTCGCGTCGGCTGTACCTGTCGCGTCGGCTGTACCTGTCGCGTCGGCCGCCTCCGGCCCGGCGTCGGCGGTTGGCGGTCCGACCAGGACCGGCGCGGCGAGCAGGCCGACGCCGGCCGGGCGGAGCCCGCGCTGAATGTAGTGCCGGGCGAGGTAGCCGAGGGCGATCAGCACCAGTAGCCCGGTGACCTTGGCCAGGATGAGCCGCCCGTAAGACGTGTCGACGAGGGCCTGCCAGGCGCCGGCCTCGCGCCAGGTCTGGTACACGCCCGACCCGACAATCGCGGCTACGCAGGCCAGCGAGATCGAAGAGAACCGGGGCACCGCGGTGGCGACGCCCTCGTCGGCAGGCCCGCGCAGCGCGAAACCGGCGAGCACAGCGAGCCCGCCGATCCAGACGGCCATCGCGTCCAAATGGACGATGTCGGCGGGCACCCCGCCCCACGGCGCCTGCACCCCGGTGGAGGCGTGGTCGTATAGCCCCCAGCTCGCGGCGACGGCGGTGGTGAGGAGCGCCCACATCACCCCGATGGCGATCCGCGCGCGCCGTCCGGCGCCCGGCAGCCGGGGCAGCAGCAGGGACGCCGCCCCGCCGGCGAGGAAGGCCATCAGCTCCCTCGCCTGCGACATGGTGCCCAGCTTGCTGTCCAGCGTGGCCTGCACGAGCTGCGCGTTGAACAGCTGCCCGAGACCCTCGTTGGCCGCGTAGGGACCCTGGATGAGCAGGCCGAGCAGCGTCGAGAGGAGCAGCCCGGCCCAGCTGGAGGTGACCAGCCGGATGACGCCGACCCGCCGCGCGCAGGCCGGCCAGCAGATGATCAGGAACGCGACAGCGCCGCAGAGCAGCGCGAAGGTCATGTACTCCAGCCAGCGAATGATCGTGAAGGCCGCGCTGACCACGTTGTTCGGCGACACCTCGAGGGCCGGCACGTGGGTCGCGCTGGGCGCGCCGATGGAGAACGTGAACTCTCCGGAGACGGGGTGGGTGTCGTCGGAGATAACATGCCAGACCGCCGTGTATGTGCCGTTGCCGAGCCCCGGCAGCAGCGTGACCGCGATCTCCTCCGGGTTGGCCAGCGTGGTGTCCCCGTCGTCGGCCCGGTCCCCGTCCGAGCTATAGACCTCAAGGCTCGACACGGTCATGTGGATCGGCTCGTCGAACGTCGCCGTGACCTGCTCCGGCTGCTTCGGCACCACGCGGCCTTCGGCCGGGTACGTCGACGCGAGCGCGGCGTGCGCGAACAGCGTCGGCGCCGCTCTCCCGGCCGGCCCCGACGCCGCGGCCCGGGCCGGCGAGGCGGCAGCGACCCCGAGCCCGGTCACCGCCAGGAAGCCCGCGATCACCACCGCAGCGGCAAGCCTCCGGTGCCGACGGGTACGAAAGCGCATGGACACCAGGAAACCGCACAATTCACATCTACAGAGCGGAAACCGATCAGTTCGCGGGTTGGTTGCAGAAAGCCATCCTCGGCGACGATTCCGACCGCCACCTGGTCAACCGCTAACCGCGAGCCATCAACCGCGAGCCAGCAACGCTAACCGCGAGCCATCAACGCTAACCGCGAGCCATCAACCGCGAGGCATCAACGCTAACCACGAGCCATCAACCGCGGGCCATCAACGCTAACCGCGAGCCGGCAACCGCGAGCCATCAACGCTAACCGCGAGCCGGCAACCGCGGGCCATCAACGCTAACCACGAGGCATGAACCGCGAGGCATGAACCGCGAGGCATGAACCGCGAGGCATGAACCGCGAGGCATCAACGCTAACCGCGGGCCATCAACGCTAACCACGAGGCATGAACCGCGAGGCATGAACCGGAGGCATCAACGTAACCGCGGGCCATCAACGCTAACCACGAGGCATGAATCGCGAGGCATGAACCGCGAGGCATCAACGCTAACCGCGGGCCATCAACGCTAACTGCGAGCCGGTCCCGTTCCGGCGGCAACATGCCGATATGTCAGGGAATATCCGGGCATGGCAAACGGCAAGCGCTGACTTGCTATCAGTTTTGACCACTTTTCTGTCCGTTATGTCCTAATTTCGTGGTCAAACTGATAGAAAGTTTCTGCTTGCAGTTCTGGAGAGGCCCGTGTGACGGGAGGGAAATCGAAGTCGCCAGGATTCTGGCCGGCAGGGGGGAGGACGGACAGTGTTTTCCTGGTCGGGGTAGACGGACGGTGTTTTCCTGGTGGGGGGAAGCGTGCGTCCGTTTCGGGAGGATGATTCTGATTTTGCATGCAACCTCGGGGCGGCGGGCGGTTATCTGTCAGGGCGAGGAGGTGGGCCGTGAGCGCGGAGTCGGACGAGGAGTTCCGGGATTTCATGCGCGGGCGGTGGCCCGCTATGGTGCGGCTCGCCTACGGGCTGACCGGGGACCTGGGACACGCGGAGGACGTCGCGCAGGCCGCGTTCGCACGGGCATACGCGTCGTGGTCTCGGGTCGCGCGGACGGGTGACCCGGACGCGTATGTCCGGAAGATCGTGATCAATGAGAATCGCAGCCGGTTCCGGAAGCGCCGGGTGACCGAGGACCTGGTCGACGCGGTGCCGGAAGGACCGTGGCGATCGGCGGCGGATGTGCCCGGCGAGAGCGAGGCGCTGCTGAGGGCGCTGCGCAAGCTCGGCCCGCGGCAGCGCGCGGTCATCGTGCTGCGCTACTGGATGGATATGTCGGAGGCCGAGACGGCCGCCGCGCTGAACTGCTCGGTCGGCACCGTCAAGAGCCAGGCATCGCGGGCTCTGGCCACCCTGCGCGGCAGCGCCGAACTCATGGAGGGAGAACTCCAGTGAGCGATCTGAACGACCGTTTGAGCTCCGCGCTGGCCGCCATTGAGCCGGGCCCGGCCCCGACGGAGGCAGCTATGCGGAATGGCACGAAGATCAGGCACCGGCGGCGATCCTGGGCGCTCACCGGATCCGCCGCGGCGATCGGCGTCGCGGCCGCCTGCTACCCGGCGCTGGCGCACCAGCAGGCGCCGCCCCCGCCAGTGACCAGCCACGAGCGGGTGACGGTGAACCCGCCGGGGCCGCACTCGCCGGCTGGCCTGATCGCGTCCGGCACGATCGGCATGGGCACCTGGCAGTGGATTATCGGCAAGCCCGGGACGGACGGCGCGTCGCCTGGCCAGCCGTGCGCGCACGCCGGTGGGACGCTGGCCGCCAGCCAGTTCTCAATGCTCTGCGGCGGATCGGCGGGGCTGGACGAGAACGGGTCCGGGCAGAGTGACCCCGTTTCGTTCGAGTCCGTCGGCGGCGGCGACACGCTTGAATGGGGGGTGGTCGATCCTGCGGTCAGCTACGTCACGGTCCGACTCGGCGACGGCGCGGTGCTGACCCTGCATCCTGCCATGGTGTACGGGGCGCGGTATGTCGCCTTCGCCGTGCCCGCGGACATGGTCGTCGACAGCGCCACCGCCTACTCGCGGACTGGCGAGATCGCTACCGCGATCCCGTACCAGCACCCGGGCGGGTCTCCCGTCTTCTCAGCGTGGCTGCGCCCCGGTCAGGCCGTGCCGGGGCAGGTCAGCGGCACCTTTGGGTCGGGCACGATCGATGGTCAGGCGTGGCGGGCGACGGCGTACCTCGGGCCGTGGGGGACCTGCCTCGTATACGACGGCACCAGCGGCTGCTTCGATCCGTCGCAGCATCAGGCAACCAGCGCCGCGGTCGGCGGGGCGTCATGGGTAGCCGGGACGGCCGCCGATTCGGTGTCCTACCTGATGATCACCCTCAAGGACGGGGCCGCCGTCCGGGTGGGCGTGACCGCGGTCGGCCCGGACAAGTTCTGGGGCGTCGGGCTCGGGGGGCAGGCGCAGACTGGCGCCCGTTGGACGGCCTACGACGCCGAGGGCAAGTCGGTCGGGTCGGGCTCGGTTATTTAGAGATCAGAGCGGGTCCAGGTCAGCGTCGGCCAGCAGTCGGGAGGCTGCGTCCGGGGAGGTGAGCAGGGCGGTGAGCAGATGGCGCAGCGGCCACCGCCCGGCCTGCCAGGCCAGGGCGCTGGCCAGGCCCGGCGGGGCGGCGTGGATCTCACCGTCGAAGCAGCGCCAGGGGAGTTCGATGCCGTCCACGGTCAGCTTGTCATGAGCCTGGTAGTGCGCGGGAGCGCCCGGCAGGACGGCGGCGATGATCTCGGGGACCGGCGGCGCTCGCCGGCGGAATCGAGCGTCCCGGCGATCTCCTCAGACGCCAATGGCAGGTCGAGCAGCTCGGCCAGCCGCGACGCCAGCTGGTACGGCGCCAGCACGAGGGGCTGGTCGGCCAGCAGCGGCCACAGGTCAGGGGCGTCGAGGACGAGCGCGTCGTCGGCGTCGGCCACGACAACCTCGGCTCCGACAATGGCGCGCACCCGGTCCGGCGGCGTGAGCAGCTCCGGGGTAAGCGAGCCGGCCGCCAGCGCCGCCCAGAGGGCGCGCAGCTGCCGGCGGGAGACCGGGCGCGCCGGGTCGGCCAGTCGGGTGAGCAGCTCGTCGGGGCCGCCGGGCTCGGCGAGCAGGTCAGCCAGCGATGTTCTGACGCCGAGCGCACGCGCGATCTCGGGATCGGCGAGAGCGCGGGCCAGCTCCGGGGCGGCGACCACGGTGCTGTCCGGCTGGCCGGAGCCCGAGCCTGGGCCCGTCGCGTCGGGCGTCGGTGAGGCGGCACCCGGGCCGGCGCCTTTGCCAATGGCTTCGTACAGCCCCGCGAGCAATGGATCGGAATCCGGGGCGCGCAGGTCGCCAGGGCGGCGGCCGTCAAGCACCAGGTGCTTCCGAAGCCACCAGGCCGTGTAGGACGGCACGTCCGCGTGGCGGCCGTCCGCGAGCCGGACCCGGGTCGGCTCGGTGAGCGCCACCCGCAGCGGGGGACGGGCGAGGAGTTCCAATGCCCGCGGCCAGCGAACGGGATCGACCAGGTCGAGGTCTCGCACGGCCACGACCTCGAGGGCCACCGGCGGGACAGAGCCGTACAGCAGTCCGTCGTCCGCCTCTCCGCCGAGCCGGGCGTGACTGTCGGCGGCCCAGTCGGCCGCGTCGTCCAGGTCCAGGTCGATCGCGGACTCGTCCAGCTCGACATCGTCGCCCGTCAGCAGGCCGAACGAGAAGTGCACGCCGACCGCTTCGAGTGCCTTGGCGCCGTGCTGGTCAAGGGCGGCCTGCTCGATGGTGCCGAACGGCCCGTCCGGCGCGATCACCTCGGCCAGCGGCGAGCCGGGCAGCAGCAGTTCGCCGGCCGGGTACCAGTCGCCGTCATCGCCGGGGAGCGCCAGGTCGGCGAGGTAGGGGTACTCGCCCGGTTCCGCGTTGAGCGCCGCGACCAGGCCGAGCACCGCGTCGGCAACCCGCTCGGGCCCGTCATCGTCGTAACTGGCCTCGATCGCGTTGTCGTAGGAGGCGGCGACGGCGGCGCGGGTGGCGGCATCGTCAAGGACGGTGCGCGGTGTGGCCTCGACCGAGCCGAGCCGCGCCAGCAGCGGGTGCGCAGCCTCGGGGGCCACCACCCGCAGCCCGAGCACGGCCAGCCGGTCCGGATGCTCAAGGCCCGCCCCCGGCAGCAGCAACCCGCGCGGGCCGCGTACCAGCCGCCCGTCCGCCAGCGGCACCGGCAGCGCGCCAAGCTCCGCCATCTCCTCGGCGGACGCGCCCGCCAGCGTCGCGTACAGCCCGCGCCACCAGGTCGGTTCCCGATTGAGCGAGGCGAGCAGGTCGGCCAGCTCCGCGAGCGCCAGCCGCCGTACGCCAAGCACCGCGAACGCCGGGTGCCGCGTCGGTCCCGCGACCAGGTTGGGGAGCACAGGGGCGAGCCAATCGGCCAGCCCCGGCGTGCCGCCGCTCAGCAGCACCGCGTCCCGAGGCCGGACCCGCCCCGCCGCCACGGCCGCGTCGGCAACATTAGGAAGGTTGGCCACCGCGGGAAGGAACGCCACGTCCGGCAGCCGGGCCACGACCGCGCGCGACAGCCGGGCGTCGAGTTCGCCCCGCCCGAGCGGACCCGGCACCAGGTCGAGCAGGCCCGGCCCCGGTGCCAGTCGGGGCAGCATCCCGGCGTACACCTCGGCCGCGCGCTCGACGAGGAAGTCGGTCAGCGGCCCCGGCGCGACGTGCCGCCGGTCGGGGCTGAGCGGGAACGACGCGAGCAGCAGGGCCGGGAGCCCGAGCGGCTCGTCGGTCGGAGTCGGCGCGTACACGACGGCGCTCGCCACGCCTGTCGCCGAGGCCGATTCGCCAGCGCTGAAGGCTTGACCGGCTATAGACGGCGCGGCCTTTAGTGCTATCGGCGCGCCGTCGGTGGCGTCGACCGGGACCGCCCAGCGGACCGACCAGGTCGTGCGGGCGCGCTCCTCGGCTGGCCGGTCCGCGAGGAGGGCGCGCTCGAGAACGCCGCCCGCGTCGGCCACCCGCCACCGGTTGACCGTGCCGTCGACGGTGATCGTCACCGCGTCCTCGGCGTGCACCGCCGTCAGCACCCGGACCGCCCCGTCGGTCTCGATCACGATCTCGGTGAGCGCGGGCAGTGCGAGCAGCAGCGCCGGGCCGGCCTCGGTGAGCAGCCGCGTGACCAGGTCGATAGCGGCGCCGTCGCGCAGCGGCAACTCCACCGCAGTCGCGAACCCGTCCGGCGGGGAATTTTTCACAAAACCGCTACCGGCAGGGCTGCTCCCCGCAGGCTCGCTTCCCGCGACGCGGCGATCCCCGGTCAGGTCGGCGGCTGCGAACGGCAGGCGCAGCAGCGGGACATGGCCCGAGCGCGCCGCGAGTTCGCCGGCCAAGGCCGGGATGGTGCCGAGCAGTTCCCGCGTCCGCGCCCGGGACCAGCCGACGGTGCCAGTGGTCGAGTGGATGCGCGGCTCGTCGCTGACGGCGACCACCGCGGCGAACCCGACGCCGAACCGCCCGACCGTGTCCCCGGTCGCCTCGGAGTCCCGCTTGCTCGAGGCGCGCAAGGTGGACAGCGCCGCCACCCCGGCCGCGTCCAGCGGCGCTCCCGTGTTGCCCGCGACGAGCGTCCCGTCGCGCAGCGTCAGCCGCAGCCGCCCGGCTACTCCGCCGCGCACAGCAGCGTCCGCGGCGTTCTGGGCGAGTTCCACAACGACTCGGTCGCGATACCCGCCGAGCGCGTAGTCCTCCTCCGCGTTGGCGTCCTCGCGAAACCGTGCGGGCGACGCGGCCCACGCGTCAAGCACCTGACCGCGCAGCGCCGCGGTGGCGAAGGGATCGTGCAGCGCGTCAGACACAGCCCGACACTACAGCCCGTCAGTCACGCCCCCGGCCGGCCAGAGCCACCAGAGCCCCAGGGTGGTCCGGCCGACCGCCGCTAGAGTAGCCCGGTGATCGCCAACGAATCAGTGCCAGCTCAACCGGGCCTGATGGCCGGTTCGCCGCCTTTCCCGCCGGAACGCTTGGCCACGCTGGCGAACTGGCAGCGACCGCCGTACAACCGGTGGGCGTTCCAGCACGTCCGCGAGCTCATCCCGACCGCGCGGATCCCGCGGGGCGACGGCCCGGTCTGGGCGCTGCCGAGAGAGGAGCAGGATCTGGACGGGGTCACGTTCGCGACGCAGGCCACGGGCGAGATCACCGTCAGGGAGCTGCTCGACCAGACCTACACCGACGGGTTCCTGGTGCTACGCAACGGCCGGATCGTGACCGAGCAATACCGGAACGGCCTCCGCCCCGACGTGCCCCACCTGCTCATGTCGATCTCCAAGTCCGTCGCCGGCCTCGTCGCCGGCGCGCTGGCGGGCCGCCAGGCCCTCGACGTCACCAAGACGGTCGAGACCATCGTTCCCGAGCTCGCGACCACCTCCTTCGCCGGCGCGACCGTCAGGCAACTGCTCGACATGCGCACCGGGACCCGCTTCCGCGAGGACTACGGGAACCCCGACGCGGAGATCGCCGTCAGCGACCGCGTCTACCTCTGGTCGCCCGATAACGGCCAGCCGCGCCCGCAGGACGCGCTCGAGTACTTCGCCACCCTCGCCAATGACGAACCGCACGGCGGCCCGTTCAGATATCGGTCAATCCTCATCGACGTGCTCGCCTGGGTCCTCGAAAAGGCAGGCGGCAAACGCTTCCCCGATCTAGTAGCCGAAGAAATATGGCAGCCCATTGGGGCCGAACACGACGCTGACATCACCATCGACGCCCACGGGAACGCCCTCGCCGACGGCGGCATCAGCGCCACGCTCCGCGACGCCGGCCGCATCGGCCTGCTCGCCCTGCAGCGGGGTCGCGCCGTAGGAGCCCGACAGGTCGTACCGGCGGAATGGGTCGACGACACCGTCGCGGGCGCGCCCGACGGCCCCCGGGCGTTCCGGGCCGGCGACGGCGCGAAGGGCTACCCGCCCGCCGCGCACTACCGCAACTGCTGGTGGCTCACTAACCCGTCGCTCCCCGCGTACAACGCCGCGGGCATCCACGGCCAGCACATCTTCGTGCACGGACCGAGCCAGACGGTCGTGGTGAAACTGTCCAGCTGGCCCGACCCGCTCGACGCCCCCATGCGCCGCGCCACCGTAGCAGCCGCCACCGCGATCGCCAACGCGCTGCGGTAACGGGCCGAGGGGGAACTGAAGCGCCGGGCGGCCGCGCGCAGCAACGGGTCCATTCGAGGTAACCGGCATTTAATCTGTTCGCAGCCTGAATGCGCGCGGTAACTGCGCGGAGCCAGTACCGTGGGATGGTGACGACCTGGGCTGACCACGCCATCCTCTGGCAGGTGTACCCGCTCGGCTTCACAGGCGCAGAGCCGGCGGCGCTGCCGGACGCCGAGCCGGTCAGGCACCGGCTCGGGCAGCTGGAGCCGTGGCTGGACTACGCCATCGAGCTCGGCTGCAACGGCCTGCTCCTCGGGCCGATATTCGCGTCGGAGACGCATGGGTACGACACGATCGACCACTTCAGGATCGACCCGCGACTCGGCGACGAGGGCGAC
This sequence comes from uncultured Actinomycetota bacterium, assembly GCA_963778435.1. Classification (GTDB taxonomy): domain Bacteria; phylum Actinomycetota; class Actinomycetes; order Streptosporangiales; family Streptosporangiaceae; genus Trebonia. The sequence continues at coordinate 181,309 of CAVZUX010000017.1, forward strand.
TTCGACGACCTCGTCGCCGCCGCGGACGCGCGCGGGGTGCGGGTGATCCTCGACGGTGTGTTCAACCACGTCGGCCGTCGCTTCCCCGCGTTCCAGGCTGCGCTGCACGGCGGCGCGCAGACGCCGGCCGCCCGCTGGTTCAAGCGCACGGCCGACGGCGGTGACTACGCGGTCTTCGAGGGCCATCATCAGCTCGTCGAGTTCGATCACGACGAACCCGCCGTGCTCGGCTACGTCATCGAGGTGATGAACCACTGGCTGGGCCGGGGCGCCGGCGGCTGGCGGCTGGACGCCGCCTACCAGGTGCCGCCTGCGTTCTGGGCCAAGGTGCTGCCCGCCGTCCGCGAGTCGTTCCCCGGCGCGTGGTTCCTCGGGGAGATGATCCACGGTGATTACGCCGCCTACGCCAATGAGGCGGGCCTGGACTCGATCACCCAGTACGAAGTCTGGAAGGCGATCTGGTCCTCGCTCAACGACCGTAACTTCCACGAGCTCAACCATGCCCTGGACAGGCACAACTCCTTCATGGAGGGCGAGCTGGCGCAGACCTTCGTCGGCAACCACGACGTGACCCGACTCGCCACGGTCCTCGCCGATGACCGGCATTTCGGGCATGCGGTGGCCGTGCTGATGTGCATCGGCGGTGTCCCCAGTGTCTACTACGGCGACGAGCAGGGTTTCCGCGGACTCAAGGAGCACCGGGAGGGGGGCGACGATGAGATCCGCCCCGCTTTCCCGTCCTCCCCGGCCGAACTCGCCCCCGACGGCTGGCGCTACTACCGCCTCCACCAGCGTCTTATTGGCTTCCGCCGCCGCCACCCCTGGCTGGTCCGTGCGAGGACCTCAGCCGAGCACCTGGCCGACTCGGCGATGGCCCTGCGCGTATCGGGGAGCGAGCCCGGCCAGAACGTGCTGCTGCTGCTCAACGTCGGCGACGACCCGGTTGAGTTCGCCGTGGATGCCACTGGCCTGACGGTCGCCGAGGTCCCGGACCCGGGCGCCGTTCCCGCCGACCCCCTCATGGTCTTGCCGCACAGCTGGACGATCCTCGCCTAGCCTTCGGGCGGCTAGCTGAGCGGCAATCAAAGGACATTCCAACGCGGCTTCGTACCTACGGGAGCCGATTGTCGGGTAACAGGCTGTACGCCCTCGATGATTTCTTCAACCCTATCTTGGGGAGCTCCCCGTTCGAGGGCTTGAAATTGTAGGACAGCGCTGATTGAATACCGTCCGTAGCGGAGCGCCAAGGCTCCCACGACACAGAGGAAAATAATGCAGCTGGTAGCCACCGGGCCGTGCAGGAACTCCCAGCTCAGCAGCATGAGAAGCCAGAGTTCTCCAATCACTGCCCATAGCGTCACAGCCGAGGAGACCAGAAAAAACCATGCATTTCCGTCGTATACAACACTCGATTCATTCGCCGTCTGTTCGGTAAGGTCTTTCCTGCTAGTCGCAGCGAAGATGAAGGGTGCTATAAGGACTAGTCCGCCGAAAAAAAGACTGAGTCCTGCGTAGCTGTTGCTCGACATGAGCCTCGTGTCGCTGAGGATGTCCGCTGCAAGCACGGTCCCAAGAATGGCACCCGCCGCCGTAAAGTTCGATGCCCAACTAGTAGAGAAATCCCAGTTGGGAAGGCCAAGAAAGAGCTTATGCAACTCGCTCGGTTTGTGAGTGCTGCCGCTGATACCCGTCAACGAAACAATCACGGCGACGCCAGCGCTGATGCCGACGATCAGCCCTGCCCATGGGACGTCGTACATTTACCCCCCCGTCAGAGGTCATTGACGATCTAGCCTTGAACCCAGGTACGCTCAGGCCCCCGGCCCATATTATAAAGCTAATACATCGCTAATCGCTGGATGTCAATAGCTCGCTCTGAATCCCTGGCCTGCTGCGGCCGGCGGTATGTAAGGACCGGACCCGCCCACGACAGACGGCAGACAGCTCATCTGTCTGTTCAACGGCCCGCAAGACAGCCCGGGACCCACATATTGCAGCCGGTTCTGCAGTGGGGCGACTCGCGAGACGGTGGGAGCGACTTCTTGGCCGTCGCCAGCTGGTACGTGAATTCCAGCAACAATGCGTCCCAGACGCCGCCGGTCAGCGGCAATGCGGCCGACACACTCACCGGCGTGATGACATTGACGAGGCAATCGAGTTACGGCTTCAGCTGCCGGTGCCAGTTCGCCGGGATCAGCGGGCCCATCCTGCATGCCCCCGGATATCACCGAACTCGTCATGCCAGTCGAGACTCTGAAATGCTACGGCATCCCAGATCCACGAACCCGCTTTACCGCGTGCCGGGATTGGGTGTACCTAGCGTCAAATAGCACCGCTAGGTACACCCAATCATGTAGCTCTGTCCCAGCGCCGCCGTAGCCGGGGCCTGTCGGATGTCTCGGGCACGCAGAACGGCCAATGTGGACTCATTGGACGGCGGGGCCAATGGCACTGCTTTAAGGCTTGTGATACCGTGACCGTTTTGTGGCTCATGATAGTTCTGAGGGGTTGTCGCCGGCCGGGTAGCTGCCGGACCGGATCTCGATCGGTGCCCTGACCAGGGTTTTCACGCCAGAACTGGTGGACGAGGCGGTGGATTCGGCGGGGGCGCGGGAGCAGCGGCGACGACTGCTGCCGGACACGCGATGGGATTCTACCGCCGTGCGGCTTGCTGTTTCGGTCGCCGCGCTCATGGTCGGCAGGGCGTATCGGCGCTGCCCACCAGGCCGCAGGCGAGTGGTTCCGGCGAGTCCTGGCCGGTGGTGCACTGGCTAGCGGGGAGTCGTCAGTGCAGTCCGGCGCGGAGCGCATTGACACGGTTGACGGCGGCATTGAAGGCGGTCGGGTCGAGCTGGCCGCTGGTATAGGCGTCCGCGAGGGCGGTGACGGCTGCCTCGCCTTCGGCCGGGTCCTGGGCCGAGCAGAGGATCAGGTCCATGCCGGCCGCAGCGGCGTCGACGGCGCGCTGGCCGGTGGTGCCGTACGCGTTGAGCGCTCCGGCTTCGAGGGCATCAGTGATCGTGACCCCGGTGAAGCCGTCACGGCCACGCAGTTCCTGCTGGACGACGGTGGGAGACAGGCCCGCCGGGAGGCTAGGGTCCAGAGCCGGGTAGACAGCCCAGGACACCATGATGAGCTTGACCCCAGCGGCTATGGCGGCGGGGTAGGGGACCTTGTCGGTACTGCGGAGCTTGCTCAGGGACACGTTCAACGTGACAGGCCCCAGGTCGGTGTTCTGGTTCTTGGTCGCCGAGCCGAGGCCAGGGAAATGCTTGCCGGTAGCGGCGACACCGGTGGCCTGCTGGGCGGTGATGAACGCCTGGCCGAGGGTAGCCACGGTGGCCGGGTTGTTGCTGTAGGAACGCTGGTATTGGTCGATGAAGTTGCCGGTCTTGTAATACACGTCCAGCACGGGGGCGAGGTTGACGTTCATCCCCACCGCGGCCAGGTTCTGCCCAGCTCCGGTCCCGGCCGCGGTGGCTGCCGCGACCGGGTCGGCGGACTGGCCGATCTGTTTTTCCGACAGGACCGGCTCGCCGGGCAGGCGCCGGACCTCGCCGCCTTCCTGGTCGGTCATCAGCAGCAGCGGCTCCTGGATGGGACTCATCGCCTGGGCCTGGTGCAGCTGGGTGATGACGGCGGAGATCTGGCTGTCGCTGGAGATGTTCCCGCCGAAGAAGATAACGCCGGCCGCCTGGCCGTTCTCGATGTCGGTGATCAGGCTCTGCGGGGGCGTGAGGCCGGAGTAGGAGTAGATGACCCTCTGCCCGGCCAACTGCAGCGCGGTCAGCCCGGTCAGCGCAGCCGTGCGGGGGTGGGCGGTGGCATGGTGGGCGGGTATGCCCACTGCGACGGCAGCCACGATGGACGCCGCGCCGGCCAGCACCCACCGGCCTCTGCGAATGGCTGTTGACATCGGAACTCCTCCTGAAGGCGTCGCATCCCGGCCCGGACCCAGTTCCGGAGCCCGGGCCGTGGTGCGCGTCTAGCGGTGATTGATTCTGGCTAGCCGGCGTACTGGAAGCTGGCGGTGTGGAAGGTGCCGTCGGTCAGGCCGAGGGTGAAGGTCTGGCAGGTGCCCGCGGAGGCCTTAGCGGTCTTCCACACGTAGGTGTAGATGCCGGTGGAAGAGTTGTACTGCAGGCCGCTGCCGCCTGCGGTATCGGTTTCGGTGCCGGTGTTGACCGGTGCGCCGGTGGTGCAGCTGACCTGCTGGGCGGCCGGGTACGCCGGCGGCGAGGATGTTCAAGCCCTGGTCACCGCCGAGGCTGAACTGGATCGGGATCGACTGCCCGGCGTGCACCTCGTTCACGGCCGGCTGGTTGTCGACCGGGGCGAAGAACCCGGTGAACGGGAACGCCGGGCTGGTGATCGTCGTGGTGGTGCTGTCGGCGCCGTAGAAGTTTCCATCCGTGCTGGCGCTGGCGGCGGCGGTGACGGTGCCGGCCGCGCTGGGCTGTACGTTGAACGTGACCAGCGGGTCGCCGGTAAGGGCGGCCCAGCTGATGGCGCAGCTGGCCTGGGCGCTGGACAGCGTGCAGGTTCCGCCGAAGTTATCGGTCTCTGCAGTGAGGGTCGCTGGGGCACCTGTGAGGTTCACCGTGAGGTCGAAGACGCCGCTGTTGGAGTAACCTACGAGGTATTCCAGGCCGTTGGGCATGGAGACCGTGTAGGTATAGCCAGTTCCGGCCTGCACGGACGCAGCTGAACCGGTAATCTGCACGCTCGCGTCGGCATGGGCGGGGACGGCGAGCGCGACGCCGGTGACGCTGAGCGCGGCGGCTGCGGCCAGGACCGTGAGGCGGCGGCGGATGCGACCGCGCGTCCGCGCGACCGCTATGGATGCAGACATGATTCCCCTCCACGGGCGCGCCGGCGCGACCGGGACCTGTCGGCCCCTGGGGGTTCGCGGCAGCGCGGCATTCCCAGACGGGCGCTCTAGGCCTCCAGAGGCGGTCAAGTGTGCCGCCGCGGTGATCTCCCCCACCGTCCCACGGCGAACTACTCATCCAGAGGGCTGGATTACCTGCCGTACCCGTCTCAGCTAGCGGCTCGCATTGTCGTCGCGTGGACACAAGGGGAGTACGTTCCCTTTCCCCGCGCCAGAGATCACGAAAGCCGCACGCCGGGTATCGGGGCAGTTATCCATCAGGAGCCGCAAAACGGTTACATTTACCACTATCATGCCCCTAAAGCAAGGCCAATGGGCGGCGGGGCTATCCACCGTCACTGGCTCAAACACTCTCGCCCCGTCGGCTACCCGGGAGTAGCATCGCGCAGCATGACCGTCGTTACCGAGCTCGACCTGCCCGAGATCGACTACAACATGCCGGGGTTCGGGCCGGACACCTACCACCAGCTGCTCGGCGAGGCGCGTCAGCGGAACTGGCTAGCGCACTCGCCGCTCGCCTACATCGTGCTTGACGCGGAGTCGGGCGACTTCTTCCTGCGGGCGCGGCAGACGACGTTCCCCGGGCGGCAGATCGCCGAGCTGTTCGGGATCACCAGCGGTCCGCTGCACGAGAACGTCGAGAACAACATCCTCAACCTCACCGGCGACAAGCACCGGCGGCTGCGGTCCCTGATCGGGCAGGCCTTCACGCCGAAGGCCGCGGACCGCTGGCGGTCGGCCATGCGCGAGTTCCTGGCGCAGCTCTGGGACGAACTCAGCGCCGGCGCCGGCGGGCACCGAGTTCGTGACCGCGATCGCCAAGCCCTACCCGTCAGCCACGATCGCCGCCGTCCTGGGCGCCCCGATCGCGGACGCGGACAGACTGCAGCACTGGTCAAGCATGGTGCAGCGGCAGTTCGACTTCCACGCCCTGTCCACCCAGATCCCGGACATCGAGCGGGCGGTCGTCGAAGCAAACCAGTACGTGACCGACCTGCTGCAGCAGCGGAAATCTCAGCCGGGCGACGACCTGATCAGCACGCTGCTGGCCGCCGAGGAGCAGGGCGACCGGCTTACCCACGACGAGTGCATCAACCTCGTGCTCAACCTGCTGGCCGGGGGAGTGGACACCACGCAGAGCCAGCTCTCGCAGGCGCTCCGGCTGTTCGCCGAGCACCCCGACCAGTGGGCGCTGCTGGCCGCGAATCCAGAAATCCACGCGAAAAAGGCGGTCACGGAGACGCTCCGCTTCGAGCCGATCGCCCCGTTCACCGCTCGGATCGTCCTGGCGGACATCGAGCACCGCGGCGTCCTGTTCCCCGCGGGCACGATCGTGGCGGTCTGCGCCGAGCGCGCCAACCGCGAAGCCGAGGGCGGTGACACCTTCGACATCACCGCCGAGCGCGACGGCAAGCTCTTCACTTTCGGCGCCGGCGCGCACCACTGCCTCGGCGTCAACCTGGCCCGCGCCGAGCTCGAGGAGGCCCTCACCTTCCTTGCCCCGCGCATGCCAGGCCTGGAACTGGCGGGCGAGCCGGTGCTCGGCGGCATCGAGGGCATCTACAACGTCGAATCGCTCCCGCTCCGCTGGTCCTGACGTTTCCGATCAGCAGATCAAAATCGCGGGCGCGGTGCGGACCCTGTCGGCGCTCCTGGCGAGGCTGGATCTCCGCCCGGTCGACCGGGTCACGGCCGAACTCGCGACCGTCCTCGGCGCCCGGTACGGTCTGCGCGGCGGACTCAATCCACCTGGCCACCGCCGTGACCATGGGGGCGCACCGGTTCATCACCAACAACAGTGCGGACTTCGGCGCGCCGATCAAGGAGATCGACGTCATCTTCCCTGCCTGCCTTCCCGAAGCCGGGCTTCCCGAAGCCGACCTTCCCGCGGAAGCGCGCTAGGCCGGGCAGGACCACTCCTCCGGGCTGCGGATAACCCCGGCTTCGGCGCTCCCGGGCGGCGGGAAGTACTTCTTGAGCGTGAACGTGTGCGGGGTCGGGCCGTGCGCCCGCAGGTGCCGCACCCGGTCCTCGGCCTCGCCGACGGTCGGGATGTGCCCGCACGGTATCCACCACAGCGCCACGTACGCGTCCGTCATCCGCGAGAACCACTCCCGGCGTCGCCGCAGCACGGCGCGGTGCTCGTCGCTGTAGACAAAGGCGGTCAGCGCCTCGACCGACTCCCACACGGACATGTTGATGATGATGCCGCCGGGGGCGCCCTCCGCGTCCTGCTCGAACCCGCGCACCGCAGTGGCGTTCCCGTCCTCGGTCTGCAGCCGCCAGACGAACCCGGGCGCCGCGTCGGCGAGCGCGTTCACCGGGTCGATCGCCGCCGCGAAGTCCGCGATCAGCGGACTGTCCATCGGCGCGAGCAGCCGCCCGACGTTGACCTGCGCGAGCACGTAGTCCATCGCCCCATGCTGCCAGACGCATCCTGACGCGTCGACCGGGTTTTTCCGGCGGGCAACGCATGCTCAATCGGGGAGACAGCCGCCACGAGTCGCGATTAGCGCAGGTAGGAGGCGCCGTTCAGGTCGAGGACGGCACCGCTGGCCCACTCGGCCTCGGGCGAGGCAAGGTAGATGACCGCGGCCGCGACCTCGTCGACCGTCGCGACCCGGCCGAACGGGGACTGCGCCCGGATGGCGTCGCCGTCCGCCGTTGCGAACACCGTGGAGGTCATGTCCGTCGCCACGTACCCCGGGGCGACCGAGGCCACGGTGATCCCGTGCGGCGCGAGCGCCACGGCGAGCGACTGGCCCAAGGCGTGCAGCCCCGCCTTGCTCGCCCCGTACGCCGGATGCGTCGGCTCGCCGCGAAATGCCCCGCGCGACCCCACGTTGACGATCCGCCCCGCCCCGTGCCCGGGCACGCTGCCGCCCGCGACCATGTGCTGCACCGCGCACCAGGTGACGTTGGCCGCGCCGACCAGGTTGAGCCCGAGCGTCGCCTGCCAGGCGGCCTGCCACTGTTCGTAGGAGGTCTCGAGTACCGGGTGGTCGATGTAGACCCCGGCGTTGTTCACCAGCACGTCCAGCCCGTCGAGCCCGGCCGCCGCCGCGTCCACCATCGCGGCCACCTCCGCCGCGCTCGTCAGGTCCGCCTGCACGACGACATGCCCCTCTCCGTGCAGCGAGTCCCGCACCGTCTCGGCGGCGGAAGCCGCGTCCCGGTAGTGCACCGCCACCCGGTCCCCGCGCTCCGCGAACGCCCGCGCGATCGCCGCGCCGATACCGCGCGACCCACCGGTAACCAGAACCGCCCTACTCACACAACCACCGCCCAGAACCGCGACCACGCATTACGCGCGGCCACCCCTAACAAGACTCACCCGATCGCCATCTTGATACCGCGTAACCCACGCGCAACAAGAACCGCTCTGCTCACTCGGCTGACTATGACTCTAGTGGGCCTGGCGTGCGCTCAGGCGGGTTGGATGATGTCGGCGACCACGCAGGCGATGTAGTCGGGGCCGCCGGACGCCAGCAGCCGGGGTCGGCCGAGCCGCCCTCAGGGGCGAGTCAAGCGCGGCCTACTGGCGGTACCCGGAGAGGAACTCGCCCAGGCGGCCGATCGCCTCGGTCAGCGTCTCGACCGGGGCAAGGAACACGACCCGGATGTGGTCAGGCGACGGCAGGTTGAACCCGGTGCCGTGGGTCAGCAGCACATGCTGCTGCTCTAGCAGATCGATGCACATCCGCTGGTCATCGACGATCTTGTGCACCTCGGGGTCGAGTCGGGGGAACAGGTAGAGCGCGCCGGCCGGCTTGTAGCAGCTCACGCCGTCGATCGCGGTCAGCAGCTCCCAGGCGCGGTCCCGCTGGTCGCGGAGCCTGCCGCCCGGGGCGAGCAGCGGCGTGATGTCGATGCCGCCGCCGAGCGCGGCGGGGATCGCGTGCTGGGCCGGGACGTTCGGGCACATCCGCATGTTGGCGAGCAGTTCCAGGCCCTCGAGGTACTCCGCGATCGGTTCCTTGGGGCCGCAGATCACCAGCCAGCCGGAGCGGAACCCGGCGAGCCGGTATGTCTTGGACATGCCGCCGAGGGAGAAGACCGGGATGTCCGGCGCGAGTGACGCCGCGCAGTGGTGCACCGCTCCGTCGTAGACGATCTGGTCGTAGATCTCGTCGGTGAGGACCAGCAAATTGTTGCGGCGGGCGATGTCGAGCAGCGCGAGCAGCGTCTCGCGCGAGTAGACCGCGCCGGTCGGGTTGTTCGGGTTGATGATGACAAGCGCCCGGGTCCGCTCGGTGACCAGCGAGGCGACGTGCTCCACGTCGGGATTCCACTCCAGATCCTCGGCGCACCGGTAGTGCACGGCGCGACCCCCGCAGAGCGAGACCGCCCCGGTCCACAGCGGGTAGTCGGGAGCGGGGACGAGCACCTCGTCACCCGGGTTGAGCAGCGCCTGGAGCGTCATCGCGATCAGCTCGGAGACGCCGTTGCCGAGGAAGACGTCGTCGGCGCTTGCCTCGGGGACGCCGCGCCGCGGCGATAGTACGCTCGCGACGGCCTCGCGCGCGGGAGCGATGCCCCGCGCGTCGCTATACCCCTGCGAGTCGGCGATGGCGCCCCTCACCTGCGACAGCACGGCGTCCGGCGTGAACAGGCCGAAGGGCGCGGGGTTGCCGATGTTCAGCTTGATGATCTCGTGCCCGGCCGCCTCAAGCGCGCTAGCTCGCCGCAGCACCGGTCCGCGAATGTCGTAGCGGACGTCGGCAAGCCTGCTCGCCTGAGATACCACCGTCGGCCTCCTGGTTCGGTTCAGGTTGTGGGGTAGCAATCGCTGCCCGCATGCTACCGGCTGAATGTCGTCAACCCCCGGTATTTATCGTTGGCCGGCCCGGTGGCCGACTGGCCGGCGTACGATCGGTTGGCATGGCGGGAAACGGCGCTGACCGCCCATGGCCAGCGAATACCTGCAGGTGCAGACCACGACCGACTCACGGGCCGAGGCGATGGAGTTGGCAAGGGCGGCGGTCGCGGCGCGGATAGCGGCCTGCGGCCAGGTAGCCGGCCCCGTCGCGTCCACGTACTGGTGGAACGACGAGATCGAGCGGGCCGAGGAGTGGTTCGTCTTCTTCAAGCTCCCCGCCGACCGATACGAGGCACTGGCCGCGTTCCTGGCCGAGCGGCACAGCTACGACGAGCCCGAGATCGTCGCGACCCCGCTCGTGGCGGGCTCCGCGTCGTTCCTGGCCTGGATCACGGAGGAAACCCGCCCCCGCGCGAGGCAGCCCGGGCCGGAATCAGTAGCCACTTCCGTTCCAGCGTCGGCGGTGTCAGGTGGCGGCGGGACGTTCCAGGTAAGGATGACCGGCTGGTCGTGCTCGGTGCCCAGGGTGATGATGGTGCCGGTATCGAGCCGGAAGAGCCTGCCGCCGACGGGCGGCAGGCCGAGCCAGCGGGCGGTGAGGACGCGCAGCACGTGGCCGTGCGCGACCAGCGCGACATCCCCGTCGGGCAGCAGCGCGGCGACCCGCTTGAGCACCCGGTCGGTCCGCTCGCCGACCTGCGCCACGGTCTCGCCCGGGTGCTCCGCGTCGCCGGGGATGACCCCGTCCGACCACAGGTACCAGCCGGGCCGCTCTCGCTGGATCTGCGCCGTCGTGATGCCCTCGTAGCCGCCGTAGTCCCACTCCCACAGGTCCGGGTCCTGCTTGGGCGCGGGCCCGCCATCGAAGCCGGGGACGCCCGGGCTGCCGAGCCCCGCGAGCTCGGCGGTCCGCACCGCGCGCTGCGCCGGGCTGGTGAACACGGCGGCGATCGGCTCCCCGGCGACCCGTTGCGCCACCATCGGCGCGAGCGCCGCTCGCGTCGCGATCCCCTTCGCGGTCAGCGGAACGTCGGTCCGCCCGGTGTGCTTGCCCGCCAGCGACCACTCGGTCTGCCCGTGCCGCAGCAAGATCAGCTCTCCCATTCCCCAATCATCGCAGCACAGCCTCCCCGCCGGGCACCTGCCACCAGGCCACATGATCTCCGAGCGGCACCTGGGGGCGAAACGCGCCGGGGCTACAGGAGGCGGCGGAGGCGGAAGAGGTCCTTCATGGAGGCCTCGATCTTGATCTTGCCGGTCATCCAGCTGCGCGCGATGTTCATCGGCTGCTGAGCGAGCGCGAGCACCTCGTCGCTGTCGGCGGTCAGCCGGATGTCGGCGGGCGGGTCGCCGGGCGCGACCTCGCGGACCGGGTCGTCGCCGACGCCGAGATCGGTCACGTAGGTGACGCCGAGGTCGGGAATCGTGACACTGATCGATCCGGTTCCCGAAATACTGGTCACGGTCGGCGGAGCTGAGCTCGGACAGCCTGCCCGCGAGCTTCTGCAGTGCCTCGCGGCACTCTTCGGCCGTCTTCATGTGCGCCTCGATCCTCGTTGGGCGGTACCGTTCACGCGGGAGGGTAGCGCACTGTGGGCACCGCGCTGGTACCTGGAGCCGAGGGGAAGGAAAAACATGGATTCAGAACGGACCCGGGTGACTCTCATCCCTACCGGGGATCCCCGAGTCGACCAGGCCATCGCTGGGCTTACCGACCTCGACGAGATTGACCTTGACGAGCGGCCAGCAGTACTCGAGGCGGTGCACGACCGGCTCCGCGAAATCCTCGGCGAACTAGGCGACGCGGGCCGTCCAGGCCCGGCCGACGCCGCCCGCCTGGCCGACCTGGCCCGACCGGGCGAGCCCGGTAGGCGCGGTGAGCAGGCGGAGCTCGGCGCAGCGGGCACCCGCAAGGCCGCGCTGATGCCGGTCAGGGCGAGGTTGGACGCCGAACTTGTCAGGCGCGGGCTTGCTCGGTCAAGGGAGCAGGCGGCGGAGCTGATCGCGGCTGGGCGGGTCGCGGTTGCGGGGCAGATGGCGTCTAAGTCGGCGACGCAGGTGGCCAAGGACACACCCGTGACGGTGGCCGGGGACGGCGACGCCGACGGCGCGGTGAAGTATGTCTCGCGCGGCGGGCACAAGCTGGCCGGCGCGCTTGAGGCGTTCACCGGGCTGACCGTGGCCGGGAAGCGCTGCCTGGACGCTGGCGCGTCGACCGGCGGGTTCACCGACGTGCTGCTGCGGGCGGGCGCGGCGCACGTGGTCGCGGCGGACGTGGGGTACGGCCAGCTCGCCTGGTCGCTGCAGACCGACGATCGGGTCACGGTCCTTGACCGGGTGAACGTCCGGGCGCTTGAGCCTGGGCAGGTCGCCCCGCCGCCGGAGGTGGTAGTGGCCGACCTGTCGTTCATCTCGCTGACCCTGGTGCTGCCCGCCCTGCTGGCGTGCGCCGCCCCGAACGCGGACTTCGCGATCATGGTGAAGCCGCAGTTCGAGGTGGGCAAGGGCCGGGTCGGCGCGGGCGGTGTGGTCCGCTCACCGGACGACCGGGCGGGCGCGGTGCGGTCGGTGTGCGCAGCGGCCGCGCCGCTCGGGCTCGGCGTGCTTGGCGTGACCGCGAGCACGCTCCCTGGCCCATCGGGAAACGTGGAGTACTTCGTCTGGTTCCGGGCCGGCGCGCCCCCGCTAGACGAGGCGTCCCTGCGCGACGCGATCGAGTCCGGACCGCAATAAGTAATACCAGGGTTGGGGCGCGCGCTCAGACGGGCCTGGCGGCAAGGTAAGTTGCTCGCGATGGGTGAATCGACGCGGACGATGCTGGTGCTCGCGCACACCGGCAGGGAGAACGCGCTGAGCAGCGCGCGACAGGTCATCAACCGGCTGGCATCGGCCGGCGTAGAGGTGCGGGTGACCGAGGAGGAGGCACCCGCCCTTGAGTGCCCGGGCGCCAGCGTGCTGCCGGCCGGGCCGAAGGCGGCAGAGGGGGCAGAGCTCGTCATCGTGCTTGGCGGCGACGGGTCGCTGCTGCGCGCCGCGGAGCTCGCCCGGCCCGCAGGTACCCCGTTGATCGGCGTCAACCTGGGCCATGTCGGCTTTCTCGCCGAGGCAGAGCCGGACGGGCTCACCCGGACCGTAGACCGGCTGGTAGCGGGGGAGTACCGGGTCGAGGAGCGGATGACCGTCGACGTGGTCGCGTCGGACAACGGCACCGAGCTCGCCAGGGCCTGGGCGCTCAACGAGGTGAGTGTGGAGAAGGCCGCGCGGGAGCGGATGATCGAGGTCATGATCGAGGTCGACGGCCATCCGCTATCCCGCTGGGGATGCGACGGCGTGGTCTGCGCGACGCCCACCGGCTCGACCGCCTACGCCTTCTCGGCGGGCGGCCCGGTGGTCTGGCCCGAGGTCGAGGCGCTGCTGATGGTGCCGCTCGCCGCGCACGCGCTCTTCGCCCGGCCGCTGGTGGTGTCGCCGCGCTCGGTCGTCGCGATGGAACTGGTGGACGAGGCCGGCAAGCCGGGATCCGGCGATAAGGGTGCCTACGAGACGGAGCGCGCGGTCATGTGGTGCGACGGCCGCCGCAAGTTCGACCTGCCGCCCGGCGCGCGCGTGGAGGTCCGCAGAGGCTCGCTGCCTGTGCTGTTCGCGCGGGTGCACGGCGACCCGGTCGGTGAGTTCACCGGTCGGCTGGTGGCCAAGTTCGGGCTGCCAGTCACCGGGTGGCACGGCCGCGCGGGCTAGCTGTCCTGGCTCGTGCGGTGATCGTCACGGTCTGGCCGGCCAGGCGCGGGCCGACGGCCCCCGAGGGGGGTGGTTCGGAGGCCGCCGGCGCTGATGGGGATTTCGCGGACGCGACTGGGCATCCTCCCTGTGCGCGTCTGCTCCCGTACATGGAGACCGGGCCGCCTCCACCGGATAACAGAAATCGCCGCGGGAATTTTTCGTTATTTCGCGCGCTAAGCGATCAAGCCAGCGGGGCGGGATGAGGTCGGCGAGGCGGTTTGAGGCGAGATCAGATCTGCGGGACGGATGAGGCGGAGCCACGCGTCCGTTCGAGGTAAGGATATTGATTTTCCGCGTCGATGATGGCGTCGATCAGGCCGGGGAAGCGGTAGTCCAGATCCGTCTTCCGCAGGGTCGTGTAACCCTTGGTGCCCTGGATGCGCTTGGTGAGGACGCCCGCTTCGCGCAGGATGCGCAGGTGATGGGAGAAGGTCGACTTCGTCATCGCCAGGCCCGCCTCCTGCATGACCTCAGAACAGCAGGACTCGCCGCTGCGCGCCACGTACCGCACCGTCGCCAGGCGATTCGGCTCGGCGAGCGCGGCGAGTACCCGCGGCAACTGGAAGTCCTCGGCCGCGGGCTCGACCACATCATCCATCACGCCTTCGAATATAAGCCAAGTTGCGTCAAGTTCGATACATGTCGTACTGTTCGATTTGTATCGAACTTCAATCTTGGTCGAGCATCGGAGGCTTGCTGGTGCAGGAGACGACTCCACTGGCGCAGACAAGCGTGCCGGTCAAGGCGGCCGCGGACGCGGGAGCGGACGGGTACCCGCGGCGGTGGGCGATGCTGCCGGTCATCCTGATCGCGATGTTCATGGCCGGCTTCGACATCTGGGCGGTCAACGTCGCGGCGCCCTCGCTCCAGCGTGACCTGCACGTCAGCGACGCGGCGCTGCAGCTCATAGTCGGCGGCTACGCGTTCATGTACGCGAGCGGCATGGTCACCGGGGGCAGGCTCGGCGACCTGTTCGGCTACAAGCGGCTGTTCCTGATAGGCGTGGTGAGCTTCGCGCTCGCCTCGCTGGCGTGCGGTCTCGCCCCCACGGCGGGCGCGCTGGTCGTGTTCCGGCTGGTGCAGGGGCTCACAGGCGCGGTGATGGTCCCGCAGGTGGTCGCCCTGATCACGGCGGCGTTCCCGGCCCGGGAGCGGAGCCGCGCGCTTGCCCTCTACGGCGCCACCATGGGGCTCGGCTTCGTGTCGGGGCAGATCCTCGGCGGCGGGCTGATCCAGGCCAACATCTTCGGCCTCGGCTGGCGGGCCGTCTTCCTGGTGAACGTGCCGGTCGGCATCATCGCGCTGATCGTGGCCGTCGTCGTGGTGCCGCGGGTGCGCGGGCCGCGCCGGCCGCGCCTCGACCCGCTGGGGGCGGTCGGCGTCTCGGGCGCCCTCGCGCTCGCGCTGGTGCCGCTGACGCTGGGCCGCGACGAGGGCTGGCCGGTATGGACCTGGGTGTCGCTGGCCCTGGCGCTGCCGGTGCTCGCGGTGACCCTCGCCTGGGAGCGGCGGCTGACCAGGGCCGGCGGCGAGCCGCTGCTCGACCTGGCGCTCTTCCGCGACCGGGCGTTCTCCGCCGGGCTCGGCCTGAACTTCGTCGCCCTGTTCTTCTTCGGCAGCTTCATGTTCGTGCTGACGCTGCTGCTGCAGAACGGGCTCGGGCTGTCACCGCTGCACGCCGGGATCGTGAACCTGCCGCTCGCGCTCACGTTCATCGCGATGACGCTGCTCGGGCCGCGGGTGGCCGCCCGGCTCGGGCCGCGCTCGATCACGCTCGGCGCGGGCTTCGCCGTGCTCGGCGCCGTCGCCCTGGCGCTCATAGCCATGCATGACGGCGGTCAGCTCACCGGCTGGGACACCGCGCCCGCCACCGCCCTGATCGGGATCGGCCAGGGGCTGATGATCCCGTCCCTGATGGGCGCGGTCCTCACCCACGTCCGTCCGCAGCAGGCGGGCGCCGCGGCCGGCGTGCTCACCACCACGCAGCAGTTCGCCATCGCCAGCGGCGTCGCCATCGTCGGCGCCGTCTTCTACCAGGTGATCGGCGGGGTGCCCACGCACGCCAGCTTCGTCTCCGGGCTGGTCGTGATCGCGTGGATCGACGCGGCGCTGCTCGTCCTCGCCGCGCTGCTCACCTTCCTGCTCCCTCGGAGGTAACCTGCTGCCGGGCCGGGTCAGGCGGTGACCGGTGAGGGGAAGAGTCAGGCGATGAACAGCGCTATCGCGGCGAACTGGCACGTCGCGGCGGCGCAGACGTAGACGTGAAAGACCTCGTGGTAGCCGAAGACGGCGGGGTTCGGGTTGGGCCAGCGTCGGCGGTAGGACAGCGCGCCTGCCGTGTAGAGCAGGCCGCCCGCGATCAGCAGAATTGCCGCCGCGGCGCCTGAATGCAGCCAGACCGCGGGCAGCGCGAGGGCGCCCGCCCAGCCGAGTGCCACGAACGTCGAGCCGACCAGGAGCTCGGGCGCGTTCATCCACACCATGTGGATCGCGCCCGCGGTCAGCGTCAGCGTCCACAGCGCGGCCAGACAGGCAATACGGAAGGCGCCGTGCGAGGCGATGAGGAAGGCGGGGGTCGCCGTGCCCGCGATGAGCAGGAAGATCATCGCGTGGTCAAGCCGCTGCAGCCTGACCCGCCACGCCTCGCTCCAGTTGCCGCGATGGTAGAGCGCGCTTACTCCGAACATCGCGGTCACGCTGGTCACGAAGATGGCCAGCGCCGTGACCCGCAGACCGCCGTGCGCGCGGGCCAGCACCAGGGTCCCAAGGACGAGCGAGGCCTCGAACCAGATCAGGTGCATCCAGCCCCGCAGGAGCGGCTTCACAGGCTTAGCGCTGCCCGCAACCGCCACAGCAGCATCGCTGTCCACAACCGCCACAGCAGCCTCCTCGTCGTCCTTCTCGTTCCCTCGGATGCGGGCGGGTGGCCGTCTCTGCCGTCCGCGTCCGCGTCCGCGTGCCCAGTCTGGCGCACGACCGGGGATGCGCCGACCGGTGAATCATTGACATTTGCTGCGAATCAGGCTAGTTAATTGGTAGGCAAAATAGGTATCTGATTATGGCGGGCCTTGGTAGGGGAGACCCCGGTGGGAATGACGGCGCTAAGACCGCCACCGCTTCACGCAATTGCCTAATCCGCACTGCCAAATCTCGAAGGGGACATTCGTTCATGAGCGTTACCGACGAATACCTGCAGAAAAACGCGGCCTACGCGGAGCAGTTCACCGGCCCGCTGCCAATGCCGCCGTCCGCGCACCTGGCCGTCGTCGCCTGCATGGACGCGCGGCTCAACGTGTACGCCATCCGACACCGACGTCCGCCAGTCCATCGCGCGCATCAAGGCGAGCCCGTTCATCCCGCACAAGGACCACATCCGCGGCTTCGTCTTCGACGTGGCAAACGGACACCTCGATGAGGTGATCTAAACCCAGCCTTGACCGTGCGATGCTAGGTCCATGGAACCGACGCTTTACGAGTTCGCGGGCGGCGAGGAGGCCTTCGGGCCGTTCGCCGCCGCGCTGCACGCGCGCTGCCTGGCGGACCCGGAGCTGAACCACCCGTTTTCGCATCCGGACCAGAATCCGCAGCACGTCGAGCGACTCGCCGCCTACCTGGCCGAGGTGATGGGCGGGCCGCCCAGATACTCCGCGGAGTGGGGCGGCGACCAGACCGGCATGGTGGTGATGCACTCGGGCAACGGTGACATGAGCGACCTCGGCCGGCGGTTCGCGGACTGCTTCATGCTCGCCGCGGACGACGCCGGCTGGCCCGATGATCCTCGGTTCCGGGCCGTGCTCCGCGCCCACATCGACCGGGCGGTAGGCGATGTGGCGCTGTCTCACCCGAACGACAGCGACGTTCCGGCGGCCCTGCCGATCCCGCGCTGGTCCTGGGAGTTAGCGCTGAGGCAGGTCATTGCGGGGTAGGCGCCAGGCAGTCGGCGAGGTCGGTGATCGAGGTGGCGGTCACGTCCCAGTCGGCGGTGGGGGCCAGGTTCCGGTGCTGATGCGGTCCGAATTCCGCCGGGCGGGGGATGTACGCGGTGGCCAGGCCCGCGTGCCGGGCCGACGCCAGGTCGGCGTTGTGGGCCGCCACGAGCATCACCTCGCCCGGGGCGAGGCCGAGGATGACGGCGGGCGTGAGGTAGGCGTCCGGGTTCGGCTTGTACGCGCGACTGATATCGGAGCCGAGGATCACGTCCCAGGCGAGCCCCGCCGCCTTCGCCATGTCGACCAGCAGCGCCGTGTTGCCGTTGGACAGCGGGCCGACGATGAAGTCCTGCTTGATTTGCAGGATCCCCGCGACGCTGTCCGACCACGGAGGCAGGAAGTGCCAGGCGTCGGCCAGCGCGTCCAGGTCACCGGGAGAAAGGGCAGCGGGGTCGACGCCCTGCTCGCGGAGCACGGGATCCAGGTTCTCCCGGTGCAGGGCGTCGAGACAGACGTAGGGGCGCTCGCCGGAGCGTACGCGTTCCATGGACGGTTGGTATTGCGACCGCCAGGCGTCGGCGAACGCCTCGGGATCGAGGGTAAGCCCGTGGCGGTCCGCGAAGGACGCAACGGCGGACGCGATGCCGGACCGCCAGTCGACCACGGTGCCGAACGTGTCGAACAAGACCGCCCGCACCGCGTGCCCCGTCGACGGAGCAATGTACCTGGCCACGGTCGCCCTCCTTCATGTCAGCGAATGTCCGCTTGTGGTGATCGTTCAGGCCGGGCGTTATGCCTTCGCGGTCCGCTTGGCCGGCTGGCGGCGCTTTCCCCGGGCGTAGATGATCGGCTGCTTCCCGTCGCCCGGGTTGCGGCGGTCCGTCTCGAACAGCGTGGTCGCGGTGATCAGGTCGCTCAGCTTGGCGTAGCCGTAGCTGCGGGGGTCGAAGTCCGGCCGCTGGTTGGTGATGATGTTCCCGACGCCAGCGAGCGGCGCCCAGCCGTCTTCGTCGGAGGCCGCCTCCACCGCGTTGCGCAGGAAGTTCACCAGCCCGTGGTCGTTCTTGAGCTGCGCGGCCGAGGCCGGCTTGGGCCGCGCCGGCTTGGCCGAGACGCCCTTGGCGGGCGCGCCGCCGCCGTTCTCGTCTTCGTCGTGTTCGTCGAAGGTGAGGTTCTCGATGTAGATGAACTTGTCGCACGCGGCGACGAACGGCTTCGGGGTCTTCCGCTCCCCGAACCCGTAGACGGTCAGCGCGGACTCGCGCAACCGCGCGGCGAGCCGGGTGAAGTCGCTGTCACTTGACACGATGCAGAACCCGTCGAAACGCCCCGAGTACAGCAGGTCCATCGCGTCGATCACCATCGCCGCGTCGGTGGCGTTCTTGCCCCGGGTGTAGGCGAACTGCTGGATCGGCTGGATGGACTGAGCGAGCAGATGGTCCTTCCAGCCCTTCAGGTTCGGCGCGGTCCAGTCGCCGTAGGCGCGCTTGACGTGCGCCGTACCGTACTTGGCGACCTCGGCAAGTAGCCCCTCGGTGATCGACGGCTGCGCATTGTCCGCATCGATCAGAACGGCAAGCCTTGCCGCATTCTCGCTGGCCATTCCGCCACGCTATCTCACCAACCGCCGCGAGGCCGCCGACAGCCAGCTGAAGGTCAAATCCAGCATGAGGAACGGACCGTTGCGTCGCCCCACCGGCCCCGTACTCTCCCGCTGCGGGCCTGCCCAACACGTCGTTGGCGTAGCCGGCAGGTCGGCAGCACATCGGGCGCGTCCGCGCAGGAGGGCAACGCGGGCTGGCCGTAAGATCGCTAGCGGAACAATCGTGGGAGCGACCGAGGAGGCAGGCATGCCGGCAAAGGGAAGCGCCGAGTGGAAGGGTGACGTTCCGTCGGGGAGCGGCACGTTCACCGCAGGAGACACGATCAGTGGCGAGTACACGTTCAAATCCCGCTTTGAAGACGGCCCGGGCGCCAATCCCGAGCAGCTCATCGCCGCCGCGCACGCGTCGTGCTTCTCGATGGCCCTGTCGAACATCCTCGCGCAGGCAGGCAGCCCGCCAACGTCGGTGCAGACGGAGGCCACGGTCACCCTGCGGCCGGTCGACGGGGCGCCCACCATCACCAAGATCGCGCTGGTGACGGTGGGCCGGGTGCCCGGCATCGACGCGGCGGCGTTCGCCGAGGCCGCGGCGGCGGCCAAGGTCGGCTGCCCGGTCAGCCGGGCGCTGGTCGGCGTCCCGGAGATCACCCTCGAGGCGACGCTGGCCGGCTAGGCGGCCGGGAGAGGGAGACGTCCGCCTCGCCGTTGGTCGGAGAATCCGAAACCGGCGGAGCATCCGCCAGGTTCTTGGCGATGTCAGTGGCCGTGGGCTCGGCCACCTCGGCGCGGTTCCTGCCCTGTCGCTTGGCGACGTAGAGCGCCGCGTCGGCGAGCCGCTCGAGTCGCTCCGGCGTGGTCGCGTGGTCGGGGTATCCGGCGATCCCGATGGATGTCGTGACGGTCACGTCCGTGCCAGGGAAGGATATCTCGGCCACCGCCGCGCGGACGCGCTCGGCGATCTGCAGCGCCATGCGGATCTCGGTGTCGGGGAGGATGATGGCGAACTCCTCCCCGCCGTTACGGCCGGCGAAATCACCGGTCCGCAGCACGCTCCGCAGCACCGCGCCGACCTTCGCCAGCACCTGGTCTCCTGCGGCGTGCCCGCGCACGTCGTTAACCTGCTTGAAGTGGTCGAGGTCGAGGAGGAGGAGCGCCAGCGGTGCCCCCGTGGTCGCGGCCTGCCCGTAGATCCGCTTCAGCGCGTCGCTGACCGCCCGCTTGTTGGGCAGGCCGGTGAGGGCGTCGGTCGAGGCGCGGATCTCCGCGATCGCCAGGTTGCGCAGGTTCGCGAGCACGGGCGCCGCCTGGCTGACGGACTCGCGGATCCGCAGCTCGTCCGCCAGCTCGTGGCCGACCGGGCGGATGAGCAGGACCGAGCCGATCACCTCGCCCCCCACCACGAGCGGGACGCACGACGAGACGCCGTCGCAGGGGCCGCACACCGGGCAGGGGAGCAGGGACGGCCGGGTGCCGCTCTCGGTGTGCGTCCGGCCGGACCGCACCGCGAGGCAGGAGCGCGGCTCCGCGCCGCGCAGGGTGGCCGCGAGCGGCGAGGCGACCGGCAGCGGCGTGGCCGCTTCCAGCCGGTCGGCGCTGTTGTTGCTGTTCAGCACCACGACGGTGGCCGGGGCGAGGGTCCGCTCGAGGTGGCGCTTGAGCAGCCGGTGCGCCTCGTCCTCGTCGTTTGCGATCTGCAGCGTGTCAACGAATTCTGCCTGGTCCCGGCCGGGCTCCAGGGTCCGGCGTATGCGCCGGACATCACGGAGCAGGAGGAGAACGCCGGCGCCGATCGCGAGCAGGGCGACACCGATGACGAGCGCGACCGTCCGCACCGCTTCCGCGGACGCATGCACCTGGTCGCTCTGCCCGACGGCCTGTTCCTTGAGGAAGAGCAGGTCCAGGTGGGCGCCTACCGGCTGGTAGTCGGCGGACAGGTCGGAGGCGAGCGTCGCCGTCGGGCGGGTCGCCATGGTCGTCGGGCTGAGCAGCGAACGGACGACCATCCACTGCCGGACGAAATGCTCGATGTCGGCGTGCTCGGCGGGCGGATCCGCGGCGTGCAGCTGCACGACGGTGGACATCTGCGCGTCGGTCGCGGGTAGCACCGTCGTGTAGAGCCAGCCGAGGAGCTTGGACCGCAGCGCCGGGCTGGGGGTGAGGAACGCCTCCTCGCCGGTGGCGTAGGACGTGTCCATGTCACGGGCCAGTACGCCCGTCGCGGTCGAGGTGGCCAGCTCGTCGCTGGAGATTTCCTTTCCCAGTGTCGTTGACGAGTCGGCGCCGAGTACGCCGATAGCGGCGACGGTGATAACGGCGACCGCGAGCGCGACGCACAGAGTTGCGATAGATCTGGTCGCAACTTTAGCGAGGGTCGGCACTTATAGTTGCTACCCGGCGTGCTCACTATGAAGCGTTTCCGTTCCTAGCCAAGTGGGAAGCGCGACATTGACGGGAATCTCGCCGATGCTTCGCCGACCACGGCTGAATTGCTTAATGTCGCTGCCACAACCGGTATAGCCGGTGGTTTTCCGATATGCCGGACTCGGCGGTTAACGGGGGCCGCCGAGGGACGTCAGTCCCTCGAACGACTGCCCGGAGGCCCGCGAGATCAGCACCCCGAGTAAGGTGAGCAGGTCACGCAGCGTGATGGCCCGCTCGGCGGACGCCGTGTCGTCGAGCGGCGTGTCCAGCCGGCTGAGCACCCGTCGGCTGGCGAGCTCGGGCAGGAACTCATCCAACTCATCGGGGGTAAGAGGCCGCCGCGTCCGTTGTCCGGTCAGGAAAGAGTGCCAATCGGCGGCCCGCGGTCGGTCACGGCGCTTACCCTGTCCGGTATGTCAGTATTCGCGGTGCTGGCGGAACTGTGGGACCGGGTGACGGCCGCCCAGCCCGCCCCGCCGGACTGGGTGGTGGCCGTCGGCGGCGTCGTCGCGCTGGTCGTGGTGGTGAACCGCTGGGCGTGGCACCTGACGCGGAACGCGATCACGATCGCGCACGAGGGCGGGCACGCCCTGGTCTCGCTGCTCAGCGGGCGGCGGCTGGACGGGATACGGCTGCACTCAGACACTTCGGGCGAAACGCGGTCCCGCGGCAAGCCGCACGGGCCCGGCATGGTGCTCACCGCGCTCGCCGGGTACGTCACGCCGCCGCTGCTCGGGGCGGGCGCCGCCTGGCTGCTCGCCGCGCACCACGTTGTCGCGCTGCTCTGGCTGCTGCTCCTGCTGCTGTGCGCGACCTTCCTGGCGATGCGCAACGCCTACGGGGTGGTGGCCGTGCTGCTGACGGCGGCAGCCGTGAGCGTGGTGACGTTGCTGGCCTCCGCCCTGGTGCAGTCCGCCTTCGGGTACTGCGCCGCCTGGTTCCTGCTGCTCGGCGGGGTTCGGCCGGTGGCCGAACTGTGGCGGTCCCGTAGCCGCGCGCGGCGGTCCGGCCGCGGGGCGTCCGACGCCGACCAGCTCGCCCGGCTGACCGGCGTCCCCGGCAGCGTGTGGGTGGGGCTTTTCTGGCTCGTCGCGGTGGCCGCGCTGGTGCTCGGCGCGCGGCTGCTCGTCCCTGGCTCACTGCACGTCCCTGGCTCACTGCACGTCCCTGGCTCACTGCACGTCCCTGGCTCACTGCATGTCCCGCGGATCCGGTGACACGCCAAAACTCTCGACTCGCATGGCGAATCGAACACGTCGGCTATGCGACACTTGATGCAAACAGGTAAGCGAAACGATCTCAGCGGACAACGCCGCAGCCCCGGTCCGGCTGCGGATCGCCGCGCCGGCCTCAGGCGGGGCGGTAGAGTCGGGGTTGCCGCGTGGCGGGGCCGGCTGCGGCGGCGCCCATGGCAGGGCTTCCAAAACTGCAGGGCTCGGAAGGAGACGCGGGCGGTCATGCTTGAGGAAGTGCGCATCACCGGGCTCGGGGTCATCGACGACGCGCTGCTCGAGCTCTCACCCGGCTTCACCGCGCTAACCGGCGAGACCGGCGCGGGCAAGACGATGGTGGTGACGGGACTCGGCCTGCTCTTCGGCGGGCGCGCGGACCCGGCGCGGGTACGGCCAGGGGCGCAGCGGGCCTCGGTCGAGGGACGGCTCCGCACCGACCCCCGCGGGAAGGTCGCGCAGCAGGTCGAGGAGGCGGGCGGCGACCTCGACGAGGATGGCACGCTCGTGCTGACCAGGTCGGTGTCGGGGGAGGGGCGGTCCCGCGCGTTCGCCGGCGGTCGTTCGGTGCCGGTGTCGCTGCTCACCTACCTGGCCGACGACCTGGTCGCCGTGCACGGTCAGTCCGACCAGCAGCAGCTGCTCAAGCCCGGACGCCAGCGCGAGTCCCTCGACAAGTTCGCGGGCGCCGTGCTCGCCGAGGTGCTTGCCGACTACCAGCGCGCCTACCACGGGCACCGGAAGGCGCGCACGGAGCTGACGGAGATCACGACGCAGGCCCGCGCGAGAGCGGCGGAGGCCGCGGAGCTCCGTGCCGGGCTCACCGAGATCGAGAAGCTAAGCCCGGTAGCGGGCGAGGCCGCCGCGCTCCGCGCCGAGGACGAACGGCTCGCCAACGCGGACGCGCTGCACGCCGCCGCGACCACGGCGCACGAGGCGCTGCTTGGCGACCCGACCGCGGGCAACGACGGCGCAGACGCGGTGACCCTGCTCGGCCAGGCCCGGCGGGCGCTTGAGGCGGTCCGCCGCCACGACGCCGAGATCGACAGCGTGGCGGAACGGCTCACCGAGGCCGCCTACCTGCTGTCGGAGGTGGCCGGCGAGCTGGCTTCCTACGTGCAGACACTGGACGCCGACCCGGCCAGGCTCGCCGCCGTGCAGGATCGCCGCGCCGCGCTGAGCCGCATCACCCGGCTTTACGGCCCCGACGGCATCTCCGCGCACATCAACGGGTCGCCCGCGGGAATCGATCCGGGCGACTGGGTTCAACCAGACGCCGACGCGGAGCCGCAGCCGGAGCCGGACGACATCGCGGTCGTCCTCGACTGGGCGCGCCGCGCCGCCGCCCGGGTGACCGAGCTCGACAATGACGACGAGAAGATCGCCGCGCTCACCGTCGAGGAGGCGGAGCTCGCGGCGCACGTCAACGAGCTGGCCGCCCGGCTCACCGAGCTGCGCGCCGAGGCGGGGGAGCGGTTCGCGCGGGACGTGACCGAAGAGCTGACCGCGCTGGCCATGCCGCACGCCCGGATCTTCGTCGTGCTCACCCCGCTGGACGAGCCCGGACCGCACGGCATCGACGACGTGGAGATCCGCCTCGCCTCCAACCCCGGCGCGCCCGCCCTCCCGCTGCACAAGGGCGCCTCGGGCGGCGAGCTCTCCCGGGTCATGCTCGCCATCGAGGTGGTCTTCGCCGGCGCGGACCCGGTCCCGACCTTCGTCTTCGATGAGGTGGACGCCGGCGTCGGCGGCAAGGCCGCGGTCGAGATCGGCCGCCGCCTGGCTAAGCTCGCCCGGCTCGCCCAAGTCATCGTGGTCACCCACCTGCCCCAGGTCGCCGCCTTCGCCGACAACCACCTGGTGGTCGCCAAGTCCAGCGACGGCTCGATCACCAGCAGCAGCGTGATCCGCCTCGACCACGAGGGCCGCGTCCGCGAGCTCTCCCGCATGCTGGCGGGCCTGGAGGACTCCGAGTTCGGCCAGGCCCACGCCGCCGAGCTGCTGGCCATGGCCGCCGACCAGGCCGCCCGCCCCTAACGCCCGTAACCCCCTAACCCAGGGTGAGCGTGTAGAAGGTGTTGTCCTCGGTGCGCACGTAGTCGGCGAACGGCTCGCCGGGGACGAAGCCACTGCTTCAGTACATGGCCCGCGCCGCGGCGAAGCCCGGCGTGGTCCCCGTCTCCAGCGACACCCGCCGGTAGCCGCGGGAGCGGGCCACCGACAGCAGGTGGCCAAGGACGGCCCCGCCCACGCCGCGGCCGCGCGCCTCGGCCGCGGTGTGCATCGACTTGAGCTCCGCGTGCGCGGCGTCGAGTTCCTTGAGCGCCCCGACGCCGAGCACCGCGCCGTCGCTGTCTCGGTAGCTGAAGAACGCGATCCCCGGCTGCACCAGCGCGTCGACGTCGAGCGCGAAGCTGTGCTCCGGCGGTGTCTCCGACAGGCAGAACGTCAGGTGCCGTTCGAGCAGTGCCCGAACGTCAGGCTTGCGGGGGTCATCAACGGAGATTTCGCCGACAGTAGTCACCGGGGAATTGTAGTAAGCCGTCATCGCCAGGACAAAGCCGCAGCCCGGTGGTCACCGCGACGCACCAGCCGCTTACTGTGGCCTGAGCACCGCGGATACCAGCACCCCGGTTACCGGCTGCGGCCGTGCTCGGCTCGATTACCTAAACGCCGGGTCGGCCGCGGAGAGCATCCTCTGCGGCGGGGTCCCTGCCTGACTCAGTCCCGCCTGACTCAGTCCCGCCTGACTCAGTCCCGCCTGGCTCAGTCCCTGCTGCCGGAGAAGATCCGCAGGAAGAAGAAGAACACGTTCAGGACGTCGAGGAAGATCGACGCCGCGATCAGCGGCGCGGAGTTCATGTCCTTCGTCCGGCGCAGCCGCTGGAAGTCGCCCATCGTCAGCCCCGCGAAGATCACCAGCCCGAGAATCGCGTAGATCAGCGACCCGTGCGGGATGTGGACGAAGATCAGCACGATCCCGAAGATCAGCAGCGCGATCAGCGCGAAGAACGCGAACCGCACCAGCATCGACAGGTCCCGCCTGGTCGTGTACCCGATCGCGCCGAACACTGCGATGAACAGCGCGGTCGCCCCGCCCGCCTGCCAGAGGATCGCGGGTCGGTCGACCCGTACCAGTACGAGCGTCGGCGCGGACGCGACCCCCATCAGGATCCCGAACACCACCAGCAGCCCCGTCGCAAGCGCCGGCGACCGCCGCGCCGCGAAGTTCATGATCATCAGCACCACGAACGCCGCGATCCACGCGACGATCGCCGCCCCCTCGGACAGGTGCCGACCCGCATACGCCCCGGCCGCGAACACCGCCGCCGTCAGCGCCACCAGCCCCATCGTCTGCGCGAACAGCGTCGCCGTCTGGTCCCGGGTCGCGTACCCTGATAAGCCGGACTCGCGTACATAAGAAACTGTCTCCTCTACCCCGGGGGCCTGCGAAAATTCTAGGACCCCAACCCATCATTTTGAAACGGACCGCGGGTTCCAGCTAATCCCTAACTTTTTCCATACAATCTCCCCTGACGGTAACGGCGCGGAGAGCGCGAAGGGATGGGTGGGCGGATGGATCCGATCACGCTGATAGTGGCCGCGCTTGCCGCGGGTGCGAGCACGGGGGCTGTCTCAGCGCTGCAAGATGATGTGAAGGACGCGGTCAAGTCCGCCTACGCGAAGTTGCGCGGACTTGTAACGAAGCGGGTCGCGGGGAACCAGGCCGCCGAAGTGGCGCTGGCCAAGTACGAGGCGAACCCGAAGACCTGGGAAGCTCCGCTCACCGACGAGTTGACGGAGCTTGGCGCGGGCGACGACGCCGCACTCGTGGCAGCCGCCAAGGCCCTGATGGAGCTTGTCGACCAGGCCGGCGCGCGGGTCGGCAAGTACAACGTGACGATCAGGGACTCCAAGGGTGTCCAGGTCGGCGACGGCAACATCCAGGTCAACCGCTTCTGAGGCAACAGTGACAGATACCCCAGCTGACCATGACCCCATCAGTGACAGAGTAACGCGGTCGAACGGTCAGCTGACCATGACCCCATCAGTGACAGATAACCGGTCGAACGGTCAGCTGACCATGACCCCATCAGTATGACCACTCGACGCGGCTTCCCATCGGCTGCGACCCATTTAGCGCCCGTTTTATCCCAGTTCGAGCAGTCCGAAGTGGTGGGGAGTTACCGGGTGCTTGCGGCTTTCTATCAGTTCTGACCACTCCGTTTCGCCTTCCTATCAGTTTTGCATGTCCATACCAGGACAAATCCGGCGCAAAAGTGGTCAGAACTGATAGGAGGATGCCGCCATCGACGCCAAGGACACCCGAAAGGGACGATCGAGCGTCGAAAATGACAGATAACAGCAAGAAGTGCGGTGGCGTGGGACCCGTCGGCCACGCGTCGACAGCAACAGGCGATGTCGTTGGCCTAGGTGACCGGTCAGTGGCCCCGGCGTTGGCGCAGCCGACAGGCTGCAACTCGGATAACAGCAAGAAGCGCCTCCGGCGCCCAGGCGCGCTGCGGGCGGGTACCGAACTAGGCTGAGGACATGAGCAGGTTCAGGGTTCTCTTCATCGGCGGTACCGGGGTTATCTCGTCGGCTTGCGTGCGGGAGGCGGTTGCGCGCGACCTTGAGGTGGTCGTGCTTAACCGCGGGCAGTCCACCACGCGACCATTGCCGGCCGGGGTCCGGGAACTGCGAGCGGATGCGCGGGATCCACGGTCCGTTACTCACGCCCTTGATGGTCTTGACTTTGACTCTGTCGTTGACTTTGTGGCCTTCCACGCGGAGCACGTGCGGGCGGACGTCGAGCTGCTGCGGGGGCGGACCGGGCAGTACGTGTTCATCTCCACCGCGTCGGCGTACCAGACGCCGCCGGCCCGGCTGCCGGTCACCGAGTCGACGCCGCTGAGGAACCCGTTCTGGCAGTATTCGCGGGACAAGATCGCGTGCGAGGACCTGCTGGTCGCGGAGTACCGGGATAGCGGGTTCCCGGCGACGATCGTGCGGCCGTCGCATACCTACGACGGGACGAAGACCGTGCTGTCGGGCGGATGGACGTCGCTGGCCCGGATGCTCGCGGGCAAGCCGGTGATCGTGCACGGCGACGGGACCTCGCTGTGGACGGTGACGCACAATTCGGACTTCGCGCGCGCGTTCGTGCCGCTGCTGGGGCACTCGCGGACCCTGGGGGAGGCGTTCCACATCACCTCCGACGACGTGCTGACGTGGGACCAGATCGCGCGGACGCTCGGTTCCGCGCTCGGCGTGACGCCGGCGATCGTCCACGTGCCATCCGATGTGATCGCGTCGCGCGACGCCGAGTGGGGGGCCGGGCTGCTGGGGGACAAGACGCACTCGATGGTGTTCGACAATTCCAAGCTGAAGTCCGTGGTGCCTGGCTGGGAAGCGGTAGTGCCGTTCGAGCGGGGAGCGCGGGAGATCGCCGACTGGTATCGCAGCCATCCTGACTGGCAGGTCGTCGACCCGGGCCTCGACGCGCTGATGGACAAGCTGGCCGCCGACTTCGCGGTGTCCTAGCCCGGCGGCCGCGCGGCGCGGCGGGTAAACGGGTTTTACCCGGCCATCGTTGGGGATCCTGCCGCCGGCTTAGGCTGTGGGGCATGAGCAAAGTCAGGGTTCTCTTCATCGGCGGTACCGGGATCATCTCATCGGCCTGCGTGCGGGAGGCGGTCGCGCGCGACGACGCCGAGGTGTTCGTGCTTAACCGGGGGCGGTCCGCCGACCGGCCGCTGCCCGGCGGGGTGCACGAGTTGCGGGCGGATGCACGGGACGCCGCCTCCGTTCGGGATGTGCTTAGAGGTCTTGATTTTGACTCTGTTGTTGACTTCGTGGCCTTTACCAGCAGGCAGGTTCAGAGTGACATCGACCTGTTCCGCGGGCGCACCGGGCAGTACGTGTTCATCTCCTCGGCGTCGGCGTACCAGACGCCGCCGGCCCGGCTGCCGGTCACCGAGTCGACGCCGCTGAGGAACCCGTACTGGCAGTACTCGCGGGACAAGATCGCCTGTGAGGACCTGCTGGTCGCGGAGTACCGGGAGACCGGGTTCCCCGCGACGATCGTGCGGCCGACGCACACCTACGACCAGACGCTCGTGCCGTTCGAGGGCGGCTGGACGGTGCTCGGGCGGATGCTCGCGGGCAAGCCGGTGATCGTGCACGGCGACGGGACCTCGCTGTGGACGATGACGCACAACACGGACTTCGCGCGGGCCTTCGTGCCACTGCTCGGGCATCCTCGGACGGTCGGCGAGGCGTTCCACATTACGTCGGACGACTTCCTCACCTGGGACCAGATCGCGGGGGCCCTCGCTGCCGCGCTCGGGGTGACGCCGCGGATCGTGCACGTGCCGTCGGACGTGATCGCCGCTGCCGACCCGGTGTGGGGGGCAGGGCTGCTCGGTGACAAGGCACACTCGATGGTGTTCGACAATTCGAAGGTGCGATCTGTTGTGCCTGGGTGGCGGGCTGTCGTGCCGTTCGAGCGGGGGGCGAGGGAGATCGCCGACTGGTATCGCAGCCATCCTGACCGGCAGGTCGTCGACCCGGTCCTCGACGCGCTGATGGACAAGCTGGCCGCCGACTTCGGCGTTGCGCAGAGCGCGGCAGGCTAGCGGCTGGCCAGCTTGGTCGGCTTGGCCGGCTCGATGCGGAAGACGGGGTAGCCGGGGGCGATCTCGCGCAGCTTCTCTTCCGGGGCCTTGGCATCCACGCCGTCGAAGAACACGCCGACCTCCCACTTCCAGTGCTTCAGGTAGTCGCGAAGGATGGCGGGCTTGTCGTCGTCGGCGATCTCGGTGGCGAGAAACGGCTCGATCCGGCGGCCGACGCGCAGCTCGCCCCGGCCGTCGTCGGCGCGCAGGTTGCGGACCCACTGGGTGTTGCCGCGCGGGGCGACGAGGTAGCGGGTGCCGTCGCTGCGCGTCAGCGGGTTGACCGGGGTGGTGCGCCACTCGCCGGACGTGCGGCCCCGCACGTACAGCACGCGCGAGCCGTAGACGCTGATGCCCATCTTGGTCAGCCGGGCCACGGTGATGTTGAAGAAGTCGGTCGCCGACTTCGGCTTGACGTAACGGGTTGCTGCCTCGCTCATGGTCTTCCTCCCTCGCCTGCGGCGAGTATCGGTAGCTCGCCTGCTGTGCTGCTGTGCTGCTGTGCTGCTGTGCTGCTGTGCTGCTGTGCTGCTGTGCTGCTGTGCTGCTGTGCGAGAGCGCCGCTCTCGACTAAGATCAGTGAACACCCTCACGGGAGGCTTGTCAAGAGCAGTGCTCTCGTTTTGGTTCGATGATCTCTATATGTTGCAGGGGGCTGGTCATGGCCACGCAGAACGCACCGCGGACGGCGCGCGAGCGCGCCCGGGCCGAGCTGACCCGCGAGATCACCGAGGAGGCGCGCCGCCAGCTCGCCGCCACCGGCGCGAACGGGCTGTCGCTGCGCGCCGTCGCTCGCGAGCTCGGCATGGTCTCCTCCGCCCTGTACCGGTACTACCCAAGCCGCGACGATCTGCTGACCGCGCTGATCATCGACGCGTACAACGCCATCGGCGAGGCGGCGGAGACCGCCATCGCCGACGCCGGGCCCGGTACCGGCACTGAGCGCGGTGCGGAGGCTGAGGGCGGTGCGGAGGCTGAGGGCGGTGTCGGCCGCGCCCGGTGGCTGGCCGCGTGCCACGCCATCCGCGCCTGGGCGCTCGACCGCCCGCACGAGTACGCGCTGATCTACGGTTCCCCGGTCCCCGGCTACCGCGCCCCGGAGGCGACGATCGGCCCGGCGGCCCGGGTGCCGCTCGCGTTCGTCGGCGTGCTGGCGAACGCAATCGCGGATGGCGATGTCCTCGGTCCTGGTGCGGAGGTGATTCCCCCCGCGCTCGCCGACCAGGCGGCCGCGCTCTCGGCGGCAATGGCCTCGTCTGTCCAGGTCGACGCTCCCAGCCGCATCAGCACCTCAGTAACCGCCGTCCCGCCGGGCGTGCTGGTACGAGGGGTGATCGCGTGGACGCAGCTGTTCGGCATGATCAGTTTCGAGCTGTTCGGCCAGTTCGTCGGTTCCTTCGAGCCTGCCGACGCCCTCTTCGCCCTCGCGGCGGACCGACTCGCAACGTTTGTCGGCCTCTCGTTAAGCTCTCCACGGTCCTGCTGGCCAGTCCGGGGATAACAGCAAGAAGACGCGGGTGGCTAGCCACGGCTAGTCGCTAAACACGCCAACAGGTTTGATAACAGCAAGTTTGATAACAGCAAGAAGCTGCGACAGAATGCCCGCCCCACTACGCTTTTGCTGTGAACAAGCAGGAGCGGACGTACACCGTTCTGCGCGACCGGATCCACTCCGGCGCGTTCGGCCCGAAGGCGCGGCTGAACATCGACGCGCTCGCCCGCGAGCTGGGAGTGAGCGCGATCC
This sequence comes from uncultured Actinomycetota bacterium, assembly GCA_963778435.1. Classification (GTDB taxonomy): domain Bacteria; phylum Actinomycetota; class Actinomycetes; order Streptosporangiales; family Streptosporangiaceae; genus Trebonia. The sequence continues at coordinate 212,402 of CAVZUX010000017.1, forward strand.
CTGTGCGCGAAGCGCTCAGGCGCCTCGAAGCGGAAGGCTGGGTGAAGTTCCAGCCCAACGTCGGCGCGATCGTCGCCCCGCTTGACGCCACCGCGTGGGAGCAGCAGATGGTCGCGGCGGCGATTCTCGAGGGCGCGGCCACGGCCGACGCTGCGCAGCACCTGCGCCCCGCTGACTTCGCCAAGATCCGCAAGCTGGCCGCCGAGATGGAGCAGGTGGAAGCCGAGGGGGATAGGAGCAAGTTCAGCCGGCTCAACCGCCGCATGCACGCGACGATCATGTCCCGCTGCCCCAACGCCTACCTGCTCGAGCTCATCGAGCAGACCAACCAGCGCCTTGACCGCATCCGCGAAACGATGTTCACCTACCTGCCAGAGCGGTCCAAGCGGGCCGTCGGCGAGCACGAGCACCTCATCACCCTGCTGGAAAACGGCGACCCGGCCGAGATCGAGCGCTACGCCCGCTGGCACAAGCTGCAGACGGTCGAGGCCTACCGCGCCGCCCACGAGCACCTAGTTTTTCTTACGCGCCGCCGCGATCCGCCGCCCGGTGATCGACGCGGGCCTGATCCGCACCCACGCCCGCTCCTGCGCCGGCCCGCCCCACGCTTGCATGCCGAGCGTGTCGAGCCGCGCGCACTCCGTCTCCGGCTGACACCTCGGCGAGCCCGCGGACCACGACCGACCAGCCGGTCCCCGTCCGCTGCGTCGTAGGAGTCGACCTCGAACGCCACGTAGTGACCGACCTCGACGCTGGCCAGCTTGGACCCCACCTTGGCCCTGAACACCACATCCTGCCCGTCCACCAGGAAGATCACCGGCAGGACCAGCACCTCGCCGCCGTAGGTGAACCCGATCCGGCCGACCGGAACCGATTCGAGCAGCCGGAAGCAGTCGCCCAGGTGCAGTATCTCAAGCCCCGCGTGGTCGGTTGCCAGCTTGCGCATCATGCCCTCCCGCAACACCCGGTTAGTCCGCTGCCTCCAGTATCCGCCGCCGCGTCCCGCGCGCGGCCCCCGCTCGCTGCTGAAAATCAAGACCGTATTGAACGGGCCGTGGAGTCCCTGGCACCTTCCGCGATTATGTTACTGTTGGGTAGCATGAGCGATGCCGTAGCCGGGTTCTCCCTTGAGCTGAGCAGTGACCTGCGCGAGATGCGCGACTGGGTGCATGAGTTCGCGGCGAGCGTGATCCGGCCCGCCGCCGCCGAATGGGACGAGCGCGAGCAGACCCCCTGGCCGATCCTGCAAGAGGCGGCCAAGATCGGGCTGTACTCGCTGGACTTCTTCGCACGCAATTCTTCGAGGAGTCGGGGCTCGGCATCCCGGTGGCGTTCGAGGAGCTGTTCTGGGGGGACGCCGGGCATCGGGCTGTCGCTCGTCGCCAGCGGGCTGGCCGCGGATTGCGGTCGTCTCCAACGGGACGCCCGAGCAGATCGGGGAGTGGCTGCCGCTGATGTTCGGCACGCCGGACGACGTCAAGCTCGGCGCGTTCTGCTCGTCGGAGCCGGACGCGGGCAGCGACGTGGGATCGATCCGCACCCGGGCGGTTTACGACGAGGAATCAGACGAGTGGGTCATCAATGGCGTTAAGACCTGGGCGACCAACGGGGGCATCGCGAACGTGCACGTCGTCGTCGCCTCGGTCGACCCGGCGCTCGGCTCCCGCGGGCAGGCGAGCTTCATCGTGCCGCCCGGCACGCCGGGCCTTTCGATGGGGCAGAAGTTCCGCAAGCACGGCATCAGGGCGTCGCACACCGCCGAGGTCATCCTGGACGACGTCCGGGTGCCCGGCCGCTGCCTGGTCGGCGGCAAGGAGAAGCTCGACCACCGCCTGGCCCGGATCCGCGAGGGCGGCCGCGGCGGCGAGCAGGCGGCGATGAAGACGTTCGAGGCGTCCCGGCCCTCGGTCGCGGCGATGGCCGTCGGGGTCGCCCGCGCCGCCACCGAGTTCGCGACGGAGTACGCACGAACCCGGGTGCAGTTCGGCCGGCCGATCGGGCAGAACCAGGGCGTGGCGTTCCAGCTCGCCGACATGGCCGCGTCCGTGGACGCCGCCCGGCTGCTCACCTGGCGAGCGGCCTGGATGGCGCGGGCGGGCAAGCCGTTCGAGCGCGCCGAGGGGTCGATGTCCAAGCTGGTCGCGGGGGAGACGGCGGTCCGGGTGACCGAGCAGGCGATCCAGATTCTCGGCGGCAACGGCTACACCCGCGAGTACCCGGTCGAGCGCTGGCACCGTGACGCGAAGATCTTCACCATTTTCGAGGGAACAAGCGAAATCCAGCGGATGCTCATCGGCCGCGCGGTGACTGGGCTGGACGTACGGTAGCCCTGACCTGCGGATATACCTATCGTTGACCTGGTTCGGAGGCCGCTTGCCTGGCGGGCGGGGCGGCCCCTTCTCGGGTGGCGTTTGTCCGGATCGTCCCGGTTATTTCCCGTCGTTTCCGGATCCCGTGCTGAATCGGTGCTGATACCTGGGCCTATATGGTCTAGACCAATAGCTAAATAGGTCTAGACCAATTGGTATATTGCCGATCGGATGCCCAGATCTTATGTTGGAGGTCTGACGGCGACGACCATCATGCGCGGCCCAGGCAGGAGCCCGGCTTCACCGGGCTGCTCGGTGGCTACTCCAGTTGCGGCAGCCCTGCCTTGTCGAACCGCTCCATCAGCGACGGGCGCTTGGCGTACCGCGTCCGCAGCTCGCACACCCGCGTCGTGAACGCCGCGATGTCGTCCTCTCGCCGCGCGATCTCATGCAAGTCCCGCAGGAGCTGCGTCGCCTGGTCGTACTCCTTCGGCTTGGAGAACATGGTCAGCTTCTCCACTTCCTGCCACGTCTCGGCCTTGAGCCCCGCCATCTGCTTTAGGTGGCGCTCGCGGGCGGCGGCCTGCTCCGCTGCTCGCCGAGCCCGGGCTTCCTCCCGCGCCCGCGCCTCGGCCTCCGCCCGCGCGACCCACCGGGCCTCCGCACCATTCAGCAGGTCGTACGCGGTCCGCTCCGCACTCGCCGCCGCGGTGGCCGGCGGCCGGGATTCCTGCCGGAACCGGCGCACCAGCAGCGCCTCCGCTTGTGCCCCCTCGCCCTCCGCCACCATGGTGAGATACTTGTCTTTCTCGCTGGCCGGCAGTGCCGTGACCCAGTCTGCGATCTCGTCATCGCTGACCGGCACCAGCGGGCGGCTGGCCTTTGCCGCGACCGCGATCAGGTCATCATCGATCCTCAGGAACTTCGCGGCCGAGGCCAGCGAGTCGCTCAGCTGCCGCAGGCCCGCTGGGACCGGCGGCTCCACTTCATCCGCCAGGCCCTCGCCGCCATCCTCGAAGTCTGCGTCCTCGTCGGCGAGGCCGCTCAGCTGGATCTTGAGCAGCCACCCAGGTAGAGCAGCCGCAGGTCGCCGGCGGCCAGTTCGCTACGGGCCTCAAGCAGCGGGTCGAGCAGCCCGTCGCCCTCGACCCAGTCGTCGCCCTCATCGTCGTCCCACCGGAACCGGACGATCACGTGCTCCGCGGTCTCGGTCACCCACGCCCGGTGCTCCTCGTCGCAGTACTGCCGGGCCGTCTCCGCGTCCAGCAGCGCCCGTGGCAGCCGGAACGCCAGCTCCCGCGTCCCCCAGTTCGCCGCGTACAGGTAGGCGTCGAAGTACTCCTCAAGCAGCCGCGCGGGGTCCCCGCGGAAGTTCCCGAACGAGTACTCGTTGGCGAGCCGCGTCGCCGAGATCTCCGCCCGGCTTGACAGCGACCGCAGCCGCTGCTGCTGCTCGACGGTCAGCCGCCTGTCCAGCGCGCGGAATTCGTAGTACTGGTACTCGCTCACGTGATGCCCGCCATGCTTACCTCGGTAACCGCCACCGGAAGATACTGCCGCATCCCGGACGCCGCCGCCGCGCAACCGCGAAGATCGATGAACTACCCCTGATTC
>CAVZUX010000018.1:0-139722 GCA_963778435.1 uncultured Actinomycetota bacterium
TTCTTTGTGTGTGCTATCACCTTCGATCGGCCACGGTCTGTGACCGCTGGCGTCCTCTGGCCAGGGCCTATGGCACGTTCGTCCCGGGCCAGCAGGGCCGGCGGCGGCATCTGCGGATAGCGCGGGGCTCTGCGGCCGGCTACCGGGACGCGAGGCCGGGCGCTTCGGGGGTAAGCACCGGCGGTAGTGCCCGGTCAGGACCTGGCTGAGGGTCCCGGGCAGGCAGGGCGGTGTGGTGGCAGACCTGGCAGCCCGTGACCGGGAGATGGGCAACGGTCACGGGAAAGTGGCGGGAACGTCGGTACTCGTCGCGTCCCATATTGCCGGCCCGTCACGGTGACCTTGCCCTCCTGGCGTCCCGCGTACGCCGCGGGGCACCGGTGATAGCTACTGGCCGGTCGCGGGTGAACAGTAGGTGAACTGGGCATGGCGGGCGGAGTGATGGTCCCCAGCGGGCCCAGTGTGCGGGAGGTGCCGGACGTGACCATGGGCGACAACTTCGGGCGGGTCGCGGCCGTCTATGAATCGCTGCGCACCACCGATGAGGCGCCGGTGCGCGCGATCGGCCAGTTCCTGCCGGACCGCCCCGTCACCGGCCTGGATGTCGGGCTGCGGGACGGGACGGTACTCGCGGCTGCTGGGCGAGCTGCTGCCGGACGGGTCGCTGCTGGCCGCAACCGACGTCTCGGCGGCCATGCTGGCCCGGCTCATCGCCGGCACCCGCGGCCACGCCCCGCCGGTGGTGCCGCTGCTCGCCGCCGCCGAAGAGCTGCCGTTGCGGGCCGCCAGCCTGGACCTGGTCACCGCGTTCAACTGCGTTCACCACTTCGATCTCGGCCGCTTCCTGACCGCCGTCGCCCGGGTGCTGCGGCCCGGCGGCCAGCTGTTCATCTACGCCCGCACCCCGCAGCAGAACGCGCGAACGATCTGGGGCCGCTACTTCCCGGGTTGCACCAGCACGAGCAGCGCCTGCACAGCCAGGCCGCGCTCCTCGATGCCGTCAGGCGGACCGGCGGGCTCACGGTGGCCGCAACACAGACCTTCCAGCAGCCGCGCTCGAGCACCGCCGAACGCCTCGCGGGCCCAGGCCGAGGGACGCCACTACTCGACGTTCTCCCTCTACCCGCCGCAGGAGCTGAGCGCGTCCATCGCGCAACCTCCTTGGCCCACCTGCCCGGCCCCGAGGTCTCCTGGGTTGACGAGCACCTCCTGGTCATCGCCGGCGCCAGCCGCCCCGGCCAGGCCGAGCCTGACGGTCCGGCCAGCCCGGCGAGCCAGCCGATCAAGGATCACGCCCCCAGATCCGCGCCGGGCACCAGTGAGGCTCCCAAGAGGCATCCTGGCGGCCGCGCGCAGATCACCCCGTTATGCGCCCAGTGGATTGCTGGCCAGCACCGTCAGCAGAGCGCCCAGAACGCGTTCGGCCAGGACACGCGGCAGGTCCTCATGCTTCAGGCGATGTACCAGGTGACCCACCAGCGCCGCGTCTACAAGGAGTTCTTCTACCAGCTCATCGAGTACCTCGACGCGAAATGGGCTGACGGCCTTGGCATCGACGGGCCAGAGTTCATCCGGCACATCCACCAGATGGCTGATGACGACCTCGATGCACTCGGGGTGCGGGACGGCGACGGACCTCGACACAGGGACAGGGGTTCCGCACTTCGCGTTCAACCTCCTCGATTACAAGCTGTGGTGGCTGCAGCGAGATCGAGGGGCGATCGCCTGAGGGATTGCCCGTCGTCAGAGCTTCCGGATTCCGTTTCGCCTACCGGACATCCATCGAGCACTTCCTCCCATCGAACCTCGCCGAGAGCGGAGACCGGCTAGCCGCCGTCAATCGCTTCGGGAATCTGTGCCTCATGACCCGCACTGAGAACTCGCGACGTTCCGACCACACCCCAGACTGGAAGGTCGAGAAGTACGGTGAGAGTGACCAGAGCCTGAAGTTCCACTACATGGCCGCGCTGCAAAGCGAAGCAAAGGAGTGGGGGCCACACCAGATTTCGAGTCAAGGTGCTGCAATGCGGAAGGTGCTGTTGGCCCCGTTGTCTTCTTGAGCGATGCGGCCAGTGCCGGTAGTCACTGGCAGACTTCTGCGCACATGGACTTGGGGGGCGGTGTGGAACTGCAGAAGGGCAAACACGGGGATTTCGTCGGTGGATCCAGATTGAGGTTTCGCCGACGCAGAACATCCAGACATGCGCCCGCCACGAACGACGACGGACGCATTGAGCCGGGCGTCCATATCGAATGCCTCTTTGTGTCAAGGGGCTTAGCTGGTCGAGTGTCCGGGGTCGTAGGGTGGTGGCCAGGCCCGGGAGTGGCTTGCCCGAAGAGCCGGTTGCTGGGGTGTGATCCGGCCGCGCTGGTTGCAGAGTCGTTCCCCTATTGCCCTCCCGGGTCCCTGACCTGCGCCTGGGTGCGCCGGGCGTCGGTCCGGAGGCGGGCGAAGACGGCGTCGCTGACCTGGCGCTTGAGCGAGCGCAGGGCTTCCCTGTGGGTCTTGCCCTCGGCCAGTTTCTTGTCGTAGTAGGCGCGGCCCTCGCTGTGCGGCTGGCGGATCTGGGTGACGGCGGCCATGTGGATGGCGTGGTTGACCCGGCGGTTCCCGCGCCTGGACAGCCGGTGGACCTTGCGCTGCCCGGAGGAGACCTCGATCGGGCGCGGTGCCGTTGCAGGCGGCGAAGCGGTCGCGGTTCTTGAAGCGGGACACGTCGCGGACCTCGCCGATGACGGTGGCGGCGATGACCGGGCCGACCCCGAACAGGCCGGTCAGGCTGGTCCCGCTGGCCCGGACGGCGGTGTCGAGCTTCTTCCTGGTCTCGCGCAGCTGGCCGTCGATGCGGCGCAGGTCCTCGATGAGGGCCGCGGCGAGCTCCCAGCGGGCGGCCGCCACCGCGTCCGGCGGCGTGATCGAGCCCAGCAGGCGGGCGGCGTGAGCTGCGATGATCTTCTTCGGGACGCCGCCGGGAACCAGCTCGCACAGCACCGCGTGCAGCCGGCAGACGACCTGCGTGCGGCTGCTGGCCAGGTCACGGCGGCGCTTGGACCAGACCTTCAGCACCGCCGCGTGGTCATCGGGCCGGGCTTCGCGGACGCCGGGCGAGCGCAGCGCGGCGACCGCGACCGACCGGGCGTCGTTGGGGTCGTTCTTGTTCACGTTCCCGGTGGCCAGCAGCCGGACCCGGGCGCCCAGCTTGGGCTGCACGTCCAGCACCCGCTCGCCGGCCGACAGCAGCTGCTGGGCCAGCAGGTGCCCCAGGCCGCCGGCGCCCTCGACCGCCCAGGTCCGCTCCGGCCAGGCCGCGGCCCATTCCAGCAGCCGCTCCGCCTGCGCGGCGCTGGCGCGCACCCGCAGCTCGCCCAGCGGCTCCTCCGCCCCGCTGATCGCCACCGCCGTGTGCGAGGCCTTGTGCGGATCGATCCCGATCATCACTGCTGCCATGAACCGGCCTCCTCCTCCCGGGTGCCTGGTGAAGATCCGCGGCGGGCATGCCTGATTCCAGGAACCTGACGGGCGCTCGCGCCTCTTTTGAGCCACGCCGCGGCGAGGCCCCGGCGAGCAGGCACGTCGTTCGAAAGCCAGGCCACACAATCGGGCCGGCAGGCGGTTAGAGAGCCAGCACACCGGGACCTCTCAACGCTACGACCTGGCTCACTTCCAACCCGGCCAGGCCCGCAACGCCTACCCCAAGTCTCAATCAGGCGGATATCGCGCCCGCCCGGTTCCTCACTCGTGCCCAATGTCGTTGGCACTCCCCGACTGATGGCCTCATGGTCCCTCATGGTCAGTCAACGACATCTGCAACCGAATACGCGCGGGCGGGGAATCCGGGTTCTGCCGCTCCGGTCCGGGTCCAGAACAGGAGCCGGACTTCGGCGGCGGGTTCTGGCGCGAAACTGATCTTGCGCTGCAATTCGAGCATGTCACGCATGGTCAGCGGGGCCTTCTGCCAGCGGCACTCCCCCAGCATGTCTGTCCTGTCCCCGGAGATCCCGAGCACATCGATCTCCACGGTCTCGTCCCGCCACCAGCGGCCGATGATCATGTCGCCGGGGAATTCGCCGTCCCGGGCGAGCACTGCGGCGTGGTCACGGCAGTTGCTCTCGAATACCCGCGCCACGTGCTGGTCAAGGCGCGCGGCCGCCCGCTGGCGGACGGCTGCCCCCTGCCCGCCTTCAATGAGGTCCACGTCATCGCGGAGCACGCCGAACCAGAAGGCCAGATAGGTGTCGGCGATCTCGTACAGGGGGTCCGCGGCGATGCTCCCGACGGGGACGGTGCGGCGCACGTAACCGGCGCGGCGCAGGCGCTCGAGGGTGTAATCGATCCGCTGCTGCGCTCGTCCCGCGATGCGGGACCGGCGGCGAGCGCCGAACCCGATCGCCGCCAGCACCCGCTCGTATCCGCCGCGCCAGTCCAGGTCCTCGCCGATGATGTCCAGGGCGTCACGAACCAGGAGCCCGCCCGGCTGGTAGGCGAGCCGGGTGAGATTCGTCTCGACATCAGCCGCCTGATCCCATTGATCGAGGTGGATCGGGTACCCGCCGCACACGGCGTAGGCAGTGAGGAAGTCGGCGGCGGGGATGTCCGGCAGGAATGCCCGCGCCTGTCGCGCCGCGAACGGGTCCAGGCGCAGTTCGTACCACAAAGAGTTCGTACCGCAAAGAGTTTGTATATCGTCCACCAGGGGCAACGAGTCACGACCATCCCCTAGCCGCCTCAACGTAGAACTTCGTGTAGGTCCGGAGTGACGACGCCAGGTTCGGCCTGGTGCTGACTGTTCATGGTAACTTGCTCACGTCCATACTCGACTGCAAATGACCATAGAGATATATGGCCTCTATAGCAGGTACCTCAGGACGCTTGGGGTGGACCCGTTGACCTCCCCCGCAGGATCGACTACTACGACGGCCTGGATGCCCCGAGTGCCAGCATCCTCGTCCCGTCCGTCAACGTCGTCGTGCCCGATAGTGCCGGCGAAATCCTGCCGATCCGGCACACGGACAACGGCAACTGAGCGCTCCCCGGCGGCGCGATAGACCTCGGAGAGTCCGTCGCCCAGGCGGCCGCACGTGAGACGCTCGAGGAGACCGGGATCGAATGCGAGGTCACCGGGATCGTCGTCATCTACTCCGACCCCAAGCACGTGATCCTCTACACCAGCAACTGCGAGGTACGCCAGGAGTTCTCCATCGTCCTCACCGCCCGGCCAGTCGGCGGCCAGGCAACACCGAGCAGCGAGTCAAGCGAGGTCCGCTGGGTCCCGACGTCCGAACTCCCTGACTACACGATGGACCGGTCGATGCGCATCCGCATCAACGACTTCCTCTCGCGTAACGAGTCACCGGTGGTCACCTAGTTCCGCATGTTCGCGGCGAGATCGCCCCTCAGAGACGGCCAGCCACAGGCTCAGCAACGCAATGCCCCAGCCGCTAACGGGCCCTTAGGCGGTACCGCGGGTCGTTGTCACGGCGTGCCGATTCGAGAAACCCGCGTGCTTCGTCCACTGTCCACGAGTCCCGCCGCCGTAGCCTCTTGCGTGATTTCGGCGGCGTCACCAGCTCGGCCACGTTGCGCGAGATCAGTTCCTCGCGCTTGGCATGGTTGAGCATCGCGCGGAGTGTTCCCGCGCGCCCTCGATCACGCGGCGGCTCGGGAGGTCTTCGGCCGGAGGCTCGGCGAGGTTTGTTATTCCGGTTGCCTACATGTCGGTGATCTACCTATGGTGGGTGCATGGCAGAACCACCGATGAGAGAGCCCACGTACTTCGTGCTGGCCGCGCTGCTGCGGGGGCCGTTGCACGGTTACGCGATCATGAAGCGGGCCGGGGAGCTGTCCGGGGGGCGGGTGCGGCTGGCGACCGGGACGCTCTACACGGCGCTGGACCGGCTGACCGCCGAAGGGCAGATTGAGCTGGTCAGCGAGGAGCGGGTCGGCGGCCGGGTGCGGCGCACCTACGGGCTGACCGAGGGCGGGTCCGCCGCCTTGCGGGCGGAGGCCGTGCGGATGGCCGAGGCGGCGCGCCTGGTAACTGAGAGCGGTGCCGAGAAGAAGGCCGGGACCGCGGCCGGGAAGCTGAGGACGACGTGAGCGAACCCGATGTCAGCCTGCTGGAGCGGCGCACCCGGCTGCTGCTACGGTTCTACCCGCCGGACTACCGTGCGCACCGGGGCGAGGAGATCCTCGGCACCTTGCTGGAGACGACCCGGCCCGGCCGGGGCTGGCCGCCGCCCCGGGAGGTGGCCTCGGTCATCGGCGGCGGCCTGCGCGCCCGCCGGGCCGCGAACCTGCGCCACGGCCTGCCCGCCAGCCTGCGCCACATAGCCATCCTCGCCGCCGCCATGATCATGGTTCAGACTCCCGCATTCTTGCTTGAACAGCTCGGTCAGCAGATCGCTGCCTCATTCCATTTCCATCCTCACTATCCTGCCGGCCTGGAGAGGTGGTTCGCCCTGGGGAGCCTCTTGGTGTTTACGGCCCTGGCCGCGACGTGGTGCGGGCGTCGCTGGCCGGTGGCTGCCGCCGTGGTCGCGGTTGCCTGCCTTGTCCTCGGCGGATGGCGGGTAAGAATAATCCCGGAAGTGGCAGTGCCCGCTGTGCTGGCCCTGGTGGTCCTTCTGCTACTCACCAAGCGTGCGGAGCGTCCGCCGGTCTCGCTGCTGTGGCTACCGTGCCTGCCCCTAGCCATGAGTTTCGTCGCGGGACTCACCGCCGCGTCAGCGCTGCGCATTAACGGCGGGCTCCCCATCTCACTGGTCAGTTCGGTCGCCCTCCTGGTCCCCTACGTCACGTACCTGTCCCTGGTCCCGGTGCTCGTCGCCGCCTGCTGGCTGGTTACCGACGTGCGACCGCTCGCCGCCGTCACCCTGCAGTTCCTGCTGTGGAGGGTCCTCTACGCTGCTTTCTACACTTACCCCGGCGTCGAGATCGGGACCCAGGTGGCGATCGTTGTCGGGCTCTCGCTTGGACTTACCTGCGCCCTCCTCTGGCTGCTCCGCCACCGCGCCAGAACCGCCCCGCCCACTATCGGATAACCCCGGCCGGGGAAGACCTGCCCGCCTCCACGTGATGCAGCACCCTGGTGGGCGTGGTGTAGGTGTCTGGTCCTTCTCCCCCCCGTCGGGGGCCATGGCATCGGGATCGGGTGGAACCACGGTCCGTTCTACATGGGGATCTTGATCTTCTATCGCCTGTTGGGAGACTGCATCGAGCGGCGGGCGAAGGTCGGCGTAGTAGGCCGCGGCGGATTCGACGGTCTGATCGGTGAGCAGGTAGGCGCGGGCCCGCTTGGGCGTGGCGTTGTGCTGTCGGGTGGAGTGTCTCTTCATGCTAGAAGCGTGCGTACTTGAGTGACGATGTGGCGGGCGACCCAGGCGGCTGTCTGGCTGACGATGTAGTTGCTGCCGAAGACCATGCCGGCGGGTGGGATGGTCACTTCGTAGCTGAGGCCGGAGGAGGTCTCCTGCCAGGTGCCGATCAGCTGGGCGTCGTTGGACAAGCGGGCCAGTGAGGCCGTGACCAGCAGGGACAGGGTTTGCGCCGGGTCCAGGTCCGGGATGGTCCCGGTCAGGCGCAGGGCGGTGCCGCCGTAGTCGCGGAAGTCCTCCAGGAACTCGAACGTGAGCACCGCCCGGCTCGGGCCAGCGTCGAACGTGAAGCCCGGCAGCGACTGGTCCCAGTCGAGGAGTCCCTCGTCGTCAAGCGGGCCGAGGCCCTGCTGGATGTGCTGCCAGGTGAAGTCCCAGTCGCGTTCCTCGCCGGGGATGAGCTGGCTGTCGTTGGAGCTGATCCGGGTACTGGACCGGCCGAGGAAGGCAGCGTAGAGCAGGCCGAGCTGCGGGCGGTTGCGGGTGAGCGGAATCCGCAGGACAGTACGGGGCTGGGGCTCTGTCTCCTCCGCGGATGCCAGCGGGAGAACAGGAGCCGGGGTCGGTGACGGCGGGATGTTCCGCTGCGGGCCGGTCAGGACCACGACAACATCGTCCGTGCCGGGGTGGACAGACCACCGGAAGCTCTCCGCGTACTGCAGGGACGCGGCGATCGCCGTCAGCACTGAGGACAGGCCCTGGGCCAGTTCGTCCGGGGTGAGCGGTGACCCGGTCACCGCGTCAGGGTCGGCGGCGATCGCCGTCATGACCAGGCCCTGCTGGTAGTTGAGCACGTTGCCGACGAGTCCGAGGGCCGTGATGACCCCTTCCCCGGCGATAAGGTACGGCGACAGCCATGTGGTGAGGCAGTATTCGCCGCAGGACGTGAGCCCCCAGCCGCCGACGATCGTCCTGTCGGCCCCGGTGTCGTCCCCGTCGGCGAGCAGTTCGGCGTTGCGCTCGTTGCACCAGGCGGCCCTGGCGTTCTCGTCGCCGGTCGCCGGGACGATGTGCCGGATAATCCAGCCAGGTCCTGAGCCGACGTCGCCGCGGGTCACGGAGCCGCTGATGACAGGATCGACGGGCAGGTCATCGCGGACCTGGGAGGGCCGCCACGCGAATGTCAGCGAGCCGTCTCCGGATACGGTCGACAGTTCGAGCGGCAGCGTGTGCAGGCGGCCGAGCGCGAGCAGCGGCACCAGCGGCCCGAGGCCGGCGACGGCGCGGCCCGCGTTCTCGGCGCGGGTCCCCGTGAGCTCGAAGAGCTCATCGGGCGCCGGGCGAGGCCCTGAGAACGGGTGCGCCGAGACCGCTTCCCTCCCGAAGCCGCCGCCGAAGCCGTCGGAGTCGCCAAGGCCCGCCAGCCGGTCCGACACGTCCCTGGCCATGATGAACTGCTCGGCGACTAGGTTCCTCGCCCAGGTCTGCGCCCAACGGTCGGTTCCCTCGTGGACGTAGAGCCGCAACGCCAGGTACAGCAGCCCGTCGGGCCGGAGCACGAGAGCCGACTGCCCCAGCTCCGCGTTCAGCTTCGCGATGGCGCGCAGCGACGAGGCGCTGACCGCCGCGCCGCGCCGGACCTCGGTCGCGACGCGGATGGAGACGCCCTGCTCGACGTCGTTCATCGAGGGGCTGCGCAGCGTCGCGGAGACATCCTGGGCCTGCTGGTGAGGCCACCAGGTGAACCCGTCGAGGCGGGCGTCGGCCCAGGCCGCATCCGGTCCGACGCACTTGTCGTAGATCTCGTCGAGCACCTGGGCGGCCGGGTTGCGGCCTTCGCCGGTCTCGCCCCAGGCGAGGCCATGCGGGCCGCGGACGAACGTCGCGAACGGATCGGCGGCGACCGACAGTCCGACCCCGTCGTCCCGGTCCTCGTCGGCACGCGACTCCGCCGGCACCAGCACCCGGCGTGCCAGCAGCGCCTGACGGGCGAGCGTCAGCAGGATTTCCCGCATCACGAGTGGCCGGTGCGCGACCTTCTCGGCGAACGCCGCCGGAAGGAAGATCTCACAGCCCGGCGCGCGGCCGCCGGGCGCGATGATGCCGGTGACCGCCCAGCCGCCGATGCTGTGCGACGACCCCGCCACCGCAGTGACGTCGAGGCGGTTCAGCTCGTTCAGCGCGCGTTCCTCGTGCCCGCGCGGGTCGTTGGGCACGTGCACGGTGATCCGCAGTCCGTTGCCCAGGTCCGGGTGCTCCGTGACCGCGGACTCCATCAACGCCGTCGGCGGTTTCCAGCCGCGCTCCTCGTTCTCGTCGAACCGCGTCGTGGTGATGAGTCCGTCCGGGGAGTGATCCCAGGTGAAGGGCATCTCGCAGGTGATCGGGGCTTCGTCGTGATGGGTGTGCCAGGCGCCGGTGCCTTCAGAACGCATCCGCGAGCGCAGACTGCGGAAAGCCGCGAGCAATTCCTCGGCCAGCACATCGGCGGACAGCGAGGCACTCGGCGCGACGACGTCGGAGAGGAATGACGTGACGGGATGCGGCTCGTAGCGCTCGTCGCCGGCGGGGAAGCCGGCGTAGTCACGCCCGGCGCCGTCGATCGCCTCAGCGACCGCCCCGGACTGGAGCATCGCGGTCGCCGCGGCGATCTGCTCGCGGACGCACCACAGGGCGAAGCTCTCCATCGTGTCCTGGTTGTGCGGGCCGACGACGAACGCGCAGCTGACCTGGATCTCGTCATAGTAACCGCCGTCCGGGTTCTGTTCGCGGGCCATGGACCAGCGGGCGGTCCCGGTGCGGGCGTTGAGTTCCGCGCACACGCTCACGGCCGCGGTGGTGTTCCCGCACAGGGCGATTGGCGTGCAGACCCGCAGCACCCCGAGGTCCGGCGTCGCGGCGCCACCTTCGGACACCCGGAAGAAGGTCGTCGCGGGGCCTGACTTCCAGGCGAGCCGCGGCGTCCCTGAGTCGCCGTGCGTCCACTCGGGCTCGGCGCCGAGGAGTTCGAGCAGCCGCGACCGCAGGGCGGTCGCGGCGTACAGGCCGCTGCCGAACAGCCGGGGCCGGGACCTGGCCGGCGGCGTCGGCTTCCTGGACTGCTCGTCCTGCCGCACCGCGGTCCGCACCTGGGCGATGACCTCGCTCGCGACCCGCACAACGACGTCCACGGCCGTGGGCTGGATCGCCCAGGCGTACTGTGCGGGCGGAATCGTCTTCTGCACCCGCAACGGCTGCGGGATCGCACCGATCCCGCTGACTCGCACGTCGTCGCAGACAGCGGAGATCGCCAGCCCGGCCGCGTCGCCGAACCGCTGCTGGTCGCGGAACGCCGCAACCTCGAGCCGGGCGCGCGTGCGGCAGGCGTCGAACACCCAGTCGCCGCTCTCGTCCCGCCAGATCATGCCGGCCTGCTCCAGTTCCCGCAGTGCGCGGCTCACCGTGGGGTCGGGGAACGGGGCGAAGAGAGACAGCCACGGCCGGCCGTTCGGATGATAGGCGAGGAGATCGCCGTAGATGAGGGCAAGCGGCGCGCGACCGTAGCCAACGGGGACCTCTTCGGTGAGGTCCCCGCAGGTGACCCGCACGCCGCTCTCCAGCGGCGCTGTTGACCACGGGCGGGTCGCAGTCGCGCCGAAGAGACGGCCGAAGGCCGTCGGCAGGGTGTCCAGCCCGGCGGCCAACTCTGCCGCGGTCAGCGGGATCTCGTGCACGACCTCGGGCGCGGCGCGCAGCGCCGCCACGGTGGCGGACTGCAATTCGCGCAGCAGGTACCCAAGGCGGTGGACGGCTTCCCTTTCATCACCCCGAACGGTCCGCCGTGCCTGCCCCATCGTCAAACAGCACTCCCCGTCCGCGGAAAGCCCCCAGCCGCCGAACGCCATCAACTCCATCGACGGCTTCGCGGCGAGCAGCAGGTCGGTGTTGCGCTCCTGGCACCAGCGTGCCCTGGCCGCCTCGTCCCCGTCGATGGGAAGGATGGTGCGGATCGTCCAAGCCGCGCCGCTCTCGTCGTTGCCGGGGATCGCGGTGACGCGGATCTCCGGATCGGCGGGGACGTCGTATTGGGTGTGCTCGGGACGCCACGAGTAGTCCAGGGAACCGTCGTTGTTCGCGGTCAGACGATAGGGGAGGGCGTACTGCCCGCCCGCCGCCACCAGCGCGATCTGCGGACGTGACTCCAGTTTGTCGGCACGGTCGTTCTTGGCCGCCTCGCCCGCGTCCTCCGCGAACTTGCCGAGCCAGTAGTCCGGCTCAGGACGCGGACCGGACACCGGGTGCGCGGAGGCGGCGTCCGTGCCGAGGTGTTGCAGTTCCTCGGCGAGTTCGCGGGCGGCGGCGAACTGGCGGATCGCGAGGCCCGTGATCCAGTCGTCGTCTCCGCTGGCGAGAGCCTCGGTCATGACGAACTGGCTGGCGAGGACGAGAGTGCTGTCGTCATTCAGGACCAGGGCGGACTCCGCGTCGGCGAGGCCGGCGTTGCGCTTCGCGATCACGATGAGGTTCTCGGCCGTCTGCTCGACGTTCGCCCGGACGTCGGTGGCGACGCGGACACGCGCGATGTCGCTGATCTCGGCGTCGTTGCCTCGGCCGACCGCCTCGATCCGCTGGGCATGCTGGTAAGGCCACCACGTGAAACCGTTGTCGGACGGGTAGGACCACTCGCTGTCCTGACCGACGAGCGTCTCGTAGATGGTGTCGAGATGCCAGGCGACCGGATCCCGGCCCTCCCCGGTCTCGCCCCACGCCAGCCCGTGCGGCTTGCGCGTGGCTGCCAGCCCGAACGGGCCGGTGCCGAACATGGTCAGCAGGATCGGGTCGTCCTTGAAGAGCACGCCGCGCGCCAACTGCGCCTGCCGCGTGAACGTCAGCAGGACCTCCCGCATGACAAAGGGCCAGTCGATGTCCTCCTCGTTCAAGAGGGTGGCCGGCAGGAAGAACGCGTATAGCGCGGAGTCCTTGGACGTGCGCATCCACGCCCCGGCGCAATGAGACGCCCGCCGGGCGTCATCGTCGGAAAGGTTCAGCGCGTTCGCGGCAGCATCGCTGCCCGTGTGATAGCTGTATGCGTAGGCGGTGATCAGCAGGCCGGTGCCGAGGTGGGCGTAGTCCGCCGGGCGTGCCACGACATCGACGGTCGGCGGGCTGCCTTGCATCTCTGGATTCCAGCGGATCTCCCCGTCGGAGGGGACGTTCCAGGCTGCCGGAATCTCGAAGTTGAGCGGCTGGCCGGACTCTTCGTTCCAGTGCCAGGCGCCGGTGCCCTCGTTGAGCATCTCTGCCCGCAGCTTCTGGAAGGCCTCCTGCACGTGCGTGACCAGCGCGCCGCTGTCCGCGCTGCTGTCACCGGCGATCTTCCGCTCGTAGTAGAGGACAGCCGCATTTGACTCATCGAAGTTCCGGACGGACTCTCCGTCCGGCCCCGTGAGCAGCCAGGGCTCGCCGCCCAGCTCCCGCATGATGTCCGGGTTCAGCTCCGACGTCGCGACTGCGATCTGCTCTTTGACCGCCCATGCCGCGAACGCCTCAAGACTCGCGAGGTTGTGCGGTCCGACGACGAACGAGGAGGTGACCCGGAGCTGCTGCAGGTCTTCCTGGCCGTCGCGAGGGATGGGGTAGACCACCCAGCGGCTGGCCGCCGCGTAACTATTCCTCTCGTTCGCCATCCTGAGCGCCGCGTCGAGGTCCCCGACTTCGGCGAACGGCGTCATGACCCGCAGCACGGCGAGGTTGGGCGCGTCATCCGGCCCGTCCTCGACTTGGAGGAACGTCGTGAGCGGGCTGGCCATCCAGCCGATGACGTCGTCACCCGGATCGCCCGTGATCCACTCAGGCTCGGCGGCGAGCCGTTCCAGGATCCGCTGCCGCAGCGTGATCGCCGCGATCCGACCAGTACCGAACAGGCTCACCAGAACCCCCCGCGCAAAGCATCCCAAACCAAAAGTAGTAGCTGATAGATATCAGGCCTCTAGGCCCGCTGTCACGTCACACCCTCCGCAGATGGATTCGATCGCCGCACGTAGCAGAGCTGATACGAATCGTATTTCTGTCCGCTACACGTGAAGACGACAAGGACACCGGAACATACGCTCGGGGTTCTGCCCTGACTGGGTGCCGCGATGGCAACCTTGCCAACCGCGCAGTGCCGGCGATGGAGCGCTGCCGGCCGCTGGTCAAGGCGGCGGCTGTAAGACAGCCGCCTCCTTCGACGCGCCGGGAGTCATCGTCTTCGGCCGGCGGGGCCCTGCCGGGGAACGTGTTTACCGGCGGCTGTCCCGAGCAAGCTACCGCGATGGGATCGGCATGGTGAAGGCCGCCAGCAGGCAAGCACCAGGAAGCGGCGCCGCCCTGTTCTCGCCTGCTCTGGCAGCAGGGCGCTCCGTGCCCTGGTGGGGCGTACTCTCCGCTGCTGCCGCCTTCGTGTTCCTGGTCGCCGGATGCACCCTCGCCACCGCACTGCAGCCCCCATCCTTCAACTGGCTCGTCAGCACCGTCAGCGCCCTCACCGAGCGGAGAGCCGCTGACCCGTGGGTGACGACGGCAGCGTTCGCGGTAACCGGAGCCTGCGAGATGGCCACGGCGCTGGCGCTCCGGCCGGCCGCGACGCCCGGGCGGCTGATCCTAGCGGCGGCCGGCGCCGCCAGCGCGATGGTCGCCGCCAATCCCGAGCACGCCGGGGGCTCACTTACGCACGGACTGTGGGCCGCCGCCACCTTCACGGCCCTGATCGCCTGGCCGACCGGGGCATGGCGACGGGGACCTTCGGTGCCATGGGGACTGCGGTCGGCAGCATCCGCCGCCGCCGTCGGGACGCTCCTGGCCCTGCTCGCCTGGTACCTCACGGAGCTGATCACCAAAGGCGGAATGACCGGCCTGGCTGAGCGGCTCATGGGCGCGGCGGAAGTCGGCTGGCCGCTCGCGGTGGTTTCGTCGTGCCGGCGGCACGCGCCGCGCCGCACCACACCACACCACGACTCCGCGCACTCCGCAAATAGGCGCCCGTCAAACCCGGGACAGCAGGCCCCGGCACGCGGGAACACACCTAAAGCAAGCGGAAGGACGCGACCGACCTATCTAGTTACTCATTATCGTACAAAAGGGCATCGGGTCTGTCTCGGCAGGCTGCGTACGTCAGCCCGCACGCGCAGCCGGAACCTGAAAATGGTGTCGAATGGATTTTCGCTTGCTGGGGCCGATCGAAGGGGCGATCGGGGACAAAGCAGTCGAGTTCAGTAGCGGCAGACAGCGGAAGCTGATGGCCCTGCTGCTGTTCTATCGGGGTCAGGTCGTACCGCTCGACAGGATCATCGATGCCCTGTGGGACGGCGAGCCGCCGGTCACCGCGAAGGGCCAGGTCCAGACCTGCGTATTCGGGCTCCGGCGGCAGTTCCGCGAGCTAGGAGCGGGCCAGCTCATTAGCACGGCGCCGATCGGCTACGCGATTCACGTCCCGGACGATTCGCTCGATATCGCGAAATTCGAACAGCTCGCCGACGATGGCGCCACCTGCGCCGCCGAGGGTCGCCTCGAAGAGGCGGTCCGCAACCTGCGCGCGGCGCTCGCACTCTGGCGCGGCCAGGCCGCAGCGAACGTCGATGGCAGACTGCTGCAGGCCATCGCGGGCCGTCTCGACGAAGACCGGATCCGTGTCGTCGAGGAGTGCGTTGACCTTGAGCTCTCCCTGGGCCGGCATCACCGGCTCGTCGGTGAGCTGAGTGAGCTGGTGGCGTCCTATCCGCTCCGGGAACGGCTGCGCGAGCAGCACATGCTGGCGCTTTACCGGTCGGGCAGGCAGGCTGAGGCACTGGAGTCATTCCAGGAAATCCGCCAGGTCCTCCTGGATGACCTCGGTCTGCAGCCGGGTGAGGAACTAGCTGCCATGCAGCGGGCAATCCTCGCCCAGGACACCGCTATCGGCCTGCCCCGCGAGGTCACGCACCGGGCCGCGTCGCACGCCAGCCCCTACCTGGGGGTGCCCAGGCAATTGCCCGCCACCACGGCGGACTTCACCGGGCGCCAGCGGCTGCTGGCCGAGATCACCCGCGAGCTGTCCGACCCGCCGCCCCAGGCCGCCGGCCGGTGCCTGCCGGTGGCGTGCCTGAAGGGCACGGGCGGGGCAGGCAAGACGGCGCTCGCGGTGCACGCGGCCCATGGGGTCCGGCATCTGTACCCCGACGGTCAGCTCTTCGTCCAGATGCAGGACGCCGAAGGGCGTCCGGCCGATCCGATGGAACTGCTGGCGCAGCTCATCGGCTCGCTCGGCCGGTCCCTCAACTCGCTTCCCGACACCCTGCCGGAGCGCACCAGCGTCTACCGTAGCTGGATCGGCGAGCGGCGGATCCTGATCATCCTCGATGACGTGACCAGCGTGGCGCAGGCGATGGCGCTGATGCCGGGAAACCCGGACTGCGGGATCATCATCACCAGCCGGAACCCGCTGGCCAGCCTGCCTGGGGCGCGGCACTTCATGGTCGAGAACCTGGAAGAGTCGGCCTGCGCGGAGCTGCTGGGCAAGATCATCGGCGTGGCCAGGACAGCGGCTGAGCCGGACGCCGTGCGCCAGCTTGTCAGGTTCTGCGACCGGCTGCCGCTGGCGGTCAGGATAGTGGCCGCGAAGCTGTCCTCTCGGCCGCATTGGCCCATCGCGCGCATGGTCCACCGGATACGCGACGAGCCGCGCCGCCTGGACGAGCTTGCCATCGACGGCATTGGCATCAGGGCCACGCTGGCCGACTCCTACAGCGGGCTCGGCCCCCGGTCCAGGCAGTTGTTCGTGCGGCTGAGCCTGCTCGGCACGGCGGACTTCGGCGCCTGGGTCAGCGCGCCGCTCCTCGACCTGGAGTGGGACCAGGCTGAGGACGCGCTCGACGCGCTGGTGTCGGCCCATCTGTTGGAGGTGCGGGTGGAGGAGGACGGTACCTCCCGGTTTCGCATGCACGATCTCGTTCGCATCTATGCGCTGGAGCGGTTCGCCGTGGAGGAGGGGGCGGCCGAACGGGCCGTCACCCTGCAGCGCCTCCTGTCCTCCTGGCTCTTCCTCGCCGCCGAGGCGCACCGCCGCGCGTACGGCGGGGACTACGGCCTGCACGGGCACGCCGACACGTGGCCCCTGCCCGATCATGTGCGCGACCGGTTGCTGGCCAGCCCCATGGACTGGTTCCGTCAGGAACGGGCCGGCCTCGTGCTCGCCGTCACGCTGGCGGCGCAGATCGGCCTTGACGAGGTCTGCTGGGACCTGGCCGTCACCATGGTCACGCTGTTCGAGGCCGACTATCTCATCGAGGACTGGCGCAAGACGCACGAGACCGCGCTCGAGATCACCCGCCGGGTGGGTAACGCGCGCGGCGAGGCGGCACTGCTGAGCTCGCTGGGCTGCCTGGCGCTGATCGAGCGGCCCGGGGACGCGCCGCAGTACCTGGAGTCGGCGCTGCGGATCTTCGAGAAGCTCGGCGACGTTCACGGGCGGGCGCTGGCACTCAGCGGCCTCGCCTTCTGCGACTGGATGGGCGGCGACAGTGAGCAGGCGCTTATTGGCTATAGCCAGGCGCTCGCCGACTGCCGCGCCGTTGGCGAGGATATCGGCGCAGTCGACGCCCTCGGCAACATGGCCCAGATTCAGATGGACCGGGAAAACTACGGGGATGCCGCGCAGTTGCTTGACTTGGCGTTCGCTCAGGACGGGGCGCTCGAGGCCCGCAGGACCGTGGCGCAGCTTCAGCACAAGACCGCGGAGCTGCGTATGCGGACAGGTGACTTCTTCAGCGCCGAGCAGGCATTCAGTTCGGTACTCGAGATTGTCAAGGCGGAGGGCGACGTGCTCGGCGAGGCTTACGCGCTGGCCGGGCTGGGGGCGGTGCGGATCCGCCAGCGACGCTACGACGTGGCCGAGGCAAACTTGTCATCGGCCCTCGAGATCTCGCGCCACATGGACTGCAACCTGGTCCGGGGCCGGGTCCTGCTGTCGCTGGCCGAGGTCAGCCTGGCCAAGGCGGACAGGGAGCGGGCCAGCGCGCTCGTCAGCAAGGGCCTCGTGACGTTCAGCGAGACCGGGCCCGCCCCGGTCATGCGGGCCCGGTTCCTCGAGATCAAAGCGCGGGTCGAAGACGAGGCGGGCAATCCGAGAACCGCCGACGCCGCCCGCAGGGAAGCGCTCGAGCTTGCGGGCGACGCCGACGCGGCCTTGTCGCGAACGTTGGCTGAGGCGATTGCGGCGTCCGGTGGGATGGGGCGGGGCGGGAGTCGCGCCGCCGACGATGGTAGTGACGGCCGCGAGTCGGCGCTTGCCGCGCCTGGCCCGGGCGCTGCCGGGCCGTGGTGCCGTCGGTCTGCGCCGCCGTCGTCACCTCGGCGCGCTTCCGGGCCGCTTTCGGCGTAAGCCGCTTCGAAACAGCCGGAAGAAAGCAGGATGAGAGCGGGCGAGAAGCCGCTAGGCGCACCGTTGACACGAAGGTCACGATGGCTTCGCCATAGCGGATAGCCGTCGCGAAAGTGCTTCAGAGAATTGGGACCACGCGCGACCATGAGCGTCTCTATCCGGGTTGTCGACTGCGTCTACGGGCGACCTGCCGTGGGGATGTCAGTTGACGTCACCTGCGAACGTGAAGGGTTCGCCGTCTGGCAGCGGTGTGACCAGACTGACGATGATGGTCGGCTCTCCGGCCTGCTGGAACCCATGCGTGAACGCGGCTCCTACACCCTCGTATTCGACCTCGATGACTACTACCGAAAACTCGGGTATTCGTCATTGAATTCTGCTATAAGCGTACGCTTCCCCGCGGCCAGTGATACCCAGACTTATCACCTGTCCCTGCTTGTAACTCCTACGAGCTGCACCACCTACAGGATGATCGAGTTACCAATTCTGCTAGAAGCGCAGCGATTCACCCGGCACCGGCACAGGCCCCGGTTGCGGGGAGCCCGGGCCCTGGTCCGGGCCGGCCAATTCCTGATCACGCTGGCCGCTTCCCTCGTAGTGGACCGGCCAGCGGATCTGGGTGGCGCACACCGAGACAAGGACGGCCGCGAGCGCTACAGCGCCCATGCCCCACGCGAGGCTGCTTGCGTCGGCTATCGAGCCGATCACGGGCGGCCCGGCCAGCATTCCGGTAACGCCCATGGCCGCCACCAGGGCCAGCGCGTTCGGGCCCTGTCCCGCGGCGGCCACGTAGATGCACGGTGCGACCGCCGCGATGCCGAGCCCGACGCAGGCAAACCCGAACAACGCTGGACCCACCCCGCCGAGCAGCAATGCGAGTGCCAGCCCGGCCGCGGCCAGCGCGCTGCCGGCCACCACTATCCACCGGTCGCCCCACCGGGCACGCCGCCCGTCGGCTAGCACCCGGGCGAGGATCATGGCGACCGAGAAGGTCGCAATGCCCAGCGGCGCCACCGCGGCCGTAGTTCCGGCCACATCCTTGAGGTAGAAGGCGGACCAGTCGTTCATGGCACCTTCCGTCACCGTGGCGAGCGCCAGGGCAACGCCCAGCAGCAGCATCCCACGGGACGGGACGAGCAGCCGCCGTCGTTCCTTCTTCGGGGTCACCGGATCCGCTGGCAGCAGCCGCGGCCCGCTGTAGACGACCAGCAGCACCACGATGACGGTGGCAATGGAGAACTGCGGCCACAGTCCCGGAGTCAGCTTGCTCACGCCCGACGCGAGCAGCGCGGCGCACAATGACCCGGCGCTGAACGTGGCGTGCAACCTTGCCATGGCGGTCCGCTGGTACTTGACCTCCAGGGCAGCTCCCTGCGCGTTCATGGCGACGTCCAGGCAGGCGACGGCGACGCCGTCACAGTAGACGATCACCAGGGTGACGGGATAGCCGGGCGCGAGGATCAGCAGCGGCAAGCACAAGCCCAGGAAAAGCGCGGACAAGCACGAGACGCGCGAGGAGCCCAGTTTGCGTATCAGGAAGGCGACCAGCGGAAAAGAACTCGCCCCGCCAACGCCGCACGCCAGCAGCAAGATGCCGATCCCCACGGTCGTGAGGTGCAGCCGCGCCGCGATCGCCGGGAGGCGTGACGCCCATGTTACGTACTGGAATCCAAGGAGAAAGAACAACGTGGCGATAGCGGTCTGCTCCCGGCGGAACGGACCGCTCATTCGTGGCATGCTCATGATTCCCATCTAGTCTTCGACTGGGCTAAAGCTTCCTGGACATGTACACCGCGTTCGCGCCGTAGCCCTTCGGGAGCAGGAGCTCGCGATGAGCGCGGTAGCCGTTCGCGAACCAGAAGGTGTCGCTGCCGCCCACGGCAACCAGGGAGATCCGCCTGTACCGGCTTGACTTGGCCATCGCCGTGAGGTGCTGGTGGAGCTGGTTCCCCAGCCCGCGGCGCCGAAAGCCGTCGGCGATGACGAGGTCGTGCAGATGCAGGTTCCGCGGCGGGCAGGATCGGGCGGCGAGTTCCTCCGCACGGGTCAGGTCCGGGTACTGGAATTCCGGATAGGGCAGCGAGAGCACGTACCCCGCAATCCGCTGGCTGACCTCCAGCACAAAACAGGTAGCTGGCGAGGCGCTGGCCCTGGACTTCAGCACTACCGGTCCTTCTGACAGGCCGCTGCTTTCATATGCGCTGGCTTCAAGCGTGACGATGCTGTCCCAATCGTCATCTGATATTCGCCGTATGGTGATTCCGGAATCCATCATGCCCAGCTTTCCGCGGCGATGCGCTCGGCGTGAATGAGCGTGTGAGACAGCGGGCTGAACCCGTTGAAGCCCAGCGTCGTGTAGCTGGCGGAGTAGGCACCGCAGGACAGGATCCAGACCGGATCTCCCGATTCCGCCGCCCGCGGGACTTGCACCAGGCTCTGGTCCCGGCCGTAGGCGTCATCGCTGTCACAGGTGGGCCCGGCGATGACCGCCGGAACGCATTCGGCGCCTTCGTGGGACGGGAATACCAGCCTGTACTGCACCTGGTCCATCTCATACAAGCCGTTGAACTTGCCGCAGCTCAGGTACAGCCAGTACTGGCGCTGGCCGTCCAACTGCTGCCTGGCCGACAGCCTGGACACGTGCGCCCTGATCACCCCGTTGTCCGCGACGAGGTAGCGGCCTGGCTCCACGATAAAGTCCAGGGGGCGCCTGGACACCCGCCTGAGCTGCTCGATTCCGGCCCGGATCGTCGCGAATATCCGGTCCATCGGCGGGATCAGGGGCCGCCCGTGCTTGTCGATGTAGCCAAGCGCGGGCAGGCCGCCACCGAGATTGACGCAGTCAGGGAAGATGCCGCGCTGGCCTGCTGCCTCGATCACGTGAGCAAGGCTTTCGAAGGCCCGCTGCCAGGCTTCCGCCGTCATCTGCTGTGAACCCACGTGGATAGAGAAACCGGCCGGGTGCAGGCCAAGTGCCCGGGCCGTCTCGGAGACGAGTATCGCGTCGGAGGGAGAGCAGCCGAATTTTCCGCTCAGCCCCCAGAGCGCCCCGTCACCGCTGCTCGCCAGCCGGCAGAATATCCGGGAGCCAGGGGCGTGGGTCGCGATTGCCCGTACGTCTTCCGCACTGTCGGTGGCGAAATCCCTGACGCCGCAGCGGTATGCCTGGATGATGTTCCAGTCGGATTTGACGGTATTGCCGTAGTGCACCATGCTGACCGGCGCTCCAGTGCGGATCGCCTGCCTTATCTCATTGGGGCTCGCCGCGTCGAATCCGGCGCCCCTGTTCGCCAGGCACGCGAGCACTCCATCCACCGGGCACGACTTCATGGAAAAACGTACGGAAACGTCAGGCAGCTCCCGCGTGAGCCAGTCGTATCGTTCCTCTATTCCGGCGAGGTCGTAAAGGATCTTGTCTTCCGAAAGTGCCGCCAGGACGGCGCGAAGGTTTTCGTTCTCGAGCATGGTGGCGGGTCTGTCTCACTATTCCGCTGGCTGAAGGACATTCACGTTCTTGCTGGCCTGTACCAGCCGCTCCCACGATTCGATCAGCAGGGCGAAGTACTCCATGTCCTGTCGCGCTTCATCGAGAAGCTGCTGTCGGCGCGATAGCACAATATCGGCGAAGGCGGCGTACTTGCCGCCCAGCTTCCGGTAGGCCCGGTCGATGACGTCCAGCCGTTCGACGTTATCTGCCTGGTCAAGCTCCATGCTTTCTCGGACGCATTCGGTGATCATCGGCGCGCGAACGCGATTGCGGTCGTCGAGCAGGGCTTGACCGGCCTCGGCCATCCGCTCATAGATGAAATTGAGGTAGAGCATCGACAGGAAGAACTTGACGAATCGCATCTGATAAGCCACGAATCCCGATTCTGTCTTTCGCTCTGGGGTATGGAAGTTCACGATGTTGCGGTTATGCTGTACGCCGGGCAGCTTAGCGTCGTACACCACGTGAATCAGGAAGTAGTCGCTGCCGATGGTGTTCGTCGCGGGCAGCAGGGGAACCTGCTCCTGCACCTGGTAGAAGGCGATGTTGTGCATGTCCACCGTCATGGGATCGACGATGGTCAGCGTTGACCGGTCATGGGTGAACGTGGTCTCCGATCCCTTGAAGGACTCGTCGACCAGTTTCCGCTTTCTCGCTTCCGGCCAGTTGCGGGGCGCCCACAGGCTGACCACGTCGTAGTAGACATCGGGGTTGAGGTCATAGATCTCATCGATGTCCACGGACAGCTCGCCAACGAAGGAACTGCCCACCATCACCACGGGCTGGTCGGCCTGCGCCGGGGGCAGGATGGTCTGGGACACGCTGTCGGCCGCCTCGGCGGCGCTCTTGCCGAGGGACATCAGCTCGTGGTGAACGGGGAAGGCCGGAGTGCCGTGCAGGATCTGATAGCGGCTGTCGGAGTCCCGGCGATGGATTGAGTCGCAGCCGAGCGCGCTGGCGAAGAGGAATGCGCGGTTGGTGCACGCGCCGTACGAACTCTCCGCCGGCAGCATGAGGTCGAGCATAAGTTCGGGCTGGCCAACGCCGGAGCGACTGATAATGTCGCGCAGGAAGATCCGCTGTGCGGCCTCGTCCAGATGCCAGATGACTACGTTCGGCACGCCCCCTGCTGCGTCGACGGCCTTGGCGTGCCCGGCGAACGTGTCCCCGTCGGCGGAGTCCAGGATCAGGAAGTGCACCTCGACTCCGAAATACTCGGCGGCGTAGGCCCCCTCCTCGGCCATGATGGAGATCGCGGCGGAACATTCCCTATTCGTGGGCAGGGTCAGGCAGATTTTACGCATGCCGCTTCTCCCATCGATGTGCTGGATTCCCGCTGCCACGACTTGAGTCCAAGCAATCGCTCGCCCAGGTCGTTCAGGGTCGCGTGGGCGTACCTCAGGGACTCGTGCTTGTCGGCGTCGCCGACCAGCGTCGAGTGCCAGGCCGGCGTCGAGAGATGGCGCCACGATTCGATGCGCGACCTTTTCAGCTCATCGTGTGACTCAAGGGCGGGCATCATGGAGAGATACTGGACCGCCCGGACGCCGCTCTCCGAGGTGTTCGGGGCCACGCCGTGGGCCAGCAACCCGTTCCACATCAGCAGGTCGCCTGCTCTTAGCCTCCGCTATTCAGCGCTGATGGCCGGGCGGGCGGGATGGCGGCTGGTCGGCGTTGTTACCAGGGGTTTCTCGCTGGCCGGTCCGGGAGGCTGGCGCACCTTATGGGTGCGGGGCGATCGGCGTGTCACGGGAATGCGAAGGGACGGCCGCGAAGCGGCCGTCCCTTCCTGCTTTAAAGGCGAAGAGCGCTCCTGGTCCTGGGAGATTACGGGTTACCACACGCCTTAATCCCCGGAACTGGAGCGCTCCTCGCCATGCAGCATAACGGGTGGGACCATGCCCTGAAGGTCACCGCGGAAGGAGCCGGCCTGGTCGGCCACGCCGGCGCGATCCTGCTCCGCAAGGCCGCCGACCAGGCGGGACTGACCGGCCAGCTCAGCGGGGCGCTCCGGAAGAAGGGCACGTCGCCCGCCTTCGACCGGGGCGCCGTGCTCGTGTCGCTGGCGGCCGCGATCGCGCTCGGGGCCACCAGCATGAGCGACATCGCCCTGCTCGCCCACCTCGCGCCGGTGCTCGGGGACGCCCCCAGCGGGCCGACGGTCCGCCGCGCCCTGGACCTGGCCGGGACGGCGCCCGCACTGGGCAAGATCGCCCGCGCCCGGGCCAGGGCCCGCGCTCACGCGTGGGACCTGATCGAGAAGACCCCGGCCGGGTTCCCGTGGCTGGAGATCGCCGGGAAGACGCTGGCCGGCTGGGCGGTCATCGACATGGACGCCACCCTGGTCACCGCCAGCTCCGACAAGGAGGGCGCGGCCCCCACTTGGAAAAAAGGCTACGGCTTCCACCCGTTGGGCGCCTGGCTGGCGAACACCCGCGAATGCCTGTCGATGCTGCTGCGGCCGGGCAACGCGGGATCGAACACGTTCACCGACCACCAGGAGGTGCTGTCGGAGGCCCTCCGGCAGGTCCCGGCCCGGTTCCGGCGCAAGATCCTCGTCCGCGTCGACGGGGCCGGCGCCAGCCACGACCTCATCGGCCACCTGCTATCCCTGTCCTCCCCGCGCAAGACCGTGCTGTTCACCTGCGGCTGGATGATCACCGCCGCCGACGAGGACGCCATCCGGCAGATCCCCGCCGACGCGTGGAAGCCCGGCACCAGCCAGGACGGCACCGCCGAGGACGACAAGGACGTCGCCGAGATCACGCACCTGACGAGCCGCGCCGGGAACTGGCCCGACGGCCTCCGCTGGATCGCACGGCGGGTCAAGCCGTCCCGCCGGCACCTGAGAAACCTCACGGACTACGAGAAGCAGACCGGCTGGAAGTACTCCATCACCTGCACCAACATCCCCGACAGCGGGATCGCCGGCGTCCCCGGCAGCCACCACCCGCAGTACATCGACACCGTCCACCGCGAGCACGCCGTCGTCGAGACCGCCGGCGTCCGCACCGCCAAGGCCATGGGCCTGCGCAACCTGCCGTCCAAGACCTGGCAGGTCAACAAAGGCTGGGTCATCGCGGCGAACATCGCCGCCGACCTGGCCGCCTGGACCCGCCTTCTCGGCTGCCACGACGACCCCGGCCTGCGGCACGCCGACCCCGACACGCTCCGCTACCGGATCTGGCACATCCCCGCAAGACTCGCCCGCCACGCCCGCCAGCGGACCCTGGCCATCAGCCCCGACTGGCCCTGGAACCAGGCGTTCCTGACCTGCTGGCAGCGGCTCTGCGCACTGCCCGCACCCGCCTGACCAGCAGAACCCACCCCAGCGACAAGAAAGGAGACCAGTCCCGGCGCGGTCGGAGCCGGTGCGCACCCGGGCACCCCGGGAACCCTGCGCACCCCCCGCCCCAAGCACAAACGGACATGAAGCTAAAAAACGGATACCAGCACAATCAGTAACCGAACCACAAACCGCCTGAACGATTGAGGTTAGCTCCGGCTGGATCACCGGGAATTCAGCCGGGTCGACTCGCGGCCGGGCGGGATCCCGGTCCGCTGGCTGAGTGAGCTTCCACCGGTCGAAGTCACGGAACAACTGCGGGGCGCACTGGAAGCCACCGCATTCCGGCTGCGTGTCGTTCAACGCGATGAGGCCCTGGACTCGCTGAGGCAGCACGCCCAGCGTGGTGTCGACGTCCCAGTGGAGCTGAATGTCGAATCCCCGCTCGGTCGGTGCGATGAGCCCGCGATCACGGTTCTTGACGTTGGGCGGGTTCAGGTTGAGCCGGTCCAAGGTCACCCATAGCTCCTCGCAATCCCATACATCGGCGAACGCGTCGTAGACGCGCTTGGCCTGCCGGTTGTCCCACAGGAACTGGTGATGATAGGCCTCTACGAAGCCATAGATGTAGAGGTCGCGGTCGAGATCTGACTGGAATTCCCGTGCCCTGTACCAGGTGTCCGGGCGCCCCGGATCGAGGCCCTGGAAGTCCCAGAGGAAATCGAGCACGCGTTTCGCGATCGCTGCCGGTACCGCTTCCCGCACGATGACAAAACCGAATTCCTGCCAGTGCGCGTAGTCAGATTCGGACAGCACCCGAAGGGGCTGTGACTTCCGGATATCCCTCAACTGCGTCTGGGCCAGGTAGGTCTCACCATCGGCGCTGAAATACGGGACGGCCGATGCGGCCCGGTACAGATACGGGTTCGGATTCGGCATTTCATGCTCCAAGTCTCCAGTGGCCTGCGGTCGGCGACGGGTCTGCGTCTTGTTGCCATCCTCGGATGAGCGGCTCTCGTCGCGGTCCCGCCCTGGCCCCGCCCGGGCCTTGATCAGCACCCGCGGCCGGGCAGGCGATAGCGCCGCGAGAGCAGCCTGATATCCGGCGCCGCGCCGACCCCGGCCCTGCACCCGGCCTTACCCTGCATAGGGAACGGCTGTCGCGCGACGCGAAAAAGTTATTTGGTATCGATCTCGATACTGATAGGTTCCGAACGACTGCGATAGTTGCCGAAGTTGGAACGCCGGAAGTAACTCGCGTAACCGTATTCGACTCACAGCCCTCCGATCTGGACGAGGAATTCGAGGAGCCGCCGGTGCCAGTGACGGCGTCGTCGTCGGTCATCGGCGTACAGATCACCCCGTCCAGCACGCCGCGAACCGTCGCAGCCAGGCGGCTTGATGCGGGCCAGGCGGTCACCTGCGCGGCATGCAGAGTACTTTTTCAGCCTGCCCGTACCGTGCTGTGAGAATCTGGGTACAGGCTCGCGCCATGTCCCTGAGAAGACCGCGTCACCTGCTGCGCTGGATCATTGGCGCCGTCGTCGTCGTCATCGTGCTCGCCGTGGGCGGGCCCTTCGTCTACATCCACTTCATCAACGGAAAGGCCCCCGCATCCCTCAGCCTGAATGGGCTGCCCACGACCAGCGCCCAGCCGGAGGCCACCACCGTGGCAGACGTGGCGGGCACTTGGTCGGCCGGCAAGGGCTCAGTCGTCGGTTACCGGGTCGGGGAGGTGCTGCTGGGCCAGAGCCAGACCGCGGTGGGCCGCACCTCCTCGGTCACCGGCCATCTCAGCATCAGCGGCACGACGGCGACCGCGGCGGCCTTCACCGTCCCGATGAGCACCGTGCACAGCAACGAGTCCGCCCGCGACGCGCAGTTCGACGGGAGAATCATGGACGTCGCGCAGTACCCGAACGCGACATTCACCCTCACCCAGCCGATCAGCCTCGCGCCGCTCCCGAAATCCGGCATCGTCATCACCCGCACCGCCCACGGCACCCTGCAACTGCACGGCCAGTCCCGCGCGGTGACGTTCACGCTGACCACGGAGATCATCGGCGGCAAGATCGAGGTGGCCGGGCACATCCCGGTGACGTTCGCCGACTGGGGCATACAGAACCCAAGCGCCGGCTCGTTCGTGACCACGAAGAACTACGGGACGCTGGAGTTCCTGCTGGTTTTTACCAGGAATTGAACCGTGCAGTCGAGGGGGCGAGCCGGCTGTAGGCCGGGTGTTGTGCCGAGGTGTGCCTGACCTCAGCGGATGCACCTGGCATACCGCCTGACCTGCTCAATCTGAACAGGAGGGTCAAACAGGAGTGTCGGTTAGGACACCGTGACGGTCTCGCCGGCTTCCCGCACCAAGGCGCCCATCGTGGCAGTGGCGTGGACGACGGCGCTGGCGTTGGGCGCGTAGCTGGGCGGGGTCACCTGGAAAGTCGCGGTCGGGGCAGTGCCAGGCGCGACCGACGTGAAGTCCGTTGAGCCGACAGGCGTCGCGGTCCAGCCTTGCGGGAGCTGGAGCGCGAACTGGATGTCCGGCACGGTCTCGTCGCCGTCAGCGGTCAACTGGACCTGCACCGTCGACGCCTGACCCGGCGTCATGGTCGACGGGGCGGTGACCACGACCTGGCGGGCGGCCGGGGTAGCCGCCATCGTGTACGAACCGACAGCGGCAGGCCGGACGGGTCCGAGGAGTCGCCCACGTAGACGTTGTAGGTCCCCTCGGTCTGCGTCCAGCCGTTTGCTGAGTCGTCCCACCATGACTGCTGCTGCGGCGTAATAGCGAACGACACTTGCGCCGACTGCCCGGCGCCCAGCGAGACCCGCTGGAATCCGGTGAGCTGCCGCGGTGGCTCACCGCCGCCGGACGGGTCGCCCAGGTACAACTGCGCGACGTCGCTTCCCGCGCGCTGGCCGGTGTTGGTGACCGTCGCGGACACCTGCACGTCCTGCGTGCCGTCTACGCTGCTCGGGCTGATCTGCAGGTTGCTGAACGAGAATGTCGTGTACGACAGCCCGAACCCGAACGGGAACAACGGCGTGACGTTGTTCGCGTCGTACCAGCGGTAGCCGACGTCGATGCCCTCGGAGTACTGCACCTGACTGCCGTTTCCGGGGAACTGCGCCGTGCTGCTGGTCGGCATCTGGCTCAG
This sequence comes from uncultured Actinomycetota bacterium, assembly GCA_963778435.1. GTDB lineage: Bacteria > Actinomycetota > Actinomycetes > Streptosporangiales > Streptosporangiaceae > Trebonia. The sequence continues at coordinate 27,624 of CAVZUX010000018.1, forward strand.
GCTGGCGGGGAACGACACCGGGAGGTGCCCACCAGGATCGGTCTGGCCGAACAGGACGCTGGCCAGCGAAGTCCCGCTGGTCTGGCCCGGGTACCAGGCGTCGATCACGCCCGCGACCTGGGACAGCCAAGGCATCGCGACCGGCGCGCCCGCGTCGATCACCACGATTGTGTGCGGGTTGGCCGCCGCGACCGCCGAGATCAGCTCGTCTTGCGCGGACGGCAGGTTCAGTGACGGCCGGTCGGCGGCCTCGGATTCAGTGTCATCGGAGACGACGACTACGGCGGTAGCTGCCGACTGTGCCGCACTGACCGCGGCGTTGATGTCGGGCGCGAGTGCCGAAGGCGTCCCCCACAGCAACTGCGACGACTGGCCGCTGATCGACAGCGTGTAGTGCTGCCCGGCGCTCAGGCTGACCGCTACCGAGTAGCTGTCAACCGGCGGCGTGCCCGGGTCGTCGAGTATCTGCTTCCCGTTCAGGGACAGGTACGTCGGGGTGTAGCAGCCGCAAGGGTTGGTGATGGCGAGCACATAGGTGCCGGTCGCCGGCGCGGTCAGCGTGCCGGTATAGCTGCCGCCGGACGAGGTGGAGGAGTAGGCGGGTGACAGGTCGCTTGACGGGATGGCCGGCAGCGACGTGTCCGTGGGCAAGCCCGTGCGGCGCATCCTTGCCTTACAGGCGCTCTTCGTGACGGAAGTGATCGTGGACCGCGACCGCCGGCCAGCGCGTAATGCTGTCATGGACCCGACGCGGCGGCATCACGTCCGGGACTAGGTCTATGAGGAGGGCGAGCGTGAGGACGGTTCCCGTGCCGAGGGCCACACCGCCCACCGTGTCGGTGAAGTAGTGCCAGCGCAGGCCGATGACCCCGACGGCCACCAGGACCGTGACCGCGCAGGCGACGACAACGAGCGCAGCGCGAGCCACGCGGGTCGCGGTCCGCTGCGCCGGGTCATGGAGCAGGACGCCGAGGACCGCGGCCAGGGTCATCGCAGACGCGGTGTGCCCGCTGGGGAAGGACAGCTGACCGAGATGCGTCCGGTCGACAAGGTGCTTGAGCACCCTGTCGTCCAGAAACGCGGTCACGGGGACGGCGGTCACCGCGAGGACCGCGCCATTCAGCCGCCTGGCGATCAGGCAGCCGACGGCTATAGCGATGCTCACCGCGATGAGCGGGACGGTCGACCCCGGCAGCGCGAGCCAGGGCAGGACGCCCCGGTGACCGCTGAAAGACGCGACCATCGCGGTGTCCACGACGGAATCGAGCCCGTCCGGCCGCGCCTGCTCCCTGAGCAGGCGGCCGAGCGCGGCGAGGACGAACACGCACACCGCCAGCACAGGCCAGGCCCGGGTTCGCCGGACGTCCCTTAGCAATGGCCTCCCGCGGCGCCGCATCGCTGCCTCCCCTCCCCCGGGCATCACAATGCCACAATCCCCACGGCGACACACCGGACGGCCCGGTCTGCGGTGGAGCGTCGGCGCCGTCTGGCAGCCTGGTCTCTCATCGCTGCGCGTGCGCCGTGGTAGACACGTAGCATGGCCGCTTCCCGGGTGCCGGACCTTGCTGACGTCCTGGCAGCGCGTCAGCGCATCGCGCCCCACCTCCAGCCGACCCCGCTGTACCGCTATCCCGCGCTGGATGCCGTGACCAGGGCGCAGATGTGGATCAAGCACGAGAACCATCAGCCCGTGGGCGCGTTCAAGGTCCGCGGCGGCGTGAACCTGGTCAGCCAGCTGGACGCGGATGAGCGGCGCCGCGGTGTCATCGCCGCCTCGACCGGTAATCATGGCCAGTCGGTCGCCTACGCGGCGGACTTGTTCGGCGTGCGGGCGGTGATCTGCATGCCCGAGAAGGCCAACCCGGTGAAGGTCGAGTCGATGCGGGCCCTGGGCGCCGAAGTGGTCTTTCGCGGCCGCGACTTCGACGAGGCCCGCGAGCACTGCGAAGAGCTGGCCGCCGAGCGCGGCTACCGGTACATCCACTCCGGGAACGAGCCGGAGCTCATCGCGGGCGTGGCCACCTGCACCCTGGAGATCCTCCAGGCCCGGCCGGACATCGAGGTGATCGTGGTCCCGGTCGGCGGCGGCAGCGGGGCGGCAGGCGCCTGCGTGGCGGCCAAGGCCGTGCGCTCGGCGGTTGAGGTGATCGGCGTGCAATCGGAGGCGGCCCCGGCCGCCTACCGCTCCTGGCAGGCGGGCGCGCTCGTCGAGGACACCACCAGCACGTTCGCCGAAGGGCTGGCCACCAGGACCGCGTTCGAGCTGCCGCAGCAGATCATGCGGAACCTGCTGGACGACTTCGTGCTGGTCTCGGAGGACGCACTGAAGGCGGCGACACGGCTGATGATCGAGAAGACGCGCAACCTCGTAGAGCCGGCCGGCGCGCCGCCCTGGCGGCGGTGCTGCACTCTCCCCAGCGGTTCGCAGGCCGGAAGACGGCGGTCATCTGCAGCGGCGGCAACATCAGCCCGGCACAGCTAGCAGAACTGTGGCCTCAGGAACTCGGTTGACATGTGGGTGTACGGCCCGAACCGGACGCCAGGGAACGCATGCGACGTGAAGAGCTGCCCGCACTTGCCGCCGACGAGCCAGGTGCGCGTGCGGGCAGGTATCACTACGCGGGATAGCGATATCAGCGGAGAGCAGGCGGGTTATGGACAACGAACCTGACGCCGCTTCTTGGGTGTCGTCTCGTTGCTCAGACGACACCTGTCGGCTTTCCGCTGTTCCTGAAGCAGCAAGCGACTCGTAAACGAAATAATAGTGACATAATGGCATTCCTGTGATTGCATTGCGCCCATGAGCAACCCCCTCACTCGCTGGCGAGGAAGACGGCCGGCACTTTTCCGTACCTCACGGTTTTCCCGCCTGTTCACCGGGGCGGCCGTCATCCTCTCGCTCTTGCTGTCCGGGAGCGTCCTCGCAGCTGCCCCGGCCCTAGCGGTCTCAGCGAACGGGCTGGCGTACACCCACGGCCACGTGTGCACCAACTTCGGCAAGACTACATTCCCCCAGGCAGATTTGTGCGTGGAGGTGGCGATCTACTACCCGAGCAACGCATCGAGCACTGGCGTGGCGTACATCGTCCCCCAGGTAGAGGCGATTTGCCAGTACAGTTCGGGTAACTACGACTACTGCGACAACGTCAACGTGGTCGGCGAGGTATCCAACGGGGGGTACACCTCAAACCAGGGGACCGATGGCTGCAGTTCCCCTCTTAACCACATCGCCGGGACGGCAGACTGCGAAGGCGGCAGGAATTACTTTGCACCGCTGGGGCCGGGTATCCCGATCAGCCTCGGCAGCTGCGCGCTAAACGTCTGGGCAACCGCCGTCGGGAGTGTTCTCGGAAACGCGACCAATATCTACTACGCGACCGGAGGCGGACCCTTCGTACTCGGTTCCAACTTCGGCACCGCCCACTACGAGGTGTGTGTTCCGTCGACGCCCGGAGCACCGAGCTGGTACGCCGCCGCCTTATATAAGGTAGCCATCCAGCGAGTGCGCCCTCTGTGGCCGTCCGGATGGACACAGAGGGCGCACTTCGGACCCGACAATGCCTTACTGACGAATCTGAAGCTCTCGTGCCGCAGCCTCAAGGAATGCATCTCTCGCTTGACGCCGCCGACTATCAAGACGACCAAACTCGTCTGTAAGTTCTTGACGTTTTGTTACACTCTCTGCTCTCGCAACCCTGACGGTGCCTCGATCATGGTGAGGATTATCGCCGATCTGTGTGCCTGTGTGGAGCTGGCGTCGTCTCAGTCTTCTGCGGGTAGAAGTGGCCGAGTCTCTGCGGCTTGTCGTCGGTTCAGGGACCCGGCTTTAGGGAGCCAGAACAGCAAGCCCGGCTTCTGCGCATTCGTCGTCTTGCCCGGGCATCATTCCGCGCTTACCGCCACCGCGCCGAGGACGGTGTCCCCCCGCAGGATGAGCGCTGCGCCGGCGCCCGCCAGGATGGGCACCCCCACGGCCCGGTCCAGCTGGGCGAAGAAACCGGGCGAGGCCTCCTGCATCTGGCGCAGTGCGGCGCCGTCGCGGCGGAAGAGGGCGACGCTGGCCGCTTTGGTCTCGGCGATCCGGGCTGAGAGCGGCGCTGCGCCGTTCATGCGGCCGAGGGCCTGCAGGTGTCCGCCTTCGTCGACGGACCGCGACCGTGACCAGTGCAACTATCTTGGCGGCGCGCTCGTGTGCGCCGGCGATGACTGCATGGGCCTCTGGGAGCGTTAGCGTCATTGTGACCCCTTGAGTTATGTGGACAACCGTCCTTGCATGAACAAGCGTATAGTTCGAGGTGGCCGCAGCGCAAGCACGCGAAGCTAGAATGACCGGGCGATGGACGACACCACCTCGGCAGGCCTTTCTGCTGGCCCTCGCCGCCCCAACGCGCGCGGGCAGGGGGAGCGACTGCGGGAGGAGATCATTTCCGCCGCCGCGAAGATGCTCGGCGACCTGGCCGACGACGAGGCCTTGTCGCTGCGCGCGGTTGCACGCGCGGTGTCGATATCCCCCACCTCTGTTTACCTGTACTTTCCAGATCGTGACGCGCTCGTCGCGGCGGCCATGCAACGCTGCCATGCGGAGATGCTCCAGGCTGCGGATGAGGCCGAGGCCGCACACCAGGACCCCGCTCTCGGCCTGCGCGCGCGGATCCTGGCGCAGGCGGCCTGGGTGCAGGAGCATCCCGGCATCTACAAGGTGATGCACGAGAGCAAGGTCGGCATGCCCTTCAAGGAAGCCGCGTTCACGCGCACTACGGCTGCGGTGCAGCGCTGCATGGACGCTGGGGTTGCCCCGCCAGGGGAGGCCGCCACCGTTGCACTCGATCTCCGGACGGCCGTCATCGGCATGCTGTCTCTGCGGATCAATGAGCCTGACCTGCCCTGGCCGCCCTTCCCCGAGCAAGCCGACCGATTCCTCGCCAAGCTCGTCGGACTCGCGCCGCCGGCAGGGGAGACGACAGCCCCGCAAGCAAAGTAGCCCCGCGCGGGAAGCCGCGTGACAGCAACGCTCAGTCACCAGGACCCAGTCAGGAACCCGTGAGGGGCTGCACTAGTGGCTACCGGCCCGGTCAGCGTGCCTGCCTCCGATAAATCGGCCCTGTCTCACTGAAACGTCTCACTGAAACCTGCCCGTTACTGGGCGTGTCTCATTCTTGTTGGCCTTGGGGGGCCTTGGGGCGGATTCTCTGACGGCAGGCGGGGGCCATGGCTGTCGCTGCACTGGATCTTGGGTCAGGTGCTGACCCGCGGTTCTTCCTGGAATTCACGGAGGCTGGCGGGACGGAACCTGTCAAACGAGATGGAACATCAGGCGACGAATACCTAGGCTGCTGTTTCCTCCTGTGACTCGATGGCGGGTCGCGGTTAGTTGATCCAGGTTTTACGGCTCGTTCCATATCTTGATCTTCTTCAGCTGCCTGCGGCGCTGTATCAGGCTGCCGTGACCTGAGTTGCGGTTCGGGATCGATGGCACCGGGCGCGCGGAACCTTCGTTGAACGGCTGTCAAGCGCGTCGGCGCATACGACGTCGACAGACAAGGGAAAAAGTGACGCCCCCAAGTAGAAGCCGCTCAAGGTCGGCCTGCGCGCTCGTCGCGCTGGCTGCCATCATCGTCATCATGCTGATCTCGGTCCTCGGCAACGAGACCCATGGTGACCGTGCTCGCCGGGACAAGGTTCTACGGCGGCGGGCACCGCTGGTCCGGCCTCGACCCTGCCCGGCTCGGCGCCAAGACGCCGTGGCGCTCCTCAACCCGGTAGCCCGACGGCGCTTAACGGAGCGGGTCCAGACCCTTAATCCACTGCCCTAGCGTCCCGATGCATTACCCGGCCCGCCACGCCAAGTGCCCCAAATCAACTGCGTGGGCATATGTCGGCATGGCGGGCCGGTCTCCGAAAGGGCCGCCGGCTAGCGCATGTGGCCGATGAGCAACAGTCAGCTCAGTTCCACGCCTTGCCGTTCCAGTGCAGGATAAGGGTGTCCGCGCCCTTGCCGCCGACCGCCCAACCGTAGCCTGCCGCCGCGAACCCGAGCCCGTTGAGGCGGGAGGCGCCGCTTGGCAGGGCAACGCTGACCCAGGTCTTGCCGGTCCAACGGTAAAGCAGCGCGCCTGTGCCGGTCGCCGACGTGTACTTGTAACCCGCTGCCCACGCGGTGCCGCCCGGCGCGTACGCGACGGAGTCCAGCCCTGAGTTCTTCGGCGCGCCGCTGACGGGAGCGCTTTGCCAGGCCTTTCCCGTCCACCGCATGCTGAGCGCGACCGGGGGTTTGAAGAAGCCGGGCTCGCCGTTGCCCACGACGAACGCGGTGCCGCCCGGCCCGGCCGCTAGGCCGGCGAAGGAGCCCTCGCCGATCTTGACCGGGTAGGAAGTGTCGGTGCGCCAGGTGCTTCCGTTCCACCGCCCGAGGACGGGGGTCGGAATGCCCTGGCTGGTGGTGCCGACGGCCCAGGCCGTCTTGGCCGCGGTGACCGCGACCCCCTCCATAAAGCTCTCCCCCTGGGAAGCTGGGTTTAGCCCGCTGGCGACACGGGACCAGGCTTTGCCGTTCCAGTGCAGGAACAGCGGCGCGATGACGCTCGGGGTGAGGACGGTGCCGACCGCCCATCCACTGTTCGCCGTGGCCGTGACGGCGGCAAGCTCACCGCTGATCCCGGCGACGCTGGTCACCTGGCTCCACGCCTTGCCGTTCCAGTGCAGCATCAGCGCGTGGCCGAACGAACTGCCGGTGGTGCCGACCGCCCAGGCGTCGCTCGCGGAGACGACGGTGATCGCGGACAGGCTGCCCGCCGTGCCGTCAAGGATCTTCGGGCTGGTCACGCGCTTCCATGACCTCCCGTTCCAGTGCAGCATGAGGATCTTCGAGCCGGTGTAGCCGACGGCCCAGGCGTCGCTGTTCGAGGCGGCAGCAACGTCGTTCAGCGAGCCTGCCGCGCTGTAGCCCGTCACGGTGGCCTGGACCACTGCCTGCGGGACGCTCGCCTCCGCGTGGGCCGACCCGGCGATCACCCCGGAAAGCCCCACTGAAATGCCCGCCGCGATCGCGATCAGGGCACGCTTGGAAAACCGCAAGGGTCCCCCTCCCCTCGGGGCGACCGTAATCGCCCGCATCCTCCTCAGGACAAGTCAGACAATACACAAAAGACGTCAATCGGAATAGATACGCAGGACACGACCGGGATCGTCATGAGGTTGCCCCGCTTTGGCGGACACGGTTGATGGCTAGGTCAGGCTACTTGCCTGACATTTTTTTGGGTGATTGTGTTCGTCGTCGGCAGGGCTTTGGTAACCGAGGGGTTCTAGAGACTGTCGCGGATCGCTACAATGTCTCACCCCTAGTTGTCCGTCACCAATATGAAATTCCTAGATCGTGCAGAACGGCCCAGTCCGCTGGCAATCCCGGCGGATCGTCGGTCCGCCTGGCTGCGAGCGCGGGGGAAGCCCGGCGGGAACGAGCCGAGAGAGACGAAGCCACGCGTGCGTTCAGGAAAATTGGCTCTGCCGCACATCTCGGGATCGTCATTTTTGCTGGTCAGGCGAGGATGACGCGCCCGCGCCCGCTACCTAGCCGCCGCGTAACGCCCCGTCTCACCCCGAGCCCCGGCCGCACCCCTAGCCATCCGGCGCCCCGCGCGCCACTCTGCACCCGTTCCGCCGCGTTGCCCGGCCCCCACTTTCTATCAGTTCTGACCACATCCTCCGCCTTCCTATCAGTTTTGACCAGGCAAATCATCTCAAAGCGGACACGAAAGTGGTCGGAACTGATAGGAAGATGAAAAAATGGTCAGAAGTGATAGGAAGCTGACGGGTTCCGGGAAGCAAGGTTGTCACGCCTGAGGCCATCGTGGCGTTGCGGTGCCGGATGGGTAAGCAGGCGGGTGGCAGCCGGGTAGGCCCACTGGCGGGAGCACCCCGCCAGCCAAAATAGGCACCGTCACCATCACGAGATGCGCACCAGGGCAGGAAAATTCGTCTCACCCTGAACGCACGCGTGGCGCTGCCCGGACGCTCCGGCTGCGGCATGCCTACTCGTTCTGCCTTGCGGGGCATCTCCCCGCCGCTTGGTAAGCCGATCACCAAGACTGAGGTCGCCGCCGTCGAGCTGGGCGGTACCGGCCAGCGCGACGCGGGTGACGGTGCCGGCGACCGGGGTGGTGATGGAGGCCTCCATCTTCATCGCCTCGATCTTGGCTACGCTGTCGCCTGCGGTGACCTGGTCGCCGAGCGCGACGGTCGGGGTCACGCTGCCGCCGAACGGGGCGGCGATCTGCCCGGGGCTGGCGGGGTCGGCCTTCTCCGCCGCAGGGGCGTCGGGTTCGACCGCGCGGTCGCGGACCGGGATCGGGCGGAGCTGGCCGTTGATCGTGCACATGACGATGCGGATGCCGCGCTCGTCGGGCGGGCCGACCGATTGCAGGCCGAAGAGCAGCGTCTTGCCTTCCTCGATGGTGACCTCGTGCTCGCGCCCGGGCTGCAGCCCGTAGAGGTACTCGGCGGTGCCGAGCACGGACAGGTCGCCGTAGGTCGCGCGGGACTCCTCGTACTCCCGTGTCGGCCCGGGGAACAGGAGCCGGTCGAGGGTCCGCCGCCGGTCAGCGAGCAGGCCATCGCGCTGCGCTCCGGTGAGCTCGGTCTCCGGCGCCCGGTGGCTGCGGCCAGCCAGGGCCCTGGTGCGGAACGGCTCGGGCCAGCCGCCGGGCGGGTCGCCGAGCTCGCCGGACAGGAAGCCTATGACGGAGTCGGGGATGTCGTATTTGCCGGGGTTCTCGGCGAAGTCCCGCGGGTCCGCGCCGACGGCGGCCAGGTGCAGCGCCAGGTCGCCGACGACCTTGCTGCTCGGGGTGACCTTGACGATGTCGCCGAGGATGTCGTTGGCGGCGGCGTACATGTCCTCGACCTGCTCGAACTTCTCGCCCAGGCCGAGGGCGATCGCCTGCTGACGCAGGTTGGAGAGCTGGCCGCCGGGGATCTCGTGGCGGTAGACGCGGCCGGTCGGCGCGGGCAGGCCCGATTCGAACGGCGCGTAGAGGCGGCGGACCGCCTCCCAGTAGGGCTCGAGGTCGCACGCGGCCCGCAGCGACAGGCCGGTCTCCCGCGGCGCGTAATCGGTCGCCGCGACCAGGGACGACAGCGACGGCTGGCTGGTCGTGCCGGACATGGCCGCGTTGGCCGCGTCGACCGCGTCGACCCCGGCGTCGATGGCGGCGAGCAGGGTCGCGAGCTGGCCGCCGGGGGTGTCGTGGGTGTGCAGGTGGACCGGCAGGTCGAACCGCTCGCGCAGCGCGGTGACGAGGGTCCTGGCGGCGGGGGCGCGCAGCAGGCCCGCCATGTCCTTGATCGCCAGGACGTGCGCGCCCGCGTCGGCGATCTGCTCGGCCAGCCGCAGGTAGTAGTCGAGGGTGTAAAGCCGCTCGGCCGGGTCGGACAGGTCGCCGGTGTAGCAGAGCGCGACCTCGGCGACGGCCGTGCCGGTGGCGCGCACGGCGTCGATGGCGGGCCGCATCTGGCTGACGTCGTTGAGCGCGTCGAAGATGCGGAAGATGTCGACGCCGGTCGCCGCGGCCTCCTCGACGAACGCCTGCGTCACCTCGGCCGGGTAGGGGGTGTACCCGACCGTGTTGCGGCCGCGCAGCAGCATCTGCAGGCAGATGTTCGGTACGGCCGCGCGGAGGCCGGCCAGGCGCTGCCATGGGTCCTCGGCCAGGAAGCGGAGCGCGACGTCGTAGGTGGCGCCGCCCCAGGCCTCAAGCGACAGCAGCCCGGGCTGGGTCCGGGCGACGTGGCCGGCCACGTTCAGCAGGTCCCGGGTGCGGACCCGGGTCGCAAGCAGCGACTGGTGCGCGTCGCGGAACGTCGTGTCGGTGACCGCGACCGGCGTCTGGGCGCGGAGCCGCCGCGCGAACTCCTCCGGCCCGAGCTCGAGCAGGCGCTGGCGTGACCCGGCCGGGGGCGCCTGACTCAGATCCACGTCCGGGAGCTTGCCAACGGGGTCGAGGCTGATGGGGCGGGCGCCGTAGGGCCGGTTGATGGTCACGCCGGCCAGGTAGCTGAGCAGCTTGGTGCCGCGGTCGGCCGACGACCTGGCCGTGAGCAGCTGCGGGTGCGACTCGATGAAGCCCGTGGTAAGGCGCCCGGCGCGGAAGTCGGGGTCGTCGAGGACGGCCTGCAGGAAAGGGATGTTGGTGGCCACGCCGCGGATGCGGAACTCGGCCAGGGCGCGGCGGGCGCGGTCGATCGCGGCCTCGAACGTCGCGCCGCGGCAGGTCAGCTTGGCCAGCAGCGAGTCGAAGTACGCCGACACCTCGGCGCCGGTGTAGGTGGTGCCGCCGTCAAGGCGGACGCCGGCGCCGCCCGGCGACCGGTAGGTCGTGATGACCCCGGTGTCGGGCCGGAAGCCGTTGGCCGGGTCCTCGGTCGTGATCCGGCACTGCAGCGCGGCTCCGCGGATCCGGATGCCGTCCTGCCGCAGGCCCAGGTCTGCCAGCGTCTCCCCGGACGCGATGCGCAGCTGGGCCTGCACCAGGTCGACGTCGGTGATCTCCTCGGTCACGGTGTGCTCGACCTGGATGCGCGGGTTCATCTCGATGAAGACGTAGCTCCCGGACGGAGTCGAGCAGGAACTCGACCGTGCCCGCGTTGACGTAGCCGATCTCCCGCGCGAACCGCACGGCGTCGGCGCAGATCCGCGCGCGCAGGCCCTGCGTCCAGGTGCGGCGCGGGCGCGATCTCGATGACCTTCTGGTGGCGGCGCTGCACCGAGCAGTCACGCTCGTACAGGTGGATCACGTCGCCGGAAGCGTCGGCGAGGATCTGCACCTCGATGTGGCGCGGCTCGATGACGGCCTGCTCGATGAAGACGGTCGGGTCTCCGAACGCGGCCTCCGCCTCGCGCATGCAGGCCTCGATCGCCGCGCGCAGGGCGGATGGCTCCTCGACGCGGCGCATGCCGCGACCGCCGCCCCCCGCCACCGCCTTCACGAAGACCGGGAAGGGGAGGGTCAGCGCCTCCTCGATGAGCGCGTCGACATCGGCGCCAGGCGGGACGCTGCGCAGTGTGGGCACGCCCGCCGCCCGGGCGGCGGCGATCGCCCGCGCCTTGTTGCCGGTCAGGGTGAGCACGCCCGCGTCCGGGCCGACGAACGTGATGCCCGCGTTGGCGCACGCCTCGGCTAGGGCCGGGTTCTCCGACAGGAAGCCGTAGCCGGGGTAGACGGCGTCGGCGCCCGCCTTAACGGCGGTCTCGACGATCAGCCCGGGGTCGAGGTAGGCCCGCACCGGGTGCCCAGGCTCGCCGATCTGGTACGCCTCGTCGGCCTTGAGCCGGTGCTCGGAATTGCGGTCCTCGTAGGGGAACACCGCTACCGTCTGGGCGCCGAGCTCGTAGGCGGCGCGGAAGGCGCGGATCGCGATCTCGCCGCGGTTGGCCACCAGGATCTTGGAGAACACGATCGGGAGTCTGCCACCGGGCGAGGACGCGCAACCGGGGCGGCAAACGAAATAAACGCACTTCTTGCCGGAACGTGCTTTTCGTTATGAAAGGCACGTCACGGGTCTTGCAGTATCAGTGCAGCGTCCGGGCGAAACCACGGACCGTTAAAGATGACGGTTTTTGATCTTCTAATCAACACTCGGGGGCTGAGATCAGCCCGGCGGCCAGGGGGCGGGGCGCCAGAACGGCTAGATGCAGTGATACCAGCGTTTCTTCCAGCTCTGGGGCCCCGTCGGGTGATGTGTAGCAGCGCTAGCCGTTTCCGGCTGCGGCCTTTTCGGCGCTGGCGGTGATCGCTTCGACGGTGCTGAGCGGTACCGCCCAGAAGCCTGCGGCTTCGGCCCCCTGGTAGGACCGGCTGCCGGGGATCTGCGCGAGAGGGCCATGGTAGGGCCGGGCGTGCAGCCCCGCCGGGTTCCAGCAGTCTCCCGTGCTGAAGATGACCTGCCCGTTCACGATGGGCGCGACCTGCAGGATGGGGCCGTCGATCGAGTTAGCCGCGATGGTCCCCTCCCAGACGGTCGCGAACAGGCGCCCGTCGGTGGACCACAGCGGGCCCGTGTCTTCGCTCTCGTCAACCGGTCCGTCCGGTCCCGTTACCTCCGTCAGCCACACCGTGTTCTGCTTCAGGGGCGGCCCCGTCAGGGTTTTCACGTCACGCAGGCGCATGGCGTTGTAATCGCCTCCGCTGGTGAGAACGTTGTACCCGGTCAGCTTTCCGTAGGCCACTATCACCGACTGTCCTTGCTGCAGCGCGATCGTGAGCCGCTTCTGCAGGGGGAAGTTCCTGCATGCCGACGCCGTCGCCGCGGTCGTGTGCTGGGGGGCCGAGGTCAAGGACCTGGCCGCTGTCACCGCTCCGGCGCCGAGCACGACGGCGGTGGCCGCGCCGAGCGCTGCGTAACGCCGTCGAGCTGCCCGGCGTCGCTTGCGCTCATATCCGGCTCGCACGTTCGCAGGGTCGGCAGCGTGCTGGGTCAGGGCGCTGATGAGCTGGTCGGTGTCCACCTAAGTCACTCCTTGCTTGATTCCACGGCGGTGGGCACGCGGCCGGCCGTGAGCCGCAGTGCCGCGCGGGCGTGCGCAAGGTGCGACCGGACGGTCGCGGGCGCGCATCCGAGCTCGGCGGCGATCTGATCATCTGTTTTGTCGAGCACGTAGCGCATCACCACTGCTGCCTTCTGCTGTGGAGGGAGCTGGTCGATGAGCCGGGCGATTTCGTCTCGCTCGATCACCGAGTCGGCTGCGTCGGTCAGGGGACGGTCCAGCACCCGCGGGTCGCTGGTCGGTGTCGTCCGCCGCCGCTGCTGGGCCCGGCGGTCCGACAGGTATGTCGTCACCACGATCCGGCGGACGTAGGCCGTCGGGCTCTCCGCGGCTGAGACCTTCCGCCAGCGCCGCGCGACCTTGACCAGGGCGTCGCTCAGCACGTCCTCAGCCAGGTGCTGGTCGCCGGCCAGCGAGCCGGCGAACCTGGCGAGTTCGGGCAACTGCGCGTCCAGGAACTCCTCGAAGGTCACCTGATGATCTCCCGTCCGACGGATTCTCCAGATATAAGACGCAACGGGCCGGGACTCGTGTGGAGTCCCGGCCCAGAAAAATTGCGATCAGCCCGAGATCAGGCCGTTAACTGTCACCAGCGTGAGCCCCGGGGTGTACTTGACGATGGTCCGCATCGACGTGAAGTAGACCGTGCTGGAGCAAGAGGCGGGAAAGTTGACATTCCCCGGGCAGCTTGGGTTCGGCGGGTTGCCCTGGGCCTGGATCATGCCTACCGCCTTGACCTCACCTGACGACACATTGGCCAGGGAGAGGACCGGCCCCCCGCTGTCGCCTTGCATGGCCGCTATGTTGCTGCTGGACTGCTGGACTGCCTTGATCGTCTCGAATGAGCCGTCAGCGTCGACGACGGAGGCGTCTAGAGAGGTGACCATGATGTCGCAGTGGTCGCCGGAGTTCCCGCCCGCGGTGCACACCAGGTCGTTCACCCCGACGTCCCCGAAACCTGCCACGGACAAGGTGCTGGCAGAGTTCCACGCTCCCGAGAACATGAGCTGCGAACCTTCGCCGGTGAGGATCGCCGCCGCCCCGGCTATCGACGAGGTGAGTTCCACGGTGTTGCCGTATCGCTCGATAGCGGGGACCTGCGAGTATGCAGTCGAAGCGTTTACGTCTACCCATTCGCCCCCGCCTTCCAGGGGGCAGTGCCGTGCAGTCGTCGTGTAAGGGACGTCATTGAGCGCGACAGCGAACCCACTGGAACACTCTTCGAACACTCCGTTATCAGATGACATAAAGCCGCCGGCGTTGAACGGCGCGGTATCCGCATCCCTGCCCGACGTGAGAGTGACCCCCGTCCCGGGTGCGACCTGGACCGAGACACCCGAGACCGTCGTTGCCAGTGCCCGTCCCCGCCCGGCGCCTGCCGGGCGGGGACGCGAGCGGTGACACCGCGAGTGCCTCAGTGCGGACCTGCTGAATAAGGACCAGCGGCCGGCAGCTACAACAGACTGGCTCTTAGTTTTTTTTAAGGTTCCTGCCGGGCCGATCTTTGGTCCCGCTTGTGGACTTGGGGGAACCTTTGGAGAACAGGAGCCCCCATGTTGGTTCTGCGTCATCGTCTCGCCATTGCGGGAGTCATCTCGGCGCTGGCAAGGTCCCAGCTGACCGTGCTCGCGGCCTCCGCGCGATCATCGTCAGCTCGGCGGCGTATCCGGGCGACGGCGATGTCTGCCAGCGCTAGCCGCGATGAGGCGGTGCTGCCCCGTGGCGACATGGAAAGCCGGCCGAGTACGGTACGCGACATCCGCCTGGTATGCGTGGAAGCGGTGGCGCCGTTGCCGCGTTCGCCGCACTGTGCGCTATTGTGCTGTCCGTCGCGCAGCAGATGGGTGTAGAGCCCGATGACGGCGCCTACCGCGCATCGATCGTGGCGATGACCGAGGGGCATTTCCTGACTCTGTCAAGCGCGCAGGTCGATGCCCTGGCCGCACAGCTGGGCGACGCCCGGGCCAGGCCCCGAACCAGTGGGTCGAGCTGGCCGGCGGGCGGTATATCAGCGAGAAGGATCCCGGCTATCCGTTCCTCGCGGCGCCGTTCCAGGCGCTCGGCATCATCCGGTTGGCGCCGCTGTTCTACGGGGCGCTGGCCTGCCTGGGGCTGTTCATCGGCGCCCGGCGCTGGCTCGGGCGCTTCGGCGGCCTGGCGGCGGTGGGCCTGTACTGCTCATCAGGGGCGGCGCTGCTGTTCGCCTGGCGCGATTACATGCCGACGTTCACCGACGCCTCGCTGATCGCGGCGGGCTCCGGGACCCTGCTGTGGGCGTTGCTGGCGACTGAGGCCAGTCCCCGGCGGCGCACCTGGGCCGGCCTCGCCGGGTTCGCGGCGATCGAGATCGCGGCCTTCGTCCGCTACACCGACATCGTGGTACTCGGCTGCGCCGTGGTGACCGTGATCGTGGCGTGGCGGCTGCGTGCCGCGAGGCTGCCGCTGCGCACGCTGTGCGGTGGCTTGCCTCGGTGGCCGTGTTCTGCGCTGGCGTGGCCATCTTCGATGACCTGGTCTACGGCGGCCCGCTGACAACCGGGTACCGGTCATGACCGGCCAGGTGAGGTCACGTTCGGCCTCGGCGCCATCGCGCCGAATCTGCGGTACATGCCCGCGCACCTGATCCAGGCCATGCCGATGCTGGTGCTCGGGCTGGCGGCGCTGGCGTGGATCATCGTGCGGGGGCTGGTGCTGCGCTGGGCCGGCGGCCAGGCCGGCGCCGTTGCCCGCCGCGATCTGTGGGTCGGCCTGGCCGTGGCCGCGTCGTGGTTCGCGGTCTGGGGCCTGTACTCCGCGTACTACTGGACGAATGATCCTGCCGAGGACACCTTGCAGGCGGCCAGGTTCTACGTTCCGGCGATCGGCGCGATCTCCCTGCTCGGCGCCTGGCTGGTGACCAGGATTCCCGGCCGTGCATGGCTGGCCGGCCTGACGTCAGCCGCGGTCGTCACGGCGCTGTTCGGCCTGGGCGCGTGGTCCTTCCACGCCATGGTCGCATCCCGGCTCGGTTAGCGCGGACTGCCGGCGGCGGGTCTCCTAGGTTTTTCTTAGGTCGTTGGAAGGCCGACCTTGGGCCTCGTCGGTGGACTTGAGGCATCCGATCCGAGGAGAGGAGCACCCCATGTTGGCTCGAAATCGTCGTCTCGCCATTGCTGGACTCATCGCTGCCGCGGCAATCGCCGTCCCGACCGCCGCATTGGCGTCCGCGTCCGGTTCACCGTCCCCCAAGCCAGCGCCACCGCAGGCGTCTGCCGTCCGCGGCTGCCAGCAAGTCGGCGCGCGCAGTCCCAGCTGCCCGTCGCAGCCCGCAAGGCTGCCCGCGCTGGCCGCGGCTGCGGGCATCAGCGCGGACCGACTGCAGGCCGGACTTGTCGCCATGAAGCGAGCCGGCGGCGACACCCCGGCGGGCATCGCGGCCTTCGCGGCCTCGGCCGGCGTGACGAACGCGACCGCACAGCGGATCGCGAACGCCGTGTTCGGAACCCAGACCGGTCGCTAGAAAGCCGGGTCGGCATCGCAAGTCCGTGCACAATGGATCACGTGCGGGTCCTCGTGGTCGATGACGACGCGGCTGTGCGTCAGTCGCTGGCCACCGCGCTTGGGCGCGACGGCTATGAGGTGCTGGCCGCGGAGGATGGCAACGCGGCGCTCGCCCACCTCATCGCTGCCAGCATCGATGCGATCGTGCTCGACGTGGCGATGCGCGAGCCGAACGGCCTTGAGGTGTGCCGGCGGCTCCGCGCCCGCGGCGACAGGACGCCGATCCTGATGCTCACCGCCCGCGACCTGGTCGATGATCGCGTCGCCGGGCTGGACGCCGGCGCCGACGACTACCTGGTCAAGCCGTTCGCGCTCGCCGAGTTGCGCGCCCGCCTGCGCGCACTACTGCGCCGCAACGCAGCCAGCGCCGAACGACTCAGCTACGCCGACGTGGCGCTCGATCTTGCCGCGGCGCGGGTAACCCGGGGCGGGCGCGAGGTTGCCCTCACCCGCACCGAGTACCTGCTGCTGGAACTCTTCCTGCGCAACCCCGGCCGGGTGCTCAGCCACTCGCAGATCTTCCAGGCGGTGTGGGGCTACGACTTCGGCCTGCGCTCGAACAACCTCTGGGTGTACATGGGCTATCTGCGCACCAAGCTCGAGGCTGCCGGTGAGCCGCGCATCCTGCACACCGTGCGCGGGCTCGGCTACGTCCTGCGGGATAAGCCGTGACGCTGCGGAACCGGGTCTCGGTGGCGGCGGCAGTCGGGGTGCTGATCGTCGTCGCCGCGGTCAGCAGCGTGCTGTACTTCTTCTACGCCGCGAGCCTGCATTCCCGCGTCGACGCCGCCCTTGTCGACGCCGCCCAGCAAGCCTCCAGTATCGCCCAGCGCATCAAGCAATCAGGGGCCGGCGACAGCCGTCCGGCCCCCGACATCAACAAGCCGGTCACGGTCGGCAGCGTGGAAGTCCAATTGTTCCCGGGCCCGGTGGCGGCCGGTCAGCCCACCCCGTTCGGACCGCTCGACAGCCACGATGTCGCGGTAGCCGAGCAGGCGCAGCCGCCGTACTTCGCCAACGGGCGCGACCGGGCCAGCAGTTCCGCGTTTACACGACCGCCTGGTTCGGCAACCCCGGTGGGCTGGTGCGCGCCAGCCGGGCCGCGAACGCCGATGACGGCGCGCTGCGCGACGCGGCCCTGCTCCTCGCCGGGCTCACCGTCTCGGCCGCCGGCGTTACCTACGGCGCGGCGCGGCTGACGGCCGGCCGCATCCTGCGACCCATCGCCGAGCTCACCGCGGCCGCGGAGCATGTCACCCAGACCCGCGACCTCACCGCCCGGGTCGGCTCCGCCGGGACCAGCGATGAGGTGGGCCGGCTCGGCTCGTCCTTCGACACCATGCTGGCCGCGCTGCACGAATCGGTCACCGCGCAACGCCAGCTCGTCGCCGACGCATCGCACGAACTGCGCACCCCGCTGACGAGCCTCACCACAAACCTCGACCTGCTCGAGGACGGCGCCGGACTGGCGGACCCGCAGGCCCCCGCCCTCGTGCGAGCAGCCCGGGAGCAGGCCGGCGAGCTGGACCAGCTGATCACCGACCTGCTCGACCTCGCGCGCTACCACGAGTCCACGCCCCACCGCGAGACGGTGCGCCTGGACCTGCTCACCGACGAGGCGGTACGCCGCGTCCGACAGCGCGCGCCCCACCCGGCCATCGATACCCAGCTGCATCCGTGCCTGGTGCATGTCGACCCTTCTGCTGTCGATCACGCGGTCAGCAACCTGGTCGACAACGCCCTCAAATGGACGCCGTCCGACGCCGCGGTGCGCGTGGTCGTCGAGAACGGCCAGGTGTCGGTCACCGATCACGGCCCGGGCATCGCCGACGAGGACCTCCCCCGCATCTTCGAACGCTTCTACCGGGCACCCGCCGCACGAGGCATGCCAGGCGCCGGGCTCGGGCTGGCCATCGTCGGAGGCGTCGCGCACGCGAACAACGGCACCGTCGCGGTACAGACGGGGCCGCACGGGTCGACATTCACGCTGGCGTTTCCGCCGCTCCCGAGCGCCATCGAAGTCTCGCCCGGCCAGCAGGAATAAGTGCGCCGCAGCAACATCGGGCCCGGTCCGGCAGAAATTGTCGGCGTTCGGTGGAACCAGGGTCCGTTCGATATGAAGATCTTGAACTCCTACTGCCCGGTGGAAGATCTCAGTCGGTGGCGTAGATGGCCCGATAGGTCTTAGCGCTGAAAGTTTGGCCGGTGATAGGCGGTCAAACTTTCAGCGCTATCGCCTTCGGTTGGTTTTTCCAGCTCTTTTAGCTTGGTTGCGTAGTTCGTAGTGAACGAGTTCGTCCGGTTGTCGCGGAAGACTTTGGGCGCCTTGTATGCGTTGCCAGCGACAACGATTGGGGCGCGCTGGCGGAGGTTGGTCACCGAGGTGACCCGGTTAGCGGCGATCGAGTAGGTGGACCCCACGTTATCGGTGAAGTAATCCGCGCAGTTGTAGGCGACCTTGCCCAGATACACCTTTCCGGGTCAGGCGACGACGAGCGGGCGGGCCGCCGGGGCGGACCGGTCAAGGGTCGTCCAGACTTCGCGTAGCCGGGTGACCGCCTGCTCTAGCACTTCGGCGGGCTGGGTATAGGGCAGGCGCAGGTACCGCTCGAGGGTTCCGTCGGCGCCGAATCGCGAGCCGGGGACGATCTGGACGCCTGCCGATCGGGCGAGCACGCTCAGGGGTGTGGACAGCGGCGCGTCCAGCTCGGCCCAGAGCGATAGGCCGCCCTGCGGCGCGCTGACCCGCCAGCCGGGCAGGTCGCGGGCCAGTGCCGCGAGCAGCGCGTCCCGCCGGGGCTTTACCTCCGTGACCCGGGCCGCGGCCAGTTCGTCCAGGCGGCCCACCAGTTCAACGGCGACCAGCTGATCAAGCAGTGCCCCGCCCATGTCGGTGGCCGCGCGCAGTGCGGCCACCCGCTGGACGAGGTCGGCCTGGGCGCGGATCCAGCCGATGCGCAGCCCGCCCCATACCGCCTTGGACAGCGACCCGATCGTGACCACGGAGGGGTCGATCGCCGCGGCCGGCGTGGCCGGGCTGGTGAAGCCGAGGTCGACGAACGTCTCGTCGACGATGACGGTGGTGCCTGCGCGGCGGGCGGCGCGCAACACGGCGCGCCGTTCGGCGTCTCCCGTCAGCGCTCCGGTCGGGTTGTGGAAGTCGGGGATCAGGTACGCCAGCCTCGGCGCGTTGTGCCGCAGCGCCGCCTGCAAGGCTTCGACGTCCCAGCCGCCGCCGGGTGCCAGCGGCACCGGCAGCAGCCGTGCGGCGCTCGCCCGGATCGCGTCGATCGCGCCCGAGTAGGTCGGAAGCTCGGTGAGGACTCGGTACCCGGAGGCGGCCAGCAGCCGCAGCAGCAGGTCAAGCGCGTGCAGGGCGCCGTTGGTGATCAGGATCTGGCTGGCGTCCGTCGGCACGCCGCGCGCGGCGAACCGCGCGGCGATCGCCTCGCGCAGCCGCAGCACGCCGACCGGGTCGTAGCCGGTGCCGGCGGTCAGCAGCGGCAAGTGCGCAGAGGCCGCGGCGACGGCATCGGAGATCGCCATGGCTGGCCCCGAGGGGGTCGCGCAGGTCAGGTCGATGAGATCCGGCGGCATGGCTGGCGGTGCCCAGCGCGCGGTTGAGCTAGATGCCCTGGCGCCGGCCGGGACGGCGGTGAAGCTCCCCGAGCCGATGCGGCTGATCAGGTAGCCGTCGGCGCGCAGGGCGCTGTACGCGGCGGTCACGGTCGTGCGGCTCAGGCCCAGCGCCGCGGCCAATTCCCGCTCGGACGGCACCCGAGTCCCGACCGCGATCCGCCCGTCCAGGACCAGCGAGCCCAGCGCCTCGGCCATCGCGGCGTAGACAGCGCCACGGCGGGCGCCGGAGCCGGTCAGGTCGGGCAGCAAGTCGGCCAGGGCACGGCTGCCGATCCGGGTGGACGATGCCATGTCGTCATTCTGCCACGAGACGGTCTTCTTTTCACAGGCCATTTTCGATCGATTGGACCGCGAAATGGCCTTGCCCGGCCTGATTGGCTGGGAACATGATACGCAATGGCGCACCGTGCGGCCTGGCTCGGCGGATCGCGATGCTCTACCTCGGGCTTGTGCTGTACGGGGCGTCGGGGGCTCTTCAGGTTCGCTCAGGACTCGGCCTTGACCCCTGGGACGTGCTGCACCAGGGCATCGCCTCGCACACCGGGCTGGCGATCGGCACGGTCTCGATCATTGTCGGGGCGGTCGTGCTGCTGGGCTGGATCCCGCTGCGGCAGCGGCCGGGCCTCGGCACGGTCAGCAACATCGTGGTCGTCGGCAGTTCGATGAACGTGACGCTGGCGCTGCTGCCAGGCAGCGCCCCGCTGCCGTGGCGCATTTCGGAGATGCTCGGCGGGATCTTGCTCTGCGGGCTGGCCAGCGGCATGTACATCGGCGCCCGCTTCGGCCCCGGACCCCGCGACGGGCTGATGACGGGCCTGGCCCGCCGTACCGGGCGCTCGCTGCGCCTGGTACGCGCCTGCATGGAGCTGACCGTCCTGGCGATCGGCTGGCTGCTCGGCGGAACGGTCGGCGTCGGCACCGTGCTGTTCGCCGTCAGCATCGGCCCGCTCGTGCAGTTCTTCCTGCCGCTGCTCGACACGACAGCGCCTGCCAGGGCAGGTAGAACGGCCGCTGACGGCGCTGAGGATGAATGCCACGGCGGCGAGGCAGGCGGCTCCGGCGAAGGCAAGGCCCTAGCAGGCGACCAGCGCCCACGCGGCGCCGTCGCCACGATCCACGACGGTGGCCGTCCAGCGAATGAGGCGGTCCGTCACAGGGACAGCCTCTCGCTCCAGGCCCGAGCGAACGAGTCAGTGTCGTCGTAGCCCGCGGCCAGGCGCTCGGCGAGGGTCAGCGCCGTGACCGGCTGGCCGCAGGTGAACAGGCGGGACGAGCGCGTGCAGACGATCCATGCGCCGTTGCCGTCGGCCGCGCGTGCTCGCTGAAGCGGGCGGCGCCGACGCTGTCGTCGATCTCCAGCACCATCTCGGTACCGGCGATGCGAATGACCATGTGAGCCTCCCCTGATCCAATGCCACTCAGCGAACGGGACTCGTGGTGCATTGGTGCGCTCGCGTGACGTCGGATCACACCGGACGTCCCTGCTCAGCGCCATGATCACGAATGCTTTTCTCCTGAGGTAAGAAATTCGTGCCATACACACGAAAAAGCTTCGCCAAAAGAAAAGCCTTCGTTACCTATTCATCGCCCGAGCGTCGACTGGCCAACGATCCGCCTCTTCACCACTCTCGTTCAGTACCACCAACTCGTCGGTCAGATTCACCACTGGGCATACATGATTTGGTACCATAGCGACGCGCTCACCCAAGCTAGGCATCGTTCCGTGGCCACGGACCACAACGGCATGGTGGTCATAGAGCCGCTCGACTCGCGAAAGTGGATACTTAGGGAGCGCCGCAAAACCATCGACGGTTTTGGGCAGATCCTTAGTGAGGACTTTGGCGCCAGCGTCGAGAACGAACTGGTCGCCCGCTACCGACACAACCGTAGCTGCGACAAACAGCGCTACAGCCTCAGGACTATGGGCACCGAGTGCTACCTGCTGCCGATCGCCGAAGACGAACGTACCGGGGCGCTCCTCGGTCACATCTGCCCTAGCGCTCAGCATCGCAGTGGGGGTAGAGCCTGCGCTGACTATCTCGACCCCGTGCCCAGCGGCTCGCAGGGCGGCTGCCGCCTTCGAAAGGGTGCGAACCTCGTCCGCGGCAGCGTCCGCCACGGCCCCAGCGCCTGCGTAGGAGTGGCCGCCGTGGGTGAACACGCCTTTGACGTTGAGACCTGCACGCGCAGCGGCATCTGCGACCCTTACCGCCATATCAGGATCTGTCACACCGGTTCGCTTATCACCGCTATCGAGTTCAATGAGAACCTCCATGCCTATTCTGCCGCCCAGTCCGGACGCGAGGCGCTCCGCGCCCTCAGCTGAGCTGACGCCGACTGCCACCCGGGCACGCTCAAGTAGCGCTCTCAGCCGACTGCCCTTGATATCGGTAACCCACAGCGGGTAGGCGATGAAGACATCATCGATACCACCGTCGACGAACACCTCTGCTTCGCCGATCGTGGCGGCTGTCAGGCCTACGGCGCCGGCTGATATCTGCCTACGCGCTATGTTCAGGCTCTTGTGACTCTTCACGTGAGGTCGGAAGGCGATCCCGTTTTCCCTCAAACCAGCGGCCATGCGGTTTATGTTTGCATCCATCAAAGCGCGATCGACGCAGACGGCGGGAGTCTCGATCGTGGACGGAATCTGAAAGTCTGGAAAGCTCGGCATAACGTTTCGACTTCTTTCAACTAGCCATCTGATCCAGGTTGTCAACCTGATTTAGATATGAATCCCGCCCGACCGGACGTACGACCCCCTTACATGAATCATGTAGGGGGTCGTCATGCCCTGCCCCTTCTTCGAGGTAAACAATCAGGCCTCCGTGGCCGGACGCAGCACCGCGATCGCGTCGACCTCGACGAGGATGCCGCGCAACTGCGAGCCGACCGTGGTGCGCGTGGGATAGGGCGGATGGAAGTACAGCTGGTAGACAGCATTGAATTCGTCGAAGAACTGCAGGTCAGCGAGATGAGCGGTCACCTTGACGACCCGGTCAGCCGAGCTTCCGGCTGCCTCGAGCACCTGAATCAGGTTGCGGAGCACGGCGTGCGTCTGCTCGGCCACGCCCTCGGCGATGGCACCGGTCACCGGATCGGTGGGCCGCTGACCGGACACGAACACGAACTCGCCTGCGGTAATCGCCTGGCTGTACGGGCCAGCGGGCCCGGGCGCCTGGGGTGTGCTCACGGCCGAGATATTGACCGGCCGATCCGCCGACCGCGCAGCGTTATCCAAGGTCACTACATCATCTCCTAGGGTCAGAGGAACGGATTGCGGGCAAGCTTAGCCCGGCTTCGTGCAGCCGGAACCTGACGGCGTAGCGGGACGTTGTCCTGGCGTGCAGCTGATGAGCATCGTGAGGCGGTTGCTGCAAAAGCCCGGAACAATCGAGCTGACGCCGTTCCAGAACTTGCTGCCCCAGGTCGACGCACATGAGCAGCGACTGCGCGGGCTGACCGATGGCGAGCTGACGGCGGCGGCGCAATCGGCCAGTGACGACGCCGAGATCTGCGCTTGCTGCCGCGAGGCGGCGTGGCGCGCACTCGGCGAGCGCCCTTACGACGTGCAGGTGCTCGGCACGCTGGCGATGCTTTCCGGGCTGATCGCCGAAATGGCGACCGGCGAGGGCAAGACCCTGAGCGGTGCGCTCGCCGCCGCCGGCCATGCATTGCGCGGCCGGTCGGTGCACGTGATGTCGGTGAACGATTACCTGGCCCGCCGCGACGCCGAGTGGATGCTCCCGGTCTACGACCTGCTGGGCGTGACCGTCGGCTGGATCGGCCAGGCCTCGACGGTGGCGGAACGCCGACGCGCCTACGCGGCGCAGGTCACCTACGCCCCGGTGAGCGAGTTCGGCTTCGACGTGCTCCGCGACCGCCTGGTCACCAACATCGCCGACCTGGTCGCGGGCGACCCGGACGTGGTCCTGATCGACGAGGCCGACTCCGTGCTAATCGACGAGGCGCGGGTGCCGCTGGTACTCGCGGGCGCGGCGGAGACCGCGGACACCGACCGCGAGATGGCGCGGATCGCGGCCGGGCTCCGCCCCTGGCAGCACTACGAGATCGACGAAGACGGCCGCAACGTGTCCCTGACCAGCGCGGGAGCAAGCGCCGCGGAACACGCACTGGGCGGCATCGACTTGTACACCGTTGAGCACGCCGAGGCACTGACCCGGCTCAACGTGGCCCTGCACGCTCATGCGCTGCTCCAGCGCGATGTGGACTACATCGTGCGGGACGGCGTGGTGCAGCTGATCAACGAGTCCAGGGGCAGAGTGGCCCGGCGGCAGCGCTGGCCCGACGGCCTGCACGCAGCGGTTGAGGCCAAGGAGGGCCTGGCTTCGAGCGAGAGCGGCGACATCCTCGACACCGTCACCATCCAGTCCCTGGTCCGCCGCTACCGGACCATCTGCGGGATGACGGGGACCGCCGTGGCGGCCGGCGAGCAGTTCCGGGAGTTCTACGGCCTCGAGATCGCGGTGATCCCGCCGAACCGCCCATGCGTCCGCGCCGATGAACCCGACCGGCTATACCCCACCGTCAAGGAGAAGGAGAAAGCGGTCGTCGGCCAGGTGGCCGCGGCTCACGCCACCGGGCGGCCGGTCCTGATCGGCACGCTCGATTTGGCCGAGTCCGAACAGCTGGCCGGCGAGCTCGGCCGCGCCGGGTTGCGGTGCACCGTCCTCAACGCCAGGAACGATGCCCAAGAGGCCACCATCGTCGCCGAAGCCGGCGCCTACGGCGCGATCACGGTGTCGACCCAGATGGCCGGGCGCGGCACCGACATCCGCCTCGGCGGCACGGGCGGCGACCGGAACGTGATAGCCGGGCTGGGCGGCTTGTACGTCATCGGCACCGGCCGGCACGCGAGCAGCAGGCTCGATCACCAGCTGCGCGGGCGCGCCGGGCGCCAAGGCGACCCGGGCGGGTCCGTCTTCTTCGCCAGCATGGAAGACGAGCTGATCCTCCAGTACGCGCCCGAGGAAGCACGAGCCCAGGTCCCTGACTCAAGGGCGCCTTGGGTGCTGGGCCACGCGCAGCGCGTTGCCGAGGGCGTCAACCTGGAGATCCACCGGAACACATGGCAGTACAACAAGCTCGTCGAGGACCAGCGGCACATCGTCTTGGATCATCGCGACCGGGTGCTGCGGACCGACGACGCCCTGTCCGCGCTTGCCCGGCAATGCCCGGAGCGCCTGGCAGAGCTGAGCCCCGGCATCGACAGGACCGTCCTGGCCAACGCCGCTCGCCAGATCGTCCTCTTCCACCTGGACCGGGCCTGGGCGGAGCACCTGGCCTTCCTTGCGGACCTCCGCGAGGGCATCCACCTGCGCGCCCTGGCCCGCGGGACCGTCCCGCTGAACGAGTTCAACAGGGAAGCGATCCGCGCTTTCCGCACCCTGCTCGAGGAGGCAGCGACGCGGTCCGCCGAGACCTTCCGGACCGCCGCGATCACCGCCGACGGCGTCGGTCTCGAGGCCATCGGCCTGAAGCGCCCCACCGCCACCTGGACCTACCTGGTGCACGAGAACCCGTTCGGCACCGATATCGACCGCGCCCTCCGAAGCGTTGCCCGCCGCATCCGGAAGCTTGCTCTTTTATGCCCAACGGAGATGGTGCGTCAAGCGGCGGCGTAGCAGCGCTCCCAGAGTCACGCAGGTGCTCAGCTTGCCTGGGCGGGCAACTCACTCATGTGCGGCGTGTTCGCCAGGAGTTCGATCGTGTACTCGTCGGTGGGCTGGTCGAGGACCTGGCCGGCAGGGCCGCGCTCCACGACCACGCCGTGGCGGAGGATCACGAGATCGTCGGCGATCGCGCGCACCAGCCCGATGTGATGCGTGATGAAGATCATCGTGAGGTGCTCGTCCTCGCGAAGCCTCCCCAGCAGCTGAAGGATGGAGGCCTGGATAGAGACGTCGAGCGCCGAGGTGATCTCGTCGCAGATGAGCAGCCGCGGCTGGGAGGCTAGCGCTCGGGCGATGGCCACACGCTGTCGCTCCCCGCCGCTGAGCTGGGAGGGGTAACGGTGCTCATAGTGGGCGGGCAGGGCGACCCGCTCAAGCAGCTCGCGGACGCGCAGCCGACGATGGCGAGCGGACTCGGCGAGGCCGAAGGTGACCAGGGGCGCGCCGATGATCCGGCCAAGCGTGTGGCGCGGGTTCAGTGACGCCAGCGGGTTCTGGAAAATGTACTGCACGTCCTTGAGCACGTCCGAGCGGCGCTGGCGGGCCGGCCACGGCATCGGCTGCCCGTCGAAGGACAGCTCTCCGGTCACCGCGCCTGCATGCAGCCCGCTGAGACTGCGCGCGAGGGTGGTCTTTCCGCTCCCGGACTCGCCGACAAGCGCGAGGCAGGTACCCTCGCGCACCTTGAGGTCCACGTCATGCAAGACACGGGTGCTGCCGTAGAAGGCGCTGACGCCCGACACGGACAGCACGGCCTCCTCGTCGCCAACCCGCTCCTGCCAGCCGGACGGGCGGGCCGCCACCGGCGCGAGCACGGCCTCGTGCTGCACGAACTCAGCCCGGTGACAGCGGACCATGTGCTCGTCCTCAACCAGGCGCGATGGCGGCACCTGCTCGCGGCAGGCGTCCTGCGTGTACTCGCAGCGGGCCGCGAACGCGCATCCCCCGGAGCGATCCCGCGGGCTCAGCGGGACGCCAGGGATCCCGGTGAGCTCGCGCCGCTTGGCTGCGTCCGGGGTTGCCAGGATCAGCCGCCTGGCATACGGGTGCGCAGGACTGGTCAAGACCGTGCCCGACGGCGCATGCTCGACGAGCATGCCCGAGTACATGACGGCAATCCGGTTGGCGATCGAGCTCACAACCGTCAGGTCATGCGTAACGTACAGCGCCGCGGCTCGCTCATCGCGGATCAGCTCGCGGATCGTGTCCAGCACCCGGCTCTGGGTCGTAACGTCAAGGCCGGTCGTGGGCTCGTCGAAGACGATCAACCGCGGCCTGTTTACCATCGCCATCACGATGCTGACGCGCTGCAGCTGGCCGCCGGACAACTGGTGCGGATAGCGCGCCAGGAACTGGCGGGTCGTCGGCAGGTGCACCTTCTCCAGCAGCTCGGCAATGTGCGACTGGTCAACGCCACGCCGCCCCCTCCTGGTAGGCGCCAGCACTTCACTGAGC
The DNA here is from genome assembly GCA_963778435.1 of uncultured Actinomycetota bacterium. Taxonomy (GTDB): domain Bacteria; phylum Actinomycetota; class Actinomycetes; order Streptosporangiales; family Streptosporangiaceae; genus Trebonia. Next base: position 54,489 of record CAVZUX010000018.1, read on the forward strand.
TGCTCGCCGATCCGGAGCGCCGGGTTCATCGCGGTGGACGGGTCCTGCGGGACGTAGGAGACCAGTCGCCCGCGAGAGGCCCTGCGGACGGCCTCGGTGGTGGCGATGATCTCCTGGCCGTCGATGCAGACCGACCCGTGGAGCTGCATGCCGGAGCGGGCGTAACCGAGCAGCGCCAGGGCCAGGGTGGTCTTGCCCGAGCCGGACTCGCCCACCAGGCCGAGCACGTCGCCGCTGCGCAACGTGAGGTCGGCCGGGCAGAGGATGTCATACGGGCGGGGACCCGCCGTGCGCACAGACAGCGCCTGCACCTGCAGCAGCGGACCAGCCTGAGCTTGCGCTGCCCTGGTGAGGATGGACGCGTTGGAGTTCGCCTCTGGCATGGTTCCCCGTTCAGACGGTGAATTATGCACAATGTCTAAAATCGACAATTCCGGCTGGGCCTGAGCCGGGCAAGAGGTGAAACCTACTGCTAACACAGGGGAGGAAAGAGTTAACACCCACCGGCGCGTCAGGGTGCGATCGCCTCAAGGATCTCCAGGTTCCTGGCACCGTCGGCACCCGTCGCGTACGGGACGTCACCTCCGCCGAAGACGCTGGTGACGGTGGCGAGCTGGGCCTGGGCGGACACCGGGGTCTCACCGGTGATGTCGACCTCCTCGCCATCGGCGCGCACCAAGGTCACCGTGCCCTGGCCGTCGGGCGAGGTATTGACGGCGGTCACCCGTCCCTCGGTGCCCACGACCTCCATGACCGTGGTCGGCCGGAAGTAGCTGGCCGTCACGGTCATCGTGCCGAGCGCGCCGCAGTCGAAACGCAGTACGGCGACAGCCAGGTCTTCTGTCGCGAAGCCGCGCTGGTGCTGCGTGTAGCCGGTCGCGTCGGTGACCTCGCCCGCCAGCATGCGCATCAGGTCAATGTGATGCGTGCCAATGTCGGCGAGCACCCCCCAGCGTGCGGTCTCGCGCTGTCCGCGCCAGGTCCGGGGCGGGCCAGGGCGGCGCATCCCGTACAGCGACCGGACCGCGACGAGCGAGCCGAGCTCACCATCGGCGATCAGCTTGCGCATGCGCTGGTGCCCGGGAACGTAGCGGGCCTGATAGCCGGTGGCCAGCCGCACGCCAGCGTGCTCGGCGAGCTCGACCAGTTCCCAGCCCTGCCGCACGTTGAGCGCTATCGGCTTCTCCAGCAGGACGTGCTTGCCCGCGGCGATCGCCGCGCGCGCGTGCTCGTAGTGCAGGTAGCTGGGCGACGCGATCCACACCGCCGCGATGTCATCCGCCTTGCACACAGCCTCGATGTCGCCGTAGCCGCGCACGACGCCGTGCGCGGCCGCGAACTTCGCCGCCCGCTCGCTGGTACTGCTCACGACCGCAGCCAGCCGCGCGGTCGGCGTGCCCGCGAACGCTGGCAGGCACTCCCGCTCCGCGTAGCCGGACGTCCCGACCAATGCCCAGTTGATCGTGTTCACGCGCTCTCCTTAGCGTTCTCCTTGACGTGCGCCTCGAGCGCGCGGGCGATCCCGACTACCTGGCGGGTACGGGAGTCCCAGGTCGCGCCGCCGTTGTGCGGTGTCAGCACCACGTTGTCCATCTTGCGCAGCGCGACCGGGACGAACGGCTCGTGCACGACGGGAGGCTCGTTCCAGAAGACCTCGAGCCCCGCGCCGGCGATGACACCGTCCTGGAGTGCCTTGATCAGGGCCGCCTCATCGACGAGGCGGCCGCGGCCGGGGTTGATGAAGTAGGCGGTCGGCTTCATGAGCGCGAACTGCGCGGCGCCCATCAGCATGTGAGTCGAGGAGTTGTAGTTCGCCAGCATGACGACGAAGTCGCACTCCGGGAGCATTTCCTCCAGCGAAGCCCGCCACTCGACGCCGAGCCCGGCTTCCTCCTCGGCCGGCAGCCGCGTCCGCTTCGTGTACAAGACGCTCATGTCCAGGGCGTTTAGCCTGGGAGCGAGCTCGCGGCCGACCCGGCCCATGCCGACCACGCCAACGGTCTTGTCGGTACATCCCAGGCCCATCAGGTCTATGGTCATCTCCTGCCGGAACCCGCCGGCACGGGTGTAGGCATCGGCCTCCACCACCCGGTACGCCAGGCACAGCACGTGGCTCAGCGTGAGGTCCGCGGTCGCCTTGGCATTGCCGCGCCTGCTCGCGGCCTGGCCGTCAGGTTGCGCGTGGATGAACCTCACCCCTGCCCGTTCACAGGCCGCGATGTCGATCATGTCGCCGATCTCCCGGCCGCCGACGGCGATGCCCTTCAGGCGGACCGGTCCAGAGACGACCCGGGCCGGGATCATCGTCTCGTGCATCGCGAAGATGTAGTCGCAACGCCGGGCAACGCTGGCGAGCTCGTCGACGGAGACCATCCGGTCGGTGTGCGGGTAGACCTCCACCTCTGCGCAGGACCGCAGGATCTCAAGCGCGGGTTCCGGAATCGGCTGCACGACGAAGACGCGTTCTGTCATCAGGCAATCCTCCTATGATGGATTGTGCATAATCCATTGCGCATTCTGGGGGCAGGTTGCCCGAGTGCGCAAGACTCCTCGGCCATGGAGTTCGACACGCGTTGACCGGCTACGATGGGACCGGCTTCCCCGGTCGCAGCTCGCCAGCCGCCCCCGAGTGCGAGCATGGCTCGGAAGATTGCCAGGAAAGGGGCTTTGGGGTGTCCGTCATCCAGTCCGGTATCGTGCCCCCTGCCCGCACCACTCAGTCGTGGGTCGCCGACGAGTTGCGGGCGCGGATCATCGTGGGGACCGTCCCGGTAGGCTCGCGGCTCCGGCAGGTCGACGTCGCCACGGAGTTCAAGGTCTCGACCACGCCGGTCCGGGAGGCGTTCCGCACGCTGGCCACCGAGGGCCTCGTCCAGATCGACGAGCACCGGGGCGTCGTGGTGCGGCGCCTGTCGCTCGAGGAGTGCATCGAGCTCCAGGAGCTAATCATCGTCGTCGAGTCCGACAACCTGATGCACTCGATACCCATGATGGACGACCAGACCCTGAGCGAGGCCGAGTCGACCTGCCGCAAGATGCTGCGCGGAGGCAAGCAGTACCCGCTGCTCAACCGGGAGCTCCACCTCACCCTCGCCCGCCCTTCCGGTCGGCGCAGGTCGATCGCGCTGCTCGCGGAGATGCTCACGCTCAGCGCGCTGCACGTCCGCGAGGACACGCGCCGCATCGAGGGCCGCCGCGAGCAGTCCCACCACGAGCACCACGCCCTCGTCGAGGCGGCGCGCGCCCGGGACGCCGAGGGCGCCGCCGAGATCGTGCGCCAGCACTGCCAGCCGATCCTGTCGCTGCTCAAGCGTGACCTCGCGGCGGTGACGGGCGTCGGCCGTCCCGCGCCCTGACCGGCCCGCGGCGGGGAGGGGTTGGCCCGTCTGTTCGGGTACATGGAATGAGAACGGTCGTGGTCGTGAGTTGATGCTCGGGTGGGGGGGACGTCGCTGACACGTTCCTGACATCCATGATGACCGTCATGTTTCCTGGAGCGGGCCGACGTTAGAAGTCGATTACGCGTCTTGCGCAGACCGGAACCGCAGGCCAGGATCATGGCCGTGGCAAATTATGCACAATCCATTGTGTCGAACGATCACCGCCAGCCGTCCGCCGTCCGCCACGGCACGACGCCAGGGCCACGGCTCCGGCGCGCGGGCCGTCCATGACGGCGGGAGTCGTGGTAGAGCGGCTGGCCAAGTCGTTCGGCACGCACCAGGCGTTGTCTAGCCTTGACCTCGACGTCCCGGCAGGGACCATAGGGGCGGTCCTCGGGCCGAACGGAGCCGGGAAGACAACCACCATCCGCATCCTCGCCACCCTGGACCAGGCCGACGGCGGGCGGGCCCTGGTCGGTGGCTTTGACGTCCGGCGCGAGCCGCACCAGGTCCGCTCGATCATCTCCCTTACCGGGCAGTACGCGGCGGTGGACGGGGACCTGACCGCCCGCGAGAACCTGATCATGATCGGCCGGCTCTACCGCCTGAAGGGCCCGGCCGCCCGACGCCGCGCCGATGAACTGCTCGAGCGGTTCGGGCTCGCCGCCACCGCCGGGCGGCTGACGCGCACCTACTCCGGCGGCATGCGCCGAAGGCTGGACCTCGCGCTGAGCCTGGTCTGGCCGCCCAAGGTGCTGTTCCTCGACGAGCCGACCACCGGGCTCGACCCGCCGAGCCGCGAGGAACTCTGGGCCGTGGTGCGCGACCTGCGCGCCGAAGGCACCACCGTGGTCCTGACGACTCAGTACCTGGAGGAGGCTGACCGCCTTGCCGACCGGGTGACGGTCATCGACAAGGGGCAGGCGGTCGCCTCGGGCCAGGCCGCCGAGCTCAAGTCCGCCTACGGGGCAGACGTCCTGGAGCTTTCCGCGGCCGATCGCACGGTGGCGGAACAGGCCGCCAGGGTGCTCGTCGACCGCGCTGGGCTCGGCAAGGGCACCGCCCGCGTGACCGACGACGCCGCGACGGCATCGATCACGGTGCCCGCTGGCAGCTACTCGGTCGTTGAGGCGATCCGGTTGCTGGATGCCGAGGGCCTGCGCCTTGATGACATCCGCATCAGGAACGCCTCACTCGACGAGGTATTCGCGGCGCTGACCGCTCACACCGGGGCGGACCAGTGAGCGAGCTCGGCTTCGCGAGCACCCTGGAGGTTACCGGCGCGGCGTCCATCGGCGATCGCCTCACGCTCGGCCAGGCATTGCAGAACGTCGAAACCGTCGCGTTCCGCAACCTGCTGAAGTTCTACCGGAACCGGCAGTTGCTGCTGTTGTCCATCGTCCAGCCGCTGACCAACATGATGCTGTTCGCGTACGTGTTCAACAATGTCGCCAAGGTCCCCGGCATCCCGTACCGCCAGTACGTCATCCCCGGCGTCCTGATCCAGGCCGTTATGGTCGCCGCAATGCGAACGGGCGTCGCCGTGTCGCACGACGCTGACTCTGGCATGAACGACCGCTTCCGCTCGCTGCCGATCTCCCGGGCAGCGGCACTGCTCGGACGCACGATCAGCGACACGATCCGCATCGGCGTGCAGACGGTTGTGCTGGCCATCATCGCCGTGACCGTAATCGGCTTCGACTTCCGGATGGGGCCACTGCGCGCGATCGCCTCGGTCGCCGTGATCGTCTTGTTCGGGCTGGCGGTCACGTCCTTCGCGGCCTGGGTCGGCCTCGCGGCGAGCGACCCGGAGTCCGCGCAGACGATCCTGATCACGCCAACCCTGCCATTGGTCTTCGGCAGCTCCGGATTCGCCCCGGTGAGCAGCCTGCCGGGCTGGCTGCAGGTGTTCGCCCGGGTCAACCCGGTCACCTCGGCGGTCGACCTGTCGCGCAACCTCGCCATCGGGGGCGGGCTGGTCGCGCCGCTGATCCACTACCTCATCTGGTGGGCAGCCCTCACCACCTTGTTCACCTGGCTCGCCGTCCGCCGCTATCAGCGCGGCTGAGCCCCGCCGCCATGACCCGAACCCGGCCGAGCACCCAGGGAGTGCCGACATGAAACCCAGGATCTTTGTCTCCCAGCCAATTCCCGAGGTGGCCCTCGATCGCATGCGCGAGTTCGGCGAGGTCGAGGTGTTCCCCTTCGCACACCGGGAAATCAGCGTGGGTGAACTTGAGAGCGCGGCCCGCCGCTCGGACTACGTGTTCTGCATGCATTCGATTCCCATAACGGAATCGATGGTGGCCGCAAACCCCAGCCTCATCGGATACGGCGTGGCCCACGTGCGGCCGGACGTGCACGCGATCCAGGCGGTCGAGGGGGCCGGGATCAAGTTCCTGGTCGCCGACTCCCCCGAGCCGCCCGCCGACGGCGGCTGGAGCCTGAATGGCTACGGCCTCAACCCGCGCGCCACCGCCGACCTCATGGTGACACTGCTGCTTAACCTGGCTTACCGAGTGGCCGAGGCCGACAGGTACTGCCGCGGTAACGGCTACTTCCAGGAAATGACCATGGACCTCATGGGCCAGGGCTGCACGGGCAAGACCGTCTCGCTGTACGGGCTGGGCAAGGTCGCCCGGCAGGCCGTCCGCAAGCTCAAGGCGCTCGACATGAACGTCCTGTACACGAAGCGGACGCGGCTGTCGCCTGAGGAAGAAGCCGAGATGGGCATCGAATGGGTCGCCGACCCCGATGAGCTCATCAGTCGCGGCGACTACGTGTGCATGCTGGCCAACTTCGAGGACGCGAACCTGCGGCTGATGGGCGAGCGCGAGTTCAAGCTCATGAAGCCGACCGCCTACTTCATCAACGTGGCGCGCGGCCGGCTTGTCGACCAGGAGGCCCTGATCAAGGCGCTGCAGGATGGCACGATCGCCGGCGCCGGGCTCGACGTGTTCTGGCACGAGCCGCCACTCGTGCGCGACGCCTGGGTGCAGACCGAGCTCCGCAAGATGGACAACGTCGTGCTCACCCCGCACAACGGCGGCGCGACCTATGACTCGCGTGGCGCGCAGACGCTGGGCATCGCGAACGCCATCGTCAAGGAGATCGTCTCCCGCACATAACCACCGTCGCCGCTGACATTCGCCGAATTCACACCGGAGTGAATGCCGGCCTCCTTATCACAACTCTTCCCAATTTTTACCGGGCATTCCGGTTCAGCGTATTGTGAAAGGTAACCGACGTGGCTCAGAACGTTTCCAGAAGAACCTTCATCGCAATTGGCGGCGGCGGCCTCAGCGCCGCGTTCCTGGCCGCCTGCGCCGGCAGCACCACGCCCGCTGCTAGCACATCGACCAGCACGGCAGCAGCCGGCACCGCGAAACGCGGGGGACGCTGCGGGTCGGAAGCATCGGCAGCAGCGCCGACATCCTCGACACCACCTTCTCCTCAACCGACATAGACCAGCAACGTAACCAGAACGTCTACGACAGCCTGAAGTACATCAGCCCGGACCTGCCGTACCAGACCGAGTACGCGCTGGCCGAGTCGATTGAGCTCAACCCCGCGGCGACCGTTGCGACGGTACGGCTGCGGAAGGGCGTCGAGTTCCACAACGGCAAGTCGCTGACCGCCGACGACCTGATCTTCACCATGCGCCGCATCCTGGACCCCGATAAGCCAGGTAAGGCCGCCACATCGTTTGCCGCCGTCGATCCCGGCAGCATCAAGAAGCTCGACGCCCTTACCGTCCAGTTCAACCTGGCGACGCCCGACTCGCTGTTCGCCCAGCGGTGGGGGTCGGCATCGACGAACATCGTGCCTACGGACTTCGACCCCGCCAAGCCCGTGGGCACCGGGCCGTTCAAGGTGCTGAGCTTCACGCCGGGCTCGCGCAGCGTCTTGGTGCGCAACCCCCACTACTGGATGCCGGGTGAGCCCTACCTGGACGAGGTCGAGATCATCGACTTCTCCGACAACACGTCCCGGGTAGCGGCCCTGCTCTCCGGGCAGTTGGACGCGATCGACGGCGTCGACCCATCGGACCTTAGGCAGCTCCCCTCCGGCGGCTTCGTCACGCAGATCACGAAGTCAGGCTTCTACCAGCCGATCACGATGCGGGTCGACGAGGCGCCCTTCAACGACGTCCGGGTCCGGCAGGCGTTCCGGCTCATGGTCGACCGGCCGCAGATGATCGCCCAGGCTTACAGCGGGTACGGGCAGATTGCCAACGACATGCCGTTCCCCGCCGACGCTGCGTACCCGGACCTCCCCCAGAGGGTCCAGGACATTGCCCAGGCCAAGAGCCTGCTCAAGGCGGCGGGGCACGAGGGCCTTGCGGTCACCTTCACCACTACCCCCGAGAACGGCGGCCTCGTCGCCACCGCACAGGTCTTCGCGCAGCAAGCCGCGGCGGCGGGCGTCAAGGTCACGGTCAACGACCTCACCCCGACGTCGTACGACGCGGGCTTCAAGAGCTGGCCGTTCACGAACGGCTACTGGGCCGCCAACACCCTAGGCCTGGGCTACTCCGGGCGGTTCCTGAAGTCCGGCGGCTTGAACGACAGCCACTGGAATGACCCGGCCGGCGCCGCCCTCTACGCGGACCTGCTGAAGACCCCGGACCCAGCCAAGCAGAAGACCTACGCCACAGAGCTGTTCCAGCGGTTCTATGACATGGGACCGGACATCATCCACAGCTTCAAGAACAACATCGACGTCTACAGCAGCAACTTCCACGGATTCCAGCCGTTCAACTCGACCGGCTGGGCCCTCGGCTCGTGGCGGTACCGCAACGTGTGGACCAGCTAGCCCGCGCCATCATCGGAGCAACGAGAGGACGTCATGCTCAAGACAATCCTCCTGCGTCGACTCGTCGGCGGCATCTTCATCTTGTGGCTAGTCTCGGTGCTGGTCTTCGCGGCCATCCACCTGCTGCCGGGTAACGCGGCAACGATCCTGGTCGGGCATAGCGACACCACGCCGCAGGAGGTCGCCTCGCTCACCCGGCAGCTCGGGCTGGACCAGCCGCTGATCGTCCAGTACGGACGCTGGATCAAGGGCCTGGTCACGGGCGACTGGGGGACCTCCCTCGTGTCATCGCTGCAGGTGTCGTACATCGTGCGCACCCGGCTGGAGAACTCCGGAGCTCTCACGCTGATCAGCATGCTGATGCTCAGCCCGCTCGCGATCATCATCGGGACGGTGAGCGCGATCCGCCGTAACCGCGCGATCGATCACGTCACGTCTCTCGTTACGCTCTGCCTCAGCGCCGTCCCGGCGTTCGCCATCGGCGTCATGGTCATCTACCTGTTGGCGACTAACGTCGTCCACTGGCTTCCCGCGGCCAGCATCCTCAACCCCGACGAGCCGGTGTGGTCACAGCTGAACCTGGTCATCGCGCCGGCGATCACGGTCGCGCTAGCCATGATCCCGTACCCGATCCGGATGGTCCGAGCCACCATGATCGAGGTGCTGGACAGTGACTACGTCATGCTGGCCCGGCTCAAGGGAATTCCCGAGCGTCAGGTGATCTTCCGGCACGCGCTGCGCAACGGGCTCGGCCCGATCATCCAGAGCCTGGCGCTGACCCTGCTGTTCCTGTCCGGCGGCATCATCGTCGTCGAGACCGTCTTCTCCTACCCGGGCGTGGGGTACGCGCTGGTGCAGGGAGTCAGCCAGCGGGACGTCCCGGTGGTGCAAACCATCGTCGTCCTGCTGGCTGCCTTCTGCGTGGTCATCAACCTGGCGGCCGACCTCGCGGTGGCGTTCGCCACTCCCCGTCTCCGGACGGCCCTGAGATGAGCCGTGGCATGAGTCCCCGCGCCCGGATCCCGAGGAGGACGTCATGACCAGCGTCTCACCCATGCCCGCTCCGCTGGAGGCGGCCGAGGGGCCGGCAGTCACGCTACTTACCCGGCACCGGGGGCTCGTGCGGCAGGCCCTGATGCTGCGCCGGACTCAGATAGGCCTGGCTGCCATCGCGGCGCTGATCGGCCTCGCTCTCATCGGCCCGCTGTTCGCCCCGCATAGCGCGACCGAATTCGTCGGCCCGCCGTTCAGCGGCCCCTCGGGGGCCGCCCCGTTCGGCACCGACACCCTCGGCCGCGACGTGCTCAGCCGGTTTCTTGACGGTGGGCGCAAGATCCTGACGATCGCGTTCGCGGGGACGGCCCTGGGCATCGCCGTGGGCACCGCGCTCGGCCTGGTCTGCGGCTATTCCAAGCGGGTGGTCGATGACATCGCGATGCGCCTGGTCGACCTGCTGATGGCCTTCCCTGGAATCGTCCTCGCCCTCCTGCTGCTCACCATCGGCGGCACACAAGACTGGGTGCTCATCGGCGTCGTGGCGCTCAGCTTCATGCCGCACACCTCACGCGTCGTACGCTCGTCGACCATGCAGCTGCGCGACGCAGACTTCGTCCTGTACGCCCAGGGCACGGGCACGCCGGCATGGCGCATCCTGTTCCAGGAGATCCTGCCGAACATCGCCGCCCCGCTGACCGTTGAGTTCGGCCTGCGGCTCACGCAGTCGATCGGAACCATCGCCGGCCTGGACTACCTCGGGCTCGGCGCACAGCCGCCGACCGCCGACTGGGGACTCATGGTCCAGGAGAACCAAAGCGGGCTGATAAGCGCGCCGTGGAGCGTACTTCTGCCCATCATCGCCATCGCGGCGCTGGCGATCGGCGTCAACCTGGTCACCGACGGCATCGCTCAGGCCTCGGCAGGCATCGACCGGACGCTTGACCCGTGAGCCCCAGATCATCAGGCAACCCACCAGAGAGGAACCCCCATGCCAGCTGCCAGGGAAGAGATGGCGCTTTCCTTCGGCGCGAGCGCCGCCACCTACGATCGGCTCCGGCCGGGTTATCCTGGCGCCGCCATTGACCAGGCGATCGGCGCGGCGGCGATTGCCGGCGCCGTCGACCTCGGCGCTGGTACCGGGCGGCTTACGGCGTCGCTGTGCGAGCGGGGGCTGGAGGTAATCGCCCTTGAGCCGGACGTTGAGATGGCGAAGCTGCTTACCGTCCGGCTACCGCAGGTTCGCGTCGAAATCGCGACGGCGGAGCACATGCCGCTGCCCGACGCGTCAGTCGACGCCGTCTTCATCGGGCAAGCCTTCCACTGGTTCTCCCGGCCGGAAGCCGACCGGGAGATTGCCCGCGTGCTGCGGCCAGGGGGGATCGTGGCCATCCTCACCAACGTCAACCCTGACGACGCGGACTGGGAAGGCATCCTCTACCGCTTTGTGCTCGGGGAAAAGCAGCCGTCGATAGCCCACGCGCCTGCCGCCCTGGACCCGGGGCTGTTCACCGACGAGACGGCGGATTTGGTGCCCAACCCGCAGCAGCTTCCTCTCGCCGACTTCCTCACCCTGCCCACGACGTGGAGCTGGGTGGCAACCGCGACCGCCGCGCAGCAGGCGCAGGTCGCGGCGGAGGCACGCCAGCTCGCCCAGCGGATCGCCGACCCTGGCGGCGAGACCGTAACGATGCCTTACAGCACGAGGGTGGTCCGCGCGGTCCGCCAATCCTGAGGCCTGCGTCGCATCTGTGGCAATCGACGGCCGGCTTGAGATCGTGCCCGCCCCGACGCCCATGCGACTGGTCGACGAGGGCGACGGCGTCACGGCGGTCGCCGACGTCGAGATGCCCGTGCTCGCCGAGCACAACGCCACTCTCCTGAGCCTCGACCAGCGGGCCGCGGCGACCTACGAGACCGTCGGCGCCCACGTGGAGCAACTGCTCGGCTAGCCGCGCCATACGGCCATTGGTGGTGTTCTAAGCCTGGGTCGCCGAGCCCGAGGACGCCACCGCCGAGCCCGACAGTGCCAGCTGAACCCGGACATCGCACAGCGCCAGCCCGAACACGCTGGCTGGCGCCGCCGGGTCTGCAGTGAAGGGTCACCGGGCGCGGGACTCAGCGCATGCTCCGGCAGCATCCGCTTCCCACCCGCCAAGGAGCAACCTCATCCGGGAAGGAGCCGTCTTAGCGGTGGTTCCGAAGAACGGGAGGTTACATGGACAAACGGCAGACGCGAGCCTTCGAGGGGTTCGCCGCCGAGTCCGGCGCTGAACTGTTGCGCATCGCAACGGTGCTCACGTCGGATCCGCATACCGCCGAAGACGTTTACCAGGAGACACTGCAGCGGCTTGCCGCGCGCTGGCCGCGCGTGGACAACCCCAAGGCGTTCTGCCGCCGGGTGATGTACAACATCGTCGTCGACCAGATAAGGGCCCGTGCCAGGCGACCGCGCGAGCTGCGCCTGCATGACGCGGGCGAGCGGAGCGACCCGCGGGCGGCCGACCGGCACGATTCCGTCGAGCTCTGGCCGACGCTGCGCACCGCGCTTGGCAGCCTCACCATCCAGCAGCGCACCGTCATCGCGCTGCGGTACCTCGACGACTGCAGCGAGGCCGAGACGGCCAAGCTGCTCGGCATCTCCGTCGGCACCGTCAAGAGCACGGCCTCGCGCTCCATCGCGCACCTGCGCGCGTTTCCCGGACTCGCCGACCTCTTCACCGCCACCGAAAGCATGTTGTGAAAGGACTACCGATGCCCGTCACCGACGAAGACATCGTCCGCGATCTGCTGCATCGCTACACCGACCACCTGCAGCCGCCAGACTCCATCGCGACGCAGGTGGCAGCCAGGCAACTCCGCCTGCACCGCCGCCGCCGCGTGGCGTCCCTGACCGCCGCGGGTACCGCGCTGGCCGCGGCGGCCGGCGTCATCGCCGTCGTTCCCGGGCACGCGTCGCGTGCGCCTGGAATCGCACGGCCAGCGATAAGCCTGCCGATCAAGATCACCAAGCAGCCCGCGCTCAAGCTGACGGCGGAGCAGCGCACGCTCTACAAGCTCAGCACCGTCGCCGCCAGCCAGCCGCCGGGGCAGGGCCGCTATGCGGTGATGATGACCAGGGGAGTCGACATCAAGGACACCACCGTCATCGACAGCCGCACCGGCGACATGTGGTCCTACCAGCAGGGCACCGACGGTTTGCCGTCAGGTAAGGGGTTCACCAAGAACTATTCGCCGACCGCGGCGCAGTTCGCCGCCATGCCCACCGGCCTGGTGGCCTTGCGGGCCGCGCTCATCGCCCAGTGGGACGCGCAGAACAAGCCGGGGCCGAACCCGAACAACGTCCCCACAGAGCCGATCCCGTTCAACGACAACGACAGGCTGTTCCAGCAGGCGACCTTCCTGCTATGGAACCCGCTCGTCGGCCCGGACCTGCGGTCGGCGCTTTACCAGGTGCTCGCGACCGTGCCGGGGGTCACGGTCAACTCCTCGGCGCGCGACGCGACCGGCCAGCGGGCGGTTGAGATCAGCCGGACCGACACGAGCGGGCTGCCTGGCGGCCAGTCGGGCCCGTCAGCCTACGCGACCGTCAAGTCGGACCACACCACCTACGCGACCTACGAGAACCCCACAACCGGCGCTCTACTCGAAACGGCGATCACCTATCCGCCGGGGTCCGGCGAAGTCACCCCCCAGGATCCCAACGGAACCTCCGCCTTCGTCGATGCAACCGTGTACCTGTCCATCACCTGGGCAAGCACCGTCCCGTCCAACCCCTACAGCGGCTGATAGACGTCACGGGTCACAGCCACGGTCCGTTCAGAAGAAGGATTTTGAATTCTTTTCTTCTGAACGGACCGTGGCGACTGTCCCCCGGTAAATAGTTCCCCACTGCTGGCGGAGATGGACGCTGTGCAGGGTGCCACGGGGGGACGCGTCAGGTACGACCGTATGCTGGCGGACATGGCCCTTCAGCGGATGGATAACGTCGGCATCGTCGTCGACGACCTGGACGCCGCCATCGCGTTCTTCACCGAGCTCGGCATGGAACTGGAAGGCGAGGCCCAGGTCGAAGGCCTCTGGGCCGACCGCGCCGTCGGACTCGACGGCGTCCGGAGCGACATCGCGATGATGCGGACCCCTGACGGCCACAGCAAGCTGGAGCTGGCCAAGTACCACTCCCCCGCGGCGCTCGGCGCGGCATCGAAGAGCCCGCCGCCCAACACGCTTGGCCTGCATCGCGTCATGTTCGCAGTCGACGACATCAACGATACCGTCGCGCGCCTGCGCCCACGGCGCGGAACTCCTCGGCGAGGTGGCACAGTACGAGAGCATCTTCCTGCTCTGCTATCTCCGTGGTCCCGCAGGCATCATCGTCGCCCTAGCCGAACAGATCGGCTGATGCGAGCGTTGACTGCGACCCCTGGCGGATTGCGCGCCTATAGCGCCGTCGGAGCGGCCCGTGCTTGACCTGGTCGAGATCCGGCGAGGGCTGCACCGGATTCCAGAGCTCGCCTTCGAGGAGCACAAGACGAGCGAGATGCTTTTCGGCATCATCACCAGTCTCGTCGGCGGCCGCGACGATATCGAGATCACGCGGCATCGCACCGGGATCATCGTGCACGTCCCGGCAACCGCCGGCGCGGACGCCGCCCGTCCCGCCGCAGGGCCGGCGGCAAGACGATCGGGTGGCGGGCGGACATGGACGGCCTTCCCATCACCGAGGAGACCGGGCTGCCGTTCGGCTCCGCGCACCCGGGCATCATGCACGCCTGCGGCCACGACGTGCATATGACCTGCGGCCTGGGAATTCTTGAGCGGATCCTCGCCAGGCCGCAGCGTAATTCGTTCGTCTTCCTTTTCCAGCCTGCCGAGGAGAACATCAGCGGCGCCCAGCAGATCTGCGACGCGGGGCTCCTGGACAAGTACCGGATCAGCGAGTTCTACGCGCTGCACGTGTCACCGGAGTCGCACGCGGGCGTCATCGCCACCCGGCCCGGCACCCTGCTGGCCGGCAGCAGCAGCGTGACCGTGGAGTTCACCGGGGTGGCAGGTCATGCGGGCATGCCGCACCGGGCCGTCGACCCGATCGTCTCGGTGGCTAGCTTCGTGCTGCAGATCCAGGCGATGATCGCCCGCAACTTCGATCCTGCGGTCGGGGGCGTGGTCCTCACCTTCGGCACGATCAGCGGCGGCACCGTGGTCAACGGCGTCGCCGCCTCGGCCAAGGTCATGGGCACGCTGCGGTTCCTCGACTCCGCCCAGCATGACCTGGCGTTCAAGCGCATCTACGAGATTGCCCAGGGGGTGGCGCTGGCGACCGGCGCGACCGCCGGCGTCCAACTGGAGGACAGCCCCTGGGTGCCCGTCAGCAACGACCCCGAGATCACCGCCAGGTTCACCGATTACATGCGCAGCCGAGCCGACGTCGCCTTCGAAGACGCACCGGTCACCATGGCGTCGGAGGACTACGGTTACCTGATCAGTCGCATTCCGGGCATGATGTTCTGGCTCGGCACCGGCCGCGGCCACCCGCTGCACTCCGGAAAGTTCTCCGCCGATGAGCAGGCGATCGAGCCGACGGTCAGGCTGATCGGCGACTACCTTGCGCAGCTCTGAGGCCGGCGACGGCGCGGTTATCCTCAGGTTTGCCTTGCGAAACCGGTAGCCCCTCGAAATGGCAGCGGATGCATGGCTGCTCGATGCATTCCCGGACAGAGGAGGCCGCCGTCCGCTGCACGGAAACGTAAGTCAGGGTGCGGGCTATGACCGCCTAAGTTCGAGCACAGGAATGGTGCGGAGTCCGGCAGTTTGCCGCGCGTAACCGGCAAAGCCTGGGTAGCGCCGCGCTTGCTCGCCGTAGATGCGGTCGCGTTCAGCACCGGTCAATTTCCGTACGGCCACCTTGTACGTCTGGGTTCCTCTTTCGATACTGCCGTCGCCGGCGGCGGCCAGGTTGTGGTACCAGTCCGGGTTGGTGGGTGCTCCGGCCTTGGTCGCGAAGACGTAAATGATGTCCGGCTCGGTGTCGTGCGGGAGGTACATCACCGGGGTGACATACTCCCGCCCGCTCTTGCGGCCGCGGTGGTGCACCAAGACCATCGGGGCGCCCTCAAAGTTCCCGCCAACCCTGCCCTCGTTCTCCCGGAACTCCGCGATGGTCTTCGTGTTCCAGTCGAGCGGCTCGCTCATGTCGAACTCCTGTCTTGCTAGGGCCTGAGGACGATCTTGCCGCGGGTGTGGCGGCGTTCGAGTTCGGTGTAGGCCTCGCGGACTTGCCCAAGGGGGTAGACGTGGGCGATCGGCACCTCGAGGTGCCCGTCGGCGATCAGCCCCGCCAGCTCGGCGAGCACCATGGCGCCCGGCCCCGCCGCTGTCCCCCCGTCGGTCTTCACCCCGTGCTTCTCGGCGGCCTCGAAATCGGCGATAGTGTCGATCCGGTCGACCGCGACGCCGAGGGCGAGGGCGAGCTCGACGTACCCGCCGCCGTAGGTGTCGATGAAGGCGTCCACGCCGCCGGGCGCGGCGGCTCTGATCCGGCCCGCGACGCCGTCACCGTACGCGACCGGGATCACCCCGTGGCCTTTCAGCCACTCGTGGTTGCCCTCGCTCGCCAGGCCGATGACCGTGGCCCCGGTGCGGCGCGCGAGCTGGACGGCGAGCGAGCCGACCCCCCCGGCGGCTCCGGAGATGACGACAGTCTCGCCCTGCATGGGCTGGACGGCGTGTATCGCCCCCCACGCGGTCACGCCGACGACGTACAGGCCGCCGGCCACCTCCCACGGCACCTTCTCCGGCTTGCGCGTGAGGTCGCCGGCCTCGACCAGGACCAGCTCGGCCTGGGAGGCCCGCTTCTGTGTGAACCCGATCACCTCATCGCCGGGCGAGAATCCGCCGACCCCCGCGCCGACCTCCTCGATGACCCCGGCGAGGTCGCTGCCTTGCCCGGAAGGGAACGTCGACGGGAACAGCTTCGACACCGCCCCGGTGCGGATGACCGTCTCACTTGGGTTGATGCCGGCCGCCTTCACCCGCACGAGGACCTGCTCGCTCCCGGGCACCGGGCGTTGCACCACGTCGACCCGCAACACGTCGATCCCGCCGAACTCGTCGTAAGTGACCGCCCTTGGCATGCTCTCTCCTTCGACTCGCTGAATCTGGCGGCCGGCCGGGGATCGGCCTTATCGTTCCTGCGCGGACGCCGCGACCGCGGACGCGAAATCCGGCAGCACCCCCAGCTGCGCGAACAACGTGTCCAGGTTCACCGCTGGAAGGGTTAGACGTCGTCACCCGATTCCGGTGAAATACAGGGAGTTGCGCTAACCGGGTGCATGAAGGAGACGGGCCGCTCGTGCTGGCGCTAGCTCTGGGCCCTGTTGAATACCACCTGGATCAGCAGCGGGTTGATGATGCCGATCGTGGGAGACCGGGGTCTATCACTGGTGAGCAGCAGAGAAGGCCCACGGGCATCACCTTTGCCGCTGGGTGCTTCGCGGGGGGTGCTTCGTGCTGCGACGGAAGGGCGGACGGGGGTCCCTCTGGTTCCGGCTCGGGGATGAGGGCTGAGGCTTCGCTGGTGAATTCTTCAAGCCGGTTCCGCGAGGGCAGCATGAGGATCGCGAGGATCGCGCCGAGCCCGAGCAGCGCGGCCGAGATCGCGAAGGCCAGGGTGTAGCCGTGGGTCGCCGCGATCGCTGGTGCCTGCGGGCCTGTGTGGTGGGCGATGAGATAGCTGGTCGTCGTGCTCGCCGCGATGGTGCTGAGGACGGAGATGCCGATCGATCCCCCGACCTGTTGCATCGTGTTGACCAGCGCCGAGGCGACGCCGGAGTCCTCGGGCGGGACGCCGGCCGTGGCCGAGTTGACACCCGACGCGAAGATCAGGCCGAAGCCGAGGCCCATGACGACCAGGGCGGGCAGCACACCTGCGACGTAACTGGAAGTCACGGTGAGCTGGGCGAGGTAGGCGGTCCCGCCGGCGCCGAGCAGCATGCCCGCGGTGACCAGGGGGCGGGGCCCGACCTGGGGCAGGGCGCTGTACAAGGTGGAGGCAACCAGGATCCCGGCGACCAGCGGCAGGAACAGCAGCCCGGTGGTCAGCGGGCTGTATCCCTTGACCTGCTGCATGTAGAAGGTGAGGAACAGGAAGATGCCGAAGAGCGCGATTCCGGTGATGCCGACGGCGACGTAGGAGCCGCCCCGGGTGCGGTCAAGTATGACCCGCAGCGGCAGCAGCGGGTGACTGGATCGCCGTTCGGCGACGACGAACGCGGCGAGCAGGACCGCGCCGAGGACCAGGGAGCCGAGGGTCAGCGGGGCGGTCCAGCTGGCCGTCTCGGCGTGGGAGAAGCCGAAGACGATGAGGAACAGCCCGGCGCAGGCCAGCACGGCCCCTGGCCAGTCCATCCGCGGCGGGTTGGCCGGGCGGCTGCTGCGGATGTACGCCAGGGCACCCGCCACGGCTATCGCGGCGAAGATCAAGTTGACGAACAGCGTGTAACGCCAGGACAGGTACTGGGTGAGCGCCCCGCCGAGGATCAAGCCCACGGCGCCGCCGCCGACGGCGACCGAGCCGAAGACAGCGAACGCCCGGCCCCGCTCACGCGGGTCCCGGAACGTGCTGACCAGGGTACCCAGCGCGGCCGGCGCGAGGACGGCGCCGAAGGCGCCTTGCAGCGCCCGGGCCACCACGAGCATCACGAACGAGACGGCGGCGCCCCCGATCGCGGAGGCGACGGCGAATCCGACTAGGCCCGTGATGAGGACCCACCTGCGGCTGTACATGTCGCCGAGCCGGCCTCCACCAGCAGCAGGCTGCCGAAGGCAAGGGCGTAGGCCGTCACCACCCACTGCCGGTCACTGTTGGCGAAGCCCAGCGCGTGCTGCGCCGAGGGCAGCGCGATGTTGACGATGGTGGAGTCAAGCACCACCATCAGCTGGGCGATAGCCACCACGACCAGGATCATCCAGCGCCGGTCGCCGGGTGACGTCGGGGGGTCCTGTGTATCCCGGGGACCTGGAGAAGCGACTGGCTGCGCCATATGAACTCCTCTATCCGGTGACGCGGTCGGCAACGGCGAGCTGCGCTGACAGGAGCTGTCCGGCTCTGTCCAGCGCTGCGGCCGCTTCGTCGAGGATCTGGTGATAGGCCTGGAAAACGTGCGGTACCCCGGGTGTGATGTCGAGGGTGACCGCGACGTCGGCGGTGGCGGCTCGTTGCGCGAGGCGGAGAGCGTCGTCGAGGAGAACCTCGTGCGTTCCGGCCTGGATGATCAGGGGCGGCAGGCCGGACAGGTCGGCGAATATGGGGCTGATCAAGGGCAGGGCGGCGTCCTGCCCAGCCGTGTAATCGGCGACCCTGGCTTGGAGGGCTTCTCGGCTGAGCAGCGGGTCGGCCTTGCCCTTGGTCTCCAGGGTCGTCCCGGCCAGAGTGAGATCGGCATATGGCGACATGACAAAGGCCGCAGCCGGCTGTGGCAGCTTGTGATCGCGTGCGTTGACCAGGGTGGCGATCGCCAGTCCGCCGCCGGCGGACTCTCCCGCGAAGACGATGTCCGAAGGGGCGGTGCCGTCGTCCAGGAGGGCCTCGTAGGCGGCAAGGGCGTCGTCGACCGCAGCCGGATATGGATGCTCGGGAGCGAGCCGGTAATCGACGGAGATGACCTTGGCGCGCGTCCGTCGGCCGACCTGCGAGGCCAGGTCGGCGGCAAGGAAGGCGTCCCCCATCACATACACGCCACCGTGGAAGTAAAGAACAACGTGCCGAGGTTCGACTCCGTCAACGGTGATCTCGGCGGTTGGGACGCCGCCAAGTGCGGCTGCGGTCACGGTCACGTCGCCGGGCAGTGGCTGCGCCGATAGCAACTCCCGGAGCAGTCGCCGTTGCTCGCTCACGTCGCTGCCGACGGGAAACGCTGACTGCCGCAGGATCGCGTCGAGGGTCTCTCGCTGCTCGGTGCTCACGGAGGATCTCCCTTCGGTTTGGCTGGTTTGGCAGCGCTCCAGGCTCGCTCGCCCATATCGATCCGCTGCGAGATTTCCCGCTGAGAAGCGGGCCACCACCAGGCTTGCCGCGAGGCTGGTTAGAAGGCCTCACCCGATCACGGTGATTCGCACGACGGAAGCGCTCAAGACCGGCGGTGACGCTCGCCGAGACCGGGATCGCGGACGCGATCAACGATGGCGACCGATGGGAGTCGGCGCGGAACAAGATGTTCGCCCTCGACTTCGCGACCCAAGGGAAGGAAATGAAGGCGATCGGCGGCCAACCGGACTACGCCCTTGGCAGCGTGCACGCGGTGACCCGCGACGGCACCCTGGTCATCGCCTCGGCATCAGGCAGCCAGCTCGCCTCCTACGCCTGGGGCGCCGCCAATGTCATCTTCGTCGTCGGCGCGCAGAAGCTGGTGCCTGGGCTGGCAGCGGCGCGTGAGCGCATCTATCAGCACAGCCTGCAGCTGGAAGATGTCCGCGCGCAGGCCGCCTACGGGCAGCACAGCCAGGTCGGGAAGGTGCTCGAGATCCACCAGGAACTGCCCGGCCGCATCCACATTGTCCTCATCCGCAAGTCGGTCGGCTTCTAAGCCGCGGAGGCAGCCGAATCCGCAGGGCCTGCCAGTGACAACCGCGTCAACAGGATCCGGTGACCACCGGGCTAGCGCGCGCGGCCAGCAGCCAGCAGCCGCAGCTGTCTCGCGCGCTGCACAGCCGAGGACCGATCACGAACATCGAGCTTGGCGTAGATGCTGCGGACGTGCGCGTTGACCGTGTTCGGCGAGAGGGATAGTTCGCCTGCGATCTCGGGCCGGGACAGGTTCGTCGGAAGGTAACGCAGCACCCTGAGCTCGCCCGGGGTGAGCTCGTCACCCGGCGGCAATGAGGACTGCTTTGGGGCCGCCGGGGATGAGCCGCGCATGACGTCGAGGATGTCGGCCAGCAGCGCGGTATGCGCTGTCTCATGCCGGGGCAGCGCCTCGAGCAGTTCCCGAGCGCCTGTCATCGCGAACGGCAGGACCAACCCTTCAGACTCCGCCACAGCCAGTGCACGTTCAGCCGACTGGTTCGCCGAGCGCAGGTCACCAAGCTCACGTTGGGCGAGCCCAGCCAACAGGTAAGCCTCCACGAGCGTGACGTCGCCGATGACCGGGGCCGTGCCATCGAGCGCGGGCTGCACCGCGCTCAGGGCTCCGGCCGGATCTCCTTCCGCGAGGCAGATCACCGCGTGGGCATTACGGATCTCACCGGAGCTGGCCCGCTCCTCCGCGAGCGCCGCGAGGCGGGAGCGGGCTTCGCCGGGCATCCCAAGCCGGGCCTGCGTGGCCAGCATCCAGCCGCTCACCCGGCTGGCCAGCGCGTGCGAGTCCGCTAGCTGCGACCCCAGGTATTCGGCCGCGCTGAACTCCCCAAGCGCTTCACGGTGGCGGCCGCGGCCGGCGCGACATGCCGCCGTGATGTGCACAAGCAGCCTGATATCGGGTCCGGTGTCTGCGTGCAGGGCCTGGGCGGTTCGTTCCAGCCACCGGTCGCCCTCTTCGAAATCACCCGTCCACACCATCGTGCCGGCCAGCGCTATCAGCGCTGGCGCGACGATAGACTCCGCGCCCCAGCCGTACCGATCGGCGAGCGCGATCGCCTCGCGGGAGTAGCGCTGGATAGTCGCGAACGACTGGATTTTCGACGCGAAACAGAGCTGCGCCAGGCAGCTGATCTCGAGGTACGGCCTGCCGATCCCCCGGGCCAGGACGACGCCCTCCCGGAGGTGGCGCTCAGCATCGGGAAGCCCCGACCACGCCTCGGCGGTCCCCAGATCCATCAGCGCCACCGCCCGCAGGTCGCTGCCAAGCGCGATGTCTTCGCCGGACTGCCCGGTTACCGGTGAGGCCAGGAATCTGACCTGCTCGACGACGCCGGCCAGGTGGCCGCGCCGCCTGGCCAGCGACAGCTTCAGCGACGCGATCGCCACCCGGAGGCGGTGCCGGCGATCCGGCGCCGCCGTCTCGGCGTACGTCTCGGCGATCGCCAGGTGGGCGGCCGCCTCGTCCAGGCGCCCCTGGGCGAGGTCACCCATCGCGCGCACCAGGGCCAGCTCTGGGTGGTCCGCGCCCGGCGGGAAGGCCCGCACCAGCGCCTGCATCGTCTGCGCTTGCCCGTCGAGCGTCAGGCTGAACGAATGGTCGGACAGCAGCCGGGCCGCGTCAGGCCAGTCGCCCGCCGCTTGCGTGTGCCGGATGGCCTCGGCCACCCGGCCCTGCCGGATGAACCAACGGGCGGCGCGCCGGTGCAGGTCCGGCGCTTCCGCGGGCAGCGTCCGGCGCAGCTCCAGCCGGAGCAGATCCCCGAACAGGTGGTGATAACGAAACCACGTGCGCTCGGGGTCGAGCGCATCGACGAACGCGTTCGCCCCCGCGAGTTCCAGCAGGATTCGTTCCGAGCCAGGGCGGCCGGTCAGCACGTCCGCGAGCTCGCCGTTGACACGATCGAGCAGGGAGGTGCGGAGGAGCAGATCCTGGACGTCGGCTGGCTGACGCTCCAGCATTTCCGCGATCAGGTACTCCGCCACCATGCGGTTGCTGCCGGAGAACTCGGCGACGAATCGATCCGGGTCGGGGTGACCGGCCAGTGAGAGCGCCGCGAGCCGCAGTCCCGCGGCCCACCCCTCCGTCCGCTGGTGCAGCAGCGCCACTCCGGGCTCGGACAGCGCGATCCCCGTGGCATGGAGCAGTTCGCCGGTCTCGCGTTCGGTGAAGCGCAGGTCCGCGGCGCGGATCTCAGCCAGCTCCCCGGCTAGGCGCAGCTGATGCAGCCGCAGGCCGCAAATCGTGACGCGTGGTCAGGATCGCGTGCACGTACGGGGGGAGGCTCATCAGCAACCGGGTGAGCTGAACGAGCGCCTCCGGCGAATTCAGCTCGTGGAGATCATCAATAACCAGCGTGATGTCGCCACCAGCACCGGCGAGGTCTGATAGCACCCGGTCGACCATCGCCTGCGCATTGAAGTCGGGTGTCGCGGCTTGCGGTTCCGCACACGCCGTCGTGGCCGAAGCGTCGACGGACCGCGTCGAGCAGGGCAAGCCAGAACTGCTGGGCGTCTTGCTGGTCGCGTTGCACCTGCAGCACGGCGAGCCGGCGCCGCTGCCCGGGACGGTCGGCCCAGGCCCGCACCAGCGACGTCTTCCCGCTGCCAGCCGGAGCCGAGATGACCGTCACCCGGTGCTCCGCCGCGCGATCCAGAACAGCGAGAAGGTCACCCCGGTCGATCAGCCGCGGAGTTGCTGGAGCCACCCTCAAAGACCTGCCTTGATGTCTATGTCTGACACCCTACTAAACGTCGGTGACGCGGTATCGGCCTGACTACGGCCCGCGGTTTCATCAGATCCAGCACGACGCACTCAGACTCTCGCACCGCTCTGGCCTGCGAGAACCGGACTCTACGCGGGCGCAGTTATCCTCAGGTTTGCCTTGCGAAACCGGTAGCGCTTCGAAATGGCAGAACGGTAGTACCACAGGTTGGGCGAAAAACTCTCCTAGGCCGCGGGCACCGCGGGGCGGGCCCGCGCTGCGCGGCGCCAGGAAACTCGAGAGGTAACAGGTCTCCTTCCAAGAACTGGGCCCGCCCGAGCCCGAAGGACCAGTCCGCATTGGTGTTGGCCACGACCGACACGATGAGGTCCGATGGGCTGACACCGGCGCGAGACTCCAGGGAACTGGCCAGTGCCGCGTAAAGAGCCTTCTTCTGAGCGTCGCTGCGGCCTTGCTGGGTCACCTGGATGATGACAACGCGGTCGCTGCGCTCGAGGCCCAGCCCAGTGTCCTCGGCGATCAGCCGCCCGGGCCGGTGTTCATGGATGACCTGGTACCGGTCACGTGCCGGGGCTGCGAACACCTCCATCATGACGTCCTGGACCGCATCCGCCAGCGCTCGTACTTCCTCGTCGCTTCGTCCCTCGATGACATCTATACGAACCAGTGGCATGGTGTGGCGTCCTTTCGCGAGCAAGACATCTTGCACGGAAATGCCGTGCGGGAAGTGACTCGCTCGACGCTGTCACGCAAGTCCTTCAGGTGCTGTGCGGTCATCCGCAGGCATGCGATGCGCATATAGCCGTCGCCTAGACCTAGATGAGATACCCGGTCCATCAGTCCTGCACGCGCACGACCTCGTCCGGCGCAGCGTCGGCGGCGCGCTTCCGGATCGCTGCTGCGGGGCGCGGGGTCGCCGGCATCCAGGCGAGTACCACTACCGCGCCGAACACGGCTACCGCGACCGCGGCCGCTAGCGTGATATGCATAGCGCTGACGAACGCCGCGCGAGCCGGAGCCGCCAGTTGGGCGCCTGCTGCGCCGAGATGCTGGGCGACGGCCATGGTCGCGCCGATCGACTCGGTGGCGGAGGTCCGTAGCGCGGGCGAGAGGAACTCCAGGTGCGGGCTCATCTGGGCCCGGTAGCCGGCCGTGAGAATGGAACTGAGCACGGCCACGCCGAGCGCTTCCGCGATCTGCCTGGCAGTGCTGTTGATACCCGAGCCGGAGCCCGCCTGTTCCCTGGGCAACGCGGCCATCAGGCACTCGTTGGCCGGGGGCAAGATGTGCACGAGCCCGGCGCCAAGCACGAAGAAGATCACGCCAAGGACCCAGACACGGGGTGGCGGCTCCCATCAGCTCGTATCCGCCGTAGGCTGCTGCGACCAGCAGCAACCCGGCTGTGAGGACGTTCTTCGCGCCGAACTTGGCGACCATGAGGGCGCTGCGCGGCGCGAAGATCAGCTGCCCGGCGGCGAACGGCAGCATGAGCAGGCCAGCTCGCAAACGGCGAGTAGTTACGTACGTTCTGCAGGTAAAAGCTGGTCACGAACAGCACACCGGACAGCGAGAAGAACACCAAGACCATGGCCGCCACAGCGCAGCAGAGCCTTGGGTCACGGAACAGCCGGACATTCAGCGCTGGATTCTTGATCCGCGATTCATGCCAGGTGAACAGTGCCAGCAGGACCAGTCCGGCGGTCAGCGGCGCGAGGGCACCGAGGCTGGCCCAGTGCCCGGTGCCGCCACCCTGGATGACACCGTAGGAGAGCGATACCAGGCCGGCGATGGACAGCAGGACGCCGGAAACGTCGAGCTTGCCGGAGCGCGGGTTGCGCGATTCGGGCACGAACCGGATGACACCGGCCAGGCCGGCGGTAACAATCGGGACATTGATCAGGAAGACCGAGCCCCACCAGAAACGGCTCAGCAGCAGGCCGCCGGTGACCGGCCCGATGGCGACGGCAAGGCCAACCGCCGCGCCCCAGATCGCGATTGCCCGCGGCCTCTCTTCTGGCTCGAAGACGTTCGTGATGATCGACAGGGTCTGCGGCATGATCATTGCGCCGCCGAGGCCCATCGCGGCGCGGGCGGCGATGAGCTGATCCGGTGACCGTGCGTAGGCGCACAGCAGTGAGGCTGTCGCGAACCATGCCAGCCCGGCCGCCAGGACGCGCTTTCGCCCCAGCTTGTCGCCGATCACGCCGGCGGTGAGCAACAGCCCGGCGAACACCAGGGTGTAGGAGTTGACCGCCCATTCCAGCTGGGTCTGGCTGGCACCGAGGCCGGCCCGCGGCTCGGCCAGGGTCCTGAGCGCCACGTTGAGGACGGTGCTATCGAGGACGATCACCAGCAGGCAGACGATCATCACGGCGAGGACGTGGACGATCTTGTCGAAGCACTGGCGCTGTTGCGCGACCGCCGGGCACAAGTGCCGCACGCTCTGCTGGCCGCGGTGACCGACCAACCGGGGCTAACCGCCTACCAGCGCCATCTCGCGTCCCGTATCAAGTCCCTTGACTTGGACGCGACCCTGGTAACCGGCTTCGACCCGGCGATCCGCACGCTGCTCGTCCACCCCGCGCTGCGGGCGGTTGTCATCCCGTCTCGCGCAGAGCCGTTCGGGCGCGTTCCCTTGGAAGCCTATGCAGCAGGCGCCGCCCCGGTGGTCGTGACCACCGCCGGCGGCCTTGCCGAGCAGGTCATCGATGGCGTCACCGGGATGGCCGCGTCGCCCGCCGACCCGGCAAGCCTGGCCGATGCTATCGACCGGGCGCTGCGGCTGACCCCCGCCGAACTCGACCGGATGCGTTCCGCTGGCCGGCACCTGGCCCGCACCAGGTTCGACTGCAGCATCGCCCTCCGCCGCTTCCTGGGCCAGTTCGCGCCATCGATCGCTACGCCGCTAGCCGGGTAGTTCGCAGGAACCTGGAAGCCGGCGTGCGCTTCCAGCAAGATACTTCTGGCGATGGCCGGGTGAGCTGTCGCTGAACCGCGAAGCCACGCGTGCGTTCAGAAAATCAGAAGCATCAGCCGAACGCACGCGTGCCTTCGCGCCACCGGCCGGGGCTGCGCGCCGGGCGAGGCGCGGACCCGCACGACTCAGCGCTGAAGGTTTAGCCGGTGATGGGCGGCTAAACCTTCAGCGCTAGCCTCTTTACTGCTTCACGCCAGTGCCGACGCCTACGGAGGTCTCAGATGTACGGGACGGTGCGAGATGAACTACGGCAGACGCTTTCCGAGATCCGCGACTCTGGGCTGTACAAGCATGAACGGGAGCTAGCCTCACCGCAGGCGGCGCACGTCATCTCCGGCGGGCAGCGCGTACTGAACTTCTGCGCCAACAACTACCTCGGCCTAGCCGATCACCCCTCGCTGATCGACGCGGGGAAGAAGGCGCTGGACGACTGGGGTTTCGGCCTGGCCAGCGTGCGGTTCATCTGCGGCACGCAGACCCAGCACACCGAGCTGGAGCGGCGGCTGTCGGCGTTCCTGCGCACCGACGCGACCATCTTGTACTCGTCCTGCTTCGACGCCAACGGCGGCACCTTCGAGACGCTGCTCGACGAACGGGACGCGGTGATCTCCGACGAGCTCAACCACGCGTCGATCATCGACGGCATCCGGCTCTGCAAGGCGGCGCGCCACCGGTACCGCAACCGCGACATGGCCGACCTGGAGACGCAGCTCAAGGCGGCCTCCGGTGCGCGGCGGCGGCTTGTCGTCACCGACGGCGTGTTCTCCATGGACGGCTACCTGGCGCCGCTGGACGAGATCTGCGCGCTGGCCGAGCGCTACGGCGCGCTGGTGATGGTCGACGACTCCCACGCGGTGGGGTTCGTCGGCCCGAACGGCGCGGGCACGCCGGAGGAGTTCGGCGTCCAGGACCGGGTGGACATCGTCACAGGCACCCTGGGCAAGGCGCTCGGCGGCGCGTCCGGCGGGTACGTCAGCGGCCGGGCCGAGATCGTCGAGCTGCTGCGGCAACGGTCGCGGCCGTACCTGTTTTCCAACGCCCTCGCGCCGAGCGTGGTGGCGGGGTCGCTGGTGGCGCTGGACCTGGTGGCCGGTAGCGATGAGCAGCGCGAGCTGCTGCGCCGTAATACCGGGCTGTTCCGCGGTCGCATGGCACAGGAGGGCTTCGATGTTCTGCCTGGTGAGCACCCGATCTGCCCGGTGATGTTCGGCGACGCGGCACTCGCGGCGAGCATTGCCGACCAGATGCTCGGCCACGGTGTGTACGTGATCGCCTTCTCCTACCCGGTGGTGCCCATGGGCAAGGCCCGGATCCGGGTGCAGCTGTCCGCCTCGCACACGACCGACGACGTGGAGACCTGCGTACGCGCCTTCGCCGCCGCCCGCGCCGCCGTCGCCGAGCGGCTACCAGGCAAAGGCTGAGGCCAGCGGGACAACGACGCCGTGGGAGACCATGTCGGACCCTAGGACCGAGGCGGAGCGAGCGTCCCGTGCACAACCTGGCCGCCGACCATCGTCGCGACCGGCCTGATGTCCCTGATCTCGTCGACCGGCACCGTCAGGTAGTCACGGTCGAGCACCAGCAGGTCCGCGAGCAGCCCCGGACGGATGGAGCCCAGGTGGCTCTCGCGGAACATCAGGAACGCATTGCTCCGTGTGTGAGCGATCAGCGCCTCCTCGCGGCTGAGCGTCTCATCCAGGATCTGCGATCCGCCCATCGACTGGCCGGTCACCGCCCACCACAAGGTGACGAACGGGTTGATCTGGGCCGCGCGTGTCCCGTCGGTACCCAGTCCCCAGCTCAGCCCGCTGTCAGCGACCATGCGCAGCGGCACCGGCGCGATCTTGTTGGCACGGATGACGCCCATGCTGCGCAACTGCACGACGACTCCGAGCCGCCTCGCTCGCTCGATCTGCACCGGGGTGAGCCCCTCGGCGTGGGTGACCGTCCAGCGCAGCGGCCGGATCGGGCGCACCCGGTCGGCCCGCTCGTAGGCGTCGAAGACCAAGTCGAGGCCGGCCGTCGTCACCGAGTGCGTCTGCACCGGCCAGCCGGACGAAGCCGCCGCGGCGAGGATCTCGTCGGCACCCGCGATGTCCGCCTCCGTCGGGGACGGCTCGATGCCGGGGTGATCCCAGTGGAAGGCCGCGTAGTAGATCTCCCCCAGTGCGATCCGGTCGTGCCAGTGATCGCCCTCGAAGGGCCGGGAGGCCCGAAGCCGCTCCGCCATCACCGCGGCGTGCCCGGGACCGCGACCGCTCGCACCGTCCCCCAGGGTGGTGAGGACCCGCAGCGTCAGTTCCCCGCGCTCGGCAAGAGCCGCGATCGTGGTGTAGGCCTCCGCGGGAACTCCAACGCCGCCGGGGTCGAACACGGTAGTCAGCCCGACGCTGTTGTACCAGGACGCGGCGGCCTTGGCGGTCGCCTCCCGGTCCGCCGGCACGGGGAAGGCTCCTACCGCCTGGTTGAGCGCGACGATCCCGCCGCCAATTCGCCCGGTAGCCCGGGTCTCGGCCTCGGCCGGCAGGCCCATTGCGTCAAGCCAGGCGGTGTTGACAACGGCATGGTCATACTCTGCCATGACGAACGCGGGCCGCCTTCCGGCGACGGCGTCGAGTTCCGCCACGGTGAATTCGCTGCGGTCACCGACCCACTGCTCCTCGTGCCAGCCCCCGAGAGCCACCAGCCACCGCCCTGGCGGCAGCGACGACACACCGCTTCGGAGCGCCTCGAGGGCCTGCGCCCGGCTGCGCACGCCTTCAAGCCGAACCTCGGCATGTTCGCTCGCCCGGACGAAGTGGTTGTGATTATCGATCAGACCGGGGATGACGGTCTTGCCGTCAAGGTCCACCACCGTGACCCCTGGCCCCGCACAAGCGAGAACGTCTGCATTCGACCCGGTCGCGGTGATCCGTTCCCCGTCGATGGCCACCGCCTCGACGATCGAGAACCGCTCGTCAACTGTGACGATTTTCCCATTAATCAGGACAAAAGGCGCCATGTGGACATTCTTACAGGCACAGCCAGTACTTTGGCACCGTTTGGGCGGTGCCAGCTGCTGGCGATAGGCACCCCGGCCGCCCGGACGAGGCGCCGGAGGTCGTCTCCTCCGCTGTCGGTGGTCATGGTGTCGGGACCGGGGGAAACCACGGTCCGTTCCATATCTTGAACTTCTTCAACTGCCTGGGCAATCGCCGATCTCCGCCCCGGCCTGTACGGTGGACATCGGGGCGGGGGTGGCTTTAAGCGAGGCCTGACCGGGACTCGCCGGACCGGCGTTATGGCCTGGGGGAAGGTGAACAGGCCGGCCGGGTCGTACTTCTGCTTGATGGCCGCGAGGCGGGGGTAGTTGCGGCCGTAGTAGGCCTGCCGCCAGTTGGCCAGGTCCGGGTCGACGTAGTTCTGGTAGGCCTGGCCGCTTGCGTAGCTGCGCATCGATGACCAGTACGTGCGCAGCCAGGCGTGCTGGTTTCTGATCCCCGCGGCTGTCGCGCCGGTGTACCAGTCGGTGGTGTACTGCGCCATGAACAGCGCGTTCCTGTGCACGAACGCGGTCGCGCCCGGCCTGACCCGGTTGACCGCGCCGCCGAACGAGTCGAGCTGCACTCCCCCGATACCGTCGCCTGCGCCTGCCACGCTCTGCAGTGCCGCGACGCCGGCCATCAGGGCGCCGATTCCGGCGCCGCTCAGCGGGGCGGTGAAGAAGTCGGACTTGGAGAACTGCGCCTGCCGACCCAGCATGCCGCCGCTCGCGTACCAGGGCAGGTGGCAGGCCTGGTAGCCGATCGTGGAGCAGCCCGCCTCGGCGAGCATCGCGCTCAGGAAGGGCTGCGGGTCGCTGAGGGAGGAGCTTGACGGCGGCGAGCCCACCGCGGCGTACAACTGGTCGAGGAGGTTTGCCGCGTCGCCTGCGCTGCCCAGGTAGGCGCCGCTGAGCTGAACCGTGGGGGCAAGGCCGCCGACGGTCGCCAGCAGGACCAGCTTCGACCACAGCTCGTCCGGCGCGTTCGGCGCCCACGACTGCCACGCGCCGACCACCTGCGCCGCCTGCGACCACGGCCAGTGCGCGGAGAAGAGCACCGGCTCCGGGCCGGCCTGGTGCGGAACGTCAACGAGGTGACCACGCCGAAGTTCCCGCCGCCACCGCCCTGGCAGGCCCAGAACAGGTCGCCGTGGTGGCATGGGTCGGCGGCAGCGGTCAGCAACGCCCCGTTCGCCGTGACGATCTGCAAGCACTCCAGATTGTCGCAGGTCAGGCCGTAGGCCCTGGCAGTCACCCCGACGCCGCCGCCCAGGGTCAGCCCGGCGATGCCCACCGTGGGGCAGACACTGCCAGGGACCGCGCGGCCCTGGGCCGCGAGGCCCTGATAGAAGTCGACGAGCCGGGTGCCCGCGCCGACCGTCGCGGTCGTCCCGCACACGGTGACCGCGGCGAGGTCGCTGACGTCGATGATCAGCCCGCTCGACCCCGACCAGCCGGCGTAGCTGTGGCCGCCGGAACGGGCGGCGAACGGGACGCCGAACTTGCGGGCGAACGCCAGGCACGTCGACACGTCGGCCGCATCATTCACGTAGGCGATCGCGGCCGGCTGCAGCACGTCGAACCGGGGATCGAACAGCAGCTTGGCGGTCGGGTAACTGGAGTCACCGGGCCTGACCAGCGGGCCTGCCAGGTCCTTGGCGAGCGCGGTCCAGTCCGCCGCGGTCGGGCCGGGCGCGGCGCTCGCGATGCCCGGCACGGCGACGGCGGCGACGCCAGCGGCGATGCCGAGGAGGGCACGGCGCCCCAGAGAACTCCCTGTCGAGTTGGTCACACAAGTATCGACGCGCTCAGCGCCAGCAAAGGTTGCCTAACGTTGTCATGAGCAGCGGCCAGTGCCAGTCCATGGGAGTGGGTGCCTGGACCGTCTCCCGGTGCCGGTGGTCATGATGTCGGGGTCGGGTAGAACCACGGTCCGTTCCGCACCAGGGCCTTGGTCTTCTATCGGCTGTTGGGAGACTGCATCCAGCGGCGGGCGGAGAGGATTTGGCCGACAGAACGCCGACATAGCGGGCAGGCTAAGCGTGGCGTGACCCCTCCGGGGACAGGTTTCCGTCTTCCCGATGCATAAGACAGCCAAGGTTGGCAACTCTAAGTAATCGAATGAATCCTTAGAGTACACGACTGGGGTGAGGCATGGGCACGCAAGGCAAGCATCGCGTCCGAAAACCGGCAGTTTGGAGGCGGACCGCCACGCTGGTGACCGCGGGCGTGGCGTCGACAGCGCTGGTGACGATCGCGGCGTACGCCGCGGTCATCGAATTCCGCCGGCGTCTCGAGCCGCCATACCGAGCAGGCCGGGCGCGACGCAGACGCCCGGCAGCGCCAGGAAGGCGGCAAACCTGGTAACGGGCCGGCGGCTGAGCCTGCCCTCGAAGTCCGCTGCCACGCCGCCGGTCCCCGGGTCACTGGTGCTGACCGCCCGTGACTACGGTACGTGCCCGCCTGCCGCCGCGGCGTGTGTGGACCTGAACAGGCACCTGACCTGGCTGCAATCAGACGGCAAGGTCACCTTCGGCCCAGTGCGCATGGAACCCGGCCCGCCAGGATCAGCGAACGCGACGCCGCGCGGCACGTTCACAGTGATATGGAAGGGCGGTCCGAACGTCATCAGCAACAAATACAACGAACCGATGCCGTGGGCGGTGCAGTTCACCTCGGACGGGAGCGCCTTCCACGCCGGCAGCCTCACGGTCCCCTCGCACGGCTGCGTCCACCTGACCATGGCGAACGCCCACTACTACAACGAGCACCTGGTCATCGGCGCCGAGGTCGTGGTGTTCTAGCCGCCGCGGCCTGCCCGAGCGGGCTCACGGGGATCCGCCGGTGCAGGTCGCTCAGCCGCTTGAGGGCCGGCGCGGGTGGTCTTGTCCGAGCGCCGGGCCTGGTGGACATTAGCTGGCTGCCATGCGACAAGATGAGACATGAGAAGCTGGTGGGTGCCGCCGACGCTGCGGGGGTACCGAGCGGCGTGGCTGGGGGCCGACGCGCTGGCCGGCCTGACGCTGGTCGCTGTGGCGGTGCCGGGGCAGATGGCCACCGCCCGGCTGGCGGGCCTGCCGGCGGTAGTCGGGCTTTACGCCTTCGTTGCCGGATCGCTGTTTTACGCCCTGCTCGGCACGAACCGTTACCTGTCGGTCGGAGCGGACTCCACCATCGCGCCGGTGCTGGCCACTGGCGTGGCGTCGTTGGCAGTGGCCGGAACCGCCGGCTATGGCGCCGTGATGGCCTTCACTGCCTTGCTGGTCGGCGGCTTGCTGGTCGCTGTCGGTCTCTGCCGCCTCGGCTGGATCCCGGAGTTCTTGTCCACTCCGGTGATCACCGGAGTCCTGGCCGGGATCGCCGTCGAGATCATTGTCCGCCAGATCCCGGCCATTCTCGGGGTGACCCCCGGGGGAACCACCACTGTCGACCGAATCCGCGAGGTAGCGGGCCAGCTGAGTCACGTCTGGCATCTCACCACGGCGTAGCGATCCTCGGTACCGTAAACGGCGGGCTGCCGCACGTCCGCCTGCCGTCGGTCTCCTTTTCGCAGCTCCGCCGCATGGCCGGCTTGGTACTCACCGTGGCCTTCGTGTGCATCGCGCAGACTGCGGCGACGATCCGGCGGTCGGGCGCCGGGGTGCCTGCCACCAGCACCCTTAACCGGGACCTGATCGGCATCGGAGCAGGCAGCGTGGCCGCCGGGCTGATCGGGGCGTTCCCGGTGGACGCCAGCCCGTCCAACACGGCGATCGCGACCGCGTCCGGTACCCGCTCGCAGTTCGCCAATGCCATCGCCGCGTTCCTCGTTCTGGCCGTGGTGCTGGCGCTCACCGGGCCGCTCGCCGACCTGCCGCAGGCGATGCTGGCAGCCATAGGCGGTCACCGCCCTCCAGCACCACTCCTAAGCCGGTCGCTTGCTGGAGGAGACCGTCGACGAAGGTGCTCCGGCCCGTGCGGTCAGCGGCGTCCCGGACCTGGTCAGGCGGGAGGCACGGGAGCGAGGCGGCGCTATGCGGGGACTGGTGTATTTCTCAGCAGGAAGGTGAGTCCTTCCGCCATGGTGGGATGAGCGTAGATCGCGCTGTGCAGGGCCGTATAGGGAATCCGGCCGACCATGGCGGTCTGGACGCCGGCCATGAGTTCGCTGGCTTCGGCGCCGAACGCGGTGAAGCCGAGGATCTGATCACTGTCGGCGGCGATCAGCATCTTCATGAAGCCGCGCGGTTCGGACAAGGTCCTGGTGCGCAGCACGGCGGCCATCGGCATGGTGAGCAGCCGGTAGCCGATGCCCCGGCGCTTTGCTTCGGCCTCATTCAGGCCGACCCGTGCCAGCTCGGGATCGGTGTACAGGCAGTACGGCACCAGGCGGCCGACGGTGGTGCGGCTGCCTCCACGCAGGTTGTCGTGGACCACACGGAAGTCGTCGAAGGCCGCATGGGTGAACTGAGGGCTGCCCGGCGCAATCGCCCATTGCCCATACGCCGTCCGCCGTGGTGGCCAAGCGCTCGTCCACCGCGATGTATCCGGTCCTGGTCAGCTCGACGCCGGCCAGTTCCAGCCCGATACCGCCAGTGTTGGGCGTGCGGCCGATGGCGACCAGCAGGTCGGTCGCGTAGATGACGTGCTCGCCCTCCGGCCCGCCAGCGACGACGCGCAGGTGAGCGCCGGATTCGCCGTCGACGCTCTGGATCCGCGTCTGCAGGTGAACGGTGATTCCCTCGTCGTTGAACAGCTGCAGTATCGCCGCCGCGACGTCAGCGTCTTCGCCGCTGGCCAGTTGCTGCCGCCGCTCGACGAGGGTCACCTTGGCGCCGAAGCGGCGCATCGCCTGCGCCAGCTCCAGCCCGACGTAGCCGCCGCCGACGACGATCAGGTGCTCCGGAAGGCGGTCGAGGTCGAGCAGTTCGACGTGGGTCATCGGGCGGGCGGCGACCAGACCCGGGACGTCAGGCACGGTCGCGTGCGTACCCAGGTTCAGGAACACCCGCTCGCCGCGGATCCGGCGGCTGCCGCCGTCAGCCAGCGCGACCTCGACGGCGCGCTTCCCGGTAAAGCGCGCCTTGCCCATGATCAGCTCGGCGCCGCTGGCCCTGTACCGGTCCATATGCAGTCGGCGCAGGCTGTCCACCATCGCCTGCTTCCGGGCCTGCACGCCTTCCATGCTGCTCACCGCCGATTCCAGCGCGACGCCGAATTCGGCTGCCCGCATCGTGAACGAGCGGACCTTCGCCGACTGGATGATGTTCTTGCTCGGCAGGCAGGCGATATTCGGACACGACCCGCCGATCAGCTTCCGCTCCACCACAGCCGTGCGATGGCCCTCGCCCGCCATCGTCCAGGCGAGGTACTTGCCCGCCTCCCCGCTGCCCACCACAAGAATGTCGTAGTCCTCGACAGAGGTCATGTGACTGGATCCTTCCTTGCGGCGAGAAGCTGCCCTCGGCGCTCTCCACATCGACGGTGTCAATACTCGCGCTCGGATTGGCAGGCCGGCATCACACGGTGCGGGTGATTAGATGGCCAGCCCCCGCGCGGGGTCGATGAGCCGCTGCGGCTCCGTTGCGGGCGTCGTACTCCAACGAGCGTCTCCCTGTGCGTGGACGGCGGGTTCATCCTGCGCTAGCCCCTTGTGTAGATCGGGCGTACTATGTTTAGACCGATCGTTCTAGGCGGCTGGACTGCATGAAAGCTAAGGCATCCGATCAGCGCACGTTCACCGAGTTGGCCCGGCGTGCTCAGATCGCCCAATGCGCGGCGGAGGCTATCGCCGAGGTGGGCTACGCCGACGCGTCGATGGCCGAGATCGCTCGACGAGTCGGGATCGCTAAGAGCGTCGTTTCCTATCACTTCTCGGACAGAGCGGAGCTCATGGGCGAGGTGCTCCGCACCGCCTTGGCCACCTACGCGAAGTTCATGGAGCCTCGGATGGCCGTGGCAACGAAAGCGTCCGACA
This sequence comes from uncultured Actinomycetota bacterium, assembly GCA_963778435.1. Classification (GTDB taxonomy): domain Bacteria; phylum Actinomycetota; class Actinomycetes; order Streptosporangiales; family Streptosporangiaceae; genus Trebonia. The sequence goes on from CAVZUX010000018.1 coordinate 88,931, forward strand.
AGCTCCGTGCTTACCTAGTGGGGACGGCGGACTATGCCGTTGAGCACCGGTGCCTGCACCTGGCCGTCATTGAAATCGCGTTCAAGGGGACCTCGCCCGATGGGCTGCCGCTGGTGGCGACGATGCCGCTCCTGGCACCGGAGCCCTCGATTGAGGACATCTTGCGCCAAGGGCAGCGGGATCGGGAGTTCCGGGAAAACTTCGACGCGGAAGTGGTGGGCGGGGTGGTGCGCTCCGCGATCACCCACGGCATGGTGATGCGGCAACGGGACAACCCCGGCGCTGACCTGAGCGCCTACGCCGAAGAGTTGGCGCGCCTCTTCGATCTCGGAATCCGGCAGTGACGCGGAAACCATCGTGAGGCACTGAAAGGAGGGATCACGTGGGTGGGCACGGACCGCTGGTCATGGCGCTGGATGACCCGGACGCCGTACCCGGCGTGGTCGGAGGCAAGGGCGCCTCGCTGGCCCGCCTCGCGCGCGGGGGATTCCACGTCCCAGCGGGGTTCTACGTGACGACCAACGCGTACCTCGATTTCATCGATCGCGGCGGTCTGCTCGAGCCGATGCTGGCAGCCATGTCCCATGTCGATGCGTCCGACGCGGCCACGATCGACGCGGCGTCGGCGCGCATCGGTGAGCTGTTCGCCGACCGGCCGTTGCCGGCCTCGACGGCCGCGGCGATCTCCGGTGCGTACACCGGCCTCGGCGACGACGTGCCGGTCGCGGTACGGTCCTCGGCCACGGTCGAGGACCTTGCGGGCATGTCCGCTGCCGGGCAGCACGACACGTATCTCAACACCCAGGGCGAGGCGGCCGTGCTCGACGCGGTCAAGCGCTGCTGGGCGTCGCTCTGGTCGGCGCGGGCCATCGGCTACCGCGCTCGCTATGGCATCGACCCTCGCGACGTGAGCATCGCCGTCGTCGTGCAGCGGCTAGTGCTCGCAGAGGCGGCCGGCGTCATGTTCACCGTTGACCCGGTCAGCGGAGCTCATGACCAGCTCGTCATCACCGCGAACTGGGGCCTCGGCGAGTCCGTCGTCGCCGGCGACGTCATCCCCGACACCGCGGTCGTCGACCGAGCATCGGGGAGGCTCATCAGCTATCAGGCGGGCGGCAAGGAGACGATGACCGTGGCCGACGGCGCGGGCGTACGGGCGACGGACACGCCGTCCGAACTGCGTTCAGCGGCGGTGCTCTCGCCGAACCAGGCGGCCGAACTGGCCCGGATCGGCCTGGCGATCGAAAAGCTCGATGGACAGCCGATGGACATCGAGTGGGCCCTCGCCGCGGGCGAGGTATCGGTGGTCCAGGCCCGGCCGATCACGACTGCATCCGGTTCCGGCGAACGGTGGAACGACAGCCTGGAGGGGGACTATCTGTGGAGCAACGGCAACCTGGGCGAGGCACTGCCCGACGTCATGACGCCCGCCACGTGGTCGTTCATCCAACTGTTCATGACGCGGATGACGTTCCCGCCGAGCCTGCCCGGTTACCGTGGTTACGGGCGGATCGGCGGGCGCTTCTACGCGAACGTGAGCATGTCGATCTCGCTCGAAGGCCTGGTCGGCATCTCACCGCGCCGGTTCGTCGCGCTCGTCGGCCCGGTCCTCGGCAAGCTCCCTCCGGTCGAGGAGATCCCGCGTCCGCATCTTCGTCGCTGGAAGGCCACCCGGCTGATGCTGCCCGCCACGATCGCGATGGCGCGCAGGATCAGCGCGAGCCAGAGGCGGATGTCGGAGTTCCTCGCCGACGCACCAAGCCGCTGCGACCAGCTCCGCGCAGAGATCGAGCAGACCGCCGACGCCACGACTCTGTCCCGGCTGTGGCAAGACAGGGTCCGGCCACTGATTGAGGAGACCAGTGACATGCTCGCTGCCGCGGGCGCGCATAGCACCACGCTGCTGGCCGGTCCCGGCAAGCTGGCGAAGCTGGTTGGCGAGGCCGACGCAGCCCTGCTCCTATCGGGCCAACCGGCCCGGGGCATTCCCCTGGCGAGCCTCGGCCCGGTCATCGGCCTCACTCGGCTGGCCAGGGGCGAGATCGACCGCGGCACTTACACGCGCCAGTACGGACACCGAAGCGCTCACGAGGCGGAGCTATCGATCCCGCGGCCCGCCGAAAATCCCGCCTGGATCGACGAACAGCTAGCCGTCCTCAAGGACACCACCCTCGACGCCAAGGCGATGCTGGCGAACCAGGAGGTGGCGCGCGCCGCCGCCTGGAAGCGACTGGAACAGCAAAACCCCAAGAAGGCAGTCGCGGCGCGCAACATCATCACGCGGTGGGCACCGATCGCCCGTGACCGCGAGGCGACCAGATCCGAGGTCGTCAGGTCGATGTGGGTGACTCGTACCTGGGTACTGCGAGCCGGGGAGCTCACCGGTCACGGCGATGACCTGTTCTTTTTGGGGCTGCCGGAGATCGTCAACCTGCTCGGCGGCGACGCGGCGCCCCTCGACAAGGTGCCCTCACGCCGGGCCGCCTACGAGACCTACCGGGCGCTGCCGCCCTATCCCGCTCTGATCCGCGGCCACTTCGACCCGATCCGCTGGGCGGCCGACCCGAACCGGCGCACCGACTACTACGACGAGCACGCCGTTGCGAGCAAGCCGGCCGACACGATCACGGGATTCCCCGGCGCCGCCGGCGTGGTCGAAGGCACTGCACGGGTAATGTGCACGCCCGAGGAAGCCGCCCAGTTCGGGGACGGGGAGATCCTCGTCACGACGGTCACCAATATCGGCTGGACTCCGATCTTCCCGCGCGCCGCCGCCGTCGTCACCGACGTCGGAGCGCCAATCTCGCACGCCGCGATCGTGGCACGCGAACTCGGCATCCCCGCGGTCGTCGGATGCGGCAACGCCACCATGCGTCTGCACAGCGGCGACTGGGTCCGGGTCGACGGCGGCAAGGGCACCGTCGAGGTACTCCGCCCGGCATTGACATGACGGCTCGCAGCGCCTCTGAACCGAGTCGGTAACGTGGTTCGGCCATTCCTGGTCTTCAAGGGCGGAACCGCACTCCGCAAGTTGTTACGCCGGCAATGCTGGCCGGTTCTCCACTGGGATTGTTCCGTTTATTCGGTTGCGCCCGCTGCGAGACTGGACGGGTGGATGAGTCGTGGATGCTGGATGAGCTGTCGCATGCGGGACCCGAACATCTAGACGAGGCCTTCATCGCCGGGTTCGACCGCAAGCAGGGGTATCCCGACCCGGATGAGGACATCGCCGCGTTCGAGGCGCACGGGCTGGGCAGCGAGTCGGTGGTGGCGGACCTCGGGGCGGGGACGGGGCAGTTCGCCATCCCGGCGGCGCGGCCGTTCGGGCGGGTGATCGCGGTGGACGTGTCGCCCGCGATGCTGGTCGCGCTCCGCGCCAGGGCAGACCGTGAGAGCCTCGCCAACCTGACGGTCGAGCGGGCCGGTTTCCTCGGCTTCTCCCCCGGCTCGCCGGTGGACGGCGTCTTCACCCGGAACGCGTTGCACCAGCTCCCTGACTTCTGGAAGGCGGTCGCGCTGCAGCGGATCGCGGACATGCTCAGGCCGGGCGGGGTGCTCCGGCTGCGGGACCTGGTGTATGACTTCGCGCCCGCTGAGGCCGAGGAGATATTCGCGGGCTGGTTCGCCGCCGCCGCGACGGACCCGGCTGCCGGTTACACGGCCGCAGACTACGCGGAGCACATTCGCACCGAGTACAGCACCTTCCGCTGGCTGCTCGAGCCGATGCTCGCGGCGGCGGGGTTCGAGATCACCGACGTCAGCTACGAGCGGCGGCTTTACGGCGCTTACACCTGCGTCAAGATCGGCTAACGAAGCTGCGCCGGGGACGGTGTAAGGCGTGTTGGGTGCGGGCTCCCGCGTCCGGATTACGGTGCTTGCTCGTCTGGATCGGCCTCGACACGGGCCTTGAGGGCTTGGTTGAGCGCCTGGAAGCTGGTCTCGGTGCGGGCGACGGATTGAGCGACAGCCAGGATGCCGCCGACGGTCTCGGTCTGCACCAGGTGGGTGCCGCCGTCCGCCGGGGTCAAGACGAAGCTGTGCTCGCCGCTGATGATTCCGGGCAGGCTCGACGTCCACCGCAGTTCCGCACCTTCGTCGGCGACGGTGATCATGGGCTTGACGGTCATCACGCGGCCATTGACCGGATGGACGGCGCGGAGCGTGATCCTGCTCCCAACGGCCACCTGCCCGGACGCCTCGGGGAAGAGCGGGTTCCACTCCGGATACCGGCCCAGGTCAGTCAGGACCGCCCACACGGCGGTCGGCGAGGCGTCAATCTGGATGGTCGCCGACATGGTCTTCATACCAGCCACTTAAGCAGGCCCGCGCCAGAAAAACGAGTTGCTCCCCAGGCCCCAGGCACAGCACTGTTGTGGGGCGACCGACTCTGCAGGCCTGCTGGCCGCTTACCACCGCGCGGCGCTGAACGCAGCACTGAGCGCAGCACTGAACGCGCCGCTAAACGCGGGCGGCGCGACGCAGCAGATGCGCTCGCTCGCTGTCGTTAGCGGTGAGCGCCGCGGCGCGCTCGAATTCAGCGCGGGCCTGCGCGGGGCACCCGAGGCGCGCGAGCAGGTCGGCGCGGACCGCGGGGAGCAGGTGGTAACCGCGCAGGGCAGGGTCGTCGGCCAGCGAGTCGACGATGGCCAGGGCAGCGGCCGGGCCATCGGACATCGAGACGGCGACGGCGCGGTTGAGCTCGATGACCGGGGACGGGGTGAGCCTGCCGAGAGCTTCGTACAGCGCCGCGATGCGGGGCCAGTCGGTGTCGGCGGCGGCGAAGGCCCGGGCGTGGCAGGCGGCGAGCTCCGCCTGGATAACGTACGGGCCAGCCGGCGGCCGTTCAGCAAGCGCACCGCGTGCGCCAGCGCCGCCAGACCGTGCGTGATGAGCAGCCGATTCCACCGGCCGCGATCCTGTTCAAGCAGCGTGATCGGCTCGCCGCCCGGTCCGGAGCGCGCCGGGATGCGAGACGCCTGGATCTCCATCAGCGCGACAAGCCCGTGCGCCTCCGGCTCTTCCGATGCCAACGCGGAGAGCATCCGGCCCAGGCGCATCGCCTCATCGCAGAGCTCCGCCCGGTACCAGGACTCCCCCGCCGTCGCCGCGTAGCCCTCGTTGAAGATGAGGTAGACGACCTCAAGGACGGAGGCGAACCGCGGGTTGAGCTCCGCGCCGACCGGCACCTCGAAGGGCACCTTGGCGGCGGCGAGCGCCTTCTTCGCCCTGGTGATCCGCGCCGCCATCGTCGGCACCGGGACCAGGAACGCGCGCGCGACCTGTTCGGTCGACAGGCCGCCGACCAGCTTGAGGGTCAGCGCCACCCGCCCGTCGCGAGGCAGCACCGGGTGGCAGGCCGTGAAGATCAGCCGGAGCACGTCATCGGTGACGTGAGTGTCGAATTCGATCTCGTCCATCGGGTCCTCGCACGCCGCCGGCCCAGCTTCACGGCCGAGCTCCTCGACCTTCCGCTCGAAAGTCAGCGCGCGTCGCACGCCGTCGACGTAACGGCGGCGCGCGACCGCGGTGAGCCACGCTCCCGGGTTGTCGGGCACGCCGTCAGACGGCCACTGCTCAAGCGCCGCGACCAGCGCGTCCTGCGCCAGGTCCTCGGCGAGCCCGACATCACCGGTCACCCGGGCGAGCGCGGCGATGAGCCGCGCAGACTCGATCCGCCAGACCGCCTCGATGGTCGGCTGCACCGACAACGGCGGCGCCTACCCCTCGGTGGTGGCCTCGGTCTGAGCGCGCAGCCGCGCCTCGTTCTCCATGATCTCCGGCGGCAGCTGGCCCTCGAAGTCGGCCGGCTCGAGAATCCGGCGCAGCTCCACCGTCTGGCCGCGGAACGGGGCGCGCCGCAGCCACTCGACCGCCTCCTCCATCGAGGAGACCTGCCAGATCCAGAACCCGCCGACGATCTCCTTCGCCTCGGCGAACGGACCGTCGATGACCCGCGATCGGTCGCCGTCGGCCGCGAAGTCCAGGCGCTTGCCGTGCGACGACGGCTCGAGCCCCTCGCCGGCCAGCATGACCCCCGCCTTGACCAGCTCCTCGTTGTACTTGCCCATCGCCTCGAACTCGTCGACGTGGCCTGCGTAGTCGCCCTGCTCGCTGTCCTCCGTGGCATGGACGAGCACCATCACGCGCATCTGTATCTCCTCTCCCCGGCCGGACGTTCCGGCTCACTGACACGTCGAACGGCAGCGCGCGGATTCGACACGCCCCCCGAGATTCTTCAATCAAAAATCAGTTTCCTCCCGAACGGTCCCGTGGCTTTGCCCATCCAGCCCCCGTGCATCTAGCCACTGCGCAGCTCGTCGAGGCGAGGCGCGCGCGAGCCAGGCGTCCTGCACCACCTCGGCGAGCTCGCCGAAACTGAGGTTGGGCAGGTCCTTCCCGCGGATAAGGACCGACAGGTGGCCGTCGAAGTGCGGCGTCGTGAAGAACGGCGAGTCTTCGTCGTCGATGAGCGCCTGCTTGTCGGCCTCGTCCGCGACCCAGAAAACGATCACGTCGTCATACCGTTCCCCGGTCACCGGATCGACGACGTCGGGGCGCGGGTTGCGGAAAAACACGAACGACTTCCCGCCGACCTGGTAGACCGGCGGTCCCCCCTGCGGACCGCCCCACCGGGTGACATACGGCATCGCCATCGCGAGCTCATGCACATCGTCGACGCTCGCCGGCCGAATATCCGGGGCGACCATACCCCAAGCATAGGCCCGGCGCGACGCCGAGTGCCTGGTCGCCACGGCGGCGGATGACGGCGCGATGAGTTGACGCCGGCCGCTCACCCGATCAGCGGCGGGTTCGATGGTTCCCGGCTGGACTCGCCGGAGGAGCGCCGCGTGGCCCGACACCGACGTTATGACGTGTATTTCTTCCAAGATCTCTTGCGTGACTCACCACGCGTAGCCGCCTGAGGCTACGTGACGGCCTGCAGACGGCACCCTGACCTTCAGAGAGCCCGATGCCCGCCCGACATTTCCCAAAGTCGGGCGGGCATCGGCTTGGGAGACTAGTGGTGCGTCTGCTGGGGTGCGGGGTTCCAGGGGAGGCGGTAGGCGCGGTAGGAGTTGACGCCGGTCGGGAACTCGGCGTTGAAGGTGAGCTTGCCGGAGGGGCTGAACTCCGAGAAGTAAGGCAGCGCGCCCCAGCCGACGAACAGGCCGCCGTCGCCGAGCAGCTGCGCGTTGCCCTGGGAGGGGGCGCTCAGGCCTTCCGGCTGGTTGTCGGACTTGATCAGGGTCGCGACGTGGGTGCGGACGTTGAGCTTGACGGTGATCGCGCGGCTGTAGGGGAGATCGACCAGGATGTCGGTCGGGGTGTTGGCGGTGCCCGCCGCGTCGTTGTCGAAGAACGTGTAGATGCCGTTACCGTGCGCCTCGGGGTCGTGCTGCCAGGCGAAGATCTCCCCGGCGCTGTCGAGGACCTGGCCCTTGGCGGCCTTGACGGTGAACGAGCTGTCCTTGCCGCCGAGCTGCCATTCGATCTTGCCGGTGCGCGGCGAGACCTCGTACGTGGTCCAGGTGTCGCGAGCGTCGATGAGCAGGTTGCCGTTGGTGTCCAGCTTGACGGCGTTGAGGTGGAACCAGTCCCACGGGGTGGACGCGGTCGCCGGCAGCGGCTGCTCGCTCTGCGCGTACGGCACATGGTCGGCGCTGTTCCACTGGAAGAGCACCTTGCCGGTCTTGATGTTGATCTCCTGCACGATGCCGTTGATGACCGTCTGGTCGGCGGGGCCGCCGATCGAGGTCAGGTTCGCGGTCGCGGTGGTGTAGGAGATGGTCAATGCGGTGTTCTGCGGCGTGATGAGGAGCTCGTGGCCGTCGGCTGAGTAGCCGTTGCCGTCCTTGACGGTGGCGATCAGCTTGTAGTGGTCGTTATAGATGTAATCGGCGCCGGTCGACACGCCACCGAGTCCTGTGCCCTGCCAGAAGGTCAGCACGGGCTTGCCGTCGTAGGTCTGCGTCCGGAAATCCGCGTCCTCCTGCCCGGTCGGCGCCCGGTGGAACCAGATGACCTTCTTGCCGTTCGGGCTGAGGATCTCCGCGCCGTTGGCGTACGTGGTCGCGTCGCCGAACGGGGCGATGAAGATGTCGCCGCCCTTATCGCCGGCCGTGTCGGTGAGGATCTTGACCGGTGGTGGCTGAAGCGTGCTCGTGGCCGTCTTCGTCGCGGCGGACGCGGCGGGCACCGTCGCGGCCACCGCCATGACCGCGACGGCCGCGGCCCCTGTTAGCACGCCAGTAGCCCAGGTTTTCTTGCGCATCGTTGCATGACTCCCGTCACCAGTTGATCATTCCAGCGCCGCTACTATATCGACCTATTTAGTAGGAAACTAGAGGGAATAGAGGTTTAGGAGTTGGAGTCTGGTGCTTCGGGTTCGGTGCCTCGGGCTTGGCGCATCGGGTTCGATGACTAGGGCTTGTGGTTCGGGTTCGGCCTGCCTCGGGCTTAGTGCATCTGGTTCGATGACTCGGGCGCTTGCGCTTCGGGTTCGGCGCCTCGGGCTGGGCGCCTCGGGCTGGGCGCCTCGGCTGGTCAGACGTGCTCCATGATGATCACGCCCGAGGTGTCCGACTCCAGGGCGTCGAAGACGTGCGGGACGTCCGATGGGTAGCGGAGGTAGTCGCCGGGACCGAGCTCCACGGCCTCGCCCTCCGGGCCGGCCAGCACGCGGCCGCTGCCGAGTATCAGGTGCTCCGTGGTGCCGGGCATGTGCGGGGGTGCCAGATGGGGCGCGCCGGGCTGCCCGATGACGCGGTAGATGTCGCGGCGCGCGCCTGGCGGGCAGGACGCGAGCATCGCCGCATCGTAGGCGGCGCGCTCGGCGTGCATGACTGGCCCCTCCCCCGCGCGGATCACCTGGATACCCTGCCGGGGCGGATCGACCAGACGACTGAGCGGGATGCCGAGCGCCTGGGCGAGGGCCCAGAGCGTCTCCAGGGACGGGTTGCCGGCGCCGTTCTCCAGCTGGGACAGGGTCGATTTGGCGACGCCGGCCCGCCTGGCGAGGTCGGTCAGGCTCAGCCCGGATCGCGCCCGCTCGCGGCGCAACGACATCGAGATCAGCGCGACGACGTCCGCCGCGGTGGCCGCTTCTGACACGTGTTCGCTCCAGACTCCCGACCGTTCGGTTTGACGAACGGACGCAATCGTGTTCATTATATTGAACATGAGTCCTTTGTGGCGAACAAGCGGATCAACGTTGCCGCGTGAATCGACGCCGCCGCTGGGATCGACGCCGCCGCGGGGATCGACGCCGCAACGCGGATCGACGTTGCTTCGCGATGTCGCGCTCGTGTGCCTGGCCGACGGGCTGGTCGGCGTGTCGTTTGGCGCGACGACGGTGGCCGGCCACCTTCCCTGGTGGGTCCCGGTCGCGATGTCACTGCTCGTCTTCGCGGGCGGTTCGCAGTTGGCGGCGGTTGGCGTGGTCCTGGCCGGCGGCAGCGCCTTCGCGGCCGTCGCGGCGGGCGCCGTGCTGAACACAAGGCTGCTCCCCTACGGCTTCGCCGTCGCTGATGTCGTCGGACCACGCGAGCACGCCGACCCTGACCACGTCGACGCCAACCACGCTGACGCTAACCGCGGTAACCCTAACCACGCTGACGCCAACCACGTCGACGCCAACCACGGTGACCCTAACCACGTCGAAACTAACCGCGCTGCCCGGCGCCCCGCCGACCCGCTCCGGACCCGCCGGGTCAACACCCGCCCGGTCCGCTGGCGTTGGCTGATCCGCCTGCTTGGCGCGCAGGTGATCACCGACGAGTCCACCGCGTTCGCGCTGCGCCAGACCGATCCGGCGCGCCGCCGGGCGGCGTTCTGGACCTGCGGCCTGACCCTGTTCGCCGTCTGGAACGTGTCCGTGCTGCTTGGTGTGCTCGCGGGATCGGTGGTGCGGAACACGGACGCGTTCGGCCTCGACGCGACGTTCCCCGCCGTGGTGATCGCGCTCGCGCTGCCCGCGCTCGCCGACCTCCGTACCCGGTTCTCCGCTGGGACAGGCGCGGTGATCGCCGTCGCGCTCACGCCGGTGGTGCCCGCCGGCCTGCCCGTGCTCGCGGCCCTAGCCGGCCTGGCCACCGGCTGGCGACCGCGCCGCCGGACGACGACCCACCCGGTGCCTGCCTGCACGACGACCGACCCTACGTCTGCCCGCGCGACGCCGCGCTCGGCGAATGCCCGGACGACGCACCCGACGAGCGCTGGGTCGACGACGCACCCGACAAGCGACCAGACGACGGCGCACCCGACGAACGCCCACTCGACGGCGCACCCGACGTGTGACAGGGGAGAACTCTGATGCCGCTGCTAGCCATCGTTGCCCTCGCCGTAATCACCTATGCGTTCCGGCTCGTTGGCCCGCTCTGCCAGGGCCGACTGACGCTGCCGCCTGCGGCCACGGTGGTCTTCGCCGACGCGGCCGCCGTCCTTCTGATCGCGCTGGCCGCGACGTCCGCCCTGTTCAACGGACACGACTTCGCCGGCTGGGCCCGCCCCACCGGCGTACTCGTCGCCGGCATCCTCGCCGCGCGCCGCGCCCCGTTCCCGGTCGTCGTCATCGCCGCCGCCGGCGTCACCGCCATGCTCCGCCTAGCCGGCGTCGCCTAAGCGCGCCCTGCCGCGGCCAGACCTCAGCCGACGAACCTACCCACGCCAACGACAGGGCTGGCTGGCGCCTGTCACCTACGCCAACGACATCGTCTGTTGGTGTCAATGGCCTCGATGACAGGCGCGTTTGGGTCGTTGCCGTAGCCGACAGGTAGAAGTCAGTGGACGCGGGCGCAGTCGATGGGAGTCGTGGAAAAAGGAAGGCCTGGACCTGATCCCGTGATGGCATGGGACGGCTCCGACGGACCTACCGGGCGAAGCAACGGCCCGTTCACTACGACGATGTTGACTTTGGACTTTAGCGGTCGTCGCCTATGACCGGCTCGGGGAGGGTACCGGCGTTGTACTCGAGGAGGCGCCAGCGGCCGTCGAGGACGGACAGGACGGACCAGGAGCAGTTGGCCAGCGGGCCGAGGACGCTGATGCCATGGGCGGGGAGGCCGAGGAGGCGCTCCATGCCCAGGCGGAGCGCCGCGCCGTGGCTGACCACGACGGCGAGCTGGCCGGGGGCCACGGCGGCGGAGGCCCGGGTGATGGCCGCGCTCACCCGGTCGGCGACCGCGCTGGTCAGCTCGCCCTTCGGCGGGTCCCAGGTGGCGCGCTCCCTCGGGTAGCGCTCGTTGATCTCGGTGTCGGTCAGGCCCTCCCAGGCGCCGCCGGACCGCTCGCGCAGCCCCTTGTCCGAGGCGACCTGCAGGCCGGTGAGCCGGCTCAGCGGGGCGGCGGTCTGCTGGGCGCGGGTCAGGTCGGAGGCGAAGATCGCGCTCGGCATCAAGGTGGCCAGGCGGCGGGCGGCGTACTCCGCCTGGGCCTCGCCGGTCTCGTCGAGGGGAATGTCGGTATGGCCCTGGAAGCGGTGCTCGACGTTCCAGGTCGTCTGCCCGTGCCGCCAGAGCACGAGCCGCTTCGGCGCGCTCAGCTCTGCGTCCCCTTAGCCGTCAGGGCCCCCTCGGGGAGGGCGATCCGCGGGCAGTCGCTCCAGATCCGCTCGAGGGCGTAGAAGACGCGCTCCTCCTTGTTCTGCACGTGGACCACGATGTCGTTGTAGTCCAGCAGCACCCAGCGGCTCTCGTTCTCGCCCTCCCTCCTCTTGAGGGTGGCGCCGGCCAGCTTGAGGTGTAGCTCTACCTCGTCGACGATCGAGCGGACCTGCCGGTCGTTTGCCCCGGTGCAGACCAGGAACACGTCGGTGATCGCAAGCTGGTCGCTCACGTCGTAGGCGACGATGTCGCTGGCCAGCTTCTCCGCCGCGGCGAGCGCGGCGATCTCGGTGAGCTCGATGGCCCTGGGGGTGGCAGTCACGTGGTGCGTCGGCCTCCTCGGTCGAGGGTTGTTCTACTAGGATCTCATGGTCTCTCGTACAATCCGCGCTTCCCGATGTACTGGACGACGCCGTCGGGCACCAGGTACCAGACCGGCTCCCCCGCGGCGACCCGGTGGCGGCACTCGCTGCTTGAGATCGCCAGCGCGGGGATCTCCACCAGGGAGACCTTCCCATCCGGCAGCCCCTGGCCGGTGAGCCGGTGACCTGGTCGGGTGCAGCCGATGAAGTGCGCAAGAGAGAAGAGCGCTTGGACGTCGTGCCAGGTCAAAATGTTCGCCAGCGCGTCCGCGCCCGTTATGAAGTATAGGTCGGTGTCCGGACCGTTCGCGTCCTTCAGATCGCGCAGCGTGTCGATCGTGTAGGTCGGGCCCGGGCGGTCGATATCGACGCGGCTGACGGAGAACCGGGGATTGGAGGCGGTGGCGATCACCGTCATCAGGTAGCGGTCCTCGGCCGCGGAGACCTTCCGGTCGTCCTTCTGGTAGGGCTGCCCGGTGGGCACGAAGACGACCTCGTCCAGGCCGAAGTGGTGCGCCACCTCGCTGCCGGCCACCAGGTGGCCATGGTGGATGGGGTCGAACGTGCCGCCCATCACGCCAACCCGCTTGCGCCCGTTAATCAACCGCCATCTCCTTAGTTCAACGGTATCGAGATGCTATAGGGTTGCCGACCCCGAAAATGTTCCGCTGATCCCTGCGGGTTACGCCCGCGGGACGATGCTTTGACTCGCCGGGGGAGCTACCATTCGAGATATGACTTCAGTTCCCGATCGGGCCCGTGTCCGGCTCACCGGCATCTCGTCCCGCGCCTACGAGCACCCGGCCGACCGTTCGGCCCTCGTCGCGCTGCGCAAGCTGAGCGGCTTCGACGTGCTGCTGAGCAAGCTTTTCGGCCTCTTCAATGAACGCGCCCTGCGTCTGACGTTCCTGGCGGGCGCGGTCAAGGTCTCTGAGCGCCAGTTCCCGCACATCCACGCGCTAGTGCGGGACGGCGCCTACATCCTCGACCTGCCCGACATACCCGACTGCTTCGTCATTCAGTCGCCGCTCGTCAACGCCATGGCGATCGGCAAGGACCGGCCCTTCGTGGTGCTCACCACGGGCCTGGTCAACCTGCACGACGAGGAAGAGCTCCGGTTCGTCGTCGGCCACGAGCTCGGGCACATCCTGTCCGGGCACGCCGTCTACCGGACGATGCTGCTGATCCTCATCCAGCTCGCCGCGCGGATCGCCTGGATGCCGATCGGCTACCTCGGTCTCCGGGGCATCATCTGGGGCCTCGAAGAGTGGTTCCGCAAGTCCGAGCTCTCCTGCGACCGGGCGGGCCTGCTGGCCGGCCAGGACGTCGACGCGGCCAGGCGGGCGCTGATGAAGCTGGCCGGCGGCCCGTTCCTGTCCGAGCTCAACCCGGACGCGTTCCGCGAGCAGGCGCACGAGTACGACGCGGTGCCCGACCTGCGGGACTCGGTGCTCAAGCTGCTCCAGCTCCAGGGGAACACCCACCCGTTCTCGGTCGTCCGGTTCGCCGAGCTTGACCGGTGGGCGACCAACGGCGAGTACGAGACGATCCTGTCCGGCGACTACCCGCGCCGCGACACCGACCGGGACGCGAAGTTCTCCGACGAGATGAAGAACGCGGCCAACTCCTACCGCGAAACGTGGAATCGGTCGGAGGACCCGCTGGCCGGCATCCTCCGCGGCGTCGCGGATACCGGCGCGCGGGCGGCTTCCGGGCTGTTCGACCGGTTCGGCGGCGGCGGTAACCGGGGCGGCGGCAACGGCGGTGGCAACGGCGACAACTGACGGCCGACTGTTTCGGTTCTGCGTTTCTGCGTTTTCTGCGGGGCGCGGGGGATTCTCCTCCGCGCCCCGCAGTGCGTTTGCTTGGGGGCAGGGCAGGGGGCAGGGGCAGGGGGCAGGGCAAAGTCAAAACCCGTCGGCGTGGCTTGGGGCCTTCGGGAGATTTCCGCTGGCACTCCTTCGGCCTTCGGGCATTCGGCCGGCTCGCTAGGCGGCGGCGGGGCCTAAGGCACTTCGCAGGGCGGATGCGCATGGCTCGCGGCGGAAGCCCTTGGCGTTGCTGAGTCCGGCGAGGTGCATGAGCGTCGGGTGGCATAGGCCTGGCTGCTGCCGCCGCGCCGTGCGCCTTGCTGGACCGACAACGTGAGCGGCGACCCTAGAGGTAGATCCTGGACCACGGAAGCACCACCGTGGCTCTGCGGGCCAACGGCCCGCCGGAGTAGAACCTCCCCGGACTCGGTCACCCGCCACTGACCGACTCACCCGCTCACGCGCGTGACCGTCGATTCCTAGACAAGAAATTATTCTTGCTTGTTTAAAAATTTGTCTACTGGCTAGAGTTTCTTGTGTAGGGGCTGGCGGTGGGCTGGCCGGGAAGATCGGAGCGATCATGTCATCTGCGCCTTGGTACTTGTGGGCTCTCGTGGTGGTCGAAGTCGGGCTGATATTGCTCGCGGTGGCGCGGGCGTTTCGGACGTCGGCAACGGCCGCGGGGGTGGAGGGCCGGGCGGCCTTGCGCCTGGCGGTGGTGTTCGCGGCGGGATACGCCGGGTGGGTTCTCGTGACGGCTGCGTTGGCGAGCGCCCACGTGTACCGGTTTGAGAGCAACGCGACCAAGCCGTGGCTAGCGCTGGGATTCGCGGTGCCGCTGGTCGGGCTGCTTCTGCTTACCCGGCTGCCGATAGCTAGGCGCGTTCTGTCTGATCCGCGGATACTGTCTCTGCTTACCCGGCCTCATCAGGTGCGCGTGGGTGGGCTGATATTCCTGATCGCGCTCGCCCTGGGCGAGCTGCCGGCGGCCTTCGCGCTGCCGGCAGGTCTCGGCGACATCGCGATCGGCCTGGCCGCGCCTTGGGTGGCGCGAGGGCTGCGGGACGGCAACGGGATTCGCCGGGCGTTCTGGTTCAACATCGCGGGATTGGTCGATTTCGCGGTGCCCTTCGCGGTCGGGTTCCTCGCCGCGCCGGGCCGCCAGCAGATACTCCACCTGACGCCTACCACGCAGCAGATATCCGTACTGCCGCTGGTGCTGATCCCGACGGCGGGCGTGCCGCTGCTGTTCGCGCTGCACGTCATCTCGCTCGCGAAGCTGCGGACCCGGACCCGGGTAGCCGCCACAGCAGTCCCGGAACAGCTGGCGGTGCCGATAGCACTTGCCAAGCCCGGCGTAGGATCGGGGCCGGAATGACCGACGGGAGAACTGGGCCGGCACGGTGCGGACTTACAACCAGAATTGCCCGATCGCGCTGGGGCTGGACGTGCTCGGCGACCGCTGGACGCTGTTGATCCTGCGGGAGTTGGTCGGCGGCCCGCGTCGGTACGGGGACATCCGGGCCGAACTGCCCGGGATCGCGACGAACCTGCTGGCGGAGCGGTTGCGGGAACTGGAGGCGGCCGGGCTGATCGAGCGGACGGAACTGCCCCCGCCGGCAGCCCGGGCGGTGCTCGGGCTGACCGAGGCGGGATGGCGCTACGTGGTGCCGGTCTTGCAATCTGTCGCCCGGCTGGGGCTGCGCCAATGGGACACCGCCGAGCCGGACGGGGTGTCGCCGTTCAGCGGATTCCTGGCCGGTATCCTGCTTGCGTTCGACCCGGCGGCGGCCGCCGATCTCAAGGAAAGCGTCGCCGCCGACATCGACGGCCGCCGTTTCGAGTTCGCCGTGTCCGGCCAGAGTCTGGTGCCTGCGGGCGGATCGCCGACGGTGACGATGACTGCACGCGCGGCGGACCTGGTGGCGGCGCGACTGGCCGCCACTCCAGCGGACCGTGAGCGCGCCCTGCAGGCCGTGACCTTCACCGGTCCCGCCGACAGCGTGGACCACGTGCGCCTAGCTTTCCACCTCACGCCTGACGGTAGCTTCGAGACGGTGGGCTGACGCGGCACGCCGTTAGGGCGCGGTGGACTGGGTTCCCAATCGGCGCCTGGGTAGCGCGGGCTGAATCCCGCACCTCGGGGCAGGATCGCGTCAAAGGATGACTAGGTCGTCGCGGTGGACTACTTCGCGCTCGTACTCGGGGCCCAGCCTGGTGGAGAGCCAGCGGGTGGAGCGGCCCATGAGCGCGGGGATCTCCTGGGCGTCGTAGTTGACGATGCCCCTGGCGACTACGGTGCCGGCCTCGGTGGTCAGGTCGACCGGGTCGCCCGCTTCGAAGGCGCCGTCTACGCCGGTGATGCCCGCGGGGAGCAGGGAGGCGCGGCGGACAATGACCGCTTCGACGGCGCCGTCGTCGAGCTTGAGCGCGCCCCGGGCGACGGCCGCGTGCGCCAGCCAGAGCAGGCGAGTGCTCGGGCGGTGGCCGGTGGGGGCGAAGTAGGTGCCAGTACGCTCGCCTGCCAGGGCGGCGGCGGCCTGCGCGGCCGCGGTCACCACCGTCGCGATGCCGGCCGCCGTCGCGATCAGCGCGGAATCGACCTTGGTGGACATGCCGCCGGTGCCCACGCCGGACTTGCCGGTCTTGCCCGCCCTGACCTGCAGCAGGTCATCGGGCCGGCCACCACGTCGATCCGGCGGGCGTTTCCCTTTCTCGGGTCGCCGTCGTACAGGCCGTCCACGTCGGAGAGGAGGATCAACGTGCTGGCCCGGGTGACGTGGGCGACGAGCGCGGCGAGGCGGTCGTTGTCGCCGAAGCGGATCTCGTCGGTGGCCACCGTGTCGTTCTCGTTGATCACCGGGACGACCTTGAGGTCGAGCAGGCGGTCGAGGGTGCGCTGCGCGTTCCGGTAGTGGCCTCGGCGCATCAGGTCGTCGGCGGTCAGCAGGACCTGGCCGGTGTCCAGGCCGTGAGCGGCGAACGCGGCGGTGTACCGGGCCATCAGCAGGCCCTGGCCGACGGAGGCCGCCGCCTGCTGAGTGGCCAGGTCGCGCGGGCGCTTCTTCAGGCCGAGCGGACCCAGGCCGGTCGCGATCGCGCCCGATGAAACGAGCAGCACCTGGTGACCGCCGCGCACCCGGTCGGCGATGGCGCGGACAATCGCGGCGATGCGGGCGTCGTCGATCGCGCCGTCGCGCGTCGTCAGGGACGAGGATCCGACCTTGACGACGGTCCTTGGCGAGGCGGCGACGTCGGGACGCGCCGCCATCTCCTCCCCCACACTGTCGTCCAACTCAGTGTCGTCCAACTCAGTGTCGTCCAACCCGGTGCCACTTCAGCCCAGCGCCGTCAGGCGCGACGTCTGTTCGCTTGGCCCGTCCCGGCCGACGGGCTTGCTCATCATCGCAGGCGGCGGTCCGTGCCCCGGGGGCCGGCCACGTGGTTGCCGCCGCCCGCGGCGAGGTCGGGGTCCCAGTCGAAGACGACCGCGTCGTCGGGGTCGCCGATCAGCACGGTGTCACTGGAGTTCGCGCCCGCCTTGGCGAGGGCTTCCTCGACGCCCAGCCGGGCGAGCCGGTCGGCAAGGTAGCCCACCGCCTCTTCATTGGTGAAGTCCGTCTGCATGACCCACCGCGACGGCTTCTCGCCGCTGACCAGATACGAGCCGTCCTTCATGCGGACCACCTCGAAGCCCGGCTCCTTGGCCGCCCTCGGGCGGATGATGACGCGCTCGGGGACGGGGTCGGCCCGTGCCGCCCGGGCCGCCACCACAATCTCGGCCATCGCGAAGCGGAGCTCGCGCAGTCCCTCGGTGGTCGCGGCCGAGACCTCGTAGACCGCGAGGCCGCGGGCCTCGAGCTCCCCCTTGACCATGTCGGCGAGTTCGCGGGCCTCTGGGACGTCCACCTTGTTGAGCGCGACGATCCGCGGCCGGTCCATCATGGAAGTGCCGGTCAGGCCGAGCCCGACGATCTCCTCGTAACGGGCGAGCTCGGCTTCGATCGTGTCCAGGTCGCTGATCGGGTCACGGCCGGGCTCGTCGGTCGCGCAGTCGAGCACGTGCACCAGCGCCGAGCAGCGTTCAACGTGCTTGAGGAAGTCATGGCCGAGGCCTTTGCCCTCGCTCGCGCCCGGGATCAGGCCGGGCACGTCGGCGACGACGTACTGGACCTCGCCCGCCTCGACCACGCCGAGGTTCGGGATCAGGGTGGTGAAGGGGTAGTTGGCGATCTTCGGCCGGGCGGCCGACATGGCGGCGATCAGGCTGGACTTGCCCGCGTTAGGGAAGCCGATGAGGCCGATATCGGCCACCGTCTTGAGCTCAAGGGTGAGGTCGTGGCTGTCGCCCGGCTCTCCCTTGAGCGCAAAGCCCGGGGCCTTGCGGCGGGCCGATGCAAGCGCTGCGTTGCCGAGCCCGCCTCCGCCGCCCGCCGCGGCGATGTACCGGGTGCCGGTCCCGATCAGGTCGGCGAGCACCTCTCCGTTGCTGGAGAGAACCACCGTGCCGTTCGGGACCTGGATTATCAGATCTTCCCCGGCGGCGCCGCTGCGGTTCGACCCTTCGCCCTGATGGCCGTTCCCGGCCTTCCTGACCGGACGGCGATGAAAGTCGAGCAGCGTAGAGCTGGACGCGTCGACCTCGAGGATCACGCTGCCGCCGCGGCCCCCGTTGCCGCCGTCGGGGCCGCCCAGCGGCTTGAACTTCTCCCGGTGGACCGATGCGCAGCCGTTCCCGCCATGGCCGGCTTGCACCTGCAGCACAGCGTGGTCAGCGAACTCAGCCATGATTGATCCCCTTTTACATGCTAATGGCGGGCCGGGAAACCGGCCCGCCACGGCACGTTCTCGCTTTGCTTCGGCCGATTAGGCCACGTTCTCCACGTTCAGCTTGTCCACATGCGGGACGATGTTCACGGCGCGGCGACCGCGGTACCTGGCGAACTTGACCTTCCCGGCCACCAGGGCGAACAGCGTGTCGTCGTCACCGCGACCGACACCCTGACCCGGGTGGAAGTGCGTGCCACGCTGTCGGACGATGATCTCGCCCGCGTTCACGGGCTGGCCGCCGAAGCGCTTCACGCCGAGCCGCTGCGCGTTGGAGTCGCGACCGTTGCGGCTGGACGACGCGCCCTTCTTGTGTGCCATTTCTGCTGGTCCTTAGACGAATCCGACGCCTTCGCGATGCCGGTGATCCGGACCTGGGTGTACTTCTGGCGATGACCCTGACGGCGCTTGTAGCCCGTCTTGTTCCGGTAGTGGACCATGTTGATCTTCGGCCCCTTGGCTGGGCCGACAACCTCGGCCGTCACCTGGTAGCCGCTAAGCTCTGCCGCGTCGCTGATGACATCGCCGTCGTCTACCACGAGAAGCGCGGGGAACGTGATGCTCGACCCGGCCTCCTCGTCTGCAAGCTTATCGACGGTGAGCACGTCATCGAGGGCGACCTTCTCTTGCCTGCCACCGCAGCGCACAATCGCGTAC
Organism: uncultured Actinomycetota bacterium; assembly: GCA_963778435.1. Classification (GTDB taxonomy): domain Bacteria; phylum Actinomycetota; class Actinomycetes; order Streptosporangiales; family Streptosporangiaceae; genus Trebonia. The sequence continues at coordinate 108,188 of CAVZUX010000018.1, forward strand.
ACCCGAGAACTGCCTCTCCCTGTATGCGTGCCCCGCTGCCGTCGGACGCAACCGGCCATTGTGGCTGGACTGCGGACCTGTGGCGGGCTCGCCATGAACCTGACATGCCATCTTACGCGCATGAAACGACCACAGATGCTGATCATTCGCCAGCCACCGGGTCGTTGCAAAAAGCATACCAGCTCCTCCGGCAGGCGGGACCCGAGCTGCGCACCGGGGTATTCGTGATCATCGGCCGTTGGGTTTGGGCCGGTTAAGCGTGCGGGCCGACTGTCACGGAGCCTATTGCCAGTGTCGGGGTCGCCTCCATCACCGCAGCCACGAGGGCGATCTCGTCGTCGAGTTGGCGGCGCTGGGGGACGGTCAGATCGTCGCAGAGGTTCGACGATGATGGTGAGCTCGCGACCGGAGCGGCGGTAGTGCCAGATGCCGCCCACGACGCCATCGATGAGCAGGACCGGGTAGTTTCCGGCCTGGCCCGACGGGCTGAGCGCGCGGGTTGCGCAGCGCCTGGGTACAGGCGGTCTCGGGGCTGGGCTGCTATGACGTAGGCGTCGAAGTAGGGCAGCAGGCGGATGCCGCTGGGCGGCCGGGACGGCGTCCGGGTGTCGGTGGCGAGGGTCCACGCCGTGGTGCCGTCCAAGTCGACGCATTCCAAGCCGGCCGACAGCGCGGCGAACAGGTCGGTGGCGCGGCGGGGCGGTATGGCCAGCCACTTGGCGAAGTGCTGAGGCGTCGCGGGGCCGTAGGCGTACAGGTAGCGGGTGAGCAGGGTGCTCAGGGCCGTGTCGGCATCGGCCGGGCGGAAGCCGGGGAGCCAGCGAGCTGGGCTGGTGTAGGTCGCGTTCCTGACACGGTCCGGGCCGAAGCACAAGACGCCCCGGTGCGCGGCCGCGCTGGTGAGCTGGCGCCAACGGGGCCACTTGCCGCCGAACGCCTCCATGGTCTGCTCGACGGCCCACGGGCCGGTGCGATCCGCGATGGCCTCGGTCAACTCGTCCACGGCCAGCTCGCTGTCCGCAAGGGCGTCGCCGATGGCCGCGATTACCTCTTCCGCCTGGCCGGGGGTGAAACGGACTCCTTCCGGGTGCGTCGGCGGCGACGAGACGGCCGACAGCGCACCCGTCCACATCGGCAGATCCGCCGCGGGCAGCAAGTGGACGGTGCCGCGCGGGCCGAACGTCTTGACCAGGGTGCGGTCCTGCCACAGCGCGCGCTGTACGTCGGTGCGGGTCGCGCCAGCGATGCGGCGGCCGATCGAGAGCTCCGCGGCGGCGAGCACCTGTGCGTGCACGCCGCACAGGACAGCGGCGATGCCTGCCGGGTCCAGGTCGGCGGACGCTTCGGTCAGCGCGTGGCGGGCCATTCGGCGAGCCGTGACGGCTGTCCATGTGAGGGATTGGAGGGGCGCGGTCATGGGGACCCATCTTCCCGCGCTTGCCCGCTGCGGAGTCCCATGACTGGCACTGCGGCGGGAAGTTGCAACCGCTGGATTCGTACGGAGCAGGCAGCGGGGAGATGAAAAAACCATCGACAGACGGGGCCTTCTGCGGCTGACTACGTCCATGGAACTTCGCGATTTCGTCCCGGCGGCCAACCAGGGCGGCAACCCCGCGCTCTACGAACTCGAGAACCTCGCCGTGGATCCGCGCGGCGCGGTGCTCGATCGCATGGCGCAGGCCGCCCCGTGGGACGGTCGAATCCTGCTCGACCTCGGCTGCGGCAGCGGATATTGGCTTCCCGGTTACGCCGCGCAGGCCGACCGGGTCATCGGCATCGAACCCGACGAGCGGCTCGTATCGCTGGCCCGAGCCAGAGACCGACGGGTCGAGGTGCTGCACGGATCCGCCGAGCACATCCCCTTGGACGACGCCTCGGTTGACGTGGTGCACGCCAGGTTCGCATACTTCTTCCCGCCGGGGTGCGATGCGGGCCTGGCGGAGGTCATGCGCGTACTCAAGCCCGGCGGAACTCTGGTCGTCATCGATAACGACCTGCGTGCCGGACAGTTCGCCGCTCTGCTCAACGCCTCCCCGTGGGCCACCCCACAAGCCGGCGGCCAGCCCACGGACGAATGGTGGGAGCAGCGCGGCGCGGAGCGAGTCGAAGTGATGAGCGAGTGGCTGTTCGTGAACCGAGAGGACTTCGAAGCAGTCCTCCACCTCGAATTCCCCGCCGACATCGCCGACTTCTGGCTCGGCAACCACCCCGACGCGGTCGGCCTGACCTACGGGTACGTCCTGTTCATCACTCGCAAGTAAAGCGACAGGGAGCGGGAGCGGGCGTAAAGCGAAAGGGAGCGGGAGCGGGAGCGGGAGCGGGAGCGGGAGCGGGAGCGGGCGTAAAAGCGAAGCGGGTGTTGGCGGCGGCTTATATCACCGTCGCCAACACCCGATTATGTGTTGCGCGCTTGAGCGCTATGCCTCGCTAGCCCTCGGGGTGTTCCTCGACAGCTACCTGCTCTTGCTCCTGCTCCGTCGGCGTAACAGACGCTTCGGGGGCGGCGGCCGACGCCGGGTCTTCGGCGGCGATAACCAGGTTCGCGGGCTCCTCCGTGATCGCAATCGCGTCCGGGGCGACGGGCGGGGTCGGCGCATCGGCCGGGTCCTCCGGTGCCGTGAGCGTGCCCGGGGCGAGGGCTTCCGGCTCCGTGCCAGCGACGGGCTCCGGCTCGGACGAGACGAACTTCGTGAGCTCGACCTCCGGCGCGGCGGGAGCGGCCTCCGGCTCGACGACCGCGACCGACTCCGGAGCGGACTCCGGCTCCACGACCGCGACCGACTCCGGAGCGGACTCCGGCTCCACGACCGCGACCGACTCCGGAGCGGACTCCGGCTCCACGACCGCGACCGACTCCGAGGCGGACTCCGGCTCGGCGGAAACGGACTCCGGCTCGACGAGGGTGACCGATTCGGCAGTGGCGTCCGGCTCGGCAGTGGCGTCCGGCTCCGCGGCCGGGGCCTCGGGCTCGGCTAGCGTCTCCGTGGCCACCACGGTGACGGGGAGATCCGGCGCCGACTCCTGCTCCGGCGCTGGTTCCGGGTCGGCGACGACCGTTACCCGGGCGACGGCGGAGCCGGCGCGGGTGCGGGTGCGACGGACGGGCGGCGCCGAGTCCTCGGGTGCGGCCGGGTCACCGGAGCTGCCGGTGACGACCGAGGTGAACCCCGCGGGCTCGGGCTGCGCGTCGGCACCCGTGGTCACCACGGGGACCGTCGTTGCCACCGGGGCGGTGTCCTCGACGTGAACGGCGGTGGCAAAGGCGGTGCCTCCGTTGGTCGGACGGCGGGTGCGCCTGCCGACATTGCGGGTGCTTGGAGCGGCGTCGTCCACGCGGCCGTCACTGCGGGCCGCGCTGTCCAGGGCCGCGTTGTCCAAGGCGTTAGTGCCCAGGGGGGCGCTGTCCAAGGCGCCGCTCAGGGCCACCTCCTCTAGTGCCGTGCCGGCCAGGACTCCGTCGGCCAAGGCGACATCGGCCAGGGCTTCGTCGGCGGCAATGCTTTCCGCGGAACGCCAGTCGTTGTCGGAGCGGCCGCCGGTCCTGCGGTTGCCCGACCTGCCGTTGCCTGACCGGGAGTCGGAGCCGTTCCCTCGTCCCTTGCCGTTGTTGCCGCCGTTGCCGCCGTTGCCGTTGCCGTTTGCGCTGCCGCCGTTGCCGGAGCTATGGCCGTTGCTGTCGGCGTCATTGAGGGGCGGAGCCGGGATGGGGCGCCCGGCCGGTGCCCGCCGAGGAGCGGTGGGCCGTCTCGGCCGGAACCTCGAGCGTGAGGATGACACCACGGCCGCTGCAGCACTCGCACTGCTGCGAGAAGGCCTCAAGCAGGCCTGCGCCGACCCGCTTGCGGGTCATCTGCACCAGGCCGAGCGAGGTCACCTCGGCGACCTGGTGCTTGGTCCGGTCCCTGGCCAGGCATTCGAGCATCCGCCTGAGCACGAGCTCGCGGTTGGACTCGAGCACCATGTCGATGAAGTCGATGACGACGATGCCGCCGACGTCACGGAGCCGGAGCTGGCGGACGATCTCCTCCGCCGCCTCCAGGTTGTTCCTGGTGACGGTCTCCTCGAGGTTGCCGCCCTGCCCGGTGAACTTGCCGGTGTTGACATCGATGACCGTCATCGCCTCGGTGCGGTCGATGACCAGCGAGCCGCCGCTCGGCAGCCAAACCTTCCGCTCGAGCGCCTTGGCGAGCTGCTCGTCGATCCGGTACCGGGCGAACACGTCGTCGCCTGGGTCGTCGTCGTGGTCCCAGCGGCTGATCCGGTCGGCCAGGTGCGGCGCGACGAACCTGACGTACTCGTCGATGATCTCCCAGCCCTCGTCACCGGAGACGATCAGCTTGGCGAAGTCCTCGTTGAAAACGTCGCGGATCACCCGGACGGTCAGGTCCGGCTCGCCGTACAGCAGGGCCGGCGACGTCGCCGTCTTGGACTTCTTCTCGATGGTCTCCCACTGGGCGGCCAGCCGGGTGATGTCAAGGTCGAGCTCGGTCTCGGCCGCGCCCTCGGCCGCCGTGCGCACGATCACGCCGGCGTGCTCGGGCGTGACCTTCTTCAGGATGGCCTTGAGCCGGGTCCGCTCGTTCTCCGGGAGCTTGCGACTGATGCCGGTCATCGACGCACCCGGCACATAGACCAGGTACCGGCCGGGGAGGCTGACCTGGCTGGTGAGCCGCGCCCCCTTGTGTCCCACCGGGTCCTTCGTGACCTGCACGATCACGGACTGGCCGGACTTCAGCGCGGACTCGATCCGCTTCGGCTGGCCCTCGAGGCCGCTGGCGTCGAAGTTGACCTCGCCGGCGTAGAGCACGGCGTTGCGGCCCTTGCCGATGTCGACGAACGCCGCCTCCATCGACGGCAGCACGTTCTGGACCTTGCCCAGGTAGACGTTGCCGACGTAAGACTGGTGCGACGTCCGGTTGACGTAGTGCTCGACCAGCACGTCGTCCTCGAGCACCGCGATCTGGGTCCGGTCGCCGCGCTGCCTGACCACCATGGTCCGCTCGACGGACTCCCTGCGGGCAAGGAACTCGGACTCGGTGATGACCGGCGGGCGGCGGCGGCCCGACTCGCGCCCCTCGCGCCTGCGCTGCTTCTTCGCCTCAAGGCGGGTCGACCCCTTGATGGCGCGCACGTCGTCCTGGGCGTTGTGCGGCTCGCGCACATGCACCACGGTGTCCGGCGGGTCGTCAGGGGAGGGCACGTCGGTGTCGCCCGTGCCGCGGCGCCGCTTGCGGCGGCGGCGGCGGCCGGAGGCGCCGCCCTCTGCGTACTCATCGTCGCCGGAGCCGGTGGAGTCGTCGCCATCGCCGTCGGCGTCCGCGTCGGCGTCATCCGCGCTGCCGCCAGGGCCGTCGGCGCCGTCGTCGGCCGCGGCGGCGGAATCGCCCGAGCGCCCGGTCCGGGTGGTCCGACTGGTGCGGCTGTTACGGCGACGGCGACTGCGGCGGCTGCCCGCGCCGTCGTCCGTCTCGTCGGCGGCGCTCGCCTCGCCGCCGGAGTCGTCCGCGTCGCCACCGGAATAGGAATCGGCGGCGTCCTCGGCCGCCTCGGCCACCGCGCCCGCGGTGTCGGCGCTCTCGACGCTGAAAAGGTCGTCATCGGGCGCGGTGTCGCGGGTACGTCCCCGCCCGCGCCCGCCTCGGGTCCTGCGGGCCGGCCTGCCCGCGTCGGCGTCGGCACCGGACTCGCCGTCGGTACCGTCCGCGGCGGCCGGCGTGGCGCTCTTGCTAGCAGCCGCAGCACTCCTGGTACGGGTGCGGGTGGACCGGGCGGTCCGGCCGCTCCCCTCAGCGTCAGGCTCAGACCTGTCGTCGGCAATGGGCGCCGCCGATGCGGGCGCCGGAGCGGCCGCGGGCGGCTGGAAGAGCACCTGCGGCGGCTGGAAGACCGCCGCAGGGACGGCTGGAGCTACCGGCGGGCTAGTCCACGCCGGGGCGGTGGCTGCAGCGGGTACCGCTGCGTTGCCGGATGACTCGTTATTGTCTGTCTCGCGGTTGCTGGGCTCGCTGTCGAGCATTCGGGCAATCTCCAGTCAGGCCCCCGGGCGCGCTCGCACGCAAGGTGTCGGCGCGCCGCACGGGGGCTTCTAGTGTTCGTTCGCCTGGCCCGCTGCGCTCGGAACCGCACGGGAAGCGGTCACGCGCGGGGGTACGGTCGCAGGGTCCAGGCATGGGCATGTTCTTCAGCTCCGGGGCGGCGGCGGTCATAGGTCGACCACCGTTCCGGATTCGCCGAGCGATCCCTGCGCCAGCCGCATCATCAGCTGCGGTCCGGCCGGGATCACATCGGAAACGTCGCGTAGCGCACTGAGCACGTCGTCCGGCCGCACGGCCGGGGAGGTGTGCCGGACGACCATCCGCAGCGCCGTCGCTTCGCCCACATCTCCGTGGACGTCGAGGGTGACTACGGCGGACCTAGCGTCCATGCGCCGCAAGCCCTTGGAGGTCAGCCGCTCCACCGGCGCCTCCGTCAGGGCGAGAAATTTTTGCACAATCGGTGTCACGCTGTCCGGCGTCAGGCCCGGGAGGGTTACCTGCCACTCGGACGCGGTGAGGCGACTGGCTGGCAGTCCCCCAGTGTCCTCAGTGACAACGATCACGTCTATCCCATCAGGCAGCGCCGCGTTCAGCCGCTCCCGTGCGCTGGCCGCCTCGATCCGGCTGGTCAGCGCGAGGCTCAGGTACTCGGCCTCGCTCGCGACCCCGGTCGGGGCACCGCCCGCGTAGGAGATTTTCGGGTGTGGCGTGAACCCGGCTGAGTACGCGATGGGCAACCCTGCCCGCCGCACGCCCCGCTCGAAGGCCCGTGCCACATCCAAATGACTGGCAAAACGCATCTTTCCCCGCTTAGCATACCGGACGAGAAGATGCACATTCGTGACCGGCGCGGAGCCGTTCTCGCGGGGGGTACGGGAGCCAGGGGGGACGGGGGCTGGAAGGCCGGAGCCCCCCACGCCGGAAGCCGGCAGCTCCTCATGCGAGGAGTCCGCCCCCCCGGGAGAAACCTGTACGCCCACCACTTATCTCCCGTTTGTCGCTAGCACGGGAAGCAGGCGCCTTCCGTCCAGTCGCTCTCCCGTCGGACCCGTCTGGATCTCTGTACCCATCGATGAGCACACTCCACACTCGTAACACGGGGTCCATCGGCAGTCTTCTACCTCGCCTGCGCCGGCTGGCGCAACCGCAGACTGCCAGTCCTCCCAGAGCCAGTCTCGGTCCAGGCCGGAGTCCAGGTGGTCCCACGGCAGTACCTCACCGTAGCCGCGTTCGCGCGTAGTATACCAAGCTAGATCGACACCAGCCGGCGTCAGCCCCGCCTGACACGCCGCCACCCAGCGGTCGAACGAGAAGTACTCGCCCCACCCGTCGAACCGAGCGCCGTCCTGCCACGCCGCGAGGATCGCCGCGCCGACCCGCCGGTCGCCCCGGGAGAGCAGCCCCTCGATGAGGGACGGCGTGCCGTCGTGGTACCGGTAGCCGATCGACTTGCCGTACTGCCGGTCGCCGCGGAGCGCGGCCCCCAGCTTCCGCAGCCGCTCGTCCACCACCTCGGCCGGGCACTGCCCTGCCCACTGGAACGGCGTGTGCGGCTTGGGCACGAAACCGCCGATCGAGACCGTGCAGCGGATGTCCCGCCGCCCGCTCGCCGCGCGGCCTGCCGCGATCACCTTCTTGGCCAGGTCGGCGATGGCCAGCACGTCCTCGTCGGTCTCGGTCGGCAGACCGCACATGAAGTACAGCTTCACCTGCCGCCAGCCCGATGAGTAGGCGGTGGTCACGGTGCGGATCAGGTCCTCCTCGGTGACCATCTTGTTGATCACCTGGCGCATCCGCTCGGAGCCGCCCTCAGGCGCGAACGTCAGACCGGACCGCTTCCCGTTCCTTGACAACTCGTCCGCCAGCGTCACGTTGAACGCGTCGACGCGGGTGGAAGGGAGCGAGAGACCGACGTTCGACCCCTCGTAGCAGTCGGCCAGGTCGACCGCGATCTCGTTGATCTCGCTGTGGTCAGCGCTTGACAGCGAGAGCAGCCCGACCTCGGAGAAGCCGGTGGACTGCAACCCCGCGGCGACCATCTTCCCGACGGTGGTGATCGACCGCTCGCGGACCGGGCGGGTGATCATCCCCGCCTGGCAGAACCGGCAGCCGCGGGTGCAGCCGCGGAAGATCTCCACGCTGAACCGCTCGTGCACCGAGTCCGCGACGGGCACCACCGGCGCCTTGGGGTAAGGCCAGGCGTCAAGGTCGAGCAGCGTGTGCTTGCGGACGGAGGCCGGCACCCCGGGGCGGTTGGGCGCCACCCCGCCGATGCGGCCATCGGGCAGATAGGTCACGTCGTAGAACTTCGGGACGTAGATGGATCCGGTGGCCGCCAGGGAGAGCAGCAGGCCGTCCCGGCCGCCGGGGCGTCCCGCGTTCTTCCATTCGCGGATCAGGTGCGTAATGAGCAGCACCGCTTCCTCGCCGTCGCCGAGCACGGCTGCGTCGAGGAAATCCGCCAGTGGCTCCGGATTGAACGCCGCATGGCCCCCGCCTATGACGAGGGGTGAAACCTCGGTCCGTTCAGAAGAAAGAATTGGAATTTTTGCGAGGTCGAGAGCAGTCAGCAGATTCGTGTAACCGAGCTCGGTTGAGAAGGACACACCGAGGACGTCGAAGGCAGCGACCGGGCGGTGCGCATCCACCGTGAACTGCGGGACGCCGCGCTCGCGCATCAGCGCCTCGAGGTCGGGCCAGACGCTGTAGGTGCGCTCGGCGAGGACGCCTGGCTGCTCGTTCAGGACCTCGTAGAGGATCGCGACGCCCTGGTTGGGCACCCCGACCTCGTAGGCGTCGGGGTAGAGCAGCGCCCACCGGACATCGGTCTCATCCCACTCCTTAACGGTGGAATTCACCTCGCCTCCGACATACTGCACCGGTTTGCGGACCAGCGGCAGCAGCGGCTCGAGCTGTGGGAAGACCGATTCGACAGACATGTGTCCGAGAATAACCCACGATGAGGAACGGACCGTGGCGACAACGTTCCACTCCCGTGACTCCGTCACCGCGTGCAGGCGGTTCCGGCTCGCTGGGCGTGGCTCTGCTACTCGTGGCCCGGCTTTGCCGGGCGGGGCGCGTCGCGATCTGGTGGCAGGGGTGCTTCTGCTACCAGATCGGGGTCCTGCGACGTCCCTTGTCAGCGGTTCATGATCGCTTAATCGAAATCCATGGCGAAACCGTCGTTATAACGACGGTTTCGCCATGGATTTTTTCGATCTTGGCAGATTTGGTGGGATATTTCTGGCGTCTGCCACGATGACACGCCCGAGATGGCCGGCTGAGAACCGACGCGGCCCCGGGAGCCGGAATGTCAGGTGGTTACGAAGGCGGGGGCGACCTTTTCCGTGAAGAGAGTGAGGCCGGAGCGGTCGTAGGCCACGTCGGGAAGGTTGATGATCGCGTAGGTCATGCCCAGCTGACCGATCTCGCTGAGTCGCTCGACAATCTGGTCGGGCGTGCCGACGAGGGGACCGTCGGCGAGGTTGGCGACCGTGCTGTCGGCCGCCTCCGCCGGAAGGTACTTTCCGAGGTGCTCGCGGATCCAGGCCAGCCGGTCCTGCACGTCCTTGTCGGTCTCGCCGATGATCACGTTGTAGTTGGACGACCGGACGATCGCGCCGAAGTCGGTGCCGACTTCCCGGCAGTGCGCTTCCAGGACTTCCGACTTGTGCTTGAAGGCGTCGGTGGTGCCGTCGAAGTTGGTGTACTGCGCGTACTGCGCGGCGATCCGGAGGGTCTTCTTCTCGCCGCCGCCGGCGATCCACAGCGGGATGCCGCCGTCTTGAAGCGGGAGCGGCTGGCAGATGGCGCCGTCGACTTGATAGTGCTTGCCGTCGAGGGTCGCGGTGCCCGTCGTCCACAGGTCGCGCATGATCTGGACGCCCTCGTCCAGCATGGCCAGCCGTTCGCCCGCGCCGGGGAAGCCGTAGCCGTAGGCGCGCCACTCGTGCTCGTACCAGCCGGCCCCGATGCCCATCTGCGCCCGGCCGCCGGAGATCACGTCGACGGTCGCCGCGACCTTGGCCAGGTAGGCCGGGTTGCGGTAGGCCATGCAGGTGCACATCTGCCCGAGCTTCACCCGGCTGGTGGCCGCTGCGTACGCCGCCATCAGCGACCACGCCTCGTGCGTGGCCTCCTGCGTGGGCTGCGGCACGGTGTGGAAGTGGTCGTACACCCAGATGGAGTCGAACGGGCCGTCCTCCGCGGCCTTGGCTACGCCGAGCATGGTCGCCCAATGCTCAGACGGGTTGATGCCTGCTAGGTCAAGTCGCCACCCTTGTGGCACAAAAAGTCCAAATTGCATGGCTTCTACCCTAGAGGGTCCGGCCTGCGGGTTGACTAGCGGAGCCGGCCAGCGGGCCGGACAGGGCAGCGGGGGGAGCTGTCCGGCGGTTACGTCAGCGACGCTGAGGGACTGCTTGACGCCTGCGCCTCGGTGTTGAGGTGCGGCTGTGCTGCTGTCAGTCGTTGTAGTGGTAGCGAGCCTGGATGATGATCAGCTCATCATCGGTCACGCCATAGACCAGGCGGTGCTCGTCGTCGACCCGCCGGGACCAGAAGCCGGACACGTTGCGCCGCAGGGGCTCCGGCTTCCCGGTGCCCTCAAATGGCGTCCGCCTGGCGTCCGTCGCCGATGGCGATGGGGTCGTCGTCGGGCAGCGACGCGTTCCACCGGCGGCGCCACGACCCGGCGATGAGCCTGGGATTGGGAACTACCGTGTCCGCCCCATTCTGAGAGAAGAAAACCGGGCTCCCGAACGTGACCGTGGGGACCGTCAACGGCCCGGCGCCGCCAGCGCGGCGTGAGAGACCCGGCGCTGGTGGCTCTCAACAACGGCACAGCTCACGTGCCCGACGCGCAGCACGTCGGCGGTGACCGCGCCGGCCGGCACCACCGCGTCCGGCAGCCAGACCGCCGTTGAACAGCGGGGTAGCGACCCGCAGCGTGGCAGGTGACCAGCTGCGTCATCACGCCACTTGTGGTCATGATTATAGTCAACTATAATTCTGGTCATGACGATTTTGCCACTGAACGACGTCAAGACACGTTTCTCAGCCATCGCCGATGAGGTGGCCGCTACCCACGACCGAGTAATCGTTACGAGGAACGGCAGGCCACATGTGATGGTCATCGCCGTCGATGACTTCGAATCGTTGCAGATGACTCGGGAACTGCTCGCCGAGCCCGGTGCCGTGGAAGACATCCTGGCCAGTGACCGCGAGGTTGCGGGCGGCCAGTTCCATACGGTGGAGGAACTGCGCGCCGCGCTGGAAGCACGGCAGCGACAGGATGACGCCGACGAATGAGCGACGCGTACATGGTCCGGCTCGCGTCTGGGGTGTTGCGCACGCTCGAGGCTGGACCTCCCAAAGGAATCCCGCTTAACGCGAGCTGGGCAATCTTCGAGTTCATCCACGGGCCTCTCGCTCAGGATCCGTGGCGCGTCTCCAAACCTCTCCACGACGAACTGGACGGCTTCCGCGGTGCACGACGCGGCGAGTACCGGTTGGTCTTCCGGATCGACGAGGAACGACGCGTGGTACGCGTGGTACGCGTGGATCACCGATCGGATCTCTACCGGCCGACGTGAGCGGGTTGGGCATCTGCTCCGTTATCAAGGAGCAAAATGGGGCTGTGACCTGCGGGTGAGCGGGTGCCGGGGGTGGAGGCAGGAGCTAGGCGCTCGCGGTTGGGGTCATGGTAGCGGCTGGGGGCTGCGCGGCGGGTTCTGTTGTCTGGGCTGGGATGAGGGCGGTGGTTGTCGCGCCGAAGGCGTGGGTTGTTTGGGCGCCTGTGCCGGAGAATTCGGCGAAACGGGCTAGGGCGGTGAACTGGGCGCGGGCGCTCTCGCCAGCGGTGAGCGCGGCGGCCGGGTCATCCGCGCGGGCGATCATCATGGCTACCTCGTTGGCGGCGGCCAGCACGATGTGGGCGAACGTGTCCACGTGATGGTGCTCGATGCGGCCCGTCTCGGCGGCGTACCCGAGGGCGTCCCTGATCGCCCCCAGGGGTCCCCTGCTCGTCGAGCTCGCGCCACCGCTGCCAGCCCAGCACCGCGGGCGCGTCGATCAGCATGATCTGCCGGACGACCGGGTTGCCGGCCAGCCGGATCCACGCCAGGGCGCCTGCCCGCAGCATGGCGACCGGGTCCGGGGCGTCCCGGGCGATGTCCTCGCCCTGCCGGGCGACCCGGCCGCCGACTTCCTCCAGGACCGCCCAGAACAGCGCCTCCTTGCCCGGGAAGTGGTGGTAGAGCGAGCCGCGGCTGACTCCGGCGCTGGGCCTAGCACCGTCTCGATCGACGTGCCGTCGTAGCCGTGCGCGGCGAACAGCCGCGTCGCGACCTCGACCACGTGCGCCCGGGTGGCCCGGCCCCGCTCGACGTTCTTGTTCATCCGCTCCCCGGCGTCAGGCTCCCCGGCGATCATCCTCCAATGCATTGACAGACCGACCGTCGGTTTGTAAGAGTTAGACCGTCGGTCGGTCTTTCGCGGCTACTGTACCCCGGCGGCCGTCCAACGAGGGAGAACCATGACCAGCGAGATGGAACGCCTAGACAAGTACCGCAGCCAGGTGCGTACCCGGTCCGGCCCGCCAGCTACATCGATACCGGCGGCCCCGGCCGCCCGGCGCTGCTTGTCCACGGCCTGGCGACCAGTAGCTACCTGTGGCGGAACGTGATCGGCCAGCTCCACGGTGAGCGCCGGTGCGTCGCGTCGACCTGCCGCTGCACGGGCGAAACCCCGGCTGCCCCCGACCAGGACTTCACACTGCCCGGTCTGGCCCGCTTCGTCGCCGATTGCTGCGACGCGCTCGAGCTGACCGACTTCGACATGGTTGCGAACTTACACCGGGGGGGGGGTCACCCAGGTATTCGCCGCGAATCACCCCAAGCGCCTGCAACAACCTGACCCTGACCAACTGCGAGGCGCACAACAACGTGCCGCCCAAGGCGCTGCTGCCCGCGGTCTGGCTGGCCCATATGGGTCTGGCACGCCCGCCTGGCTGATCCGCCTTATGGCGCCCGGCAACCCGCGGACCGCCAAACGCGTCTATGGTCGCCAGGACATCGCCAACCTGCCCGAGGAGATCGCGCGCGTCTGCCGGCCAGTTGTTCAGCCACGAACCGGCGTCGGTCACGCCCCAGAACGTGACGCGGGCGATGCGGTCGTGATGCTTCACCAAAACGCCGAACAAATCAGCGTAGCGCCTGGCGAGCGCCTGTTGCACGGGGTCGGGCAGGCCGTTCGTGTAGGGGTTCTGCTTCGCCTGCAACTCAAGACTGGTCGAAACATCCGCAGCTTGCGACCGCGTGACGGGCGGCAGCACGTCCACGTCCAGTTCGGTAACCATGGTCTTGATTCCGAGCGGGGCGAACGCCCGGATGGTTTCATCCAGTTGCGCCGGCGTGGGCCAATCCATCCGGTAATGGCCCTGCAAGCCGATCGCGGCCACCGGGATTCCGTGCGACTGAAGCTTCCGGATCAGGCGGATGGCTCCTTCACGCTTGGGCGCGTTTTCCAAGGAATAATCGTTGTAGAACAACTGCGCGCTGGGATCGGCCTCGTGCGCCGCCTGATAGGCGAGCAGGATGTAATCTTCGCCGATGATCTTGAGCCACGGTGACTGGCGCAACGTGCCGTCCTCGTTCAATGCCTCGTTCACCACGTCCCAACCCTCGATTTTTCCCCGGTAACGACCCACCACCGTCGCGATGTGATCCCGCATCCGCTGGATCAAAATGTCGCGCGCGACGGGCTTGCCCCCGGCATCCTGGAAGACCCGGCCCGGTGTCTGGTTGTGCCAGACCAGCGTGTGGCCGACGATGAACATCCCATGCTCCCGGCCGAACTCGACGTAGCGGTCCGCGGGACCAAAGTTATACTGGTCCAATGCCGGATGGATGGAAGCCCACTTCAATGCATTCTCGGGGCTGATGGCGTTGAACTGCGCCGGGATCAGGGATTCCGCGCAACCGCCACGCCCGGAGAACTGGTCTTCGTTGAGGGCCGCGCCGATGAGGAAATCCCCCTTGAAGGCTTCCCTGAGGGTGGGTTGGGCCAGGGCGCCGCCTGGCGCGGCGAGCGTAAGAACACCGATTAAAACCGGAATTGAAGAACGCATAACGATTGTTTTCTTCCACACAATGCCGGCAATTTGTGTGACAAGGAAGACTGGCTTCGCGAACGACGGTTTATCCGGTTTTTCAGCTTTGGCCAATCCGATTTGTGCCACGGCACGCGATGAAATTCAAGCGTGTTCACGCGCCCCTCCCTTCCGAGGCGTTAAAATCTGCGTTTTCAGGCTTGCTTGACGCGAGGGAACAATCACCTAATTCTTGGTGTTTGAGACGGGAATCGAAAGGCGATCAGGGATATTGATAAACTTCGCCACCGCCTGGCTACGCGAGCAAACGTGAAGTTTTTCGTAAATACGATAGATATGTGTATTCACCGTGCGCAGGGTAATATGTAGTGATTCGGCAATTTCTTTGTAAAGATAACCTCGTGCCAGGAGGTTTAACACCTCAACTTCCCTGGGGGAAAGTTTCTCATTTTCATGACTTGGCAGATGACAACGTTGAAAGAATTGCACGACTTTGCGTGCAATATGACTGCTCATTGGCGAGCCGCCTTCATGGACATTTTTGACTGCGGCGAACACTTCATCGAGCGGAGTTTGCTTTTAACAAATAACCACTGGCACCCGCGGCGAGAGCATCAAAAATATGATTGGTGTCTTCATAAACGGTCAACATCACAAATTGGGTTGTCGGAAGTATACTTTAAGGCGGCGCACACATTCAGTGCCGTTCATGTCTGGCAAATTGATGTCAACCAACACCACGCTCGGTTTCAAAGGCGGCAAATCCTTCAGCGCGCTTTCCGCGCTGCCACAGCCAGTCATACAGCGAAAATCCTTGGCGTGCCGAACCCAGTCAATCAGAATTTCCCGAACTGAAACATCGTCTTCAATAATGGCAACATCAATCATATGATTCCTGCGGACTTAATTATAATTCCGGCCACGACCAACATGCAAATTTAATGCTACACATTTTTAAGAATATGGATGTAGGGAATTTACCCTACGCATATTTCCGGGAAGTAAATGAATTTCGCCGGGGAGAACCGCGCATTGAGGCTTTATAATGCGGCGCGCCGCCGCCAGGCAGGGGAAATGTCGTGGCGCGCGGTCTTATGATTATTTGCGAAACTTTTTTGATTTTGCGGTGTCTATTAATGAAACACACTGACACAGTTGGCGGATTTTCATGACCAGGTTGTGGCTGGGCGGGTGTTTTCCCGCCGGACACAAATCAATGGACGCCGGATGGGAAAACGGCTTCGGCCTGCGGTGATCCGGTTTGGCTCGGAAAGTCGGGATGATAATGAACAATTCCGGCACAAAAATTGACACGGGTTTTGCTCCGAAAGTGCAGCAATTGGAACCGGCGCCCGAACCTGCCGCCACCGTTGCCAAACTCGACGCCGCCCCCGCCGCGCTCCGGGCGCTGCCCGCTGATTTTGTCAAACGTCACCGCGTCCTGCCGCTGAAAATCCAGGACGGCATCCTGCACCTCGCCACCGCCGAACCCGGCAACGCCCGCGTGCTGGACGACATCCGGCTGCTGACCGGACTCGAAGTCGCCGAGGTGGAATTGCCCGCGGAGGAGATCGCCGAGACCATCGCCGGACGTTACCAGGTGACGGTCGAGAAGATGATCGAAAATCTTGGCGGCGACCGCGCCGCCAACGGCGAGGGCAAGAACCTGCACGACATCGAGGTCATGGCCAACGAGCCGACGGTCGTCAATCTGGTGAATCTGATCATTTCCACGGCGCTCCGCGAGCGCGCCAGCGATATCCATCTCGTGCCGTTTGAGGAACTCGCTGCAATTGCGCTACCGCATTGACGGCCTGTTGCAGGAAAAACCGCCGCCGCCCAAGCAGCTTCACGCCGCCCTGGTTTCGCGCATCAAAATCATGGCCGACATGAACATCGCCGAGCGCTTCATGCCGCAGGACGGCCACATCCAGATCCATCATCGCGGCGCGCGCGTGGACATCCGCGTCGGCACCATGCCCACCATTTACGGCGAAAGCCTCGTGATGCGCCTGCTGGAAAAAAATTCCCGGCTGCTGACCGTCCGAGGAACTGGGCCTGGATCCGCGAGCGCGCGGCTCTGCTCTCGCGGCTGGTGGAAAACCGCACGGCCTTTTTCTCGCCACCGGCCCGACCGGCAGCGGCAAGACCACGACGCTTTATTCCATCCTGCAAGGCATCTACACGCCGGAGAAGAAAATCCTCACCATCGAAGACCCGGTGGAATACGAGCTGCCCGGCGTGGCGCAAATCCCCGTGCGGCCCAGCCGCAATTTCACCTTTGCCACCGGCCTGCGCTCGATCCTGCGCCAGGACCCGGACGTGGTGATGGTCGGCGAAATCCGCGATTCGGAAACGGCCGAAATCGCCATCCGCGCCGCGCTGACCGGCCACCAGGTTTTCAGCACGCTGCACACGAACGATTCCACCGGCGCGGTGACGCGGCTGATGGACATGGGCGTGGAGGCGTTTCTGATTTCGTCCTCGCTGGAAGGCGTGCTGGCGCAACGGCTGGTGCGGCGGATTTGCCCGCATTGCCGGACGCAAAGCCCGGTGGAGCCGGCGATGCGCGACCAGCTCGAAGCCATCGGCGGCCGGAAAATCGAGGGCGTTTTTTACCGGGGCAAGGGTTGTGAGGAATGCCGCGGGACCGGTTATCGCGGCCGCATCGGCATTTTTGAACTGCTGCCCATCACCAATGAACTGCGCGAATTGATTCTGCAGAAGCGCTCCAATGCCGAACTCAAAGACAGCCGCGCAAAAGACCATGATCACGATGCACCAGGACGCGCTGCAAAAGGCGGCCGCGGGCGTGACGTCGCTGGAGGAAATCCTGCGGGTGTCCTCGGGAGATTTGCTGGAATGAATTCCTTCCGCTACCAGGCCATCGAAGCGAGCGGCGCGTCCGGTCAAGGGCGTGATCGAGGCCGAGGACCGCAAGTCCGCGCTCCAGCTGCTCGGCCAGCGCGGGCTGTTCCCGTCCACCTCGAAAGCTGCGCCCAGACCGGCGACGGCGCAGCGCCGGCATTCGGCTGCCGCAACGAAGCGCGCCGGCTTCAGTTTCGGACAGGCGGATCGGGCGCAAGGACATCACCGCGTTCACCCGCGAAATGGGCGCGCTGCTCGGCGCGGCCATTCCGATTCCGCAGGCCCTGGACGGCCTGGGCGAGGAGGAGGAGAATCCCGCGTTGCGCGCCGTCGTGCTGCAAATCTCCGAATCCGTCCGCAAAGGCGCGTCGTTTTCCGCCGCGCTGGACGAGCATCCGCGAATTGTTCAGCAAACTTTACGTCAGCATGGTGCGCGTGGGCGAGGAGGCCGGCGTGCTGCCAAAGGTCATGACCGACCTGGCCGATTTGCTGGAACACGAGGACGAAGTGCGCGGCGAAGTGGTGGCGGCGGTGGCCTATCCGGTGTTCGTGCTGTGCTTCGGCATGTGTCACGGTGACGGTTCTGCTGACGGTGGTGCTGCCGCGGCTGTTCGGCATGTTGCAGGAAATGCTGCCGGTGCTGCCGCTGCCGACGCTGATTCTTGTTGCGGGTCAGCCACGCGCTGCATCGAGCACTGGCTTGCTGATTTTGACCGGCCTGGCGGTGGCGCTGGCCGGCGCTTGCGCTGGTATTTGCGCACGCCGCAGGGCGCGCGAGGCGTGGGACAAATTCAAATTGAGACTGCCGTTCATCGGCCCGGTGTTCCGGTCGGCGGCGCTGGGCCGTTTTGCGCGGACGCTCGGCACGCTGGTCAAGAGCGGCGTCTCGCTGCTGCCCGCGCTGAAGATTGTCGAGAACACCATCGGCAACCGGGTGCTGGCGGAGCAGATCGCGCAGCGTGGCCGAGGAAACGCGCGGCGGCGATTCGCTGGCCGCGCCGCTGCGCAAGCTGGGCATTTTTCCCAGAACCGTCGTGCAGATGATCGATGTCGGGCGAGGAAAGCGGGCAAGCTGGACGAAATGCTGTTGAAGGTGGCGGACATCGAGGAACGCCACATGCGGGCGCGCACCAAGACCTTGATTTCACTGCTCGCGCCGCTTTTGATTCTGGTGGTCGGCGCGCTGGTCGGCTTCATGGTCATCGCCATTCTGCTGCCCATTTTCAAAATGAGCAGCGCGCTGCACTGAAACATTCAACCATGAACACAAATGAAACATCCAGTCATCACGAACGCATTCGCGCGGGTTCACCCTCATCGAAATCATGGTGGTGGTGGTCATCATCGGCATTCTGGCCGCGACGATCATCCCGCAGTTCATCGGCACGACGCAGGATGCCAAGGTCAGCACCGCCAAGGCGCAGGTCGCCGAACTCGAATCCGCCCTGGAACGATTTAACGTCCACATGGACCGCTATCCGACCACCGAGGAAGGGCTTGAAAGTGCTGGTGGACGCGCCGACCGGCGACGACGCCAAGAAATGGCGCGGCCCTTACATCAAGCAGCTTCGCAACGATCCGTGGGGAAATCCGTATCAATACCTCGATCCCCGGCACGCATCACCCGACCAGCTTTGACCTCTGGTCGCGCGGCGCGGACGGCGCGGACGGCGGCGAAGGCGAGGGCGCGGACATTGGGAACTGGTGAAGATGCACCTGGAAAATTCCAACGCAAAATCGCGGCGCGCCTTCACCCTCATGGAAATGGTGGTGGTGGTCGTCGTCATCGGCATCATTTCGGCGATGATCATCCCCGAAATGAAAGGCACGTTTGACGACGCGCTGCTGCGCTCGACCGGCCGCGAACTGATGAACGTGTTCAGCCTGGCTTCCAGCCGCGCGGTCAGTTTCAACCAGTCCTGTCGCGTCCAGCTCGACACGCAAACCGGGCGCTACCTCGTGGAGCGGCAGGTGCGCGACGGCGGGCGCGAGGATTTTGTTCCGCTGAAGGACGTTTCCGGCGCCGAAGGCAGATTGGATCCGCGCATTGCCGTCGAAATCCGGCAGTCCGGCGAAGATTCAGCCGGAAATAATTCCGATGACCGCGCGAGCGGAGCAAAGTTCGCCGGACGCCGTTGCATTTTATCCCGACGGCACGGCGGACGCGGCGGAAATCCGGCTGCGCGACCGCGCCGGTTTTCAACTCGTCCTGCAATTGAACCCGGTCACGGCGCGCGTCCGGGTCATCGAGCCGGAACACGAATGAACGCGCTCCAACACAACGCCGGATTTTCGCTCATCGAAGTGATGGTGGCGATCTTGATTCTGGGCGTCGCGCTGGCGGGGCTGGCGCACGGCATCGCCACCGCGCTCGGTTCGAGCAAGGAATCGGAATGGCAGACGACCGCCGCGCTGTTCGCCGCCGGGAAAATTGAGACGCTCCGCGCCGAGGGCGGGCTGGAAAACGGCGAGACCACCGGCGATTGCGGCGCGGGGCTGGAGGCGTATCGCTGGAAGCAGACCATCGGCGGCACAGACATTGACGGCCTGCATGACGTGGCCGTGGTGGTCGAAAACGCGCAGGACGGCCGGGAAATTTACGAGTTGAAAACCCTGCTGTTTGAGCCGGCCGGCGCCGCGGCGGACCAGGATGCCAAATCCAAAACGAAACGGAGCGGCGGCAAATGAAAACCCGTTGCGAAGCCTTTGCAAGATCGGAGCGCGGACAGCCATGTCCGCAAGCGCGTCAGTCGCACGAACTCGCGGACATGGCTGTCCGCGCTCCGCGCCAGCGGCGCGCAACTTTCAACCTACAACCTTCAACCTTCAACCGTTCACGCGCCTTCACGCTGATTGAAGTCGTCATCAGCTCGGCGTTGATGGCGCTGATTTTGGTGAGCGCATATCTGTGTTTGAACGCGGGGGTGGCGGGCAAAAAAATGGTCGAGCCGCGCGCGGACATTTTCCAAAACGCCCGCGTGGCGATGGCGCTGCTGACCGCCGATTTGCGCGGCGCCTGTCCGCTGTCGCCGGATTCCGCGTTTCTCGGCATGAAGCGGATGGTCGGCGAGGTCGAGGCCGACAATCTCGATTTTGCGACGCACAATTACACGCCGCGCCGCGCGCGCGAAGGCGATTTTTGCGAGGTCAGCTATTACGTGGAGAAGGACGAAGTGACCGGACGTTTCAGTCTGTGGCGGCGGCGCAATCCCACGCTCGCGCCCGATCCGCTGGCCGGCGGCTACAAGGAGGAGATTGCGCAGGACATCCTCGGCGTGCGCTTTGAATACTCCGACGGCCTGGATTGGTATGACAACTGGGGCGAGGTCAAAGGCAAGGCCAAGGCGGAAAATTCGCAGCGCGACGCAAAGCAATCTCGAAGGATTGCCCGAAGCCGTGCGGATCACGCTGCTGCTGGATTCCAATCCGAAATCAAAAACCGATCCGCAAACCGGCGAGCGCGCGATCGAACCGCCGATGGTTTTTCAGACCGTCGCGCGCTTGATGCTGGCTGACGCGTCGCAAAACAGCGCGGCAAATTCCAGCGGCAATTCCAGCGGGAATGCCGGCGGGCAACCCGCGCCGAACATGCCAAACGGAGGGGGAAATTGACCGTGCGAACCCGCGCTTCCATTCTCGTCGGTCTGCTCTGGTGCCTGGCGCTGCTTTCGCTGGTGGTCGTCGGCGCGCTGCACACGGCGCGGATGGATTTGCTCACCGGCAAGAATTTCGGCGACAAAATCCAGGCGCGCTATCTCGCGCTGGCGGGAATCGAAAAGGCCGAGGCGCTGCTTTACCAAAACGCGCAGGAGCGCAGCCACAGCGGCAAAAACCACACCGGCGAACTTTACGACGACGCCGGGGAAATTCCGCGACGTGGAGTTTGGGCGCGGAACGTATTCCGTGCTTCGCCGCGCGCGCGCCGGACGAGGGCGGCGGCGTGATTTACGGAATTTCCGACGAGGAAAGCCGGCTGAACGTCAACACCGCCGACAACGACGCGCTGGCAAAACTCGACGGCATGACGCCGGACGTGGCGACGGCGATTCTGGGCTGGCGCGGCCAGGGCAGCACCGCGGCGGAAACCGATTATTACCTGTCGCAGCGTCCGCCCTACCAGCCGCGCGGCGCGGCGTTTGCAAACCTTGCGCGAACTGCTGATGGTGCGCGGCGTGTCGCCCGATTTGTTGCTGGGCCGGGACGTTCATCTCAATGGTTTGCTGGACGACCTGGGCGACAACGCCGGCGGGCCGCCGAAATTTCAAGATTCCGTTTCCGCGGACTGATCTGGGCTGGGCGGGAATCCTGACCGTGGATTCCTCCGTTAAAAACGTGAACGCCGCCGGCGACGGCCGCGTGAACATCCAGACCGCCGACGAAGCCGCGTTGAGCGCGGTGCATGGCATCACGCCGCAAATCGCGCGGGCGATTGTCGCTTATCGCGGCCAGAACCGCTTTCAAAGCATCGCCGATTTGCTCGACGTGACGCCGCCGCAAAACAACGGCAATGCCGCGCGCCGCGCAGAATAATTCGTCATCCGGGCGACTCCGTCCGGGTCGCGGGTCATCAGCGAGGATCTGCTGATGGACATCGCGGACGACGTGACGGCGAGTTCCGACGACAATTTGCCCGGCGCGATCAACATCAACACGGCGGGCGCGGACGTGCTGGTTTGTCTGCCGGGAATTGACCGCGATCTGGCGCAGGCAATCATTTCCTATCGCCAGTCATCCGGGTTTTTCGCCAACACCGCCGGGCTGCTGAAAGTGGACGGCATGACGCGCGACATTTTCAAGCAGGTCGCGCCGCTCGTCACCGCGCGCTCGGAGACGTTCCGCATCCTGGCCGAAGGCCGCGTGAAATCCACCGGCGTGTGGCAGCGCGTCCAGGTGATTGCGCGCATCAACCTGGACGGCGTGAAAACGCTTTCGTATCGCGAGGATGATTTATGAAGGAACCCGCCTTTTTCAATCCGCCGCCGGTGTTCATCGAAATCGGCCCGGCCGCGCTGAAGGCGTTGCGCGAAGACCGCGGCATCGAACTGCCGCTGGAGCGCGCGGCGGATGGAAAATTGACCGCCAACTGCCGGGAAAAACTGGCGGTCGAACTGCAAAAATTTCTGGGCCGCAAAAACTGGCAGCCGCGCGTGCGGGCGTTTTGCGGCATCAGCGCGCATGGCGTCTCGCTGCGGCGGATCACGCTGCCGGCGGTGGCGAAGGAGGAATTTGCGCGCGTGCTGCGGCTGCAAATCGAAGCCGAATTTCCGCTGTCGCCGGACGATCTGGCCTGGGGCTGGCGCGAAGTTTCCAGCGGCGCGGCCAAACGCGAAATTCTCGTCGCCGCCGTCCGCAAGGAAACCATTGAGGATTACGCGACGGCGCTGGCGGCGGCGGGCGTGAATCCCGAATTCACCGTGGCGGCGCTCGCGCGCAACGCGCTTTGTCCGCAGCCGGACGGGTCGCACGCGATTTTGGAAATCGCGCGCCATTATTCCGAACTGGTTTCGTTTGAAAACGGCGTGCCGGGCGGCGTGCGGATTTTGCCGGCCGGAGGCGGAGATTCCGATGCCGTGTTGAAAAACACACGCGCAAAAATCATTTATGTTTCCGGAACCGCGGCGGCGGAAAACGGGGTGGTTGAAAAATTGTCCGCGCGGGTTGATTGCCGGCGGCTGGAAACTGCCGGCGGCGACGGTTTTTCCGCCGCGACCCTGGGTTTGAAAAAGACGGTCTCTGGAAAACGGCCCGTTGCTGTTGCTGTCGGCGAAGCCGAAGCCGGCGAAAAGTGTTCCTTTCAATTTTTCGCGGGCGGAAACCCGGCGCTGGCTCGCGCGCGCGGCGGTGCTGCTGGCCGTGTTGCTGGTCTGGCCGTTCGCCGAGGCGCTGCTGCTGAATCCGATTCTCGCGCCACCAGCTCGCTTCGTTCAAAAATGAAAGACAGCAATTTGTGTCGGTGGTGGATCCGGAACTGCGGTTCCTGCTAATTTTGAAACAGAGCCAGCCGCCATATCTCGACGCGCTTTATGTTTTTTCCAAGGCCGCGCCGCCGGGCTTGCATCTGGATTCGCTTTCCATCAGCCAGCGCGGCGACATTTCGTTGAAGGCGGCGATGCAAAACGCGCAGCAGGTGATGGATTTTCGCGCGAAACTCATCGCGTCCGGTTTTTTTGCCGACATCACCGTCGAGGAACAGACGCCGGCGCCGGACCATCAGCGGGTGAACGTGCGGATGACGGCGCAATGGAAACCCGCCGCCGCGCGCGCGGCGTTGAAAATCGGCCCGACGGCGGAGGAAATTGAAAGCGCAAAATCCGGCGCCAAAGCCGCGCCGCCCGGCGCGGGTGCGCCGGGAATGGCGGCGCCCGCGAAACCCGTGAAACCTTGAAACTCATGCGCACACTGACTGCCAGCGAAAAACGCACGATCCGCCTCGCGGCCATCGTTCTCGCGGTCGGCCTCGCGTTGTCCGGCGGCATCAAGGTCTGGAAATTTTTCGGGAAGCGGCGCGCGGATTATTCGCAAAAGGTCGCCGAGGCGCGGCTTTTGAAAAGCGAGGCCCGGGGTTACGCGGACAAGGCCGCCGCGGTGAAAAAGTTGATGGACGATTTTCATCTCGATCCGGCGAAGCTGGCCAAAAACTCGGTCGTCGCCGGGGCCAGCGCGGCGATCCAAAAGGCGGCGACGAGCGGCGGCCTCCAGCCCGGCCCGATCCGCGAATCGCCGGGACGGCCGGCGAACAAGGAACTGGCCACGATCCAGTTTGAGGGCACGGGCCAGGTGGCGTCCGTGATGTCACTGCTGCACCGGCTGCCGTTACTGGGCTATCCGCTGGTGATTGATGCCATGCAAATCACGCGGATGCGACGCGGCCCGGCCAGATCAAGCTGACCCTGACGATCATCGTGCTGGATTTTGAACAGTGGAAAACAGAGGAGGCGCCCCATGCGTGACCGCTCCGAACAAATCCTGCGGTTCGTCTGCCTGGCGCTGGCGGCGCTGGTGCTGGTGCGATTGCTCGGCGCCGGATGCCACGTGGGCGCGCTGGTCGGAGTGAAAATTCCGCCGGTGCCGGCGCTGGAGACCAATTCCGTCTCCGGCACAAATGCAATGGTTGCGGCAAAAGGCTCCAACCCTCCACCGGCAAAAATCCCGGCGACAAATTCTCCAAAGACGGCTGTCACCGTATCCAACGCCGCGCCGGATAAAATGGCCAGGGTGTTTTCAACCAACGCGGAAGCCGGGGTGGTTGCCGGAACGAACCTGCCCGCGGCAATAGCGGCTTTGCAAAGTTCAACCAACGACGTTTCCCTGACAACGAATCCGCCGGCAAACATTTCCGTGCCGGCGGGAACAAACTCATCTGCCGGCGGAACGAATTTTGTCTCCGTCAAAATCGCGGCGCAAAACGGAACGAACGGTTCGCCGGTGACGGGCACCAACTCCGTTGCCGCGGCGCTCCCTCCAAAAACATCGGGGACAAATTCTCCCGCCGGGAATGGCGATGGCGGGCGGCATGGGGCCCGGCGGATTTCCGATGATGCCGGGAATGCCGGGAATGCCAGGCAGGTGACCAGCTGCCGCCGGAAATTCAGGCGCGCGTGGACAAGATCGTGGACAGCGAAATTTTCGCGCCGGTCATGCACCCGCTGCCGATGGGGCTGCTGGGCATCGCGGGCGACACGGCGTTTCTGCGCACGGCCAGCGGCCAGACCGGGCTGGTGAAGGAGGGCGATTCGCTCGGCGAAATCAAATTGCTGCGCATCGGCATCAACCGCGTGTTGATGGAACAGGACGGACAAAAAAAAGAACTGACGATATTTGACGGTTACGGCGGCGACAGCCTGCTTCCCAAACCAAACGAAACCTCCAAATGAAAACATCCATCACTCAAACGCCGGCGCCGATGTGCCGGGCCAAAGCCATCGCTGCAAAGCGGCCTGTTGTTCGACCGTGTGGCTCGGCTTGCACGTCGCAGCGGGTGCACGTGATGGCGCAGACCCGGATTCTTCCGCCGAATCTGCCGCCGGGAATCGTGATGCCGACGGCGGTGCTCCCACGCCGCCGCCTCAGCGCCGGATTCCGGCCCAAAAAATTCCGAGCGGCGGACCGTGGATTCCATCCGAACCGTTGTCCAGCGGCGCGGCACCAATCGGCGGCACCAATTCCGCCGACCAGATTCAATTGAGTTTTCAGGGCGCGAACATGGACATGGTGGTGCAGTGGCTGGCGCAGACGACCGGCAAGAGCGGTCATCAAACATCCGCAGGTGCAATGTCAGTTGACCATCACCAGTTCCAAGAAAGGTGCCGCGTGCGCGAGGCCATCAATATGGTTTATCGCGCGCTGGCGCTCGAGGGTTATTCGGCGGTTGAGTTCAGCGATTCCATCCTCATCGTGCCGCAAGGCAAGGAGCCGAGAATGAGCCCGGAGCTGCTGGGCGGCTCGCTGACGAACGTGCCCGAAGGCCGGCAGCGGCTGGTGAAGGTTTTTCCGCTCAAACACATTCAGGCTGCGGATGTCAAAGACCGGATTGCACACGGCGCTTTCGGACAAGGCCGTCGATGGATGTGGACGAACACGCCAACCAGATCATCGTCACCGACTACAACGACAATATCCGCGTGGTGGGCGAATTGATTGCCGCGCTGGACAGCGAACAGGCCGCGAGGACGTGGCGGTGCGGGTCATTCCGCTGAAGCACATGTCGGCGGCCGGATCTTGCGAAGGAGATGGGGCCGCTTTACAGAAGATGGACGGCAAGTCGGCCCAAGGACACGATGGAGGTGGCGGCGGATGACCGGTCCAACGCGCTGCATCGTCCTGTCCAGCGAGGCCAATTTCAGCGCCATCGAAAAGCTGGTGCCGCTCGCTGGACACGGAGGACGCGCAGGAAAAGATGCATGCGGACGTTCACTCTCAAAAACGCCGACGCGCAGGACGTGGCCAAGCAGTTGCAGGATCTCAACCAGAACCAGAATCGTCGGCGCCGCGCTACGTCTTATTACTTCTCGGCGCCGTCCGACACAACCCCAAAAAAATGAGCGTGGTGGCCGACCGCCGGCGCAACGCCGTCATCGTGCAGGCGCCGCCCGCGCAAATGGAGGCCATCGCGAAAATGATCAAGGAACTCGATGAACCGGTCAGCGACGACAGCCTGGCGCCCGAGAATTTATCCGCATGAAATATGTCAGCGCCGATGGATATCGAGGACGTGCTGAACGAGTTGTTTCTGAAGAAGACGCAGCAGCGGAGTTATTGGGATTTTTTCGGCGATGATTCCGGCAGCCACGACCGGACCGCGACGTGGGCCGGCTTTACGGCAAGGTCCGCATCACCAGCGAGCCGTATTCCAACACGCTCATCGTCACCGTCGAATTCGAAGGAAAACCTGGCGGTGGTCGAGGATGTGCTCAAGCAATTGGACACGCCTTCGGAGGCGGGTGAAAGCACGCTGCGCGTCGGCTTGAAATTTGCCAAGGCGAACGATCGTGGCCAACAGCATGAATATTTTATTTGCCAAGAACGGTTCGCCGCCGCTGCGGCGCGGTGACGCGCAGCAACAACCAGCAGCAATACCAGGCAACGCAGCAGCAGCAGCAGCAGAACACCTCCAGTACACAAACCGGTTTCGACCTCGAGCAGGAAACCAAGGAGGACGGCTATTATCCCTGGCTGGGCGGCCAGCCGGACACCATCCGCGTTCGCTCCGACGACCGCACAACGTCCGGCCCGTCAGCGACCTGGTCGGCCGGGTCCGCTGCCGTGGCCGATCGAGCGCGGCAACGCGCTGATGATCTCCGCCAACGTCCATTTCTTCCCCCAAATCATGAAATTGATCAACGGATCTGGACGCGCCGTCGGACAAGGTGCTCATCGAGGCCCGCATCGTCGAGGTTTCCAGCGATTTCCTGGACAAGCTCGGCGTGCGCTGGTCGCCCGATGGCAGCCAGGTCTTTACCGCGGATGATTACGACAATTCCATTCTCGCCAGCAGCGGCGGCCAATTACCAGAAGGGCTTTGGCGGCAACACCACCGTCAACACACCGCCCCGCTGCCGCCAATCGTCGTCCAGACGCTCGCCAGCTCTCCGGTCCGGCGTCGTCGCCAGCACCATCAGCATCGATTACCTCGTCCAGTTCCTGCGCAAGACCACCGACGCCACCGTGCTGGGCGAACCGCAGCATCACGATTGACGACAATGAAACGGGCAAGCTTTTTGTCGGCCAGCAGGTGCCCATTCCCGACAACACGCAGGTGTCGTCCGTCGGCGCGCAGAACACGAGCTATCAGATACAAGGATGTCGGCGTGGTGCTGGAAGTCACGCCGCACATCAACAGCGATCGGCGACGTGCAGTTGAAGATCCACGCCGAATCCTCGACCGTGGTTGCCGGCGAAACCGTGCTGGGTGGCGCGGTGTTTGACACGCGCAATTTCCGCACGGAAGTCACCGCCAAAAACGGCCAGACCCTCGTGCTCGGCGGAATCATCCAGAAGCAAATCTCCGAAATCATCCGCAAGACCCCGATCCTCGGCAGCATTCCCGTCATGGATTGGGCCTTCAAAAAGCGGGACAAAACCACGCAGGAAGTGGAATTCATGGTTTTTCTCCGGCCCACCGTCGTGCATACCGCCGAGGACGCGCGCCAGCTCCAGCGGAATTTGGAACAAAAAACGCCACTGCTCAAACCGTGGCAGGAAGATTCGCAGCCCAAACCGCCCAAAAAAAGGCGCGGCGCGGAATAAGTTGCCTTGGGCCGCCTGCCGCGTTTCAATGGACGCGATGATTGCCAAACGAGTCATTCCGTGCCTCGACGTTCACGACGGCCAGGTCACGCGCGGCGTCCAGTTCGGCAAGGCCGAGGCGGGCGAACTCCGCAACGTCGGCGACCCGGTCGCCCTCGCGCTCCGCTACAACGAACAGGGCGCGGACGAAATGGTCTTCTTCGACATCACCGCCACCGCGCATGGCCGGGCAACGATGGTGGACGTGATTGAACGCGCCGCCGACCAATGTTTCATGCCGCTCACCGTCGGCGGCGGCATCAAGTCCGTGGACGACATGTACACCATGCTGCGCGCCGGCGCGGACAAAATCAGCATCAACTCCTCGGCGCTGGCCAATCCCGAACTGATCCGCGCAGGGCGCGGAAAAATTCGGCAGCCAGTGCATCGTCGTTTCCATTGACGCGAAAAAGGTCGCGCCGGACAAATGGGAAGTCTTTTCGCACGGCGCGCGCAAGCCGACCGGACTGGACGCCGTCGAATGGGCCAAACGCGCCGTGTCGCTCGGCTCGGGCGAAATTGTGTTGAACAGCATTGACGCCGACGGCACAAAGGCGGGTTTTGATCTGGTCATCACGCGGCGCATCAGCGAATCGGTGGGCGTGCCGGTGGTGGCCAGCGGCGGCGCGGGCAGTCTGGAGCACATGGCCGAGGTGCTGCTCGAAGGCAGGGCGGACGCCGTCCTGGCCGCGAGCATTTTCCATTTCGGCACCTACACCGTCGGCGACGTGAAGAAATTTTTGGCGGAGAAAAACATTCCGGTGAGGTTGTCATGAATTATAGACATGAGACATCGCTAATCGGTTTTGTCAAATAAAACAAACCTTGTTACCGGCTGAATCGAAATGAAATCATCGCCGCAGTCCACTCCGTGAGCCAGAAGAATTTGGATTCCAGTTTGACTCTGCTGGCGGGCGGAAATTCATTTGTTAACGGCATGGCGTCGGCTCTTCAAAAAACAAAAAAGCATCCGATGGAAAAATACATCGGTATGTGTCAAAGGACATGGTTTGCGTTCGGATTTTCAGCGCAACACCAAGGCGCATCTGCGCCGGCTCAAAAGCAGCGGGCGTCCGGCCGTGTTGACGGTCAACGGCCGGGCGGAGTTGATTGTGCAGGACGCCGCCGCGTTTGAAGACATGCTCGACGCGATTCGCGGCATCCAGCGCGGTCTGGATGAAATGAAGGCCGGCACAGGCAAGCCGTTCCGCCAGGCCCTTGATGAAATTCGCGCCAAGCACAAGATTCCCCGCCGCAAAAAATGAAGCGGTGGAACGTCATCGTCGAACTTCCCGCCCAGCGGGACATCGCCGAAGCTCATTTGTGGCTTGCCGAGCAGGCGCCGGATGCCGCCGACCGTTGGTTTGACAGACATCTACGACACAATTGGTTCGCTGGAAATTTTCCCTGAACGCTGTCCGCTTGCGCCGGAGAGCGAATTTTTCAATGCGGAAATCCGTGAGATTTTCCACGGTCGCCGCCAGCACAAATACCGAATCCTTTTTACCGTGAGCGAAAATGAGGTTCACGTCCTGCACGTCCGCCACGGCGCGCGGCTGGCATTGGGCGAAACTGAATCCACCGAAGAATAATATTTATGAACTGCATCTGTCCGAATCCCGCTGGCTGCCGATTGTGCTGCTGACCGGCTCGAACATTTTCATGACGTTCGCGTGGTATGGCCATTTGAAATTCAAGGACAAGCCGCTGCTGCTCGTCATCCTCGTGAGCTGGGGCATCGCGTTCTTCGAATATCTGCCTGCAAGTGCCGGCCAATCGCTGGGGCAACTCGGTTTATTCCGCCGCGCAGCTCAAAATCATCCAGGAGAGTCATCACGCTGTCGGTGTTCGTGGTTTTCGCGATGCTTTATCTGCACGAAAAAATCCGGTGGAATTACGTCGCGGCGTTCGTGTGCATCCTGGCGGCGGTGGCGTTCGCGTTCTGGCCGAAGGATTGATTGGTCAAGAGACGACGGCAACGAGTCTCATTTCGTGTTGCAAGACTGAGATCCTGCACGTCGTCTGCCTCAAGGCGTGTTGAAATCAAATCCGCTTGGCAGTCGCGGTTCGTTCTGTTTAATTGGCCGCGCCGAATGAGAAGATTGCCCGCCTGCGTGGCCGTAGCCGGTGTTGCGCGCACACAAACCAAAAACAGCCGCGATTCGCATGAATCAGCGGCGGTCAACACTCCGGCGCGGCGAAGGCCCGCCATCGTCCCGCTGATTTTTTTTATCGCGGTTTTTCCCTTCGTTTCGTCGGCGCAGCACGAAGCAGGCGTGGGAGATGGGGCGCTCAATCAAATCATCCCCGGCTTGCCCGAAGGCGGCGTGGAATATGATATGGCGGCAGGCACGGCATTTTGGACAAATGGCATTTATATCAAATATTCCGGTAATACGGTGCTGACCGCGGATAATGCGCCGTTGAACCAGCAGACGGGCGAAGTCGGTGGCCGACGGCCATGTGCGCATCGAGTCGGGCGACCAAATCTGGGTCGGCGAGCACATCCGCTACAATTTCAAGACGCACCAGATGCGGAGCGAGGAATTCCGCACTGGCAAACCGCCCGTGTTCGCCGCCGGCCGGGAATTGGAAGGCAACATCACCAACGCACCTACACCGCGCGCCACGTTTTTGTCACGACCGATGACGTGAGCAATCCGGCAACGCGCGTGCGCGCGAGCCGGGTGAGGATTGTCCCCGGCAAATACGTCGAGATGTGGAACGCGGTTTTATACGTGGACGGCGTGCCGGCGTTTTATTTTCCGTATTACAAGCGCAACCTGGGCGCGCGCGCGAACAATTTTAATTTTTCCCCGGCTACCGCAGCGCCTACGGGCCGTATCTGCTGAACACTTACACCTGGTATCTGGGCGACAACGTGGACGGCAAAATCCATCTGGACTATCGCGAACGCCGCGGCGTGGGTGCGGGGCCGGATTTGAATTTGCAGCTGGGCCGCTGGGGCGACTTCGCGTTCAAGTATTATTACCTCCACGACGATGATTCCGGCCGAAGCATCAGCACGAACGCCTTCGCCAATCTGGGGGCGATCCCCCAAAACCGGCAGCGTTTTTATTTTGCCTGGCAGGCGACGCCGTTCACCAATTTGAACGTGAAGGCGCTCGTGAATTACCAGAGCGATCCGCTGGTGTTGCACGACTTTTTTGAGGGCGATTACACTGCCAATCCGCAGCCGAACACGTTTGCCGAGGTCAACAAATATTGGGAGAACTGGAGCCTGGACGCCGAAACCACGCCGCGCATCAACAATTTTTTCGACCAGGTCGAGCGGCTGCCGGACGTGAAACTCACCGGTTTCCGCCAGCAGGTGTTTGATACGCCGTTCTATTACGAGAGTGAAAGTTCGGCGGGTTATTACCGGCAGGTGTTTGCCGCCACCAATGAAGCCTTGTTCACCAACATCAACGGCACGTTGCCCGATTATTCCGCCGCGCGCGCCGACACATATCATCAAGTGCTCCTGCCGTGGAAATTTTTCGGCTGGCTGAACGTCACGCCGCGCGTCGGCGGGCGGTTCACATATTACAGCCAGGCAGGCGGTCCCGGCGGCACGAACAGCGAAACCTACCGCAAAGTCTTCAATACCGGGGTGGAAACTTCCTTCAAAGCCTCGCGCTTGTGGGCGGGCGCGACCAATTCAGTGTTCGACCTTGACGGCCTGCGCCACGTCATCGAGCCGTCGGTGAATTACGTTTTCGTTCAGCAATTGGTCG
>CAVZUX010000019.1:0-108916 GCA_963778435.1 uncultured Actinomycetota bacterium
TCTACCGCCGGGACGGCGACGACAACGTGATCGTCGAGTACGGCGATCCCGTTCTCGACCTGGGCCTGCGGATGCGGGTCCACGCCCTGCAGGAGGCGCTGGCGGCCCAGGGCCTGGCCGGGGTCATCGACCTCACGCCGGGCATCCGGTCGCTGCAGATCCACACCGACGCCGCGCGGCTGCCCGCGAGGTCGCTGCTGCCGCTGCTGCAGCAGGTCGAGGACGCGCTGCCCCCGGCGCACGAGCTGCGGGTGCCGTCGCGCACCGTGCGGCTGCCGCTGTCGTGGGACGACCCGGCGACCCGGCTCGCCATCGAGCGATACATGCACGGCGTCCGCTCCGACGCGCCGTGGACGCCGTGGAACATCGAGTTCATCCGGCGGATCAACGGGCTGGCGACGCCCGAGGACGTGCGGGAGATCGTCTTCGCCGCGCGGTACCTGGTGCTCGGGCTCGGCGACGTGTACCTGGGCGCGCCGGTGGCCACGCCGGTCGACCCGCGGCACCGGCTGGTCACGACCAAGTACAACCCGGCGCGGACGTGGACGGCGGAGAACTCCGTCGGCATCGGCGGCGCGTATCTGTGCATCTACGGCATGGAGGGACCCGGCGGCTACCAGTTCGTCGGGCGGACGACCCAGGTGTGGAACCGGTTCCGCCGCGCCGGGCTGTTCGCGGAGCAGCCGTGGGCGCTGCGCTTCTTCGACCGGATCGAGTGGTACCCGGTCAGCGCCGAAGAACTGCTCGACCTGCGCGCCGAGACCGAGGCCGGGCGGGGGCACGTGGACGTGACTGACGGCTGGTTCGACTACGGCTCGTACACGCGGTTCCTGGCGGCGAACGCGGCGTCCATCACGGCGTTCCGCGCGCGGCAGTCGGCGGCGTTCGCCGCCGAGAAGGAGCGCTGGCGTGCCAGTGGCGAGTTGGACAGAGCCGAGTTCGACCGGGCCGAGCCCGGCCGGATGCGAGCGACGGCCGGCGGCGATGAGCCGGCGGCGGTGCGAGTCCCGGCCGGCGCGACCGGGGTGACCGCGCCGTTCATCGCCAGCGTCTGGCAGGTCGACGCCCGGCCCGGCATGCGGGTAGCCAAGGGCGACAAGCTCGCGTCGCTGGAGGCGATGAAGATGGAGACGATCATCGCCGCGCCGCACGACGGGACCGTGGCGGAGGTCTACACCGCCGTCGGGACCCAGGTCGCGGCGGGCCAGGTGCTGCTGGCGCTGGTCCCGGACGACCCGGCCGCGACGGGCCAACCCTGGCAGACATAGCCCGGGCAGACACGCCCGGGCGCACAGCCCTGGCAGTCCAAGCCCGGGCAGATCCGAGTCGGCCGCGCCTGACCGCCCTGTCCGATGAACGCTGTCGCCCGGTGAGCGCCGTCGCCCGGGTAACGGCCGCGTACGCCTCCATCGACGCGGTCGGCCGCCCCGAGGTCTGGATCACGCTGCGTCCGGCGGCCGAGGCCCTGGCCGAAGCCGCCGCGATCGACGCCGCGGTCGCCGCCGGCGAACAACTGCCGCTGGCCGGCCTGGTGGCGGCCGTCAAGGACAACATCGACGTGGCGGGGCTGCCCACCACGGCGGGCGCGCCCTCGTACGAGTACCTGCCCGCGCGGGACGCCACCTGCGTCGCGCGGCTGCGCAGGGCCGGGGCGGTCGTGATCGGCAAGACCAACCTCGACCAGTTCGCGACCGGCCTCGTCGGCACCCGCAGCCCGTACGGCGCGGTCCGCAACGCGTGGGATCCCGCGAAGATCTCCGGCGGCTCCAGCGCCGGGTCGGCGGTCGCGGTGGCGCTCGGCCTGGTCGATTTCGCCCTCGGCACGGACACGGCGGGCTCCGGTCGCGTGCCCGCCGCCCTGAACGGCATCGTCGGCGTCAAGCCCACGCGGGGCGTCATCCCGTGCACCGGCGTGGTGCCGGCGTGCCGGTCGCTCGACTGCGTGACCGTGTTCGCGCGGTCCTTGCCGCTGGCCCGCCGGGCGGTCGCGGTGATGGCGGGCCCCGACGGCGTGGACCCGCTGGCGACCCTGCTCGGCAGCCGGCCGCGCGGCGGCTGGCGGCCCCGCAGCGCCGATGCAGGGGGCCGACGCCGGGCACGTCCGCATCGCCGTCCCGCTGCCAGCCCAGCTCGCCGGGCTGGCCGACGGCTGGGCGGAGGCGTTCCAGGCGGCCGTCGCGCGACTGCGGGCGGTCGGCGCCGAGGTCGTCCCCGTCGACATCGCGCCCCTGCTGGAGGCCGCGAGCCTGCTGTACGGCGGATCGTTCGTCGCCGAGCGGTACACGGCGGTCGGCGACCACGTCCGCGAGCACGCCGGGCTCATCGGCGGCGACCTTGACCCGGTCGTCGCGACGATCATCCTCGACGCCGCGAAGCACGGCGCGGCCGATTACTTCGCGGACCGGGAGCGGCTGGACCGGCTCGCGGCGCGCGCCGCCGACGCGCTGGACGGCTGCGACGCGCTGCTGACCCCGACGACCACGCTGCACCCCACGATCGCCGAAGTGCGCGGACGACCCGGTCGGCATCAACGCGCGGCTCGGGACGTACACGAACTTCGCGAACCTGCTCGACCTCGCAGCCCTGGCGGTGCCGGCCGGGACGGTCGCGGGGCTGCCGTTCGGGATCATGCTGACCGGTCCGGCGGGCAGCGACGCGCGGCTCGCCGAGATCGCCGCGCGCTACGACCAGGCCGACGTCGACCTGCTGGTCGTCGGCGCGCACCTGAGCGGGCAGCCGCTGAACCATGAGCTCCTCGCGGCGGGCGGCACGCTCCTCGGACCGGCTGCCACCGCGCCGGCCTACCGGCTGTACGCCCTGGATACCCAGCCGCCCAAGCCCGGCCTGGTCCGGGTCGAGCCACCTGCCCGCCGGTCCGGACGCCGGGCCACCTGCCGCCGGTCAGGCCGGGGCGCCTGCCGCTGGTCAGGCCGGGCACCTGCCGCTGGTCAGGCCGGGGCATCCGCGCGGGGCACGCCGGGGCGTCGATCGCGGGCGAGGTGTGGCGGCTGCCCGCCGCGGGTTTCGCCCGCTTCATGACCGGGCTGGCCGCCCCCATGGCGATCGGCCGGGTCCGCCTGGACGACGGCCGTGACGTGCTGGGATTCCTCTGCGAGCCGGCGGCGGTGCGGGGAGCGGCCGACATCACGCGCTTCGGCGGCTGGCGCGCGTGGATCGGCCGCCGCGCAGCGGTCTGAGATAATCGCTGGCGTGGCGGACGCGCGAGGCCCGGCGGCGGGCAAGCTGGCAGGGGCGGCCGAGCACCGGCGGCGCGCGGGCCGCCCCCGGCTGCGGCCGGCGAGCAATGCCGACGTGCCGCCACGCGAGGAGATACTCGACGCGGCGGCCGGGCTCTTCGTCAGCCAGGGCCTCGCCGCGACGACGACCCGGCAGATTGCCGGGCGCGTCGGCATCCGGCAGGCGTCGCTGTACTACTACTTCGCGGGCAAGGATGAGATCCTGCTCGAGCTGCTCACCCAGTCGGTGCGGCCCAGCCTGCAGGTCGCCGCGATGCTGGAGTCCCGCTGCCGCGACGACCCCGCCGCCGGGCTGTACGCGCTCGCCCTCATCGACGTGCGGACCCTGACGCGCGCGCCGCACAACATCGCCACGCTGTACCTGGTGCCGGAGGTGCAGGGGGAAGAGTTCGCGTCGTTCCGCGCGGAGCGGTCGCAGTTGCAGGCGGCATACGGGCGGCTCGGCCGAGCGGCCGCCCCGTCCGCCGGCCTGGATGAGACCCTCATCGCGACGCTGGTCATGCAGGTCGTCGAGTCGGTCATCCACTTGCGCCGGTCCGGTGACCTGCGGGACTCCCACGCTCACGACATCGCCGCGTCCTGCCTTCGCCTGATCGGCCTGGGGATGCCGGAGGTCACCCGCGCCCGCGACGCCGCCGGGAGGCTCCTCGCTGCAGCGTCACCGCCGCTTCGTGAACTGGGGTGATTCACACCGCTCGCACTCCGCCCGCCAAGTGCTGGTGGCTGCCTAGGAGTTGCCCTTGCACCCGGTGTAGGTGACCTGACCCAGATCGGGGAATCCCGGCAGCTGCGTGGTGTGCGTCCGCCCGTTCTGTTGGTAGCTGACGCTGAACTGCACCGGCAGCGGATGCGGGCACGCCACTAGCACCCGGAAGGTGACGCTGAGCCAGGCGGCGCCGTACGGCGGGAGGACCGCAGCGTCTGCCCCGTTTCCCGCCTCTACCTCGCCCGTAGACGCCCCGATGGAGACGATCGTGCCGCCCCCCGCTGCCTGCCCGGCCGGCACGATGGCGCCGCAGGGCGCCCACTGCTGCGAGACCGGGCGCAGCCCGCCGAGTGGGAGGATGGTCCTGGCCTGCCCGAGGGTGAGCGGCGTCCCGGAGATGTTGATCACTTCCACGCCGACCTGCAGGTCCCGGCCGTGCTGCACCGAGCATGCCCCACCGGCCTGGGCCAGTCCGGCGAGTCCCACGATGGCAAGGCTGTCCCCGGCGGACCCGGCCGGAGCCGACGGCGCGGCGGAGCCTGCCACAGCCGAGGGGACGGCGCCAGCGGCTGTCGCCCGCAAGGGCCGGACGGCCTGCCCCAGGTGCCGGTAGCCGAGCGCGTACCCGGCCGCCAGCCCGACGATCAGCCCGGCAACGCCAAGGACGGCCGCACCGCGCGACGGCCGCCAGCCGAGGGCGGGAAGCCACCGGGGACGCCGCGCCCACCCCGGCAGCCGCAGCGGCGCACCGCCCTGCTCCACCACGTCGTCCTCGTCGGCTCCGTGCATCGCCACGCCATTACTGTAGCGCTCTGCGTATTCGCCGTGTCGAACACACCATTGAGCCCGTCCGCGACCATAGAGACCGCCAGCGCTAAATAAGTCTCCTTCTCCTCGTGCGGAGTGGGGGAGCCGTATCCATTCCCAGGCGCGGAGTTTGGACAGAACGGCGAGCAGGCCCTCGCCGGGCGGCGAGGGCCTGCTCGCCTGGTGTCCTGCTCAGGATTACTTTGTAACCGTGAGGACGTAGACGGTGCCGTTGAACTTAACGCCGTCCTCGCCGACGTCCTGCCCGCCGGTAATCGGCCGGGTTATCGTCTTCTCACTCACTTTCCAGCCCTGCTTCCTGGCAGCGCCGACTACCGCGTTCGCGAAATCCCTCGCCCCTCGGCCATAGCCGTCCGAGCCGAAGCTTCCCGGCCCGCCATCGACGCAGTGCCAGAACTTCATGCTGCTCTTCACGTGCTTTTCCTCGCTCTTGAGCGTGAATAGCTTGAGGTTGACGGCCAGGCATGCCGTCTCGTAGCTGGCGGTGACGAACCACGCCCCCACGGAGCTGTCCTCTGCTGGCTGGTTCCAGATCCGCACGTGGTTCTCAGTGCCGACAAGCGACAGCGCATTACCCCACGCGCACCCGTCGAGCCGCCAGGCGACATTCTCGGTGACGTACCCGTGGCCCGCGACGTCGGCCTTCTCTGGCGATATGCACTTGAAGTGCAGTCCGTCAACGTCATCCCAGGTTGATGAGATGGTGTCCCAGTTTCCCAGCGCGGCCTGGATGTCGCTGAGCAGGACGGTCGAGCACGCGCTGATGATCACGTTGATCGGCTCGGTGTAGTCGGCGATCCCCGGGACGTCCGAGGCGACGCGTTCGGTGTCCCAGTTGGCCGGCTGGCTGTAGGGCTTAGTGCACTTGCTCGTGGATGCGGTCCAGGTGCCGGATTGCGCGCCGCCGTCGGCGTAGGCCGTGTAGTCCCCGCTCAGGTCGCCGTTGGCGCTGACGGTACCCGTGTAGTCGGCGACGGTGCAGTCGCAGGGGTTGGGCTGCGGGCTGGTGACGGTGAAGGTGATGCTCGATCCCTTGATCTCCCCCTTGAGGGACCCGCCGCCGTACAGCGGCGGGTTCACCACCTCAGTGCCGGTGATCTTGCCGGCCGTGGTCTCCTTGAGGTTCTCGAAGCTGCCATCGGACCCGATCCCGTAGGTCGTGTTGTTAAACGTCAGGCTGTATGACCCAGCCAGGACCGCGGTCGGCTCCGCGGCGCTGCTGGCGCTGACAGGCTGTGCCATCCCCAGTCCGAGAACGACTGCTAGCAGCGACATCACGAAGGCGAGCAATCGCAGTGGAGGTCGATCGGCGAGCTTCATCCAGTAATCCCTTCACGCACAGCTTGTGGATGACCGGCGCTCAAAGCCTGCTGCCATCGAAGCGGCGGCTGCGCACAGCCGCGCCAACCCCCAGCCATGAATCCCGCCCCAGGGTCATGGCATCCCCCCGGAACGCCGTCAGCGCAAATCCTGCCAGCTATTCTGGCGCGGTACAAGACAAACACGTGACATTTGGCGCCTTGGTCAAGAAGTGCCTTCTGCGGTGAGTTGACAACGCATTTCTCTCAGACGACAGCCACCCAGGAGGTCTATCCACAGATGATCCATCGCGGTACCCCGGCGAATCCGGCCAGAGGAAGTCACATGCCGCTTTTCAGTAACAATGGCCGTCTCCTCGCAATCCCTATAACAACGGGTTTAGAGCAACCCGAACGGACAGCGCGGGGCCTGGCGGACGGCGTGATGGTTTCCGGTCTCCGCCTTGCTGGTGGCACACTGATGAGATGACGCCGTGGCGGGTTCGCGATTTCCATGCCGACGACCTTGATGCCGCCGTCCGGTTGTGGGACAACCCGGCGGCCAGCAGCGAGGCGCCGGCGTTCAGCCTGTCTGACCTGATCGCTGCCGTTCGGTCGCACGAGCCCGCAGTGGTCGCGGTTGTCGGTGAGGAGCTGGTGGGGATCGCGGTCGCGACGGTAGGCGGTGACCGGGCGTGGGTGATGGGGATCAGCCTGGCGGCCGCGTGGCGGCGCCGGGGGATCGGCAGCGCGATGCTGGGCGAGCTGGAGCGGCGGCTGGTGGCGGCCGGGGTGCACCGGATTCAGTGCCTGCTGGCGGACGCAAGCGAGATCGGGGCCGCGGCGCTGGAGCACGCCGGCTACACCGCGCGTCAGGGGATGGTCTTGTACGAGCGGCTTGAGCCTGTCGATCTAGGCAGTGCCGGGGTGCTTGGCCAGCTCGGCGGCCGGATGGTGCGGGCCGGCGCCTGGGATGAGCTCGGCGGCATGGCCAGGGAGAAGGAGCTGATCGAGCGGCGGGTCATCTTGCCGCTGGCGCAGCCGCAGCTGGCGGAGCGGCTGGGCCTGGTGCCGCCGCGGGCGGTCGTGTTGTTCGGGCCCCCGGGAACGGGCAAGACGAGCTTTGCCAGGGGCGCCGCGTCGCGGCTTGGCTGGCCGTTCGTGGAACTGTTCCCGTCGCGGTTGGCCGGCGAGTCCCCGGCCGGCCTGGCCTCCGCGCTGCGCGAGGCGTTCGCGCTGGTCGCCGAGCTGGACAAGGTCGTGCTGTTCATCGATGAGGTGGAGGAGATCGCCGGGACGCGGCAGCCGCGCACTGTCTCTGCGGCGCAGGGGGTCACCAACGAGATGCTCAAGCTCATCCCGCCGTTCCGTGAGCAAGACGATCGGCTGCTCATCTGCGCCACGAACTCGGTCCGCGCCCTGGACAGCGCGTTCTTGCGGCACGGCAGGTTCGACTACGTGATCCCGGTGGGGCCGCCCGACCCGGCCGCGCGGGAGGCGATCTGGGACCGCTACCTGGCCGCGATCCCGCATGGCGAGCTGGACATGGCCGCCATCGTGGAGGAATCGCGGCTGTTCACCCCGGCCGACATCGAGTTCGCCGCGCGCCGGACCGCGCAGCTGGCCTTCGAGCGCGTCCTGTTCGAGCGCGGCGAGGAGCAGGTGACCACGGGCGACGTCCTGCGCGCCGTCGGCCAGACCCGTCGCACCCTGACTCCGGAGCTCGTGACCGAGTTCGAGCAGGACATCGAGGACTACGCCCGGGTGTGAGCGGCGCTGGCCACAGCCCGGTACTCCCAGCTCAGAGGACCGCGCCGCGAGGAGCCACCTCAACGGCGGCTACGCCCCGGCCGAACAGCACGACGAGCCGGTCACCGTGACGGGCGCGAAGCAGGCCGGAGTCCTCGGCAAGCGCCGAGATGACATGTTCGGTGACCTCGTCCGCGTCGGCCGTGCCGGGTTCCTCGTACCCGACGTCCAAGTGATCGCCGCCGATGAGCCGGACGCGCAACACAATTCCCGCCATGCCCATAGATCCTAACTGTCCAGCTGGCAAACGACGAGTATCGCGGTCCCCGAGCGTCGCTTACCGGTGTGACATCTCGGGTATCACCGGATACGCGGTGGTTGTTCACACTTGAC
Organism: uncultured Actinomycetota bacterium; assembly: GCA_963778435.1. Taxonomy (GTDB): domain Bacteria; phylum Actinomycetota; class Actinomycetes; order Streptosporangiales; family Streptosporangiaceae; genus Trebonia. The sequence goes on from CAVZUX010000019.1 coordinate 8,232, forward strand.
GTGCGACCTTCAACGGAGGCTGACCAGGAAGGGACAGCGCCGGTGATCGAGAGCGACCTGGTCCGTCGTTCGAGCAGGCCAGGAAGGGCGGCGACGGTTGGCGTCGCGATCATCGCCGTCGCGGTCATGGCGGGGGCGGCGGCGGCCGAGCGGTCCCGGCTGGCTGGATCACTCACGGTGCTGGCCCGTCTGCACTGGACTTGGCTCCCGGTAGGCATCCTGCTCGAGGCAACATCGATGGCCGCCTTCGCCGCGATGTTCCGCCGCCTGCTCACCGCGCGGCCGCGTCCGGCCCGCCCGAACCTCGATGCTCGCTACCATCTACGCGGCCAACGCGATGTCGGTCTCCGTCCCGCTGGCCGGCCCCGGGCTGGCCGCCGCCTACCTCTTCCGCCGCTTCACCCGGCTAGGCGCGGGCGCCCTGCTGGCCGGCTGGGCACTGCTGGCCGGCGGGGTGATCTCCACCGTCGCCTGGGTACTCGTGCTGGCCGGCGGCGGCCTAGCGTCCGGTCACACGGTGGCCCTCGCGATCACCGTTCCCTGCGTCGCATTCGCCATCATCGTGACGGCGACGGTCGCGGTCGCCGCACGCCGGCCACGGCTGCGCGCTGCCCTGGAGGAATACCTGACGCAGGCGCTAAAGCACGGTGCAAGGCTGTTGCGGTGGCCGGCCACCGACCCGAAATTGGCTCTCGGGCATGGGCCGAACGGTTCGGGGCACTCCGCGTTCCCCCATCAAGCTGGGCGCTGGCGACCGGTGACGCGCTGGTCAACTGGCTCGCCGACGCGGGGGTACTGGCCGTGAGCATCCTCGCCGTCGGCGCCGCCGTCCCGTGGCGCGACCTGCTCCTGGTCTACGCGGCGGGGATCGGCGCGCAGAGCTTGTCCCTCACCCCCGGCGGGCTGGCCATCACCGAGGGCGCAATCAGCGTGGCGCTGGTCGCATCGGGGCTGCGCGTCGGCCAGGCCGTCGCCGCCGCGGTGCTCTACCGGCTGGTCAGCTTCTGGCTGATAGCCGCCGTGGGGTGGCTGATACTGCTGGTGCTGCGGGCCCGCAGGCCCGCAGCGGAGTCCGCGCCAGAACCGGCACTGGAACCGGCGCCGGGGCGCCCGCCCGCAACGCAGCCAAGCGCTCACGAACTAGTCCTCCTCCACGGCCAGCCAGGCACCGCCGCCGACTGGCAGGCGGTCATGGCGCGACTGCCCGCCCAACTGCACGCGGTCGCCATCGACCGCCCGGGCTACGGCGCCAGCCAGCGCCGGGCCGCCGGATTCAATGCCAACGCCCAGGCAGTCCTCGATGATCTGGAGGAACGGAACGTGGACTCCGCCGTCCTGGTAGGTCATTCCTGGGCCGGCGGCGTCGCGCTCCAGGCGGCGAGCCTGGCGCCGCACCGGGTGAAGGCGGTGGTCCTGCTGGCCGGCGTCGGCCCGGGGTCCGTCAGCATCTTGGACTGGCTGCTCGCTGCGCCGGTCATTCGGCCCGCTGAGCGCGCAGATCATGTGGCGCTGGACGCCATGGATCGCCCGCGCCAGGCTCGCCTGGCTGAGCAGGCGGCAAGGCAGGCCGTTGTACTCAGGCGAGCACGTCAGCCTGCAGGTCTGGGGGCAGAAGGACGGCGGCGTCGAGCCGCTGTGGCGCGCCTTCCTCACCGAGCAGCGTGCCCTGCTCAGCGAGCTCGCCGAACTGGAGGCTGCTCTCCCGTCGATCGGCGTGCCGGTGCTGCTGCTGGCCGACCCGGCCGACCCGATCGTTCCCATCATGACCGCGCAGCGGCTGGCCAGCGAACTGCCCGACGCCCGCCTGCGTCTCGTCGCGCACGCCAGCCATCATCTCCCCAGGCGCGCTCCCGGTGCGGTCGCCGAGGCGATAACGGGATTCCTGGCGGCGATCGACGCCAGCCAGCCCGCGGATAACCTCAGCTGCCCGGGCTGATGGAATCCTGGCCACCTCGGGCGTATCGTCGCGGCGAAATGCCCGAAATATCATCATTACAGAGTCAAGATCGAAAAGATACTTGGCGTTTCCGTCGTTATAGTGACGGTTTCGCCATGGATTTCTATTACATGATCGTTAGATGCGGTTCGATAGATGTCACTGGACCGAGATCTGGTAGCAGGAGCACCCCTGTCACCAGAAGTCCGGGACCGTCAGCGGCAAAACCGCGTTGACTGCGGCAGGCGGCGGCGAGCTCGGCGCGGCTGATGCCGGTGACGGCGGGGTCGGCGAGGGCGTCGAGGTCCGGGCCTCGATGTTGAAGAGCGGCCGCATGCCGTAAATGTCAGCGGGGCTTTTTGCTCCCGTCCGCGGCTTGGCCGTCGTCGGCGGATCCTGCGGCAGGCCCGGTGCCGAGGGGCTCTAGGGCAAGCCCGGCGCCCGCGGACCCGGCCCGGCGCTCGGCGGCCTCGGCGAGGTAGCGGTCTCCGTGGGCGACTGGGCTGAAGGCGAACGCGAGGGCGATGGCGGCGGTGAGAACGCCGATGACGGCGTAGACGCCGGTGACGCTCCCGCTCAGGTTGATGGCGGCTGCCCCGGCGAGCGACCCGACGGGGATGGCCGACCAGGCCAGGACCTGGGCGACGCTTATCACCCGCCCGTAGAGCTGGGGCGAGACGATCGCCTGGCGCAGGGCGACGGTATTGATGTTGAGCAGCATGCCAAAGCCCGATGACGCCGCCCACAGGACCAATGCGGCCACGTACGAGCCGGCCAGGGCCATGGCGGTCATGGTCAACCCGGCGACGACGAGGGCGCCGAGGGCGGCGACGGCGAAGGAGACACGCTGGCGGATCGGCCCGGCAATGAGACTGACCGCCACCACGCCGACGGCACCGGCCGCGTAGAGGAAGCCGATCTCGGAGTTGGTGGCGTCGAGGGCGCGCCGGGCGAAGAGGACGAGCTGGGAGTTGGCCGTCGTCGCGACGAGGTTGATGAGGGCCATCATGATCGAGATGGAGCGCAGTACCGGGTTGGACCACACGTAGGCCAAGCCCTCCCGCACGTCGGCAAGCAGGGCCCGGATGGCTGACCCGGCAGGGCGGCAGGCCGGGGTGGCGGCGGCGTTGAAGCTGGATCGGATCAGGGCCAGGCAGACCGACGAGACGAGAAAGGAGCCGGCGTCCACGAACAGGAGGTCGGCTACAGGCACGAAAGCCACGAGCGCTCCGGCCAGCCCCGGGCCGAGGATCTGACCGGCGTTGTTCGTCGCCATGATGCGGGCGTTGGCCGTGACCAGTTCCTGCTCGCCGACGAGCGCGGGGATGGCCGCGAATTCCCCGCAGTTGAAGATGATCCCGAGCGTCGACTGCACGAAGGTCACGGCGTAGATGTCGGCGACCCGTAGCGACCCGGCGATCGCAAGGACGGGGATTACGGCTATCACCAGCGCCTGGGCGATGTCGCTGGCGAGCATGAGACGCTTGCGGTCGAACCGGTCGACGACCGCGCCAAGCAAGAGACCGAATAGCAAGTAGGGCACGAACTCCGCGACGGTAGTCAACGCGAGGTTGGTGGCCGAGTGAGTCAGTTTGAACACCAGGAGCGGCAAGGCAAAGATGGTGAACGAGCCGCCCAGTTGGGAGATGGCCTGCCCGCTGAAGTACAACCAGAAATCCCGCCCAAGCCGAGCCGCTGCCGGGGCTTCCTGAGTACGACTTTCGCTGCCCATCCGGACAAACTGTACTTCCGGACAACGGACGCCCCGGTCCGTTCAGAAGAATAGATTTCTGCCTTTTACCCGGCGGTTGCGGGGCTCCGCGCGGCGGTCTGATCAGCCCGCTTAGATCGACCAGGTGAATCGGAATCGCTCGGCTAGGTCTCTGGCTGATGTCTCGGAGTAGGTCGCAACCTCATGGCGGCGCACGGCGAGGAGGGCGTCGATCGCGTCTGGGCTGGCGAAGGTCACCGCGGCCGACGACGCGGCCAGGGCTTCGATGATCGCGGCCTGCTCCGGCACCAGGACCTCGACCGGCTCGCTGTGCGCGGAGGGATTGCCGCCGACCTCGGCGGGCAGTGCCAATCCGTCGCGGATGCCCTCATGCGCGCTCCACAGCATCGCGGCCAGCGCCAGGTAGGGATTGGCGGACGGATCGATGACCTTCAGCTCGGCCGAGGCGCCGCGCGGGTTGCCCGCGGTGGCAGCGCAGAACCTGACCGCTGCCTCACGATTCTCCAGCCCCCAGCACAGGTACGCACCCGACCAGTGCCCCGGCAAGAGCCGATGCGACGAGAGCACCGATCCGGCGTAGAAACCGAGGAACTCGGGCAGGCGGCGGAGCACGCCCGCGATGGCGGCGCCGCCGGCCGCGGTGATGCCGTGCGGCCCGTCTCCATCGGAGAAGACCGGATGGCCGCCGGAGTCGGTGAACGAGAAGTGGGCGTGGGCGCCATTGGCGGCGTTTGCCTCCACCGAGGCGAGCGGCGAGAACGACGCGCGCAGGCCGCAGGCCTCGGCGGCCCGGCCGATCAGCAAGCGTGCCAGGACCACGTTGTCGGCCGCCCGGACCGGATCGGTGGGGCCGAGCGAGATCTCGATCTGGCGGCGGCCGTACTCGGCGTGAATCTGATCGAGGGGAAGACCGACCGCAGCGGCGTTCGCGACGAGAGCGCGGACGAAGCTCCGCTCCGTTTCGCCCAGGACGGCCCCGAGCCCGTACGCCTGCCAGGGGCCTTGGAATGAACCGTCGCCGGGGATCAGCGCGAACTCCAGCTCGCAGCCCACGAGGGCCTCGTAGCCGTCGGCAGCCAGGTCAGCGCCGACCCGGTGCAGCAGACCCCGGGTATTGAGCGGGGAGGCAGAGCCGTCCTGTTCGGTGAACTCACCGGGCGCCCACGCCACGCCCGGAGCCACCACGCAGAGCGCCGACGGGTCAATGTGCAGGCGCAGGTCGCCGACCACGCCGAGCTTGTCGGTGAAGGCGATGCTGTCGTCGATGCAGAACACGTTCCACGCAAGGCGAGGCGCCCATTCCGGCCGTCACGAACGAGCCCAGGCGCTGGAGCGGGACCGTCTTGCCGCGCGCGACACCCGCGAAGTCGATCACCGAGCCGACGACGATCTCGACACCTGCAGCCCGCAGATCGTCTTCGCAACGTCCCAGGTCCAGCTGAGTGGCATCCATAGCCCCTTATTCTGCGTGACGATCCCGCTACCCACGTGCATCGGAGAGTCAAAACCAGTCGGAGTAACGCACGCGGCTTACTCCACCTGTCCCATTACCGCCCCAGCGGCGTCGCCAGTCAGCGGTTTGATTTCGGCCGCGGCGTTCCCAGGGGTGGCCGGGAACGGCGTGGATGGCGCGGGGGTGGCCCGCTCGATTGGCGGCCAGCCGGTGTCGGCGTCGTGCTCGGCCCGCTCGGCCAAACAAAACACTGCGGTAGGCTGCCCGGCTACCCGCGACGCGTTCGCGGAGACCGTCGTCACGGGCGGCGTGAGGGTGAGAACACATTCTTGATCGCCCTGATGGCGAGCATGGCGAACACCAGCGCCGTCGCCATCCGGGCCGTGGTCGACGCGGGCACGGTCGCGGCCGTGGGCTGGCCGGGAAGCGCTTGTTGGAGGTGGGCGGCCAGTCGCAAGTCGGCATCAGACTCGTGTGCGGTCAGCATCCGCCGTTGCTGCAGGAAGTAGAGCAGGGCGAATCCGGGTGCCACGAGCAGTAGGGCGAGGCCCGCGACGACGAATTCCGAGACCAGGCTCCCGGTGGGGGCGGTGCCGGCGGCCAGCGGCAGCGAGGTGGGGAACAGGTAGGGGTACTGGGCCAGTCCCCAGCCGAACACCACGGCCGCCACGGCGATCGCAGCCGTCGCCCGCAGGAACAGGGCGTGGTACCAGCGCAGCCAGAACATGCCAAGCACGGCGATCCCGGCGGCGACCGAGATCGCCACCAGCGGCAGGGCGATGCCGGTCAGGCGGTGGTAGACGTAGGGCGTGCTGACCGATAGTTCGGCGAACGTGCCTGCGGCCAGCGCCCCGGTGACCACCGCGGCGGCGGTGGCGCGCTGTGCGAAGTAGCGCGTCAGGTCCTGGTGCCCGCGCTGGCGGGCCTCGGGAACGAGGAACACCGCGCTGATGTAGGCGCAGGCGGCGACGAACAGGAACCCGGTGAGAATGGCCGTGGTAGATGTCCAGGCGGCCAGGACGTTGCCGGTGGGGCTCACGGGCACCTGCCCCGTGACGACCGCCCCGACAACGGTGCCCATGAAAAACGGTGTGATCAGCGAGGCGGAGGCGAATACCGCGCCGGTGAGCCGCCGCATCGGCAGCCGCTCCGCGGTGTGCCGGAAGGCGAACCCGACCCCGCGCAGGACGATTCCCAGCAGGGAAAGGCTGAGCGGGACGAACAGCGCCGTCATGATGTCGGCGAACGCGGGCGGGAACGCGGTCCACAGCAGCACCAGGATGAAGACCAGCCAGACATGGTTGGCTTCCCAGACCGGGGTGATGGACTCGTCGATGAGCTCACGGGGCTCCGCGCCGCGCTTGGCGCCGCCCGCCAGCAGATCCCAGATCCCGCCGCCGAAGTCCGCTCCGCCGAACAGCGCGTACGCGGCGATAACCACGAACAGGATCACGGCGACGGCGATGGTATCCGCTGACGGATTCATGGGGCGTCCGACTCGTCAGAGGATGCCAGCGGCACGGCCGCGGGTGCGGGGTGCGCGGCCGGCGAGGGGCCGTACGGTACCTGCTCGGCCGCCTCTTCGGCGGGCGTTTCCCGCCGCCATCGCCGTGACATGATCATCGGAACGCCGATCGAGACCAGCGTCAAGACCGCATACAGGGCGAGCATCACCCCCAGCGTCACGGGGACCCCGCTGGACGGGGTGACCGCCTGGCTGACCAGCAGGACCTTGTAGACGATCCACGGCTGGCGGCCGACCTCGGTGACGACCCAGCCCGCCTCCATCGCGGCGACCGCGGCCACGCCGCTGAGGGCAGCCGGCACCAGGAACCACGCGGTCAGCAGCAGTCGGCGGTGGAACCACCACCACCAGGCCTGCCATGCCGCCAGCGCGAACAGCATCGTGCCGATGCCCACCATCAGGTCGAAGCTCAGGTGGATGAGCGTGAGTAGCGGCGGCTGCTGCGCGGCGGGCACGCTGTTCAAGCCGATGACCTGGGTGTGCGGGCTGAACCCGACCAAGATCGAGTCGAAGGCCGGGATGGAGGCGCCCAGGTAGACCTTGCCATTGATCAAGATCCCGCCCAGCCATTCCGGAGCGTCGCGCTGGGTCGTGAGGACGTATTCCATCGCGGCGAACTTGACCGGCTGCTGGTGCGCGATGAACCGGGCGATGATGTCCCCCATCATCACCTGCAGCGGGGCCAGGATCCCGCCGATCGTGAACGGGATGGCGAAGCCCAGCCGGTGGTAGCGGTCCCGGCGGCCGCGCAGCAGCCCCACCGCGTAGACGCCGGCGATGACGAATCCCACCACCATGTACGCGGCGAGCACCATGTGCGCGGTCTCGTACGGGGTGGAGGCGTTGAAGAACACCGACACCGGGTCGACGCTGGTGATCTTGCCGCGGGTGAGCGTGTACCCGGCCGGTGAGTTCATCCACGAGTTGGCCGCGACCACCGACAAGGCGCCCAGCAGCCCGAACACCACGATCGGCATCCCGCTCCACCAGTGCGCCCAGGCCGGCAGTCGCTCCCAGCCGTACAGGTACACCCCCACGAAGATCGCTTCAAGGAAAAAGAAGATTCCCTCCATGGAGAACGGGAAGCCGATCGCCGCTCCGAACCGGCCCATCAGGCCCGGCCACAGCAGGCCCATCTCATACGACAGCACGGTCCCCGAGACCGCCCCGACCGCCACCAGCACCGCCATGACCTTCGACCAGCGGCGTGCCAGCAGCAGCGCCGCGGCATCGCCGCGCTTGATACCGATCCACTCCGCGGTCATGACGACGGCCGCGAACGCGATGCCAAAGCACGCGAGAATGATGTGGAACCCGAGCGACGACCCCATCTGCGATCGGGCAGGCACCGGGTTCACAGCAAAATTCACAGCGAGAACGTGCGCGGCTGCGCCCATCGCGTACCCCCCATCCGCCGCGTGCTCGCGTCGCGGCCGCAATCCATCACGCTATGTGTACCGTCTATAGACTCTGGGTACACGTGGCAACACGCACAACACTGTCTGCCAGAGGCGCACGGGGTAAATGAGCAGCAGGAACATAGGAGCAGTTGCCCTGGTCATCGTGCTCGGGCTGGTTATCGGCGTGCTCGGGCTGGTCGAGGCCGACCTGTACACGGTCGGAGTGCTGCTCCTCACCGTCGGCGGCATCGGCGCGGCCGTCCTGGCCGGCGAGTACCTCATCCGCTACTTCAGCAGCCGACGACCGCCCGCCTGACGGCTGCAGGGGGTATGGTGCCTCGCCCGACGATGAACCCTCTTTTGCCGGACTTAGACTTCGATATGTGAGTGACATGCTGGCTGACGGGATCCAGGGGTTGATGGCCCTGTTTGACCCGCACCGAGTCGCTGACCCCTACCCCACGTACGCGTGGCTGCGGGCTGCCCGGCCTATCTGGCGGCCGGTCGAGCGCGTGTACGTGCTGAGCCGCCATGAAGACTGCGCCGCGGTGCTGCGAGACCCCAGGTTCGGGCGGGCCGAGGGCGGTCGCCTGGGACTGCGCCGTCTTGGCCAGGATGCCGGGGTGGCCGCGGAACGCCCGGCGGTGCGCTCATTCCTCGCGCTGAACCCCCCGGACCACACCCGCCTGCGCCGACTGGTCTCGCGGGCCTTCACCCCCGCGCGGGTGCGAGACCTCGGCCCTCGAATCGAGGCGATCGCCGCCGGGCTGATCAAGACGGCCAGCGCGTCCGGCGGACCGTTGGACCTGATCGAGGCGTTGGCCTCGCCGCTGCCCGTGACGGTGATCAGCGAGCTGCTTGGCGTGCCGTCGGCGGACTACGACCGGCTCGTCGGCTGGTCCGATGCCCTGGCGCGCGGCCTCGACCCAGCGTTCCTCATCTCGGCGCAGGACCGGGAGCGGCAGCAGCTGGCCCGAGCCGAATTCGGGGCTTACCTGACCGATCTGATCGCGGAGCGTCGGCGCTCTCCCGGCGACGATCTCGTGTCCGCACTGGTGGGCGTGGCCGACGACGGCGACGCGCTCAGCGAGGAAGAGCTGATCGCCACCTGCATCCTGCTCCTCGTCGCGGGACACGAGACAACGACGAGCCTCATGGGGTCCGCGGTCCTCGGGCTGATTCGGCACCCCGACCAGCTCGCCCGGCTGCGCGCCGAGCCCGAACTCATGGCCGGCGCGGTCGAGGAGTTCCTGCGCTACGACCCGCCCGTCCAGCTGACCGCACGCGTCGCGCTGACCGACGCGAGCATCGGCGCGCTGCCGGTATCGGCCGGCTCCGCCGCCTTGATGCTCGTCGGCGCGGCTAACCGGGACCCCGGCCTCTGCGCCGACCCGGAGCGCCTCGACATCACGCGGCCGCCAACCCACCACGTGTCGTTCGGACAGGGCATCCACTTCTGCCTGGGCGCGCCGCTCGCCCGCCTGGAGACGCAGATCGTCCTCCGCCTGCTCCTGCAGCGACCGGATGATCTCCGCCTCGTCGGCGAGCCGGCCTGGAAGGAGAACACCGTCCTCCGGGGCCTCCGCTACCTCCCAGTCGCCTTTGGCCGGGAAACTCAGCCGGCGTAGAGCTGGTCTAGGTCCACCAGGTGGATGTCAGCATCAGCATCCTGGGCCGATCGGAGCTCCGGGCTGAACCCGGCGCCGGAGTAGCAGTGCAGGCGCGTGCCACGGGTGTCGAAGCCCTTGACCGCGAGTAGGTCCCTGGCGCGGCGCAGGCGCTCCAGGTACTGGAGGTCCATGACTCTGTCCCACTTCGCCTCGCCCAGGGAGAGAACTCGGCGCGGATGTCCGTGCTCGGCGGGCGCCAGTACCGCGACGTCGATCTCTATCTGGGCACGGTTGCCTGGATCCGCGACGACGCCGGAGCCCACCTCGCCGGCCGGGCCGCCGAACACGTCGGGATCGGCCCTGATCGCGTAGTCGCGGCAGAGAGCTTCGAAGTGCGGCCCGACTACCTGGGAGAGAAATCGGCCCTGGGAACCGCGCCAGACCATCGGGCCGTCCCCTAGTTCGAGCCGTGCCCACTCACGGCTCATGATCGAGTGGTAGAAGGTGACCAGCGGCTCGACGATGCGGTACGTCGATCGCCCCGACCTGAACTGGTCGGGTTGCTTGATGAGCAGTCGGCAGTCCTCGAGAACGCGGAGTGGATGCGCTATCTCGTTGGACTTCCGGCCAACATAGCTGGCGATTCCGCCAGAGGTGGCGTTCCCCTCGGCGACGGCGGCGAGCACGGATTGGTATAGCGACGGATCGCGGATCTCGGTCTCCTCGGCGAGGAGGTAGCGGGCCTCCCGGAAAAGCGGGGTCTGCGGGTTCAGGACCGTCCTGGTCACCCACGCGTCGAAGTCGGCGAGATCCGCCGGGGTGTCCTCTCGCAGGAGTTCACGCCGGTAGGCGGGGGTCCCGCCGACCACCGAGTGCAGGAGTACTGCCAGCTTCGGGTCGGAGATCTCCCAGAAGCGGGCGGCATCCCGGTAGCCGAAGGGCTGCACGATCAGCTCTAGTCCGGCCCGGCCCCGCAACGGCGCGTGACCGGCAAGCAGGCCGCCCATGACGGACATGGCCGAGCCGCAGAGCAGTAGCCGCACCCGGCTGTCCTGCCCGCTTCCCCCGGGGCCCAGTTCCCGCTGGATGATCGACGGGAGGGACGGGGAAGCGCTGACTAGGAAGGGAAACTCATCAATCACCACGGGAACGGGGCGGTCCTTAGACAGCCCGAACAGGAACTGGATTGCGTCAATCCAATCCCGTAGCGGCGGGACGGGTGACCCGGTGAAGCGGATCAGTTGATCGGTGAACAGCCGCAGTGAGACCGTTTCCGTCAACTGGAGCGCCGGGAAGTAGATGCCACCCAGAGCCTCCGCGAGCGCTTGCAGGAGATAGCTCTTGCCCTGACGGCGTCGTCCGCTCACGACACCGAGCGTTGCGCCGACCCGAGCATCGGTAGCGAAGGACACTAGCCCTTGCCACTCGGCGTCCCGGTCGAACAGGTGACTCGGCTTGGGAAGTTCAGGTCCCTTCGCGGCACTCATGGTCGAAGTGTAGTTGACCGAAGTCTAGTTCGCCGAACTGTAGTTGACCGAACTACGCTTAGACAGATGCGCGATCCAGTGCGTCAACCTCGTCGGCGGTGAGCTTCAGCGTGGTGGCCGCGAGCAGCGGGCCGAGCTGGTCCACGGTGCGGGCGCTGGCGAGCGGCGCGACGATGCCGGGCCTGGTGAGCAGCCAGGCAATCGCGACGGACGCGACCTCCACACCATGCGCGGCCGCGATCTTGTCCAGCTCCGCGAGCACCGCGCGGCCCGTCGGCGTGAGGTAGCGTGCCGCCGCCGGCTGCCGCGCGGCCCCGGCGTTGTCGGAAGCGGTCCGGTACTTCCCGGCGAGGAAGCCGCTCGCGAGCGCGTAGTAGGGCATGACGCCGAGGCCGAACTCGGCGACAACGGGCGCGAACTCGCTCTCATACGGCTCGCGCGCCACGAGGTTGTATTCCGGCTGGAAGGCTGCCGGCAGCGGCCATCCTTCGGCCTGGCAGACCGCGAACCACTCGCGCAGCCGGGGCGCGCTGTAGTTGGAGAGCCCGACGTGCCGGATCTTCCCCGCGACCTGCAGCTCGCGGAAGGCGCCGGCCGACTCCTCGACCGGGACCTCCGGGTCGTCGTAGTGGGCGTAGTACAGATCGATGTAGTCGGTCTGCAGCCGGGTCAGCGATGCATTGGCCCCGCCGGCGATGCTTTTCGCGGACAGGCCACGGAACTGCGGGTGCCTGCTGACCTTGGTCGCGATGACGACCGAGTCCCGGTTCCCCCGGGCCTTCGTCCACTCGCCGATGATCGTCTCCGACTCCCCGCCGCTGTGCCCGGGCACCCACGCCGAGTAGGAGTCGGCCGTATCGACGAAATCACCGCCGCCCGCGACGTAGCCGTCGAGCACCGCGAAGGACGTCTCCTTGTCGGAGGTCCAGCCGAAGGTGTTGCCGCCAAGCCCGAGCGGGAACACAACCAGGTCAGATTTACCGATAGCAGCCATAATCAAACATTCTAAGCCGAGCCGGATCAGACCGCCTCCTGGGCCGGGGTGCGGCCGACGGACGCGGTCGCGGCCTCGGCGTCGGCGTCGTCGGGACGGTGGAAGTCCTTGCGGCGGATCAGCACTACGGCGCACACCGCGCCGATAAGGGCGAGGCCCGCGGTGACGTAGAGCAGCTCGTCGAGCGCGGCGGCGAAGCTCGATCGCAGCGCCCCGCCGACGGCCGCGCGGTCGGCGGCCGGCACCGAGGCGAGTACCTGGCCGATGGAGCCCTGACGTACCGCGGTTACCATCCTCCCCGCCGACCCGGCCAGCGACGGCGGGAGCGCGGCGGTCAGATGACTCTGGATCGCCGAGGTGAAGATCGAACCGAGGGCGGCGATGCCGGTGGCGATGCCGACCTGCCGGAAGGTGGTGTTGACGCCCGAGGCCATCCCGGCCTTCTGCGGCGGGACGACGCCGATGGCGGTCGACGCGAGCGGCGGGTTCACCAGGCCGGCGCCGAGTCCGGAGATGATGAATCCGGGCACCAGGTGCGTCCAGCTCGAGTCACCGTTCAGTCCCGCCATCACGATGAGGCCGATGCCGACGAGCAGCAGTCCGGGCCCGATCAGCCAGCGGGTCGGCACGCGTTCGCTGAGCCGCCCGGCGATCACCGACGTGACGAGCTGCGCGACGCTGAGGATGGCGATCCGCATCCCGGCCGCGAGCGCCGAGTAGCCGAGCACATCCTGCAGGTAGATCACGAAGTAGAGAAGCATGGCGTACAGCGACCCGTTCATCGCGAAAGCGGCGATGGCGCCGCCGCTGAACGTCGGGACGCGCAATAGGGACAGGTCGAACATCGGGTGCGCCACCCGGCTCTCGGTCACCACGAACGCGGCCAGCAGCACCACGGCGGCGGCCAGGCAGGTGATCACGCCGACGTCGGACCACGCAGTTTCCCCCGCCCTGATCAGCCCGTAGACGAGGCTGACGAGGCCGGTGGTGAGCAGCGCGAAGCCGGCCCAGTCCGGCCGCCCGGGGAGCGGGGAGCGCGATTCCTCGATCCGCCAGACCGTCACCGCCAGCGCGAACACGCCGATCGGGACGTTGACGAGGAAGATGCCCCGCCAGTTCCATTCGGTGGTGATGATCCCGCCGAGCACCGGTCCGAGCGCGGAGGCGATACCGACGACTGCGCCCCACACGCCGAAGGCCACGCCGCGCTCCCGGCCGCGGAAGCTCTGCCCGAGGAGCGCCAGCGAGGTCGCGAACATCATCGCGCCGCCGACCCCCTGGCCGCTGCGCGACAGGATGAGCATGAGCGGGCTGACGGCGAGGCCGCACAGCAGCGACCCGAGCGTGAAGATGGTCAGCCCGATACAGAACAACAGCTTGCGGCCGTACCGGTCGGCCAGCGACCCCGACGTCAGCAGCAGCGCGGCAAGCGTCAGCGCGTAGGCGTCAAGAGTCCACTGCACGTCGCTGAAGCTGGCGTGCAGCCCCGTCTGAATCGACGGCTGCGCCACGATGACGATGGTCACGTCGAGCAGCAGCATGAACATCCCCGCGCAGACCGCGACGAGCGTCCACCACTTCTTATCCACTGGGCTACGCCCCTTCCCCTTAGTCCTTCACAATCCATCGTGCTCGCGATGGCGATGCTGACCCGGATCCATCGCCATCCGGCCGGATCTCGACATTAGTCGCCTGGTATCCATGAAAATCACCACGGGCCGGCACGGTCGTTTCGGCCGGCACAGTCCTTTCGGGCGGCACGGTCGTTTCGGCCGGCACAGTGTCGGCGACCGCTTCACCGCTGGCCGCCGGGCGATCCGTGAGGGCGCGCCAGCCGATCGTGGCGGCGAGCAACAGCGCCACGCCGGGCAGGCTGAAGCCGTCGCGCGCGCCGAACGTCTGAGCTATGTAGCCGGCGAACGGGCTGGTCGCAGGTTCGGTGCCGGGCAGCGCCATGGTCCACAGGCCCATCACCCGGCCGCGCATCGACGGGTCGGCGGCCAACTGGACGAGGGTGTTCGCCTGGGCGATGAACCAGATCGAAAGGCACCCGGTCACCGCCATCCCCGTCATCACCAGCCACAGCGCGGGTGCCGCCGCCGTGCCCACTATGGCGGCCGCGGTCGCCAGGGCGAGCACGCCGACGGACCGGCCCGTCGGGCGGCCCGAGCCCGCCGAGGCGAACAGCGCGCCGGGCAGCGCGCCGATGCCGAACACCGCCATCATCAGGCCGTATCCGCCCCCACCGAGGTGGAACACGCGGGTGGCCAGCAGTGGCAGCGCCACGCCCAGGTTGAACAGCATGCCCGAAGCGGCCGCGAGGAACAGGCTCACCCGGATGGGCCGGTTCCGCCACGCGTACCGCAGGCCCGCCCGGAGTTGCCCGGGTGGCGCCTTACGAGCCGTGGGCGCGGCCGGTGCGGCGGCGTTATGGCGCGGCCGATGCCTGAGTAGAACGAAAAGTGGTTGCAAGTAAGACGCAGCGTTGAGCGCACAGCAGGCCCCGACGCCGACGGTGGCGAGTAGCGCGCCGCCGACCCCGGGCCCGACCACGCGCGAGATGTTCAGCACGACCTCGTACAGGCTCACCGCGCTCGCCAGCCGTTCGGTGCCCACCAGGTCGACCACGTAGACCTGGCGGGCCGTGCTGTCCGGCGCGCTGACGCATCCGGTCAGAACGGCGATGACGAAGAGCATCCACAGCTTGATCACCCCGGTCGCGATAAGTGTCGCGGTCAGGGTCGCCAGTACCAGCAGCAGGGTCTGCGTCACGATCAGCAGCCGCCGCCGGTCGAACCGGTCCACCATCGTCCCGGAGTACGGGCCGAAGACCAACAGCGGCAGGAACGTGCAGGCGGTCATCAGGCCCAGGTCAACGCCGCTGCCGGTAAGCCGGAGCACCAGCCAGGACAGCGCCACGACCTGGGTCATCGTCCCGGACGCGGAGAAGACCTGGGCGAAGAACCACGGCCGGTACTCAGGTGACTCAAGCGAGCTGAAAGCCTGCCGCAGCCCCGGGCGCGCTTTATCAGCTGAAAAAGTCATATACGGCCACAATAATCGGCTGGTGAAGCCGGGAACCTGGCAGCGCAGATACGCCGCGGCGTCCTGCCTTACCGCGTGCTCGCCCTGCTGCTGGGAGAAGGAGTGGTCCGGGTTCGAGCTAGTGCGCGCGATGGCCGGGTGACCTAGGGGAGGACCACCGTGCGGTTGCCGTTCAGCAGGACGCGGTGCTCGGCGTGCCAGGTGACGGCGCGGGCGAGGACCTGGGTCTCGACGTCGCGGCCGGCCTCGACCAGGCGGGCCGGGGAGTAGCGGTGGTCGACCCGCATAAGGCCCTGCTCGATGATCGGGCCCTCGTCGAGGTCGGGCGTCACGTAGTGGGCGGTCGCGCCGACTAGCTTCACGCCCTTGGCATGCGCCTGGTGGTAGGGCTTGGCGCCCTTGAAGCTCGGCAGGAACGAGTGGTGGATGTTGATCATCCGGCCCTCGACCCGCTTGCACACCTCGGGCGAGAGGATCTGCATGTAGCGGGCGAGCACGACCAGCTCGGTCTTGGTCTCGTCGATCAGCGACGAGCAGTTCGGCCTCGGCGGCGGGCTTGGTCTCCGCCGTGACCGGGATGTAGTGGAACGGCAGCCGGTAGGTCTCCGTCAGGTCGCGGAAGACCTCGTGGTTGGAGACCACGCCGGTGATGTCGACCGGCAGCGAGCCGGCCGACCAGCGGAAGAGCAGGTCGTTCAGGCAGTGCCCGAGCTGGGAGACCATGAGCAGCGTCTTGACCCGCGCGGACTTGTCGTTCAGGTTCCAGGTCATGTGGAACGACTCGGCCACCCAGGTGAAGTCGCGCTCAAGCTCGGCGACCCGGCATCCGGGCTGCGGCACCGAGAAGTGCACCCGCATGAAGAACAGGCCGCCGTCGGGCTCGCCGTACTGCTGGCTGTCGATGATGTTCGCCGAGTGCTGCACCAGGAAGCTGGACACCGCGTAGACGATGCCGGGCTTGTCCGGGCAGGACAGGGTCAGGACGAACTCCAGGCCCGTGCGTTCCTGCCGTGCTCATATACCACCACGCTCATATCGCCACTGCATGCGGGACGGCCTAACGACGTTAAGCGATCGCTCGAGGCGGTTCCTGCACGTATATCCGCGCCGACAAATGTATGTGGGCCGATCGCTGAGCCGCGATCCCAGAGCTGCCATAGATCGCGCGCTGAGCAGCGGCTTAGAGCCATCGTGGCACATTTGGCCTTTGGTGTTGAGCACAACGTCTGCCGAGGCGCGCGAACGGTCCTATTGACAAGGATGTCCATATCGTAGAACTTGGTTCCATAACATGGCATAGCCCGATAGGTAGGGCACCGATGAGCAACCCCAACGGCACCCAGGCCGTGGACCGGGCGGCCAGGCTGCTGTCCGAGGTCGTGCACGCGTCCGACCCGGTCACGTTCACCGAGTTGACCCGGTCACCGGGCTGGCCAAGTCCACCGACGTCCCGGCTGCTGCTCGCGCTCGAGCGCAACCAGCTGGTCCGCCGGGACGGCCACGGCCGGTTCCTGCCGGGCGAGATGTTCGTCAGCTTCGCCTGGCGCGATGGCGCGGGCACCTCCCTGGTCGCGGTCGCGCGGCCCTTCCTCGACCGGCTCGGCAAGGCCACCGGCGAGACGATCAACCTGGGCGTGGCCGCGGGGCACAGCGTCGAGCAGATCGCCCAGGTGGACTGCACCTACCTGATCGGCGGCACCAACTGGGTAGGCCGCTCCGTCCCGCTGCACGCCTCCGGGCTCGGCAAGGTGCTGCTCGCCTACGGTGCCGCCAAGCTGCCGCCTGGGGAACTCGCGCGCTGCACCGAGAAGACGATCACCAGCGAGGCGTCGCTGCGCGCCGAGCTTGCCGCCGTCCGGGCGCGCGGCTACGCGGTGACCGACGAGGAACTCGAGGCCGGGCTCATCGCGTTCGCCGCCCCCGTCTTCCGGTACGACGGCGCGGTGGTGGCGGCCACTGTCGGTCTCCGCGCCGACGTCGCGGATGACCAGGGAGGTGGCGGCGAACGCGGCCCGCCGCTGCACGGACGAGGCCGCCGGGCTGTCCGCCGTGCTCGGCTACCGGCCGCGCAAGCCGCTACCCAGAGCCACGGCGTGACTGCCCCAACACCGATGACGAAGCACCTAACCAGAAGCCGTTCTAGCTCAGTTGCCTGTCTAGCTGCGTTTGCTTGAGGAGACACCATGACTGATCTGCCGACCCGCGCGAGTGCCGTCGTCATCGGCGCGGGGATCGTCGGCAACAGCCTCGTCCACCACCTGGCCCTGCTCGGCTGGCGGGACATCGTGCTGGTGGACAAGGGGCCGCTGCCGAACCCGGGCGGCTCCACCGGGCACGCGTCCAACTTCATCTTCCCGATCGAGTACTCGCGGCTGATGTTCGAGCTGACCAGGGACTCGACCGAGCAGTACAAGGCGCTCGGCGTCTTCACTGAGAGCGGCGGCATCGAGGTCGCCCGCACCCCGGAGCGGATGCAGGAACTCCATCGCCGCAGCACCCAGGCCAAGGCCTGGGGCATCCCCGCGGAGATCCTCACCCCCGAGGGCGTGCAGAAGCTCGTCCCCTACCTGGACCCGTCGGTCATCCTCGGCGGCGGCTACTTCCCCACCGTGGGCGTCGTCGACTCGCTGCGCGCGGGCACGCTGATGCGCGAGCAGGCCCAGGCGTCCGGGGCGCTCACCGTCGCTCTCCGGTGCCGAGGTGCTCGACATCGCCGTCGTGGGCGAGCGGGTCACCGGCGTGGTCACCAGCAAGGGCGAGATCGCGACGGAGAACGTGGTGATCTGCTGCGGCGTCTGGTCGCCCAAGGTCGCCGCGCTGGCCGGGGCGCGGCTCGCGCTCACCCCGGCCGTGCACCAGATGATCAGCGTCGGCCCGATCGGCCTGTTCGCCGGGACCACCGGCGAGATCTCCTACCCGATCGTCCGCGACGTGGACGAGGGCATGTACGAACGACAGCACGGCGGCGACATGGAGGTCGGCTCCTACATGCACCGGCCGATCATCGTGGCGCCGGAGACCATCCCGTCCAACGAGGAGGCCGTGCTCTCGCCGACCGAGATGCCGTTCACCGCCGACGACTTCGACCCGCAGCTCGCGGCGTCCCTCGAGCTCATGCCCGAACTGCTCGGCGACGAGAAGGCCGGCATCAGGTACGCGATCAACGGCCTGATCTCGATGACCCCCGACGGCCACCCCCTGCTCGGCGAGACCCCGGAGGTCAAGGGGCTCTGGGCGGCGGCGGCAAGCTGGATCAAGGAGGGCCCGGGCTGCGGCCGGGCGGTCGCCGAGCTGATGTCGGGCAAGGTGCCGACCGTCGACGTGCACGAGGCCGCCGTCTCCCGGTTCTACCCGTCCTCGCGGACGACCGGGTTCGCCCGCGCCCGCGCCGCCGAGGCGTTCAACAAGATGTACGGCATCGTCCACCCGGCCGAGCAGTACGAGTCGGAGCGACCGCTGCGCACCGGCCCGCTGTACGAGCGGGCCCGCGAGCTCGGCGCGGTGTTCCGCGAGACGGCCCGGTGGGAGCGGCCGCACTGGTACGCATCCAACGAGCCGCTGCTGGCGAAGTACGCCGGGCGGCTGATGGACCGGCCCGCCGAATGGGAGTCCCGCTGGTGGTCGCCGATCATCAACGCCGAGCACCTGGCGATGCGCGAGGCGGGCGGGATCGTCGACCTGTCCGCGTTCACCATCCTCGACGTCACCGGCCCCGGCGCGCTCGCGGGGCTGCAGCGCCTCGCGGTCGCCCAGCTCGACGTGCCGGCCGGCCGGACCGTCTACACGCCGTTCCTCAACGAGGCGGGCCGCTTCGTCGCCGACCTCACGATCATGCGGCCTGCGCGCGAACCAGTTCCGCGTCGTCACCGGCGCCGCCGACGGTGGCCGGGACGCCCAGTGGATCAGCGATCGGCTGCCCGACGACGCGCAACTGGTCGACGTCTCCTCGGCCTGGTCCACGATCGGGCTCTGGGGCCCCCGGGTGAAGGATGTCCTCGCATCGGCGAATCGTGATGGGGACAGCAGCAAGCCGCGTGCGTTCGGGGCGATTGGATCCTTTGAACTTGGCGGGGCAGTCGTGCTCGCCTCGCGGATCTCCTACGTGGGCGAGTTCGGCTGGGAGCTGCACGTGCCCGCGGAGCAGGCCGGTCACCTGTGGGACCTGCTGCTCGCGGCGGGCCGGCCGCACGGCCTGGTGCCCGTCGGGATCGGCGTGTACGGGACCACGGGGCGGCTGGAGAAGGGGTACCGGGCGTTCGGCGCGGAGCTCACCGGCGAGTACAACCCGGTCGAGGCAGGGATGACGCGGCCGAGGGTCAAGTCCGCGGACTTCATCGGCAAGTCGGCGTACCTGGCGGCCCGGGAGGCGGCGCCGGCGGCGGTGCTCTGCACGCTGACCGTGGATTCGGTCGAGTCGGCCGACGGGACGCCCCGGTACATGCTCGGCGGTGAGCCGATCCTGGCGCTGGACGGATCGCGCCTGGTGGACGCGGTCGGGCGGCCGTCCTACGTGACCTCGGCCGGGTCGGGGCCGTCGGTCGGCAGGCACCTGCTGATGGCGTACCTGCCGCCTTCGGCGGCCGACGTCGGCACGCGGCTGCTGGTGGAGTACATGGGCGAGCAGTACCCGGTGACCGTGGCGTCGCACGGGGCCGTGTTCGACCCGGCGGGCGAGCGGATGCGGTGAGCTGCGGTTATGGAGATCTTGGTCTGCGTTAAGCGGGTGCCAACGGTCGGCGGCGCGATCACGCTGACCGCCGACCGGCGGGCGATTGACACGAGGATATCGGGCTTCACGATCAGCCCGCACGAGGAGTGCGCCGTCGAGGAGGCGGTCCGGCTGGTCGAGCGGTTCGGCGGGTCGGTGACGGTGGCGACGCTCGGGCCCGCTGCCGCTGAAGAACAGTTGCGGTCCTGCCTGGCGCTCGGGGCGTCCGCCGCGGTGCTGCTCGAGACCGAGCCGGGCGTGGAGGTCGGGCCGATCGCGACGGCGGCGGCGCTGCACTCGGTGGCGGCGGGCGGGGTGGCGGCGGGCGGGGGGGGGTGGCAGCGGGCGGGGTGGCAGCGGGAGGCGCGTTCGACCTGGTGCTGCTGGGCAACGAGGCGTCTGACACCGGGGACTACCAGGTCGGCATCCGGCTCGCGCACCTGCTCGGCTGGCCGGCCGCGACCGGGATCAAGGAGCTCTCGGTGGACGATTCCGGCAGTTCCGTGTCGGCGTCGCGGACCTACCGGGGCATGCTGGAGACGTTCGCGCTGCCGCTGCCGTGCGTGGTCACCGTGAAGGAAGGCATCAACCTGCCGCGCTACCCGTCGCTGCCCGGCCGGCTGCGGGCCAAGCGGGCGGCGATCACGCGGGTCCCGGGTCCGGCCGGTGCGTCGGGTGGGGCTGCTCAGCCTGCTCAGGCTGCTCGGCCTGCTCAGGACGTGCGGATGACGTCGTTGCGGGTGCCTGACGCGCGGAAGAAGCAGGCGACCGTGCTCGGTCAGGGCGCCGCGGCGGTGCCGGCCTTGGTGAACGTGCTCGTTGAGCTTGGGGTGGTCTCATGACGGTGTTCTGCCTGGTCGAGTTGGACGGCGCGGCGGGTGCGGGCGGCGCGGCCGGGGTGGCTGACGTGTCGCTGCGGGCGATCACGCTAGCCAGGGGGCTTGCTGCCGCTGCTTCGACCGGCGCTGCTTCCACGGGCGCTCCATCTACTTCGCCGGCGCCCAGGGCGCTCCCGGCGGGGTTGCCGCCGTCGTGTTCGGCGGTGGCTCGTCTGCGGGCGAACCGGAGTCGGACGCCGTCCCCGGGCTGGTTGCTGACCTGGCCGCCTACGGCGTCACCGACGTGTACGCGGTATCGGGCATCGACGGGTACGCGCCCTTGGCGTGGGCCCGGGTTCTGCAGTGGCTGCTGAGCGCGTCCCCAAACCCAGGACATGCGGTGGTTGCGGCGGGGACCGAGCGTGGCAATGAGGTGCTGGCGCACCTGGGCGCGATCACCGCGCTGCCGATGGCGGCGAACTGCACCGCGGCTGTGGATAACGGCGGTGGCGAGTACGCGATCGTCCGGCAGCGGTGGGCCGGGCTGCTGCTCGAGGAAGCAGTGCTTGAGGCACCCGTCGCGCTGCTCACCGTGGCGACGGATGCTGTCTCCCCTGTTCCGGCCAAGGTGGCTGCGGCGGCCACGGTCCACCACGTCTCGCCGTCGGTGGATGGCGGCGACCTGACGGTGCGCGCCGTCGAGACGCCGGCCGGCGCGGGCGGGGCGTCGCTTGCGACCGCCCGCGTGGTGGTCGGCGGCGGCCGGGGTGTCGGCAGCGCCGACGGGTTCGCCCCGCTTGAGGAGCTGGCGGAGTTGCTCGGCGGCGTGGTCGGGGTCTCCCGCGTGGTGACCTCGGAGGGCTGGCGGCCGCACACCCAGCAGGTCGGCCAGACCGGCACCAAGATCACCCCGGACCTCTACCTCGCCTGCGGGATCAGCGGTGCCATCCAGCACATCGCCGGCTGCTCCGGTGCTAAGAACATCATCGCCATCAACACCGACCCGTCCGCACCGATGATGACCCGCGCCGACTATGCGGTGATCGGCAACCTCCACGAGGTAGTCCCCGCTCTCGTCATCGCCCTGCGCGAGCGGAACGCTTCTAACAGTTGACGAGAGCCGGGATAATCGCCATATGCAGTTTCACCGGGTGCGCGTGGTGCGGCGGATGCCACATCCTAGGATCGGGTTCACCCAGGGACTGATCGCTGAATGGGGCGGTCAGGATGGCAGCAGCTCGGTGTGGGAATCCACCGGGCAGTACGGCCTGTCGACGTTGCGCAGGTACGCTGCCGGCGCGGACGTCCCCGCGGCGGAGGCGGAGCTACCCAACGAGTTCTTCGGCGAGGGGATCTGCCGGGTGGGCGACGCCATCTGGCAGCTCACCTGGCGCGAGCGGGTCGCCCTGCGCTGGGACGCCGCGACCCTAGAACTGCGGGAGCAGGTCCGTTACAACCGCGAGGGCTGGGGCATGTGCGCCGTCGGCGGCGCCATCTCACCGCCGGAGGTGATCACCAGCGACGGGACCAGCGAGCTGGTTCGCCGGGACCCGGTGACGCTTGAGCCGCGCGACGTTGTGCATGTCCGCTGCCAGGGTCAGCGGGTGCTCGGGCTGAACGACCTGACCTGGGCCGGCGGTCTGGTCTGGGCCAACGTCGCCGGAACGGACTGCCTGGCCGGGATCGACCTGGCATCCGGTGAGATCACCGACGTGGTCAACGCCCGCGCCGCGGCCGAGCGCCACTGGGGTAACCCGCAGGCGATCATGAACGGCATCGCCGCCCTAGCCACCCCCGGCGAGTTCCTCCTCACCGGCAAGGAATGGAAGTTCATGCGCCAGGTGCGCCTGGAACCCGAACGCGACCGAGGCCAGATCGACCGCCTCCTGTCTGGCCTCACACGATGACCAGTTCCGACCGCCCGATCCACCTTTCTATCAGTTTTGACTAGACAAATCGCCGCAAAGCGGGCATGAAAATGGTCAGAACTGATAGGAAGGCAAAAAAAAGTGGTCAGAAGTGATAGGAAGATGGGGTTCCGAGACAGCCAGGCTGTTACGTCTGAGGGACAAACGGGTTTGTGCGACGGTTGCGCCGGATGGCGTGCGGAGGCGGTAGCAGCCGGGCCGACCCGGATGGCGGAGGAGGCGGGCAGCGCCAAGCCGCGCCATGGCGAGCCCGGACAGCGTGGACCCGTTAGCCAGGTTCACCGCCTGCCGGACCCGCCGCCGCACCTGCGACGGTTGCCTCAGCCGCCGAACTCGATGACGTCACCGTTGCCGGTTCCGGACCTGGTGCCGCACCTGCGACGGTTGCCTCAGCTGCCGAACTCGATGACGTCATCGCTGCCGGTGCCGGTGCCGGTGCCGTTCCCAGTCCCGTTCCCAGTCCCGTTCCCAGTCCCAGTCCCGTTCCCGGTGCTGTTCTCAGTCCCGGTGCCGTTCCCGGTGCCGTTCCCGGTGCCGTTCCCGGTGCCGTTCCCGGTCGTCCGGTCCCGTCCCGGTCCCGGTCCCGCCGAAGGCCGTCCCATCTAGGTAACTCCCGGTTCCGTTTCCGTTGGTCCCGTACAGGTCGCCCCCGGTGTAGCCGATCGCGTACGCCGGAGTCGCAACCGGCAGTGGCAGCTCCGGCTGGTTGTGCTCGCGGTGCGCGCGAGCCGCCGCCACGTGGTACTCACGCAGCCGGTCGATGAACGCGTCGTCGGCGTACGGGGCGCCATCGACAACCGGCCCGCGGCCGCCCTCGAAGACAGCGGTCACGTCCTCGCCGCTGAGCGTCTTGTGGCTCTCAAGCGCGTGCGCGACCGAGAGCACGTAGCGCTCGTTCTCGCGCAGGATCGCCTCGGCCCGGACGAGCAGCGCGGACAGGTTGTCCTCGATCCGGTCCGCGAGCTTGTCCACGCCAGGCATTGACCCGTCGGCCGGCGCCGAGGGCCGATGCGGCGGCGCGGGCGCCGCCCGGGGTGCCGCTTTCGAGGCGGCGGGACGCCTGGGACGACGAGACCGTCCTGCCCATGCCCCAGTACCCCTCCATGTAGGAGGCCACCGTGGTCGCGGAGTCCAGGTCGCCGGAGACGCCGGACGAGCTGTCGCTGTCGAAGAACATCCGCTCCCCGGCCAGCGAGGCGAGCGCGACGAGGATGTCCGCCTCGTACTCGCTGCGCCACCGGGTGAACTGGTCCTCCGGCTTGATCGACGACACCATGCCGAGGTAGTTGCTGCCCTTCTCGATGGTGGCGATGTCGATCTCCATGTGCTGCCGGGTCCGGAAGGCGATCACCGCGTGGCACGCCTCGTGCACCGCGACCGCGTGCCGCTCCCGCTCGATGTACTCGACGTCCTCGGGCGGGCCGAGCTCCTTGAGCTGCTTGGCCTTGATCACGTCCTGCCAGGTGATCACGTCCCGGCCGTCCCTGATCGCGGTGATCAGCGACTCGTTGACCAGGTCCTTGATGGTGGCGCCGGTCGCGTACGGGGTGATCGTGGCGAGCTTGTCGATCTGCTCCTCGGTCAGCTCGTGCGCGACCTTGGACAGGTACCCCTCGTAGGTGCGGATGCGGCCCGCCTTCGACGGGTACCCGACCCGGTACATCCGGTCGATCCGGCCCGGCCGCAGCAGCGCCTCGTCAAGCGCCGTCGGCATGTTGGTCGCCATCATGATCAGGATGCGGTAGTGCGGTGGCGGCTTGGGCCGCATGCCGAGCGCCCGCCGCACCACCCGGTTGATGAACCCGCGCGGCTTCTTCAGGCCGGACAGCTCGGTGAGCAGCGCCTGCAGCGTGCCCATGCCGCCGCCGCCCATGCCGCCGTTCATCATGCCGCCGACGATCTGCCGGTTCCGCCGCGTGCCCGGCTCGCCCGACGCCGGCCCGGCGGAGAGCTCCGAGCTCATGGCGTCCCTGGTCAGCATCCACTGGGTGTCGGGCGACAGGTAGGAGAAGCCGTGGCAGCCGGCCGATGGTGAACGCCGCCGGCGTTGCGCTGGTCGGCCCGCCGCCGGGGGCGCCGCCCATGGCCATGCCGCGGTTGCCGAGCGAGTCGGCCTCGTCGAAGAAGACGATCACGCCGCCGTAGCGGAGCGAGAGCTTGCGCAGCTTGCGGAAGAGGCCCTTGACCTTGAGCACGCCGATGCCCATGAACATGTTGATGAACGCGCCCGGGTCGACGAACACGTACGGCTTGCCCGTCTCGCCCGCGACCGCCTCGGCCATCAGCGTCTTGCCGGTTCCCGGGGGTCCCCAGAGCAGCAGGCCGCCCGGCACGTAGCCGCCGCGGTCCTCGACCAGCTCGGGGTGCTCAAGGAAGATGATGTTCTCCTTGACCCGCTCGAGCACGTGGTCCTGGCCCCACACGTCGGTGAACCTGGTCTTGATGTCGTCGGGGTAGTAGACGTCGACCCCGCCCCTGGACAGGAACCAGAACAGCAGACCGAACTGGGCGACGGCGAAGAGCAGGTAGACGGCGTACTGGAGGAAGGTGGGCAGGTCGCGCCAGAGGATCGCAGGGATGGCCACCAGCGCGTTAATGGGCGCGTCGTGCATGATCTTGCCGGCGATGACGGCGATGATGGCGATCACCACCACCCAGCGGACAAACCGGCCGATCCGATGCCGCGTCCACGCCGACAGCTTGCGCTGCGACAGCCGCTCCGTCCTGCCCCAGACCTTGTGCACCCAGAACTGGTGGTAGGCCGCCGAGTGCTCGCTGATCAGGAAGTGCGCCTGGTGCAGCAGTTCGAGGCCGGCCAGGACAAAGACCCACCAGCCGGTCCGCACCTCAATCCGGCACGCGTCAGCGAACCCCATGAGCGGGTCCCCCATCAGCGACCAGACCAGGAGCAGCCAGATCACGGCGAGCAGCAGCAGCCACTTGATCCGGTCCCAGAGGGAGGG
The DNA here is from genome assembly GCA_963778435.1 of uncultured Actinomycetota bacterium. Taxonomy (GTDB): domain Bacteria; phylum Actinomycetota; class Actinomycetes; order Streptosporangiales; family Streptosporangiaceae; genus Trebonia. The sequence goes on from CAVZUX010000019.1 coordinate 33,831, forward strand.
CCGCTTGCGGGTCAGAATGTCGTCGTCTTTCGGCCGCCCGCCTTGAAAACTGAGCCCCGTCGGTAGTCCCTGGGCTGGCCGCTTGGCCTTCTTCATGTGGGGCTCCCGATGGTGAATGAGCTCATGACGGTGTTGATGGCGTTCTGGTCCTGCGTATAGCAAGCGTTCGTGCAGTGCACCAGAAGGAAGTAGACGACGGTCTGATCGGCGTTGGTCAGCACGTCCTCGTCGAAGGTGTCGGACTCCCCGGTCGGGAAGGTGTACTGGAACGTCTCGCGAACCCCGTGGACGCCCTGCTTCGCGGTGATCGTCTGGTCCCGCAGCGACTTGAAGCCGGTCAGCGGGAAGCTCGTGTCCTGCGACCGGGCAGTCGAGGTGACCGGGAGCATGAAGTCGCGCAGCATGTTGTAGGAGACCTCGTTGCTCGCCGTCGAAGTGAGGGAGCCCACCTCAGCGAACACGAAGGGCTGGGAGAGATCAGGGGCGAGGAAGTCGTCCCCCGATGGCGTGCTGGCCCCGTCGAATGCGGTCGACCAGATCCCGTCGCCCGATAGGCCCTCCGCCGTCAGGGCCGCGTCCAGATTCTTCTGGGAGAGCTGATGCCATTGTGTCGGCACCTTGTAGTACGTCCCCGCCGAGCCGTCAGCGACGTAGTTGTAAGCGGGAGCGCCGCAGGCGCTCAGCCCGATTATTGCGAGAGCGCCAAAGAGGAGAGCCAACCCCCTGATGAGGCCTTTTGTTGAGCGGAAGGCCCGATTCGTCAACGGGATGACCTCCACGTTGTGAGTGCTCTAGATCAGTATGCCGTTTCATATCGTTTTGGTAAAGGAAAACGGCATATGGAACGCACGCGGCCTACTGCCCAGGCGGCCATTGACTGTGACCAGTGCGGCGAGCGGAAGAACGTCGGTAACTGTTCATTAGACCGAGTAGTACCCCGGCGGGGCGCGGCGCCACCACGAGCGCTCAGCGACCTTACCCGAAGCATTGCCCTTCACCCCGGTACGTGGGGACGTTGACCGCTTCAGGCTCATCCGGGCTGATCAGGTGGTACTCGGGCAGCCGCTCGGCCAGCTCGCCGCCCTTGGCGTGCCGCATCCAGACCCGATCGCCGATGTTGAGCTCGTCCGCGGCCGCCCCAAGCACCGGGGTCTGCACCTCGCCGGCGCCCTCGGTCTTGGTCAGCCGCAGCCCCGCAGGCCGGAACGGCGACGGCAGCCGGTCCGGTGTGCCGGTGCCCGATGCCACGTAGCCGCCGCTGAACAGGGTGGCCACGCCGGACCGAGGCCGCCGCACGACGGCCAGCGCGTACAGCAGGGCCGGCTGGGGCTGGAAGCTCTGGTAAGCGTCGAACAGCGTGGGACCGACCAGGCCGGACCCGGCGGCGAGCTCGGTGACCGACTTGTCGGCCGAGGTGGACTCGAGCGAGCCGGTGCCGCCCCCGTTGACGAACTCAAGGTCGGTGAGCGCGCGGATGCGGCCAACGGCCGCCGTGCGGCGCTCGTTCAGTTCAGCCGCCGAGCGGGCCTGCATCGCGCGGACAAGCGCGGCGCGGACCGGGCGGCCGTGCGGCGCGTCGCCGAGGCCGGCGATCTGCCCCTCGTAGCCGAGCACGCCGACGAGGGTGAACCCCGGCCGCTTCAGCACGGTCTCGGCGAACAGCGCGGCCTCGGCCGGGGTACGCAGCGGCGAACGCCACGTTCCGACATGCACGACGGGGCCGCCGGGCAGCGGACGCCAGGACATGTCCAGGTCAAGGCAGACCCGCAGCTCCGGGTGACCGGTGCCGCCGAGGGTCGCGTCGATGAAGTCCAGGTGGGCGGCCGAGTCGATGGTCACGGTGATGTGCTGTCGCGCCGCGTCATCGGCGGCCAGCGCGCGCAGCGCCCCCCGGTCCGCGGTCGGATAGGCGACGAGCAGGTCATCGCTCATACCGAGGGAATGCAGCCAGATCGCCTCGGCGAGTGAGTAGCACATAATGCCCCGGTATCCTGGCCGGGCCAGAGCGCGTTCGATCAGGTGCCGGCAGCGCAGCGACTTGCTCACCACCCGGATGGGCAGACCGCCGGACCGCCGCACCAGGTCGAGGGCGTTGCTGTCGAACGCGGCAAGATCGACCACAGCGAACGGCGGGTCTAGCCGAGCGGTTGCCTGGTCATACCGGTCCCGCTTGCTGCCTTCCGTCATCAAGCCGTACATACCGGCACAGTAACCGGCTCGCCCCCGCAGCGGATCATCGGGGAGCGAAAATCTTAGAAATGTAGGCATATGACCTGGCAGAACTGGGCGGGTACGGCAAGCGCCGACCCGGTGCGGCGGTACTGGCCGCGATCGGTCGAGGAGATCGCGAACGCGATCAAGGCCGCGGCCGGCGCTGGGCTGACGGTGCGAGCGCTCGGCAGCGGGCACTCGTTCACGCCGGCCGCGGCGACCGCCGGCGCCGCCCTCGACCTATCGGGCTGGACCGGCGTGGTGGTCGCGGATATCCCGTCCGGGCTCGTCACCGTGCGGTCGGGCACCACGATCCGTGAGCTGAACCGCGCGCTCGATTCGGTCGGCCTGGCCATGCCCAACCTCGGCGACATCGACGCGCAGACCATCTCCGGGGCGATCTCGACCGGGACGCACGGCACCGGCGCCCGGATCGGCGGCATCGCCACCCAGATCGCCGCGCTCGAACTGGTGCTCGCCGACGGGACGGTCGTCTCCTGCTCGGCCGAGCAGCGCCCTGACCTGTTCGCCGCGGCCCGGGTCAGCGTCGGCGCGCTCGGCGTGCTCTCGACCGTGACCCTGAGTTGCGTTCCGGCGTTCACGCTGGCCGCCGACGAGCGGCCGATGCCGCTCGACGAGGTCGTCGAGCGATTCGGCGAATTCTCGGCCGACAACGAGCACTTCGAGTTCTACTGGTTTCCCTATGGCAAGAACGCCCTGGTCAAGCGGAACAACCGGGTCGCCGGGCCGGCTCCGGCGCCCATGCCGTCCTGGCGCCGGTTCGTCGAGTACGAGGTGATGGAGAACACCGCCTTCGGCGCGCTCTGCCGGGCCGGGCGCGCGGTGCCAGCGCTGATCAAGCCGCTCAACCGGTTCGCGGCCACCACCTTGTCCAAGCGCTCGTACTCGGCGCCCTCGCACCAGGTGTTCGTGACATCGCGCCGGGTCCGGTTCGTGGAGTCGGAGTACGCCGTTCCGGCCGAGTCCGTGCTCGACGTGCTGGCCGAGCTGCGCGCCGGGGTCAAGACGCTGGCCAACCCGGTGATGTTCCCGGTCGAGATCCGGGTCGCCGCCGCCGACGACATCTGGCTGTCCACCGCCTACGGACGGGACTCCGCCTACGTGGCCATCCACCAGTACGTGGGGTTGCCGTACCAGGAGTACTTCCGGCTCTTCGAGTCGATCGCCACCTCCGTCGGCGGCCGCCCGCACTGGGGCAAGATGCACACCCGCGACGCGGACTACTTCAGCAAGGTCTACCCTCGCTTCGCCGACTTCCTCGGCGTCCGCAACCAGACGGACCCGGACCGCCGCTTCGCCAACCCCTACCTGGAGCAGGTCTTCGGGTCCTGATCAGGTAGGGGCGGCTAGAGCGTCAGGGGCCGTACTTGAGGATCTCGGCGGAGGCGGTCGCGTTACTTGGGAACGTCTCCGCCGTCGCCCACAGCGAACTGGTTCCCGGTATCCAGGCGGTTCCGAGCAGGCTGATCGCGCTCGAAGGGCCGGCCACGTACTCGGCCCACTGGCCGGCGGCGGTCCGGTGGTAGAAGCGCCACTGATACGAAGGCCCGGGGCCGACGGCGGTCATCCAGATGCCGCCGTGTCCGTCGGAGGCGATGTTGTACGCGTAGCTGGAGCGGTATTTGAGGTAGACGCGGCTCCATGCCTTCCCATTCCAGTGCAGCAGGTACGTCGTGGTCGCCCCCGTGGCGCCGACGGTCACATAATTGATGGCCCACACGTCAGCAGCGCCGAAGGCGGCTACGCCCGCCACCTGATCCATGGTGCCCTTGGCGACCTCGGTTGACGGCAGCGCGAGGGTGGACCACTTCGTCCCGTTCCAATGCGCGAGCATGGACACGTTCAGGTTGGACAGCTTCCGCCCGAGGACCCAGATGTCGGTGGGGGATACCGCGCTGACCTGGACGGGGACCACTGGGAGGGTCACCTTCGACCACGAGTGGCCGTTGTACCTGGCGGCGTAGTGATCGGGGTTGCTGAACTTGTCCTGGCCCTCGCTGAACACCCAAAGATTGGTGGCGCTGAAGGCGTCGGCCTGTACGGACAAAGATCCCGACAGGTTCCCGATGATGACCCACTTCGGGATCGCCTGCTTGTACCAGTCGCGGCCGTTCCACCGAAGCGCGCTAGTCACCGGACTCTGGCCGCCGCTGAACATCCAGACGTTCCGGGCGGAGACCACGCCGAGAGCCACGTTGCCTTGCACGTAGCTCGCCATGCTGGCCGGGACCGGCACGCTCTGCCAGGCGGTGCCCGTCCAGTGCAGCACGTACGACTGGTACTTATGGTTAGCGCCGAGCGCGGTCCAGGTGTACCAGGCGTCGGAGGCCGAGGTCGCGGTGATCAAGGGCTGCCCGTCGCCATCGAACGGGCCGATTGTCTTCACCACGCGCCAGCCAGGCGTCGCGGCGGCATGTGCCGTTGACGCGCTCGCGGGCAGGGTCGCGGCGACGGTGAGGCCGGCGACGCCGGCGAGGGTGAGTACGCGACGAACGAACCTCGTCGAAGGCATGAACTACCCGCTTCCTATCCACGGCTGATTAGCGGGATAAGAGTAAATCTGTGCGGATATTTTTACTAGTGATGACTTTGTGGTTGGCGCGTGGTAGTGGGACAGTTGTGCCTCAATGGGAAACTTACGGTCCGTTCGATATGACGGTCTTGAATTTAGGCTCGAGGGTTTTGAATTTAGGGCCCGTACTTGATCAGCTCGCCGTACTCGCCCTTGTGGGTGAGGCCGGTGGCGGTGCCCCACAGCGAGCGGGTGCCGGGGATCCAGGTCAGGGTCTCGGGCGCCTGGTCCCACAGCCCGGCCGGCGGGTCCACCTGCGTCCAGTGGCCGTCGGTCAGGTGGTAGAAGAGGTTGAAGCCACCGGGGTTGATGTCCACGCCGGTCGCCCACAGGCCACCGGACCCGTCGGGCGCGACCGAATCGATGATGTCGGCCGGGGTGCCCGCGACTGACCGCCAGGTGGTGCCGTTCCAGTGCAGCACGTCGGCTGTGGTCTGCGGGCCAGGGGTGAGGATGGTCCGCCACACCCAGGCGCTGTTGCTTCCGGTGACGGTCAGGTTACCGAAGGTCTCCGGCGGGTTCCCGGCGGCCCTCGGGATCTTGGTCGCGGTCCACTTCTTGCCGTTCCCGTACCAGGCCGTGCCCCCGTGCAGGGCCCAGATGTCGTCCGGGCTGACCGCGCTCACCTCGTCGGGAGCCGCAGGCAGCCTCACCTTCGCCCACGTGTGGCCGTTGTAATGGCCGGCGTAGCGGGCGGCGTCGAGGCCGAAGACCCAGACGTTGTCGGGGCCGAACACGGAGGTGGTGATGGCGCCAAGCCCGCCCCCGCCGGACCGCTGCGGCAGCACCCAGGCCGGGATCTGCTGGAGCGTCCACTTGCTGCCGGTGAAGCGCAGCGCGTGGTTGGCGCGGTAGGAGTTGAACAGCCAGAAGTCGGTGGCCGAGTCACCATCGAAGGCGACGGCCGACCGCACGTAGCCGGTGAGCTTGGCCGGGATCGGTACCCGGGTCCATTCGGTCCCCACCAGTCGCTCCACGGCGGTGTAATGCGACCCGGTCCAGACCGACCAGGCATCCTCGGCCGAGTTGGCGGCCAGCGTGCCTGACACGTCTTCGTTATAGGGGCCGACGGTGGTGATCACCCGCCAGCCGGACGTCTTCGCGACCGCTCTGGCGATGGCCGCCTTGCCGTCGATGGCCGCCTGGTTGGCGGTGGACAGCGCGACGACCGGCCGTCCTCCGGCGATCACGCCAACCGCGGCGGTGGCCACCAGGGCGCTGGCGAGGACGGCGGGAGCGATCAGGGCACGGGGAGCGGCAGGCCGACGACCACCGTGGGGGGACCGGGTAGTTCGCATTGCGCGGCTCCATAACTCCGACGTTAAGCGCCGAAATCGTCGTACCCCTTAGACGGGCATCCGAAGAGTTTCGGTTGCATGAACCGGTAAGCCATGACTTTCCGTGTATGTGGTGTGACAGTTAGCGTTGCTGTGCCGCCCGGATGCCCGGCGTACCGGATCGTCGAGATGCCGAGGCTGGCCGACCCGCATGCGCGGGACGCGGGGCGGCGGGACGGGGGAGATCCTGGCCGCGCCCAGCGGGTTGCCGCACTGGTGGCCGCCTACCATGCGGGAATCGCCGGGCCCGGGGACGGCACCGTCGCGTTCGGCTGGGTGCGGACGGCCGCAGGCGGTCCAATTCGCGTGATCGCGGCCGGGCGCGCGCTCGTCGGCAGTGCTGACCCCGGCGGTGCTGACCCCGGCGGTGCTGACACCGGCGGTGCTCACCTCGACAGCCCTTACCTCGACAGCCCTTACCTCGAGAGTGCGGAGGCCGAAGCCGGGGAGGTGCTGCTGGCGCTGCCCGGCGGCGCGCGCGCGACGGTGCTGCCGCCTGGCCGGCTCGCCGGGCTGCTTGACGAGGTCGGCTGCTGGCGGGAGGTCGCGGGGATCAGCGACGGGCTGCTCGTCTCGGCCGCCGGGGCCACTGAGCCCAGTGGGCCCGGTGAGCGACGGGCGGCGGGTGCGGCCGGTGCGGCGTCCGGGATCTCGCTCGACGAGGGGCTGCTCGGGAGCTGGACCGGGCCGTTCGGCTGGCTGGTGATCGCCGAGCCGGTTGCCCCGGCGCACCTGCGGGCGCTCTCGGAAGAGGTCGGGCTCCGGCAACGGCTGGCGCAGGCATCGGCGGACCGGTTTCCCGAGCGGGCGGCGCAGGCGCTGCGGCTCAAGGAGCGCCACGCGGAGTTGCAGCGCGGCGTCTCTACCGGACTCTGGCGGATCACCATCGTTGCGGGCGGCCGGGACGCGGCGAGCGCCGCCCGCGTGGCCGGGTTGCTCTGCGCGTCCGTTGACCTCGCCGGACTGCCGTACACGCTGTGCCCGGCCCCCGATCAGGGGTGCGGCGTGGCTCTCGGCTCCACGCCGGGAGCCACGCCCGGCAGCACGCCCGGCAGCACGCCCGGCAGCACGCCCGGCAGCACGCCCGGCAGCACGCCAGGGACGGCAGCCGAACCTGGCGGTGACGCCGTTCCGGCCTCGCCGTTCTACGGATCGGGCGAGCTCCTGGCCGCGATCGCGCTGCCGCCGGAGGCCGAGGTGCCCGGGGTTCGCCTGGCGCTCCGCCCCGACTTCGACGTGACGCCGGAGCGTCCGGTGGGCACGATGACGCCCGGGACGTCCGGCATCGAGCTCGGCGAGGTACTGGACCGGAACCTGCGCCCGGCCGGCCCGCTCGCCCTGCCGCGGGACTCGCTCAACCGGCACGTGTTCGTCTGCGGCGCGACCGGGGCGGGCAAGTCGCAGACCGTGCGGTCCCTGCTCGAGGCCGCGACCGCGCACGGCATCCCGTGGCTGGTCGTCGAGCCCGCCAAGGCCGAGTACCGGCTGATGGCCGGCCGCGTCGGCGGCGCGGAAGTGATCAGGATCAGGCCGGGCGAGCCGGACGCGATCGCAGCGGGGCTCAACCCGCTTGAGCCGGCGGTCGATCAGCCGGCGCCAGGTTTCCACTGCAGACGCACGCCGACCTGGTCAGGGCGCTGTTCATCGCGTCCTTCAGGTCCGAGGAGCCGTTCCCCCAGGTGCTCAGCGCCGCGCTCGGACGGGTCTACGCAGACTCCGGCTGGGACCTCGCGCTGGGCGAGCCGAACCCGGGGATAGCCAGTGCCGCCTATCCGACGCTTACCGACCTGCAGCGCGCGGCCGAGCAGGTTGTCGCCGAGATCGGCTACTCGCAGCGGGTCACCGACGACGTGCTCGGCTTCATCCGGGTCCGGCTGGCCAGCCTCAGGCACGGCACGACCGGCCGCTTCCTCGAGGGCGGCCACCCGCTCGACTTCGGGGCGCTGCTCGCCAAGAACGTCGTGCTCGAGATCGAGGACGTCGGCGACGACGCGGATAAGGCGTTCCTGATGGGCACGGTGCTGATCCGGCTGGTCGAGCACCTGCGGCTCACCCATCGAACCGCGCGGGCGCGGACCGGCATGCAGGGATCGCTGCGTCACCTGACCGTGGTCGAGGAGGCGCACCGGCTGCTCCGCCGGGCCGGGTCGGCCGACGCGCCGGGCGGGGGCGGCGCGGCCGGGCACGCGGTCGAGATGTTCGCCGGCCTGCTCGCGGAGATCCGCGCCTACGGGGAGGGGCTGATCATCGCCGAGCAGATCCCGGCCCGGCTGGTTCAAGACGTGATAAAAAATACCGCGGTGAAGATCATCCACCGCCTGCCCGCGGCCGACGACCGCGAGGCGGTCGGCGCGACGATGAACGCCACCCCGTCCCAGTCCCGCTACCTGGTGACCCTGCCCCCCGGACGGGCGGCGGTCTTCTCCGACGGGATGGACTTCCCGATCTTGGCACAGATAAAGGATGGCACTGAACGTGAAGTTGCTTCGCCTTCGCTGACCAGCGATGCCCGGACCGTGGTCCACCCGCGCTCGGTCACCTGCGGCCGCGAATGCCAGACGCGGCCCTGCACGCTGCGGGACATGCGGGCCGCGCAGCGGGCGCTAGACGCCGTCAGCTGGGTGCGGCTCTGGGCGGAGCTTGCCGTGCTTGCGCACCTGACCGGGTGGCCGATTCCGGCGCCCGAGCCCGCAACGCTCGCCGCCTTCACCGCGCTGCCCGCTCGGGCAGGTCAGTGCGCGCTGTCGCATGCGGTGGACGCCGCGGTCGCCTCGCGGGCGTCCGCGGTCGTCGCGACCGGCGGTACCACGGCGCCGGCGATCGCCGACCCGGCGGCGCTCGCCGCCCATGTGCACGCCGCCATCACCGCCTGGGCGGAGCGGGCCGAGTGGCTCTGCCGGCCCGACGAGCCGGAGTGGCGGCTGGCGGGCGCGGTGACCGAGGACGTGGCGTTCGGCGCCGCCGGCCGCTCGGTCATCGAAGGCTCGGGGCCGCTGCCGGATCAGCTCGCGGCGTTCATCGACTGCCGGTGGCCGCTGCGCTACCTTAAGCGCCCGGCGTCAGATTAGGCTGCAGGACTTGTGGGTGCACGTCCGTGGACGGCTGGTCGGGTCTGCTGCCCCAGCGGCCGGTGACGCACATCCAGATCAGCGCCGCGGCCGCGAGGAGCCGGACGGTCGACGTGATCCAGTCGCCCTCGAAGAACTGCATGTGCTGGAACCAGACCGACGGCCACACGTGCGCCGCCTCCATATAGGTGATGGCGCCGAAGCAGAGCCGGACCAGGACCACCACGTCAAGGCTGGACGACGGGTAGAGCGCGAGCAGGGCGATGATCATGACGTCGTACCAGGGGCGCTGGAACGGCCAGAAGAAGATCCAGGCGAGGCTCAGCGCCAGCGCCGGAGACACCGCGGGCAGCCCGGGGACGCGGTCGGGCAGCCGGAAGAAGGCGAGCAGCGCCACCCCGATGAACAGCCCAAGCGCCAGCGGGAAGACCCAGCCGGGCACGAGGTCCGAGCCAAACCCTCCGCCAAGACCGAACGGTCGGTAGAACAGCTGGTACAGGTTGTCCCAGGTGACCTGCTGCCCGCGCTGGGAGAGCACCTTGACCGCGGGCATCCCGGCGATCCCGTACGACGTCACGGTCAGCCAGAGGAAGCCGCCGAGCAGGCAGCCGATCCTGGCGGGCGAACGCCGCACCGTCCACAGCGCGGCGATCAGGAAGAGCACGAACGGGGACTTGGTGCACGCCGCGGCAGCGAGCAGGGTGCCCGCCGCCGCGCACCGGACCAGCGTCGGTTTGACGCCGTCCGCGGTGAACCGCAAGGCGGCCAGGCCGGCCAGCCCGAACGCGATCGCGAGGCCGTCGATGTGCCCGGTCGCCACGATCTCCCACAGCAGCAGCGGGTTGACCGACCAGAGCAGATGGGCGCGCAGCCGCATCGCCGGTTTGTCCCGGAGCAGCCGGTCGAGCAGCAGCACCACCGCGGTGAACGCGAGCGCCACGAGTAGCTTGAGCCAGAACGTGATCAGCGCCATCGAGTGACCGCCGAGCTCAGCCGCGAGCCACTCCTCGGCGGTGGCGATCGGCCCGTAGTCCGACACCTGGTTCGCCCAGGTGGGCGGACTGCCGACCGCGAGCGTGTCACCGAGTGAGACCATCGTCGCCGGCGTGAAGACGTACGGGCTGTGCTGCAGCACGACCATGTTGCCGTCGATGGCGTATGACTGCGTGTCGGTGCTGCCGGCCGGCGGCAGGAACGCGAGCACGGCGATCGCGATGAACGAGGCCGCCAGCAGCGGCTTGATTCCGAACCTGGCCCCGCGCGAGATCGCGAGCAGGCCGACCCCGACCCCGATCGCGCCGACCGCCGCCGCGCCCCACGCGGTGAAGAGCACCCAGGGGCTCGACAGGTCGAGCGACACCCACCAGGGCGGCGCGCCGCCGGGGGCGTGCGGCATCGCGGGCACCACGATGGATGGCCCGGCGACAGATATCGCGATCATCACGAGAAGCGAAACCGTAATGCAGGCCGCTGCGGTCAAGACGAGCCCCCGGGGCGACCCGATGGTTCGCACGATCCGGTTACTCACGGTGTTCACTCCGAGGGAGGATGCGTCCAGGTTTGCCAGGCCTTCGGCAGAAGACCGGCCCAAATCGACCGTATCCAGCGGTCCCTTCAGGACCGGTAAAGAAACATTTGGCGGATACTAAAGATGTCCGCCCACCGTGGCCAGCGATGATTATGGTTCCACCGTCGCCAGTGGTGCTGCTGGTTATGTTACAGGCTGAAGTTGATCCAGGTCACTCTGTGATCTCGCGATCAAGGGACGCTTGGACGACCAGCTGGTCATGCAGGGCAATCGGGTCGTCTGCGTCGACTGTCATGACGCGCCCGGTGCCGAGATCCTCGCGGCGCAGTACCGCGCCGGTCCGGGTGGCCCACCATCGGTCGGCATTGGACCTCCAGATGTGCCACCCGGGAAACTCGGCCTCCAACTGCGCGATGCGCTCGTCCCACCCAGCCATGGCGTTTCCTCCCGGAGTGGGACTTCGGACCTCTATTAAAAAATGAACGTGCATCCGCACAGTGTCAATAGGACAAGAGGCTTAACGCACCATCTGACATCACGTGCAGCGCGCCCTCACCATCCGTTCGTGTTGGCGTGCCCATTCACTGACGCATCAGTGACGGTCTCGGTCTGGCTGGCCGACGCGCTCGGGTTGGCCCTTCCGGCCTGGGCGCCCGGTCCGGCCGGCCTCGGCACGGTCGGCGTCGAGACGGCTGACGTCTGTCCGGCCGGCTTGCTGGCGGCGTCCGTTGCGGTCTCGGTGAGCGGGCCGTCCGGCATCTCGCTGTCGGTGCTCGTCGCGGCGCGGCGGCGGTAACGGACCAGCGCGGCCGCGGCGCCTGCGGCGGCGGCGATGGCGGCACCAAGCAGCGACCAGGTAAGGACGGAGGTCATCCGCCGTTTCGCCGGCACCGGCTCGGCCGGGCGGACTTGCGCGGCGGTGTTGCGCAGGGCGGAGGACACGGTCGGCGCGACCGTCGTCGTGGTGTAGTTGGCGACGCTCTCCAACCGCGGCGCGGCCCACTTGCGAGCGGTGTAGACGCCGCGCTGAACCTGCTTGCCTACCCCGGCGGCGGTTGTCTGGGCGGTGCTGCTGGCGTTCTGCGCGGCCGTCTGGGACTTCTGTGCGACTTCGGTGGACTTCTGCGCGGCGACCTGGGCGGCCGCGGCGGATTTCTGCGCGGCGACCTGGGTGGCCGCGGCGGATTTCTGCGCGGCGTTCTGTGCCGCAACCTGGGCGGACGCCCTGGCGGCGCGAGCGGCGGACGCCGCGTTCTGCGCTGCTACCTGAGCGGCCTTACGCGCCGCGCGCGCCCGTGCGGCCGCGTCGGTGGTGTCGAGATTGGCTTTGCGTGACTTTGTCAAGAACACGATTCTGCCCCCTTGTCTATCTCTCGGTGAGACAAGGTTCCCCCGGGCATCGGCTTCAATCATCGGCGTCGGGCTCGAAGTCACATTGGGTGGTGGTCGAAGTGACACTCCGGTGTACCCGGTACCTTGAATGGAGACAGGCCGGATCGCCCGGCCTGGAGATGAACCGGAGTCACGTAATGACCGAAACGCTGACCGCGACGCTGACGACGACGCAGGGGACGGTCACTGTCCGGCTGTTCCCTGACAAGGCGCCGAAGACCGTGCGGAACTTTGTGGAACTCGCTGAGGGCGGCAGGGAGTGGACCAACCCGAAGACCCGGGCCACCACCAAGGACAAGCTGTACGACGGCACGATCTTCCACCGGGTGATCGCTGGCTTCATGATCCAGGGCGGCGACCCGCTCGGTACCGGCACCGGCGGCCCTGGCTACAAGTTCGCCGACGAGATCCACCCTGACCTGCGGTTCGACAAGCCGTACCTGCTCGCGATGGCCAACTCGGGCCCGGGTACCAACGGCTCGCAGTTCTTCATCACCGTCGGGGCGACGCCGTGGCTGAACGGCAAGCACACCATCTTCGGCGAGGTCATCGACGGTGCCGACGTGGTCGACAAGATCAGCCGCGTGCAGACCGTCCCCGGCGACCGGCCCGACCCCGACGTGGTGCTTCAGTCCGTCACCATCGCGCGCGGCTAGGCGACGGTAGCCCCCAATGACCACGCCGGACCAGCCGAGCCCCTACGGGCAGGATCAGCCGAGCCCTTACGGGCAGGAAGCCCCGCCCACCTGTTACCGGCACCCAGACAGGGAAACGTGGGTCTCCTGCGTCCGGTGTGGTCGCCACGCCTGCCCCGACTGCCTGCGTTCTGCGGCGGTCGGGCAGCAGTGCGTGGAGTGCGTGAAGGCCGCGGGCCAGACCACCAGGCGGCCGACGACCGTCTTCGGCGGCCGGCCCGCGCGCTCCGCGACCGTCACGTGGACCCTGATCGGCTTCAACGTGCTGCTGTTCCTGGTCGAGCTGGCCAAGCCGAACATCGCCAACGACTGGGGTCTGCTCGGGTACGCGCCGTTCAATCGGGCGGCGCCGGTGCAGGGCATCGCCGCCGGCCAGTGGTACCGGCTGATCACGTCCGCGTTCCTGCCGCCGGCCACCGGGCTCGGCGGCCTCGGGTTCATGGACATCGCGTTCAACCTGTGGGCGCTGTTCGCGGTCGGGCCGAGCCTGGAGCAGTTGCTCGGCCGGACCCGGTTCCTCGCGGTCTACCTGCTCAGCGCGCTCGGCGGCGGCGTCGCCTTCTTCCTCATCGGCCCGTCGAACGTGCTCGCGCTCGGCGCCAGCGGCGCGATCTTCGGCCTGTTCGGCGCCTGGTTCGTGGTGTCAAGGCGGCTGCAGCTCGACAGCCGCGGGATCCTCGTGCTGATCGGGATCAACCTGGCGTTCAGCTTCATCTACCGCTCCACCATCGCCTGGCAGGATCACATCGGCGGGCTGATCGTCGGGGCGCTGGTCACCGCCGCCTTCGCCTACGCGCCGCGCAAGCACCGGCTCGCTCGTCCAGGCCGCCGCGGCCGTCGCCATGCTCGTCATCCTGATCGTGATCGTGGTGCTCAGATCCGCCCAGCCTCACCGCCGAGTTCAGGCCAGGCAGCGGGCCTGTAGTGCCGGTTGTCGCCGCGCGGCCGGGTATCAGCGGCTAGTGCCACCTGGTGGCGAGCACCACGCCGGCGACGATCAGCGCGAACCCGCAGACCAGGTTCCAGCCGCCGAGCGACTCAGCCCCGGCATGTCCGCCTGGGTGATGTAGTACAGCGCGATCCAGGCCAGCCCGAGCACTAGGCACGCGATCATGGTGGGCGCGAGCCACACTGGGCTGACCGCCCGCTTCTTCGACTGCGCCGCCGGCGGCGTGTAGACCGGCTTCTTCCGGACGCGGGACTTGGGCACCGCGCACCTCCTGCTCGGGACTGCGAAGGCACCGGGGACGTCGCCTGGGCTGGCTGCGGCTGCCGGGTAAGGTAGTGCACGTCGGGCGGCTCGGCTGTCCCGGTCAGGCGTCCCGGCTCGGCGGGGTGCGCTCGCTGCGGTCGGCGTCGCCGTCGCCGGTCGGCAGTGCGCGGTCGGCGGTGCCGGGTGCGGGCGCGGGTGGTCGGTTGGCTCGGTCTGCTGGACGAAGAGCGTTATCACCGTGTTCGGCGGCACGGTCTTGCCCTGTGCCGGGATCTGGTTCCACACCGTGCCGACTGGGATGCTCGACCGACCGGGCCGTCGCTGTAGTCGGTGCTGGGCTGAGCGGTGAACCCTTCGGCCTTGAGCACCTGGAGGGCGGTGTTGAGCGGGAGGCCGGTCAACGGCGGCACCGCGATACCGCCGCCGGAGACGTAAAGAGTGATCGGCTGGTTCGGGGCGTACTTGCCTGCGGACGGGGTCACATGATCCACATCGCCCGACTGCAGGGACGACTGCGTCAGTCGCCACCGGGTTGATGTTGGTGAAGCCGAGGCTTTTCAGCTGCGTCTGGACGGCGGCGCACGTGCTGGCCCTGGACACTGGGCAGCAGGATGGTGGCGGCGCCGCTGGATACGTAACGGTGACCGTGCCGCCCTTGGCGATGCTTGAGCCGCTGCCGGGGTTCGTGCTGATCACATCGCCCTGCGCGACGTTGGCGTCGGTCTCGTTGTGCATGGTCGGCACCAGGCCGGCGGCCTTGATCTGAGCTTCCGCGGTGGCCTGCGGTTCGCCGACAAGGCCCGACGGGACGAAGGCGCCGCTGCCGCTGCTGCCGTGCAGCACGAAGACGGCCGCGATGATCGCGGCGACCACCACGACCCCGGCGATGACCCACGCCACCCAGCGGCGGCCGCCGCCGCGCTGCTCTTGTCCCCGTTGTCGTAGCCGCCGCCGTCGTAGCCCTGCTGGTAGTCGGGCGGGTAGCCGCCCTGCGGGTACTGCGAGACGGTGGTCGGCGCACGCCGGCGCCCATCATCGTCTGCGGGCCCATCCGCTGGGTGCGCTGCTGGTAGTCGTAGTAGTCGGCCCGGGTCGGCGGCGGCTGGTATCGCGGCCACCTGCATGCCGGAGGCCGCGCGCTGGATGTCGGCCTGCATCTCCGCGGCGGACTGGTACCGGTCGTCGGGCGACTTGGCCATCGCCTTGAGCACGATCGCGTCCGCCCACGGCGGGAGGTCCGGGTCGAGCCGGGACGGCGGGATCGGGTTCTCCCGCACGTGCTGGTAGGCGATCGCCACCGGGGAGTCGCCGGTGAACGGCGGCCGGCCGATCAGCAGCTCGTACATCAGGCAGCCGGTGGAGTACAGGTCGGACCGCGGCGTCCACCCGCTCGCCCCGCGCCTGCTCGGGCGACAGGTACTGCGCGGTGCCGATGACCTGCGCGGTCTGCGTCATCGTGGCCTGGGCGTCGCTCATCGCGCGGGCGATGCCGAAGTCCATGACCTTGATGTCGCCGTTCCTGGTGACCATCACGTTCCCGGGCTTGATGTCCCGGTGCACGATGCCGGCCTGGTGGCTGTACTCAAGGGCGCGCAGCACGCCGGAGACGATCTCCAGGGTCCGCTCGGGCAGCAGCCGGTGGCCCTCGTTCAGCAGGTCCCTGACGGTGTTGCCGTCCACGTACTCCATCACGATGTACGGGATCGGCGTCCCGGTCGACATGTCCTCGCCGGTGTCGTACACGGCGACGATCGACGGGTTGTTCAGCGACGCGGCCGACTGCGCCTCGCGGCGGAACCGCGCCTGGAAGGTCTGATCGCGTGCGAGATCGGCGCGCAGGGTCTTGATCGCGACCATGCGGTCGAGCCGGAGGTCCCGGGCCCGGTAGACCTCCGCCATGCCGCCCCGTCCGACGACGCCTTCAAGCTCGTAGCGGTCACCGAGCAGCCGGGGCTGTGTCATGTCTCGCACTCTTCCAAACCACCCTGCATCGAAGTGTCATCCCTCTGTACTGTCCGACCGGCAGCGCTGGCCGTCGCGTCCCGGTCGTCGGTGCTAGTCGGCGATCGTCGGCGTCGTCGGCGTCGTCGGCGGCGTCGTCGGCGGCGTTGTCGTCGGCGACCCGGTAGGGGACGACGAGCTGCTTGTGGCCGGCGCGGAGGGGGATGTGCTCTTTGACGGCGCGGACTTCGTTGGCGTCGGAGACTGCCGCGCCGCTCGACGTGGGGCTGCGCCGAACGGCTCGCGGTCGGGGTCTTCGAGCCGTATTCTAGATTAGTCCCTGCGGTCGCCGCCGTCGGCCGTACTTGCACCGGCAGCGACGCGGTGGTGGCCGGCACCGCCTGGCTGGCGGACTGAACGGGCGATGTCGCCGTCGCCGTCTTCCCCGTTGGACGTCGCCGCCGGGGTTACGCTGCTGGTGAGCAGAACTGCGATGATCGCGATGATCCCGCAGGCCGCCAGGCCGGCCCCGGCGATCAGCAGACGCGCGGCGCGTCGGAGCGGGGACCACCGGTCGCCGTTCCGAGATCGTTCCGTTGTTATAGAAATCGTTACCATCGGCGGGCGGAAAGTTCGGCACCACCGGCAGGTCCGCGGTGATCGGCCCGGTGTACCCGGAGCGACTGCGGGCCTCGCGGATCACCTCGGCGCGGTCGGCGACGTGCTGCGCCGTACTCCGGGCGGCCGTCCGGGGTCTTCGCCAGCATCGCGTACACCAGGTCGGCGACCGGGCGCGGCACGTCCGGCGGGAGCGGCGGCACCGGGTCGTGCTTGTGCATGATCGCGATCGCCAGCGGCTGGTCCGCGATGAACGGCGGCTCGCCGGACAGGCACTCGTAGGCGACGACGCCGAGCGAGTAGACGTCGGACGAGCCGGTCAGCGGCGAGCCCGTCGCCTGCTCGGGCGAGACGTACAGCGCCGTGCCCATCACGATGCCGGTGGCGGTCAGGTTGCATCGCCTGCAGGGAGTTGGCCTTGGCGATGCCGAAGTCGGTGATCTTCGTCGTGCCGTCGGCCATGATCAGCAGGTTGCCCGGCTTGATGTCCCGGTGCACGATGCCGGCCTGGTGGGCGATGTCGAGGGCGCGGGCCGCCTGGGCGACGATGTCGAGCACCACGTTCGGGTCGAGCCGGCCGTACCGCTCGAGGATCTCCGACAGCGGCTGGCCGTCCACCAGCTCCATGATCAGGTAGGGGCCGCCGAGCGGGCTGTTCTCGCCGTAGTCGAAGACGCGGGTGATGCCCGGGTGCGACAGCGAGGCCGCGTACCGCGCCTCGGCGCGGAACCGGGCGCGGAACTGCTCGTCATCCGCGTGCATCGCGGCCAGCATCTTGATCGCGACCGGCCGGCCGAGGATCTGGTCGGTACCCCGCCAGACCTCGCCCATGCCGCCGGTCGCGATCCGCTCGACCAGCGCGTAGCGGCCGTCGAGAACGTACTCGTTCACCATTGCCCCGTAGCTGCAGGTAGGCCTTGATGACCGCGACGGCGATCGGCGCGGCCGCGGCGGCCCCGTAGCCGCCGCCTTCAATCATGACGCCGACGGCTATCTTCGGGTTGTCAGCCGGGGCGAAAGCGGTGAAAACCGCGTCAGGCTGGGCGCTCGCGCCGTTCTGCGCGGTGCCGGTCTTCCCGGCGATGTCCAGGCCGCTCGCGCGTCTGGGTTGAACGGAGGCCGGTGCCGTCCGAGTCCTGCACCACCGCGATCATCATCTGCTTCTCGTAGCCGGCGACGGTCGGGGAGATCGGCTGGCTGAGCACGCTGCGGCTGGGTCTGCTGCACGATCGACAGGTCGGAGGCGGTGACCTGCTGGATCAGGTACGGCTTCATCAGCACGCCGCTGTTGGCGACGGTCGCCGCGATCATCGCCTCCTGCAGCGGCGTCTCGGTGGTGTCGTGCTGGCCGATCGCGTCGAAGGCGGTGAACGACGGGTCCGACTCGGCGGTGAAGTTGGACGCCGCCACGGTGACGCCGGGGATGTCCAGCGGCGCTGTTGAAGCCGTAGCTTGTCGGCCATCGGACTTGATCGTCGGGCCGCCGAGATGGATGCCGATGTTGGCGAACGGGGTGTTGCAGGACTGGGCGAACGCCATGATGACCGGCGTCTGTGCCGGAGCCGTCGCCGCACGGCTCGTTGTTGTCGTCGTTGAGGAAGTTGCCGTTCGGCAGCTTGAGCGGCTGCGGCGAGAAGAGCTTCGTCTGCGGGTGTCCGCGTCGTGTTCTGGGTGTACCAGGCGGAGCTGGTGACGATCTTGAAGGTCGAGCCGGGCGGGAGGGTGGTCTGGGTCGCGTTGTTGATCAGCGGGCTGGGGTTCTGCTGCGCAGCTTGCTGACGACGTTGCCCGCGGTCTGCGTGTTGTGGACGGCCAGCTGGTTCGGGTCGTAGCTGGGGTAGGAGGCCATCGCCAGGATCGCGCCGGTGGACGGGTTGAGCGCGACCACGCCGCCGACCTGCTGCACGCCGTTGATGGTCTTGCCCGGCAGGGTCTGCTGCAGCTGCTGGTAGGCGGCGTGCTGGGCCTTGGAGTTGATCGTGACCTCGACCGTCGCGCCCTTCTGCGGCTTGTTGGTGATCATGTCGATGAAGTTGCGGAAGGCGAGCTGATCGCCGGTGCCGGAGAGCAGGGAGTTCTCCGCGCGCTCGACGCCGGTCGCGTAGTTGGGCGCCTGGGCGGCCGTGAAGACCGTGTCGTAGCCGGTGACCGGCGCGTACACCGGGCCGTCGGCGTAGGTGCGCTGGTACTTGAACGGCGTCGTTGGACGGCTTGCTGCTCGCGATCGTCACGCCGTCGGCGGTCACGATGTTGCCCCGCTGTACCTGGCTGTCGTTGTACTCGGTGCGGTCGTTGAGCGGCCCGTTGGCCAGGCTCGGCGCCTCCACCGCCTGCAGGTAGTTCACGTTGATCGAGCAGGATCAGGAACAGGACGAGGACCGCGATCGAGACCCGCTTGATCGGGCGGTTCAGGTCGCGCTTGAGCTGGTTCACCGCAGCGACACCACCTGAGTCATCCCCTCATCCTGAATCGGCCGCGGCGCCGGGCGGCGCGCGGTGTCGCTCATCCGCGCGATCACGGCGACGAGCAGCCAGCTCGCCACCAGGCTGGAGCCGCCCTGGGAAAGGAACGGCGTGGTGATGCCGGTGTCCGGGATCAGCCGGGTCACGCCGCCGACGATCACGAAGACCTGGAGCGCGAACATGAAGGCAAGGCCGCTCGCGAGCAGCTTGGAGTACTCGTCCTTGGCCAGCAGCGCGGTGCGCAGGCCGCGCTGCACGAACAGGCCGTAGAGCAGCAGCAGCGCCATCACCCCGGCCAGCCCGAGCTCCTCGCCGAACGCGGTGAAGATGAAGTCGCTCTGCACCAGCGGGGTCCAGAAGGGCTGGCCGCCGCCGAGCCCCTTGCCGAGCAGGCCGCCGTTCGCCATCCCGTACAGGCCCTGCACGAGCTGGTAGGACGGCTGGGTGCCGTCGATCAGGTTCGCGTTGCTGAACGGGTGCAGCCAGACGCTGAACCGCTGGCCCACGTGCGACACGAGCGTCGCCGCGAGCGTACGCGCCGACGATGAACATGCCGAACCCGAGCACCGCCCACGAGCGCCGCGCGGTCGCGATGTAGAGCATCGCCACGAACAGGCCCATGAACACCGCGCTGGTGCCGATGTCGCTCTCGAAGATCAGCAGCAGCATGCTGAGCGCCCAGACCACCAGGATCGGCGCGAGGTCCTTGCGCCGCGGCATCCTGAAGAAGAGCCACTTGTCGGTGAGCAGGGAGAGCTGCTGGCCGTGCTCCATCAGGTAGCTGGCGAACGACGCCGCGAGCAGCAGCTTGCCGAACTCCTCCGGCTGCACGGAGAACCCGCCGATGCTGATCTGGATCTTGGCGCCGGTGTCCGGCGACGCCGCTGATGGACGACGGCAGCAGCGCGGGAAGCGCGATCAGCACCAGGCCGGCCAGGCCCAGCACGTACGTGTAGGGCTGCAGGACCTTGATGTCCTTGATGCGCCAGAGGAACAGCACGAAGACGACGACGCCGAGCACCGTGTAGATGATCTGCGTGACCGTGGCGGACGAGCTGAGCGTGCTGATGGGATGACGGCCGGAGGTGTTGGTCGGGCCGGGGTTGCCGGACCGGCCCACCTGGTTGAGCCGGTAGATCATCACCAGGCCGAGGCCGTTGAGCACGGTCGCGATCGGCAGCAGCAGCGGGTCCGCGTACGGCGCGAACTTGCGCACCGCGAGGTGCGCGCCGACGATGATCGCGGTGTACGCGACGATGTACTCGATGATGGTCGACGGATGCTGGCCCTTGAGGCTGAACGCCGTGCTCGCGAAGGCGAGCGCGACGATGCCGAGCGCGAAGGCGGTCATCAGCAGCTCGGTCGACCGGCGGGTGACAGGTGCCTCCTCCGGCGGCTGGCTGCCCAGCGCCGGGGATGGCATCGTCATGCTGCTCACCCGGCCGCCGGGGTCGGGATGTCTTCTTGACGTGGCCGTCGGGGTGGGGGTCGCCGGGGCTTGACGGTCGGGGTCGTCGCGGGCGCGACGGGCTGCGACCGGGCAGTGCCGACGCCGGGATGCCGAACTCCGAGGCCGGGGCGCAGCGTCCGCGTCAGGCGTGGCAGGCATCGGGCCGGGGTTGTCGTGACGCCGGGACCGTGGGCTTCGGCTTGGCCTTGGACGCTTGTCGCCGCGGCCACCGCGTCTTGTACTTAGACGGTCTTGGCCTGCCACGTCACCAGCGCGGTCCACTGCTGCTGGCACTGCGTCGCTCCGGACTGGAGCTGGGTGATCAGCGTCTTGGCGTCGGTGACGCTGCCCTTGGAGATCGTCTGGGAGAGCGTGCCCTGGTCATCGGGCCGAGCTGGCTGACCTTGAGGGTGGACCGGGTGAGCAGGCTGGACAGGCTGATCCCGGCCAGGCTCTGGTTGGTCCCGCGGAAGATCGCGACGTAGCCGTCCTGCACGCCGACGTAGTACTGCTGCTGGTTGTACCACCAGGCGCCGTATGCGCCGCCGCCGAGCAGCAGCACCAGCAGCACAAGCGCGCCCGTCACGATCGGCCAGCGGCGTCTGCCGCGGTGACCGTAATCGTCGTCGTCATTGACGTCTCCGTCGACGTCGATGGCGTCGTCGCGGCGGTGACGGCTGCCGCGATTGCTCCGGCGCTCGGCCGCCGTCGAACGTCGTCTTCGTCGTCTTCGTCGCCGGGAACCCGCGTCGAAGCCGTTCGGTCGAAGCGGCCGGGGCCGAAGCCGTCGCCCCTGACCGCCGAAGCCGTCCGTTTCGAACGCGCGCGGTGTCGAAGCTGCCGGTGTAGCCGTCGCGGGGCCCGGCGGGCCAGACGCCGGTCGGGCGGCTCGTCGCGGCACCGCCGGCTGCGGCGCGGTCCTGGTCAGTCGCATCGCCCTGGTCGCGGGGGAGCTCTGCCGGGCGGGCTGGCGCAGGTCGGCCGGGGCGCCGATCTGCCGCCGCGCCGGCGAACACCGGGGTCCAGGTTGGCGGCACCGCGCTCGACCTGGGTGTCCATGACGTCGGCGACGATGCAGGTGATGTTGTCGGGGCCGCCGCCCCTGATGGCGAGCTCGACCAGCTGCAGCGCCGCCTTGTCCGGGTCCCTGACCGAGCTGAGGGTCTGGTGCAGCGTCTGCTCGGTCACCACGCCGGACAGGCCGTCGGAGCAGAGCAGGTAGCGGTCGCCGGGCAGGGTCTCGAGCTGGGTCAGGTCGGGCTCGGCGAGCGTCCTGCCGTCGAGGGCGCGCAGCAGCAGCGACCGGTGCGGGTGCGTGGCCACGTCGTCTTCGGTGATCTTGCCCTCGTCGACCAGCGACTGGACGAGCGTGTGGTCATGCGTGATCTGGAGGAACTGGCCGTTGCGGAGCCGGTAGGCGCGCGAGTCGCCGATGTGGCCGAGCGCGGCGTACCCGTCCGACCAGAGCAGCGCGGTCAGCGTGGTGCCCATGCCCTCGATCGCGGGATCGGAGATGATCAGCTCCTGCAGCCGCAGGTTGGCCGTGGCCACGGCGTCGGCGAGCGCGCCGACCAGGTCAGGTCCGAGGTGCCGCGCGTCGAGCGGGGCAATCGTGGTGATGGTGGCGGCGCTGGCCACCTCGCCGGCCGCGTGGCCGCCCATGCCGTCGGCGACCGCGAGCAGGTGCGGGCCGGCGTAGGCCGAGTCCTCGTTCCCCTCGCGGAGGAGACCGACGTCGGAGCGGATCGCATAGCGGAGGGCTAGTGTCATCTGCGCAGTTCCAGAACCGTCTTGCCAATGCGGATCGGTACGCCTACCGGCACCGGCGTGGGCCGGATCACCTTCTGGCGGTCCAGGTAGGTGCCGTTGGTCGAACCGAGGTCCTCAACGATCCACTGTCCGTCTTGCGGGAATATCCGGGCATGGTGGGTTGAAGCGTAGTCGTCGTTCAGCACCAGTGTGGCGTCATTTGCCCGGCCTAGCGTGATTTGCTGATCCGTGAGGTCGATGCTCACGCCGGTCAGCGCACCCTCGGTCACGACGAGGAAACGTGGCGTTCCCCGGCCGGGCTTCTGCGGCCGGGGCGGGGCGGCCGGCCGTGGCGGCGCCTGGTTCCGTGGCCGCCGCACCTTCGCCGCGGCGGTTCCGAACAGGTCGGTCCGCACCACGCCGATCGCCGCGATGACGAAAAGCCACAGGACGGCCAGGAAGGCCACCCTGATGAGGGTAAGGGTGAGCGCGTTCATCCCGTGCGGTGTCCTCGGCTTCTACGTCGCTTGCAGTTGGCTGCCCTAAGGGTAGTCACTCTCCGGTCCTCTGGTGCGGCTCTAGTTACTACCTGGTTGGCGTCAATCAATACCTGTCGTCCTGTCGGAAGATCATCGTTGTCCGGCCAAGCGTGACGGTAGTGCCATCGACCAGCGCCACGCGGCGCACCGGTTGCCCGTTGACGAATGTGCCGTTGGTGGACCCGAGATCGACCAGCACCACCTGGCCCTCCTCCACGCGCAGTTCGGAATGGTGCCGTGACACACCCGGATCGACCAGCCGCAGATCACAGTCGGTGCCTCGGCCGAGCAGCGTCACCGGCGTTTGCAGCTCATAGGTGCTGCCCGCCGTCACGCCGGTGCCCGGGGAAGAGCCGGAGACGACCAGCCTCGGCCGGCCGGGAAACTGCGAAGGCGCCACTCGCGGCAGATCGCTAACCGGCTGGCGGACCTCGCCCGCCTCCACGGTGTGCCCTCTGATCACCCCCGACCGGATGCGAAAAGTGCCAGTCGTCAGGTCGGGAATGCCCTCGAACCGGATGCGCACCGGGCCGACAAACGAGTAACCCTGCTCCTTGGCGTGGTCCCTTGCCAGCGTCGCAAGTTCCACGCCGAGGTCCTCCGCCAGCACGTCAAGACGGTCAGCGTCGGTCTGCGCGATCTCCACGACAAAGTCGTTGGGGACCAGGGTGCGACCCTGCGCCACAATGGCAGCGCGCTCGTCCATCTCGTGCTGGACGGCGCTTGCCACCTCGACCGGCTGCAGTTCAGACTTGAACACGCGGGCGAAGGTCCCCTCGACCATGCCCTCAAGCCGGCGTTCGAAGCGCTGCAGAACTCCCACCCGTCCGGCCTCCCTTCGGCTCGTTACCCATCCGATGTTATCCGGGGTGCGACCACACTTCGGGTCGTGCTAACGTAAGGCGTCCTTCCAGCGGGCGAGTGGCGGAATGGCAGACGCGCACGGTTCAGGTCCGTGTGTCCGAGAGGATGTGAGGGTTCAAATCCCTCCTCGCCCACGCATGGTCGGTTGCCCCCTTGGGGGCAACCTCCCGTGGACCTTGTACTTTCCGGGGGGACACCCCCCCCAGACCCCCCGTGCCCACGCATGGTCGGTTGCCCCCTTGGGGGCAGCCTCCCGTGGACCTTGTACTTTCCGGGGGGACACCCCCCCAGGCCCCCCGTGCCCACGCATGGTCGGTTGCCTTTCGGGCGATGAATGGGCTAGGGGACGACTATTACTGGGCAGCGGGCGTGCCGGGCTAGCCAGCTGGGGACTGAGCCCATGAGGCGGTGCCAGAAATGGGCCGGGGAGCCGATGACCAGCGCGTCGGCGCTGAACTCGGCGGCGATTGAGGCGAGCTCGCGGGCCGGGCTGCCGCGTCGGGTCCGCACGTGCACCTCGAGCCCGCCGGAGTCGGCGGCCTGGTCGAGCTCGGCCAGGAGCCAGCGCTCCAGCGAGTCCGCGTCCCGCAGCAGCCCCACCACCTGGCCGGTCATCGGCTCGCAGTAAACGCCGGGCGATGTGACGTAGACGATGAGGAGCGGCCGGTCGAGTCGCCGCGCCATGCCCGCCGCGTAGGCGAGAGCGTTGCGCGCGGAGGACGAACCGTTGTACCCGGCAATGACGGGATGGGCCAGCGAGATCGGCCGCGGCTGCGAGACATGCAGCTGCGGCTGCGGCTGTGAGCGGTCCCGCTGGCGGCGGCGTTCCGGCCGTCGCTGCTCAGGCGCGCCCTGGTCCTGGGAAGGTTCCATTTCCGCGTCCTCGCGGCCACTGGTGGTCGATAGTTTTGTTATAGCAAATATTTGCCGCCATGTTAAGCGGAGGCTGTGTATCACCTGAGGGAATGCCCCGTCTGATCCGTTTTATGCGGGACCGAGGAGGCGTAACTCCAGGTGTCTAGCTGACGAAAACTACGAAAACTAGCAGCACTATAGGTGCCAGGCGGCCGTCACGGAAGAGCCTGGACGCGAGGTTGGCCCCGCACTACCCCGCGCCACCCCCGGTGAGGTTGGTCACTGGAAACCCATGCAACCCAGTAGGGAACCGGCATTCCACCCGGGCTGTCGGACACCATTAAGAAGGGAAGTAACTCCCTTCCGCAGACCTAGGCTGTTCCAGGTGGCACCATGAAGGTGTGGTGGCAGAGCAGGCGCACCCAGCGTGGGGAGGCGGACCGGGGTCCGCCTCTTCCGGCGAGCCCATGGGGCGCAGCGGCCAGGACCGGGTCAACGCCACCGCTCGTGCGGTTATCGAGAGCGCCGCCGACGCCATCGTGGCCTATGGCACCGACCGCACCGTCATGCTCTGGAACCCGGCGGCGGAGCGGATGTTCGGCTGGGCGGCCGAAGAGGTGATCGGCCTTGAGCAGCCGACGATCCCCGAGGAGAGCGCCGCCGAGCACAATGCCGTCTTCGAGCGGGTCCGCGGTGGCGGGCAGATCTCCTTCGCCACCCGGCGGATCCGCAAGGACGGGTTCATGATCGACGTGCGCATCGACACGAGCGCGCTGACCGATGCCAGCGGCGACGTGATCGGCTGGGTCAACATCTGCCACCAGACCGGCGAGGATGACGTCGCCCGGCATTACATGGCCGAGCGCGCGCGGGTGGTGCGCCGCCTGGGTGACGTGGTCGCCGACATGAACGCCCAGCGCGACCTGGAATCCGTTCTCGACCGGATCGCCGCCAGCCTGCGCGAGCTGACCGGGGCCGACGCGGGCGGGTTCGTGCTCATCGAGGAGGACAGGCTCCGCCTGGTGTCCACCGCCGGGCTGCCCGCCCGGCTCCGCGGCCGGGTGGCCTCGCTGTCGAGCAGCCTGGTCGGGGAGCTGCTGCGGACCGGCAAGACGGTGATGATGGCGACCGGCGAGTCGGGCGGGTTCGACGACCTGATCTGGTCCGCGCTGCCCGGCCTGCACACGATCGCGCTTTCCCTGTCGCACGTCGGCGGCCGCCCCTATGGCGCGCTGTACGCGCTGTACAGCCGCCGCACGCTCAGCCACGTCGAGCTCGAGCTGCTCGAGCTGCTCGCCGGGCACGCTGGGGTGGCGCTGACCAACGCGATGGCGTTCGAGGAGGTCGTCAAGCAGCGCGCCCACGAGCGCGCCGTCATCGACGGCAGCGCCGACGGCATCGCCGTGCTCGATGAGAACGGGAACGTCAAGCAGTGGAACCCGGCGGCGCACCGGATCACCGGCATGCCGGCCAGCGAGGTGATGGACGCGCCGCCGCCGTTCCCGCTGCCGGCCCGGGCGAGCGGCGCACCCACAAGCTGCCGAGCGGCCGCTGGCTCGACGTGCTCTGCACCGAGCTCGCCGATAGCGGCGAGAAGGTCGTCGACTTCCGCGACGTCACTGCCGCCAAGGAGCTGGAGGAGGCCAAGGATCTGTTCCTCGCCACCACCAGCCATGAGCTGCGTACCCCGATCACCGTGGTGCAGGGATTCGCCTCGACGCTGGCGAGCCGGTGGGAGCAGCTCTCCGACGCCGACCGCAGGGCGGCCGTCAAGACGATCGCGGAGCGCGCCGGGTCGCTTGGCCGTCTGGTCGAGCAGCTGCTGCTCGGCGCGCGCGCGGGGGCCGACGCGCTCCCGGTTAACAACGCGTCGTTCGACCTGGCCGCGCTGCTGCGCGCCACGGTGGTCTCGTTCGGCGTGCTCTCCGACAAGCACGAGGTGGTCGCGGACGTCCCGGCCGGCCTGCCGCCCGCTTACGGCGACGCGATGGCCACCGACATCATCGTCGGGCAGCTCCTGGAGAACGCCTTCAAGTACTCGCCGTCCGGCGGCACCGTCACGGTGCGCGCACGGGTCGTGGGCGCGATGATCGAGGTTGACGTCGAGGACGAGGGCATCGGCATCTCGCCGGGCGACCACGAGCGAATCTTCGAGCGGTTCGTGCAGGGAGAGACCGGCGACCGCCGCCGCTTCGGCGGCGTCGGCATCGGCCTCTACATCGTCCGGCGGCTCGCCCTCGCCCAGAACGGCACCGTCATCGCCAAGTCCCGCCCCGAGGGCGGCACGATCATGCGGCTAACCCTCAGCTGCGTCGGCGCCTAGTCCCGCCCGACCCACGCGCCACCGGTCGAGCTCGGCCGGTTACAGGCGGGCCTGTTCGCGATGGCGGGGCTCGCCGCCGGTGGCGGCCAGGTACTCGTCGATGACGGCCTCGACGTCGTCGCTGTCCCGCAGGATCTGGCCGGCTTCCATCCAGATGACCCGGTTGCAGCTCTGCTCGATCTCGCCGAGGTTGTGGGCGACGAGGAAGACCGTGCCGGCCTCGTCGCGCAGCTCCTTGATCCGGTTGTGGCTCTTGGTCCGGAACGCGGCGTCACCGGTGGCCAGGGCCTCGTCGATCATCAGGATCTCGTGGCTCTTGGCGGACGCGATCGCGAACCGGAGGCGCTGGGCCATGCCCGTGGAGTAGGCGCGCATCGGCAGGTCGACGAAGTTGCCGACCCCGGAGAATTCGACGATCTGCGAGTACCTGGCCTTGACCTCCGCCGGCGCCATGCCCATCGCCAGGCAGCCGAGTACCACGTTCCGCTCGCCGGTGAGGTCGTCGAGCAGCGCGGCGTTCACGCCAAGCAGCGCCGCCTCGCCCGAGGTGTACACCGCGCCCTGCTCGGCCGGGAGCAGCCCGGCGATGGCGCGGAGCAGGGTGGACTTGCCCGACCCGTTGCGCCCGATGATGCCGACCACGTCGCCGTGGCTGGCCACGAAGGAGATGCCCCGGATGGCGTGCACCTCGCGGATGGAGACCCGGCGCTGCCGCTTGACCAGGCGCATCAGCGAGGTAGCGGCGGTGCCCTTGTTGCCGCCTGCACCGTAGACGCGGTAGACCACGTGCAGGTTATCGACCACGACGGTCGGGTCAGCCATGGTGTCCATCCACTAGGTAGTCCGGCGGAGCACGGAGTTGCAGAGTTGCAGAGTTAAGAAGGCCAACGCAGAGATTGTCCACAAGTACGGTACCGCCTCGGCGGTCGGCGCGTGGCAAGCGGCCGAGACAGGCCAGGCATTGTGGCAGATAACACGCCAGAAATCTGGCGTTCACGTTTTCATGACCCCGACAGGGGGCATTTCGGCCATGCCGGGCTCGTAGGGTTCGCGGACGGGGCGGGGTGTTCATGGAGGTGGGGACGTCGAGCGTGCTAATGCTCCCGTACACAGCCTCTAGTGTTGGCGTGGCTCGCCGGCGGCTAATGGCCGATCTCGCCGATGCCGGAGTCTTCGAGACTACAGCGTGTGATGCCGGCTTGGTGCTGAGTGAATTGATCAGCAACGCGCTGCGTCACGCCACGCCGCTCCCGGATGCCACCGTGCGGGTCGCCTGGCGGCAGGACGGCGACTGCCTGGAGATCGCGGTGAGCGACGGCGGCGGCCCGACCGTGCCAGCGGTGAACGACCCAGGCAGCTCCGCGATCGGAGGCCGGGGCCTGGGCATCGTTGATCGCCTCTCGCTCCGCTGGGGCGTCTGCACCTCCCAAGACGGCGATGGCGAGACGGACGGCGACGGTGAGACGACGGTCTGGGCGGAGCTTGCCCTGGGCTTGGAGCGGGAAGACCAACACGCGGACACCGGGAATTACGCGGCTGATCCGGAGGCATGGTCGCAGCTCAGTGAGGCTGGCCATGGCGCGAACGACGAAGGACTTGTAATCGCATCGTCACGCGACGCGTAATCGCGGCCGGAAGCGGAGATAATCCCCGGCGGGGGATGGTGCACCGCGAAGCAGGTTCATTGTGCAGCAGTGCGGCAATCGGACATTTCCGGGGGGATTCGTGTCCGAATTTTTCGGGGCAGATAGTGAAGTTGGCCGGTTGCGCACGGTGCTGGTGCACCGGCCGGGAGCAGAACTCAGGCGGGTCACGCCGCAGCAAACGTGCGGGATGCTGCTGCCTGCACCGCCGTGGGCCGAGCGGGCGCGGGTCGAGCACGACACCTTCACCGGCGCGTTGCGCGCGCACGGCGTCGAGGTGCTCTACCTGACCGAGCTGCTGCAGGACGCGCTTGAGTACGCGCCGGGCAGACAGCAGGCGATCGCGACGGCGATCCGCGATCGCAGGCTGGGCGAGGAGCTTCGCGGCCAGCTCGAGGAGTACCTCGAGGGCCTGCGCCCCGAGGAGCTTGGCCAGGTGCTCATCATGGGACTGGCGCGCGACGAGTTCAGCGGCGGCAGCGGCGCTGTCTTCGGCCTGCTCGGCGCCTGGGACTACGTGGTCGACCCGCTGCCGAACCTGGTCTTCATGCGGGACACCTGCGTGTGGATCGGGGACAGCGTCGCGGTGACCAATCCGCCCGGCCGTCGCCGGGAGGCAGAGCTCGTCGCCATCGCGACCGGCTACCACCCGATGTTCGCCGGCGCTAAGAGGCTCTATGAGCCGGACCACGAGAAGCTCGCGGGCGGCGATGTGCTGCTGCTGGCACCGGGGGTGGTGGCCATCGGCATCGGCGCGCACACCTCGCCGGCCGGGATGGAGCGCCTGGCCCGGCAGGTCTTCGACAGCGCCTTCGCGCACACCGTGCTCGCGGTGCTGGCCGATCCGACCACCGTCGAGTGCCTGGACACCCGCTGCACGATGGTCGGCGCCGACACGGTGCTGATGCGGCCCTCGGTCGCCTACTCGATGCTGGCGCGAACCATCACCCAGCGCGGGGACAGGCTGCAGCTATCCCATCCGCGGCCGTTCCTTGAGGCCGCCGCGCAGGCGATGGGGCTCGACCGGCTTCGGGTCATCGAGACCGGGCTCGGCCCGGGCCGGGGCGGCCCGGCCCGGCCCGGCACTCTCGGCGGCCCGGCCGGCCAGTGGGATGACGCGGGGAACATCCTCGCGCTCGGTCCTGGGACGGTGGTCTCTTACGAGCGGAACACGCTCACCAACGAGCGCCTCGAGGCGCTCGGCATCGAGGTGATCCGGGTGCCGGGGGGCGAGCTCGTCGGCTCCCGGGGCGGCCCGCGGTCCGTCTGCTGCCCGGTCAGCCGGGAGCCCGCCCAGATGCCGGAACCCGGCGCCGAGCGGCTGCCGACGGTATCGGTGCCCGGGCCGCGGCGGGCCTCGAGCGAGGCCGAGTGCGCCGCGTGAGAGAGCCGAGTGCGCCGCGTGGGAGATAGCCGGGCATGCTACGCCGTCGTCGGCTGTTACGTGTGGATACAAGAATGTACGCGTGTTAACAGCATGTGAATTAGGCCACACCGCTTGCGGTCGCGGCTAGCGTTTCGCCCGTTCGGGGAGGTATGGTTCCAGCCGTGGAGTTGAATGTCTCAAGTCGGTCTCAGGGTGATCACGAGCTAGTGATTGCCACTGGGGAAATCGACCTCTATACCGCTCCGCGGCTTCAGAGCGAGGTCGCCGCGGTCATCGCCGGCGCCGCTCCGTCGCCGCGCGTCATCATCGATATGTCCGGGGTTGAGTTCTGCGACTCAACCGGAATGAACGTGCTGCTCTCCTGCCTGCGGCAGGCGCGAGAGCGGGGCGGTGAGCTTGAGCTCGCCGCGCCGCGCCCGGCGGTCAAGAAGATCCTTCAGGTGACCGGGCTTGACGCGGTGTTCACCGTCGCGGACTTCCCCGCAAGCAACTAGTGCGGTTACCCGCAGCAGCAACTCGTGCGGTTGTCTCCGCAGCAGCCCGCCGCCGGTGCCGCACGCAACCGCGTCGGCTGCCGCACGCAACCGCTTCGGGCGGTCGTTCGCACTACCATCGGCTCATGTCGCGCGTAGCCGTAGTAATTCCGGCGTACAACGAGGCCGACCGGGTCGGCGCAACCGTCGCCGCGGCCGCCAGCCTGCCCGGCGTTGACGTGGTCGTGGTCGTCGACGACGGCTCGCGGGATGCCACCGCTGATGTCGCCCGGAACGCCGGAGCGCGAGTGCTGAGGTACGCGAGCAACCACGGCAAGGCGATGGCGATGGCGGTCGGCGCCCTGGAGGTCGCCCAGATGGATCGCCGCCGCCCGGCCGAGGGGGCGCGCCACCTGCTCTTCCTCGACGCCGACCTCGGGACCACCGCGGCTAATGCGGGCCCGCTCATCGGCCCGGTCGCGGCGGGCGACGCGGACATGACGGTCGCGGCCTTCGCCAACCGGGTCAAGCTCGGCGGGCACGGGTTCGTGGTACGGCTGGCCGGATCGGGGATCAGTCGCGCGACCGGCTGGACGCCCGCCCAGCCGCTGAACGGCCAGCGCTGCCTCACCCGGGCCGCGTTCGAGGCCGCCCGCCCACTCGCCCGCGGGTTCGGGGTGGAGACCGCGATGACGATCGACCTCAAGCGCAAGGGGATGCGCGTCGTCGAGGTCGAAGTGGAGATGGCGCACCGGGCGACCGGCGGCGATCTGCCGTCGCAACTGCACCGCGCTCGCCAGTTCGCCGACGTCGCCCTTGCGCTCGCGACGCGGCTCCGCTGACAGTCTCGTCCCGCGTCGGCCGGTTCCCTCCGGTCTCGCCCCCCGGCCCCGTCCCGTCTCGCCCCGGCCCCGTCCCGCGCCCTCCGGTCTCGGCCCTCCGGCCCCGTCCTACCCCACCCCGTCCCGTCTCTCCCAGATGCGGAGAGCGGGAGCAGCCGAGGCGAAGCAACGGTCCGTTCAAGCTCGGGATTTTAAAAGCTCTTCCTCCGAACGGACCCGTGACTTCGCGCCGCGCGGCAACCTGATTGCGACTCTGGGTAACGGATATAGTGCTTACCGTGACGACGATCGTGATTGCTGTGGTAGGGGTGGTGTTCGGGGTGCTCGGCGTCGGGCTTGGGCTGCTGGCCAGCAGGCGTGCAGCCCGGTCTGTGCGCGAATGCGCCGAGCTTGTGCAGGGGGCGGTCGGCTCGCGCGGCACCGTGGACCCGCGGGCGCTGCGGGACGTCGGGATCGTCAGATACGACGCGCTTAACGAGATGTCGGGGCAGCTCTCGTTCTCGCTCGCCCTGCTCAACACCCTGGGCGACGGCGTGGTGATCAGCTCCATCAACGGCCGCGCGGAGACCAGGACCTACGCTAAACCGGTGGTGGCGGGCAAGGGCGAGCAGGAGCTTTCGCCCGAGGAGACGAAGGCGGTGCACTCCGCGCGGCGCGGCACGGGCCTGGGGTCTCTGGTCCCGGCGCCGGCCGGACGGCGCGACCGCGCGGCCAAACGCCCCGCAGCTCAGACTTGAGACGCGAGACGGCAAACGGCGACGGCGACGGTCGTCGCATGAGGGGCGCTGCGGCAAGATGAGCACATGCGCTATGCCTATCTCGGCCCGGAAGGAACGTTTACCGAGGCGGCGGTGGCCCGGTTGGCTACGGTCGGCCCGCGCCTCGCGCGCGACGTGGAGCCGGTGCCGTGCGCCACGATCGGCGCGACGCTCGACGCCGTCCGCTCCGCCGCGGCCGAGCGGGCCGTCGTCCCGATCGAGTCCTCGGTCGAGGGCATCGTTACCGCCACCGTCGACTACCTGTCCGGCGGCGACCTGCTCATCCTCGGCGAGACCCGGCTGCCGATCGAGTTCGCGCTGCTGGCTAGGGAGGGCACCACGCTGGCGGACGTGAAAACCGTTGGCGGTCACCCGCAGGCCGAGGCGCAGTGCAGGCGGTGGCTCGCGGCGAGCCTTCCCGGCCGGGAGTGGGTGCCGTTGTCGTCCAACGCGGAGGCCGCCCGGCGGGTCGGCGAGGGGGACCTGGACGCGGCGCTCGCCTCCGCGGCGGCCGCGCCTCGGTACGGCCTGGTCGTGCTCGTGCCTGAAGTGCACGACCGGTCCAACGCGGTCACCCGGTTCGTCGAGGTCGGGGCGCCCGGCTCGCTGCCTGCGCTGACTGGTTCCGACCGGACCTCGGTCGCCGCGTTCCTCGGCGAGGACCACGCGGGCGCGCTGATGGAGATCCTCACCGAGTTCGCCGTGCGCGGGATCAACCTTTCCACGATCCAGTCCCGGCCGACCGGGGACGGGCTCGGCAGCTACTTCTTCTTCATCGACTGCGAGGGGCATATCGACGACGCCAGGGTGGGCGAGGCGATGATGGGCCTGCGCCGGGTCTGCGCCGAGGTCCGCTTCCTCGGCAGCTACCCCCGCAGCGACGGGGGGCGGGTCCAGGTCCGCCCGGGCACTTCGGATGCGGAGTTCGCCGAGGCGGCCGCCTGGCTCGCCCGGCTGCGGTACGGTCGGCCGTTACCCAGTCTTGGTCGCCCAGCTTGGTCCGGTCTTAGCCCCCCGGCTAAGACCGGGTCGCTATCGAGGTCGGGCGCGAAGTCCGGGGTGAACAGGTCAGGCAGTCAAAGGTAAGGACCAGAGCCGCGGTGCGGCTGCTGCTCCTGCTCCTGCGCGGGCAGCAGACCGGGCGGGAGCGCGCGGCGCATCTGCTCCAGCTGCGCACGGGCAGCCATCTGCTGCGCGAACAGCGTGGTCTGGATGCCGTGGAAGAGGCCCTCGAGCCAGCCCACCAGTTGCGCCTGCGCTACCCGGAGCTCCGCTTCGCTCGGCGTATCGTCGCCGAACGGCAGGGAAAGACGCTCGAGTTCCGCGACAAGCTCGGGCGCGAGCCCGTCCTCCAGCTCCTTGATGGAATTCTGGTGGATCTCCTTCAGCCGCGCCCGGCTCTTCTCGTCAAGCGGCGCGGACTTAACCTCCTCGAGAAGCTGCCGGATCATCGAGCCGATCCGCATTACCTTGGCGGGCTGCTCCACCATCTCGGTGATCGAACGCTCGGCCGCGTTGTCATCGGCCTCCTCGGTGCCGCCACCGACGGCCATCCCGTCCGGCCCGACTATGACGACCTGCGGCCTGCCCTGTTCCTGCGGGCTGATTTCGTCGCTCATGCCTCACACGCTATCGGGTGCGGGCCGTGACTTGGCGCGCAGCACGATCTTGCCCATATGGGTGGAGGCGGTCATGATCCGGTGCGCCTCCGCGGCCTCCATCATCGGCAGCTCGGTGTCGATGATGGGGCGGATCACGCCGGAGTCGACGACCGGCCAGACGTTCTCGGCGACCGCCGCGACGATGCTCGCCTTCTGCGCCCTTGGGCGCGCGCGGAGCGAGGTGGAGATGATCGCGCCGCGCTTGGCCATCAGCGCGCCGAAGTCGAGCTCGGCCTTGCGGCCCTGCTGCATGCCGATGTTGGCGATCCGGCCGTCCGGGGCGAGCGCGGCGATGTTGCGGGCCAGGTAGGAGGCCCCGATGATGTCCAGGATCACGTCGGCGCCGTGGCCGTCGGTGGCCGCCATGAGGCTCTCGACGAAGTCAGCCTCGCGGTAGTTGATCGTGATGTCCGCGCCGAGCTCCCGGCAGGCGTCGAGCTTGCTCTGCGATCCGGCGGTCACCGCGACCCGAGCGCCGGCGTGCTTGGCCAGCTGGATCGCCATCGTGCCGATGCCGCTGCCACCGCCGTGGATGAGCAGCGTCTCGCCGACCGCGAGCTGGGCGCCGAGGAAGACGTTGGAGTACACGGTGCATAGCGTTTCGGGAAGCCCGGCGGCCTCGATCAGGGTGGTGCTCTTCGGGACGGGAAGCAGCTGTCCCGCCGGGACGACCACCTGCTCCGCGTAGCCGCCGCCGGACAGCAGCGCGCAGACCTCCTCGTCGATATGCCACTGGGTCACCCCCTCGCCCAGGGCGGCGACGGTGCCAGAGCATTCCAGACCCGGATACGGCGGAGCGCCCGGCGGCGGCGGGTAGAACCCCTGGCGCTGCATCATGTCGGCCCGGTTGACGCCGGCCGCAGCCACTTCGATGAGAACCTCGCCCGGCCCCGGCCGCGGGTCTTCGACCTCGGTCCACTGGAGAACCTCGGGACCTCCCGGCTTGCTGATCACGACTGCGTGCATAGCTGCCTCCTTGAACGGGAATCAATGACTAGGGTCTTTCAACTAGTCATCGGGTCGGGGTGATTAAGCTGCGCGACGAGTTAACGAGTGCCGCGAACAGTATGGCAAGAGCAGACAGGTGGCTACTGGGGGCGGCCCGATGACGCCAGACGAACACGACAACCAAGCAACCTCCGCTGAACGCGGGACGACTGAGCTATACCCGTTCTCCTCCGGTTATCCGAGGGATACGGGTACTGCCCACGGTCCGCTTCCCGACTGGCAGGCGGCGGATCAGCCGCTGCCCGACGTGCCCGTGCTCGAGCAACTGCCGGACCCGGACGCGCTTCCCGATCCCGGCTACCCGGCGATGCCGGCGTCGCCGCCGCCGGTGGCTTCGCAGCCGCTGCCGATGCGCCCGCCGTGGCCAGTGCCGTCAGCGGCGGGCGAGCCGAGGCCTGAGCCGAGGGCGGAGCCCGAACCGCCGGACGAACCCCTGGAGTCGGCGGCGCCGGTAACGCCGGCGGACCCGCTGCCTGCGGTGCCACCGTCCGCGCCCGAGGATCCGGCCGTGCCGGTGGCGTCGGTGGAGCCGCCGTCGGTTGGACCCTCGTTCACGCCGTCGGCGCCCGCGGGACCCTCGTTTACGCCGTCGGCGCCACCCCCCGCGCCACCCCCCGCACGGCCGGCGGCGCGGCCGACGGAGTTCGCCAGCGGCAGGGTGGAGCTTCCGCCGTGGTCTGACCTGCGTGCTGAACCCCCGCGTGCTGAACCCCCGCGTGCTGAACCCCCGCGTGCTGAGCCGCAGTCCGAGCCGCAGTCCGAGCCAACCCACAGTCCATGGGACCAGCCGGATGAGCAATCCGGGTTCCGCCTGCCCGCGTACCTGCAGGCCGAGCCGCGCCCGTGGACGCAGCGGCCACTGGACGCGGAGCCGACGTGGACCTCCGAGCCGTACCGGGCACCTCGGCCACCAGAAGCGGCCCCGCCGTTGCGCGGGCCGTCCGTGCCGTGGTCAGAGGTCCGCACGGGCAACCCCTACCCGCCCGCCGCCCCCTACCCGCCGCGCCCCTCCGCGCCCCTACCCGCCGGCCGCCGAAACCGGGACCGCGCCACCGTCGCTGCGGGCGTCGGCGACGCACGCTGAGGAGGTATGGCCTGGTATGTCGCCGCCGGGCGCACCTGGGGTGCCCGGGGCGTCTGCGATGCCCGCGGCCGATGTGCCGGTACGGCATACGGCGGACACGCTCACCTCTGACCTACTGCTTCCGGGCAAGCGCGCGACGCCCGACGGCGGCTGGCGGCGGACGGTGTACCGCGCGACCGGAGGACTGATCCGAGTTGGCGAGTCGGCGGCCAGCGTGTACCGGCGCGACCTGATCAACCGGGTGCGCGCCACGGTCGCGGGCGGGCACCACCGGGTCGCCGTGCTGAGCCTGAAGGGCGGCGTCGGCAAGACCACGGCCACCGTCGGCCTCGGGTCGACGCTCGCGTCGCTGCGCGGTGACCGGGTGATCGCGGTGGACGGCAACCCGGACCGCGGCACCCTCTCGGACAAGGTCCATCTGGAGACCGCGGCCACGATCAGGGACCTGCTCAACGAGCGGGCCATGGTGACCAGGTATGCCGACGTCAGGGCCTACACCTCCCAGGCGTCGAGCAGGCTCGAGATCCTCGCGTCCGACCGCGACCCCGGCGTCTCCGTCGCGTTCAGCGCCGACGACTACCGCACCGTGGTCGGCGTCCTCGAGCACTTCTACTCGATCTGCATCACCGACTGCGGCACTGGCCTGCTCCACTCAGCCATGGCCGGCATCCTTGAGCTGGCCGATCAGGTGGTCCTTGTGAGCTCTCCGTCGGTGGACGGCGCGCGCAGCGCGAGCGCGACCCTCGACTGGCTCGAGGCTCACGACTACGGGGACCTGGTTCGCGGGGGCGTCGTGGTGCTGTCCGCCATCCGCCGCAAGAGCAAGTCCACGGTGGACCTTGACCGCCTGGAACAGCACTTCGCCGCCCGCTGCCGCGCGGTCGTGCGAGTGCCCTACGACGCCCACCTGGAGGAGGGCGCCGAGGTCGAGCTCGACATGCTCAACGATGAGACCGCCGACGCCTACCTCGAGCTCGCCGCCCTTGTCGCCGACGGCTTCGCCCAACCCCGCCGATCCGCAGCGGGCACCCCGTCGGGCTTCCCACTCGCGTAAGGTTGATGCACACAGGAGGGCTCGCCTAGTGGCCGATGGCGGTTGTCTTGAAAACAACTGTGTCGGGAGACCGACACCGTGGGTTCGAATCCCACGCCCTCCGCTGACTGCGCAGACGCCGCGCACCGGGTGCTTTCGCCTGGTGCCGGCGTCGCTACACGGTGAGCGGTACGCGCTCATCGTCTCGAGCAGTCGCCCGGCGCACCTGCATTGCATCGGCGGATGACGACGCTGCGATGTCGTGCCGTGCTCGTGATCCGGTGAAGCTCCTCAGCGCCGCCACGCAGACCCGGGGGACAGCGCGCGGGCGACTTCGCCTGGTGCGCGCTGATGACAGCTGTCGCCACCGCGCTAAGAGTGGGTGCATGGACTGGGTGCCGCCGTGGAAGCGGTGACCGTCAGCGCCGGAGCGGGGGCGCGGTCCTGACGAGCTCGGCCGAGCGCTCCATGAACTGCGCGGTCGCCCGCCGGTTCCATCGGTGGATGCCGACCAGGCCTCCCGCCGCGATGACGGCATGCCTGACGGGCCATCGTTTCTCCTAGTTCTTCAGGCGGCACTGTGGTTATTCGGGGTTGCCCGGCGATGCCGGAGTATGATCCGGGTATGAGCGAGCGTAAGACGCGCCTGACCGTCACCATCGATCCTCACCTGGCCGCCTACGCCGAGCAGCTCGTCGAAGCCGGCAAGGCCTCGTCCGTCTCCGCGGTGGTCAACGACGCGCTGGAAGCGGACCGACTCCGCGACCAGAAGGCTCGGCGGCTGTGGAAGGAAGCAGCCGAGCACGCCGACCCGGCGAAGGTGGCCCGCATGCGGGCGCATGTGGACGCGCAGCTAGCCGCACTGCCGGCTTCCCACCGCTACCGGTGAGCGAGGACGGGGGCGCGCGCCCTGCGCCGCTCATCCTCGACGCGAGCGTCCTCATCGAGGCTGCCCGGGGCGACGCCGGGGTCATGACCCTGCTTCAGGGATACGACGCCGACGGGCAGCCGCTGATCATCCCGGTGCTGGCGGTCACGGCGGCGTCGCTCGACACGCGCTCCGAGGACGCGGAGGCCATCCTTCACGGCCTCGAGCGGTTGGAGAACGCGATGGCCGCCCCGGTGCGGGATGCCGAGCAGGCCGTCCGCCTGGCGGATGTGATCGCCAGGACCGGGCTCGACCCGTGGGACGCGCACGTGGCCGCCGTGGCGGACGCGGCGGTCCGCCCCATCCTCACGCTCGACGCTGCGAAGTGGCTGGAACACGCCGGGGATCTTGACGAGCGGCTGCACTTCGTGGAGATCGCCGACCCCGACGCCTAGCGGGGCGTTGGACCCTGCATGCGTTGGGGAAACGCGGAGCTATCCGATGCCGTAGATGGCCTGCTCGACGCTGCTCTTGTTCGCCAGCGGGCGCGCGGCGTGACCGCGCTCTCCGCCCTCGGCGCGCTGCCGCTGCCGTCGGCCCGCGCGGTGTGGCGCGTCAGGTCGCTGCTCATCTCGCCGTCGCCTATGAGCGGGTTTGCGGCCGCCTCGGCACCAGCCGCAGCGACGACATGCTCGGCCACATCCGCGAGCGGATCCGCGACCACGGCGACGAGCTTGACCTGGCCGACCTCGCCGCAGCCGAGGAAGAGCCCGCCGAGCGGCGCTCGAGGAAGGGCGGACGGCCGCCGAAGGCGACGTGACGCCCGGTAGCGGACGGGACCAGAACAGAACCATGTGGCGGTGAACTTGCGAGAACGACCCAGGATGAGCAGGGACGGGAGATACCAGCTAGCTGGCGAACTTACGCGCTGCCGCCGGAGTGGGGCATCAGTGATTCTGCTCCCAAGCGGGCGGATGCGTGCCGGCGGCTGGCACCGCGCGGGAGTCGCGGCCTTGTTCGGCGGGGGCCTGGTGCTGATCGCGCCTCCGTGGGACGAGTCGCGCGACGGGGAGACGGTGCTCGGGTCCTGACGTCGTGAGCGGTCAGAAAAGACCCGGGAGGCTTCCCCGCTCCCGGGTCCCCGAGCGCGCCCCGGCGACCCCACCAGCGCGGGAAGCACCACTGCGACCCCAGCGACCCCACCGGAGATGAGTCACCTGGGCCTGGTGAACGCTCACGCCCCATTGCCTGGGGATGGTGGGATCGGCGTGGCGATGTGCCCAATGTCGCGGGGAGTCGTGCCACTGGGACTATCATCCGATTAGGTAGCCTGTAAGTGCCTTTCTGCCGGTGGTCGGAGGTGGCATGTCCAGAAAGACGATCGTTCTCTTCGTCTGGCTGATTGTCGGTGCCGCTGCGGCCGGGCAGCGCGGGTACTTCAACGGCATCTCGATGAGCTGCAGCGAGGGTGCCACGATCGCGGCGACGATCGCCACCGGCCCGCTCAATTATCTGGGCGTCGATCCCATGATCACGTGCAACTGGCCGTCGCCGTCCTCGTAAGCGGGTAAGACGGGTAAGTGGTGCGTTGGCGCCCTTTCGGGTGCACCGCCGCAGTCGGCTACGACAGGGTGTAGGGGTACCCTCGCCGTATGGGAAGCTCCATGTTGCCGCCCTTCACCTGGAGCGAGGCAGCTACCAACTGGCAGTTCGCCCCGATCGTCACGGGGTTCACCGCTGTCCTCGCGGTGGCCTACCTGTGGGGCGCGTTCCGCGTCCGCGAGCGTCACCCGCGGCGCCCATGGCCGTTGGGGCGGACCATCCTCTTCCTGCTCGGGCTGGTGGTCATCAACGTGGCCACGCAGAGCGGGATCGGGACCTACGACGACACGCTGTTCTGGGACCACATGGTCCAGCACTTGCTGCTGATCATGGTCGCGCCGCCGTTGCTCGTCTTCGGGATGCCGGTGACGCTGCTGTTGCACGCCAGCAGGAACCCCCTACACACCTGGGTGAAGAGGATCGTCAGGTCGAAGCCGGTGGGCTGGATCACCTGGCCCGGCGTCGGCATCGTCGCCTATTCCGCGACGATCGTCGGCACGCACCTGACCAGCTTCATGAACCTGGTGATGGAGTACAACGCGGTTCACGAGGGCGAGCACGTGCTCTACCTTGTGGTCGGGTACCTGTACTTCCTTCCGCTCGTGGGCAAGGAGCCGATCAAGTGGAAGGTGTCCTACCCCTTCCGGCTCTTCCTGCTGTTCCTCGCGATGCCGGTCGACGCGTTCACCGGAGTCGTGCTCGGCTCCTACCAGACCGACCCATTCGTGCCGATGGCGCCGCGCAACTGGGGGCCGTCCCCGCTGAACGACCTCCACCAGGGCGGCGCGGTGATGTGGATCGGCGGCGCGGCGATCATGTTCGTGGCGATCATGGTGACGTTCTTCTCCTGGAGCAGGGAGCCGCGGTCGTCGGCGGCCATGGGCTGGCTCGAGACGGCGCGCCGGTCGACCATGGCCGATCGCATCAGCGAGGGCGTGCCCGCCACGGCGACGACTACGGTTCGCGGACCGGAGCGCGGGGCGGGCCAGGGCGGGCCGGGTCGGGGTGGGGGCCGCAGGCCCGCCGATGTCGATGACTCTGACGATCAGTTGGCCGCCTATAACGCATACCTCGCCCGGATCAACAACCCGGTAAGTCACAACAGCGAAACCAGCGAATAAGCGTCGGTGTGATTTACATCACACATAACACCGGACACGGCAATGACCGCGTGTGGCCGCCGCGCATGGGTGTTTCGGCTGTGAACAATGAGTTGACCCAGGTGAGCCCGGGGAAGTGTGCAAATGCGATTGACTGGCCTGCCGGGGTGCAGCATGAAAGGTGCACGAAGTTGACCGTGAACATGAGCAAGGCAGACACCCAGTACGTCGATGATGCGCTGACGATCGAGGACGAGTACGAGTCCGAACTTGCGGCAGTGCAGGTCGCGCTGACCCGGTTCGAGGTGGCACCGCACGAGTACGCGGCCCGGCGGGCCGACATAGCGGCCCGCGCCTACCTCAAGCTGGCAGAGGCGCACAAGCGCTTCATCGGCCGTAATAACTAACCGCCTGATTGAGAGCCCACGGCCAAGCGACACGCCCGTAGCGCTCTCTACCGAAATCTACGGATCCGGCTAGAGGAACCCATAGAGTCCAATCGTGGACCCCATACGTAACCCCTATGCGCCCGGTGCCGGGCAGCGACCGCCCGAGCTCGCCGGGCGGGACCGGGAGATCAGGCAGTTCGAGGTGGTTCTTGAGCGGGTGGCCAGGGCCCGTCCCGAGCGGTCCATGGTGCTCACCGGACTTCGCGGCGTGGGTAAGACGGTGCTACTCAACACCTTCAGGTCGATGGCACTGCAACGGCTATGGGGGACGGGCAAGCTCGAGGCCAGGCCGGACCAGTCCATTCGCCGCCCGGTCGCGAGCGCGCTGCACATGGCCGTCCGCGAGCTCGCGCCCAGGCATCGCGCGCCGGATCGGGTCGATGACTTCCTCAGCGTCCTGAAGGCGTTCGCGCTTCGCGACCCCAAGGCTCCGAAGGGCACCACGGTGAGTGCCCAATTCGGCATCGACGTGCCAGCCGCCCGCGGCCGGGCCGACTCGGGCGACCTTGAGGTGGACCTGACCGAGCTGTTCACCGACGCCGCCTCGGTCGCCGCCGACCTCGGCGTCGGGATCGCGCTGTTCGTCGATGAAATGCAGGACGTGCCTACCGAGGACGTATCGGCGCTCTGCGCCGCCTGCCACGAGCTCTCCCAGGTGGGGGGGCCGCTCATCGTCGTCGGCGCGGGACTGCCGCACCTGCCCTCGGTGCTGTCGGCCAGCAAGAGCTACTCGGAGCGGCTCTTCCGTTACGCCAGGATCGACCGGCTGGACCGGGAGGCGGCCGACCAGGCGCTGCTTGCTCCCGCCGAGCGCGAGGACGTGCAGATCAAGCAGGACGCGCTGGACGCTCTCTACGCCGCTGCCGACGGCTACCCGTACTTCGTCCAGGCGTACGGCAAGGTCACCTGGGATGTCGCCGCGGCTAGCCCGATCACCGTCGCGGACGTCAAGGTAGCGTCACCGGAGGCCGAGGGCGAGCTGGCCGTCGGGTTCTTCGGCTCCCGGTACGAGCGGGCAACCCCCGCAGAGCGCGAGTACATGCGCGCGATGGCCGCGATCGGCGACGAGCCGGTGCCGACCTCGAACGTCGCCGATGAGCTGGGCCGTAAGCCGTCCAGCCTCTCCCCGGCCAGGGACGGGCTGATCAAGAAGGGCCTCATCTACAGCTCAGAGCGCGGCCTCATCGCCTTCACCGTCCCCCACTTCGGTAAGTTCCTCCGCTCCCAACCCGTGTAATTCCTCCGCTCTCAGCCGGGTCTAACGTCGGCAACTTCCTCTGCTCCGCAGCCAGGTCTAACGCCGGCAACTTCCTTCGCTCCCAGCCGGGTCTACGTCGGCAACTTCCTCCGCTCCGCAGCTGGGCACGACGTCCTCCACCTGGCCGGTCCAATGGGCGAGATCAGAGTAAGCGCGGTCCGTTCGAGGGAATATTGATTTTATTCTTTGGTATTGGGTTTTCCTTATACATGGTTAGAGAGCTGTAGCGGCGGGAGAGCGCGGGCGGGGTGGGCGTGGCGACGTCGAGCATGCCTGCCCGGACCGGGGCGCGGCGGCCCATCAGGTAGACGGCGAAGACCACCTCGACGCGGCGATTGGCGACCATGCCCGGGTAGGCCGCGAATCGCCAGCACCCTTCGCGCCATACGTCTGTCGGCGTCGTGCTGAGCAGGTGGGGACGGTAGGCCCGCCAGGGAGCGCTGGCGCGAAGTGTGGCGAGCGTCCGTGCGACCGGAACCCGGCGTACCTCGCATGGCTCGGCGTGGCCGAGCCTGACCATGAGCTGGCCGATCTCCGGGGAGAGCGCGGCGAGCAGCGCGAGTTCGACCAGGGCCAGCGCGAGCAGCACGGCGGCCTGGCCGGGCGAGCTGGGCATGCGCAGCGGTGGCGCGCCGATCGAGGCGAGCGCCGCCGCGCCGAGCAGCGCCGCCCTGGTGATGGTCCGCCAGTTCACCGGCGTGCCGCTCAGATCGCCGAAACAGCCGCAGCCCGCGTCCGGCCGTCGCGTGCGCAGCTCCTGCAGTGCGGCCACGGCCGTGCAGAACAGCAGCGCGGCAGCCCCCCGCACCGCGTCCGCGGGCCAGCCTGCCCCGATGCCGCCCGCGGTGACCAGCAGACCGATGCCCAGGGCGAACTCGCTCGCGCAGATCGCCGTCGCGGCCGGGCGGCGCAACGGGAGCGGGAACATCGCGGTCGGCCCGATGTCCGCGTCGATCGATCGCGCGCCGATGGCGCGGCGGGCCTTGGCCGCGCAGCCGCCGATGAGCAGCACGGCGAGCAGCGGTACCTGGACCTCGCGCGCCACGGCGAGCATGTCTGTTCCACCCATAACCACGACCCCACCACACCCCGTAAGACCCGTTCGCTGTTCTTCCTGCTGCTTCCTGCTGCTTCCTGCTGCTTCCTGCTGCTCTTTCCAGTCAGTCTGCTATCGCTACTCAGTTGGCCAGCGTCAGCGTCGCGTTGAAGCAGCCTTCCTCGAGGTTCCCGCCCAGTTCCACGAAGGCCGCCATGGTCAGGTCCGCCACCCGTCCCCTGGGCGACGTGCCGCACGTCACGCACCGGTCGCAGAACTGCCGCGCGCTCGCGCTGCAGCTGGTAACCGGGAGCACGGCCGCCCGGTCAGCGCACTCGTTCCTGATACGGACCGCGCTGCCGAGCGACAGATACGGCAGCCGCACGCAGGGCTGGACCTGGTCGGAGGCGCTTGGGCCGGGCCGCTGGGCTACGGTCTCCGGGTCAAGCGCGGCATAGCCAAGTCCCATCAGCGCGACGGCTTCGTCGCCCGGCTCGTGCCAGACCGCGGTGCCGCTGATGGGCCCGCTGAATTGCCCGCCGGCCAGCGCCGGAGCAGGCGGATGGTCGGCGAGGTAGGGCGGCTGCGCGGTGGCGGGCGCGACGGCGAGCAGGTAGTCGTGATGGCGGGTGCCGATGACGTCGATCAGGTAGCCGGGCGCCAGCCGAGGGAAGCGGACCTGGACCTGGCGCATTGACGCCTCGGCTATCAGGACGCGCTCGGGCTCGCGGCCGCGCTGCCCGGTGTCGACGAGGAGATCGGGTCCGCGCACCGCGACGATTGCGCCGGCCACCCGGCCGATCCTGGCCCAGATGCGCTCGGCGATGCTTGCCATCGGCCCGGCCGACGACGGCCGGTGCGTTCGACGGCGAACGATGACCGGGTCACCGGCGCGCAGCGCGGACGTCGAGACTGGTGCCCCGAGCCAGCTGACCGTGCCCGGTGAGAGGGCGACCAACTGGTCGCCCCCGTCGGGCCCCTTGACCACGATTGCCTGCGGGGTTACCTCAGTCAGCACCCCGGTGACGACGGTCGCGGCAGTCGCGGGGCGTTGCGCTAGGAGTTCGCGGTCGGCATCGTGACTTGCGAAGACCGCGCCGCGGAGCAGAGCCCGTCGCATATATCGGGCAGGAGTGCTCGAATCGGTTAGGTCGTCGCAAGCCGCGCAAACATGTGCTTTCCGCCGCACTTGCTCGCTATGGGATTGCGCCCGTCGCCACGTCATGTCCGACGATGCTCACATACGCGCAGACACGTCAAGTGATTCGGCAATTTCTGTCCGCGAGGCGGTGCGGTTACTTCGCTCTAGGGCAGTTTGCGGCCTATCTGAGTGGCCTGTGTTCCGTCAGAACGCTTCCTGTCGGGGAGTGGCAGAAGTTACTCACCAAGGCGTATCGTTATCAATCAATCACTCTGAGTAGCGTTGCGTTGTGAACGTAGAGGGTCCAGTGAGCGTTGGGGAGCGCGTTGTGTTCGGCGAGTACGTGCGTGCGCGCAGGGGTGCGCTCCTGCGCGCTGCGCAGGCGATGACAGCGAACCGCGCCGACGCCGAAGATCTGCTGCAGGCCACGTTGTTCAAGGCCTACCAGTCATGGGACAAGATCTCCGACCCGGCCGCGCTCGACACGTACGTGCGGCGGGTCATGGTGAATACCCATATCTCCGGATGGCGGAGGCGTCGGCTCGACGAGTACCCCACCGATGAGATCCCCGACTCGCCGTCGGCCGACGCGACCGGCGACAGCGACCTGCACGACGTAGTGCAGCGCGCGGTCGACCGATTGCCGCGCCAGATGCGGGCCGCGGTGATGCTCAGGTACTACGACGACATGACCGAGCCAG
Source organism: uncultured Actinomycetota bacterium (assembly GCA_963778435.1). Classification (GTDB taxonomy): domain Bacteria; phylum Actinomycetota; class Actinomycetes; order Streptosporangiales; family Streptosporangiaceae; genus Trebonia. The sequence continues at coordinate 78,714 of CAVZUX010000019.1, forward strand.
AGGTGGCGGCGGCGCTCGGCGTGTCCGTAGGGACAGTCAAGTCCACGGTGGCGCGAGCGGTCGCCAAGCTCCGCAAGGACGCCGAACTGGGTGCGGACGCCGAGTTAGATAGGCCGCGGAAACTCGCATCACCCGGCTACCTGTACTATCCTGACGGTGCTCGGCGTCCGCGGGCCGCGGGTCTGAGGCGTCCGAGCGGCTGGCCAGGACCATGCCCGCGTCGCGAACACGCGGCCGACCGCTGCACAAGGCCACCTCCATGCCCGCCAAGCGGATATGAGAAGGTCATTTGGGAGACATCGGCGTTGGGGGGTATGCAAAGCTGGCGTTTCGGGGGTATGCAAAGTCAGTGAAACTTCACGAGGAGGTGGGGTCGGCGTGGACAGCACGATGATGGACTTCCAGCTGACCGTTTCGGCGATCATGCGGTATGGCACCACGGCATTCGGCGACAAGGAGGTCGTCACCTGCGCCGGGGACGAGCCGGCCAGGCGGCGGACGTACGCGGGCGTGGGCGAGCGGACGGCGCGGCTGGCGAACGCGCTGCGCTCGCTTGGCGTCGACGGCGATCAGCGGGTCGGCACGTTCATGTGGAACAACGCCGAGCACCTTGAGGCCTACCTTGCCATCCCGTCCATGGGCGCGGTACTGCACACGCTGAACATCCGGCTCTCTGCCGATCAGGTCGGCTACATCGCCACCCACGCGGCCGACCACGTGGTCATCGTCGACGCGTCGCTGGTTCCGCTGTTCGCCCAGGTCCTCCCGCACGCCGCCACCATCAAGCACGTGATCGTCTCGGGCCCCGCCGATGACGCCGCGCTCGACGACCCTGGCCGGCCCGGGCCATGAGGTGCACTCCTACGAGGCACTGCTCGCCGCCGCCGCGGGATCCTTCAGCTGGCCGGAGCTCGACGAGCGGTCCGCCGCCGCGATGTGCTACACGAGCGGGACCACCGGGCTGCCCAAGGGCGTCGTCTACAGCCACCGCTCCACCTACCTGCACTCGATGGCGGCGTGCACAGCGAACGGGCTCGGCATCTCCGAGCGGGACCGGGTCATGCCGGTCGTCCCCCAGTTCCACGCGAACGCCTGGGGCCTGGCCTACGCCGCCCTGATGTCCGGCGCGGACCTGGTCATGCCGGACCGGTTCATGACCCCGGCCGCCATCGCGAAGCTGATCGAGACCGAGAGGGTGACGGTCGGCGCGGGGGTGCCGACCATCTGGCAGGGCATGCTCGCCCACCTGCGGACCGTCGGCGGAGACCTGACCTCGCTGCGCACCCTGGTCTGCGGCGGCTCGGCGCTGCCCGAGGCGGTGATGCGCGCGTACGCCGACGAGTTCGGCATCACGATGACGCACGCCTGGGGGATGACGGAGCTCTCCCCGCTCGGCTCGATCGCCCGCGAACCGACGGGCGTGACCGGTGAGGCGGTCTGGCCGTACCGGGCCTCCCAGGGACGGCTGATCTGCGGCGTGGAGGGACGGCTCAGCGGGGACGGCGACGACATTCTCCCCAGCGACGGCAAGGCCGTGGGCGAGCTCGAGACTCGCGGCCCGTGGATCACCGCGTCGTACTACAAGGACCCCGCGCCCGAGAAGTTCCACGACGGCTGGCTGCGCACCGGCGACGTGGGCACGCTCGACGAGCAGGGGTTCCTCAGGCTCACCGACCGGGCCAAGGACGTGATCAAGTCAGGCGGCGAGTGGATCTCGTCCATGGAGCTTGAGAACGTGCTGATGGCGCACCCGTCGGTCGCCGAGGCGGCGGTGGTCGGGGTGCCGGACGAGAGATGGGGTGAACGGCCGCTGGCCGCCGTGGTGCTGCGCGCGGACGCGCCCCCCACGACCCCGGACGAACTGCGCGCCTTCCTCGGCGAGCGGATCCCCCGCTGGCAGCTCCCCGAACGCTGGTGCTTCATCGCCGAGGTGCCGAAGACCTCCGTCGGCAAGTTCAAGAAGACCACGCTGCGGGATCAGTACGCGGCCGGCACGCTCGAGGTGACGAGGCTGGCCCCGCTCCAGCACTTACACGGCCACCGGCTCGGCACCGGCTCGGCACCGGGGCGGCGCTCGCTTTGCCGAGCGCCGCCAGTACCGGTACGCTGTTCGACACCGCGTCATTTAGGGCTGAGGTCGGCCTGGACGCGGGTGGAGGATTCGCCTAGTCCGGTCTATGGCGCCGCACTGCTAATGCGGTTTGGGAGTGATCCCATCCGGGGTTCAAATCCCCGATCCTCCGCTCCCCACCAGGCACTTCGCCAGAATGGCGAGGTCCCTGACTGCTGTTCAGCGGTCATCCTGGCCCCCCGGCTGCACAATGGCTGCACATGCGGGTTCAGCCGGGGAGGAGGTGACGATCCGGTCGATGGTCGAGCGGCCGATCCCCGTGAGCACGTGGACGCGGCGCTCGCCCACTCCGGCATCGACGGCAGCGCGCACCCGGTGATCCGGTCGCGCGTGACGTCGTACCACTGAGTGAGCATCTGCTCGGCTTCCTCCCGGGTCTTGTCTCACTAAGTGAGACAGCCATGCCGGGACGCCGGGGGGTGAGCATGTATGCACGCGTGCGAAAGCTTGAATTTCAGCGCTGTAATTTAAAGGTTAACGCGATAACCTTTAAATCATGGCAATCGACCAGCTTGTCAACTCACCGATCGGAAAACTGATCGAGATCGCGGGCGTCGACGCCCGTCTGCAGGAAGAATACCGCGGCCGGGCCTACCTGCCCGATCCGCTGCCGGAGGTCGTCGACCTGTCCAGCAGAACGCATGCGTGCATAGCCCGGGCAGCCGCGAGCGTCGCGAGAGCCGATCAGGCTGTGAAGCAGCTGCCAAATCCGCGACTTGTCATCCGGCCAACGATCCGGCGTGAAGCGGTCAGCACTTCAGCGCTCGAGGGAACGTACGCCGCCTTCACCGACGTGCTCGAGGCGGACCTGCTAGGTGAGGACGAACTGACCAGTTCAGTCGCCGAGGTCCGGAACTTCGTCCTGGCGGCGGAGGCGGCTCTGGGGTGGATCGGTGAGGGGAGGCTTATCACGTTCTCGATGCTTTGCCACCTGCAGAAGATGCTCGTTCGTGGAACCCGCGCCGACAACCCCGAGGCGGGCCACGTCCGCACGACCCAGGTTCTAATCGGAGTCGAAGGCCGGCGCCTTGAAGAAGCCAGGTTTGTGCCGCCGCCGCCGGGCGATCTCCTGCGCGACGGTTGCGACGCCTGGCAGGAGTGGATTCGAGGGGGCCACGATCTGCATGCGATCGCACGGTCGGCGCTCGCTCACTACCAGTTTGAGACTCTTCACCCGTTCAACGACGGCAACGGGAGGATCGGCCGGCTGGTGGCGCTACTGCAGCTTGTCACGGCGGGGGACCTGTCGTCGATCGTTGTGAACCTGTCTCCCTGGCTCAAGAACCGAGAGTCCGAATATCAGGCGCACCTGTTCGGCGTGAGCACGAGTGGCGACTTCAACGCGTGGATGCAGTTCTACTGCGAGGCGCTTTGCGTACACGCCGCTGAGGCAGTCGACCGGGTCAGCGAACTGCTCATCCTGCGGCAGGAGCTGCTCGACCGCGCCCGTAAGTCCCGTGTCCGCGGGGTCGGATTCATGCTGGCGGGCGACCTGATCGGCTATCCCATGGTCACCGCTAGGAGCGTCGCTGAGCTGTACGAAGTAAGCCCTCAGGCAGCCAACCATGCCGTTGGGCGCCTCTCCGAGATCAAGATCCTGCGGCAACGGACTCAGGGCCGCTATGCGCGGATCTTCAGCTGCGATCCCGTGCTCGCCGCCCTCGACAGACCCTGACCCACTGGATGATCGCTAGAACAGGTGCCTTCCAAAGTGCTGGAAAGGCAGCAGGCAGGGACACCTTCCCGGGCTTGCCTGGGAACGATCACTGATAGCAAACTGGTAACTCCAATCTGTACGCACGTGTCATGCTGGCCGGTGGCAACACGGCAGTGGGGACCCGGCGGCGCAGAGGAGCGATGATGACGAGACCAGGCACACAAACTCCCCAGTGGGGGATGGTGGATGAGGGCTGGGGCCGCAAGGCGGTGGACTTCGCAACGCTCAGCGAGCCAGGCAACTGCCGGGAGTACGTCGCTGTGCATCATCGGCTGGGTATCGACGCCGGGGACCGGCTGCTGGACGTGGCTTGCGGGTCGGGGTTCGCCGTCGAGTTGGCTCGCCTGCGCGGCGCTTCCTGCTCGGGTGTTGATGCCTCGGCCAGGCTGGTGGCGGTGGCCCGGGACCGGAACCCCGGATGTGACATCAGGGTTGGCGACATGCACGCCCTGCCGTGGGACCCGGCGTCGTTCGATGTTGTCACCAGCTTTCGGGGGATCTGGGGCACCACGCCCGGCGCGGTTGCCGAGATATGCCGGGTTCTTCGCCCTGGCGGACGCGTCGGGATGACGGTGTGGGGTCACCTGAAGGTGTCCCCTGGAGCCTGGGCGCTGGCGCCGTTCCGCCTGGCCGCGGCGGCGAAGGTCGACAACCAGGCGGTCATGGTGTCGCTCGGTCGGCCTGGTGTGGGTGAGCAACTCCTCGCGTCGCACGGGTTCGTCGATGTCGAGCGTGCGGACGTTCCGTTCGCCTGGGAGTTCGCAGACCCGGAACTGTACGCGCGTGCGCTGGCCGCTACCGGGCCGGCCTATGAAGCCATCCAGAACGTCGGGGAGGCCGAGTTCCATCGCGCCGCCGTCGAGCAGGCTCAGGGGCAGCTACGGGACGGCTTGCCGATCCGGGCCGAACTCAACGTCGTGGGCTACCTGGCACGCAAACCCGAAGAATCACCGTGTGTAACCGCGGGCTAACGACCCACCATCGTCAGTGCGGCGTCGATGATTGAGCCGGTGTCGATGTGGTGGATGCGATAGGCGTCATCGAGACCGGAGGACTGTCCGAACTCCGTGACGCCGAGGCAACGGATACGGTCACCCCGCACGCCGGCCAGGAAGGCGAGCGTATGCGGATGACCGTCAAGCACCGTGACCAGCGGCGCGGGATGATCGGCGGGGAAGAGCTCCTCGACGATGTTGCCGCCCACGCCGGCCTCGCGCCGCCCGCGCTGCTGGAAGGACCGGAAGACCAGGTCCGGACTGGTCAGGCAGATCACGCCCGCGTTGACTCCCTCGGCCGCCAGCGCCGCGGCGGCGGCCACCGTTTCCGGCATGATCGCGCCCACGCCGACCAGGGTGACGTCCTCTTCCGCCGCGGGATGCTCGGCGGGCATGCGGTAGCCGCCCGCTAGCGCCTGCTGCCGTCGGCGCTCCGCCAGCGCGGGCTCGGCGGGCACCTGGGCCAGGGCGGGGTCGATCGGGCGGGTGCTCAGCCGGAAGTACGACGATGTGCCGCCCTGCACCCCGACGCGCTCCATGGCATAAAGCAGGCACCACTCCAGATCCTGGGCGAAGGCGGGTTCCCAGGCGATGCAGCCGGGCTGCTCGAGCCCGATCGACGGGGTAGTGATCGACTGATGCGCCCCGCCCTCGGGCGCCAGGGTCACGCCGGAGGGCGTGCCGACGAGAATCGACTGACCGCCGGAGTAGATGCCGTAGGACCAGGGCTCAAGCGCGCGGGAGACGAACGGGTCGTACAGCGTCGCGACCGGTATGAGGCGCGTCCCCCAGCGGGACCAGGTCGCGCCCAGCTCGCCAAGCAGCGACACCAGGTTGACCTCGGCGATGCCCAACTCGATGTGCTGGCCGTTGCTGACCTCGCGCCACCGCAGGACACGCTCGGAGTCATCCGCGAACCAGTCATGCCGGTCCTGCACCGACCAGACCCCGGTCTTGTTGATCCAGCCGCCGAGGTTGGTCGAGGAGGCGACATCGGGGCTGCAGGTGACCACGCGCGCCGCGGCCTCGGGGGCGTCGTGCGCGAGGTCGGACAGGAAGCGGCCCAGGGCCGCCTGGGTCGAGACCGGCTTGCGGTGCGGATGACCCAAGGAAGTCGGGATCTTCACCGGGGGTGATGTCGTCACCGGGTCCCGGCGCAGCTGCCGTGCCCTTAGCTCGCACAGCCGGCCGGCCGCCGCGCCGGGGTCAAAGCGCTGCCAGGGCCGGGCTGGGTCCACCCCGCAGGCATCGGCCAGGGTCTGCATCTGCGCGGAGGTCAGCAACGCGGAGTGGTTGCTTGGGTGTCCCTCGGTCGGCAGTCCCCGGCCCTTGATCGTGTAGGCGAATACGATCGTGGGGCGGTGGGAGTCAATGCCGCGGAAGGTGTCCACCAGCAGACCCAGGTCATGGCCGCCCAGGTCGCGGATCGCCGCGGCCAGCCGCGCCTCGTCGATCGAGGAGAGCAGGGCTGCGAGTTCCTCGCTTCCGCTGGTCCCGATGATGCGGTCGGCGATCTCGGCCGGCCGCACGCGCAGCATCCGCTGGTACTCCTCGTTCGGCATGGTCTCCAGCCGGGCGCGCAGCTCCGCTCCGCCCTTTCGCTGGAAGAGCTCGCTGATCAGGCGTCCCCACTTGATGGTCACCACCTGCCAGCCGGCTGCCTCGAACATGCCCTGCAGCCGCTGGATCTGGATGTCGGGAACGACCCGGTCCAGTGACTGCCGGTTCAGGTCGACGACCCACAGCAGTTCACCCAGGTGGGCCACCGCCGGGTCGGCGACCGCCTCCCAGATCGCGCCCTCGTCAAGCTCGGCGTCGCCGAGCAGGCTGATGAAGCGGCCCGCCGGCGGTGAGCTGGGGAACTGCGAGGCGATGTAACGGTGCGCCATCGCCGCCCAGAGCGCGGCCGTGGCCCCGATACCGACCGAGCCGGTGGAGAAGTCGACGGCGTCGGGGTCCTTGAGCCGGGAGGGGTAGGACTGCAGGCCGCCCTTGGCGCGCAGGGTCGGCAGGTAGGACTCGTCGAGCTCGCCGAGGAGGTAGTTGATGGCGTGCAGAACCGGGGAGGCGTGCGGCTTGACCGAGACCCGGTCCAAGGGCGTGAGCTCGGCGAACCAGAGCGCGACCATGATGTCGACCATTGAGGCGCTCGAGGCCTGGTGGCCTCCCACCTTGACGCCCGAGTGGTTGGCGCGGCCGGCGTTGGCGGCGTCGACGATTGCCGCCGAGAGCCACAGCACGCGGCTGGCGATCTCGCGCAGTACGCCCTGGTCGTAGGTCGGGCCTGCACTGAGGGTGGTGGGGCGAGCGCTGGTAGTCATGGGGGTTCCTTCGTTCGAACGTGCAGCCGATCGGCCCGGGGCGCAAAGCAGGTTAGCCCACGCCGGCGTGCTCGCGGCCACGGAGAATCTCCTCATACCCGAGCCTGACATCCTTGGCTAAGTTTTCCCCGAAGGACAGCAGGTAGACAGCGGGGCTCGTGGACCAGTTCAGCGCTGGGTCACACCGCACTGTCCGGATCCGTGGCCGGAAAGGAGGGGGGCGGCGGGCGGGAAAAAGGGCGGTCCGTTCAGTAGATCAAAAGCCTTTCTACTGAACGGACCGGGCTGATTCTGGTCTCGCCCGTTGCCCCCTACGGCTTGAGGCGGCTGCCTACGGCTTGAAGCGGAGCACGCCGCCCACGTAGGCGGTCTCGGTGTTACCGATGGAAGTGCAGTTGGTGACGGACTCGGCCCAGACCGAGCCGTCCGCGCTGGCCGCAGGGGTACCGGCGATGGACAACTGGGCGCCACCGCAGTCGGGCAGCGAGAACGCGTAGACCGCAGTCTTGTTCCCCGAGGTGAGCTTGAGGAAATACTGGCCGGTCTTGGCGGCCGACCCCTGCACCAGCAGCCACAAGTTGCCGCTGGCGTCCATGACGGGCCCGGAGCTGCCTGACACCCGCCCCGGGGCCGTGCCGACGTGGGACAGCCTGCCGCTGGACGAGACCGACTCGAAGCAGACGCTGGAGCCGCAGGAGGCGGTCTCGATCACCCGGCCCCTGCCGTCGCCTGCCACGCCTCGCGCGGTAATGCCGCGGGGGGTGCCGTAATACGCCTCGCCGCCCCCGGCGGTGATCCGGACGAGCCCAATGGGCGAGTGGGAGGAGTTGTAGCCGACCGCCCACATGGACCCGCTTGCGCCGGCCGCGAAGCTGCCGAGCGTGGCGACGTGGGAGAGGCCGACTGTCCGCATCGCCCCGCTGGCAGTGACCCGGATGGCCTTGGCCGAGTTGCAGCTCAGCCAGACCGAGCCGTCGCCGGCGGCGGTGATGTCGTGCGGGGACGAGCATGCGGAGGGGAGCTTGAAGGTGCGGCTCGTGCTCGGGCCCGGGGTGTAGCGGACCAGGTAGTGCGACTGGGCGCCGGAGAACGCGGTCGCGGTGGCGATCATCCAGGCGTTGCCGCTGCCGTCGAACGCCGGGGCTCCGTCGTCGTAGGCGAGCAGGGTGGTCTTACTGCCGACGTAGGGCGGCAGCGGCGCCCAGTAATTGACCGCCCCGGTCGTGGGGCTCACCTCGTCAAGCGCCTGCGAACCGGTGGGGTTCCCCTGGAACTCCGGTGGAACCATCGCGATCAACCAGATCTGGCCGCCGGGCCCGCGGACCGCGCCCTGCTGCATGCCGTAGGTCTGGTAGACCGAGAGACCGGGCTTGGGGACGGCGCCCTCGCCCGCGACCGTGCTGTGGCTGGCCAGGGTCTTGGTGGCCGAACTGACGGCCAGGTCGGGGGTGGTGGCCGTGCCGGTCGCCTGCTGGGTGGCGTCGTCCGTCCACCAGGGGGCGGCGCTGGCGGAGGTCGAGAGCGTGCTGCCGAGGCCGACCCTGAGCGTCGGTCCCGAATGGCCGAGGAGGCCCATGGTGACCGCCGGGCCCATCGTCACGCTGGCCAGATTGCTCGACGGCGGGAACTCCGGGATGCCGGTGACGTTGACGGTCTTGCTGGTGGAGGCGGCGCCGTGGGTGGTGTACCGTCCGCCGTTGTCGGTCAGCGACGCCGAGACGCTGAATGTCTGGGACACCTCGTTGGTGATGAACTGCGTGTTCTTCACCGCCGCCTGGACGAACCAGCGCAACTGAGGGGTGATGACGACGGGGATCGAGCCGACCGAGACCTGGATCGGCGCGAGCTTGGTGGTCCCGCCGACGTAGCTGACGCCGGGCGAGCAGGCGTAGTCCGGTGGAAGGTCATTGATGGCCGCCGCGGACGTGCCGCTCGCCGAGGCGCTGATCGTCACGTCGGCCGACTTGACGGTCCACGACGCGGTGATGGTGGGCTTGACCGTGATGGTGGCATTCCCCTCGAACGGGACCACGCCGCCGCCCGCCCCGCAGGGCAGGTTCTTGGTGAGCGCGCCCGAGGCAACTGACGTGAAGGTGGCGGTCGCGGAGAACGAGCCCTGCGGCACGGCCTGCCGGAGGGTGGCCGCGGTCGCGGTGATCGTGGCCCCGCTGACCTTGGTGACCTTGGCGATCAGGCCGTCAGGCGTGGCCTTGCCGATGCCGACGGCGATGATGTCGCCGACCTTGACCGAGGCCGCCGCGGCTAGCGTGATCGTCTCGGCCGAGCCGCTCGCCTTGACCGAGACGATGTCATCGGCGGCTATGGCCCTGGTGGTCGCGGGGATCACCGCTGCCTCGGGCGCCGCCGCCGAGGCGGTCGCTGCCGCCGAGGCGGTTGCGCCGCCGACACGCTCGCCGAGACCGGCAGAGCCGCCAAAGTCACAAGCGCAGCGCCGGCGGGCACCAGCGCCGCCCGGAAGGACCAGGGAACACGACTCAACGTTTTCCACCATCCAATCCCCGTAATCGACAAGATATGCTCGGCAATTGTTCCACTGTGGCCTGCGGGATGTCTGCCTGATAAGCAATAATTCGCGGTCCTTTATCTATTCTTGATGTTCGCCCGCCGGCCGCCCTGCCGCCAGCAACTTCGAAATCAGATTGCCGGGTCGAACCGGAACGCATCGGTAGTTGCCGGGCGCGCATCGATCGGGGCGAACCTCCGCGAAACTGCCTCTACCGCTCACCGGCTCGGTACCTCTAGTGTGGTGCCTGCCAGTTCACGGCGACCGTTGCCGCCCCCGACTGAGCAGCTTCGCCCTTGCTCGATGGAGGTTTGCCGAAGCGCCGCGTCGGCCGGGCCAATGGGCCGTGGCGAATTCGTTGGAAAGCTAAGACGCGCGAAACCATCGTTTGGTTTACATCGTTTCTAAAAAACTTCTATTAATTCTTGGTTTCGAATCTAACGAATTGATCAGACGTATGAAATCTTGCGTTTCTGGACTTGCCTTGCCGCCAAGTCGCGGTTAACTTCGGATTGCCACAACCTGCTGTATTACGGACAGTCACTAGAAACTACGAAACGTAAGTGCCGGCCATCGCCGGGAATTCTTACCGTCTTCCGGGGCCCAGAGGGGGAGCGGGGTAATGCTTGCTGCAGTAGTACTCGTCATTTCGATCGTACTATTCAGCGTTGCTTCGGCAACGCTGTGGTGGATGATGCATGCTTGGCGTACACCGGAGACGCTGGCGTCCACCACGTTCGCTCGAGCTGACGGCGAGTCTGGCACGTCATTCACGTTGCTGCTGGCCATTAGGCACGAGCCGCAGAACGTGGTGGAGAACACCGTGCAGAAGATGCTCGAGTCGAACCATAGCAATTTCGAGATCGTCATCATCACCGGCTCGGATGACCCGGAGACGACGGGGATCGCCGAGCGGCTCGCCCAGATCGCGCCGGAGAAGATCAGCACGGTGATCAGCCTCGACCCGCGGAACAAGGCAACCTCCCTCAACGCCGCCCTCGCGTCCGGCCAGTGCCATGGCGAGATCCTCGGGGTGTTCGACGCCGAGGACGTGGTGCACCCGGACCTGCTCAACCATGTCGACCACGCGTTCCGCACCGAGCAGGCCGATGTCGTCCAGGGCGGGGTGCAGCTCCTCAACTTCTACTCAAGCTGGTACAGCCTCAGGAACTGCCTGGAGTACTTCTTCTGGTACCGCAGTCGGCTGCACCTGCAGGCGCAGAAGGGGTTCATCACCCTCGGCGGGAACACGGTCTTCGTCAAGCGTGAGCTGGTCGATCGGAAGGAAGGCTCGGACGCCCGGTGGGGCTGGGACGACACCTGCCTCGCCGAGGACTGCGAGCTTGGCGTCCGGCTCTCAAGCGCCGGGAAGAAGACGGTCGTCGCCTACTCGCCGGAGCTGGTCACCCAGGAGGAGACGCCGGAAACGCTCACGAGCTTTGTCAGGCAGCGGACCCGGTGGAACCAGGGCTTCCTTCAGGTCTACAGGAAGGGGGACTGGAAGCAGCTTCCGACGGCCCGACAGCGCTGGCTCGCGCGGTTCACGCTCGCCACGCCGTTCTTCCAGGCGGCCTCCGGTCTCGCGGTCCCGCTCGGCCTCGCGGCCATGTTCTTCATCAAGGTGCCGATAGTGGTCGCGATGCTCTCCTGGATGCCCGCGGTTCCCGCGCTCCTTGTCGTCGGCTTTGAGATCGCCGGCCTGCGCGACTTCAGCAAAGAATACTTCGGCAAGGAGCAGGCGGTCCGGGGGCACAGGGTGCGCTTCTTCCACTACCTGGAGCTCATCATCGCGACCCCGTTTTACCAGGTCATCCTGATGTTCGCGGCGTGCCGCGCGGTCTGGCGGGAGCTCTTGGGCCGCGACAACTGGGAGCTCACCAAACACGTCGGTGCCCACCTGGTGGCGCCCGCGCACGCGTCGGCCACGACCGCCGTCTGACCTCGCCCAAGTTACTAGCAGGAGCCTTCTGTGAGCACGACGCTTGACCGCCCGGTAGAGCGGGCGCCAATAAATAAGGCCAAGGAATGGCGGTTCCTCGGCCGCTCGGCTGACTTCTGGCTCTGTGGCGGGCTCACGGCCCTGGTGCTGCTCGTCCAGGGGTGGAACATGGCCGGTTACCCGGGGCTGTCCGACGACGAAGGTACCTACCTGTCGCAGGCCTGGGCGGTAAACCACGGCCTCGGCATCGCGCCGTATACGTACTGGTTCGACCACCCGCCGCTCGGCTGGATCCAGATTGCCGCGATGTCGTGGATCCCCGCGCTGATCTTCCATGGCCCCGCGCAGCTCGTCGTCGCCTATGCGCGGATCGTCATGCTGCCCTTTACCGCGGCGTCCGCGATCCTCATCTACGTGCTTGCCCGCCGGATGACGCTGCCGAGGTGGGCGGCCGGGCTCGCGATCCTGCTGTTCGGGCTCTCACCGCTGTCGGTCACCCTCCAGCGCGAGGTCTTCCTCGACAACATCGCGGTCACCTGGATCCTCGCGGCCTTCGTGCTCGCGTACTCCCCCCGCAAGCACCTGTGGCACCACGTGGCGGCCGGGCTCTGCGCCGGGGTGGCGGTGCTGTCCAAGGAGACCATCCTGCTCGCCGTGCCTGGGGTGGTCGTCGCGCTCTGGCAGAACGTGCACAAGGACACACGCAAGTACTCGTTCGTCGGCTTCATTGGCGCGTTCGTCCTGCTGTGCGTGCAGTACCCGCTGTACGCCGCGCTCAAGGGCGAACTATGGGCAGGCGACGGGAAGGTGTCGCTGCTCGCCGGAATCGAGTTCCAGCTCACGCGGCCGGGTTCAGGGTCGATCTTTACGGTGGGCAGCAACGCTTACTCGGTCCTGCACAGCTGGCTCTTCTACGACCCGATCCTGATCTTCTCCGGCGTGGTCGCGGTCGTGCTCGCGCTCGCCTTCAGTCACCTGCGCCCGGTGGCGATCGCCGGCGTGATCCTGGTGCTTGGCCTCCTCCGCGGCAGCGGCTACCTGCCGGCCATGTACGTCATCCAGATGCTGCCGTTCTTGGCCCTCGCGGTCGCCGGGCTCACGGACCGACTGGTGGCCTTCCTGCTCACGTTCAAGGCCCGTCCGGTTTTCTGGCAGCAGATCCTCCGGCTCGCCCTAGTCGCGGCCTGCATCGCGGCGGCCGCCGTCTATGTGGTGCCCAAGTGGTACTCAGGCGACAAGACGGCCGACACCGTGAATGTGAACACCGGGGAGTCGGAAGCGGCGGACTGGATCGCGACGCACATCCCGCACCCGGGCAACGAGCGGATCGTGGTGGATAACACGCTCTGGCTCAACATGGTCAACGACGGCTTCAAGCCAGGCCGCCGTGACATCTACTTCTTCAAGCTCGATGTCGACCCTTACGTTATGGACTCGCTGCCTGGTCCGGAGGCAGACAAGTGGAAGGGCATCCAGTACGTGATCTCCACGCCGTACATGTGGGATAACGAGAGCGGTATACCGACTGTCAAGTCGCTCCTTGAGCACTCGAAGGTGATCTGGTCCTACGGGTCCGGCGGCGCTGCCAACGAGGTCCAGGTCCGCAAGGTCATTCCGTAAGCATCAAGAAGCCGAGGGAGCAGGCAGTGACCGCATCCATGACCGGGGAGGACCGGCTTGGTGCGCCGGATCAGCCGGTACGCCCTCAGATCACACTGGTCATCCCGACCTTCAATGAGTCGGCCAACGTCGCCGAGTTGGTCACCCGGCTGGCCGGCGCGGTTCCCGAGCAAATGCCGTGCGAGGTCATCTTCGTCGATGACAGCACCGACGACACGCCCGCCGTCATTACCGACACCGCCAGGCAGTCCCGCCTGGCGATGTCGGTGCGGCACAGGGAGGTCGCCGAAGGCGGCCTTGGCGGTGCTGTGGCGATGGGGCTCCGCGAGGCGACGGCACCGTGGATCGTGGTGATGGACGCCGACTTGCAGCACCCGCCGGCGCTCGTGCCCGAGCTTGTCGCGGCGGGGCAGCGGGCCGACGCTGACCTTGTCGTCGCCACCAGGTACGCGGGCGGCGGCAGCCGAGCCGGCCTGGACGGCGGATTCAGGAAGTTTGCCTCAGGCGGCTCCACCGCGCTCGCCAAGACGGTGTTCCCACGTCGGCTTCGCGACGTGTCCGATCCCATGAGCGGCTTTTTCGCAGTGCGCGCCACATCGATCGACGTCGACGTGCTCCGGCCGTCCGGCTACAAGATCCTGCTTGAGCTGGTCGTGCGCTGTCGGCTCAGGCGGGTCACCGAGGTGCCGTATCAATTTCAGGACAGATTTGCCGGAGAGTCGAAGGCGAACTTCGGCGAAGGGCTACGATTCCTGCGTCATCTAATGGTGCTCAGGGTCAGCAGCGCGTCGACTACCCTGACCCGTTTGACGCGGCCCGGGCGTCGGACAGCCCCTCCTCCTGTCCAGGAAACTCACGCAGCGGAGGTCCAATGAGGAACCCATTGAGCCGCGGAAGTCGCAAGGCGCGGAATCGCTCGCGCGCGAAATTCGCCGGCCAGCTCCCGAAGAAATGGCACAGCAGCCGACCGCTGCGCGCCACCGTCGGCGCGCTGGCGCTGGCGCTGCCCGTCGTTGTTGTGGCCAGCTCGAGCGCTTCGGCCCAGGTCAACCTGGTCGTCAATCCGGGCCTGCAGCAGTCGGGCTCGGGTTTCCCTGCCTGCTGGAGCGAGGCGGGCAACGGGACCAACACTTACGCGTTCGCCACGACGAGCAAGGCCTATTCGGGCTCCACCGCGGTCCAGTTGTCGATTTCCAAGTACACCAGCGGCGAACGCCTAGCGATGATTTCAGAGAACTCATCATGTGCCCCCTCGGTCACTGCGGGGGACCAGTACAACCTTGGCGTCTATTACATGTCGAGCACCCCGAACGCGGTGATCGAGGTCTACCGGCATGACGTGAAGACCGGCTGGCATTTCTGGATGGACCTGAAGAGCTTGCCGGCCACGGGCACTTACAAGAACGCGTCCGTGCGGACGCCGGCGATCCCGTCGGGCACCAACCAGATCTCCTTCGGCGTCGCGCTCTACGGCACGGGCACGCTCATCACCGACAACTACTCGATGGTCAACGCGACGGTGGCGGCGAGCGCCGTCACCTGCAAGGCCGGCGTGGCCTGCACCAAGGGCGCCTGGCAGGTGCTGCCGTTCCCCTCTCCGGTGCGGACCATCCACTCCGTCGTCTTGGATAACGGCGACATCCTGTTCGTGGCCGGCTCAGGCAACGACCCGAACGAGTTCGCCGCGGGCACCTTCGAGTCGGCGGTGTACAACCCGACCAAGGGCACCTTCCAGGTCATCCCGACGCCGGACGACTTCTTCTGCGCCGGCCACGTGCAACTGCCGAACGGCGACATCCTCATCCTCGGCGGGAACAAGGCCTACCCGAACGCGGCCGGCACGGTCGGGTACGAGGGGCTGCAGACCTCCTACATCTTCGACCCGGTGACGCTCAAGTACTACAAGGTGAACAACCTCAACGAGGGTCACTGGTACCCGTCGGCCACCGAGCTCGGCAACGGCGACATCATCTCCTACGGGGGACTCGACCAGACCAGCGGCGCGGCCGAAGACATCGAGTACTTCAAGTACGAGTACGACAACAAGCTCACCAACTCCACCCCGGTCGCGGGGGCAGACGGCGAATGGCTGCCCGCCAAGGACATCAACGGCGACAACACCGGCAACACCAACGACACCGGCTTCTGGGGCCTGTACCCGACCATGATCCTGACGCAGAACGGCCAGCTGTTTTACACCGGCAGCCACGTGTTCGGGAACAACGAGACCCCGGTCGGCGAGGCAGGCACCGCGCGGGGCAAGGGCGGCGCCGGATTCCTGAACCTCAGCGACATCATCGACACCAAGGCCGATCCCTCGTTCGCGCCCGGCAGTGACCCGACCACCCCGGTCGACGGCCTGCAGGACACCCCGGGCGGCGCGGCGGGCACGGACATGACCGACCAGTCGATGTCGGTGCTGCTGCCGCCGGCGCAGACCCAGCAGGTGTTCCTGGCGGGCGGCGGGAACATCGACTACAACCTCCCTGGCACGCGCCTCACCGACCTGATCAACCTGAACGCGGCGGACCCGGCGTACAAGGACGGGCCGCTGCTGCCGAGGGGCACCCTGTCGAACGGCACCGAGGAGGCGGCCAGCGAAGGCAAGATGTACGTCTCGATGGTGCTGCTGCCGAACGGGAACGTCTTCGAGACCGGCGGCGGCCTGATCAACCGCGAGGACCCGGTCTACGAGGCGTCAATGATCAACACGGCGGCGCTCGAGGCCGGCGACTCGGCTGGCAAGGTGTACACCGAGATGGCCACCGACCCGGTGCCGCGGACGTACCACTCGCAGTCGATGCTACTGCCGGACGGCCGCATCCTCTCGGTCGGCAACAACCCGGGCGACGGCTCGTTCAACATGCAGATCTCGGTCTACTCGCCGCCGTACCTGTTCGACGGGAGCAGGCCGGTAATCGACAGCGTGGCGCACGCGAGCGACTGGACGTACGGCGGCAACTACACCATCAAGACGAGCACGCGGATCAAGTCCGCCGAGCTGCTCCGGCCGGCCGCGGTCACGCACCAGTCCGACCCGAACCAGCGGTTCGTCGCGCTGCCGATCAGCGGCTCAGGCGACACGGTGAGCCTGAACCTGAACAGCAGCCACGACATCACGCCGCCCGGCTGGTACATGCTGTTCGTCACCAACGGGAACAACGTCCCGTCGGTCGCCAAATGGGTCCACGTCGGCTGAGAAGGAGGCAAGCGATGAACCGAAACACTAGGGTGCGCAGTGCCATCAGCGGAGTGCGGCGGCACCCGGCGCGCGCCGCCGCGATCTGCGTGCCGCTGGTCGCGGCGAGCGTGTTCACCGGGACGACGATGGCCTCGGCGCGCCCAGAGGCGACGCTCACGGTCCCGGCGGCGGCGCTGAACGCGGCCCCGGCCCAGCACGTGCTGCTCTTCGACAACGACCTGCCCAGTCAGACGGCGAAGGTCAAGCTGGTCACGCCCAAGGTCGCGTGGAACGAGGACGGCTGCGATCACGACTACGGGTCGCCCAACCAATGCGTGCCATGGCAGATCCCTGGCTCGACCGGCGCAGCGCGGTGCGCATGGCTGGAGTCGATGGGATTCGGCGCGATCAAGGTTTCCGGGACGAACCGCCAGGACCTACCCGAGGACGCGCAGGGTTACGTATGCGCGTCGGGCACGTGATCTGGTGTCCGAGATGACCCGGATGCCGCGACACCATCGTGGTCGGCTGCTCGCCGCCTCCGCCGCGGCGGCGGCCCTCATGGCCGTCACGGCGAGCGGGTGCGCGAGCAGCAGCGCCGCCACCCCGGGCAACAGCAATCCCGGCTTGGTGCTGATCAACACCAGCAAGTACAAGGGGAACATCATCGGCGCGGTCAACAAGCCGACCGGCACGCTGACGGCCGACGACGGTAAGCCGTACAACCTCAGGGCCATCACCAAAGGCGTGGTCACGCTGCTCTACTTCGGCTACACGCACTGCCCCGATCTGTGCCCGCTGACGATGTCAAACACGGCGGTGGCGATTCGGGAACTGCCGAAGGCGGACCAGTCCAAGGTCCGGGTGCTGTTCGTGTCGGTTGACCCGTACCGGGACACCCTGGCGCGGCTTCGCTCCTGGCTCGGCAGCTTCGATCCGGCGTTCATCGGCCTGCGGGGCACGCTGAAGCAGGTCGAGGCGTTCGAGCAGCAGACGGGGTTGCCGGACGGCCCAGAGTTCAGCGACGGCGCGGGCCAGGTCCAGCTCGACCACGCCACCGAGATGTTCGCCTACAGCACAGACAACGTCGCGCAAGACGCCTTCTGGCCGTCCACGCCGCCGGCGGATATCGCTAACGACCTGAAGCTCCTGATCGCTGGCGGCGTTCCCTCCTAAGCTCCTGGTCGCCGGTCACCACCCCTGACCGGTGACCAGGGCCTGTTCAGTGCCTGCGCCAGCAGCTCTTTTCCTGTGTCTGCGCTCTTCTCCACGTGTCTGCGCCAGCAACTGTGTCTGCGCCAGCGGCTCTCTTCCTGTGCCTGCGCCACCAGCGCTTTTCTGTGTCTGCGCCGGCAGCTCTTTCCTGTCTCCGTGCTAACGCCGCTTTTTCTGCGCCGGCACCTGTTCTGCCTGTTCCCTGCTGCGGTGTGGCTGAGATACCGTCTTCTGGACACGGGACAGGCCGAGGGTTTAGGAGGATTCATGCTCGCACCGGGCGGCTGGGTAACGGTGGGCATCGACAACGGGGGCACGGCGAACAACGGGACGGTCCTCGACGACCGCGGCCGGTTCCTCGTGGACACGATGGCGGAGCTGCCCAGCCTGGTCAGGGAGGGGCCGGACAAGGCGATCACCGCGCTTGTCGACTCCTTCGACAAGGTGCTGGCGATGACCTCGGTGCCGAGGGATCGGGTTCGCGCGGTCGGGCTCGACACGCCCGGCCCGGCGAGCGGGTCCGGCGTCCTGATGACCGGCGGCGCGACCAACTTCGGCCACCCGGACTGGTCCAGGTTCGACATCAGGGGCGCCCTCGAGACCCGGCTCGGCATCCCCGTCGTCTACAACAACGATGGCAACGCCGCCGCGCTGTACGCCCACTACGTGCGGCACGGCGCGGACGCCGCGGCGCGCGGCTCGGTCTCCGTGATCGTCGGGACGGGCTGCGGCGGCGGCGTGATCCACGATGGCCGCGTGATCAAGGGCGCGGCCGGGATGGCGGGCGAGCTCGGGCACATGATGATCCCGCTTGAGGGCTTGCTCGAGGCGGACCAGCCGCTGCCTGCTTGCAACTGCGGGCAGTTTGGCGACGCAGAGTCGGTCGCGTCGCTGACCGGGATAGTCCGTAACCTGCTGCCGTACTGGCTGACTAGGTTCCCCGAGCACGAGCTGGCCGGGGTGGAGATCGGACGGGCGGCCAAGCTGGTGCGCGGCTACGCCGAGCGCGGTGACCGGATGGCCCTGGAGATCTTCCGGCAGCAGGCGATGGCGATCGGCCGGGTCTTCTCCATCGCAGCCAAGTTCACCGACCCGGACACCTACTTCGTCGGCGGCGGCGTGATCGAGGCGGCACCGCACTTCCGTGACTGGTTCGTCGCAACCGTGCAGGAAAACACGGTCTTCTACGTCGAGCAGGCGGAAATCGCGGAGATCACGCTGGTCCCCGACCTGGACATGGCCGGTGCCCGCGGTTCCGCCATCGCGGCCAAGGAGTGGGCGGAAAACCAGTAATTGGTCGTTCCCGGAGCGTCATTAGTCGTCGCCGGCGCCGGGGTCCTTGAAGATCAGTCCGCACACCTCTAGGTAGAGCTGCTCGGGGTAGGGCAGGTGGTCTATCTTGCGGAGCGCTTGATCCTGGCCGGCCGACTCGACAATGAACGTGCCGTAACCGAGAATCCGGCCCCACGGCGAGCGCTCGAAGCGCATATCGGTCACTTTTGTGAGCGGCATCATGTTGACGGACTTTGTGAGGACACCTTTGGCGACTAGCAGGCGCTGCGAAGTTACTACAAAGTAATCTTCGAGCCACACGTAAATGGCGTAAAGCAGCCTGATCAGGAGGATGAGCCAGGCCAGCCAGATGACAAGCAGGACGGCACCGGACAGGTGGGCGATGGTGGAGAGCAAGCCGGCAACCGCGAGCCCGGCGAGGGCCCAGGCTACCGGCTTGATCAGCACCGCTGGGTGGAACCGAACGGTGATCACCCGGCGCTCATGCGGCAGGAGTACCCGGTAGATGCTCGCCGGGACCGTCTCGTTCGGTACGACCCTAATGCCCATTTGTACCTCAGATCGATTTTTTAACCTCAGATCGACGCCACGAAATTCGACAGGCCGTGCGCGGCGTCGCTGAGCAGCGTCCCGATGTTATGCACCAGGTGCGCGGCGCTCGTCGGCTGCTGGACCACCCACCATATGACGAATGCGATAGCCAGATAACCGAGGATCGTCTTGGGTTTCACTGCCGCCTCCCTGGAAGCGCAGACTGCTCCATCGTGCCAGTTCCTTAATAGTAGACCGAAACGCAGCTTGGAGGGGGGTCCAAGCGGGTACGGCTCTGGCCCTGCCCGCCCTACCGGGACCAATTATGCCCGCATCTCGCGTGCGCTACGCATGACACCAGAACGAGAATGCGCTGCCGTGCGACCAGTCTGCCCCGGCCTGCGACGGAGGCGAAGGAGCCACGCCGATGGGCCCAGGACTCGGCTTGGTCACCATCACCCCCGTCGATCTGACAACCTTCCTCCCGGCAAGGCATGCTTGGACCATGGCAATGCCTGAGGTGAGCGAGACCGATTTCGCGATCGTCGTCTTCCGCGAGGACGACGGGTGGAATGCCGACGTCCTGCCGGTGGCGGTGACCGATGACCTGCAGGGGTTCATCCGCGCCCTGCGGCAGCAACCGAGCATCGCGGGCACGATAGGACTCGCCGGGATCGACGACTACTTCTTCGTCGCGGTCCGGATGCTTGGCAACCAGGTGTCCGTGCTGCTCTCCGACATCGGCGCGGCACTCGACTACCCACTGGCCGAGCAGGTGCTCGACTACCTTGACATCCCCATTCCCGACGAGGAAGACCTGGACCAGGTGCTCCCGGTGGGTGACCTGTCGATCTTCGCGGACCTCGGCCTCGACGAGATGGACCTCGCCGCGATCTGCAGCCGGCTGGACTTCGACTCCGAGGACGACCCCTGGGACCATGTCGAGGACGCGGTGGAGTCCATCGCGGTGCGGCTCGGTTTCGGCCCGGCCATGGAGCGCGCGCTCGACGTCGCCCTCGGTGCCTGACGCGCCGCAGATGTCGCCCACTGGGTACGAGGCCTCGTTCGAGCCGGCCATGCGGGCCGCACTGGACGAGGCCGACGCCGCGCTCGGCACCGGAGATGTGCCGGTTGGCGCGGTTGTCCTCGACGACTCAGGGACGGTGATCGCGCGCGGGCGGAACCGGCGCGAGGCCGACGGCGACCCGACGGCGCATGCGGAGATCGTCGCGATCAGGGAGGCTGCGCGGTCGGTCGGTCAGTGGCGACTTGACGGCCTCACGCTCGTCGTGACGCTCGAGCCCTGCACTATGTGCGCGGGAGCGATAACCGCCGCCCGCTTGAGCCGTCTGGTCTACGGCGCGGCGGACCCTCGGGCGGGCGCGGTCGGCTCGGTTTGGGACGTAGTCCGAGATCAGCGGCTCGCCCCGGCGCCCGAGGTGATCGGCGGAGTGCTCGCGCAGCAGTGCCTGAACGGGATTAGAAGATTTTTCTCGGAACACCGGTAGCTGTCCGACTCGTTGTTTCAGTCGGAAGTCAGGTAAGCTCACCGGCGGTGGAGTCGCCTAGTGGCCGAGGGCGCACGCCTCGAAAGCGTGTGAGGGGGTAACCTCTCCGTGGGTTCAAATCCCACCTCCACCGCCATTCTGGGCCTCCGGCTGGGGCTAGTGCCGGAGGCCGCCGCGAGGAGTGCGCGTGCTCGAACCGCAAGGAACGCTGTTCCTTATCTTCCTGCTGGTTGCGTTCGGGGGACTGATCACCTGGGTCGCGCTGGCTCGGCAGGTCGTGTTCCGGGTCGCCGCCGCCTGCCTCGCGTTCATTCCGGCCATGGTCTTCGGGATCGCCGCAGTCAACAAGTACTACGACTACTACCGACCTGGGGCGCTCTTTACAGCGACCTGTCCGGGCAGTCAACGTCCATACCGCACCTGACCGCGGCCGGCCTGGGCAAGGGCACCGCCGGATCGGTGAAGGGGCTGATCGCGGGATCGAGCGATTCCCAGATCGACGCGCAGTACGGCCTGGACTTCTACGCCCCCATCGCCGGCCGCAACAGCCACATCAGCAGGCAGGCCCTCATCTACCTGCCGCCCCAGTACTTCAGCAAGGCCTACGCTAACTACCGGTTCCCCGTCATCGAGCTGCTGCACGGCTCGCCGGGTGACCCGGCGGCATGGGTGAACGGGCTGAACGTGGTCCCCCTCTACCTGCAAGCGATGGCCAGCGGCAAGGCCGACCCTGCCGTCCTGGTGATGCCGGACACCGACGGCAGCCTGCAGTACGGGCTGCAGTGCCTCAACTACCCGGGCGGCCTCCAGGACATGACCTACGTCGGCCAGGAGGTCCCGGACTGGGTCGCGGCCAACCTCCGGGTGCAGCAGCCCGGGGGGCGTGGGGCATCGCAGGCTATTCGGAGGGCGGCTACTGCGCCGCTAACATCGCCCTGCAGCATCCGAACCTGTTCGGCTTCGTCGGGTCGCTCAGCGGCTACTTCTCGCCGGTTAAGAGCCAGGTGCCGGCCAACGGCCAGCCCGGCGGCAAGCCGATCGACGTCTTCGAGTTCGCCCGCAACAAGAAGCTTCTGACACGTAACTCGCCGGTTGAGTACGTGACGCAGATGCCGACCTCGGTCTTCGTCCCGCAGTTCTTCCTCGCCGCCGGCGCGGCCGACGGGAACGACATCCAGGGCGCGGAGACCTTCAAGCAGGAACTGGCGCTCAGGGACGCCGCCGTGCCGCTGGACATCGTCCAAGGCGGCGGGCACCAGGGCGGCGTCTGGCGGGAGGCGCTGACCCCGATGTTCGACTGGATGACGCCGCAGCTCGCTACGGCGGCCCAGCGGAACGAGCGGGTGGAGGCAGCGCAACGCAAGGCGGCCGCTGAGCAGCATCACAGGGCTGCCAGGACGGCTAAGACGAAGTCGCTGACTGACCTGACTCACCCCCACCTGACCAGGCCTGATCCCACCTAACCTGATCCACCCCCACCTGACCAGGCCTGATCCCACCTGATCTGATCCACCCCACCTGACTCGATCCCCCACCTGTGCAGGCCTGATCCCACCTGACCTGATCCACCCCCAGCTCACCTGATCCACCCCCAGCTGAACTGAGCGACCCCCACCTGACCTCAGCCACCCCCACCTGACCTGCTGCACCTGACTCGCCGAACTTCCCGCCCGGAAATGCCGCTGGTGATTACCCGGTGTGCGCTATTCTCACGCAGAGACATCAGGTGAATGCATAGCGTGAGGAGAGTGCGAATGTTCGACGGTCGCGGTCGGCGAACGGCGGTCCTGCTGCTTGTACCGGCCGCGGTGGCCGGCGCAAGCCTCGCTGGGTGCAGCAGTTCGTCCAGTCACTCCGACGATGCCTCGTTGTCGGCCAAGGCGGCGGACGGGGCGTTCAGCGCCGCGAAGCTGCGCGGCGCCCTGCTTACCCGGGTCAACGGCGTGGGTGCGGCCACGCCGGTGGCAAGCGGCGACTTCTCCTCGCTGTCGGCCGCGGAGACGGGCGAGCAGTCGGCGAGCGGCATGAAGGCCACACCGACCGCCTGCGCGCAGGCCACGCAGACCGGATTCGACCCCACCGTGCTGGCCGACTCGCCCGCGGCGGCGGTCACGTTCAAGGTGGACGCGAACGGCGTATCCGAGGTGCTCGTCTCGTCGCCTGACAGCGTCGCCTCCACCGCGCTGGCCGGGCAGTTCCCGGCCGACTGCGCGCACTTCACGGAGACCATCGGCGGCAAGACCTTGACCTACACGGCCACGGAGTCGGCGCTCACCGGGATCGGCGAGCAGGCCCGGATGCTGAACGTCCAGTCCTCCGGCTGGCAGCGCGGACGACCTGTGGTCGCTCGTCTACCGGGGCAAGGGGTTCGTCGGCGCGGTGACCGTGGTCGGCCCCAACGCCTCCAAGGCCGCGGTCCGCGAACTGGGACGAGCAGGCTTACACGTACGCCGCCAAGTCACTGTCCTAGCCGTCCGCCGTCCCGGACGGCCGGGTCGTCCCGGCCGTCCTTGACGGTCGGGTCGCGGCAGTGATGCGCTGGTGGGAAACTTATCGATATGACTCACGTATCGCCGCGATTCCGCCCGGTGCTCGACACCGTGCCCGCCTACAAGCCCGGCCAGGCGCCGACCGCCACGGTCGGCGAGGCGCACAAGCTGTCGTCCAACGAGTCGCCGTACGGGCCGCTGCCGTCCGTCGTCGAGGTGATCGCGGAGGCTGGCCGCGACGTCAACCGCTACCCGGACAACGGCGCCGGCGCGCTGACCGAGGCGATCGCCAAGCGGTTCGCCGTTCCTGTCGGCCATGTCGCCGTCGGTTGCGGCTCGGTGGGCGTGCTGCAGCAGCTGATGGGGGCCGTCAGCGACCCGGGGACGGAGATCCTCTACGCCTGGCGCTCGTTCGAGGCTTACCCGCCGCTGGCCGACCTCGCGGGCGCCACCTCGGTGCGCGTACCGCTCCGCGACGAGACGCACGACCTGCCCGCGATGGCCGCCGCGATCACCCCGCAGACCAGGCTCATCCTGGTCTGCAACCCGAACAACCCCACCGGCACCGTCGTCCGCGAGCGCGAGCTCGTCGAATTCCTCGACCAGGTGCCGACCGACTGCCTTGTCGTCCTGGACGAGGCCTACCGCGAGTACATCCGCGACACCGATGTCCCCGACGGCATCGACCTCTACCGCGACCGCCCCAACGTGGCCGTGCTGCGCACCTTCTCCAAGGCGTACGGCCTGGCGGGCCTGCGCGTGGGCTTCCTGATCGGCCACGACCCGGTCGCGGAGGCGGTCCGCAAGACCATGCTCCCCTTCACCGTGAGCTCAGTAGCCCAGGCCGCCGCCGTCGCCTCCCTCGACGCCGAGGACGAGCTCCTCGAACGAGTCGAGACGGTGGTGAAGGAGCGCGACCGGGTCCGCGATGCCCTCATCTCCGGCGGCTGGACCGTCCCCGCAACCGAGGCGAACTTCGTCTGGCTCCGTCTGGGCGACCAGACGACGGCCTTCGCGCAGGCGTGCGACACGGCCGGCATTGCCGTCCGCGCGTACCCCGGGGACGGCGTCAGGATCTCGATAGGCGCGCCTGCCGCGAATGACGCATTCCTCGCGGCAGCGCGCGCCTGGAAATCGAAGGGGTAGCCGCCTAGGGCGCGTCGATCTCGTGCTCTTCTGCAGCGACGTCCGCGCCGAGGGCACGCAGCCGCTCGGCGAACGTCGCGTGCCCGCGGTCGATGAGGTAGCCGCCCGAGACCACGGTCTCGCCCTCGGCTGCCAGCCCGGCGAGGATCAGCGCCGCGCCGCCGCGCAGGTCGTGGGCCACGACCTCGCAGCCGCGCAGTGCCGTCGGCCCGTGCACGATCGCGACGTTGTTGTCGATCTCGACCTTCGCGCCCATCTTGTTCAGCTCGGGCACCAGCGTGTACCGGCCGTCGAAGATCGTCTCGCGGATGTAGCTCGCGCCGTCGGCCAGCGTCGCCACCGCCATGATCGGTGACTGGAGGTCGGTCGCGAAGCCGGGGAACGGCGACGTGATTACGTTTATCGGCCGCACCGGCCTCTCCCGCCGCACCTGGAGCACCGCGCCGTTGGACGAGAACTCCACGCCCATCTGCTCGAGCTTCCAGCGGACCACGCCGAGGTGGTCAAGGTTCGCGCCGACCAGGTTGATCTCGCCGCCGCTGGCGGCCGCTGCCATCGCGAACACGCCCGTGTCGATCCGGTCGGACATCACGGTGTGCTCGACTGCCTGGAGCTCGGAGACGCCGTGCACGGTGATGAACCCGGTGCCGCCGCCAGTGACCTCCGCGCCCATCTTGCTGAGGAACGAGATCATGTCGAGCACTTCGGGCTCTTGCGCCGTGTTGTCGATGATCGTGGTGCCGGGCGCGAGCGAGGCCGCCATCATCAGGTTCTCGGTGCCGGTGTGGGACGGAGTGTCCAGGTACAGGTGCGCGCCCCGCAGGCCGTTGGGGGCGGTGATCCTGATGACCGACTCGCCCTCGTCCACGGTCGCGCCGAGTCGGGCGAATCCGCGGTAGTGGAAGTCAAGATTTCTGTCGCCGAGGTTGCAGCCGCCGATGCCCTCGATGACCGCCTCGCCGAACCGGTGCAGCAGTGCGGGCACGAACAGCACCGAGCCGCGGAACCGCCGCGCGATCTCGGCCGGCAGCACCGGCGAGGTCAGCGTCGAGGCGTCCACCACCAGGGTGCGCTCCTCCTCATGGAACTCAACCTTGGCGCCCACCGCTTGGGAGAGCTCGACCGCGCGCCGCACGTCCTCGATCGGCGGCACGTTCCGCAGCACGGTCCGGCCCCTGTCCGTGAGTCCTCGGCATCGGCTTCCGGGTACACCTGTGCTCTTGCGAACTTCAGAAACTGCAGCGGATCCCTGGGGGTCGACCGAGAGCCTTCCGGCCGGCACGTTCAACACGTACGGTACTTCGTGCGAGGCATAGGCGACACCGCGGGCGATGCGCGTGCCGCGCTCGATCAAGACGATGTCCGTGGAACTCGGCGGCGGTCGAGCGCAACAAGCTCGTACCGCGGACAGGAGCGCTCCCGCTAAATCCCGCCCCGATGATGACGATGGTCTGACGCATGCTGGGGAAAATGTTATACCAGGATCCTCAAAGCCGGCGGCGCGCTCCGGCTGCGAGGGCGGCGGGTCAATCCCCGGGCGCGCCGGAAGGCGGGTTGAACTTCATAAATCCGCCCTAATCTAATTTTTCACCGGCCTAAACGGCCATTTTGGGGTTGGACATGCGAAATCTCGTTGCTGGATCTCTCGTCGCTGCCGCCTTGTCGTTCGGCCTCGCGGGCATGCCGGCCCTGGCCGCGGATGCCGATCCCAGCGTGCAGCAGATCTATGAGGCCGCGCGGAGCGGGCACCTCGATCAAGCCCAGCAGATGATGAATCAAGTGCTGCGTGACCACCCGGAGAGCTCGAAAGCACACTACGTGCAGTCGGAGCTCTACGCTCGCGAGGGCAACCCCGGGCTTGGCGCGCTCAGAGCTCGCCCGTGCCGAACAGCTCGATCCCGGTTTGACCAAGGAAAACCCGCGATCCGTTCAAGAGCTCAAAGCCCAGCTCGGTCTCGTTCGCAGAAGTGGAGGTTCTTTCGGCGGCCGATGACGACCGGCCGCGCCTTCGGCGCCTCACTTTCCGTGGGGCACCGTGGTGATCCTCGCGCTGGTGGTCGGCGTTTTCTGGATGCTGTTCCGCCGCCGGCGCACCTACGTCGCAGTACCCGGCCGGGCGGCGCTCCCGGCGCCTACGGGCCCGGCGGCTACGCGGGCCCCGGCCCAGGCCCCGGCTATGGCTCTCCCGGCGGCGGCATGGCTGGAGGCGGCATCGGCTCGAACATCGCGGGCGGCCTGGCCGGCGGACTCGCCGCCGGCGCGGGCATCGTCGCGGGCGAGGAGCTGGCCCATCACTTCCTCGACGGCGACCGGCGCCAAGTATTGCCGCCTCCGAACGATGACGGGTCGTTCGGCTCGGCAATCCGAACTCCGACATGGGCGGCTACGACTTCGGCGTGAACGATCCGGGCTCCTGGGACGATGGCTCCGGCGGCGGCGGCGGCGATTGCGGCGGCGGCGGCGGCGGCGGGGACGACTGGACCTAGCCGCCCAGCCGGCTCGGCTTACCGCCGGCGTCGCGGCCTCAATGGCCGGCGCGGTGCAGCGCGGCCGGCCACCGCATCATGCAGGCTCTGCATGCCGTATGAGATGTCCTGCACCACGCCGTTGACGAAAAAGGTGGGCGTCGCGCGCAGGTGGCTGCGGCGCCCGCCTTCGGCGTGCTCGCGGACCCGTTGCAGATAGATGTGATCGTCCATCTCGGCGCGTAGCGCGCGAGATCCAGTCCCAGCTCGCCCGCATAGCGCCGCAAGTCCGCGTCCTTGAGATGCGCCTGATGAGCGAACAAGCAGGTCGTGCATCGCCCAGAATTTTCCCTGTGCCGCGGCGGCCTCTGCCGCCTCTGCCGCCAGCAGCGCATGCGGATGCGCATCCTCCAGCGGGAAAGTGGCGGAAAATGAATCGGACCCGGTTCGGGAATCGGTCCAGCAGCAGCTTCGGGGTCGGCACCGCGACTTTGCAGCTGGGGCATTCGAAATCGCCGTACTCGATCAGCGTCACCGGCGCGTGCTCCGAGCCGAGCGACATGATCGGTGGGCTCGCGGCGGCACCGCCAAGGTGATCGAGTGCGCGTTGCGGGTTCATGAACACTGTTTACCCGCCTCGAGCCGGCAATTCAACCGGCTTCGAGGCGTCCGATCGAGCCTCAGCTCAGAATGATCTTGGGCGCCGCCGACAAGCCCTCGACGATGAGCCGGTTCACACGCTGCACGAACGACACGGGATCCTCGAGCTCTCCGCCTTCCGCCAGCATGGCCTGATCGTACAGCACGTGCGCGAGATCCGCGAAGGCGGCCTCGTCCGCGGCGCTCTTCAAGCCGCTCGACCAGCGGATGCTTCGGATTCACTTCGAGAATCGGCAGCGTCGCGAACGGATTGCTCTGGCCCGCCTGCTTCAGGATGCGGCCCATGCGCAGGCTGACGCCGAATTCGCCGGCCACCAGCACGGCGGGCGAATCGGTGAGCCGGCCGCTGACCCGCGCGCTCGCGATCTTGCCGACCAGCACCTTGCCGAGCCGCTCCAGCGCTTCCTTGTAGGCGGATTCCGCGGCCGCCTTGTCGGGCGTCTCGATGGCGGAGGCAACGTCGGCGGCCGCGCTCGCCGACATTCACCAGCGACTTTCCCTCGAACTCGTGCAGATGCCCGGCGACCCATTCGTCGATGCGGTCGGTGAGCAGCAGCACCTCCAGGCCGCGCGACGCGAAAGCCCTCCAGATGCGGGCTGTTGCGTGCCGCGGCCAGCGTATCGGCGGTCAGATAGTAGATCGATCTTCTGGTCCGGCTTCATGCGCGACACGTAATCGGCGAGCGTGACCTCGGGCGCATCGCCCGCAGCCGCGGTCGAATGGAAGCGCAGCAGCTTCGCGACGCGCGCCTTCTGGCCGGCATCGTCGATCACGCCTTCCTTCAGCACCACGCCGAAGGCCTTCCAGAACTCGGCATACTCGGCCGGCTTGTCGGCGGCGAGCTCCTCCAGCAGATCCAAGCGTGCGCTTCACCAGCGCCGCCTTGATCTTCTCCACGGTCCGGTTGTTCTGCAGGAGCTCGCGCGAGACGTTGAGCGGCAGATCGTCGGTGTCGACCAGTCCGCGCATGAAGCGCAGCCACGGCGGCAGCAATTCCGCCGCCTTGTCCATGATGAACACGCGCCGCACGTACAGCTGGATGCCGGCGCGCTGCTCCCGATCGAACAGATCGAACGGCGCCCGCTTCGGCAAATACAGCAGCGAGGTGTACTCGAGATTGCCCTCGACCTTGTTGTGCGCCCAGGCACGCGCGGGCTCCGAATCGTGGGTGAGATGCTTGTAGAACGCCTGATAGTCCTCGTCCTTGAGCTCGGATTTCGGGCCGCGTCCAGAACGCCTTGGCCTGGTTCAGCGTCTCCTCGGCATCTGCCGGTCTTGAGCAGGATGGGGATGCTCAGATGGTCGGAGTACTTGCGCACCAGCTGCTTGAGGCGCGAAGGCTCGAGAAATTCCTTGTCCTCCTCGCGCAGGTGCATGGATCACCTCGGTACCGCGATCCGCCTTGTCGTACGGTTGGATCTCGATAGGTGCCCTCGCCGTCCGAATCCCAGCGCACCGCCGGCGGCGTCGGCGCGCTTCGAAAGCACCGTGACCCGGTCCGCGACGATGAACGCCGAATAGAATCCGACTCCGAACTGGCCGATCAGCTGCGCATCCTTGGCCGAATCGCCGCTCAAACCCTCCAGGAACTTCTTGGTGCCGGAGCGGGCGATGGTGCCGAGATTGTCGATCACCTCATCCTCGCTCATGCCGATGCCGTTGTCCTTGACGGTCAGCGTGCCCGCCGCGCTGTCCGGGATCAGCGTGACCGCGAGCGTATCGGAGCCGAGGAGCGAGGGATTGGCAAGGGCTTCGAAGCGCAGCTTCTCGCAGGCGTCCGAGGCGTTCGAGATGAGCTCGCGCAGGAAGATCTCCTTGTGGGAGTACAGCGAGTGGATCACCAGACGCAGTACTTGCTTGGTCTCGGATTGGAATTCTTTGGTCTGGGGCTCGGTGGTCATGGCTTTACGCTGGTTGCGGTTAACCCGGCACGGGGCTTGCGCCCCGTCATCAAGGGCCCGTCTCCGCGCGAGCTTCGAGCCCGAGCCGTCGGCCGAGCCGCTCGGGGCAGGACGGTCAGGGCGGCGGCCAACCGGCGCGGGCGTCGAATTTGAAATCGCGCTTCATGCGCTCATAGGCTTCCCGCGCTTCGCGGGTATCCGCGGCGGGGGTGACCAGCTTGATGACCACGAACTGATCCCCGTTCGGGTTCGCCGGCATGCCGCGGCCTCGGAGCCTCAATTTCTGGCCGCTCTGGGCGCCGGGAGGGATGGTCAGCTCCACGGTCCCGCCGAGGGTCGGCACGGCCACCTTCGTCCCCAGGGCCGCCTCCCAGGGGGCGAGCGGCAGCTCGATCTGCACATCCTTGCCGCTCACGGTGATACAAGGCGTGGGACGCACCTTGATGCGAAACTTGAGCGCCGGCGCGTCCGGCGCCGCCGATCCGCAGCGCCTGGCCGTCGGAGATTCCCGCGGGAACCTGCACATCCACCTGCCTGGGGCGCCCCGCTTCCAAAATCGTGACGCG
>CAVZUX010000020.1:0-191666 GCA_963778435.1 uncultured Actinomycetota bacterium
TGTTATGTACTGTACTTCGTTCGTATTGCTTGGGACCCGGGCCTGGCCGCCGCTCATCAGCGACACCTTGTTCGCCTGGTTCGCGATCTGCTCGAAGACGAGCAGCAGCAGGAACGGGATCTGGTACTCCACCACCGGCCGCAGGCCCGCCATGGCCGCGCCGGTGGCGAAGCTGGTGAATCCCTGCTCCGACAGCGGCGTCTCCATGCATCCGCTCGCGGGCCGAACCGGTCGAAGCAGCCCGACGGTGATGTTGGTGAGCGCGTGGTGGACGTCCTCGCCGATCACGAAGACCGCGGGGTCTCGCTCCATTTCGGCGGCGAGTGCCCGGTTGATGGCCCGCAGTGTATGACAGCTGCGGCATCGGGCTATCCCTCCTGTTCCTCGCGGCGCGGCCAGCGGACAGCCCGGCGGCGGCGTGCGCAGCGCCGCGACGCCGGTGCGGGGCTGACCCCTCCCGAGTAGAGGTAGTCAGCCCCTGGCCGGATCGGGCTTCGGGCCTGCCAGCGCGTATCGGACCGCCGTCGTCCAGGATGGCCTCGACTTCGTCGTCGATCCGCTCCCGCACGGCCTCGCGGTATCCGGCCGGCCTGCAGCGGCAGCGGGTCGCGGGCCCGCCACGCGGCTACCTCCGCCGGATCCCGGTAGCGCAGGCCGGCCTTGAGCTCGAACGTGTGGTGGCCCTCGAACCGGTAGGTGAGGAACTCAAGGAACGACGGCTCCCCGGCCGCCGCGCCCGGCCGACCGCCGCCGCGGTCGCCTCGTAGACGAGTTCCGGGTCCATGCCGTCGCAGCTGGCGGCCGGGATCCCGAAGGCGGCGGCCCGGGCGGTGATGGAGCCGGCGACGGCTCGCCCGACCGGCGAGCGTGGTGGCGTACTGGTTGTTCTCGCAGACGAAGACCACGGGCACCCGCCACAGCGCGGCGAGGTTGAAGGACTCGAGCAGCGCGCCCTGGTTGACGGCCCCGTCGCCGAAGACGCTGATCGCGATCCGGTCGGTTCCCTTGCGCGCGAGCGCCCACGCCGGCGCCCGCGGCCATCGGCGCCCCGTGGCCCACGGATCCGGTGCAGCCGAGGACGCCGACGCTGAAGTCGGAGGGGTGGAAGGAGCCGCCCCGGCCGCGGGCGACGCCGCCGGTGCGTCCCGCCATCTCGGCCAGCAGCCGGCCGGGGTCGGTTCCCTTGGCCAGCAGGTGACCGTGCGAGCGATGGTGGGCCATCATGATGTCGTCGCGGCGCAGCGCGGCGCCGATGCCCGCGGCGACGGCTTCCTGGCCGATGCACGGATGGATGCCGCTGACGATCTCGCCCGACCGGACGAGGTCCATGGCGCGCTCCTCGAACCGGCGGATCAGCCGCATGATCCGGTAGAGGTCCTCGGCCGCGGCGCTTTGCCATCTGGCTGGCGCTGACTGCGCTGCGATCCATGTCTTCTCTCCTGGCTGGCGCTCTCCGGGCTGACTTTTGTGTCACCGCTGGCGGTCAGTGGGCGATGCGGGCGAACAGGCGCGACCGCCCAGGCGATCGCGGTGCGCGGCCATCACCACGACGACGAGCGCAGGCTCACCCAGACGGCGAACGCGCCCGGGTGGCCCGTTGAACAGCGCGCGCATGCCGGTGGTGACCCAGTAAAGGGGGTCCCACGTCGCGATCCGCACCAGCAGCAGCGGCGCGACCGACGAGCGGGAGCAGGACGCCGGCCAGCAGCATCACCGGCTGGACGGCGGTGTCGATGACCGTGATGAGGGTCGCCTCGTTCGGCACGGTCATCGACACGGCGATAGCCGAGCGAGACCATCATCACCATCAGGGCCAGGAGAGGACCATCAGCCACGCGAGCAGCACGCTGCCCGGCCCGATGCGCATTCCGAACAGCGATCGCGAACAGCGGTGATGAGGACGGCGCCCGGACGAACATGCTGACCACGTCGCGCAGCGCGCGCCCGAGCATGAGCGCCACGCCGGCTGACCGGGGTCACCAGGCCGCGCTCGATGACGCCGGAGCGGATCTCGCCGAGCAGGCCGAAGCCGGCTGAAGAGCCCCCCGTACACGGACCATGACGGTGAGCAGGCCCGGCACGTAGGCGCGGAACGCCGCGGCGTAGCTCGTGACGCCCGACGGCTACTTGAGGGCCAGCTTCAGCATCGGCGCCGAGCAGCACCACGTAGACCACCGGCTGGAGACCAGGCCAATGGCGAACCCCGACGGGGGTCCGCAGCATGAGCAGCATCTGGCGCCGGAGGACAAGCCAGGTGTCGCGGGCGAGAGCTCATGATCCGTCACGCGATTCCCGAAGTGAGCGGCCGGTCTTGTCCAGGAACACGTCGTCCAGGCTCGGCCGGTGCAGTTCGATCCCGCCGAACTCGACGCCCGAGCTGTCGAGCATCCGCATGATCTGCGGGATCGCGGCGGAACCCGACGTCCACGTGCAGGCGCAGGCTATCCGCCTGCTGGGATTCGAGTACCCAGATATCGGGCTGGCCTGCCAGCACCTCGGCCGCCTTCATGGTGGAGCCGTTCAGCACCAGGCTGACGACGTCCCCGGCCATCTCGCGCTTGAGCTCGGCCGGCGTGCCCTCGGCAACAATCGCCCCCTGGTCGATGATCGCGACCCGATCACACAAGGCGTCGGCCTCCTCCAGGTAGTGAGTGGTGATGAAGATCGTCATGCCCTCGTCGCGCAGCCGGTTGACCTCGTCCCACATGTTGGCCCGGCTCTGCGGGTCGAGGCCGGTGGTCGGCTCGTCGAGGAACAGGACCTGCGGGCGGTGGATGACCCCGAGAGCGATGTCGACCTTGCGCCGCTGGCCGCCCGAATAGGTCTTGCACCACCGGTCGCCGAAACTGGTCAGGCCGAACGAGTCCATGGCGGCGTCCGCCGCGCGCACGCGCCTCGGCCTTGCGATGCGCCGTACATGCGGGCCTGCAGCGCCAGTTCCTCGCGGGCACTGACCTCGTCCCAGGTGCTGCCCGACTGCGCAACGTAGCCGATGCGCCGGCCGAACCTCACGCGGGTTGGCCAGCAGGTCGGCTCCGGCGATGGTGGCCTCGCCGCCGTCGGGCGCAAGCAGGGTGGCGAGCATCCGCAGCGTCGTTGTCTTTCCCGCGCCGTTGGGGCCGAGGAACCCGAAGATCTCGCCCGCGGCGACCGTCAGGTCGATGCCCCGCACTGCGTCGACCGTCGTGACCTGGTGGCGTTTCTTCGTGCGGTAGACCTTCCGCAGTCCTTTGGTCTCGATCATTCGCAGCTCCTGTAGGCCGGCGTTACCCGATACGCACAGGCACAGGCTAGAGCGGGGCAGCGCGGGCGACTAGCGTGCTACTTGAGCGAGGCACTCCAGGCGCGCGGCCGCCGCCGCCGCCCCGCCCGCGGCGGCGAACGAGTCCCTGATCCGCTCGGCCGCGCCCGGTAGGACGGATCGTCGAGGATCGTGACCAGGGCCTCCCGCAGCTGGGCGGGACGGACCCGGCTGAACGGCACCCGGATGCCGGCCCCGGCTCGTGCCACCTGCGAGGCGACGACGGGCTGGTCGTGCCTGATCGGGGCGATGACGAGGGGCAGGCCATGCGCGAGCGCCTCGGAAACGGTGTTCATGCCGCCGTGGCTGATCACCGCGTCCAGCCGCGGCAGCAGCGCCAGCATCGGCACCCAGGGCACCACCAGCACGTTGCCTGGCGGGTCAGGCACCAGCTCGGGCGGCCCGACGATGATCGCCTGCACCGTGGCGCCGAGGGGAGCGACAGCGGCCGCGGCCCGCTGGTAGAAATCCGCCGCCAGACCGGTGGCCAGGGTGCCGACACTGATCAGGACCTTGCGCCGCGCGGGGTCGAGCAGAGTCCCAGGCGAAGGCGCACGGGCGGTCCAGCATGGCCGCGCCGACCAGCGCGAAGTGGTCAGGGAACGGCTGCTCGCCGATGAGCGCCGAGGTCGTGAACGCGATCACCAGGTACGGCGAGAAGAGCAGGTCGAGGCTGCCGTCGCTACTGCTGACAGCCTCGCTGGCACTGTCACTCGCCACGTCGCTGGCACGTCCTGGCACAATGATGCTAGCTGAGCACGTATCCAGGCGTCCACGCGGGGAAGCGCCGCCAGCGGGTGCGTCAGCTCCATGGCCGCCGTGACCAGCGTGGCCCAGGGCAGCCCGTGCCGGTGCGCCGCCAGCGCGCCGGCCAGCGCGTGCTGATCGACCAGGACCACGTCCGGCTGGTACTCGAGGACGGCGCGGTCCACAGCGGGCAGCATGAAGCGCGCCATCGGGATGACGTACTGCTGCCACAGCGACTTCAGCGCGGCGATCCCGTGTCCGGCCTGGTCACGGAAGAGCCTGGTGCCGGTCGGGAACAGGATCGCGTCCGGGCCGAGCAGCGGCCGGAAGTACGCCTTCGGGCCGCACCAGGCCACCTCATGGCCGCGCGCGCTGAGCGCGTCCGCCACGGCCACGGCGGGGTGCGCGTGCCCGGCCAGCGGCAGCGTCACGATCAGGAACCGGCTCATCTGTATCTTCCTCATCCTCCACTGGAGACACCCGGTTCACGTAGGCGGCCACGTCGGCCACGGTCAGCCCGATGATCTGGTCGATGTCCAGTCCGGCGACATACCCGGTCAGGTCCACCGCGGTCCCGTAGCGGTCGCGCAGCAGCGCGCTGAGGGCCGCCAGGTCCAGGCTGTCGAGGCACAGGTCGCCCTCCAGCCGGGTCGCGGCGTTGATACCGGCGCTCAGCAGCGACTCGTCGCCGGTCGCCGCGGCGAGCGCCTCGGCCATGTCGTCCGCAGTCATCGCAGCTCCTCCTCGCCGCGGTCACCGATCACCGCTGGCGCCAGACGGTGGTCGTGTGGTTATTATCCGGACGGCTGAAGACAGGCGGAATGCTGTGACAGACACGGTCATTGTTCGGTTCGAAGGCGAAGGCTCCGGCGTCGCGGAGCTCAGCTGGGGCCAGCACGAGATCTGGTGCTGTCATTCGGGACAAGGGCAACTCCCTGCCGTTCGGCGGCGTCCGGGCGCTGCCGCCCGGGCAGACCGTAGCGGACGTCGCGGCCGGACTGCGCTTCATCATGAGCCGGCACCAGTCGCTGCGCACCAGGCTGCGCTTCGGCCTCGACGGGCAGACCCGGCAGGTGGTGCACGCCTCCGGCGAGATCACGCTCGAGGTCGTCGACGCGGGCGACGGCGACCCGGGCGAGACAGCGGCCGCCGTCGCCGCCGGGTACAAGACCCGGAATTTCGACTACGAGCACGAATGGCCGCTGCGGATGGCCGTGATCACGCACCGCGGCACCGCCACGCATGTCGCGGAGATGATCTGCCATCTCGCCCTGGACGCGTTCGGCCTGGCCGCGCTCCACGACGACTTCGACCGCCACGATCGAACCGGACCGGGCCGGTGACGGCGATGCAGCCGCTGGAGCAGGCCAGGCGGCAGCGCGGTCCGGGCGCGCGCCGTGCGCACGAGGCGTCGATGCGCTATTTCGAGCGGCTGGCCGCGCAGCGTCCCTGACCGCCAGTTCAGCGAGTCGGCTGACCCGCGCAAGCCGCGGTTCTGGCGAGGTCACCTGTGAGTCGCCGGCCGGTTACCGGGCGGCCAGGATGCTCGCGGCCCGGCTCGGTCTCAGCACCTCCCCGGTGCTGCTCGCCGCCTTCGCCGTGGCCCTCACCCCGCTCACCTCCCTCGCGTCCGGCCAGCCCGTTGTGGTGCAGCTGGTCGTGAGCAACCGGTTCCGGCCCGGGTTCGCCGGTTCGGTCAGCCCCGTGGCGCAGAGCCTGCCCTTGCCTGATCGAGGCGCCGGGACGCCCCGTTCGAGGAGGTGGCGCGTCCGGACCTGGCAATCCGCGCTCGTCGCGTACAAGCACGCCTATTACGATCCGGCGGGCAAGGACGAGGTGAGCAAGCGGATAACGGCCGAGCGCGGGTCGGAGCGGACCTGGGCGTGGTCTTCAACGACCGCCGGGTGCGCAGCCGCGAGCTCGCCGACTCCGTCTCCGGCAGATGCGGCCACGCCCGGCGAGCCGCCGCTCTGCGGGACGAGCTGACGCGGACAACGCTGACCTGGGGCGAGCGCAGTGACATGCCCGCGCGAGAAAGTGTTCCTGTACATCAATGACACCCCCGGCACACTGTGTTACGAATTGGAGGCGGACACCCACTTCGTGAGTCCGGCGGACATGGCGGGCTGGTGCGGCGCATCGAGAGCGTGCTCGTCGACGCAGCCGTGGGGGACACGGCATCCGGGACATAGCATCGGAGGGGACACGGGGCTCGGGGACACCGGGCTCGTGGACACCGCCGTGGGCGCGACCGGGGCGGTACCCGCGATGGACGCCGTGCGGTGACCGCACTGGCGGAGGTCGCCGCCTACGTACCGGCGAAGCGGGTCACGATCTCCTCGCTTGCGCCGGAGCTGGCTCTCACCCCGATGCAGGTGAAGGTGTTCCAGCGCTACCACGGGCTGTCGGAGGTCAGCCGGGATCAGGACCGCTCGCTCCTCGACCTGCTGACGTGCGCGACCGACCAGCTCAGCGGCCTGCGCAGCCAGCGGGAGCGCATTCGCTATGTGCTCTACGCGCGCAGCATGCCGGTGGTGGCGCCGTACCCGCTGAACCCGCTTCATGAGCTTTCCGCCCGGCTCGGACTCGGTCACGCGGTGGCGTTCACGGTCACGCACCAGGCCTGTGCCACGAGCCTGCAGGCAATTCACCTGGCCGGGCAGCTCCTTGCGGCCGACGGCGACACCGATGCCCTCGCGCTCGTCGTGGCCGGGGAGAAGGCATACACCCGGGTGGCGCAGATAGTGCCGGAGACCTCCTTCTTCGCCGAGGCCTCAGCCGCGTGCCTGGTGAGCCACGGCGGCCCGCGGGACCGGCTGCTGGCCTACGCGGCCGAGTCGCGGGGGAGTTCGACAGTGATCCTGCCGAGCAGCCGGACCTGCTCGGCAGGTTCCAGGAGGCGTCTCCGGCCGCGCTCGCCACCGTGATCACGGTCGCGGTGAAAGAGGCCGGGCTGCGGCTGGCGGACGTGAGCCTGATCCTGCCGCACAACGTGAACAAGGTCTCCTGGCGGCGCGTCTGTCGGCAGCTGGACTTACCCGGTGAAGAAGGTGCTGCTCGACAACGTCGCGTCGATCGGTCACGGCTTCTGCGCGGACGCCTTCATCAACTACTCGACCGCGGCCGAGCGCGGCCTGCTCGGGGCCGGCGACAGCTACGTCATCGCGGCCGCGGGAGCGGCGCTTGGCGCCACGTTCTCGGCCATGGTCTTCGAGCACTAGTGGTTTTTCCGGCACTGACTGTACGGAACCAGGAATACGGACACCAGGAAGAGGTAGGACATGAGCGACAGCGCCGCGCGGGAACGCGTCATGGAGAGCATTTACGTCGTCTTGCCGGAGGTGCTAGCCGCTGATCCCGCGGGCAGGCCAGAGCTTTCGGAGAAGACGCGCCTGATGGAGGATCTCGGCATGACCTCGGCAGCCACGCTGGAGCTGATGTTGGGGCTGGAGGACGTCCTGGACATCCAGATCGACGTCGAGGAGATTCAGCCGGACGACATGGCCTGCCTCGGCGGGCTGGCTGACTTCATCGCCGGACAGATGACGGTGGCGGGCTGAGCGGGCTCTACGTCACCGGATCCGAGTACGGCCGCGCCCGGTCGGCAGGCGAGACGGGCGCAGCGATAGCCGTAAGCCGGGCGCGGTGGCGGGAGTTCCCAGGTTCCTCGGATCGGGCGAGTCATCCGGCGTTCTTGGAGCTCATCGGCGACCTGGTGCGGCCCTACGGCGTCACGCTTCGCCCGGATGCCAACGGCGGGCACTCCTACGGGGAGATGCTGGCCGCGCTCATCGGCGACGTCGTGCCACCGGCCCAGCCCGCCGACGTGCTTATCCTCGGGTTCGCGATGCCAGACGTGTGGCCGGAGCGGGCGACTGCCACGTTCCTGAGCCACGTCTGCCCGGGCAGTCCCCTCGGCGTTCGCGATATGCGACCAGGGATGCGCCGCCGGGTTCACCGCCCTGCGCCTGGCCCGCGACTACGCCGCGAGCGGCGGCTGCCGCCGGGTGCTGGTCGCCCTCGCCGAGCAGGCGCGGCTGGACTACGACCCGCCCGCGCCCGCCAGCGTGCCGGCCCGGCATGCCGCCTTCGCCATGCTGTGCGACGCCCATCCGGCCGCGGGCGGGCCGGCGTAAGACGGCGCTCCGTTGCTGAGCGCGGTCCGCGTGCTCCCCAGCGTGCCCGCCGGGCAGGTGCCCGCCATCCTCCGCCGTGAGCTTGCCGACCTGCCGGTGCCGAGCCGGGCGAGGAGAAGCGCCTCCTCGTGCTCGGCGAGGGCCTCACGCCGCTGGTCGGAGGCGACGTGCCGGGCTGGCGGTCAGTGCCGCTGCCGCCGGGTCAGCCGCTAACGGGAGTCTGGCGTGAGCTCGCGGCCTGGGCGGCGGTGCCAGGCCGTGGCAGCCTGGCCGTCGCCGACTACGATCCCGGGCTGCGGTACTTGTGCCTGGCGGCCTTCGCCGGTACCTGACCGGCCGGGCGGTCAACCACCATCCGGGCCGCGCTGCTTCATCGCCTGATCGAGCGGCTGCGTGAAAGGTACAATGCCTTGGTTAACGAGTCGGCACCGTCCGCGATCGCCCGGCGTCGGTTGCGCTCGGCCAGCGCCGTGCGCAACAGCTCGTCCAGATCCTCGTCGCTGAGCGCGTCCAGTTCAGCGTGGCGGGACAAGTCCTCGGTGGCCCGAAATCCGGGTAAGCGGCGATTACCTCGGCCAGTTCGGCGATCGTCGGACTAACGAAGACCTGGTGAACGGGCAGTTTCACGCCGTAGGCGTCGCCGAGGCGGGCGACGAATCTGGTTGCGGTCAGCGAGTGACCGCCGAGGGCGAAAAGATTGTCGTGAACGCCCACCGAAGCCTGGGTGTCGAGGAGGCCGCCCCAGATCTGGGCGAGGGTAGCCTCGATCGGGTTCTGGGGCTCGACGCGGCCAGCCGCCGGCGAAGCAGCACTCCGACCGCTCATCGGCGGGCTTGGTCGCCACGATCACGCGGGACCTCGATGCCTGGAGCAGCCATTGGGCGTCCGCGTCGGAATCGTCGGAATCGTCGGAGGCACCGTGGGCATCGCCTGCATCAACGTCATCATCGGCGGGGGGCGCATGGCGGTTGCGCCGAGGTCGCGCTGCGCCGCCGTCAGCATCGGCAGGTCGGCCACCGGCGTGCCGGGAGCGTCCGCGGCGTGTTCCAGCAGGGTCGCCATGCAGCCCAGGAACCGGTTGGCCCATGCCGCATCGAACAAGTCGGCGCTGTATTCCATCGAAAGTCTGGTGACCTGGGCATCTTGGGCATCCGCGTACACGGCGAGATCGAGTTCCGCGGTCGAGGTGACCAGCGCCGGGGAGCGCGTGGTGATACCAGGAAGATCCAGCGTGGGCGGCGTGCGCGACCCGTAGTCGAACTGGGCCTGGATGAGCGGTGCGTGCGCGAGCGTGCGGTCCGGTGCGAGTTCCGCGACCAGCTTCTCGAACGGGAGCTGCTTGTGCGCGAGCGCCTCGACGGTGGTGTCCCTGACCCGGCCGAGCAGCTCGGTAAAGGTCGGATCGTCGGCCAGCGACATACGCAGCGTGAGAGTATTCGTGAACGTGCCGATAAGCGGGTCCAGCTCGGTGTGGGTGCGGTCGGTCACCTGAGTGCCGAGCAGCGTGTCGGCCTGCCGCGTGTAGCGCGACAGCGTGGCCGCGAAGCCAGCGAGAAACACCGTGAACATGGTGCAATTGGCGCCGCGCGCCACCGCGGCCAGGCACTGGGTTGTCGCGGCGTCGACATAGGTCGTCGCCAACCCGCCACGGCTGGACCGGCGGGCCGGCCGGGGCCGGTCGGCGGGCAGCGTAAGCAGCTGCGGCGCGCCGCGGAGCTGCTCGCGCCAGTAGCCCAGCTGCCGGTCGAGTTCCTCGCCACGCATGCGTTCCTGCTGCCACACGGCGAAGTCGCCGTACTCCATCAACAGTGGCGGCAGCGACGCGGGCACGCCCGCCGTCTCGGCCCGGTAAACGGCGGACAGCTCGTCGATCAGGATCTTCACGGACGATTCAGTCGCTGATGCTGTGGTGCATGACCAGAACGAACAGGTGCCGGTCGGGCCCGGCGACGATCAGCGCCGTCCGGATCAGCGGTGCGGTGGCCAGATCGAACGGCTGGCGCGCCAGCTCTACCGCGATCGACTCGGCCTTCCGAGTCCGCTCGCACTCGTCCGGCCCCGGCGGGAACTCGATGCGCTCGATCGGCACCGTACCGGTGTCGGCGACGACTTGCTCCGGCACGCCGTCATCGCCGACGATGCTCGTCCGCAGCACTGCGTGCCGCGCGACCATGGCGTCCATCGCGCGCTGCAGCGCGGGCGCGTCGAGCGGACCCTCGAGCCAAAAAGCGTACGGCATGTTGTAGGTCGGTTCGCCGGGCGTGAGCTGCTCGAGGAACCACAGCCGCTGCTGCGCGAACGACACAGGGAAGCGCATGGGTACTTTACCTGGTCTCGGCGCGGGCCAGTTGTCCGGAGAGCGCCTGCCCGATCCGCGCCACGGGCTCGGGCAGCAGTATGTGGTCATGGTCGCAGTCCAGCTCGACCGCCTCGATCGGGCCGTCGACGAACGGCCGCCAGGTTTCCAGCTTCTCGGCCAGCCTCGGGGGAGTGGCAATGCATGAGAAGAACAGCATCGGGCAATGCACCCGGCCGGGCTGGTGAGTGGCCGCCACGGCGATGTTGTTCTTGATGACCCGATGCAACGCGTGCACCCGCGTGTCCGGCCACTCGTCGAGCCCTAGGCCAGGCCGGCGGCGCACCAGTTCGAGCATCCGCGCCTCGGGTTCTGGATCGGCCGGGGTGATCGCGGGCACGTACCCGAACTGCGCGAGGATCATGTTGTAGAAGCTCCAGGGCTCAAAGCTCACCGGGAGCGTGTCGAGGTCGGCCAGATTCGAGTCGAGGATGACGAGCAGCCCGACCTGCTCACCGCGGCGCTCGAGTTCCTCCGTGATCGCGAAGGCGATATTCCCGCCCAGTGACCAGCCGAGCAGATGGTAGGGGCCGGCGGGCTGCACCTTCCGGATCTGGTCGGCGTAGTCCTGTGCCATCTCCAGCATGGTGACCGGGAGTGGCTCGGGACGTCGCACGCCACGGGCCTGCAGGCCGTAGAGCGGGTACCTGGGGTCGACGTGCGGGAGCAGGGCCAGGTAGCACCAGCTCAGGCCGATCATCGGATGGACGCAGAACAGGGAAGGCCCGTCGCCGCCCACTCGCAGCGGCATGACCAGATCGAGGATGCCGCCCGCTGCCTTGGCGGTTGAGCGGAACACCCTCAAGGACCGCATGTCTCCGGCCGGGATGAAGGCGTTTGACGCGCCAGCGCGCATCGTGGGCGCGGGCCCGCCCGCCGCCGCCGGCGGCTGAGCAATGTCATCGTCCATTCGCGCTCCTTCGCTTAGTAATCTGGACAAGGCGGACGATCTGAGAAGAGACGGCTCACGCCCGGCCGGAGCCCTCGGCCCGGACGGGCAGGCGCCGCCACGACTCCAGACGCGCCAGATCGTCGGGGGGCCGGTCGCAGATGACATACCAGGCGGGCGCCATCGCAGTAGGGCGGCCGGCAAGCCGCTGCCGGCATTGCGCGTGGAGGATCTGGGGGGTGATCAAGTCACCGGACGCCGAAGCGTAGGCCACAAGCGCCTCAGCCGTTCGAGTGCTGGCGACATCACGGGTGCCAGAAGACCTGAGCGGCATCGATACCCGGCACCGAAGCGACCACGTCGTCGAGGAGTTGCTGGACGGCGGGCATCTCGACCCAGCATGAGTCGATCCGCCGCCAGGACGCGTCGCGGAGCACTGGCCTTATGCCGGCCAGTTCGCCGATATCGCAGTGCCGGGACGTCCCGCCTGTCGGCGGCGACGAGGAGCCGCTCGACGGCGAGCAGGAAGTCCTCAACCTCCGCGGCAGGAAACCGGCTCTGGTCGGCCCACACCGACAGGCTCACATCATGTCGGGTCAGCCTGAACACCTCGAAGTAGAACAGCAACGGGCGCGGATCGGTGTCCGTCCACACCAGCCGCGTGTCCCGCATCGCATTCGCCGCGTCACCCTTTTCCGGCAAGCTGCCGACGCGCCCCGTCTGGACCTGAACCGCGGCACCATTCAAGTCGTTCAGCACGCAGTCGCGGTGGAACTCGGTGCCGCGGTCGTCGTTAACGCGATCAATCATCTGCCAGAGGCTTACGGCGTCGTACTGACTGTGGTAGTAGGCCGTCAGCGCGGCGGTGCGGGTCGCCTGGATGATTCCGTCGAACGTTTCGGCGGTCAGGTCGGCGACGATGAGCGCGTCCTGTGCGATCGTGCCCACGTAGTCGCGGCTGGCAGGAGTGAACGATTCGCGCAGAGGGAGGTGATCTGGCACCGGTCATTGACCGTGCGCAGGCCGAGCAGGGTCGCGACGGCGGAGAGGATCACCACCGACTGACTTGCGTGGGTCCGGCCCGCGATCCTGGCCATGGCAATTGCTGCAGCCCGCGAACGCAGCGTCGCCATCCTCCGGCCGCTGTTCGCGGGCTGGTGTCCCGGCACCGCGAGCATGCACTGCGGCGTGCCGC
The DNA here is from genome assembly GCA_963778435.1 of uncultured Actinomycetota bacterium. Classification (GTDB taxonomy): domain Bacteria; phylum Actinomycetota; class Actinomycetes; order Streptosporangiales; family Streptosporangiaceae; genus Trebonia. Next base: position 12,625 of record CAVZUX010000020.1, read on the forward strand.
GCAGGGTAGTTTCCCAGTACCGCAACGCGGCTTCGGCGCGGTGCCTGGCCAGCGGCGACATCTCAAGCTTGGCCTGATCCAGCGGATGAAGGGTTGACGGCCCCGGCGCCTGGCTCGTGCTGCTGCGCATCAGCCGCCGGAAATCGCGGGCGATGATGTCCAGCGAGGCGAAGTCGGCTGCCATGTGCGTGAGAACCAGCAGAACCTTGGCCGGGGCGCGACCGGAGGTGATGACCGCGGCCCGGATCGGCCATTCTCGGTCCAGCGCGAATGGCGCGTTCAGCCGCTGCTTTAGCAGTGCCTCGCGTGGCGTCTAGCCGACCGTCAGCTTCGTGGATCTCGACCAGCAGCTCACCGGACGCCGAGACCTGCTGGGCCCACTCCCCAGATGCGCCGACCGTGAACAAGGTTCGCAGTGACTCGTGCCGGCTGATGAGCGCGCCGATCGCCCTCGTCGCATCGGTCTAGCGACCGGCCCGGTGCGAGATTGAGCGTCTGGCATTGCACGGCGCCGAAAATGGTTTGATCCGCGGCCCATAGCATCACGTTCCGCTGGCCTAGGGTGAGCAGGACCTGAACCGGAACGGGTACCGGAGAACTTCACCGGTACCAGGCGCATCGTCGCTGGCACAACGATGCAACCTCCCGTGATGTGACTGCTTTGTGGTTTCAGGGCGGCCGGTGCCGGCGGCCAGGGGCGGGGGCCAGGCGGCGGGGTCGGCGGGGTCGGGCGGCGCGGTGGGGCAGATGACGTAGTGGCGCGGGGTGATGGCCGTGGGGTGGCGGGCGAGGGCGGCCATGCAGCGGGCGTGCGCCTGTTCCGGCGTGCGGACGGCGTCGGTGGCGGCCAGGTGGGCGACCAGCGGGCGGCCGTCGGCCGAGGCGAAGACGCGGGCCACGGCGGGCGCGACGGCCTCGTCGACCAGGCGCTGCACGTCGGCCACGTCGACCCAGCAGTGGTCGACCAGTATCCGGTCCGGGGTGCCGGCGATGGGCTCCAGCCCGATGATCTCGGGCATCTGGCTGCGGCCACGTCACCGTGCGCGGCGGCCACCAGCAGGCGTTCGACGGCCAGCAGCACCGACTCCAGTTCGGCCCGCGGCACCAGGCCGGCGTCGCCGCTCCACGCGTCCAGCCGCAGGCAGCCGTCGACCTGGTTGAGGCTGAACCGGATCGGCGTTCTGCTGACCGGCATCGGGCGCCACCGCAGCTCGGTCCGGGCGAGCGCGACGTCGATCTCCTCGGGCTGGAACCCGACGCCCGCGGTGAGCCCGGACCACGACTCAGGGACGAGGCTGTTGAAGAACGGGTCGTAGTTGAGGCGCAGGCCCCGTTCGTGCTCGATCAGTTCGTCCATGGCGTCCCGCTTGGCCGTCGTCGTACCTGCGCGTGCCGGCTCGCCTCCATCACCGTGGTCCAGGTGTGGCCGGCCAGCTCGTCGAAACTTCTTCCGCCGATCTCGACGGTGGCGATGGAGCCCTGGGCCAGGGCGCCGACGTAGTTCACCAGATGGCGCTCGAAACGGTTGCTGGACACCAGCGGGAACACCAGCTCCCGATAGCTGGCGCGGCGGGCGACCACGGCGCAGATGGCCGCGAGCACGATGCTGGACCGGCTGGTCCGGGTGCGCGCCGCCACCCGCCGCACGGCCATCGCGGCGGCCACCGACGACAGCTCCACCGCCAGCGACTCGCCGCTGGCCCGGGCGCCCGGCAAAGCGTACAGGCAGCGGGGGATCCGCCGCGACTGCTCCCGCAGGTGGTCCAGTGCCGCGTCGGCCCTGCGCCGCTCGGCCGGCGTCGCCTCCAGCTCGGCCTGGTCCAGCGGCTGGTGGCCGGGCCGGCCGGCCTGCCGTCGCGCGGGATCGCCGAGCAGGCCGGCGAAGTCGCGCTTGAGGATCTCGATCGCGCCGTGGTCCACGGCCAGGTGCGTGAACCCGGCGGCGCACGCGATGACCCGATCGCCCGCGCCGGGAGCGATGGCCACCGCCACGCGCACCGGGCGCCGCGCCGGATCGGGTGACTCGCGCAGCCACCGGATGAGCGCCTCGGCCACCGCGGGGCGGTCCCGCGGTCCCCACTGTCCCTCGCCGAGCGAGCAGACTTCCAGCATCTGGACGCCGGCCGCCGCGACCCGCTGGCGCGGCTGCTCGCCGGGCACGTAGGTGGTGCGCAGGCTCTCGTGCCGCGCGATCAGCACCGCGACCGCCTCGGCCACGTCGTCGACGGACACCATCGCCGGCACCGGGAGCTCGACGCACAGGATCGCGTAGAAGTGGTCGGGGGTCGCGCTCAGCCACGTGTAGACGTTGAGCTGGCCCAAGGTGAGCGGTCCCTCGCCGGCCCGCTCCCCGGTGAACTCGACCGGGATCGACCGCATCGGGGTCAGCCGCACGCGGCGCCGGCGGCGCTGGCCGGCTTCGGTTCCGGTGCTCATCGCTGGTCAGCCGAGCAGCTCGCGGAGCGCGCCGGCCAGGCGCCCGTCCGTGCCGCACTCGTGTGCCCGCTGGACAGCGGTCGCCGGCAGGGCCGTGATCGGCGGCAGGCCGAAGACGTCGATCGGCCCGGTGTACGGCGATGGCCGCCAGTCGCGCGCGGCGTCCCGGTTGGCCTGCCACACGCGCAGCGAGCGCGCGGCGAACTCGGGTGCCACGTTCTGCGGTACCAGGTCGCGCTCCTGCCAGCTCGCCAGGATCTGCGGCAGGTCCGGCTGGCCGGGGCGGCTCGTGCGACCAGGACTCGGTGACGGGGTCCGGTGGTTCCAGCAGTTCGGCGTCGATCGCGGCCAGGAGCCGCACGTCGTCGAGCCGGACGGCCATCTCGTAGGCGATCGCCGCGCCGATGCCGCAGCCGCCGAGCAGGTAGGGGCCGGCGGGGCGTACCGCCCGGACCGCGTCGACGTAGGCGTCGGCCATCGCCGGCACCGTGCGGCGGGGCTCCGCGTCGGAGTAGAGGCCGGCCGCCTGGATGCCGAACACGGCGAACTCCTCGCCCAGCGCGTAGGCGAGCCGGCAGTACGGGCCGACCTGCCCGTTGTCCGGGTGGACCAGGAACAGCGGGGGACGGGTGCCGTCGCCGTCCTGGATCGCGACGAGCGGGCCGGACAGCCGCCCGGCATGGTCGCGCAGCAGGGTGGCCAGGCGTTCCACGGTCGGGTGCTCGGTCAGCACGTTCAGCGGGAGCTGGACGCCGAACTCCACCAGGACGGCGTCGATCACCCTGGCCGCGTCCAGCGAGTTGCCGCCGACGCCGAAGAAGTTCTCCCGGATCCCGACGGCGAAGCCGAGGATGTGCTGCCACTGCCGGGCCAGCCAGATCTCCACCGGGTCCCTGGGGCGCTGGTAGCCGGTGTCGATCGTCTCGTCGAGGGCATGGTTCATGGCGGGGTCGCACCGTTCTCGTGATGGGGGGCCAGCCGCCAGCGCTGGATCTTGCCAGCCGCCGACCGGGGGACCTGGTTGACGAACGTGAAGTGCTTCGGGATCTTGTAGCCGGCCAGCCGTCGTCCGCAGTGCGCGGCGAGTTCGGCCTTGCGCACGCTCGCGCCGGGGTGCAGCACCACGTACGCGCCGACCACCGACCCGAGCGTCCGGTGCGGCACGGCCACGGCGACCGCGTCGGCGACCGCGGGGTGGTCCCGCAGCGCCGCCTCGACCTCGTCCGGGTCGACCTTCTCGCCACCCACGTTGATGATGTCGTGGTCGCGCGGCTCGAGGTAGAGATAGCCGTCCGGAGTCCAGCCGGCCGTGGTCGCCGACCGTGGCGAACCCGTCCGGGGTGGTGCGGATGGCCTGGTCGTTGACGTAGTCGGAGCGGCCGACCCGCTGCGGGGTCCGCATGAACACGGTGCCGGTCGTGCCGGGCGGGACCAGGTTGCCGGCGTCGTCCAGGATGCGGATCTGGGTGAGGAAGCCGCGGCCGACCGTGCCGGGCCGGGCCAGCCACTCGTCGCCGCGGACCAGCGTCACGCCGACCCCCTCGGTCGCGCCGTACAGCTCGTAGACCCGTTCCGGGCCGAGCAGGCCGATCCAGCCGCGTTTGGTGTCCGGCGTCGCAGCGGGCCGCGGTGTGCAGCATCGCCCGCAGGCTGGCGAAGCCCGCCGGGTCCAGGTCCGGCAGTCGCAAGATCTCCCGCATGTGCGCCGGGGTCAGCTGCAGCCACTCGATGGCGTGCCGGCGCACCAGCTCGACCGTCCACTGCGGTGCGAAGAACGGCTGCAGGACGACGGTGTTGCTGTCCAGCAGGGCGTCGAGGAACGCGGTGAACGGGGCGGCATGGTACAGCGGCCCGACGATGAGCTGCCGCTGCCCGGAGCGCCAGCCGGTCTGCCGGATCACCAGGGACGGCGTCCCGGACCGGGTCGTAGCGCAGTGGTCCCGGCCGGGCGGAGATCTTCGGAATGCCCGTGCTCGCGCCGGTTGCCAGCAGGTACGCGATGGCGCTGTCGTCGGCCGGCGGCTCGGCTCCGGCGGGCAAGTCCATCCGTTGCGGCCGGAGCTGGGCGATCTATCAGGTAGCCGTGCGCGAACCGCCGGCCCAGCAGGCGCAGCAGGGCGTCCCGCTCGGCCGGCGGGGTGGCCGGGTTCAGCGGGAAGACCGGCACCTCGGCCGCGAGCGCCGCCGCGATGCCGATGGCCGCGGGCAGGGTATTGTCGGCCGGCACGACGGCACACGACCGCGTGCTCCGGTCCAGCGCCGCGCGTAGCTGCGTCGGCCGCGTCCGCGACCCGGTCGGCGAATTCCCGCCAGGACAGGACCTGCTCGGCCAGGTCGGCGTCGAAACCGACGAGGGCCGTCCGGTCCGGCTCGGCGCGGGCGATGTCGGCGATCCGCCGGCGCACGGACAGGGCCATCGTTACCGCAGGATCTCTGCCAGTCGGCGGACACTGGCCGCGCTCATGAACTCGTACACGTCCAGCGACCGGCCGAACTCCGTCTCGATGGCGGCGATGATGCCCAGGGCCGACAGCGAGTCGCCGCCCAGTTCAAGGAAGTCGTCGTTCACGCCAACCGACCGCACGTCCATCTGCGCCGACCAGATCGCCGCCACCCGGCGTTCCACGTCATCGCGCGGATCCTCGAACAGGGTGCAACGGCCCTCGGCCACGGCCGAGGCGAGGTACTCGACGTCCACCGCGCCGTCCGCCATCGGCATGTGCTCCACGATCAGCACGCCGGCCAGCCCGCTGTCCTCGCCCAGCTCTCGCCGCACGTGGTTGCGCAGGATCGGGCCGCTCACGTACTCGCTCAGCTCGGCGGCCGCGATGGCCACGTCCCGCCCGTCGTGGCGCACGAGCGTGGTCTCGGCTCGGCGGACAGCGGGATGGGCGGACAAGACCTCGGATATCTCAGGCAGGGTCACCACGGATGTTCTCCTGTCAGCAGGTCGGCGACGAGCTTGTGCACCTCGGGGTCGCGCAACAGGTCGTCGTGGCCGATGTCGAGCGCGATGGTTCGCGCGTCCTCCACCGGCGGCTCGTAGCCGGCCGAGCATCAGGAACAGCGGGGTCGTCGAGCGCATGTCGAACCCGCCCTCGCTGGCCAGCAGCAGGTAGTCCAGGTAGGCGGTGAACCCGCCGGTGAGTTCCTTGACGGAGGAACTCGTGCAGGGACAGCCGGTCGGCGACCGCGCGCATCAACTGGTCGTACCGTTCGGCCAGGGCCGCCGCGATCAGCGGCAGGTCGTCCGGGTACGTCGCCACCAGTTGCTCCGACAGGCCGCGGGCGTCCGCCAGCTCGTCCGCGGTCAGATGCCTGGCGGAGGACTCCAGCGCCGGCGGAAGCTGGCCGGCCAGCGATTCACCGGTCGTAGGCACGGCGTCGAAGAGCACGACTCATGGGCGGCGGCCCGGTCGCGGCGATCGCCTCGGCGACACGGGTGGCCAGCGCGGAACCGGCGCAGAATCCCAGCACCGCGCGCACCGGGCGGCCGGTTGCGGTGAGCTCAGCCGCCCAGCGGTCGACGCACACCGCCAACGGGCCGGTGCTGGCCCGTTCGTATGTGGAGGAAGGAGGTGTCGATCGGCACCGCCGCGGCCAGCTCCGGCGAAGCCAGCCGCCGCGCGCCCTCCGGGAAAGTCCAGGCAGAGGACGAGATCAGGTCCCCGATCGGACAGTTGCCGCCAGTTCGTCAGCTTCATCGATCGAGCCTCCCGTGCGAATCTGTGACCGTCGCCAATGCTCGGTAGTCGACCTTTCCGCCGGGTGTCCGGGGGAGACGATCGACGTGCCGGAAGACCACGTGCCGGCTGGGTAGCCCAAGCAACTCGACCAGTTGCCTGGCGCTGCTGCTCATGCACGGCCGTGTCGCCCGCGCCGACTAGGTGCATGACGTCATCGGTGCCGCAGATCACCGCGGCGGGGTGGCCCGGCCGTTCCACCATGCGCTCCAGGTCGTCCAGACTCGTGCGGACGCCGAGCACCTTGACGATCCGCTTGGCGCGGCCGGTCAGGTACAGGATAGCCCTCATGCAGGTACCCGAGATCGCCGGTGTCCAGAACGTCCACCTCGGCGCCGCGGCGCAGGTCCGCGCGGCTGGTCGCGTAGCCGAGCATGACGCCGGGGCCGCGGTAGTGGACCGCGCCCTCACCGGGCACGGACCGCGCGTGGACCGGCGCCGGCTGGATCGTGATCGTGCCGCCCGGTACCGCGGTGCCGACCGATCCAAGACGGTGCGGCAGGTCGGCCGGGTCCAGGCGGGCGATCCGTGAGGTCGCCTCGGTCTGGCCGTACATCACGAAGAAGCGGCCGTCTCGACGGTCCATCATCCGCTGCCAGCCGCATGGTCAGGTCGTCGCCCAACCGCGCGCCCGACTGGGTCATGGTGCGGATCTGGCTGCGGCCCAACAGGCTCACGTGCGCGGGGCCAAACGCCGCGTAGGTCGTCGGCACCGCGGCGAACGACGTTGCACCGGAACGGACCAGATGGTCCCACGTCGCCAGTGACAGCGGAGACCGGTCGCCGAGCACGACGCCCGCGCCAGCCAGCAGGTGGGTGTTCAGCACGGACAATCCGTAGGCATGCGTGATCGGCAGCGTGGTCGGGGCGCGTTCGGCCGCCGTTATGCCCAGCGCGCGGATGACCGCGGCGGTGTTGTCGGCCAGCCCGGAACACGACAGCCGTACCGTCTTGGGACTGCCGGTCGAGCCCGACGTGGCCAGCAACAATGCCGTGTCGGTGTAAATTTCACCGGCTGGCTGGCTGTTTCTTCGCTGGAAGATCGTTGTGCCGGCGACCAGTTCCGCGGCCGGGCGGTAGCCGAGATCGGCCAGTCCGCTCCCTGAGCCGGGTGCCGGAACGACGAACTCGGGCTGGTAGGCCGAGAGGATTTCATTCGAGGCGGGCAGGAACGCGACGGCGTGCCCTAGGCGCAGCGCTGCCAGGTAAGCCAGCAGCGTGGGCAGATCGCGGTCTCCCGCGCACAGCACCAGCGCCTTGGCGTCATGGCGCAGCGCCCGTTCGAATTCGCCGACCAACTCGGCCAGCTCACCGTAGGTCAGTGTGGCATGACCTTCCAGATGCACGGCCGACGATGTCGGCTGCGCGTCGTCGTGGGTTACGAGATCGAGCGTCGCCGACATCATGGCCCCACTTTAGGGGCCCTATACGGATGCCGTCCATATGATATTTCCGCAGTTGTCGGGAAAACATTTCCGCAGTTGCCTGGTAAACATCTCCGCAGTTGCCGGGTAAAGAACCTAGAGCATGCTATTGCGGCAAGCGCATAACATATGCGACGATTCGCCGGGTGTCACGATTTCTGCTCGGGGTATCCCCGCTGCAAGGCCGTCTCTATCCCATGCTCGCGATCGGGCAGGAACTCAATCGTGAAGAAAAGAGGTTATCCGGTGCGGCCCGGAGAACCTGCTGCAGCCCGCCCGGCGCGGCTGGCCACGTTCGACGTCCTGCGACGGCTGCAGGAGTCCACCGCCACGGTCACCGACGGCGCCGGAACGGTGCCGGTGCCGACAGTGTGCGACCAGGCCGCCCGGCTCGCCCGGACACTGGCCGAACACGGGGTCGGCCCAGATACCAGGGTCGGCGTGTGCGCAGACCGCGGTATCGGGATGCTGACCGCGCTGCTCGGGGTGTGGTGGGCGGGTGGCGCGATCGTTCCGCTTGAGCCCGATTTTCCCCTGCCGCGGCTGGAGATCATGGCATGCGACGCGGGCCTGCGGCTGGTGGTGTCCGACGGCGGCCACGCCACGTTGGCCGGCTCGCTCGGCGGCGATCTCGTGGTGATCACGCTGGAGCAGAACGTCGCTGAACCGCTCGATCCCGTTGTGGTGCCGGCCGATGCCTTGGCGTACACCGTATTCACTTCCGGGTCGGCCGGACCTGCGGGCGTCGACATCACGCGCCGTGCGCTGGCGAACGTGCTCGCCGTGGGCCAGCGCGATCTCGGACTGGGTCCTGGCGACCGCTTTGTCGCCGTGACCACGGCCGCGTTCGACCTCGCCCTGCTGGAACTGCTCCTGCCTCTTGTCTGCGGGACCAGCCTGGTGATCGCGGCCGCCACGGACACCAGGGAGGCCAGCCGGTTGCGGTCGTTGATCGAGCGGAACGCCGCGACCGCCCTGCATGCGACACCGCACACCTGGCGGCTGCTACGCCGCGGCGGCGACGTGCCCGCGAGCCTACGGCTGCGGTTGTGCAGCGGCGACCGCCTGCCCCCGGACCTCGCCGCCTCGCTGACTGCCCCGGACGCGGTGCTGTGGAACTTCTACGGCCACACCGAAACAACGATGTGGACAGCTGCTGGTGTGGTGGCACCGGGGGAGGGGCCGGTCGTGATCGGGCCGGCCATCGACCACACCCGCGTGTACGTCCTGGACGGGGGGTTGGCCCCGGTCCCTGTCGGGGCGGTGGGTGAGGTGCACATCGCGGGTGCGGGCGTGGCACGCGGGTACCTCGGCCACGACCGCCACATGTCGACGGCGTTTCGCCCCGATCGCTGGGCGACCGAGCCTGGAGCGCGCATGTATGCCACCGGCGACCTCGGACGGTGGCGCGAGGATGGCGGTCTCGAACTGGTTGGCCAGACCGATCGCCGGGTCACGATCCGCGGCGTCCGGGTCGACTGCGGCGAGGTCGAGGCCGCGCTCCGCGCCCACCCCGCGATCCGCGAGGCGGCAGTGGTCGGCGTGCCACGAGCGGACGAGGCCGCGCTGGTGGCCTATGTCGTGTCCGATTCTGACGGACCTGCGCGGTCGACGACCGAACTGGTCGCGCTGGTCCGGCCGCACCTGCAGGCCGCCCTCCCCGAACCCATGGTGCCCACGCTCGTCACGCTGTCGGCGCTACCGCTGACTCGCGACGGCGAGGTCGACCGCGCCGCGCTGCCCGCACCCGAATGGGCCGTGACCAGGGTGGCCCCGCGTAACCCGGTCGAGACAGCCATGGCCGGAATCTGGGCCGACCTGCTCGGCACGACGGAGCCGATCGGCGTGCACGACAACCTGTTCGGCCTCGGCGGCGGATCGCTGGCCATGGTCCGTTTCGCTGCCAAAATCGCCGACATCTACGCCGTGTACCTGGCCATCCACCGCATCGTCGCCACGCCCACGATCTCGGCACTGGCCGAGATCGTATCGGCTGACCTGGACTCCGCCGACATCGCCGAGACTGCGGGCGAGGCCGAACTGGCGGCATTGTCCGACGAAGAGCTGGACGACCTGTTGCGCGCGCTCTTCGCCGCCCGCGACCGCCGCCGAGCGGCCCGCAGAGACGCGCAGTAAGCCGCGAGTAGGAGGGCGCCGAGGACTGCGCTAGCTTCCGACGGGCGCGCCATCGGCTAGCGCAGCGTTGACGACCACGGTCTCGATGCGCCGAGCAGCCCCTCCATGTCCGCCGGGCTGACGAAGTGAGTATCCGCCCACATTTCGCAGCACAGCGTGTCTGGTGCGTCGCAAATGTTCATGAAGACCTTTTGCTCGGGCATGTCGTTGCGGTCGCCCCAGGTCAGCGTCGACCGGGTCAGCTCGTCGCGGAGCGATGGCGCCCCGTCCGCCGCGGAAATAGTGTCAGCGAACTCGCGGCTGAGCACCCGGCGGTCGTTGAACACCACGCTCCAGTCCGGCTCCGCGCCGCGCTCGGCCACTAGCCGCTCGCACACCTCACTCCTACCCGCCGGATCGAAGTAGGCGTGCTTGTACGCGCCGAGCCCGGACTGCCAGGACCGTCTGACCACCTCCTCGAACGGGCCGTCGGTCTCGATCACGGCAAGACAGTCCTGCATCACCGGACTGACCGAGTCGGCGAACCCCGGCCGGAACCGGTTGCTGCACCACTAGGTGCACCGCGACGCGCTCGGCCGACGGATAACGGAGGTAAGGGCGACGGCGAACGCGGCGAGCAGCACCGGGGACGTGCCGAGGCCGAGCCGGGCCGCGAGCATCCCGACTGCCCGGTAACCCGCCGGTGAGTCGAGGGTGACCTGCCAGAAACGCGGCTGCCGCGGGTCGGCCGACGCTTTGAACTGGCAGGTCGGGGACGCTCGCGGTCAGCCGCTCGAAATAGCGCATCGACGCCTCGTGCGCACGGCGTCCGCTCGGGCCGTGCTGCCGACTGGCCTGCTCCATCGGCTGCATCGCCGTCACCGGCCCGGTCCGTTCATCGCGGTGGTCGAAGTCGTCGTACAGCACGGCCAGGCCGAACGCGTCCAACGCGATATGGCAGATCATCTGCGCGACATGCGTGGCGTTGCCATGGTGCGTGATCACGGCCATCCGCAGCGGCCATTCGTGTTCATAGTCGAAGTTCCGGGCCTTGTACTCGGCGGCGACGGCGGCCGCCACCTCGCCCGGGTCGCTGTCGCCTGCGTCCACGACCTCGAGCGTGATCGCGCCGGAGGCATGCACCGCCTGCTGGGTCTGCCCGTCGGGGCCGAAGCGCAACCTGGTGCGCAGTGCCTGGTGGCGGCTCATGATGAAGCGCAGTCCGGCCGCTACGTCCGCCACGGTCTGGCCGGGCGGCAGCGCCCGGGCGCCACCCATTGGCAGAGAGTTGTCCTTCGCCTGAATGACGGACCAGATCTCCTGCTGGCCCCAGCTGAGCTCCGCGACGCCTGAGCCATCACCCGCGAACTGAACAACGACTTTCTCTGTCATGCCATCCCGTCCGCCTTCAGCTGTTCGGATACTGCTTATTCGACCATCATTTGCTGCCGGATGCCACGGTGATCGCGAGCGAACGTGGCCTCACGTCGAGGGCACGTCGGAGATTCAGCGGATGCTGATCGGGCGGACGGTCACCGGGCTGGATGTCCGGTAGCCTGACCTACGGTTTAGGGGTCCGGCGCACTGGGTCGAGGTCAGATCGTGGGAACAGCCGTGAGTTATAGTTTGTTGCGCTAACTAACTAATAACTGGCTGCTGCGAGGATGAGAGCTTGAAGAGTAAGCCCGGAGCGTTCTTGGGAAAGACCTTTTCCTCGCTGAAAGTCCCGAATTACCGCCTGTACTTCACTGGCCAGTCAATATCTATGGTCGGCACCTGGATGCAGATGACGGCGCAGTCCTGGCTCGTGTTGACCCTTACCCACTCAAGCACCGACCTTGGCCTGACCGTGGCGCTGCAGGCTGTACCCGTCCTGTTCCTCGGTCCTTATGGCGGCGTTATCGCTGACCGGGTGGACAAGCGGCGGCTCATGATCGCGCTGCAGATCGCCATGGGGTTCCAGGCCCTGATGCTCGGGCTGCTTGTTGTGTTCGGCTCGGCCCGCTACTGGGAGATCTGCGCGCTGGCCGTCGTCCTTGGCCTGAACAACGCGTTCGAGAACTCCGCGCGGCAGGCTTTCGTCAGGGAAATGGTCGGCAAAGACGAGCTGCGCAATGCCATCACGCTGAACTCGGTGACGGTGAACGCCGCCCGCGCGGTCGGGCCCGCCATCGGGGGCGTCCTCATCGCCACGGTCGGCATCGGGGTTTGCTTTCTGCTGAACGCGGCGAGCTTCGCGGCCGTCGTCACCTCCCTGCTGATCATGGACCGGTCCGCCCTGCAGCCGAGCCCGCCGTCCGGGCGATCCGGCGGGCAGTTGCGTGCGGGCCTGCGGTACGCGGCGCGCACTCCAACAATCGCCATCCCGCTCGCGATGATGGGCCTCGTCGGGCTGCTCGCTTATGAGTTCTCTGTCACGCTTCCTGTCCTTGCCGAGCGGTCGTTCCACGGCGGCGCGGAAGTGTACGGCTTCATGACCGCGGCCATGGGGATCGGCGCTGTCATCGGCGGCCTGTTCACCGCCGCGCGGGGGCGGACCGGACTACGCCCGATGATCATCGCTTCGGTGGGCTTCGGGGCGGCCATCCTGGTCTGCGCCTGGGCGCCATTCCTCGGCCTCGCCTACGCCGCGCTGCTGTTCGTGGGGTGGGCGAGCGTCTCCTTCATCGCGATCGGCAACTCCACCATCCAGCTCAGCGCCGAGCCGAGCATGCGCGGACGAGTGATCGCGCTCTGGCAGGTCGCCTTCCAGGGAACGACGCCGGTCGGCGGCCCTGCGATCGGCGCGATCATCGCCCTGACCGATCCGCGAATCGGCCTGGCGGTAGGCGGCGCGTCCTGCTTCGCAGCTGCGATCGGCGGCGTCGTTCTCGCCAGGCGCTACCGCCGGACACGGCCACCGAAGGCGATGCTGCTTGACACCCCCGCTTCGGCTGGCTCGCTCCCGGCCGAGGCATCAGTCAGCGAGCGGGACGGGCTTCCGCTGTCGTTTCCCTGATGATGAGGCGTGTCTGGCAGTACTCCACCGAGCTGCCTGGTGCATCTTCGGTCATCAGCTTGATGGCGAGCGATACGGCCTTGTAGCCCATGTCGAACATAGGCTGTCGGACCGTGGTCAGCGGCGGTGCCAGGTACCTGGCGAACGTGTCGTCGAAGCCCACGATGGACAACTGCTCAGGTACCTGGATTCCTTTCGCGTACAAGGCCTGCATGGCGCCCGCGGCCACCAGGTCTGAGACGGCGAATACCGCGGTCAGGTCGGGCGCCTGCCTGAGCAGGCGCCGCATGTAGGCGGCGCCTGCGTCGAGCCCTCCCCATCCGCCTTGCTCTCGCGGGTAGCGGCCGAGCACGATGTGTGAGCTGTCGAGCACCTGGCCGCAGGCTTCCAGCGCGTCGCGGTAGGCATCGAACCGCTCCCTCGGAATGTCGGCTCCCGGAATGTTGGCTGCCTCGTCGCTAGCGTGCGGGAACGGCTCTCCCAGGAAGCCGATCTTGCGGTGCCCGAGGCTGATCAGGTGGCGCATCGCTTCCATCGCCGCCGCGTGATTGCCGACGACGACGGCCGAGGCGGTGCTCGCAGAGGCGTCGTCCGATCTCTACCGCGCGGACACCGGCGTCGACGGCGAGGGACGACGTTGTCGCCCTGCATCGCCGTGGTGAAGATGATGCCGTCGACACGCCGCTTGAGCAGCGTCTCGACGCATTCCCGTTCCCGGTCGGCATTGCCATGCGCGTTGAAGAGGAGCACGTTGAATCCATGCTCGGCGGCGGCCTGCTCGGCTCCGATGACGATCTCGCCGACGAAGGGGTGCGAGAGCTCGCCGTGCAAGATGAGGCCGATGGTGATGGTCTTCTGGCGTCGCAGTTCCTGGGCGACGGCATTGAGCCGGTAGCCGCTCGTCGCGCAGGGCCTCTTCGACGCGCCCGCGTGCGTGCGCTGACACGTAGCCGTTGCTATGCAGGACACGGGAGACCGTCGCGGTGGACACGCCGGCCAGTGCCGCGACATCTTTCAGGCGGACCTCCCGCATAACGGAATCATAGGATGGAGGGTGCCGGCCGTCCCGATCCCGGCCTTCCGTTGCGGGTTGCCGGGTTCGCCCGCCGGGTCCCGGCTGAACGCGCGCCGCACGGCTTCGGCGGACCAGCCGACGGCGTCCCGCGCATCGGGGGCGGCGGCCAGCAGGTGGAAGAAACCGTGGCTGGCATGCGGGTAGTTGCGCAGGCGGGCCGGGACGCCTGCATTCGGCCAGCCTGCGGGCGTACTGTTCGCTCTCGGCGCGGAGGATGTCGCGCCCGGCGGTGATGAGTAGGGCGGGCGCGAGACCCGCCAGCGAGGGGGCATGCATGGGCGACGCCTCAGGTGCCAGCCGCTGGGCAGGTTCAGGCGCGTATTCCTGCCAGATGTAGCGCAGGTTGTCACGCCAGTCGACGCCGAGCGCCTCCGGATCGGCGGGACCGGAGTTCCGTTTCGCGAAATCCTCCCGGTACTGGGCGTCCAGATCTCCGTCGAGGACCGGATAGACAAGCATCTGGAGCGCGAGGGCAAGCCCGTAATCGTGAGCGCGCAGCGCCACGGCGGCGGCGAGGTTGCCGCCGGAGCTGTCGCCGCCGACCGCGACCTGGCCGAACTGGTCGGCCGCCCAGCTGATCGCGTTCCATGCGTCGTCGATGGCCGCCGGGTAGCGATGTTCCGGTGCGCGCCGGTAATCGACGGAAAGCACCGCGCAGCTGATCCGGTTGGCGAAGGCGCGGGCCAGGGGATCATGGCTGGCCGGGCTGCCGAGCATCCACGCCCCGCCGTGCAGCCAGACGAGCACGCCTTTCCGGTATTGCTTGGGCCAGTAAAGCCATGCGGGGACGCCCTGAGCGCTGATCTGGGTAACCGAGGCGACCGTTTCAGGTTCACCCGCGCCCGCTAGCGATAGGTCCTCCTCCTCCTGGCGCAGTTCGGCGATGTCGCGTTCCCACATGGGCCGCTTCGGTACGGGGGCAGTCAACGCGGCCGACGGTGCTGACGAGACGAGGTTCATGCTGCGGCCTCCTGTTCAACGCAGTGGTAGAGGGCAGTGAGCAGGGCCGCGGCGCGCGTATCACCGGGGTCGTCGCGCAGCAGGTTCATCGCGTATGAGAAGCCGAGCCGCTGCCGGGGCCAGCGGCCGTGTACCGATCCTCCCGCGCCGCCGTGGCCGAACGCGTCCGCAACCGGCCCGAGCGTGAGCATGTCAGTTTGCAACTGGAAGCCGACGCCGAACGAGGTCTGCCGCTCCATCAGCGGATCGTACCGGCTGCTGAGGACCGTGGTGCCAAGCCGCAGGGTCGCAGGGGAAAGGAGGCGGCCCAGGCTGGCGTAGAACCGCGCGACTGACCGCGCCGTGCCGATGCCATTGGAACTCGGAACCTCGGCTGCGTGCCAGGCGGGCTCGTTCCACGGAAAGCTGTCCGGCTGGTATCTGGGCGGATTCCCGACGGCGCGCCTGAGCGGGTCCAGGGCCAGCCGCTCGTCCGCGACGGAGGTCCAGGTCGGCGCCAGCTCGACGGTCGATATCCGTCGCTCCGGACCCGGCCGGAAGGCCGATCCACAGTTCGAGGTCCAGCGGGCGGGCGATCTCCTCGGCGAAGAACTGGCCGATCCCGCGTCCGTCGACGCGGCGCACTAGTTCGCCGCAGAGCCAGCCGAAGGTGACGGCGTGGTAGGTACGTGTGGCCCGGGGATCGCGCGCTGCGCGGCTGCCTGGCAAGCAGTGTCGCCATCCGGCGCCCGTCGGTCGCCTCTTGCCAGGTCACAGGAACGTCCAGTCCGGGCAGGCCGGCAGTGTGCGTGACGAGGTCCCGGACGAGCACGTCCGATTTGCCCGCGGCCGCGAACTCCGGCCAGTACCGCGCGACCGGCGATTCCAGTGCGAGCTGACCCCGCTCCATAAGCAGCAACACGCAGGCGGCGACGAGTCCCTTGGTGCCGGAGAACAGGATCTGGAGCGTGTCCGCGGTCCAGGCCCGTGCGCTCGCGCGGTCGGCGATTCCGCCCCAGAGGTCCACCAGCGGCTCGTCGTCGCGCATGACGGCGAACGAGGCGCCCAGGTCGTCGCGCACGGTGAAATTGCGGCTGAACTCCTCGGCCACCTGCCCGAACCCGGGTGCCACGTATCCGTTCAGCTCCACCGCTACTTGTCTTCTCCGTGCAGCGCACCTTCGGTGACATTCTGCGCGTCCGGGCTCGATGGGAACGGCTTGCCCGTTGGCCCGCGCGTGCGGCGCCGCCGAGCCGGGACGGGCCCGGTCCTGCCCCGCCAGCGTGATTTCGTCCCGCCACTCCGGGAACCGATGGCAGGCGACCTCGCCCTCGCCGTGAGCCGCCCGCCGCGCCGGGGGTTCCGTCCAGCAGCGGCTGACCGCGAACGGGCACCGCGGCGCGAAGTTGCACGCCTCGTCGCCGGCCTGGTGCCGCTGCGCCGATTCCGCGGAGCGAAAGTACCGCCTCGGTCGTGTGCCGCCGCCGCTGTGAGCGCGGGTCGGCGACCGGCGAGGCCTGGTGCAGCATGCGGGTGTAGGGATGGGCGGACTGTCCGGATACGAGGTCGGCCGGGCCGGTCTCCATGACCCGCCCCTGGTACATGACCACGACGCGGTCGCAGAGATAGCGGACGACTTCCAAGTCGTGGGAGATGAAAAGGTAGCTCAGCCCGGCGCTGGACTGGAGTTCCCGCAGCAGGTTGAGGATCTGCGCCTGGGCGGACAGGTCAAGGGCGCTGAGAGGTTCGTCGAGGATCACCAGCCGAGGCGACAGCATCAGCGCCCTGGCGATGGCGACCCGCTGCCGCTGCCCGCCGGACAGCTCCCCGGGATAGCGGTCAGCCGTCCCGTCGGGGAGCTGCACTCGCTCAAGCATCTCGCGCACCCGCGTCCGCACCAGGGCGGCGTCTTTCTCACCGTAGGCCTGGAGGGGCTCGGCGAGCGTGCGGCCGACCGTGCGGGAGGGGTTCAGGCTGCTGTACGGGTCCTGGAAGACGAGCTGGACCTGGCGGTAGAGACGGCGCCGCCCGGCAACGTCAAGGCTGGTGACGTCCTGTCCGCCAAAGAGCACCTCACCCGACCGGATGGCGGTCAGCCCGAGGATGGCGCGCGTGATGGTGGTCTTGCCTGACCCGGATTCGCCGACGACCCCGACGGTCTCGCCGGGGGACACGGCGAAACTCACGTCATCGACCGCGACGCTGACCGCCCGCCGGCGACGGTACTGCACCGATAGTCCGCGGACTTCCAGCAGGGGGGCTGTCGTCAGGGGGGCTGTCATCAGGCGTTCACCTCATCGCTTATGACCTGTTCGGTGTGCAGGCAGCGTGCCTGCCTGCCGGCGCCGTGCTCGGTCAGGAGTACCGGCCCGGTTTGGCAAGCGTCATCGGCGAACCCGCAGCGGGGAGCGAAACGGCATCCGGTCGGCCACGCCCCCGGCTGCACAACACGGCCGGAGAGCGCGTTGATCGGCTGCCCCGCACGGGCCAGCGAAGGGTGGGATCGCAGCAGGCCGAGAGTGTAAGGATGCAGCGGACGGTCGAAGAGGTCCTGGGCGCCGCCACGCTCGACGACCTGGCCCGCATACATCACCATGGTCCGGTCGCAGATGTCCGCCACCACGCCCCAGTCGTGGGTGATCAGCAGGATGGCCATGCCGGTCTCGCGCTGAAGCCGACGCAGCAGGGCCAGCATCTCGGCCTGCACGGTGACGTCAAGGGCGGTCGTGGGCTCATCGGCGATGAGCAGGTTCGGTCTTCCGGCGAGGGCGAGCGCGAGCGCCACCCGCTGCGCCATCCCGCCGGACAACTCGTGCGGGTAGGACGCGCGCGGTCCGCGGCGGATCCGGCAGTTCCACCTGGCGCAGCAGTTCGGCCGTGCGGGCCCGCGCGGCCGAGCGCGGCACCCGGTCGTGGCGGCGGATCACCTCGGCGAGCTGGCTGCCCACCGTGAAGCAAGGGTCTAGGCTGGCCTGCGGTTCCTGGGAGACGTACGCGAGCGCTGACCCGCGCAGGCGGCCGAAGGCGCCGTCGGGCATCCGCAGCAGGTCGCGGCCTGTCCACTGAGCCTGCCCGCCAGCGACCGCGAGGCTTCCCGGCAGCAGGCGCAGGACGGCGAGGGCGGTCACGGTCTTGCCGCAGCCCGACTCGCCCACCAGGCCCACGGTTTCGCCGGGGAACACATCGAAGTTGACGGAGTCGACGACCAGCGTCTGCCCGGCCTGCCCTTGCCGGGTCACCGAGAGTCCGCGTACAGAAAGCAGCGCGGCGTCGTCGACCGGGGACGCTCCCGGCTGAGATGCCGGGTGCGTGCCGGGGCGGCGGGCCTGGCGGCGTCGCGCGAGAACGCCCGGCGGCCCGCGGTGCGCGGGGGCGGCGTCCTCCATGGCCGCGGCGTCACGCACCGCGTCCCCGAGGAGGCCGAAGGCCAAGATGGTGATGGCGATGAGCACTCCCGACGGGATCAGGAGCCATTCTTGCTGCTCGATCACGGTGGATGCCTCGGCGACCATCCCGCCCCACGTCGGCGTGCTCGAGCTGGCGGTCAGCCCCAGGTAGGCCAGGCCGGTCTCGAAGAGCAGGGCATAGGCGGCGAAGATCGACGCCTGGACGATGATCGGCCCGGTGACCCGCGGCAGCACGTGGCGGCGGACAACCTGGAACGGTGACAGGCCCGAGAGGCGGCCCGCGGTGACATAGGGCTCTTCCCTGACCTTCAGGGTGGCGCCGCGTACCACGCGCAGCATCGAGGGTGCCCCGAGCAGGCCGAAGACCAGCATGGCCGCGTTTTCGTTGCCGGGAAGCACGGCGAGCACGACGAGAATGATGATGATCGGCGGAATGGCCATGACCATCTCCGCCCCGCGGCTGAGCGCGCGGTCCGCCCCGCCGCCGCGGTACCCGGCGGCCAGGCCCAGCGGCACGCCGAGCGCGAGGACAACGGCCAGCCCTTCGGCGACGGACAGCAGGCTGCGCCGGCCGCCGTACAGCAGCCTGCTCAGCACATCCCTGCCCAGGGTGTCGGTGCCGAGCAGGTGATGCGCGCTCGGACCGGACAGAACGTTGGTCAGGTCCTGGGTCCCGGGGTTGTCCGGGGCGATGAGCGGAGCCGCTGCGCACGCTAGGACCAGGAGCAGGAGGAACGTCGCCGCGGCGACGCCCGCAGGCAGGCCCATGAACCGGCGGGCGAACGAATGCCGCTGGGCGGTGCCCGGATGGGCTTGCGGCAGAGGCTGGACCGCGCTCATGACACGCGCACCCTGGGGTCGAGCCAGGAGTAGGTCAGGTCGACCAGCAGGTTGACGCAGATGACGGCGACCGTGAAATAGACCGCGACGCCCTGGATGAGCGGCAGGTCGTGCTGACTGGTCGCCTGCACGGCAAGGCCGCCGAGGCCCGGCAGCGCGAATACCGTTTCGACCAGCACGGTCCCGCTGAGGCTGCCGATGAAGATCAGGCCCGTGACGGTGATCACCGGGATCGCCGCGTTCCGCAGCGCGTGCTTGCCGATGATCGACCGGGCAGGGACGCCCGCGGCCCGCAGCGTCCTCATGAAGGGCCGGCCAAGGACCTCGCGCATGGCGTCCCTTGTCTGCTTGGCGATCACCGCGATCCCCGGCACGGCCAGCGTGATGACCGGCAGCACGATGCTGGCGAGCCACCCGGTCGGCGACTGGCTGAATGGTACGTAACCGGTGGCAGGGAACACTCTGAGCGTTACCGCGAACCAGGTGACGAGGAGCAGCCCAAGGAAGAAGTTGGGGATTGCCAGGCCGACAAGGGCGATGGCGTCCACGGACTTGCCAGCCACGCCGGCCCGTAGCGCCGCCACGACGCCGAGGAGCACGCCGATGGCCGCGGCGACCGCGGTCGAGCCGATCACGAGGGACAGCGTGACCGGCAGTCGGCTGTTGAGCATGGAGACGACCGGCTGCTGCCAGAACAGGGACGTCCCCAGGTTCCCGTGCAATGCGTTGCCGAGCCACGTGAAATACCGGGTGAGCAGCGGCTCGTTCAGCCCGAGGGACTGGCGAAGCTGCAGGTACTGCGCCTGGGTCGCGTCCGCGCCGAGGATTGTGCGCACGACGTCACCGGGGATGAGCGCCGCCAGCAGGAACGTCACCGTCGGCACGATCACCAGGAGCGGGAGCGACAGCGCCAGCCGCCGCCCGATCACGCTAAGCATCCGGTCTCACCCGCCCGTCCGCCGGCAGGGGCCGCGGGTTCACGGCACCTGCCGGGTCTTGACGGGCGGTCCTCATCCTGCGGGCCGGATCTCGGTCATGTAGACCACGTTCCGCTGGGGCGTGGCGTTCACGCCGGTGACATCCGACTGGTAGAGCACGACCAGCGGCGTGGCGGCCACGGGCACGAACCAGGCCTGGTGGACGAGCAGCGCCTGCATCTGCTCGGCGATGGCCGGCTCCGCGCCTGCAGATGCGGCGTCCAGCCTGGTGTCCAGCGCTGTCAGCTGCGGACTCGCGGACTTGAATGGGTTGAAGGCGGCCACCGGACCGTACAGGTCCGCGTAGTCGAAGGCCGCTGGCAGTTGCCCGAAGCTGAGCGTGGCGGCGGGATAAGTGCCGCTCGACAGGGCCTGGAAGTAGGCGCCGGTCGTTTGTCGTGATATCGGGCTGTACCGTGATGCCTACCGCGGACAGCTGGCCCTGGAGTGCCTCTGCAAGCACGTCTTGGCCGACAGCGGCAACCGACACAACCGGCAGCGTGAAGCCGTGCGGGTATCCGGCGGCAGCCAGCAGCTGCTTCGCCTTCGCGGGATCGTAGGGGTACGCCTGGGCGAGCGCGGCGTCGTAGCTATCCCAGCCGGGCGCGGCCATCTGCGTGATCGGGGTACCGTACCCCGCGCCGAGCACCTTGGCCAGGGCGGGGCGGTTGATGGCGTAGTTCAGGGCCTGCCGAACCTGAACGTTGCCGAGCGGCTTGCTGATCTTGCCGCTGCGGTCCAGAATGCCCAGGCCGAGCAGCAGCGTGAGCGGATCGACGTAATGAAGCCCGGATTTCGTCGCTACGGGAACGCTCGTCACGGGCTGATTCATCGCCACTTGGACCTGCCCCGACTGCAGTGCCTCCAGCGCGGCCGTGGAGCTTGCGACGACCTTGACGACCACCTTCGACCAGTGCACCGCTGACTTGTCCCAGTAGTAGGGATTGGCTACGTAGGTGTAGGTCGCCCCGGGAACCGTGGCGGACGCTTCGAGCATGTACGGGCCGGCGCCGGCCGTCTGCTTCGTGAGCGTGCCCGCCTGCACTGCCTTCGGACTGCCGATCGTCGCCGAGCGCGAGGATCTGGCCGAAGACCATCTCAACGTCCGGCGTCGGGCTGCTGAACGTCAGGGTCAGCGTCAGCGGTCCGGTGACGTCGGCCGACTTGAAGGTCGGCAGCCAACTGGCTCCGCCGTTGCCCGGCTTCATCTCATGCTCGATCCAGGTCTTGACGGCCTCGGCGTTCAGCGCGGTCCCGTCGCTGAACTTGACGCCAGAGCGCAGCGTGATGGTGAAGCTCTCGTTGTCGGTCCGTAGCTCCAGCTCTCGGCCAGGCCCGGCGTGTAGCTGCCGTCGGACGCCTGGACGATCAGCGGGCTGTAGGCGAAGTCGCTGAAGGTCTCGTCGGCCGGCTGGCCGACGGCCGGGTCGAGGCTGGATGGGGCGCTCGGCGTTGCCACCGTCAGCGTGCCGCTCGCCTGCCCGGTGTTCGCCAGGCTGCCCGTAGTGCCTCCCCCGGTACAGGCCGTTGCCGCGCCGGCCACGATCAGGGCGAGCGCCGCCGAGCCGTACCGCAGCGCCCGAGGCTGCCCGCGCGTGCCCGCGGCGCGCCGGGGCCGCGAGCCGCCGACCGGCCGCGCTCACGCGATGCGTTAGCGGCACCCCTCCACTGCGATATCCCCAGCAGCCGGGTCCGATCCTGTGTCATGACAGCTCCTCTCCGGCCGCGACCCGAAGTGAACAGCCGACGGGCCGCGCCCAAGCCCGCAGCGCAGGCTGGCTACCAGTTGCTTCGCCCGCTCGGGCGGCACTGGCTCCATGTGTCATCGATACCACATCAATGCGGCATGTAAACTTTGCGTTACCGAAGCGTTTATTTTCCCGAATCGTGGCACCTGGCCGATGCGCTAGGCCGCCGCCGGCCGGCCGGCCGCCGCCGCCCGTCGCGGGCCATCAGTCGCCCGCCGCCCGCCGCCCGCCGCAGGCCGTCAGTCGCCCGCCGCCGCCCGCCCGCAGGCCGTCAGTCGCATCCGCGAACCAGTAGCGCGGTGGTATGAGCGGGCGCGGCCGGACTGCACGGCTACCCGCTCCCATTACCCGGTCGCGTGCATTTCTATCGCGCAGATTCCACAAGGATTTGCGGAGAGCTGTGACCAGGAAACGCGGGTGGAGATTGTTCGGAGCAGTTATTTCCTAGCGAGCTCAATTACCTGAGCGCCACCGGGCAAACCCAGATCAACTGACGCTAACTGGAAGTTGTTTTGTATCTTCCCGCGCGGAAGGCGAGTGCCAGCTAGAGTGACTACAGGGTCCTGAACTGGGGAAACGCTTGATCCAAGCTTATGGGTGAATCGTGCGATATGCGCACAACGGACAATTAGGAAGCCTGGTGCCCCGTGCGGGCGCTAAGGCTCTAACGGGCATGTGAATGCTGGCTAATCGACAAGGAAGGAGAGGTCATGTCGATCAAATCGGATGACCTAACAATTCCTGGCCGCCTGCGGATACTCGCGGCCGAGAACGGTGAGAGGACCGCTATCCAAGTGTTGCCGGACGGCGGCCGGCTGACATTCCGCACCTGGGACGAGCGGTCGGAGGAGGCCGCCCATGGCCTCGCGGCCCTAGGCGTCAGGCAGGGCGACCGGGTTCTGCTGCCCGTGGTCGCCGACTGGCTCAGCTGCGCGGTCGCGTACGCGGCGGTCCACAAGGCTGGCGCGACGGCAGTCCCGGTGCTCGCCAGCCACGGTGAAGAGCACGTGCGATGGGCGCAGGCCAGCGCCGCGGCAGTGGGAGTCGTCAGCGATCAGCCGATCGCCGGGTGCGAAGGCTGGGCCAGGTCCCTGACCGAGCTCGAAGGCGGGGACAAGGCGGCGCTGAGCGTCACGGTCAGGGCCCGCGACGAGGCCCAGATCCTCTTCACCTCAGGAACCACGGGCCGACCGAAGGGTGTCGTCGCGACACACGAGAACATATTGCGATCGTTGTGCAGTCGCCCGGCCGACAGCGCGAAGACTGTGCTGCACTCGGTTCCGGCCGCTACCAATGCGGGGCAGGGGCTGCTGGTGCAGCCGCTCGGCACCACGCCGCATACGGTCCTCGTGCTGCCGGAATTCCGGCCCGAGGAATTCCTCGAGGCGATCGAGGAGCACCGGCCGACCGACATCGTGCTCGTACCCGCGATGGCGTATGGCGCTGCTGCGTGCTCAGGAGACCGCGCAGCGCGATCTGTCCTGCGTGCGCATGGTCCGCACGATGAGCGCTCCGATCAGTCCCGCCTCGCTCGAGCGGCTCGACGCCATGTTCCCGAACGCGGTCACGGTCAACATGTACGCGTCGACCGAATCCTGGCCGGCTCGGGTAAGGACCCGTTTCGACCCGTCCCGTCCCGCATCGGTCGGCAGACCCCAGGGGAGTACCCGGGTGCGTATCGTCGATTCATCCGGAACCGAGGTGCCCGCGGGGGTCACCGGCGAGGTCCATCTCAAGGCGGAAGGTGTCACCCCCCGGCGCTATATCGGCGATCCGGCGGCCTCTGCCCGGGTGTTCCTCGCCGACGGCTGGGTGCGCACCGGTGACATCGGGCACCTGGATGCGGACGGGTTTCTTTACCTGAGCGACCGCGAAGACGACATCGTCATCTGCGGCGGCCTCAACATCTCCACGCTCGAGGTGGCTGCGGTGCTCGAAGATCACCCGCAGGTCACTGGGGCTGCGGCTTTCGGCATGCCGCACGACGTGCTTGGCCAGTACGTAGCGGCGGTCGTCCAGGCGGTGCCCGGCCTCGACATGGCAGCCCTGTACGAGTACGCCAGGGAACGGCTCGGCCCGGCTAAGGCCCCGCGCCGGATCGCCGTCGCGGCGGAGCTGCCGCTGACGCCGGCGGGCAAGGTCGCCAAGAATTCACTTCCCGTGCTGATCCAAGCGCTAGCCGTGCGTGAGGGCGGGCTGCCAGAAGGTGGTGAGACGCAGGAGCGCATCGGACGGATCTGGGGGGCCGTGCTTGACCGGCCGGTCACCCCGGCCAGCGACTTCCTCGACCTGGGCGGCACCTCGCTTGAGGCAGCGGAGATCACCGTCAGGGTCCGGAGTGAGCTGCGCAAGGCGGCCAGGGAAGACGACGTCTACCGCGCCGGGACGCTCGCCGAGTACGCGCAGCTCGTGCTGGCCGCCCGCCCGCTCGAAGAGGCGGGGGACGGGCCGATCAAGCGCCTGCCGAGGAGGACGAGCGATGACGGCTGAGATCTTCGACGCCTCCTATCTCCAGGAGTCCCTGTACCGGTCGGCGAAGAGCGGGGAATCAGCGGTGAACGTCGGGGTGGTGCTGAGGCTTCGCGGCCCCTTGGACGTGCCGCGGCTGCTCGCCGCGATCAGCCGCCTCGCGTCCCGCCATGAGGCGCTTCGCACCACGTTGACCAGTGTCAACGGCAAAGTCTGCCAGGTGGTCGCGAGGTCTGGCGAGGTCCCCGCGGTCGTGCTCGATCTCTCCACGGAGCGTGATCCCGAGGCTGAGGCCATGCGGCTGATCAAAGATCACCTGCGTCGGCCGTTTGCCCTGCAAGGACCCTCGCTGTGCCGGGTGATCATCACTACCTGCGGGACCGGCCTGCACTTCCTGGCTTTCAGCCTGCACCACGCCGTCATGGATGGCTGGTCGGCGGGCGTCCTCACCGCGGACTTGCGCGACTGCTACCGCGACACCGGCGCCTCCCGGGTCGCCGCGCCGGTGCTCCAGCCCGCTGACTACGCGGCCTGGGAACGGCAGGCGGCCGACTCGGCATCGTTGGATGGCTGGCGAGAGCGGCTGCGCGGGTACAGCACCAGGTCCCGTATTCCCGGTGCGACTGGTCCCGGCCCCGAGCAGCTCGCCATCGCCTGCGAACTGCCGGACGGCGGTCCCGATGCGTCTGACGGCATCGAACGGCTCGCCAGGCAACTCCGGGTTCCCGTGGTGGCGGTGCTCACAGCGGGCGTGGTGGCGTCGCTGCGCGACTACGTCGGGCACGGCACCGCGGTCGAGGGCTCCGGGATGAGCGAGCCAGGCCTGTCCATCGGCCTGGTGCGGGCCAATCGTGAGCGCGTGGAACTGCGGGACGTCGTGGGTTATCTGGCGGATATCGCGCCGCTCACCATCGACCTGCGTGGCGACCCGGAGTTCAGCCACCTGGTCGGCCGGGCGGCGGAGGCGGTCGCCTACAGCCGGGACCATCCCGTTCCGCTCGCGGCCCTGTCGGGGTTGCTGCGCACCGACAGCGTGGAAGGCCCGCTGTTCGACGTCTGCCTCAACTACCTGCCCGCCGGAACCCCGAAGGAACAGGCCGACGGCGACCTGCTGATGACAAACGTCGACATCAAGGATGAGGAGGCATCGGCAAGCCGCTGGTGGGACGGTTCCGCGCTGATCGACTACGTTCTGCGCCCCGCTCCTACCGGGCGGCTCGCCGGGTGTGTCCGCGGCGACCTCAACACCTTCGCGCCCAGCCTCCTAGCGGATCTGGCCGACCGGTTCTGGATGGTCCTGCTGCGCGGAACGGAATCTCCTTACCTACGAGTCAGCGACCTTGCTCCGGCCCAACCCGAGGCAGCGCAATGACCGGGCCACTGGAGACCGGTGCGCAGGCGGTCGACCTCCTTCCCGTCACTTACCTAGAAGAGGAGTGGGTCCGGGCAGTCGATATCCGGGCCTCTGACCATAACCTCCCCCTCGCCATCACCATCGAAGGACCTTTCGATCACGGCGTGCTGCGCGAAGCACTCCGGGCCCTGGCCGCAAGACACGAGACGCTGCGGATGGCATTCGTGCTGGATCAGGAGGGAATTCGGCGCGCCGTTTGGCCCACGGTCGAACCCGTCATCGATACGGCTGATCTCACGTCCGCTGCCGGGGACGCGCGGGACAGGGAGCTCGACAGCTTCATCCTGCAAGAAGCCAGGAAGCCCACTGACCTGACTCAGCCTCCGTTGTGGCGTGGGTTCGTGGCCCGCATGTCGCCTGTTCACCATGTCCTCGTCACGTTCTGGCATCATGCTGCCTTTGACGGCTGGTCAACCAGGGTTGTGTTCCGTGACCTGACGAGCCTCTACGCGAGCACACTGCGTCGGGAACGGCCGCGGCTAGCCGAGCCGGAGATCCAGATCGCTGACTACGCGGGGTGGGAACGGCAGCTCCGCCTGCCGGATGACGCCGTGGCCTACTGGCGCAGCGTGCTTCCTGGTGAGGCCGCGGCGCTGCCGATGGAGAGCGAAGGGGAGCAGCACGGCCCGCAGGTCATGGCCGGCCGGGAATATCCGTCGATCGCCGCGGGCCAGGTCAGCAGACTCGAGGAGATCGCCGGTGCCCTGGGGGTATCCCTGACAAGCGCGCTCCGCTCGGTGGTGCTGACGGCTCTGCGTCCCTACCTTCCAGAGCAGCCGGTCATCGGTTGCGTCCACGGCAACCGCGAACGGCTCGAGCTCCAGCCGATCATCGGGCTGTTGTCCGATCACCTGCCGGTGCGGATCGACCTGTCTGGCAGGATCTCCTTCCTTGACCTGGTCGCCCGAGTCCACGAGGCGGTGCGGGGCGCACGACGGTATCAGGCGCCCTGCGGATCGATCGCCAGCGTGGTGCCGTCGCTTCCCCGCGGTGAGCAGATGTTCGAGGTCTCCATCAACAACATGCGGCAGACGGCGCCGCTCATCGAGCAGGTGGCCGCGGCGGACGGAACCACGGTCAAGTTCTCGGTGCGCGACGTCCCTGGGGCCGAACTCTGGCCGCACATCGGGCACCCCTTTTCTGGCGGCGTCCGGCTGGGCTACCAGCTCCGCCGCACCCTCAGCGGACAGCTAAGCGGGGAGATATGGGGCCACGT
Source organism: uncultured Actinomycetota bacterium (assembly GCA_963778435.1). Classification (GTDB taxonomy): domain Bacteria; phylum Actinomycetota; class Actinomycetes; order Streptosporangiales; family Streptosporangiaceae; genus Trebonia. The sequence goes on from CAVZUX010000020.1 coordinate 39,426, forward strand.
GCCCGCCTTCAAGGTCGCGACGATCGACGCGCTCGGTCGCGCCTTCGCGGAGACGGCGACGAGGATTGTGAGTGATCCGCGGCGGGACATCACGACCTACGCGCCCCCCGCGGGCAGCTACTGGTGAGGTCCCGCCACGTCTCGCTGGCGCCGCCCGGACAGGGAACTGCCACCGTCCGGGGCAGCGTGCGGCGGCCGGGCCCAGCCTTGCTCGTCATCGCAACCGCCCAGTTCATGGTGACGCTGGACACCACCATCGTCAACGTCGCCTTGCCGCATATCCAGGTAGCACTCGGGTTCTCCGGTTCCGGACTGGAATGGGTGGTCAACGCCTACGCGCTGACTTTCGGCGGGGTCTTGCTCATCGGCGGCCGGGCCGGGGACCTGCTCGGCCGCCGTCGGGTGTTCGCCGGCGGGCTCCTGCTGTTTTCCGCCGCATCGCTCGCGGGCGGCCTGGCCAGCTCGCCGGCCTGGCTGCTGGCCGCCAGGGCGGTTCAGGGAACCGGCGCCGCGCTCGCCGCTCCGAGCGCGCTCGCGCTGATCGCGACCACCTTTCCCGAGGGCGGTCAGCGGAACCGGGCCATGGGCGTCTACTCGGCGGCAAGTGCGGCCGGCGGCGCGCTTGGGCTACTGGCCGGCGGTCTGCTCGCCACCTATGCCTCCTGGCGGTGGGTGCTTTACGTCAACGTTCCCATCGGAGTGGCCGTCGCCCTTGCCGCGCCGCTGGTACTCGCCGAGTCGCCGCGCCAGCGCGGCCGGTTCGACCTGCCCGGCGCGATCGCTGGCACCGGCGGTGTCGCCACTTTGGTCTATGGACTGTCAGCGGCCGCCGCCTCCCCGAACGGGACTTCTCACTGGGGCGACAGGAAGGTCATCGCCTCAATCACCGCAGCAGTGGCGCTGCTTGGCGCCTTCGTCTTGATCCAGGCGCGCAGCCGTGAGCCCCTGCTGCCTGCCCGGCTACTGCGTGACCGCGACCGGAGCGGCGCCTACCTGATCATGCTCTGCTCCGCGACCGCGATGTCCGCGGTGTTCTTCTTCCTGACCCTGTTCCAGGAAGCCGTCTGGGGCTACTCGGCACTGAGGACCGGTGTCGGCTACCTGCCGATGACCGTTGCCGTGCTGGTGGCATCCGCCGCCGCCGCCCGGATGGTTAGGCGGATCGCCGTCCGGCCGCTGCTGCTCGTCGGCTCAGCGGTCGCGGCGGGAGGCCTGTACTGGCTGTCCCACCTCAGCGAACACGGCAGCTATGCAGGAACGGTCCTCGGCCCCACCGTGGTGGTCGGCTGCGGTCTCGGGCTGCTGTCCGTCCCGCTGTCGCTGACCGCCCTGTCACGGGTCAGGGACGGCGACTCCGGTGCTGCTTCCAGCCTGCTCAACACCGGCCAGCAGGTCGGGGGTTCCATCGGCCTGGCGGTCCTCGGCACGGCCGCCTGGACTGTCGCGGCCGACAGCGCCCGTTCCCAGCAAGCCCGCACCGCGACCATGGCCGGGCACTCAGCCGGGTTGGGCGGACATCTGCCCGGGGTGATCTACCAGCACGCCCTGGCCGCAGGTTTCGGCCGTGCGTTCTTGGCGGCGGCCGGGATCATGCTGGCGGCTCTGGTCATAGCCATCGCCAGGATTCACGCCGACGTTCGGGAGCCGGAACTCTCTGCTCGAGCCAGCGACCGCGGTCGTGGCGGGCATCAGCGGGATCGAGAGAGGCCAGGCGAGTGGCGTCTAGGGAGGGTAGTGCGCGGCCAGTGGGGGCGCAAGGCGCTGCGCCCGGCGCAGGCGGGTGCGCACGCGGGGCGTCACAGTCTTCCGCCACATCTGCGCCCGCCGCATCGACAGTCACGCCGACGCCGCCAATCCGATCTCTACCGACAGCCTCGGCACCGACGGCGACGCCCGTCCTGATGCCCGCGATGACATCACCCGGCTCACCAGTATCAGCTGACGGTCGGCCACAATGGGGGCCATGGTTTCTGAGATCTTCGATCCGGCGCGCTGGCGCGCGGTCACCGGGTTTTCCTTCACCGACATTACCTACCACCGCGCGGTGGACTCCGGCACCGTCCGCGTGGCGTTCAACCGGCCCGAGATCCGCAACGCTTTCCGCCCGCACACCGTGGACGAGCTGTACACCGCGCTTGACCACGCCCGGATGTCCTCCGACGTGGGCTGCGTGCTGCTGACCGGCAACGGACCCTCGCCGAAGGACGGCGGGTGGGCCTTCTGCTCCGGTGGCGACCAGCGGATCCGCGGCAGGGACGGCTACCGCTACGCCGAAGGGGAGACGAGCGCGACCATCGACCCGGCGCGCAGCGGACGGCTGCACATCCTCGAGGTGCAGCGGCTCATCCGGTTCATGCCCAAGGTCGTCATCTGCGTGGTGCCCGGCTGGGCGGCGGGCGGCGGGCACAGCCTGCACGTCGTCTGCGACCTGACCCTGGCCAGCCGCGAGCATGCGCGGTTCAAGCAGACCGACGCCGACGTCGCCAGCTTCGACGGCGGATTCGGCTCGGCCTACCTGGCCCGCCAGGTCGGCCAGAAGTTCGCCAGGGAGATCTTCTTCCTCGGCGACAGCTACGACGCCGAAGCGGCGCACCGGATGGGCATGGTCAACGCGGTGGTGGCGCACGCCGACCTCGAAGCCGCCGCGCTGGACTGGGCGGCGAAGATCAACGGCAAGAGCCCCACCGCCCAGCGGATGCTCAAGTACTCGTTCAACCTCATCGACGACGGCCTGGTGGGCCAGCAGCTCTTCGCGGGCGAGGCCACCAGGCTCGCCTACATGACCGACGAGGCCGCCGAGGGCAGGGACGCGTTCCTGGAAAAGCGCGAGCCCGACTGGCAGCAGTTCCCTTGGTACTACTAAGCGAGTCCTTTCGGGCACCGCTACCGGGAGCCGGTGGGACGCCTGCGCCACACGAGCCAGCCCATCCCGCCGATCACCGCGAGGGCGGCCACGGCGACGCCGGCGATGGCGTGGGCCGGCAGACCGCCGCCAGAGGCAGCGGGAGACGCGGCCGCCGAAGCACGGGCGGCTGCGGGTGCGGGCGCGGGCGCGGCTGCGGATGCGGCGAAGGCGACCACCTGATCCGCTGAGGGGGCGAGCAGGAGGCCGTCGGCCGCGCTCGGGGTGGCGAAGTGGTTGGCGGGCACGCCGATCGACGCCTGCTGCGCCACCGTGCCGGTGGCCGGGTTAAGCCCGTAGAGCACGCCGTTCTGCCCGATGGTCCAGACCAGGCCCGCGGCCACGATGGCGGGGCCGCCGCCCGTTCCTGAACTCCACAGCAGGTGAAGCGCGGCGGGGGACTTCACCGCCCGGACCGCGACGATCCCGCTCGTGCAGGGCAGGTAGACCGTCGTGCCCTGCACCGCGACGCCGCCGTCGATGTCTTGGCTGCACGCCGATCCAAGCTCCGCCTGCTGCCCGCCGATGCCGCCCAGGTGCGCCTGGTTGAGGAGATAGACGATGCGGGACTTCCCGGTGATGATCACCTGCCCGTCGGACAGCAGCGCCGGCGCCGTCGACATGTCAAGGTCCCTGGAGTTGTCCGTGGCCCAGGTGGTCGGCGCGAAGAACTGCGAAAGCTGCAGGGACGGCGACAATTCGAGCATCGAATCGCTGTTGTCGTAGGGCTGGCTGTTGGAGTAGACCGAGCCGTTGCCCGTGGCGACCAAGATGTCGCCGCTGAGTCGACCACGGGGGCCGCTCCGCCCATCCAGATCGCCCCCTGCGACTCATCGGCCGCGGCGTCGACGGTGAACATCGTCGGTGTCCCGCCCTTCTCCGGTACGGCGATCACCCGACCTCGGTAGGAAGCGCAGTCGCCGTCATTGCCGCCCATGGCGAATACGACCTGGCCGTCGTCGAGGGTCAGCCCGGTGCGTTGCAGCAGCGAGGCCGGATCCGCGCCGGCGGGATCCACGTCCTCGGTCACCTCGACCTTGCCCGAGGCCGTGGAGAGCCCGGCGAACACATGCGCCGGCTTGCCGTTCACCAACTCGTCGGCCACCACGAAGATCTCGCCCCGGGACGGATCGATGACGGGAGTGCCCGTGATGCCCGCCGTCGGCGTGATATCTCCGCAGGGAAGGTCGCCAGACGGCACGGGACTGCCGAGCTGCGTGGACCAGACCACCGCGCCCGTGGCGGCGGACAGCTCATAGACGGTGTCGTCCTCCGTCGCCACGTAGACGTGCCCCGAAGACACGAGCGGCTCACCGTAGAGCTCGCCGTCGAGTGCGGGCGACGTCCAGGCGCGGGTGGTGGTGTTGAACGCCGCCACCGGCGCGGCCACCCCGGCGCCGTCGGCGGCGCCGTGATACACCGTCCAGGAACTAGGCGCAGCGGGCTGCGAAGCGCGGGGGGCGGCGGCGGCGGGCCCGGCGTCCAGCACCCCGATCAGTGCGGCCAGGGCCAGCAAACCAGTCGCTGTCGGCCCGCAGCGCGGCCAGGCTCTCATAACATCACGATAGCGGCAAATGCCTCGTTACCTGCCCAGAACCGTCGCTCTGGGGCAAGGCGGGAACTCGCGGGCCGGGTGAAATCACGCGTCCGTTCAAGAAAATCAAGATCTTTCTCCTGAACGATCGCGTGCTTTCTGTCAAAGGTACGGGCGAAGCCGTGTCTCGATGGAGGCTGCAGCCGCGGGCGATCCGCCCGCTGCCGGCGCGCCAGCCACGGCACCTCCGTCGACCGATGAATTGCGGCGCGACCGTCAGTCTCCACCTCAGCAGGACGCCAGCCCGGCCCGCCTGGACGCGGCTCACAAGCCACTCGATCGCTGTGTCCCCTACGACGTCAGGAGTTCACGTGCAATCAGGCCCCGACGACCGCCTAGCTCTGATCCGGAGCTATTACCAAGCCTATGAGAACGACGACCGGCCGGCCATCGAGCAGCTTCTTCATCCCGGCTTTACCTTCACAAGCCCCAGCCCGGACGACGACCGGATCGACCGGGCTCTCTACTTCGAACGGTGCTGGCCGCCGCACGAGGGCATCAAGTCCTTCACATTGCTGGACGTTTGCGCCGATGACGACGGCGCCCTGGTCAGATACCGGGCAGGCGCGTTCGTCGGGCCGGGGTTCGCCAACGTCGAGCGTTTCGAATTCACAGGCGACCAGATAGTGCATGTCGAGGTGTACTTTGGACGAGAACTCCGGTGAATGACAGAACTCCGGTGAATGACAGGCCGGGATGGTGCTGACGAAAATCCGCCAGGCGGCCGGCTAGGGACCGCGATCGGCTGATCATGCCGTCGAATGCCGGATGGTGGCCATCGACGCCACCGCGATCACCGCGAGGGCGATGGCGCAGGCGAGGGTGGCGCGGAAGTCGCCGAACGCTTGCGCGCCGAATCCTACGCCGATGGCGGGCACCGTCAGGCCGACGTAGGCGAACACGAAGTAAGTGGAAATGACCTGGCCGCGCGCCTTCGCCGGGGCGAGCCGGTTGGCCGTGGCCAGGCTGCCCATGAAAACGGCGCCGACCGCCACTCCGCTGACCACCGTCGCGGCCAGGAAGAGGGGCATCGAGGCGGCGGAGAGCCCTGCGACGATCAAGGCGAGCGCCGCCAGGAACACTGCCAGCCCGGCCAGTATCACCGGCCGACTCGGCAGCCGGGACCCGCCTAGCTGGATGCAGGCGGCGACGGCGAAGGCCAGGAAGACCACCGCCCCCGCGACCGCGTGGCTGGTGTTATGCAGCACGCCGACGAGGAAGGTAGGGACAAGCGCGCTGAACAGCCCCAGCAGGGAAAACGCGGCGAAACCAGCGAACCCGGCCGCGATGAACTCGGCCCGGCCCGCCTGCGGGATACCGAGGCCGTGGAACCTGAGGGACAGCGCAGAGCGCTCGCTCACCGTCTCAGGCACGACCAGCAGGCCTAGCCCGGCGACTGCCGCAAGCCCGAGTTGGACCAGGAAGGGCAGCACCGTCGGCTGGGAAGCGTACTGGGCTAGCAGCCCGGCGAGCAGCGGGCCGAGAGCGAGGCCACCCAGGTTGGCCGCCGACGAGACCAGCGACGCGCGGCGCCCCGAGCCGGGCCGCGCCGTCTCGGTCAAGGCGGCGGTGGCCGTGCCGGTCATCAGCCCGGCCGACAGGCCAGAAAGCACCCGCCCGGCGAACAGCCAGCCGACGTTCGGCGCGAGGATGAACGTCACCGCGCTGACGATGCTCAGGCAAATCGCCGCCGCGAGCACCGGACGCCGGCCGACCTGGTCGGACGAGCGCCCGGCCAGCAGCAGCGCGGTGAGCACGGCGACCGCGTACGAGGCGAAGATCAACGTTATGAGGCTGGTAGCGAAATGCCACTGCGCCTGGTAGATCACGTACAGCGGTGTCGGCAAGGTGGTGCCGAGCATGGTGACCGCGAATGCGTAGGCAATCAACCAGAACGCGACCGGCCGAGACAGCCGCCGGACCGGCCTGGCGCTTGTCGTTGAGGGATCGAGGCAATCGACACACGGCCGGTCAGCCGTGCGTGGCGCCCTGCCTGGCCCCACCGTCATCGGCCCAGCCGAGTGGTGAGCTGAAGGCGGCTGCGGCTGCCTGCGCTTGTCGTCATGCCGACGCATCTCCTTGGCCTGGCCCTTTACGGGCCTGCTATCTATGCCCGCAGCGGCATCTTGATAATCCGCAGGGCCCCCCGGGGCTCGAGCCCGAGCCAGGCGGCGACGTGCTGACCGCGGGCGCCGCCGACCAGGAGTCGCTGAATGCCGACCGGAACATTTCCAGTCACCGGCTGTGCGCTCCGGTCATCATCGCGGCGAGGTCGTCGGGGTGCAGGAACGACCGCGGCGGGGGCGGACCCCAGGAGTACAGGCCGCGGGCGCCCTCGAGGTCCTCGGGCGTCCAGAGCTGGTCGTCCACGATGCAGTCCATGTCGCTGTAGTACTCGCTGAAGTTGCCCGCCGGGTCCTTCAGGTACCAGAAGAAATTGGACCCGGCGTAGTGGCGGCCTAGGCCCCAGACGTGCCGTTCCGGATGGTCTTCGAGCATCATGTGCGCGCCCCGGCCCACCTCGTCGATGTCGTCGACCTGCCAGGAGGTGTGATGCAGGAACGAGACCGGCGCGGCGAGCACCAGGACGTTGTGGTGGTCGGTGGAGCAGCGCATGAAAGCGCCGACGCCCTTGATGTAGTCACTGACCTTGAATCCCAGGCCCGCGACGAAGAACGCCCGCGTTCCCTCGAAGTCGGTCGAGCCGACCACGGCGTGCCCGAGCTTGCGCGGCCTGACCTGGTCGGTGCTGACCACTCCGGGTGCTCGCCGGCCGGCGCGCTCGTGCCGGCCTGGCCCGTTGTAGCGGGTGGCGACGACCGGCTCCTGCTCGAAGCGATCCGCGATCTCGAGGTAGGCGACGGTGCCGGTGGCCTTCTCGGCCGCGCTGATGAAGTCGGGCCCCCGGCGCACCTCGATGCCCAGGCGGTGCAGGTTATCCGCCGCCCGGGCGAGGTCATCGGCGTCGTCCACGCCGATGTGCACGTCGACTAGACGGCGGGTGGGCGCCTGCACGATGCGCAGCTGGCGGCCGGCGTCGCGGGTGGCGAACCAGCCGTCGTCGGCGGGGGAGAGGCCGAACTCGCCGTAGTACGCGGCCGTCTCCTTGACGTTGGGCACGCCCATGGTGATGGACGTCAAGCGATGCAAGCCCATTGTGCGCTGCCTTTCATGACTGAGCTGGTGCCTCGGCCGGGGTTTAGCGGGGGAGGTCACGGCGGCTGCTGGCCGGGGGCGCAGACACCGGCCATGAGCTGGCGGAACCCCTGCTGATCGATCATCATCACTCAAATTCTATATGATGATTATGTAGATCCTGCGTCCGTGCACTAGACATGTCAAGGCCTATAGTCATATTCTTTATGAGGATCTCAGTGAGCCGGGATCGCAGGCGCAGGGCTGGGATTTCGGGCGCGGAGGAGGCAGGATGGGCGAGCAGCCTGGTGAGGTCGGCTTCGACGTCCCCGCGCTGCGCCGGCAGGACTGGCACCGGCAGCAGCAGTCCGCCGCCGGTCGCCCGGCCGCCCGGCTCCCCCGCGCCGAGAGCGCTGCCGGGCAGCTCATCGCGATCGCCAACGCCGCCGACCCGGGCGACCGGCTCGGCTCGAAGGAAGAGCTGCGGACCCAGTGCGAGGTCTCGGTCGGAACCTTCAACGAGGCGATCAGGATCGCGCAGTCGCGCGGGATCATCTCCGTGCGCCCCGGCCCCGGCGGTGGCGTGTTCGCCGCCGCGCAGTCCCTGATGGTGCGCCTAGGCAACTCCGTGCTCGCGCTGGACGCGGCCGACACTCCGGTCGCCGAGGCGGTGCGGATCCGGGACGCGCTCGACCCGCTGCTGATCGAGGACGCGCTCTGGCACGCGTCCCCGGCTGACATCGCCGAGCTGCGCGAGTTGCTGGCCGAAATGCTGCTGGCCGCGCAACGGCAGGACCCCATCGCCTTCATCCACGCCAACTGGTCACTGCACGCCCGCATCGCCGCGATCAGCCCGCATGCCATGCTGCGCTCGCTTTACGGCAGCCTGCTTGACCAGATCGAGTCGCACACCCTGGCCGTGCTCCCTGTCAGCGAAGAGCCGCTGGAGGAGTACATCGCGTCGCGGTACGCCCTGCACGCGGCCATCATCGACGCGCTGGAGCTGCGAGATCGTGAGGCGGCCCTCACCCTTATCGCACAACACAACACGAGTAACGTCGTGCCGGGCGCGCCCGACCCCCAGGGCGCAGCTAGACGAGCAGTAGCTAAAGGAAAGGCCGCAGATGGAAGCGGACAAGCGACGCCAGTTCGTACGGGATCACCGGACCTGCATCTTCGGTTACGCCCGGCGCGAGCATGGTCCGGCGATGACGGTGGTCTACTACCTGATGGACGGCGACGACATCCTCATCTCCACCATGGACGCGCGCAGCAAGGCAAAGGCGGTGGACCGAGATCCGCACGTCAGCCTGTGCGTGCTCGATGAGCAGTGGCCGCCGACCTATCTGCAGGTGTACGGCACGGCGGCCATAGAGCGTGACCCGGAGCAGTCAGCCGATATGTTGCGCCGGGTGATCGAGCTGATGGCCGGCGAGCCGGTTCCCGACGAGCGGCGGAAGCAGATCGCCGAGATGGCGGCCGAAGAGCAGCGAGTCGTGATCAGGGTGCGCCCCTACGCGACGTTCGCCACGCCGCCCCGGCACGTCAACCAGATGGAGGACCTGGACACGCTGACCCACTGGACCAGCGCCAGCCTGCCCTGGTAGGCCGAGTCGCGGAGGGGAGCGGCTACCAGCCGCCAGCCTGCGCGGTCAGAGGACCTCGCCTCGCTTGCCGCGCCTTATTCACGACCCTCGGCATCTGGGCATGCGGGCGCCCGCGATCGGTGTGATGGTTCCGGTCGCGGGCGCGCGGTCGGGGCGTGGTCGGGCTGGGGGTTCCGGGGTGTGCTACCTGGTGGGGATGGTGGGCGGGGGGCGGCTTCGGAGGATCTGTCCTTGTGGTCCGGTGGCGCGGACGCTCCCGTCGGGCAGGAGTTCGATTTTCCATCCCCATCGGTGGATGCAGATGTCATGGTGGTAGTTGCACAGCAGCAGGCAGTCCTTGACGCTGGTGGGGCCGCCGTCCTTCTTGTGGGTGATGTGGTGGACGTCGGAGACGGCGGCGGGGCGGTCGCAGCCGGCGGGCCAGGCGCAGTGCTTGTCGCGGCGGATGACGGCGCGGCGGATCGCCTCGGGGATGTGGTCGGAGTAGCCGACGTCGAGGGGGACGCTCTTGCCGTTGAGCTGGGCGCCGAGGAGGCTGCGGCGCAGCGCGGAGGCGATGGCGCCGGGGCCGGAGACGAAGTCGATCGCGAGCCGGGCCATGGCGTGCAGCAGCGCCTGCTGCGCCTCGGCCGGCAGCGAGCGCGGCCAGTCGGGCTGGGTGGGCTCGCCGGGCTGGGCGGGCTGGACGGCCGGGTTGTCCTGGCCGCCGCTCTGGGCGTGGGCCGGGCGTGGTAGTCGGTGACGAGGGTGATCATTTGGGTGATGACGGCCCAGTCGGGGGTGCCGGTGACGACGGGGACGATGAGGGCGTCGCAGGCGATGGCCTCGGCGTCCTTGCCGGCCAGGTAGCCGTGCTCGCCGGCCCGGGCCCGCAGCCAGGCCTCCTCGACCGCCGAGGCGCCGTCCATGCCGCGCAGGGCCGAGAGGGGGATCTGGACGTCGACGCGGGTGTCGCCGGCCCGGTCGGGCACCATCTTGGCGCGGATGAGGAGCTCGCAGCCCTCCTGCAGCGCGTCGTGGAACCGCTGGGCGGCGGTGCGGTCGTCCTCGGGTCCGCGTTTCTTCCCCAGTGCCTGCAGCGGATCGTTTGTTCGAAATTACTGTGTTGCGTGTGACGCTTGTTGACCCGTTGGGGTGAGGGCTGTGGACTCGCCTCGCCACAGTTGGGATCGTTGCCGGGGAACGCGAAGCCACGGTCCGTTCACTCGGATGGTCTTGGGTTTCTGTGCGAGAAGCGGGGAGGGCTTGACGAGGGTCGTTAGCATTCTGGTGTCTTTGTTGTTCCTGATGTCTGCGAGGAGTGCCCATGTTGCCGTGGTCGGCGTCCCTGGCCGGGCGTGTCGAGGAGCAGGTGATCACGAGCGAGCTGCTGCGCGGGAATCCGCTTGGCGACCCGCATGTCCGCCCGCTGTGGGTGTACCTGCCTCCGGGGTACGACGACAATCCCGGGCGCCGCTACCCGTCGGTCTATGTGATCCAGGGCTACACGGGCCACCTCACCATGTGGGCGAACCGGACGCCGTACCGGCAGCCGTTCCCTGAGACGGCCGACGCCATGTTCGCCGCCGGGGGGGCGCCGGGCGCGGTTGTGGTCTACGTGGACGCCTGGACCGCGTACGGCGGCAGCCAGTTCGTGGACTCTCCCGGCACCGGGCGCTACCACTCGTACCTGTGCGACAAGGTGGTCAGCTACGTGGACGCCCGCTACCGGACGCTGCCGGTGGCCGCGCACCGGGCCATCATGGGCAAGTCGAGCGGCGGCTTCGGCGCGATGATCACGCCCATGCTCCGCCCGGACCTGTTCGGCGCCCTCGCCACGCATTCCGGTGACACGCTCTACGAGCTGAGCTATATCCCCGGGTTCGGTAAGTCAGTGCGGTACCTGCGCCAGTACGACGGGGACATCTTCCGCTGGTGGGCGGACTTCCGCTCCCGGACCTCCTTCACCAACGAGGCCGACCACAACCTGCTCATGCTGCTCGGCGTGTCGGCCTGCTTCTCGGCGCGCGCGGACGGCGAGGTGGAGCTGCCGTTCGACCCGCGCACCGGGGTGCTCAGGCCGGAGGTGTGGCAGCGGTGGCTGGACTGGGACCCGGTCCGCATGGTGCCCCGCTATGCGGCCGAGCTCGGGGCGCTGCGGGCCATCTGGATCGACTCGGGCACCAGGGACGAGTCGTTCCTCGACATCGGGGCCGAGGCGTTCCGGGCGGCGCTGCGCGAGAACGGCGTGGCCGACGAGGTGATCCGCTTCGAGCTGTTCGATGCCACCCACGGGGGAGTGGACTACCGGTACCCGCTGTCGCTCGCCTGGCTCTGCCAGCGCATCGCCGAGTAACGGAGTCTCGCAGAGCAAAACGATGGGATGCCAGCCTGACCGCCAAAACCAATATTCTTCTGCTATGCGGGAGAACACGAAGGCAGACCTATCGGAGCCGAGCGTCACTCGCGCGCTGCGGATCCTCGCCGTGCTTGCCGAGGAGGGCGAGGCCAAGCTGAGCCACATCGCGGCCAGGATCGGGATCCCCACCTCGACCGCCCACCGCCTGCTGGCCGCGCTGGAGAGCAGTGGCCACGTGATGCGGCCGACCGGTTCCGGGCACCGCCCCTACCTGGCAGGGCCGGCCTTGTTCGACCTCGCTGCCGCCCGGGACCGGGCAGAAGACCAACTGGTACGCCGCGCCGAACCGTATCTCGTCTCGCTGGCCGAGGAACTGGGTGAGACCGTGCATGTCGCCGTACTCCGCGGACGGCGGACGTGGTTCCTCGCGGGACACGAGTCGCCGCGTGATCTGCGCACCGGCCTGCGCATAGGCCTGGGGCACCCGGCCGAAGTCTCCTCCGCCGGCCGCGCCATCCTTGCCCGGCTGCCACGCGAGGACCTATCCCGCCTTCTGGGCTCCGACGCGCCGGACGCCGAACTGGAGCACGTCCTGGAGCAGACCCGTCGGCAGGGATACGCCGTCAACATCGGTAACGTTGAGCCCGGTACCGCCGCCGTCGGCGCCGCGGTGGTCGACCCCCACTCCTGTGTCCGCGGCGCGCTCACGGTCGGGGGGCCAATCAGCCGGATTCCCGAAAGCACCCTCCCGTGGATCGGCGCCATCATGATCAAGGCAGCCGACGCGCTCGGAGCCGAACTGCGCAATTGACATGGGTCCTCAGCGCAGCCTGGGGAACAGCGTGCGGGCGTTGCCCCGGGCCACCGCGGCAGTGGCCTCCGCGCCGGCGAACGCCTTGTCTCCGAACACACCATCGGCGTTGTCGTCAATGACCTGCTGGGAAAGGTAGGGGAAGTCACTGCCGAACAGGATGTGGTCGGTGTCGACCAGCTCGGTGAGAGCGGCCAGGGAGTAGGGGTTACCGCTCACCGCCGTGTCGTAGTACAGCCGTCGCAGGATGCCGATCACGTCCGGGGGCTGGCGGTCACGCAGAGAGCTTTGTATCTCGGCTCCGTAAGTGAGCCGTTTCGCCAGGAAGGGCAGGGTGCCCCCGGATCCGCGGGGAGGCCGCGGGGTCGGGGCTGTCCAGCCAGAGGCGACCGCGTGACGTCGGGCGCACCAGGGCGACCGCGAGAATGAAATTCGCCCCGGTGGGGCTGCTCTCGTCCTTGAAGTGCGTCGGCGCGATGTGCAGGTCGATCTCGCCGGGCTTGGCCAGCGATGAGCCGAGCGTCAGTATGGTCGCTATGAGGGGGAGCTGGGCGCCAAGCTTTTCCGGTAGTGCCGCGAAGGACGCGTAGAGAATGGGGTGGTCCATCAGGTGCGTGCCGACCGGCAGGCTCGTGACTGTCGGCACGCCGATTCGGTCCAGGTCCTCGCTCGGGCCGACTCCGGACCGCAGTAGGATCGCGGCGCTTCCGTAGCTGCCCGCGCTGAGCACGACCTCGCCCGCCGACAGCGCCGAACCGTCGGACAGTAGCACGCCCGTTGCCCGGTTGGCCTCGAACAGGACCTTGTCGACCAGCACCCCGCCGCGGATGGTCAGGTTGCGACGCGCGCGCACCTCCGCTGTGAGGTACGAGATACCGGTGTTCATCCGGGTTCCGTCGACGATGTTCATCGTCAGGGCACCGGCACCGGAGTGATCGGCCACGTTGAGGTCGTTCTTCCGCTCGTAGCCGCGTTTGACGGCTGCGTCGAGGAACGCCCTGTGCATCGGTGAGAGCTCGTCGTCGGTGAACTGGTGCACCGGGATCGGCCCGCTTCGGCCGGGTGATTCCGCTTGCGGATCCGACCTGGTTTCCAGCCGCTGGAAATCGGGGAGCAGATCGTCATAGCCCCAGCCGGGCAGGCCCCAGCGCCGGAAATCTTGGGCGGGCGGCCGCATCGCGACCGCCCCGTTGATCGCCGAGCTGCCACCGAGGACCTTGCCGCGCGGCAGGTCGACCGGGTGACCGATGGCGCCCGGCTCGGATCGATATCCCCAGTCGAATTCCGGCGCACCGCCCACCATGTCGCTCCTGGACAAAACGGGCGGGTACTGTCCTGGCGGGAAAACCGGTCCCGCCTCCAGGAGCAGGACCGAACGGCGCGGGTCCTCACTCAGCCGGGCAGCCATGACAGCACCGGCCGATCCGCCGCCGACGACGATGACATCGGGAACGGTATGCGCAATTCCTGGCATGGAAATCCTCCTCGCTGGCCGCGGCCCACTCCCTCCGCGCGCCTCGCCTAGGCCCGCGTCCTTCGCGGTAACCCACCGGACTCCAATGGCCCGACACCAGCCAATATTCCACAGAGCAGGACTAACGCAGAGATTCAGGCCATCCAACACAAAATTTTTTCCGATATACGGAAAAATTGATGCCTTGTGCTGACGCGGCCAGCAGCCCGCAGCCCGCAGCCCGCACGACGGAAGACCCTTGTCCGGGCGCCGACGGCGACAGGTCAGGGCGCGAGCTCGCGGTCGCCCTCCCAGCGCGGCGCTGTCGCGCCGAGCATCGCCTGGTTACGCAGAGCGCCATGGGCCCGGCATCGAGCCGCAGCTACCCGACCATCGCGGGAGCTACCGCTTGCGACCTGCCGCGCCCCACAGGGTTGACCGCTTGGTGGTGGCCGTTCCCGGGTCCTGGCGCCATTCCTCGACCCGCACCAGGCCGGGTTTCACCAGGTCGGTGCCGTCGAAGAACGGTGCCAGCTGCTCGCGGCTTCGGTAGGTGATCTTGTTCTGAATCATCCGGTCGGCGACGCCCATGAGACTGTCGTGCTTGCCGGCGTCGAGAAGATCCGAGCCGGCGTGCGAGATGACGAGGTAGCTGCCGGGCGGGACGGCGTCCAGCAGCGTGGCGACGATGTCGTATGGCTTGTCGGTGTCGGGGACCGCGTGCAGCAGTGCGAGCAGGGTGATCGCGACCGGCTGGGTGAAGTCGAGGAGCTGGCTGGCCTGGTCGAGGATCTTCTCGGTGTCGCGCACGTCGGCGTCGATGTACTCGGTGGCGCCTGATTCGCTGCTGATGAGCAGGGCTCGGGCGTGGGCGAGCACGATCGGGTCGTAGTCGACGTAGACGACGCGGGTTTCCGGCGCGATGCGCTGGGCGACCTGGTGAGTGTTGTCGGCGGTGGGGATGCCGGTGCCGATATCGAGGAACTGCCGAATCCCGGCCTCGGCGGTGAGGTAATGCACAACCCGCCCAAGGAACGCACGGTTGGATCGCACGGTGAAGGTCAGCTCAGGATCGATCTGCAGCCAGGCGTCGACGGCGGCGCGATCGGCCGCGAAGTTGTCCTTGCCGCCGAGCAGGTAATCGTAGACCCGGGCCTGATGCGCCCTGCTGGTGTCGAACGCCGGCGTTTCCGCCTGCCCGGCGCCGCTGGTTGTCGCCGCTGCCTCGTCGGTGCTCATCGTGGTGCCTTTCATGTCTCGCCGACTACTTGCTCGATGAAGCGTGTGGTGGCGGCCGGAGTCAGGGCCTCGCCGCTGAGCTGGTGGACGACCTCGAGGTAGTGCTCGACGTCAGGCCGCTGGTCGAGGTAGAGCGCGCTGGTCAGCTGCTCGATGTAGACGATGTCGGGCAGGTCCCGCTCCGCGAAGCGCAGGATCGAGAACGACCCGCTCGCCGCGGCGTGCCCGCCGTGGGAGAACGGGACGACCTGCAGTGTCACGTGCGGCAGCCGGGCCGTGTCGAGGAGGTGGCGGAGCTGGGCGCGCATCACGTCGGTGCCGCCGTACGGGCGGCGCAGCACCGCCTCGTCCATGATCATCCAGATGCGAGGCGGGGCCGGCCGGGTGAGTAGTTCCTGGCGGAGCAGACGCAGCGTGACGCGGCGTTCGATCTCCTCGGCGGGCGCGGCATGGTGGCCGAGCCGGGTGACGGCCCGCGCGTAGTCCTCGGTCTGGAACAGGCCGGGGATGAACTGGACCTGGAAGCTCCGGATGGTCTCGGCTGCGGATTCGAGTCCGAGGTAGGACTCGAACCAGCCGGGCAGGAGGTCGCCATACTTCGTCCACCAGTCAGGCGTGCTTGACTGCCTGGCCAGGTCTAGGATCTGCGACCGCTCCTGCCGGTCGGTCACGCTGTAGAGGGTGAGCAGGTCTTCGATGTCGCGGATCTTAAGGCCGACCCGGCCGGTCTCGATGCGGCTGATCTTGGACCGCGAGGCGCGGATCTCGTAGCCGGCCTTCTCGGCCGAGATGTCGGCGGCCTCGCGCAGGCGGCGGAGCTGGGCTCCGAGCAGCATGCGCAGAACGGTTGCCTCAGCGGGGAGTTCCACCGGACCGCGATCGGGGCGATCGTCGTGATCGCCGCCGGGCGTGTCTATGCTCAACAATGCTCCGATGCGGGTCGACCAATGCCCGGTTGCTCCCTGCCAGATCCGGGCAGCGCAGCATGTGGCCCGCCATTCCCATGGCGGCGACATGCGTCTGTACGGGTGATCTTATACCCGGCTCGCCGGGGCCAGGTGTTGCCAATTGCGTGCGGCGAGGCCGCCGAAATCGAGGACGCCGATATTACGCCAGGTCGTCGAACTCGCCGTTTTTTGCCCCGGCGAGGAACGCGCTGATCTCGCCGCGGGTGTAGATCAGGGCGGGGCCGGATGGGTGGCGCGAGTTGCGCACGGCGACCCCGCCGTCCGGCAGTGCCGCGACCTCGACGCAGTCGCCGCTTGGGTTGCTCCATGTGCTCTTCCGCCAGTGCGCTCGGAGTTGGTCGGCGGAGACTCCGTTGTTGTCCTGCATCCGTCCCGTCCCTCTAGACAATCACGACACACGTGCCACATCGGCACAACGAACGTTACCTCGTCCGGCGCGGTGCGGCTGCACAGTGCAAATGCACTGTGCAGCCAATGATGGTCATGAATATCCATGGTAATCAATATTTGCAGTTTGCTGGCCTGAGGAATCTGGCCTGTTCGGGAAGGTTAAATTCTGATTTCCTACCCGCGGCCGGTACCGCTGGCTGTGCGCAAGCCTGATCCACAGACGGGCTCCCGCATAGCCGAGAATTCGCAGCTGGCAGGCTTTTCGAGGGTGGCGGCAGCGGCGAACCGCCCGTCCTGGACGCCGCGCTCGGCGCTTATTGGGCGCTGAGAGGTGATGCTTGGGCTGCGCAGAGGATGCTGCTAGCTTCTCTGGGCAGACTCAGGCCGTGATGAGCGGCGGGCGGGTCTACGAGTCTGGTCAGTTGCCGCCCCGGCGGAGAACGCGGACAGGGAGTAATCCGCCGCCATCGGCGCCGGCGCCCCGTCCAGCGATGGTGGACGCGTGCGCGGCGCTGGCCGGGCTCGGCTTGGGCGCGGTCCTCGCCGCGGTCATCCTCGGCGAGTCCCGAGGCTCGCTCGCCGCGCCTGGCGGGCTCTTTTCCGCGGCCGGCTCGCGGGCTTTGCCGGGACCTACTTCATGCTGATCATGGTGGTGCTGATCGCCAGGCTGCCGTGGCTGGAGAGCTCGGTCGGCCAGGATCGGCTGGTCCGCTGGCACCGGCAGCTCGCCCCTTGGGCGATCGGCCTCATCTCGGCCCACGTGGTATTGATTACGCTCGGCTACGCGCAGGCGTCGAGCACAGGGGTGCTGCGCGAACTGTGGGTGCTGGTCACGTCCTACCGGGACATGCTGGCCGCGACGGTCGGCTTCGGCCTGCTGATTATGGCCGGGGTCAGCTCCTACCGGCACGTTCGGCGCCGCCTCAGGTATGAGACGTGGTGGGTGATTCACCTGTACCTGTATCTGGGGCTCGCGCTGGCGTTCGCTCACCAGATCTTCACCGGAGTCTCCTTTATCGGCCATCCGCTGGTGCGGGCGCTGTGGATCGTGGTCTGGGCGGCCACTGCGGGGCTGGTGCTGGTGTACCGGGTCGCCCAGCCGGCCTGGCGAAGCCTGCGGCATCAGCTGCGGGTGGTCGAGGTTCGCCAGGAGGCGCCCGGGGTCGTCTCGGTGGTCTGCCAGGGGCGCCATCTGGACCGGCTGGCGGTGTCCGGCGGCCAGTTCTTCCACTGGCACTTCCTCACCAAGGGGATGTGGTGGCAGGGGCACCCGTACTCGCTGTCCGCCCTGCCGCGGCCGCCGTATATCCGGGTCACCATCAAGGGGCTCGGCGATCAGAGCCGGGCGGCGGCCAGCCTGCGCCCGGGCACCCGGGTGGCCATCGAAGGCCCCTATGGCACCTTCACCGATCACGCGCGCCTTCGCGAAGGCGTCGCGCTGTTCGCTGCCGGGGTCGGCATTACCCCGGTGCGCGCGCTGCTCGAGGACCTGCCGGCCGGAGTGAACGTGGTGGTCGTGGTCCGCGCGTCTACCCCGGCCGACCTGGTGCACAGAGACGAGGTGGCCGCCCTGGTCCAGCAGCGGCATGGCCGACTCCAGGAGATCGTCGGATCGCGGCATAAGGTTCGGCTCAACGCACGGGCACTGCGGTCGCTCGTGCCCGACATCGCATACCGCGACGTGTATATCTGCGGGCCCGGCGGGTTCACGGCGGAGATCGCCGCCGCCGCGCAGCAACTCGGGGCGGAAGCGGAGCAGATCCACACAGAGACGTTCGGGTTCTGATGCCTGAAAGGTACATACAGCAGATGCGCAGCAGCGAAGGCCTGGCGGTATGAGGCGGGCGCCAATCGTGATCACGGCGACCGTGGTGGGCCTCATCGGGGTGCTCGAGTTCCACACCCGGCCATCGGCCATCAGCGTCGCCACGATCCCCGCCGCGGGCGCGGCCACGACCAGCCCCGCGACGTCGGCCCCGCCTCAAGGCGGCTCGAGGACGGCGGGCGCGGCCAAGGGCAAGGCGGGCGTGTCGAAGCCCGCGTCGGGGGCCACGCCCAAGGCGAGCTCGCCAGGCACACCGAGCAGCACCAGGACAGCTGTCGGGCCTCAGGTCAACTACAGCTGGGGCGTGCTGTCGGTTTCCGTCACGGTATCCGGGACCAAGATCACCAAGGTCGGGATCGCCTCGCTTGACGACGGCGGAAACCCCCGCTCGCAGTCCATCGACCAAGCCTCCATCCCGCTGCTCGAACAGCAGGCCGTGGCGGCGCAGAGCGCCAACATCCAGGGAGTGTCCGGGGCGAGCTACACCAGCGCCGGGTTCAAGCAGTCGCTCCAGGCGGCACTGCAGCAGCTGGGCACAGGATGACGTCGGGCCCCGGCGCGGTGACCGGGTCGCCCGCGCACCTCGTCCACCATTTGGAGGAGGTGATGGGCACGATCGTGGTCATCGATGTCTACGCGACCGCGGGACCCGCCACCACCGACGGTGCCGCTTCTGACCGTTCCCACGGAGGGGCGGCACACGAGATGAGCGATCGGCTCGCCGAGGCGGTGGCCATCTTGCACCGGGCCGATGAGATCTTTAGCACCTGGAAGCCGGATAGCCCTGTCAGCCGGCTGCGCCGCGGAGAGCTCAGCGGCGCGCAGGCCCCTGCTGAGTTGGCCGAGATCCTTGACCTGTGCGCGGTGGCCCGCGACCTGTCGGGCGGGTGGTTCGACCCGTGGGCCGTGCCCGGCGGTTTTGACCCGTCCGGCTACGTCAAAGGCTGGGCGGCGCAGAACGCACTCGCCCCGTTCCGCTCTAGCGGCATCTGCGGTGTCCTGGTCAACGCCGCCGGCGACATCGCCAGCAGCGGCGGCCTGGGAGACGGCACGCCCTTCAGGATCGGCATCGCCGACCCTTTCGCGCCGCTTCGCCTGGCTGAGATCGTCGAGCTGACCGGCGCGATCGCCACCTCGGGAACCTATGAGCGGGGCGAGCACCTCATCGACCCGCGCTCGGGACGAGCCGGCCGCGCGCGCCGCCTCGGCCAGCGTGACCGGACCCGACCTCGGTCTCGCGGACGCGCTGGCCACCGCCCTGGCGGTGGCCGGAGAGCAGGGCCTTGCGCTGATCGACGCACTCGACGGCTACGAGGCACTCGTCATCAACCCCGACGGCAGCAAGCGGCGGACGAAGCGGTTTCCTGTCGCCGCGGCCGCTACCGCGCAAGAACGGTAACGGCGCTCAAACAGGCACCCCGTTTCGTTAGGAATGAAAAGAAGATTCCCCGGAGGGTGGCGGCCCCTCCTCCCCTTTTCGGAGAACCCGCAGGCTGGGATTACCTGGGGCGTGTGCCGGTCACGATACCGGCTTCCGCGACGATCGGCTCGAAGCGCACGTCGGTGAAGCCGGCATCGCGCAGCGCCAGCTGCCAGAATTGCGGTGCGGCCGGGTGCTCGTAACCCACGCCCAGTCCGGGTGGTCTGGCCGAGTTTGGGACCCGTCCAGACCATTTTCAGATGCTTTGAATATCCCAGCCTGCGCTTGGCGTCCTACCGTGAGGCCGTGGCCTGGAGAAATAACCGTAATAGCAGGTCTTTGCCGCTCGTCGTGCTGCTGTCGGGCGTGACAGCGCTGGCAGCGTGCAATGCGGTCACCGCACCGAGGCAGCCTCAGGCGCATCCGGCGGCCGTCACCCCTGCGGGCACCACCGCTGGCGGCGCGGCTTCGCGCGCCGGCAGCAGTGCGGCACCGGCAGTGACGGGAAGGCGGCGCTTCCCGGGCCGGCGACGCTGCGGCCGTTCCCGGGAACGCCGACCATACGCCGGCGAGGGAGTGTGGCGGCCGGCCGGACGGCTCGTCGCCGGGAAGCCGGCGGTCTACGAGACGCTGCTCGTCCCGCCCGGCGGCACTGAGCGCGCCGGGATCGCCTGGATGGACACGCACCTGCTGTCCGCGCGGCTGTACTCGGGGTCGGTGTCCCCGGGCGGCGGCCCGTACAAGTACACCGCGCCGGTCGCGCCGGACGGCGGCCAGCTCCCTGGTCGCGGCGTTCAACGGCGGCTTCAAGATGGAAGACGCCCACGGCGGCTACTACACCGAGGGCCGGATGGTCAGGCCGCTGGTGCGCGGGGCCGCCTCGCTGGTGATCTACGCCAACGGGTCGATCACGGTCGGCGCGTGGGGCAGCGACGTCACCATGACGCCGTCCGTCGTGGCCGTCAGGCAGAACCTGTTTCCGCTGGTCGTCGACGGCCAGCCCAGCGCGCGCGCGTCCACGCGCACCTGGCGGGTGTGGGGCGGCACCTGCCCCTGCGGGGCCGGGCTGCACGGCGCGGAGCACCAGTGGCGGTCCGGCCTGGGCGTCACCGCGGACGGCGCCCTGGTCTACGTGGTCGGCCCGATGCTCGCCCCGCTCCAGGTCGCCGGTCTCCTCGTGCGGGCGGGAGCGGTGCGCGGGATGCAACTGGACATCAACCCGACCTGGCCGGTATTCGCCAGCTTCAAGCCCGCGGCCCCGGGCGGCCTGGCCGCGCCGTCCAACGGCGCCCGGCTCATCGCCACCTACCGCGGCCCGGCGACGTTCTTCGACCCGACCTACGCCCGTGACTTCATCACGATGTCCGCCCGTGGTTGATCTCCGCGAGCCGGGTATCGGCCACGGCGCGGCGGGTGGACGGCAGGGCGGCGGGGCTTGTCGACCTTGCGGGCGGGGTTTGTCCTTCTTGGCGATCAGGCCGTCGTCCTCGGCGTGCCGGTACAGGCAGCGCAGCGCGGCGACGAGGTGCTCTTGTGAGCTGCGCCCGCCGCGTCCGTTGCGGCGCTGTACCGCGCTGGCCTTGACCAGCGTCATGAGGTGCCGGATGTCCGACGGCGTCGGCTCGTCCAGGCGCCGGGCGCCCCACTGCTCGAGCCCCCGGTTCCCGTAAGCAGCACCTGGTTGCCTGGTTGCCTGGCTGCAAGCCGCAGCGGTGGCGCAGCGCGGCCGGGATGGTGATGTAGCCGCGTGGCGGGCAGGGTGACCATGCCGCCAAGAGGAGGGCAGCGCCAGCCGCGCTCAGGCGGGCAAGGCGGTCGGCGGAGGCGGTCAGGCGATGCACTTGCGGAGGATTTCCCGCCCATCCCGGCACATGAAGCGCCGCTTGCCCACGCAGGCCGGTGAAATCTCCCCGGAGGGGGAGATCGCACGGCCGCGTGTTCAAGCGGTAGTGGAACCGGGGAAAATGCGCGGGGATTTGTGTCCGAGGGGGGACTTGAACCCGGGGACGCGGGAAATTTCCCCAATTCGGGGAAATTTCCATGAGCTGAGCATAGCGGTCGGCGACCACGGGCGCTAGGCACTCGCTTTCTGTGTCGCCGCTTCCGTTAGTTGATGCCCGGGACTGTTATGAACGCGGGAATGTGGCGCGGCCGGACGGTGGCGAAGTGCCGCAAGTTCACCGTTGCGACGGTGACGATCCCGAGCCGCTCGCAGACAGCAACGACAGACGCATCCGTGCCGCCAAGCCGGAGGTCGGCGTACTGACGCACGAGGCCCGACATCCGCCGAAGGTCGGAATCGACGAGCTCCACCAGCTGGAATGTGTAGTCGGGCCCGTGCCCACGCTGTCCAGGAAGGCGGCCTCGGCGGTCGGCCCTAGCGTCCTGTCGATGAGGTAGCAGGTCTCGGCAAGGACCGTCGCGGGGACCATGAGGACGTCAGGCGTGCGCTGGAGCCAGTCCGCGCATCGCGCGTGATGCTTGTCCCTGCGGTCGGCGAGGGCGTACAGGACGTTCGTGTCAACGAGGATCACGGAAGTGAGGTTACTTGCCGAAGCCCCCGGCGAGCAGGTCATCGACGTGCTCGGAGATGTCGCTGCGCCCGCTGTCGCCGATCCCGACGAACGCGGGAAGCTGGCGTACCTGATGGCCCGGTCGCGCATCCGCGCCGATGAGCGGGCTGAGCAGTTCCAGGGCACGCTCCGCCTGTTCCTCGCCGAAGCCGCCGACGAGCAGCTGCAACCGCTCCCACGCTGTCATGCCTCCAGTCTAACCGCCACCGCTGTAACTTGTCGGGCTCGCAGGCGTCAGGCTGGGCTGAAAGCGTGCGCGGCCGTGCCGACGGGCGTGGCTCAGGTAACGGTGGCGAGCAGTTCACGGCGGGAGGTCCGTGTGCCTTCCGGTTTTTCCTTGTGCCAGAACTCCATGCCCCCGCCGCCCTTTTGGCGTACTTCCCCGGCGGCCTCGTCGATCCTGGTGTAGCGGGCTCCGGTGGCAGACAAGACGATTGCCCCGTCGTCTTCAATGGATGCCCAGTAGTCGGCGCCCTTGTTCTGCCGGGCGAGGCATGCGTTCCTCGCTGCGGGAAGCGTCCTGAGGCCTGGCAGGCGTCCACTCTGGTGCCCGGCTGCCAATGCGCAGCCGCGCGGGATCCCATATTTGCTCGCAGAGGCGCAGGTAGAGATCCTGACGTACTTCCGCGATCTCCTGGAGTTTGCTTTGCTGGGAACGGCCGGAGCAGGCCCTCTACGCCGACGCTTCTCGCGAAGTCCCTCAGAGTCGGGCGCTGTCGGCGCACCTGGTCTGGGCGCGTAACAGTGCCTGCGCCAGGCTGGTGCGGGTGCGTAGCGCCTCTTGCAGTTCGGCCAGGGAGCGCGCGCAGTCGGCTGCGGCCGCGGCGGGGCGGGCGGCGCGCAGCTGGTCGCTGAACACCTCGAGTGACCACGGGCCGCGGTACCCGGCGTCGGCGAGGATGGCGGCGAACCCGGTGACGTCGAGGTCCCCGCGGCCGGGGAGGCAGCGGTGGTGGCGGCTCCAGGTGAGCAGGTCGAGCGTCATCATGGGTGCATCGGCGAGCTGGGCGAAGAAGATCTTCTCGCCGGGGATCTGCCGGATCTCGCCAGGGTCATGATGCTGGGCCAGGATGTGGAAGGAGTCGAGGCATACCCCGAGGGCCGGGTGCGCGGCGGCCCGGACGATCTGCCAGCCGTGCCGGTAGTCACTGACCCGGGTGGCCCACGACATGGCCTCCCAGGCCACGCGCAGGCCCCTCACCTGGGCCCGGTCGGCGAGCAGCGCGAGCTGGCTCGCGGCCAGGCCGTCATCGTCGATGGCCTGCGGGCTGGTGCTAGAGCAGACCAGGAGCGTGCCCGCCTGGAGGGCGGCCATCGTGTCGAAGACGCGCTCGGCGCGGTCGAGGCTGGCCTGCAGCTGGCGGCTGGGGACCGCCTCGAAGTCCCTGAAGGGCTGGTAGAGGTAGACGCGAAGGCCGAGGTCGGCCGCCTCCTGGCCCGCCTGGGCCGGGGACAGGCGGCTGGCCTCCAGGTCTGCCTCGAACAGCTCTACGCCGTCGAGCCCGGCGGCGGCCGCGGCGGCCAGTTTCTCCTCAAGCGTGCCGTTACCGAGGGAGACGGTCGCGGCCGACCGCCTCGCGGCGTGCGGCTCGCTGGAGGCTGGGATGATCGTTTCGCTGGTCATGGTCATGGCGGGGTCCTCTTCGGTGCGTTCTGCCTGCCTTGGGGGTGGCCCTGCCGGGTCCTGTCGTGCGATCGGCGCCTCGCGGCAAGATAGTCCAGATTTGTAATTGATCGTACCCATATAGTAACTAAGTACGTGGGCGCGCGGAAGGGGCGGGCTCCGCGGATACCGCCTTGCCGCCTTCCCCGGGTGGACAGCGCGGCGGCTTCTGCGGCTGCAATCGCCGCGAGCAGGACCCGCGCGTACCGTCAATTTGGGCGATGGACCCTCAGGCGAACAGTACACACGGGCAGGCAGGCCACCTGGCGCGGTAGAGCTGGAAAATCAGCCAGGACACGACTGATTCCGGGCCGGGGGCCAGCTAGCGCACCCCCGGAACCCCACTGCCCCCGACCCGGCTGGCGTTCGAAGGGGCCGCCTGGCCCGCCCTCGCGGCAACTGCGCCGGCCGCCGCGTACAGCTGGCGAGACAACGCCCCAGCCTGGAGCCGGTACTCGGTTTCACCCTGCCGTGGATACTCCGCACGCTCGCCGCCTACTTCCTCAACAGGTTCATTCAACCGTTCTGCAGGCCTACGAGACCTACCAGACGATGAACCTGCAGACCTCAGCGTCCCCAGACCGCACCATGCCACGGCCAGAAGCGAGCGCTTGTGCGGTGCGGCATGACCCTGGCCATGCCGTGCGGTCACCCGGCAGCCGTGAACTCCGCCAGCCAAAGACCAAGACTGACTACAAGCCCGTCACGGAAAGCAACCTAACTCATATCGAGTCGGCGCGCGTAGCCGCCGTTATCTGGAGTCCGATTTTCGATGTCTTCGGCGTAAACGTAGCAGGCCCTGAGCTTCGGCGAGGACACGTTACCTGGACACTGTTCACGCCGAGAACCGGGACGAAACCCCTTGTCGGTGCCGCTTTTAGAGGTCTGTGGGCGCGTGCGGAACGCTTCGCGAGGACATGTAAACGCCACAGACCATCTGGTCAGCCGTAATTTTTCGAAATGTACTCCAGATAACCGCCTGATTGAGAGTTGGGGGTAGGCGTTGCGGGTCTGGCCGGTTGGAAGTGTCAGGTCGTAGCGTTGAGAGGTCCCGGTGTGCTGGCTCTCTAACCGCCTGCCGACCCCTTGCTGGGCCTGGCTTTCGAACGACGTGCCTGCTCGCCGGGGCCTCGCCGCGGCGTGGCTCAAAAGAGGCGCGAGCGCTGTCAGGTCCTGGAATCAGGCGTGCCCGCCGCGGATCTTCACCGGGGACGGGAAGAAGGAGGCCGGTTATGGCTTCAGTGATGATCGGGATCGATCCGTGTAAGGCCTCGCACACGGCGGTGGCGATCAGCGGGTCGGAGGAGCCGCTTGGCGAGCTGCGGGTGCGCGCCAGCGGAGGGCAGGCGGAGCGGCTGCTGGAGTGGGCCGCGGCCTGGCCGGAGCGGGCCTGGGCGGTCG
Organism: uncultured Actinomycetota bacterium; assembly: GCA_963778435.1. GTDB lineage: Bacteria > Actinomycetota > Actinomycetes > Streptosporangiales > Streptosporangiaceae > Trebonia. The sequence goes on from CAVZUX010000020.1 coordinate 64,745, forward strand.
AGGGCGCCGGCGGTCTGGGGCACCTGCTGGCCCGGCAGCTGCTGTCGGCCGGGGAGCGGGTGCTGGACGTGCAGCCCAAGCTGGGCGCCCGGGTCCGGCTGCTGGCGTCCGGGAACGTGAACAAGAACGACCCCAACGACGCCCGGTCGGTGGCGGTCGCCGCGCTGCGCTGCGCTCGCCGGGCGTGCGGGAGGCCCGGCCCGATGACCACGCGGAGGTCCTGCGAGTCTGGCCCGAGCGCCGCCGGGACCTGGCCGGCGCCCGGACCCAGGTCGTCTGCCGGCTCCACGCGGTGCTGTGCGAGCTGGTCCCCGGCGGCGTCGCGAAGAAGATCATCGCCGCTCATGCCGCCCGGCTGCTGGAGTCGATCACGCCGCCGGACGCGGTCGCGGCCGCCCGCTGCGAGCTCGCCGCCGCCCTCATCGAGGACCTGCGCCGCATCGACGACCAGCTGCGCGAGACCAGGAGCAGGCTCGACACCGCCGTCCGGGCCTCCGGGACCAGCCTGACCGGCCTGTTCGGGGTCGGCCCGGTCATCGCCGCGGCGATCATCGGCGAGGTCCGCGACGTCCCGTTTCAAGAACCGCGACCACTTCGCGGCCTGCAACGGCACCGCGCCGATCGAGGTCTCCTCCGGCCAGCGCAAGGTCCACCGGCTGAGCAGGCGCGGGAGCCGTAGGATCAACCACGCCATCCACATGGCCGCGATCACCCAGATCCGGCAGCCCCACAGCGAGGGCCGCGCCTACTACGACAAGAAGCTGGCCGAGGGCAAGACTCACCGGGAGGCCCTGCGCTCGCTCAAGCGCCAGATCAGCGACGCCGTCCTCGCCCGCCTCCGCACCGACGCACGGCGCACAGCAGGCCAGGTCAGGGACCCGGGAGGGCAGTAGGGGAACGGCTCTGCACCCAGCGCGGCCGGATCACACCCCAGAAAACCGGCTCTTCGGGCAAGCCACTCCCGGGCCTGGCCACCACCCTACGACCCCGGCCACAACTCGACCAGCTAAGCCCCTTGACACAAAGAGGCATTCGTTAGGCGCGACCCACGCGATCAACTATCACGCTGATGCGGGCGCGCAGAACTGGAAGATATGTTTGGTGCCGCACTGCGGCTCTGGCGTGGAAGCCAATCAGCGGACCTGGCGGTCGCGAATGCCTACGCGCCCAGTCCCGAGGCTCCTGCCAAGTGTTGGCCTGCGAGCTCGCAACAGACAGATCTCCGGAAGGTTTACAGTCTGGCTCCTGGTTGGCTCTCTCAATGGTGCCGCTCGGAGATGTCACGCAGAATAGCCTTCAGGTCGATGGCAACCCCAAAAACGCTCGGTTTGATCTCAATGTAGCTCGCAATTCGCGCGAGCAGGCCAATGCTTTCCTGAGTGCTGTCGATGGCTGCGGCCCGCTGCTCGGGTACTGCAACGCCACTTATGGCATCATTTGGGTGTCCAGATTCTCCCACGACCCAGAAGCGGTGCGACCCTTCCTGCAGCAGCTGGCTCTGCGCACCCGTCGAGGTGAGGACCTCATTACATAGCGGCGGAGCCGGCGTCGGCGCGGCGGTCACGGTCGGGTCGTGCGTTCCGCGGTCGCTGAAGCACACCAGGAGGTCGCCGGGGCTCGGCAGGCTGCCGGGATCCTTGGCAAGGCAGTCGGCGATGATGCCGCGCAGGTCACCGGTGAGCGGGTCGAGGTCGGGCGGGCCGGTGAGGATACGGGTGATGACCGCCGACATGGTCGGCCCCTCAGGTCTTCTTCGTGGCCGCCAACAGGCGCCTGCCCCGGGCACGGCTCAGCGGCCGTCGCATGCCCCTGGCAGGGACAAGGGACTCCCCGGCTGCGGAGGCACCCCAGCCTGCCGGTGCGTGTGATCAGCGAAATCCCGGCGGGACCTGCGGGACGAGGGACGCTGCCGTGGGCACCACGGCGCTCTCCACTTTTCCGGGATCCGCTTACGGCGCGACCGCGAAGGAGCGAAGCACCTGCTCCTCGGCTAGCGCGACCGGCACTCCGCCGATTAGCAGCAGCCCGCGTGCCCGGACCGCGACATCACCCGAGGCGATGACCATAGCACCAAGGGACTGCCGGACTGCGCCGAGGGAAGCGAGTACCGAGCCCATCGGCGCGTTGGTCATGTACAGGGAGCGCAGCGCGGCCTCATCCCCGATGCGGTACGGGAGATAGACGGCGCGGACCCGGGCGACGTCCCGGCCGCTGCCGCTGCGGAGCGTCCCGCGCCGGCAGATGCCCTGGACTCCTGGCTTCGCGCGGAGCGGGCCGCGCTCGGCGAGGCGCAGGCTCCAGACGGATGCGCTGTCCGGGCGGAAGGTGATCGCCTCGGCGGATAGCAGCTCGGCGAGCTCGGTGAACAGCATGCCGCGGTCCAGGGCGGCGGCGATGCTCGCCCCGGGCAGCGGGGTGATGGTGTCAAGGCTCACGGGGGTCTCCCGGTCTCGTCGTTCACAGGAGGACCGGGCGGGAGTGTCCCAGCGGCATTGGTAGGCATACCTGTCCGTACCGTGTCCATACTGTCCCACCCGGTCCAACACGTCCAGATTCAGCCATTTCACGGTGAGTTGTCAAGTGGCTACCAAGCGGAGTCGGTTGTGGTGAAATGCCCACTGCCCGGTGCTTTCGCGGAGAGATGAAATCAAATGCAAGGAAACCAGCAAACCATGCCTGACGCTGTGACCCCAATCCCCGCCGCCCCTGCCGACCCCGGGAGCGTCGCCGAGCGCGTCGAGAGGTGGTTCGAGGGGTTCGAGGAGCATCTCGCCCCCGATCTGGCGAGCCTGCGGGCGGACGCGGCGAGGGCGCGCTGGCGTTCGCCGCCGCGCACGCGCAGAACCTCAACGCGGTCGCGGAGCTGCTCCCGAAGCTGGTCCGGACCGCCGACCCCGCGGTGTCACCCGCGGTCGCCGCGTTAGCCTCCGGGCTGCGTGGTGGACACGTTATCTGAAGTGGTGTCCACGACGTAGCGCATGTGAGGCGGCCTGCGTTGACCTGCGACTATTCTCTTCTCGCTGCGCTTTTGGTTCTAGTTCTCATCCCAGAACCTCACGTCAGCGACATGTCTCTCACGCAAGAACCCCGCACCACTGAGGTCGTTCCAACCTGAAGTCGCTGGTCAGAGGGCTGGTATGGGCCGGTTGGGTGCTACTCATGCTGGTGGGAGCGGCTGAATGTCGGCGTCTCCGTAGGTGCCTGCCCAGGTGGCGTAGGCGGCGGCCAGGTGGACGGCGCCGAGGACCTGGTATTCGAGGAAGGCGGACCACAAGATGGGGACGGGCTGGCGGTCCGGGTCGGGACGCCAGGCTGCATGGGCCCGGATGAAGGCGGAGCCGTCGGTGGCGAGGTCCAGGAGGCATCTGCCGCCGTCGAAGTGGACTCGGCGTCGCGCGATGGAGGGGAACCGCCCCTGGGCGAGGCCGGGGACCGGGGCGGTGGCGGCGAAGCCGGCGAGGAAGCGCTCGACCTCGCTGATGAAGGCGGTGCCGAGCTGGTGCCTGGCGCCGATGGACGGGATCAGCGCGAGCTCGAGCCAGGTGTCGGTGGCGCTGACCTTGTTCATGGGCGGGAGGGAGGCGTCGGCGAAGAATTCCCGGGCCTGCGCGGCGTGGTCCCGCGCGAGGGCGAACCGGTCCCGGTAGGCGCTGGCGATCTCGGTTTCCTCGAGCCACCGGGTGGTGATCCCGGCGCGGTGCGCGTAGGAGTACCGGGGCCTGGACGGGCCGGTGCTGCGGACCGCGTGCGCGGCTAGGGGGCTGCGGGGGACGCTGACCAGGTACAGGCCCGTCCCGGGGACGGCGGGGCACTCGACCGGCCGGATCTCTGCGCCGCTGAGCCAGGGGACGACGCGCGAGCGGAGGATCTGATCCATCTGCTCCGTTATTTGGCCGAGATCTCAACCAGTGCCGGCGCTTTGGCGCAGGACTGGTCGTCCTCCGCGATGCCGATGACGATCAGCCCGCCGCTGGCGTTGGCCATGCCGGTCACGTCCTTGGCGAGCTCGTCGGCGCCTTCGCCGCCGGTGATGTAGCTGTTGGCTCCTTTGAAGTCGAGGTCTGTGTCCTCGCGGGCCTTCCGCGAGACGAGGCCCATGACTTGCTCGAAGGTAGCCAGGTGCGGGGGTGCGCCGAGAAGACTTGCCAGGCGTGCGGACTGTAGAGGCACCCCACGACTCTAGGGGCTCTGAAGCAATGGCGCGGCAAATGCAAGCCCGCACACGCGGCATGACGCCACCCGCGCCGTCCTGCGCTGAATACGACACCATTATCCGTAATGTAAGCCACATTCTTCTTAAAAAAGACTTAAGTAAGAAATGGGTTGAGTTTCCTATTTAACTAGAAATGACAGCCTGCCTCGGCAATGCTGGTGGTCATCATTCCTCGCTGGTTCAGAAGGGACGGCGTGACTGCGGACGGGATGCTTGCAGCCTGGGCAGGGCAATCACGCCGTGGGCCGATCGGCTTGGAAAGGCGCGGCGGTTTGCGGTTCGCGTTCTACGGGCGGGTGTCGACCGAGGACTGGCAGGACCCGGTGACGTCGCTGGGTCGGCAGCGGGAGCAGTCCGAGGCGCTGGTTCGCGGCCACGGGCGGATCGTGGCTGAGTTCTGCGATGTGGGGCAGAGCCGCACGGTGGCGTGGGGCCGCCGCTCGCAGGCCGCCGTGATCATCGCCGCGCTGGCTGACCCGGACCGGGAGTGGGACGTCGTGGTGGTCGGCGAGTACGAGCGGGCGTTCTACGGCAGCCAGTACGCGATGGTCGCGCCGCTGCTGCAGCACTATAGCGTCCAGCTGTGGATGCCGGAGGCGGGCGGCCGGGTCGACTTCGCCTCCGAGCACGACGAGCGGGCGATGACCGGGCTGGGGCTGTCGTCGAAGCGGGAGGTGACCCGGACGAGCATCCGGGTCCGCACCGCGATGGCCACCCAGACCCGGGAGCAGGGCCGCTACCTCGGCGGCCGCCCGCCCTACGGGTACCGCCTGGGGGACGCCGGGCCGCACCCGAACAAGGCGCACGCCGCCTGGGGCAGGCGCGCGCACAAGCTGGAGCCGGACCCGGAGACCGCGCACGTGGTGCGGTGGATCTTCGCGCAGCGCCTCGACGGGCATTCGGTCGCGCGGATCGCGCGGGCGCTGAACGAGGCCGGGGTCCCGTGGCCGTCGGCCTCCGACCCGAAGCGGAACCCTCACCGGCCCGGCACTGGGTGGACGCTGGGCACGGTCACCACCATCCTGGGCAACCCGCGCTACACCGGGCACCAGGTCTGGAACCGGCAGCGGACAGACAAGGACCTGGCCGACCCGGCCGACGTCAGCCTGGGGCACAAGGGCGTGCAGCGGTGGAACCTGCCCGACGGCTGGGTCATCTCGCGCAAGCCCGCCCACGAGGCCCTGGTCAGCGAGGCCGACTACATCGCCGCGCAAGACGTCAACGCCACCCGCGGCCCATCGCCGTCGACCGGCCTCGGCGGGCCGGGGAAGCGCCGGTACCTGCTGGCCGGGCTCCTTAAGTGCGGCGTGTGCGGGCGACGAATGGAATCGGTTTGGTCGAACGGAAAGGCCGCCTACCGCTGCCGCCACGGCTACACCACCGCCAGCTTGCCCGACCCCGACCGGCCGAAGAAAGCCCACGTCCGCGAGGACCGCATCCTGCCGCACCTGGGCGCTCTGTACGCGCTTATGACCGAAGCGCCCTCCGCCGACGGCGCACCCGCCGGGGCGTCGATGTCCGGTGCCAGGCCAGCGCCGAGGACGTAATCAGCTACCTGCGCGAGCAGCAGATCACCCTCGCCTACGACCCGGCCGCCGAAGCGCTGCACGCGGGCACCGGCGAGACCGCCCAGACCATCACCCTGCAAGCAAGCTAACCCAGGCCCGAAAGGCCGAAACCGGAAGGGAGGAACTAGAAGAGAAATCCGCCGGACGCCCGGCGCTGGCGGCAGCCCGCGCCCGGGTGACATCAGGCATGCCCGGAAACCGGGGAATATGGGGATTTACTGTGTCCGAGGACTTGAACACCGAATCGAGGGAAATCTCCCCGGATCAGGGGCGGCCGTGCACAGCACCAGCACGCGGCCAGGGAATGCCGGATCCCGCGCCGGCGGCGCGGTCGCCCGCCACGTACGCGAGGCGGAGGCGGCTGGGATCCGGCGGATCAGCGTGATGGACCACTTCTGGCAGATCCGCGGGGTGGGGCCGGCCGAGCACGAGATGCTCGAGGCTTACTCGGCCCTCGGGTTCATCGTCGCGCACACCGAGCGCGCCCGGCTGCACACCCTGGTCACCGGTGTGATCTACCGCGAGCCGGCGTTGCTAGCCAAGGCGGTCACCACGCTGGACGTGCTCTCCGGCGGCCGCGTCGGGCTCGGCATCGGCGCGGCCTGGAACGAGGACGAGTCCCGCGGCCTCGGCTTCGACTTTCCGCCGGTGGCGGAGCGCTTCGAGAGGCTCGAGGAGGCGATCAGGATCTGCCTCCAGATGTGGTCGGATTCCGAAGAACCGTTCCACGGCAAGCATAATCAGCTCACCCGCACGCTCAACTCGCCGCAGAGCCTAGCCCGGCCGCACCCGTACCTGATGATCGGCGGCTCCGGGGAGAAGAAGACGCTGCGGTTGGTCGCCCAGTACGCCGACGCGTGCAACATCTTTGCCGGGCCCGACGCGGCTCGCAAGCTCGACGTGCTCCGAGGGCACTGCGACGCCGTCGGCCGCGACTACGACGAAATCGAGAAGACGGCGATGTTCGCCATCGGCCCGGCCAGCACCGTCGATGACATCGTCGCCACCGCGAGCGGACTGGCTGAGACCGGGTTCACCACCGCCTACGTCTACGCCCGTGACATCACCGAGCCTGACCGCATCATCGCCCTGTTCGCCGACGCCACGGCCCGGCTGAACTGAGTTCAAAGCACGATCCGATCCCGCCGTGCGATGTCCGGGATCCACTTGTGAGCCTGCTGTAGATGAGGGGCGGTCACCGGATCTCGTTGTGACACAATGATCACGTGCAGCTGCCAGTTGAGTGGGTTCCGGCGACCGTGCCGGCTGCGGATGCTGATCTGCTGGTCCGCGAGGGGCTCTTCCTGGGGATCCGCGACATGACCGCCTTTCCGACCGGTGTGGCGTTCCGGCTGGTGATCCGTGTCCGCGGCGACGAGAAGGTCGTCGACGGCGTGGACTACCGAGCCATCTGCGGCCATTCACTGCGTGGGTCCCCGCCCCCTGCTGGCGGTCTGGCTGTGCGCGCGCGAGCCGAGACTGCGGGGGCCGTGAGCGAATGCCAGATCTGGCCCGGAAGTGGAGGGGGCAGCGGCTACAGCGACTCCGGCGACTTCGTGGGCACTTGGGTCGACTACAACTACTGGCTTCCCATCCCTTCGAACGCGGAAGCTGTTGCGCTAGTCGCCGCCTGGCCCGACCAGGACGTCGCCGAGACTCGGCTGAGGCTGGACCTGGACGCCATCCGCGCGGCCGCCCACCGGGCAGTGAGAGTCTGACCGCCTGGGGGCGCCTCGCATGTGGGCGAGGCTTACGCGGGAACTAGCGATTCTGGCCTAGGCGAGATTGTTGCCAAAACGGGGCAACCTGAGGCGTGCCCAAGAACGTCAAGCGGGCATGAGAGCTTCTCGAGAAGCCGAGTACACCGAGTATGTGAAGGCGCGGCTGGGCTGGCTGCGGCGGACGGCGTACCTGCTGTGCCAGGACTGGCAGCGTGCGGACGACCTGGTCCAGATGGCCATCACGCGGCTGTACAAGCACTGGGGCCGGGCGAGGAGGGCCGCCAGCCTGGATGCCTACGTCCGGGGGATCCTGGTCAAGGCGTTCCTGGATGAGCGGCGGTCCGCCTGGGCGCGCCGCGTCACCCTTCCCGGTGTCTACGAAGAGCGTCCGGCCGGTGGCCACGACGCCGACATGCGGCTGGATGTCCGTGCCGCGCTGCGTTCGCTGCCGCCGCGCCAACGGGCCACCCTCGTGCTGCGCTACTACTGCGACTGTCCCGTCGAGGAGACGGCCGAGATCCTCGGCGTGACTCCCGGCACCGTGAAGAGCCAGACCGCCAAGGGGCTGACCGCGCTTCGCTTGGCGCTCGCCCCCGTGATGGAGGCATGAATCCCATGAACTCGATAAACGAAGACACTGTTCGTACGCTGCTGGCCGACGTCGCGGGCGTGCCCGAGCCGCCGTCCCGGATCAGCATCGAGGCGGCACGGAAGGTCGGCCGTCGCCGGCAGCGGGCGGCCCGCGTGACCGCCTCGGGTGCCGCCGCCGTCGCGGTGGTCGGCGGAGCACTGATCGTTCCCCACCTTCGCCTTGCTGCTCCGGTCGGCGCTAGCGGGCCTGCGGCGGGGACCAGGCCTGCCGAGCAGGTGAAGCCGCCCGCGCGGGTAAAGCCGGCCGCCCCTGCCCCCGCGCCCACGCAGTTCAACCCACTGAAACTTTCGGCGAACTTCGGCTGGCTGCCTAGCTTCTGGAGCGAGGATGAGGCCAGCGTCACCGTGACGCCGACCCTCACGGTGGTGAACCTGACGCATGGGCAAACCCTCAAGGTGAGCCCGCGAGGGTGGTACCCCGATCCCAGCCTCTACGCGAGCACCCAGGGGTCGTTTCCCGGTGCCGCCACCGACCCCAAGGCGCCAGCGGTAAACGGGCAGCCCGCCTACTGGGACGGCAACGGCATCATCTGGCAGTATGCGCCCGGTGCCTGGGCCTACCTATACGGGGGCGGTAACACCCAGAGGCCTGCGGGCCGGGCTCTGGATGAGGAGATTGCGGGCAAGGTGCGGTTCGGTCGGCAGCAGCCGCTCTACACGCCCTTCCGGCTCACCCACGGGCTGCCCGCGGGGTGGGAGGTCGCGAGGACCGACAGCGTGGTGACGAACGGGCGGCCGCTGGTCTGGCAGCTGGAAGCAGGCCCGGCAGTCCAACCGCAGGCGCTGACCATCGTCGATGACCCGCAGGCAGGGGCGTGCGACTTGCAGCCGCCGCAGTCCTGGCTGACGACCGGCGGGATCCGGTGGGGCTACTACTACTCCACCGGTCCGGGGGCTGATCAGTTCATCTGCGCTGCCACACGCGTCGACGGCCGGGGGTACCTGAACATGTACTACTACTGGCGCGGCCACGCGCAAGCGCTCAACCTGGCCAGCCTGGTGCGCTCGATGAAGTTCCTCGGCCCCGACCCCTCGGGCTGGACCGCCCAGCCGGTTGCCGGGTAGAGAGATAGCGAGGGTGTCATGAGCATCGATGCTGAATCGGCGCTACACCCTGTCGCCGGACACGCAATTACAGCAAGGCATCGTCGGCCGCCCGCCCGGGAACTCCGCCCGTGACCTCCCGGTCAACCGGATGTTGGCGGTCGGCCAGCGGTTTCAGCCGGGCTTTCCGGCGAAGGGGCGCCGGCGACGAGGTCCCTCAGCCTGTTCCCGCGCTCCATGCGGCGCTGATCGTAGCGGCGCGCGGCGCGGTCGGCGCGGCGCGGCCGGGTGGCGTAGCGGCGCAGCGCCCACCAGGACCCCGGTTTGGCCAGCCTGATCGCCCCAACCAGCGCAACGACACCGATTGCGATGCCAACGACACCGGTCACGACCTTTCCCTTGAGCAGGCAGATCATGCAGAGCGCGAGGTTGATTCCGATGGTGGCGATCGACGACCACCATTCCACCGTCCCGATGGCGCCGGTCACGAAGCTGGACCCGCCGATTAGTGCCCCGGTTATCACTAGGACGCAGAAGATCGCGTCGACCGATTGCCGACCCTGCTTGGCCCAGTAGACATCCTCCAGGTGCAGCCAGAGCGCGAACTCGTCAACGGTGAGGCCGACGCCCACCCCGAAGATCGCGGCAGCCGCGTCAAGCGCGGCCCCCCGGGGCGTCTGCGATACCAGGGCTATGCCGGCGCCAATGATGATCAGGATGCCGAAGACCTGGTGGTGAATGTGATTGCCCCCGAGCGTGACGTTGCCGAGCCCGGCCCCGCCGCCGCTACCCGATCGGATCAGCCGAGTCACCATCCTGGTGATGAGGAAAGTCACCAGGATGGCGAGGAACATCCACATCATGGGACCCAGTGAATGATCACCCCCGCCGACCGAAATCTCTCCTGCCTGCAGAGATGCCCCGACGCCAGCGGTCAGGAACATGTTGCGTCGTGATTTGCTCAGCTGTGCGCCAGGACAACCCGGTGGGGTCGGTCTGTGTCGCGTCTAACGGCTTTAAGGTTCCCTGACGAGTTCGTCGAGCATTTTCCCCATCAGAGTCGGCTCTCCGCGCATGATTGCGGCGGATGCCGCGATATTGCGGTCGGCGTCGAGGTGCTGCCAGTCGAGGATGAAGCCGGCATCGCTGGCCAGCTGCTCGAAAAAAGCGCGCTGGGCCCGGCCGTTGCCCTCGCGGAACGGATGGAGGGCATTGATCTCACCGAAGTAGTGCGCCAGTCGCTCGGTGAACAGGTCCCGGGGAAGGCCGCGCAGCAGACTCTCACCGTGCAGCGCCCGGAAGATCTCCGCCGCCGAGGACTCGATGTACTGCGGCAGGCAAAACCAGCTTCCCTTCGCGATGGCGACGGTCCTGAGCTGCCCGGCCCACTCGTAGATGTCACCGAAGATCCTGCGGTGGATGGCGCACAGGTGCCCCAGGTCGTAGCTGGGCAGCACTGGTGCTTCCCTGAGGAAAATCAGCGCTGCGTGGGTGATCTCCCGTTCCGCGGTCTCCAGTTCCCCGGCTGCGCTCAGCCCCAGCTTGTTGCGCAGCACTCCCGTCACCGGGTCGGCGTACGGGTCCTCAGGCATCTACGGCCGCCGGTACCGGGAAACGGTCCTTCGGTACAGCTCGGCGGCGCTTATCTCCCCGTCCACGTATGACGAGACCTGCCGGTCATGCTCGGGGCCGAAGGCTCCCGGCAGTTCCACCTGGACCGACCGCGCGGCAGAGAGGGCGTCATCCAGGCGGGCGCGCTGGCGGGCCAGCGCCTCGTACCGTTCGTAGGCCTCATACGGTATGAGGATCGCCTCGGGCTTGCGGTGCGACCCGAAGGCAACAGGTTCAGCCGTCGCGCCCTCACGCCGGAACCGGGCAAGGATGCCCGACAGCCGTGCCCTTACCTCGGACAGCGGGTGCACCTGGACCACCGCAGGATTTACCATGCCATTAGTGTACCAAAACTTGTACAGATTTCGGTAACGGGCAACCGCTTTGATGGCGGCACCGACCCGATCGGGCCACGGGCGCCGATCAGCAGCTCCTCATCGCCCATCCGGTCCAGCCCGCCATCTCCCGCGCCCGCGAGATCGTGACCGCCCTCGGCGGCCCGGAGGTCACAGGGGCGGGACTGTTCGTCGGATGACGCTTGCTCGCCTCACCCGGTCAGCAGTCGCTGCGCGGCGGCGGCGAGCTCGAGCAGGGCCAGGTCACCGTCGCGGCGCCCGGCGAGCTGCAGCCCCACCGGAAGGCCGGGGGCGGGCACCGGGATCGACACGGCCGGATGGCCAGTCAGGTTGTATGGGCCGGTGAAGCGGCCCTCGCCGTTGTCGTCGGCACCGAATGGCGGGTCCTGCTCGGGCGCGCAGTAGCCGACGGTTGGCCCAGCTAGTGCATCGACCCCGGCGAGCGTCTCCTCGACCGCTGCTGACAGCTCGGCTTGGGCCGCTCTGGCGCTCGCGTACTGCTCTGGCGTGACCGCGGCGCCGAGTGCCAGCAGAGCGCGTGTTCCCTCGGCGTACTGGCTCGTGTCCCGGCCCGAGTGGGCCGTGACAGCCTCGCTGGCGACGATGGCGGTCAGCGCCTCCTCCCATCGCTGCGGCTCCTCCAGCCACGGGGGCTTGACCTCGCGCAGCTGCCAGCCGGCGGCCGCGAGCCGGTCAAGCGCGGTCCGCACGGCCTCGCGCACCTCCGGCGTTACGGACGGGTCGGCGAGCTGGGCCGACAGCACGCCGATGACGGGAACGCCGACGGCGGGCGGGGCGATCAGGGGGCCCGCGATGGCCTGCAGCAGGGCAATGCTGTCGGCGGCCGTCGCGGTGAGCGTCCCTGCGTGGTCCAGGCTCGGCGACAGCGGGAACACCCCGTCGGTCGGCACGAGCCCGTAAGTCGGCTTGAGGCCCACCACGCCGCAGTAGGCGGCGGGGATGCGGATCGAGCCGCCGGTGTCGGTGCCGATCGCCAGGTCGCAGACGCCGGCGGCGACCAGCGCGGCCGACCCGCCCGAGGAGCCGCCCGACGTCCGTGCCGGATCGCGCGGGTTGCGGGTGTCGCCGACGCGGGGGTTGGCGAAGCCGGCGGCGAACTCCAGGCACTGCGCGGTGGCGAACACCTCCGCGCCCGCCGCGCGGAGCCGGCCGACCAGCGCCGCGTCCTCGGTGGCCGGCGCGTCACTGGTCGACGGGCTGCCGCACCTGGTCGGCAGCCCCTCGACCGCGATGAGGTCCTTGACCGCGACGGGGCGCCCGGACAGGGGACCCGCCGCGGACCGGTGCGGCGCGCCCGCCACCGACACCACGGCGTTGAGCGGCCGTCCAAGCCGGTCAAGCCGCTCGTAGGCGGCGAGCAGGTCCAGGTTCTCCCGGCCGCAGGTCCTCGCTCCCGCCTCGATCGCGGCAATCAGCTCTGCGGTCCGCCTGATCAGGAATCCCTGCAGCGGGCCGAGGATCGCCTCGGTTTCCGTTTTGCGGCGGCGGATCATCAGGTCGCGGTAGATCCCCGAGTGCGACTTGGCCGACCGCCGGTTGAAGTCCGCAAGCCGAGACAGCGATCCTGGCAGGTCGTCCGGGTCGAACCCGTCCAGCGGCAACGGCCGCACCGGCGCCTGCCCGAGCACCTCCCTGGCGACTGCCAGGAGCAGCGGATGGTAGGCGGGGTCGTCGAACACCTCGTGGATCGCCAGGTCGCTGACGGCGGTTGCGAACAGCATCGCGCCGTAGGCCTCCTTGCCCCAGACGAACCCCATGACCTGCGTCGTCGCCTCAGCGTCGGCGATATCCGCGGCCAGCGCGTCGATTCGCGCGGACGGGGTCCCGTCCAGCTCCCCGATCTTGAAGGTGCCCCGGTTGCCGCGCATCACCACGCCCGGTGCCACCACGTCGGCACCGAAGTTGACGCAGGCCTGGACCACCCGGCCTGGTCCCGCCGCGGCGGCCAGCGCGGGCGAAAGCAGACCGTTCTGCAGCGAGGCGACGAACGCCTCACCCGCGAGCCGGCCTGCGAGCAGCTCGGCGGCAGCGGCCGTGTGGACCTGCTTGCAGGCCACGAGGACCGGGAAGTCGATCGTGTCGGGCAGTTCGCCCGGGCCGATCGCGACCGGGCGAGCGGTGAACTGCTCGACCGGTCCTTCGATCCGCAGCCCGTCGGCCTTGATCGCCATCACCACCGCGGGGTCGGCGTCGCAGACCAGGACATCGTGGCCGTCCCGCACGAGTCCGGCTGCGACGGTCCCGCCGATTGCCCCGCAGCCAAGCACTAGGTATCTCACGGACGAAACATTAGAGGGCTCAAGTTACATGATCATTAAAGTGTGAGTTAGATCTCGTACTGACGCAAAGACGTACGTACAGTGTCGGGCAAAGGTTTGCGCAAACCTTTGCCCGACAGTCTCGGCACAGGCTCGTGCCTCTCCCTTGGCACAGGGTCGTGTCCCCTCCCACGTCTTCCCCCTTTGCGACGAACCCGTCGCTCCGATATTCACCGGAGCTGCTCGTGAGGCACAGACCAGTCTTGACCATGGCCCTCACCGTCGGTTGCGCCCTCGTGGCGCTGGCTGGCTGCGGGTCAACTGCTTCCTCGTCCGCAGGAGGCACCAGTACTAGTTCCGCCAGCGCCGGCGCGCCGGTCGAGGGCGGGAACCTCGTCTTCGCCAACCCGCAGGACGCGCAGTCGCTCGACGAGTCGACTGTCTTCGACAACAACTCAATCTGGATCTTGGAGCAGATCACCCAGCCGCTGTTCACCGTCACGAACAACGGCAAGGGCGTCATGCCGTGGCTGGCCACCGGTTACACCGCCTCGAAGAACCAGCTGACTTACACCGTCTCGCTGCGGAAGGGGGTCAAGTTCTCCGATGGCACTCCGATGACGTCCAAGGACGTGCAGTTCAGCCTGGAGCAGACGATGGCCGCCTCCCAGGGCTGGGGTTACATCGACTCCGCCATCAAGTCGGTGGACGCGCCGTCCACCGACACGGTGGTGATCAACCTGAAGTACAAGTGGGCGCCCATCCTGGCCGACCTGGCGCTGTTCGCCAACGGTGTCGTGCCCGACAACTACGGCGGCAAGACCGCGAGCGCGTTCTACCAGGCTCCGATCGGGACCGGCCCGTTCAAGTTCGACTACTGGCACAAGGGCAGCGCGCTCAAGCTCACCAAGAACACCAACTACTGGCAGCCGGGCAAGCCCTACCTGAACAGCGTGACCTGGACCGACGTGCCCGACGACAACACCCGGCAGCTGCAGGTCACCAGCGCCCAGGCCCAGATCGACCAGTTTCCGGCCTGGTCGACGGTGGCCACGCTGAAATCCACGCCCGGGGTGGCGCTGAGCCTGTTCCCCTCGACGGAGACGAACTACCTGGCCTTCAACGAGAACGTCAAGCCGTTCCAGGACGTGAACGTGCGGCGGGCGATCTCGTACGCGATCGACCGCACGGCGCTGGTCAAGGCGGTGCTGTTCGGCAACGGGCAGCCGGCCAACTCGATCTTCCCGCCCCAGCTGTCGTACTACGACCCCAACAGCGGGGGTCTGCAGTACAACCTGGCGGACGCCAAGGCCGCGCTGGCCAAGTCCAGCGTGCCACACGGTTTCACCACGACGCTGCTGCTCCCCACGGGCAACTCCGACTACGGCACGATCGCCACGATCGTGCAGTCCGAGCTCAAGCCGCTGGGCATCAACGTGCAGATCCAGCAAGAGGACCCCAACACCGCGAACGAGAACTTCCAGGCAGGCAAGTACGACATGTTCTTCTCGCTGTGGACGATGGACATCCCCGATCCCGACGAGCTCGCAACCTTCGCGCTCGAACCGACGGCCGGCTCGAAGTCGTTCTTCACCTTCTACGACAACCCGTCCGTGGTGAAGGCGGTCCATGCGGCCGAGGTGACCACGAATACGTCGTCGCGTCAGGCGGACTACAACACCGCCCAGACGCTGGCCGCGCAGGACGCCTTCATGGCGTTCCTGTACTACTCGCCGTACCAGTACGTGGAGTCGTCGAACGTGCACGGCTTCTTCGTGACGCCGCTCGGCAACTACCACATGGAGAACGTCTGGCTGAGCTCGGGCTCGGGCTGACCGGATCCGCCCCATGACTCCGACATCAGCCGCGCCGGGCGCCGCAAATCGCGCCCGGCGCGGCCGGCCGACCCCACCACCCCGAGCGAGGTCTTCATGGGCCGGATGAGCTTCGTCCTCCGGCGGCTGGTACTGCTCGTGCCGACCGCCGTGGGCGTAACCATCATCACGTTCTTCATGGTCCACCTGATCCCCGGCAACCCCGCCGTCACCATCCTCGGCCAGCGCGCCAACCCCAGCACCGTCGCCGCCCTGGACCGCCAGCTCGGCCTGAACCAGCCTCTCATCGAGCAGTACTTGCTGTTCATCGAGCGACTGCTCCACGGCAACCTGGGCCAGAGCCTGTACTACGGAGTGCCGGTCTCGAGCCTGATCATCAGCCATCTGCCACCCACGCTATGGTTGCTGTGCTACGCGGCGGTCATCGCCGTCGTCATCAGCGTGCCGCTGGCCACGCTGGCCGCCAGCCGCAAAGACGCGGTCCGCGACCACGTCGTCCGCGTCGTGCCGATGCTCGGCCTGGGCATGCCGGCCTTCTGGCTCGGCCTGATCCTGCAAACCTGGCTCGGCACCAAGGTCCGCCTGTTCCCGGTCACCGGCTACGGGCAGGGCTTCGCCGGCCACCTGTGGTCGATGTTCCTGCCCGCCCTGACCGTGGCGGTCGCGCTGTGCCCGGTCCTCATTCGCAGCCTCCGCGCCAGCATGCTGGGCGTGCTCGGCGCCGACTTCGTCACCACCGCCCGGGCCAAGGGAGTGCCCACCCCCCGGCTGCTTGTCCGGCATGTGCTGCGCAACGCCGTCATCCCGGCGGTGACCGTGCTCGGCATCAACATCGGCTACCTCATCGGCGGAACGCTCATCGTGGAGCAGGTCTTCGCCGTCCCCGGCATCGGCAGCCTGATGATCGAGGCGATCTTCGACCGCGACTTCACCGTCATCCAGTCGGTCGCCCTCATCTACGGCGTGCTGGTGGTCCTGGTTAACCTGCTCACCGACGTGGCCTATGTAGCCCTCGACCCGAGAGTGAGGTTCGACGCATGAGCGAGCCCGCCCCCGCCCCCGCCGGCCCCGCCGACACCGAACCCGCACCGGCCGTCGCGCGCGTCCGGGCACGCCGCGCCCGCTGGTACCGAGAGCCGACCCTGATAGCGGGCCTGGTGCTGCTGGCGATCATCGTGTTCATGTGCTACGGCGCATCCCTGCTGACCTCGTTCAACCCCGACACCCAGAACCTGGAGCAGCCGCTGCTTGGCCTCGGGCAGGCCGGCCACCTGCTCGGCACTGACCAGGAAGGCCGCGACACCTGGGCGCGGCTGCTCTACGGCGGCCAGGTGGACCTGCGCATCGCCGTCATCGCGGTGATCTTCCCGTTCATTCTCGGCACGATCCTGGGCAGCCTGGCCGGCTACTTCGGCGGCTGGGTCGACGCCATCATCATGCGCCTCATCGACATCGTCGTCGCCTTCCCCTTCTTCGTGCTGGTCATCGCGCTGGTGTTCGTCCTCGGCAGCGGTGAGAAGAGCATCTACATCGCCATCACCGCGGTCGGCTGGGTCTCTTACGCCCGCATCACCCGCGGCGAGATCGCCGTCGCCAAGAGACAGGAGTACGTCCTCGCCGCCCAGTCGGGCGGCCTGTCCAGCCTGCGGATCATCGGACGGCACCTGCTGCCCAACGTGGTCACGCAGTCGATCGTCTACGCGATGTCCGACATCGTCCAGGACATCCTCGCCATCGTCACCCTCAGCTACCTGGGGCTGGGCGTCCAGCCCCCCACGCCAGACTGGGGCACCATGATGTCCGCCGGGCAGAACTTCCTTACCACTCAGTGGCAGCTGACTACCATCCCTGGCCTTGCGGTCGTGATCACCGGCCTGGCCCTGTCGCTGGTCGGCGACGGCCTCGCCGACCTCCTCCGGTCGGGCACGTCATGAGCGGCCCGCTGCAGCTTGAGGTCAGCGACCTGCGCGTGGAGATCGCCGGCCACCAGGGCGTCGTCCGCCCCATCGACGGGGTCTCGCTCGAGATCGCGCCGGGCGAGGCCGTCGGCCTCGTCGGCGAGTCTGGCTCGGGCAAGAGCATGACCCTCAAGTCGATCCTCGGCCTGCTTCCGCCAGATGCGAAGGTGACCTCGGGCTCGGTTGTCTTCGACGGCACCGACCTGACGCAGCTGCGACAATCCCGGCTGAATAAGGTCCGAGGCCGGCGGATCGGGATGATATTCCAGGAGCCGATGAGCGCGCTCAACCCGGTCATGCGGGTCGGAAACCAGATCGCCGAGGGCCCCCGCGTCCACCTCGGCCTGAGCCGCGCCCGGTCGGTGGAGCGTGCCATGGATCTCATGCGCCGCGTGGGCATCCCCGAGCCCGAGCGCCGGTTCCGCGCGTTCCCGCACGAGTTCTCCGGCGGGATGCGGCAGCGCGTCATGATCGCGATGGCGCTGTCGTGCGACCCCGAGCTGATCCTGTGCGACGAGCCCACCACCGCCCTCGACGTGACGATCCAGGACCAGATCCTGCGGTTGCTCGCCCAGCTGTGCCACGAGTCGGGCACCAGCCTGATGTTCGTCACCCACGACCTGCCCGTGGTCGCCCAGGTCTGCCACAAGGTCGCCGTCATGTACGCCGGGCGGATCGTCGAGCGCGGCACCGTGCAGGAGGTCTTCACCCGGCCGATGCACCCGTACACCCTGGGTCTGCTGCGGTCGGCGCCCGATGTCGACCACCCCGGCCAGTCCCTGGAACCCATCCCCGGCTCGCCGCCGAGCCTGACCAGCCCCCCGTCCGGCTGCCGGTTCCACCCCCGCTGCAAGTTCGCCGAAGACGACTGCAAGGTCAGCGACCCGCCGCTCCGCCTGCTCGCGGGTGACCGCGCCACCGCGTGCCTGCACTACGAACGCTGCCTGGACCAGATAGACCAGATAGGAACCGACTGATGAGCGAGCAGGACATCCTGGTGGCGGCGGGCGTCAAGGTGAGCTTCTCCGTCGGTTCGTCGCTCGGCGCCCGGCTGCATCACCAGCAGCACCTGCTGCACGCGGTGGACGGCATCGACCTGACCGTCCGCCGGGGCGAGGCACTCGCCCTGGTCGGCGAGTCCGGCTCGGGCAAGTCGACGCTCGCCCGGGCGATCGCCGGCATCCAGCGCGCTAACAGCGGCCAGATCGCGCTGGACGGCAAGGTGCTGCCCGCTCGTCGCCGGTCCCGCGCCGATCAGCGCCGGATTCAGATAGTTTTCCAGGATCCGTACTCGTCGCTCAACCCCCGGCTGACCGTCGGCGGCATCCTGCACGAGCTGCTGCGGGTGCATCACGTGGTGCCCAGGAACGACGTCGAGTCCTACACTCTGCAACTGCTGCGGATGGTCGGGCTGCCCGAGGACGCGGTGCACGCCCTGCCCCGGCAGTTCTCCGGCGGCCAGCGCCAGCGCGTCGCGATCGCCCGGGCGATCGCGCTGCGGCCTGAGCTGCTCGTAGCGGACGAGCCGGTCTCCGCCCTCGACGTGAGCGTGCAGGCCACGATCTTGAACCTGTTGGAGGAACTGCAGGCCGAGCTCGGGCTGACCCTGCTCTTCATCTCGCACAACCTGGCCGTCGTCCGGCACCTGTGCGACCGGATCGCGGTCATGTACCTGGGCCGGATCATCGAGGTAGCGCCGACCGAGGAGCTGTTCCGCAATCCGCGGCACCCGTACACCGCTGGCCTGCTCGCCGCCATTCCCCGGATGACGCCCAGGGACGAGAACGATGCGCCTGCGGTGCAGGGCGACCCGCCGAGCCCGCTGCGGCTGCCGACCGGCTGCCGGTTCCGCACCCGGTGCCCGATGGCCCAGCAGATCTGTGCCGATCAGGACCCGGCCCTGACCACATCAAGCGCGGACCCCGAGCACAGCGCGGCCTGTCACTTCGCCTGGACGATGGAAACCGCGAACGCACCGGAAGCCGTGTGACCGAGCGGGCACCCGGCCGCGAGCACGCGCCTGCGGGTAAGCGCCGGGTGGTCCGGCTCGTTGACATCGCCAGCGCCTTGGGCGTGCACCCGTCCACCGTGTCGCGCGTGCTCAACGGGGAGGTCGGCCACTCGTTGCGGCCGGAGACGGTCGAGCGCATCCTAGCCGAGGCCCGTGCCCGCGGATACCGGCCGAACGCGCTGGCCCGGGCACTGCGCCAGCACCGCACCGGTGCGCTCACCTTCGTCGTCCCGATGGTGCGCAACCCGATCTGGGTCCGGCTGCAGCGCGCCGCGCTGCTGCGCGCCGCCGAGCGCGGCTACGTCGTCATGATCATGGAGGAGCCGACCGAGGACCCCAATCCGCCCGGTGCCTATAGCTACCTCGTCACGGAAAGCCGCGCCGACGGGCTGCTGCTCGCCACTGCGCTGCGCACCGGCAACGCGACGCCTGACCAGGCGCTGAGCGCGGTTCCGCACGTATACGTTAACCGGCGCGGCCCGGATCAGGGCAACGACGTCGTCATGGACGAGGCGGGCGCGGTCCGGCTGTTCCTTGAGCACGTGGCCGGCCTTGGCCACCGCAGCGTGCTGCTCATCGACGGTCCGCGCGAGCTGGACACCGTGCACCGCCGGGTCGTCGCGACCCGGCGGCACTGCGCCGCCCTAGGTCTGCTTGCCGTCATCAGGCACGCGCCCCTGACTGAGGCAGGCGGCTTCGCCGCGATCCGGCGCCTGCTGACGGCCGGGCCGCTGCCAACGGCCATCGGAGTCGGGACCATCGAGCAGGTGTTGGGGGTACTTGCCGCGCTGCGGGACGCGCGCGTCTCGGTGCCAGGCGCGGTCTCCCTTGTCAGCTTCGATGAGGATGAGTCTCTTGCCTACCTTGACGTGCCTGTCACCAGCATCTGCATGCCCTGGGCCGAGCTCGGCGCGGCGGCCGTCGACGCGCTGATCGCCAGGATCGACGGCACCGGCGGATCCGACGTTCTGATCGGCGAGCCGATGTCCCTGGTCTCCCGAGGGTCGGTGGGCCCGCCCCCGTAAAACCACCGGTCCGTTCATAAGATCCAAGGCTTTTATCTCGAACGGACCGTGGTTACTACGCTGGCTACCCCGGGCGACCGGGACCGTGGTAGACGCTCGCCGCCCGCGCCTCGGCCGGTGTCGGCCCGGCTGAGCAGGTACAAGGCGAAATCGCCGGGATCCGGTGATGACCTCTCACCCCGCTGGTGATCAGCATGGGTGGTGATGAGCATGTTTGATGAGCATGGAGCTTGGAGTGGTCAATAGAGCCCAGTTGTTCGGACAAGTCCAATCTTCGGAAGGCAGGAGGCTGCGGCCATGAAAGTAACGCTCACCGGTGCGACCGGGTTCATCGGATCGCACGTACTGACCGAACTGCACCAGCACGGCCACCAGGTGACCGCGCTGGTGCGCGATGACGACCAAGCGGACATCGTCGCGGCCCGCGGTGCCACGGCGGCCGTGGCCGACCTCTACGACCGTTCGGCCGTCGCCGAGCTCCTCGGCCGCACGGACGGGGGCATTCACACGGCCAGTCCAGGGGACGCCACCAGCGCGAACCTGGACTCCGCGATGGTCGACGCGGTGACCGATGCGTTCGACGGCACCGGCAAGCCCTACCTCCAGGTCAGCGGGCTCTGGATCTACGGGCCCAACACCTCCATCACCGAGGAGTCCCCGCTCAACGCGCCGCCGATGGTGGCGTGGAAACCGCCGAACGAACGCCGGGTGCTCGACGCGAAGGGCATGCGGGGCGTGGTTATCGTGTCCGGCGTCGCCTACGGGGACGGCGGCGGCGGGCTCCCCGGGCTGCTGCTCGGCTCGCCCCGCGACGACACCGGCGACCTGATCATGCTCGGCACCGGTCAGCAGCACTGGCCTACCGTGCACGCCGCCGACCTGGCCGACGCCTTCCGGCGCGCGCTTGAAGACGACTCCGCCCGCGGCCGCTACGTCATCAGCAACGGGTTGCGCCCGACCGTGGCCGAGCTGACCGAGGCGGCCGCGGTCGCGGACGGCGCCCCGGGCGCGGTCCCAGGCTCCCGGCCTGGCGGCCTACAGCCTCAGCAAGGCGGCTCTGAGCCACCTCGTCCGCATTCTCGACCTGGAACTGCGCCCGCACGGCATCCGCGTCAACGCGGTCGCCCCGCAGCTCATCGACACGGCTGCCAACCGGGCCACGTTCCCCGCCGAACTGCTGGCGCATGCCGTCCAGCCGGAGGCGGTCGCGAACGTCATCGCTTTCCTCGCCGGAGACCTCGCCGCCCCCGTCAGCGGTGCGATCGTCCCGGCCTACGGCGCCTAGCCCCTGGAGAAGGCCTAGCCCCTCCAATCACCGGGATCAAGTGACGACCTCTCACCTGCCTGGCGGCAAGTGACCGGCATCTCATGATCAGTTTTTAGAAATCCATGGCGGAACCGTCGCTATAGCGACGGAAACGCCAAGTATTTTTTTGATTTTGCCACCTTGATAGGGATATTTCGGGCTCACCTCGACATCCACGTCGAGCCCAGCCTAAAGCCGAGGAAGCCGCCTGGCGGACTCCCAACCGCGCCGGCAGTCGCGGACGCCCGGGCTGACTATTGCGAACCGACGAGAATGCAGAACGGATGCCCGGCCGGGTCGGCTAGCACGTACAACGGCTCACCGTCGTCGTCATTGCGGTCGTACAGCAGGGTGGCGCCGAGTTCCTCGGCGCGCTGCCGCTGACGCCGCAATTCCTCGATGCTGGGCACGCGGAAGTCGTGATGCATCTGCTTCGGTACATCGTGCGCTGGCCAGGTCGGTCGCGCGAGTGCCGGGACCTCCTGGAACGCGAATACGCGTCGTCCCGCCGGGTCGAGCAGGACCAGCCAGTCCCGGTCATCGTCGCTGCCGTCGGCGGGGATCTCATCGCCGGGACGGTACCGGAGACCGAGGAACTGTCGGTAGAACTCCGCGAGACCGCGGCAGTCGGTGGCATCGAGAGCGGTGTGCATCAGAACGGGGTAAGCGGACATCCGGGGCCTCCTGCTGCCGCTTCCGGGCACCGTCCGGCCGGCGCACTGATCGGTTACTTCCCGCAGGGCGGTGGCGAACCGTTCCGAGGTCCCGACGTCCCTGACGGCGACGCGAATCCAGCCGGGCGCCAGTCCGGGGAAGGTCTCGCCCCGGCGGACCGCGAACCCTCTGTGCTGCAGACGGCTGCGCACGTCGGCGAGCGGAGTCTCGAGCAGCACGAACGATGCCGTCGCGTCGGGGACGACCCGCACCGCGTCGATGGCGCTGAGCAGCCCGAGCAGGTGCGCGCGCTGCGCCGCGAGCGTGTCGGCCCACTTCGTGACCTCGCTCAGCGCAGCGCCGGTGGCCGTGGCGACGGACGCCGTGAGCGCCGGCGTCGACACCGGCCACAGCGGCTGTCCGGCCGCCAGCAGCGCCACGACGTCGGCCGCCGCCAGCAGATAGCCGACACGGAGCCCGGCCAGGGCCCAGGTCTTGGTCAGCGACCGAATCACCACCAGGCCGTCGAGGTCGGCGCGGCTCGCGAGGGATTCCCGCTCGCCCGGCAGGCAGTCGGCGAAGGCCTCGTCGACCACGACCAACCGCCCCGGCCGCACCAGCTCGAGCAGTGCCTCACACGGGTGCGCGACCGAGGTCGGGTTGGTCGGGTTGCCGATGAAGACCAGGTCCGCGTCTGCCGGGACCAGCGTCGGGTCGAGTGTGAAAGGGAACGGCAGTATCACCTGGTCGACCCGGTGCCCGGCCGCCCGCAGTGCAGCTTCCGGCTCGGTGAACTGCGGATGGACGACGACGGCGTGCCGGGGCCGCAGCGCCCGCGCGAGCAGCACGAACGCCTCGGCGGCGCCGGCCGTGAGCAGCACCTCGCCCGCGGCGCGCCGGTGCCGGGCCGCGATCGCCGCGACCGCCTCACGCTGGTCTGGGTACGCCGCGATATCCGCTGCGCGGATGAGCGCGGCGAGCCACGGCGGCGTCCCGCCCGAGCGCACGTTGACGGCGAGGTCAATCAGTCCGGGAACCAGGTCGGCGTCGCCGTGATGGGTGAGGTCGGAGAACGCAGTCACAGGCGTAACCGTAGCTGGCGCCGGCGCCCGCCACCGCCAGTGAAGATCAAAAGAGTGATGTGGAACGGGCAGGGGCGAGTCTGAACGGCGCACTGCTCGAGATATAGGTGGCAAACAGTTGCCAAATTACTATCTTATTTCGACTGCTATCTCGGGTGGTCGAATGTCGGCGGCGGCAGGCAGAGTGGACAGCATGAACAGGAGGGAGCACGATGAGTGCTGTGACAATCGACGAGGCGTGGCCCGGCTTCGGCAGCGCGTTCACGGTCGCCGAACTGGACCGGATGCCCGATGACGGCCACCGGTATGAGCTCATGGACGGGGTGCTCGTCGTGAGCCCCCGGCCGACGACGGTCCACCAGGCCGTTGCTGGGCGACTCCACGGAGTTCTTAGCGCGGCATGCCCGCAGGAGTTGCTGGTCGTTCCCGAGCCGGCCGTCCAACTCGATGCGCAAACCGAGTTCGACCCCGATCTGGTGGTGGTCCCCTTGGACGAGGTGGGTGACGCGAAGTTCACCGCACCGCCTCTTCTCGTGGTCGAGATCCGGTCACCGAGCACCGCGCTGTTCGACCTCAATAGGAAGAAGGCGGAGTACGAGAAGTTCGGCGTCCCGTCCTACTGGGTCGTGGACCCGGACCCGGCAGCGCCGGAGCTCACCGTCTTCGAGCTCCGCGACGGCCGCTACTTCCTCGCGGCGACATCAACTCAGCCGCTCACGGTGGCACACCCGTTCGAGGTTACGATCGTTCCGGCGAACTTGACCAAGGGCCTGCCCCGCTAACTCATGTTTGGCCCCAAATCTGTTGAGTCGGCGGCCTTAGGCCGTGGGGCCGCTGCTGAGCCAGCCGCGCCGCTTGAAGAGGAGCAGCAGCAGCAGGATCGCGACCAGCTCGGAGCCGATGCCGAGGAAGAGGAAGTAGCCAAGGCTGACCTGGAGGTGATTGGTCAGCCAGGCGAAGTTCTGCCCGAAGAATCCGGTGAGGAAGCCAAGGGGCAGGAAGATGGTGGCGATGATGGCCAGCTGCTTCATGACCACGTTCAGCCGATTGGACACCATGGACAGGTGCGTGTCCATGGCGCCGCTGATCAGGTCCCGGTATCCGTCCACCATGTCGCTGATCCGGATGAGGTGGTCGTAGAGGCTGCGGAAGTAGGGCGCTCCCGCGTCGGTCATGCCGGGGATTTCCACCATTCCGGCGTTGAGGCTGGAGATCATGTCGCGCTGGGGCGTGACAACCTTGCGGATCGTCATGACCTGCTGCTTCATGCCGAAGAGCGTGCCGAGCTGCTCCTCGGTCGGGGTCTTGAGTATGGCGCTCTCCAGGCTGTCGATCGCATCGTCGAAGTCGGAAAGCACGGGGAAGAACGAGTCGATCAGGGTGTCCATGATCAGGTAGAAGATGGCGACCTGCGGCGGGGCCACCCCGGTCGAGTGGTGGCTGGCGATGCGGTCGCACACCGTGCCAAGCGCCGGGCAGTTGCCCTGGTGGAGGCTGATGATGAATTTCGCCGTGATGAAGCAGTGCACCTCGGCCACGCTCTTCCCGTCCCCGGCGATGCCGAAGGTAACGACGTGGACGAAGTCGTCGTAATCGTCGATGCGGGGCCGCTGGCCGAAACGGTTTGCCGCCTCTACCGCCACGGGGTGGAAGTGGAAGGTATTGGTCAGCAGTCCCATAACGTCGTCGTCGGGGCCGGGGTCGTGGATGTCGAGATCAAGCCAGAAGAACGCGTCGGTGCTCGCTGCCTGCTTGATCCCCTGCTGGGTCGCATCGGTGGTGACGCCGTTTTGGGTGAGAGTGCCCTTCATGCGAGGGATGATCTCACGTCCGAGCGGGTCAAGCCTCGGGCACCGGCCCTGTGGCTCGGGGCGATTCGGCGGGGACGGTGGCCGACCAGCGGTCCTCCACCTTGCCGACGCGCCAGTAGGTGAGGGCCACAGCCCAGACGAGCACGAAGAGACCGGCGATGCAGAACCCGGCGATGTTGATGTTGAAGTTGGCCATGGCATCCCAGAACGCGCCGTTGAGGTGGAATTCGGTGGTCAGGATGCCGAGGATCTCGATGGTGCCGATGATGAACGCGGCGCCGATGGACAGCCCGGTGATGACGAGGTTGTAGTAGACCTTGCGCACCGGCCGGGCGAACGCCCAGCCGTAGGCGAAGTTCATGAAGCAGCCGTCGAGGGTGTCGAACAGCATCATGCCGCCGGAGAACATGAACGGCAGCGCGAGCACGGCGAAGAACGGCAGCCCCTGGATCGCCGCGTAGGCGGTGGCGGCGAGCAGCACGACCTCGGTGGTGGTGTCGAACCCGATGCCGAAGACGAGGCCGACGAAGTACAGCTGCCAGGTGTGGTTGATGGACCGCATGAACCGGCCGAAGAACCGGTACATCAGCCCGCGCGCCTGCAGCTGGGCCTCGAGCTCCACCTCGTTGTAGGCGCCGCTGCGCATCTCCCTGAAGACCTTGAAGATGCCGGCCAGCACGATCAGGTTAAGCCCGGCGATCAGGTACAGGAAGCCGGCCGACAGCAGCGTCCCGATCGCCCCGCCGGCGGTCTGATAGGCGGAGTTCGGGTTCACCATCGCGCCGAACACGGCCTTGGCGGCGAAGGTGATGCCGACGCCGACCGCCACGATGACCGTGGAGTGGCCGAAGGAGAAGAAAAAGCCGGTCCCCAGCGGACGCTTGCCGTCCGCCATCAGCTTGCGGGTGGTGTTGTCGATGCACGAGATGTGATCGGCGTCAAAGGCGTGCCGGAATCCCAGGAACCAGGCCGTGATCGCCACCCCGAGCCCGACGCCGAGGCCCCGGCTGCCGCCCACCCCCTTGTAGTCGAAATGGTGCGGCAGCACGTAGAGGATGAAGATCAGCCAGCCAGCGACGTTGATGGCGATGATGAACGCGAACATCGCGGTGAGGCGGGTCCACTCGAGGGCGGAGAGAGAGTCGCGGATGATACGGAGGCGTGCTGTCGCCGCGTGGATAAGGCTCGGGTGGTCGCGCATTGGCTGCGAACCGTCCTTCCTTCGAGGACTGGTTGGGCAAGCAGGCCAGGCAGGCGACCGGACTCGTCCCCGAGAAGGGGCTTTACCGTTGCGGGACAGTGCCGGGCTCACACCGGACTTCGCTGCACTGGCTGCTACCTGGGCAGGTAGCCCAGGCTCTAAAACCGTACAGCCAAGATCTTCCCATGGAACGGTCGCGTGGTTCCCCTGAGCGCGCCGATCAGGCCGAACCGACCGTCACTACCAGCTCACGCGGACGCTGGAACGCCAGACGTCGAGGGCGGCGGGGGCACCGGTGATGGTAACGGCCGCGGCGGTCGCGTCGCTGCGGTTCCACAGGTAGGCGTAGATGCCCGCCGCGGACCCTTCAAGCAAGCAGTCGGAGGCGCCGCCGCCCTCTTCGGCCTGGTCGCAGCGAGCGACCGTGGTCACGTCGTCGGCGAGGCTGACCTGCCACCCGTTTCCCATGTCGGTGGCGCGGACCGTGAGCGAGAGCGCGCCGTCACCGCGCAGCCGGTAGCGGGGCCTGGCGGCGAAGCCCATGATGAGCTCGTCGATCCCGTCGTCGGCGAAGGCCGCGTCGAAGCCGTCGCTGGCCGTCGGCGCACCGCCTGGGGCCGCCGACTGCGCGTCGTAGCGGTGGATCGCGGTCTCGTGCGCCTGGCGGCGGGCCCAGAACGCGAGCGGCGACGGAGCGGGCATGAACGTCGCGCAGTCCAGGTCCGGGTCGGCCGCCCGAAGCGCGGCGACAAGGGCCGCGTGGCCCCTCCGGTACGCGTCGATGAGCTCGGCGTCATCCGGCCCCCCGGCCAGAACGACCTCCTCGTCCTCTGAGTCGAGGACCGCCGGCTGGCCGCTCGGTGACATGCCGCGCCGCCCACCGGTGCACGTAGGCCTGGTGCCTGACCAGGTCGCGGACCAGCCAGCCGGGACAGGTCGGCACGGATGCGGTCAGCCCGGCCGCGTCGGCGGCGTCCGCGAGCAAAGCCCCGTCCCGTTCAAGTGCGTCAACGTACGCAGTAATCTCCACCCCGCTATAGTGCCATGCTCAGAGATTTGTCGCTGCGACTGATGAGACGCAAGGCGTCACATTCCCGTGAGAGTGGGAGAGACGGATATATCTGCCAGGGCTGACAACAGGCAAGGCCGATCAATCTCCAGCTTTTCGATGGCCCATGCTATCGCGGTCTCGTAAGAAGAGTTATCTAGGTAGTCATTCGGATAGTCGCCTCGCAGCGGATAGCGTATCTCCCATCTCTCCGCCTCTGCGGAAAATTCAACCAGCGAACCTTCTGCCAGGTGAGTACCCGATCCATCCAGTAGGTTGAAATTCGTGTACCTGATGCGGTGATCCATACAACGCAAGATACAGCCACGTTGTGTAGCCGGAAGAGCTGGGATAGATTCAGCCTGATTTGCCCAGAGATCGTAAGCAGCAACGGAGATCATGCAAGCTCGTTGCTCGGCCCAGAGGGCCGCTGCCTGCGAACGCTCGCCTACGGGTGCACCCGTCTCCTGCCGCCGGTAAATCGCCCTTGTCTCACTGAATCCGGCCCATTGTCGCCTCGGTCTCAGTTAATTCGGCCCGCTTTGTCCGTTCCCGGTGGACCTTGCGGAGTGGCGGCTAGGCGGGACCGGCGACGCCGATCAGGTTGCCCTCGGGGTCGGTGAAGTGGCCGACCACCAGGTTCCTGCCCGGGGCCTGCTCAGGCCCCATCCGGCGGATCCCCCCGAGGCTTTCCGCCTTACGCAGTGCAGCCTCGACGTCGGGGACGCCGACGTAGAAGATGACGTGGCTGTCGTAGCCCGGGCCCCCGCCGATGCCGCCCGGGATCCCGGCCGCACCGGTGTCGGTGAAGCCGTAGTTGCCCTGCTGGGACACCGTCGGCGCGACCGGGCCGCTGGTGTCGAATTCCCACCCGAACAGCTCGCCGTAGTAGCCGCGGAGCTTGGCAGGGTCGGTCCCGATGACCTCGAAGTGCACAACTGGCTGTCCCATGCTGGCCTCTTCTCTCGTTCTCGGGGATTCTCAAAATGTACCGCATCGAGTTGTGAAAAACAATCATAGAGTTGTATTTTAGAACTAGACAAGGGAGGGAGCCTGTCATGCCGACGAGCCGAAGCTACAGGGACGCCTGCGGGATCGCCCGCGCTCTCGACGTCGTGGGGGAACGGTGGGCGCTGCTGGTCGTGCGCGAGCTACTGCTCGGGCCGCAGCGGTTCTCCGACCTGCGCCAAGCCCTGCCGGGCGCGAGTTCCAACCTCGTCGCCGACCGGCTCCGCGAACTCGACGGCCGTGGCGTGGTCCGTCGCCGCAAGCTAGCGGCCCCGGCAAGTTCCTGGGTGTACGAGCTGACCGACTGGGGCCGGGAGTTGGAGCCGATCCTGCTCGCGCTGGGCGGCTGGGGCCTGCGTGTCCCGCTGCCGCCCGAGCCGACCACGCTCAGCGCCACCTCGGTCCTGCTCTTCCTGCGCGGCTGTGCGCGCCCAGACCCAGCCGCGCCGATGACCACCTACCGCATCGAGCTTGACGACCGTGTGTGGGCCATCCACTCGTCGTCCGGCCAGGTCGACATCCAGCCCGGCGAGCCGGCCGCAGCCCGCCGCCTCCCTCCGCACAGACCCCAAGACACTCAACGCCCTGCTCGGCGACCCAGCTGCGCTCGACGCCTCCGTGTCCGATGGGAGCGTCGTCGCCGCAGGCGACCTGGAGGCCCTTCGCCGGCTCCTGCAGGCAGTCACCAGCCCGTCTCCTGCCGGGTAGCCACGCACCACACACTCATGCCGCGAAGCGGAGTTGGCAGTGGCCAGGGCGAGTTCCGACGAGGTGGCAATCTCCTAACGAACTGACAAGCTCCCTGAGATTCACCGCGCTGCCGGGATGGGTGAGGTCACAGTCGAGCCGCTGCGTGGCTTCGGGTGCGGTGCGATCGTTGTCCTCGCTTAGGAACACAGCGACCTCCCTGCGAATGTTCACGATGCTCTTCGCGGCGGGTATGCACAGCTCAGGAGCGTCAGTGCCACAAGTTTGCAGTCATACTGCGTGGTTTGTGCGCTTCAGATAACCGATCAAAGACAGTTGTCTAGTGAAGCGTATGGCGCTCGCGCACGAGTTGGCAATGGTTCGTCAGTATTCGTTGCTGTATTCGGCACTTCAGGAGATGGCCGCATGATCATTCGGGTGACATCCAGCACCTTCTATTCGACAGCATCGGCGCCGTCGGCATGAGTTCCAGAGTGAGGTCGCGGAATTGCTCGCGTCAGAACTCATCACGAATGCGATTGCCGCAGCGGGGTTGCGGGCCCGCGCCCTGTGCGCCCCAGAGGGGCGCGCAGACGATGCCGAGGCGTTTCGGTGTGTCCTCGAAACTCTTGAGGCGCATCCGTGGGACGAGCACGCCTGATCTGGCGCCTGCATAACCCCCACCGAAACCTCCATCGCACAGCGACTGGGAAGGAATCTGCGAGCAGCATGGTCACTCCCGCGGAGCAGACGGCAATACGCCTGGCGCGCCTTGCCCACGCGCAGTGCATCTGCCAAGAGGAAGCGAACGCCCCGGCCTGTGATTGTCTGGCCCCGGTGACCCGCGCGCAGCTCGGACGAGTACAGGCATACCTGGCGCTGCACCCGGAGCGGGCGGTCATCTACTCCGAGTTGGCGGGTGAGTGGCTGGTAGCTCTCCAGGCCTTTCTGCCGGAGAGCGATGACCCACTGGCGGCCTGGCTGCATGAACCCTTTGCCGTGCGACCGGAGGCTGACCTCCAGCATGCCACTGACCTAGAGGAACTGCTCGACCTGCTCGATGCGCCGTCCAGTGCGTCACTGTCGTAGCCAGGTTTGCTGGGCGTATGACGTCGGCGCCGGCGATCTCGCCGAGGGCGTCCGTCGGGAGGGGCGGG
Source organism: uncultured Actinomycetota bacterium (assembly GCA_963778435.1). Taxonomy (GTDB): domain Bacteria; phylum Actinomycetota; class Actinomycetes; order Streptosporangiales; family Streptosporangiaceae; genus Trebonia. The sequence goes on from CAVZUX010000020.1 coordinate 94,971, forward strand.
ATGAGAAACACTAGTGGTCACCGTCTTCCTCAGGTTCGTTATAGCGGCGGCAACGGTGGCGGCTGCGTTGAGACTGGCGTTGCCGATGTGGGCCGCGTGATTGTGCGGGATACAACAACCGTGACGGCGGGACGTTGACGCTTACTGCACGGGCTTGGCAGACGTTCACGGACGGGCTGAAATAGCGTCCATAGCAACACGGGTTGACGGCCACGGGCAGCGGTCTGCCCGTGGCCGTCGCCATCGCTGGTCAGATCCCGGCCGAAGCTGAGCCGGGGAGGCGCCAGGTTAGCTCGGGGGCGTGGCCGGGGTCGAAGATCTCCGCCTGGCCGAGGGCGGCGCCCTCCCTGTAGTGCCTCCAGTCCAGGCCGAATTTAATGAAGATGCCGATATCTGCGCCGCATCGGCCGCAAACCGGGGCGGGTTCCTCGTCGTGGTCGAGGGTGTCAGGGTCGGGACTGGCGGGGTCGGTGTCGGCGGCGAGGGCGTCGCTGAATTGCATGTAGTCCAGCACCGCCGTGAATATGCCGGGCTGGTACCAGGCCAGCCACGTCAGCCGGTCGGTGAGCTCCTGGTGGCTGAGGCCGCGCAGCCGGGCCTCGTAGGGGTTGTCCTCGTCGAGCGGGGCTTCCTCGAAGCCGTCGATGGGGCGCGCGGATGGGCCGTGGTTTGACAGACTTGTCGTCATGACTGTTCTCCGGTGAGATCGGACGGATGGTCTAGGGCCGTCGGCGGTGTTGGTCGCACCCCGGCGGCCCGCCTGACTCTCGGGTGAGTCAGGGAGCGTTGCGGTCCTATTCTAGTCGCACGGGTGTGCGATGTCGATGACTACTTGCTGGTAACACTTCGATTTTACTAGGGGTAGATCTGCCCGAACCGGCCGTCCCGGCTCCGCGGCGTCGGGGCGTGCGGGCGCCCGCGACGGGGTGAGGGGTTTCCGGTCGCGGGCGCGTGGTGGTGGCGTGGTCGGGCTGGGGTTCGGGGCGTGCTACCTGGTGGGGATGGTGGGCGGCGGGTGGCTTTGGAGGATCTGGCCCTGGGGTCCGGTGGCGCGGACTGATCCGTCGGGCAGGAGTTCGATTTTCCATCCCCATCGGTGGATGCAGATGTCATGGTGGTAATTGCACAGCAGCAGGCAGTCCTTGACGCTGGTGGCGCCGCCGTCCTTCTTGTGGGTGATGTGGTGGACGTCGGAGACGGCGGCGGGGCGGTCGCAGCCGGCGGGCCAGGCGCAGTGCTTGTCGCGTTGGATGACGGCGTGGCGGATCGCGGCGGGGATGTGGTCGGAGTAGCCGACGTCGAGGGGGACGCTCTTGCCGTTGAGCTGGGCGCCGAGGAGGCTGCGGCGCAGCGCGGAGGCGATGGCGCCGGGGCCGGAGACGAAGTCGATCGCGAGCCGGGCCATGGCGTACAGCAGCGCCTCCTGCGCCTCGGCGGGCAGCGAGCGCGGCCAGTCGGGCGGGGCGGGCTCGCCGGGCTGGGCGGTCTGGCCGGCCGGGTTGTCCTGGCCGCCGCGGTGGGCGCGGGCCTGGGCGTGGTAGTCGGTGACGAGGGTGATCATCTGGGCGATGACGGCCCAGTCGGGGCTGCCGGTGACGACGGGGACGATGAGGGCGTCGCAGGCGATGGCCTCGGCGTCCTTGCCGGCCAGGTAGCCGTGCTCGCCGGCCCGGGCCCGCAGCCAGGCCTCCTCGACCGCCGAGGCGCCGTCCATGCCGCGCAGGGCGGACAGGGGGATCTGGACGTCGACGCGGGTGTCGGACCCGGCCCGGTCGGGCACCATCTTGGCGCGGATGAGCAGCTCGCAGCCCTCCTGCAGCGCGTCGTGGAACCGCTGGGCGGCGGTGCGGTCGTCTTCGGGGCCGCGTTTCTTCCCCAGCGCCTGCAGCACCGCGGTGACGGCGGCGGCGCACTCGGGGGTCAGGTCGCCGGTCAGGCGGCCGGCGCCGTCCATGGTGGTGTCGAGCTGGAGGAACCGGTCTTCGAAGCCTTTGCCGGGAGGGTCGTCGTCGGGGTGCTGGGCGCGCCAGGCTTCGTAGGCGGCCTGGGCGATGACCCGCAGCCCGTCCAGGTCCGCCCCGGCGCGGGCGGCTTCCAGCAGGATCTGGTCGGCGTCGCGCTGCATGTCCTGGTCGCCGATCCGGCCGGTCCAGCCGGCCATCTCCCGCGCCCACGAGGTGGTGACCGCGCCGTCGGCGGCGGCGTCGTCTAGCAGGGGGTGGCGGCCGAGGAGGCGCATCTGCCGGACGGCGGCCTTGGCGTCCCTGCGGCCGAGGCCGGTGCGGGCGGCGAGCCAGGCGGCGGTGGTGGCGTAGCCGTCGGCGTCGTGGGCGCTGTCGGCGTCGAAGCGCCGCAGCAGCCCGTTCTGCGCCGCCGCCAGCCCGGAGGCGATCGCCCCGATCGCGGCCAGGGCCTCGCCGCACCCGGGACCGTCCAGGTCCCGGGTGGCGGGGGAGTTCAGGTAGTCGGTCATCGCGCGGCCGGCCCGCAGCGCCTCCTGCACGCTCCCGAACCCCGCGCCGGAGCCCGCGGTTCCCGAGCCCGTCCCGTCTGCTGTGCACATGCGTGAGCCACCTCCCTCCCGGGATCCGCGCCTGCGGTTGCTGGCGGCTGTGCCGATGGCAACTGCTGCTGTCGCAGGCCGCCTGCTCCCTTCCAGGTTACCTGTTTGACGATTGTATTTCAAGGGTGCTACGAAGATCGTTTGTTCGAAATTACTGTGTTGCGTGTGACGCTTGTTGATCTGATGGGGCGGTGGCTCTGGACTGGCCTCGACTCGGCGGTCCAGGGCTCGTGATGGTCGCCGGGCGGGAGCTCACCGTCTTCGAGGTCCGCGACGGCCGCTACTTCCTCGCGGCGACATCAACTCAGCCGCTCACGGTGGCACACCGGTTTGAGGTCACCATCGTTCCCGTGAACTTGACTCAGGACCTGCCCCCGCTAACCCATCCAGCCCGACCCGCGCTCCGAGCCGCCGGACGTGACTCGGCGGATCTTTCAACGGTCTTCGAGGTCGCCCTCAGTTTCCAGGTAGGCCTGCCGCAGGGCCGCGAGCGTCTCCGGTTCTGGTGCGTCCCAGAGCTTGCGGTCGGCGGCCTCAAGCAGTCGCTCGGTGATCCCGTGCAGCGCCCAGGGGTTGGCCCGGGCGAAGAACTCGCGCATCTGCTCGTCGCGGACGTAGGTCTCGGCCAGCTTTTCGTACATCCAATCCTCGACCACGCCCGCGGTGGCGTCGTAGCCGAAGAGGTAGTCAACCGTGGCGGCGAGCTCGAACGCCCCCTTGTACCCGTGCCGCTTCATCGCCTCGACCCAGCGGGGGTTGACGACCCGCGCGCGGAACACCCGCGCGGTCTCCTCGGCGAGCGACCGGGTGCGCACGGTGTCCGGCCGGGTGGAGTCGCCGATGTACGCGCGCGGCGCGCGGCCGGTGAGCGCCCGGACGGTCGCGATCATGCCGCCGTGGTACTGGAAGTAGTCGTCGGAGTCGGCGATGTCATGTTCAAGGGTGTCGGTGTTGTGCGCGGCCACGGCGATCCGCCGGTACGCGCGCTCCATGTCGTCGCGCGCCTGGCGGCCGTCGAGCCCGCGGCCGTAGGCGAAACCGCCCCACACGGCGTACACCTCGGCCAGGTCGGCGTCGTCGCGCCAGTTTCCTGCGTCGATCAGCGGCAGCATGCCCGCCCCGTAGGAGCCTGGCTTGGCGCCGAAGATCCTGGTGGTGGCGCGCCGCTCGTCGCCGTGGGCGGCCAGGTCGGCCTGGGCGTGCGCGCGGACGTAGTTCTGGTCGGCGGGCTCGTCAAGGCCGGCCACCAGCCGGACGGCGTCGTCGAGAGCCGTCACCACGTGCGGGAACGCGTCCCGGAAGAAGCCGCTGATCCGGACGGTCACGTCGATGCGCGGGCGGCCGAGCTCGGCCAGCGGGATCGGCTCGAGCGTGGACAGGCGGCGGGACGCCTCGTCCCACACCGGCCGCACGCCGAGCAGGGCGAGCACCTCGGCCACGTCGTCGCCCGAGGTCCGCATCGCCGCCGTGCCCCAGACCGACAGGCCGACCGAGTCCGGGTAGCTACCGGTGTCGGCCAGGTAGCGCTCAAGCAGGGAGTCCGCCATCGCCTGGCCGGTCTCCCAGGCGAGCCTGGACGGCACCGCGCGGGGGTCGACGGAGTAGAAGTTCCGCCCGGTCGGCAGCACGTTCACCAGGCCGCGCAGCGGCGAGCCGCTGGGCCCGGCCGGGACGAAGCCGCCGTCGAGCGCGTGCAGGGTGCGGCTGATCTCATCGGAGGTGCCGGCCAGCCGTGGGACCACCTCGGTGGCCGCGAACCGCAGCACGTCCGTGACCGCGTTCAGGCTTGCAGCCGCGTCCGCGTCGGCGCCGAGCGCGGCGTTGACGACGCCGGGCACCGCGGCGGGATCCCAGTCGGCCGCCTCCATCGCCTCGACCAGGGTCCTGGCCTGGGCTTCGATGGCGTCGGCGGCGGTTCTGTCGTTTGATTTCTCCGCGTACCCGAGGGCTTCGCGCAGGCCGGGAAGCGCCTGCGCCTGACCGCCCCACATCTGCCGGGCCCGCAGGATGGCGAGGACCAGGTTCACCCGCGCCTCGCCGGTCGGCGCGCTGCCGAGCACGTGCAGGCCGTCCCTGATCTGGGCGTCCTTGATCTCGCAGAGCCAGCCGTCCACGTGCAGGACGAACTCGTCGAACTCGGCGTCGTGCGGACGGTCGTCGAGCCCGAGGTCGTGGTCGAGCTTGGCCGCCTGGATGAGCGTCCAGATCTGGGCGCGGATGGCGGGCAGCTTGGCCGGGTCGAGCGCGGCGATCTGCGCGTGCTCGTCGAGCAGCTGCTCGAGGCGGGCGATGTCACCGTAGCTCTCCGCTCGGGCCATCGGCGGCACCAGGTGCCCGATCAAGGTGGCGTGCGCGCGCCGCTTGGCCTGCGTGCCCTCGCCCGGGTCGTTGATGAGGAACGGGTAGATCAGCGGGATGTCGCCGATCGCGGCGTCCGCGGCGCAGGCGGCCGACAGGCCGGAGGTCTTGCCCGGCAGCCACTCAAGGTTGCCGTGCTTGCCGACGTGCACGACCGCGTGCGCGGCGAACTGCTCCCGCAGCCAGTGGTAGGCGGCCAGGTAGTGGTGGCTGGGCGGCAGGTCCGGGTCGTGGTAGATCGCGACCGGCTTGGCGCCGAAGCCGCGCGGCGGCTGCACCATCACCACCACGTTGCCCGCCCGCAGCGCGGCCAGCACGATCTCGCCCCGGGGGTCGTGGCTGCGGTCGACGAACAGCTCGCCGGGCGGCGGGCCCCAGTGCTGGGTGACCGCGCGGCGCAGGCCCTCGTCGAGGGTGGCGAACCAGGCCTCGTAGTCGTCGGCGGTGATCCTGACCGGGTTGCCCGCCAGCTGGTCTTGCGTCAGCCATGCCTCATCCTGGCCGCCGGCCGCGATGATCGCGTGGATGAGCGCGTCGCCGTCCCGTTCGGCCACGCCGGGGATCTCGTCGCCGCCGATGTCGTAGCCGGCCTCGGCCATCGCGGTGAGAAGGCTGATGACCGACGCGGGCGTGTCCAGCCCGACGGCGTTGCCGATGCGGGCGTGCTTGGTCGGGTAGGCCGACAGCATGAGGACGATGCGCCGCTCGCCCGCGGGGACGTGCCGGAGCCGCGCGTGCCTGACCGCGATGCCGGCCACCCGCGCGGTCCGCTCCGGGTCGGGGACGTAGCTGGTGAGCCCGTCGGGGCCGGTCTCCTTGAACGAGAACGGCACCGTGATCAGGCGGCCGTCGAACTCGGGGATGGCGACCTGGGTGGCGGCGTCGAGCGGGGTCAGGCCGTCGTCGCTGTCGGCCCACTGGGCGCGCGAGGACGTCAGGCACAGGCCCTGCAGGATCGGCACGTCGAGCCCGGCGAGGGCGCCGATGTCCCACTCCTCGTCGTTGCCACCCGCGCCGACCGCGGCGGGCAGCAGCCCGCCGGCCGCGAGCACGGTGACGACGATGGCGTCGGCGACGCGCAGCGCGTCGATCAGCGCTGGCTCGGCCGTCCGAAGCGAGGAGCAGAACACCGGCAGCGCCTGGCCGCCGGCCGTCTCGATCGCGTCGGCCAGCGCGTGCACGAAGCCCGTGTTACCGGCCACGTGATGGGCCCGGTAGTACAAGATGGCGACGGTGGGGTGGGGCGCCGCCTGCCAGGTCCCTGCCTGCTCTGCTTCGCGGTCAGGGCGGTCGAGGAGACCCCACGTCGGCATGGGGGCCGGCGGCTCGAACCCCTCGCCGGTGAGCTCGATCGCGTCCGACAGGAACCGCGCCAGCTGCCGCAGGTTCTCCTGCCCCCCGTGCGCCAGGTACGCGTGGGCCTCGGCGACGATGCCGCCGGCGACGGTGGACAGCTCCATGAGCTCGGCGTCGGGCACCTGCTCGCCGCCGAGCACGATGGCCGGCACCCCGGCGGCCAGGACGGCGTCGAGCCCGTCCTCCCATGCCCGGCGCCCGCCGAGGATCCGGACGATGACGGCGGTCGCGCCGTCAAGCGTCGACGGCAGGTCTGCGATCGCGAGGCGGGACGGGTTGCCGAGCCGGTAGTCAGCGCCGCTGGCGCGGGCCGACAGCAGGTCGGTGTCCGACGTGGACAGCAGAACGATCAAGGTGAAGCCTTCCTCGGGATCCTGCGTCCCACTCGCGGTCAGGCGTTGCGACGGCGGAGTGTCTGACTGACCAGCTCGCTGCTGCGTCTGGCTTACAGTGGCGCGACCGTGCTGGAATTTCACCAGCTTCCTGGGCGCCGTCGCGTGGTTCGGACGGTACAGGCGGGATGCGGCGCACGTCAAACCTGGACAGGGTGCCGCCGACGGACCTCCGCATGCTCACGTAGAATCCGCCCGTGCCCGCGACCAGCCCGATGACCAGCCCCACCAGCAGGGCCGGCGCGGACCGCTGCCCGGGCGCGCTGCGGCTGGTCGAGGCGGCCGACGGGTATCTGGCCCGGGTCCGGCTGCCGGGCGGGTTCATCAGCGGGGAGCAACTCCGGGTGCTCGCGGGTCTGGCCACCGAGCTTGGCGACGGCCGCATCGAGCTAACGTCCCGGGGCAACGTCCAGCTGCGCGCGCTGGCGGCCGACGCGGCCGATCCCCTCACGACCGCGCTCACGGGAGCAGGACTGCTGCCATCGCTCGACCATGATCGAGTGCGCAACGTTGTCGCCTCGCCGCTGGCTGGCCTGGATGGCCTGGGCGGCGGGCGCGACCTGACCGCGTTCGTCGCCGCCCTCGACGCTGAGCTGTGCGCACGGCCCCGGCTTGCCGAACTGTCCGGCCGGTTCCTGTTCGCGATCGATGACGGGCGCAGTGACGTTGCCGGCCTCGGCGCCGATGTCGTCGCCGTGGTCCGCGCGGACGACGCCGCTGTCAACGGGCTGGCTGTCAACGGGCCGGTGGCCGACGCGCCTGCTCCAGACAGCCGTGCGGACGCCGTCTCCGCCGGCGTCGCGACCGTCATGCTTGCGTTCGCCGAGGCTTTTCTTGACGAGCGGACGACCAGCGACGGCCGGGCATGGCGTATCGCTGACCTGCCTGACGGCGGGGGCGAACGGCTACGGGCGGTGGTCGCGGACCGGTTTGGGCTGGCCGCCGCCGCGCCGCGGCCGGCCGACCACCCAGCGGGCTCCGAACCAGCGGTCCAGCGCTCGGCTGCTCGGCCCGTCGGCATCGTCTCGTCCCTGGCGGCCTCTGACGCAGCCGCGCCGGGCGGCATGGCCGGGGACCAGGTGGAGACTGGCTGCGGGGTGAAACCACGGTCCGTTACTCCTGCGGGTTTGGATTCTGCCGTGCTGCTCGCACCGCTCGGGCGGCTGACTGCGGCGCAGGTGACCTGGCTGGCGGCCCGCGCGGCGGGACGGCCAGCGCGGATCACGCCGTGGCGGAGCGTGGTGCTGCCTGACCAACCCGACGCGGACGAGGCGCTGCGGCAGGCGGCGGGCCTCGGGTTCGGGGTGGACGACGGCTCGCCGTGGCTGCGCGTCACCGCATGCGCGGGGCGGCCCGGCTGCGCCAGCGCGCTGGCCGACGTGCAGTCGGACGCGGCAGCGTTCGCGGCCCGCTATCCGGGGCGCATCGTGCACGTCAGCGGGTGCGAGCGGCACTGCGGGCGGCCCGCCGCGACCGAGATCGACATGACCGCCACCAGCGAGGGGTATCGGGTTGCCGGAATTTGAGTACGTGCATGATGGGGCGGAGATCTACCGCCGCTCCTTCGCCACCATCAGGGCGGAGGCTGACCTGGGCGGGTTCCCTGACGACGTGGCGGGGGTGGTGGTGCGGATGATCCACTCGTGCGGGATGACCGACCTGCCCGGCGACGTCGGCTACAGCGACGGGGCGGTGGCGGCGGCGCGAGCGGCGCTGCGGGCGGGCGCGCCGGTGCTGTGCGACGCGCATATGGTCGCCGCCGGGATCACCAGGGGGCGGCTGCCCGCGGGCAACGAGATCGTCTGCACGCTGAGCGACCCGGCCGTGCCGGGGCTGGCAGCGCGGCTGTCGACGACGCGCTCGGCGGCGGCGCTCGACCTGTGGGGCGAGCGGCTTGGCGGCGCTGTCGTGGCCATCGGCAACGCGCCGACGGCGCTGTTCCGGCTGCTTGAGCTCCTCGGCGACGGGGCGCCCCGGCCGGCCGCGGTGATCGGCATCCCGGTCGGCTTCATCGGCGCGGCGGAGTCGAAACGGGCGCTGGCGGAGTCCGGTCTTGAGCATCTGGTGGTGCACGGACGGCGCGGCGGCAGCGCGATGACCGTCGCGGCGGTCAACGCGATCGCGAGCGAAGCCGAATGAGCGCGGCGGCAGCGGGCGCGCCCGGGGTCCTGTACGGGGTGGGGCTTGGTCCCGGCGACCCCGAGCTCGTTACCGTCAAGGCGGCCCGGATCATCGGCGCGGCCGACGTGGTCGCCTACCACTCGGCGCGGCACGGGCGCTCGGTCGCCCGCTCGATCGCCGAGCCGTACCTGCGCGGCGACCAGATCGAAGAGCAGCTGGTGTACCCGGTCACCACCGAGACCACCGCGCACCCGGGCGGTTACGAGGGCGCGATCGAGGAGTTCTACTCCCAGGCGGCCGGGCGGCTGATGGCGCACCTCGCGGCCGGGCGCGACGTGGTCCTGCTGGCCGAGGGCGACCCGCTCTTCTACAGCAGCTATATGCACATGCATAAGCGGATCAGCAGCCGGTTCGCCGCCGTGATCGTGCCCGGGATCACCTCGGTGAGCGCCGCGTCGGCGGCGCTGTCGATGCCGCTGGTGGAGGGCGACGACGTGCTCACGGTGCTCCCCGGCACGCTCGGCGCCGATGAGCTCACGCGGCGGCTGGGCGGCACCGGCGCCGCCGCGATCATGAAGATCAGCCGCAGCTACGCCGGGGTCAAGGAGGCGCTGAAGGAGTCCGGGCGGCTGGAGCAGGCGTACTACGTGGAACGCGCCTCGGCGGGCGCGCGGCAGGTCATCGAGTCCGCCGGCGACGTCGACCCGGCCTCCGTCCCGTACATGTCGCTGGTCATCGTGCCCGGCGCGGAGGCTACGGGGATGCCGGCGGCCGTGTCCGAGCGCGGCGGGCAGGCGGCACCGGAGAGCACGGCTGGCCGGGTGGACGTGGTGGGCCTCGGCCCGGCCGGGCGCGACTGGCTGACGCCGCAGGCGCTGGCCGTGCTCGCCGCGGCCGACGACATCGTCGGCTACGCCCCCTACGTCGACCGCGTGCCGCCCAACCCGCGGCAGCGGCGGCACGGCAGCGACAACCGGGTCGAGGCGCAGCGGGCCGAGTTCGCCCTCGACCTGGCGCTGCGCGGACGGCGCGTCGCCGTGGTCTCATCCGGCGACCCGGGCGTGTTCGCCATGGCCACCGCCGTGCTCGAAGCGGCCGCGGGCGACGAGCGGTTCGCGGCAGTCCCCGTCGACGTGATCCCGGGGCTGACCGCCGCGCAGGCGGTCGCGAGCCAGGCCGGCGCCCCCCTCGGCCACGACTACGTCGTGCTCTCGCTGTCGGACAACCTGAAGCCCTGGGACATCATCGCCCGCCGCCTTGAGGCCGCGGCGGCGGCGGACTTCGCGATCGCGATCTACAACCCGGCTTCCTCATCACGCCGCCAGCAGCTGACCGACGCCCGCGACTTGCTGCTCGCCCACCGGGACCCGCAGACGCCGGTCGTGGTCGGCCGCGCCGTGGGCACCGACGAGCAGCAGATCACGGTGACCACCCTCGGTGACCTCGATCCGGGGCAGATCGACATGCGCTGCCTGCTCATCATCGGCTCCAGCCAGACCCGGGTGGTGCGCACCGCGGGACAGGCCCGGGTGATCACGCCCCGGCGTTACCCGTCGCTGACCTGACCCGTCGCTGACCTGACCCAGGTCACGGCCTCGGCGACCGTCGTCACGGCGGTGCTGCCGGGCGGAAGCGGCGGGCGCTCTACGACGACGACCCGCACTCCAAGCTCGCGGGCGGCCTGGAGTTTCGACGCCGTCATCGGCCCGCCGCTGTTCTTCGTCACCAGCAGCCCGACCCCGTGCTCCCGCATCAGCGCCGACTCGCCCTCGGGCGTGTAAGGGCCGCGGTCGAGCAGCAGCGTCATCCGCGGCGGAACCGGCCCGTCGGGATCGGGCGGGTCGACCGCGCGGACGAGGAAACGATGCCGGTCATCGGCGGCGAACGCGCCGAGGTCGCGGCGGCCGGTGGTGAGGAACACCGACTCACCCGGCCAGACCGCGAACGGCGGCGGCCGCCGCGGCGATGTCGGGCACGGCCTGCCAGGACGGGTCGGCCGGCCATGGGGGCCGCCGCAGCACCAGCAGCGGCAGGCCGGCCGCCCCGGCCGCCTCGGCCGCGTTCGCGGTGATCGCGGTGGCGAACGGGTGGGTGGCGTCGACGACGCCGGTGATGGCCTCGGCGCGCAGGAAGCCGGCCAGCCCGGCGGCGCCGCCGAACCCGCCGATGCGGACCTCCCCGGCCGGGAGCCGAGGCTGGCGAACCCGGCCCGCTAGCGACGAGAGCACGTCGATGCCGGCCGCCGTCAGTTCGGCGGCCAGTTCTCGAGCCTCGCCGGTCCCGCCGAGGATGAGGATGCGCACGCCCGCAGCCTAGTCTTCGGACTTGGTGGGGCGGCACGCATAACCTAGTTCAAGACGGCCAGCGTGAAGCCGTGAAGCATCGCGACGATGGCCGCTTTGCTGATTGCCCACGAAGTCAGGGCGGAGGACTTTGCTCGATGGATGAATTGCCGCCTGCCGGCACCTCGGGGGCCGCGAGCAGCTCCGCGTTCAGCGACCGCGGCCCGGCCGAACCACTGACCTACGCCATGCCGTCGAACGCTTACTCGCGGCGCGCCGCCGACGGACCTCTAGAGCCGGACATGCCGCGAGTATCCGCCAAGATCGCTTCGCCGCAGCTTGGAGATGAGCTGTTCACCCGCCTGGTGGCCTACGGTACGCCGCAGGAGACCCGCCCGGGTGACGTGCTGTTCTCACCTGGTGACGTGGACGTCGACCTGATCGCGGTTGCCCGGGGTTCGGTTGACGTTATCCGAACGGATACCGCTGACGTGCCCGCCGAGACCGTGGCGAAGGTCCGTGCTGGCGGTTTCGTCGGCGAACTGAATCTGTTGACCGGGCAGAACGTCTACCTCCTGTGCAGGGTCCGGGAGGCAGGCACGGTCTACCGGGTCACACCAGAGCGTCTGCGCCAGCTCATGGCGAACGACGGCGAGCTCTCGGACATCATCTTCAAGGCGCTGGTAGCGCGACGGGAGCTGCTGCAGCACAGCACCGGCGCCCGGGCCGTGGAGATCGTCGGCAACCCGAGGTCGGCTTCCGGCCTGGGCTTGCGGACCTACGCCGCCCGCCAGCATCTGATCCACGTGTGGTTCGATGCCGACAGCCCGGCGGGCGAGGCTCTGCTGGGGTCCTCCGGACTCACCGAGGACGACCTGCCCGCCGTCGTTATGCCCGGCGCGACGCTGAAACGGGCGACCCCGGGCACGCTGGCCCAGAAGCTGAACCTCAGCTACCACCGCTCCTGCAAGAAGCCTGTCGACGTGACCATCGTCGGCGCCGGCCCGGCCGGACTCGCGGCCGCCGTCTATGGGGCGTCGGAGGGCCTGGACACGGTCGTGATAGACGCCATCGGCACGGGCGGGCAGGCCGCGGCCAGCTCACGGATCGAGAACTACTTCGGTTTCCCGTTCGGCCTTTCCGGCGTCGACCTGACCGGTCGCGCCGTCCTTCAGGCGCTGAAGTTCGGTGCCCAGCTGGCCAGTCCCTGCCAGGCGGTCAAACTCGACACCGACCGGAACGGCGGTCGGCTGCGGCTGCACCTGCCCGAGGGTGAATTCATTGACAGCAAGGCCGTCGTCATCGCGACCGGCGCACGCTACCGCGCGCTGCCGCTGGAGCGCTGGCCCGACTTCGAGGGCGCCGGGATCTACTACGCGGCTACCGAGTTGGAGGCCCGCGGGTGCGCCGGCAGCCCCGTCACGGTTGTCGGCGGAGCGAACTCCGCAGGTCAGGCCGCGCTTTACCTGGCGGGCAGGGGATGCGACGTATCGCTTGTTGTCCGTGGCCCGGACATCGCGGCCGAGATGTCCGCCTACCTCGTCGACCGGCTGCTCGTGCATCCGCGAGTAACGGTGCAATGCCGCAGCGAGGTCACCCGGCTGGACGGCACCGACTTCCTCGATGAGATCAGCATCACCGACCGCGCGACCGACACCACGCACGCCCATCCGTGCTCGGGTCTGTTCTGCTTTATCGGCGCGGAGCCGGCCACAAGCTGGCTGACCGGGATCGCCACCGAGGACAACGGCTTCATCCCGACCGATGTCCAGCTGAACGACACTGACCTCGGACCAGCCTGGGCTGACCTAGGGCGGACGCCGCTTCCGTTCGAGACCAACGTTCCCGGTGTGTTCGCCGTCGGCGACGTACGGTCCGGCTCGATGAAGCGGGTCGCCGCGGCTACCGGCGAAGGCGCCAGCGCAATCGCCTCAGTGCACAAGGCCATCGGCGAGCTCGTCTAGGGACCCCAAGGAAATTACGAGACATGCGCGAACTGCTGGTCATTGGCATGGGCCCGGGCCACCCGGATCAGATCACCGTCGCGGCCGTGGCCGCGCTCAACCGGGTGGACGTCTTCTTCCGCATCGACAAGGGCGACGCCAAATCCGGGCTGAACGCGGCCCGCGACGAGATCCTGCGGCGGCACGTCACCCGGCCCGGCTACCGGGTGGTGGACATTCCCGAGCCGCCGCGCGACCGGTCGCCGTCGCTGACCGGCGACGGCTACCAGGACGCGGTGCGGGACTGGCACGAGGCCCGGGCCGCGCTGATCGAGGCGGCGATGGCGGCCGAGCTGGGGGAGGACGGCGTCGGCGCGTTCCTGGTCTGGGGGGACCCGTCCGTCTACGACTCGACGCTGCGGGTCATCGACCGGTTGCGCGGCCGCGGCCAGGTCGCCTTCGAGCACACGGTGATCGCCGGGGTGACCAGCGTGCAGGCGCTCGCGGCGGCGCACCGCATCCCGCTGAACCGGATCGGCGAGCCCATCCACATCACCCCCGCCCGCCGGATCGCGGGCGGCCTCCCGCCCGGTCTTGACAGCGTTGTCGTCATGCTCGACTCCGGGTTCACCGCGAGCGAGCTAGGCGACGACCCGGCGCTCACCGTGTTCTGGGGGGCTTACCTCAGCACCCCCGACGAGGTGCTGATCTCCGGCCCGCTGGCGGAGGTCGCGGGCGAGATCGCCGCGACCCGGGCCGCGCTGCGCGCCCGGCACGGCTGGATCATGGACACGTACCTGCTCCGCCGCGATCTTCCCGAGGGCGGGTTATTGAGATTGGCATCGATCCTCGGCGCTGCAGGTGGCTTTTGTCTAGTTATGTATACCTAATCGTCCTCATGCGCGAGTTGTCACTCCAAGCAGGATGGTAGTTCGGGGCTTCACGGACTACGACTAAACGCATCCGAGCCCGATTGCATCTCTAGGTGTTGTCAGCCCCTTGCATCAATCGGACCCGAAAGGCTCGCGCATGGTGTACATATGGATGCCAATGGCCACCTGGAGCGTGGTGAATCTGGTGCGCGTGCTCATTGACTGGCGTGCGTGCATCAGGTACGAGAAGGTGCGTGCGGCGTCGGTTGTCGTCATCCTGCAATCTATCCCGGCCGGGGCTACGGTGCATGACCGCCGTCGCGATGGGACCGTGCTCCGGATTGAGATCCCGCCCGGCAACACAATGAATGCTCTGACGGAGACGGGAGCCAGGGCGCCTGAAAGGCCGGCATGCTGAACGCGGACCAGGATGAGCAGTTCTGGGTCTTCTATGAGAAGACTTCCCCGGCTTTGTTCCGCAAGGCGTTCCGGATGTGTGGCGGTCATCGTGCTGATGCTGAGGATGCCCTGCAAAGGGCTTACTTGAAGGCTCTAGAGCACTGGCTCACGCTGGCTGCGCTGGCTGATCAGCAACGCTTCGCGTGGATGGCTACCACTCTGAGCAGAGAGGTCCTGCAGATATGGCGTGCGCCACACAGGGTCCGGGAGACGGAGTCATGCGACAATGCCGACTGGCAGCCAGGCCCGCCAACTGGAACAGCTCTTGACGACGCTCTGATCGCACGAGATCGCTACCGCCAGGTCTGCCGCGCGGTAGCAGGGCTGAAAGGTCGGCAGAGCGAGATCCTGATGCTGCACTGTATAGCCGGTTACGAGATCGTCGAGATATCCGAGATGCTGGGTATCTCACCGGAGACCGTCCGGGTACATCTCCATAATGGCCGCAAGCGCCTGCACGCGATGATCAGGGGGGAGGAGGGAACCGCTGATGACTGAGCCCAGCGAGGGAAGCGGCCAGGGCCGCAGGTGGCCACTCCTCTCGCAGCTACGCGAGTCGGGGGTCGACTTTGAAGAAAGCGCTCCTGAGCTCGACGCTGTTGTCGGCGTGCGGCTGCGCCGGACTGCTCAATCCATGGGGCTCCTTCAAGCCGACGGCGTCTCGGAGGTTGACCTGCGGACTACGGGCAGGCGATTGGAAGAAGAGTCCCTGCCCTTTGATCCCGAGGCTGGCGCGGTCCGGCTCCGGCATGCAGCCGAAGCCCGCGGGCTCCTCCCGGACGCGGCAGGTGACTTGAATACCCCTGCTTCCCGCCCCGGAAGCATTGACGTACGGGATGCCCGGCCGTCGACTCCGAAGCAACCCCCGCAGAAACGGCGGTCGGGAATGAACCCGGGTAACGCGACCGAGCTTGACATCCCCACGATCATGCGGATCGGCGCTGCCAGGATGACGGCCGGCCTTGACCGCTTGGTACGGCTCGATCTCGACGCGCACACGGAGATCTTCGGCCCGCTGCCCCGCCTGTCGGCGCAGCAGTTGATCGGCATGGCCGCTCAGGTCCACCTGAGGGGCCAGGGCGGTGCTGCGTTCCCGTTCGCGCGCAAGCTCAAGGCGGTCGTCGACGCGGCCAAGAAGACCGGCCAACTGGCCGTCGTTGTGGTGAACTGCGCAGAGACAGAACCCGGGTCGTTCAAGGACAAGATGCTGATGATTAGGTCGCCGTACCTGATCCTGAGCGGTGCGGCGCTCGTCGCGGAGGCTCTTGAGGCCGAAGAAATCATCATCGGGGTGACGAGCAACGAGCTCGCCAACCGGTCGATCGAGGCCGCGATAGCCGCCGAGCCTGGGCTGCGTGCGCTTGTGCGCGTGGTCCAGCAGCCCGAGCAGTTTATCTCTGGGGAGTCGGGCGCGCTCATCCGCGGCATCAACGGCAAGAAGCCGGTCCCGCCGGGCCGCAAGACGCTCGCCGCGGAGAAAGGGGTCGACGACCTGCCGACCCTGCTCTCTAACGCGTCGACGTTTGCGCAGATCGCAGTCCTCGCACTGCTTGGGGCCGAGCGGTTCGCCTCGGTGGGCGTGCCCGAGGAGCCGGGCACCGTGCTGCTCAGCGTCAGCGGGTCGGCCAAGCACCCAGCCGTCGTGGAATGCCCCACGGGCGTCCCGCTCGGCGCTGTACTCGACATCTGCCAGGCACCCGCCGGCGACGGGGTTCTGGTCGGCGGGTACCACGGGATGTGGCTCGACGCAGAGACGGCCTACCAGGTCCCAGTCGGCAGGGAAGGGCTCGCCTCGGCGGGCGGCACCTTCGGACCTGCGGTCGTGCTTCCACTAGGGGATGGAACCTGCCCGCTCGGTGAGGTGGCACGGATCGCCACCTTCTTGGCGGCTGAGTCGGCCGACCACTGCCAGTCGTGCAAGCTCCAACTGCCGTCGATCGCCCGCGCGCTGAACGCGATCGTCGACGGCTCCGGCGGGATCGAGGCGCTCGACGTGGTGCGCCGTGCCGCGGCAGCCACCCGGCGTGACGCGTGCTCCAACGCGGACGGCACCACGCGGTTCGTGCTTTCGGCGCTTGAGGTCTTCACCGAGGACCTCGCGGCGCACGTCTTTCACTCCTCCTGCGGTCGGCCGGTTCGTGGCATGCTGCCGCTGCCTGAGGGCCCGGAGACGGCCGACGCCAAGCAGCTCACGGTGGACTGGGTGCGGTGCGCAGGGCACGGGCTCTGCGCGCACATCGTGCCTGAGCTGATTCACCTGGACAAGACCGGCTTCCCGGTCGTCCTGCCGATCCCCGTGCCGCCGTGGCTGGAGCAAGACGCGAAGCAGGCGGTGCAGATGTGCCCGGTGCTCGCGCTGCGTCTCGACACCGAACCGAAGCAGCCCGGCGGGGACAAGAGCGGCCCGCAGCCGGTCATCCCGGTCGCCGCGCCGACACTGCGGTCAAGACTAATCGACACGAGCAAACAACCAGGATGATACGGCGCTGGCGCACAGGACCTGTCCATAGACATCGAGATTCGTTGCGGGCGGATCGTCTTCTTGTGGAATGAGAGTTTGGGCCGACGCCAGTGGGGGTGGCTAGGTCAGCCGCCGCGGAAGCCGGGTAACGCCCGCGCGCCGCGGTCCCGGGCGGCCGAGTACAGGTGGCTGTCGCGGAACCCCTCGGCCGCCAGCACCCGGCCCACGATGATCACCGCGGTGCGCCTGACGCCGGCCGCGAGCACCTGCGCGGCGATATCGGCCAGGGTCCCGCGAAGCAGGATCTCGTTGTCCTGGCTGGCGTAGGCGACCACCGCCGCCGGGCAGTCGGCCCCGTAGTGCGGCGTCAGCTCGGCGACTACCTGCTCGATCCGCTGGACGGCCAGGTGCAGCACCAGCGTCGCCCCGGTCGCGCCCAGGCTGGCCAGGTCCTCGCCCGGCGGCATGGGCGTCGCGCGGTGCGCGATCCGGGTGAGGACGACGGTCTGCCCGACGCCGGGCGCGGTGAGCTCGCGCCGCAGCGCCGCCGCGGCGGCCGCGAACGCGGGCACGCCCGGGGTGATGTCGTAGCCGATGCCGGCCTGGTCAAGCCGTCGGGCCTGCTCGGCGATGGCGCTGAAGACCGCCGGGTCGCCCGAGCAGAGCCGGACCACGTCATGGTCGGCCGCGTCCGCCTCCGCCATCGCCGCGACGATCTCGTCCAGGGTCAGGTCGGCGGTGTCGATCAGCCGGGCATCCGGCGGGCAGTGCGCGAGGACGTCGGCCGGGACGAGGCTCCCGGCGTACAGGCACACGGCGCACTCCGACAGCAGGCGCTGCGCCCTGACGGTGATCAGGTCAGCGGCGCCCGGGCCCGCGCCGACGAAATGAACGGTCACGCGTTCTCCTCCAGGCTGCGGATATTTCCTGCCGAGGATATGAGCAGGTTCCGGCGGACGTTACAGTACGGAATATGCCTGGAGAACTCGCGCCCGACCGACGGAACCTGCGCGTCTCACATGAAGACCGCGACCAGGTCGCGGAGCAACTACGCGTCGCGGCCGGGGACGGACGGCTCACCGCCGACGAACTCGATGAGCGGCTGGAGACCGCGCTGACCGCGCGCACCTACGGAGAGCTCGAGGTGCTGCTGACCGACCTGCCGTCCTCGCCTGGCGCGGTCCTGGCCCCGGCTCCGGTCCCGGAGGCCAAGGAACTGGTCCAGCTGAAGGTCAGCCACAGCCTTATCAAGCGCGACGGGCGCTGGGTGGTGCCACGGCGGCTCGAGGTGGAAGCCAGGCACGGCAACGTGATCCTCGATTTCTCCGACGCGATCATCAGCCAGCCAACCCTCGATCTGTCCCTCTCGGTCGCCCACGGGAACATGGTGCTGATCGTGCCGCCCGGGGTGCTCGTTGATCTTGACAGCGTCACGAACGGCCATGGCAACATCCACCAGCGCGTGCGCCATGACTCGGATACCTCGGTCAAGCTGATGGTCACCGCGACCGGCAACGTGCGGCATGGCAATCTCGTCGTCCGCAGCCCGCGCGGTCTCCGCACTCGCCGCAGCTTCTGGGACTGGCTCTTCCGCCGTCCGGCGCCCGCGGGCCTGACCGCCGGTGCCGTAGCCAAGTCGCTCCTCCCCTAGACCTGGCCGGTCGGCGCCTTGCGGACCGACCACTGCACGACGGGCAGCGCCGGGCGCCAGGTGGTGAAGCTGCCCAGCCGGTCCGCGCGCTCGACCGCGATCCGCGTCAGGCTGCCGCCCAGCCGCCGCCGCCAGTCCGCCAGGGCGAGCTCGCCCTCGATGGTGACCGCGTTCGCCACCAGCCGCCCGCCCGCCTCAAGCGCGTCCCAGCAGACGGTGACCACACCCTCGACGGTCACGCCGCCGCCGATGAACACCGCGTCGGGTTGCAGCAGCCCCTCGAGCGCGTCCGGTGCCGCCCCGGGCACCACCACCAGACCGGGCACGCCGAGCGCCGCGGCGTTGCGGATGATGCGGTCGCGGCGGTCGGCCCGGGGCTCGATCGCGATCGCCCGGCTGGCCGGGTGAGTCCGCATCCACTCGATGCCGATGCTGCCCGAGCCGGCCCCCACGTCCCACAGCAGCTGGCCGGGGACCGGGGCGAGCGCGGCCAGCGCCAGCGCGCGGATCTCCCGCTTGGTGATCTGCCCGTCCTGCTCGAACGCGTCGTCGGGCAGGCCAGGGGAGCGGGGGAGGGGCGCGGCGCCAGGGTCGAGCCGGCAGTCGATCGCGACGATCGCCAGCCGGCTGTGCGGCCGCCCGTCGGCCGGGCCGACCGCCTCCGCCGGGCCGCCGAGGTCCGCGAGCACCGTGACCGGGCTGGCGCCAAAGCCACGGGCGTCGAGCAGCGCCCTGATATCGGCCGCCGCCGAGGTCTCGGCGGTCAGCGCGAGCACCCGCCGTCCCGGCTGGAGCGCCGGGTGCAGCAGCACCAGCGGCCGGCCGACCAGGCTCACCACGTCAACGTCGTCAAGCGGCCAGCCGAGCCGGGCCGAGGCCAGCGACACCGACGACGGATGGGGCAGCACGCTGACGCGTTCTGCGCCGAGGAGGCGGACGAGGGTCGAGCCGATGCCGTAGAACATCGGGTCGCCGCTTGCCAGCACCACGAGCCCGGCGTCGGCGAGCGCGGCGCCGGCGAGCGCGGCGACTAGTTCGGATAGCCCGGGCAGCAGCGGGGTCGGCAGCGGGATCCGCCGGCCGGCCACGGAATCGGGCAGCAGCGCCAGCTGCCGCGGGCCGCCGACGACCACGCCGGCCTGCTCGATCGCCGCCTTGGCGCGCGGGGACAGCCCGGCCCACCCGTCGGCTCCGATGCCGGTCACGGTCACGGTCACGGTCTGGGGGAGCACGCCGTACAGTCTGCCGCACCCCTGTGAGACGATTGCGCAGAACGGCTGCTGAGGAACACCGGTGCGAATCCGGGGCGGTCCCGCCACTGTGACCCGTCTGCCGACGGGGAGCCAGGGCTATCAGCAGCCGTGCC
This sequence comes from uncultured Actinomycetota bacterium, assembly GCA_963778435.1. GTDB lineage: Bacteria > Actinomycetota > Actinomycetes > Streptosporangiales > Streptosporangiaceae > Trebonia. Next base: position 114,795 of record CAVZUX010000020.1, read on the forward strand.
GCCGGGCCAGCCGTCCGGCGGTCGTCGCTGTCGGCGGGCGCGGATACCCGCCGGGTGAAGGGCTGTGGGTGTGACCGAGTTTCCGTTCAGCGCCGTCGTCGCGATGGACGACATGCGCCTGGCGCTCATTCTCAACGCGATCTCGCCGGCCATCGGCGGCGTCCTGGTCCGCGGCGAGAAGGGAACCGCGAAATCGACGGCGGTGCGCGCGCTCACCGCCGTCCTGCCGCCGGTCGAGGTCATCGCGGGCTGCCGGTTCTCCTGCTCGCCCGCGACGCCCGACCCGGAGTGCCCGGACGGGCCGCACCCGGCCGGGGGAGCGGTGGAGCTGCGCCCGGCCCGGCTGGTGGAGCTGCCGGTCGGCGCGACGGAGGACAGGCTCACCGGCTCACTCGACGTCGGGCGCGCGCTGACCGAGGGCGTCACCTCATTCCAGCCGGGGCTGCTCGCCGCGGCGCACCGCGGCGTGCTGTACGTGGACGAGGTCAACCTGCTGCACGACCACCTCGTCGACCTGCTGCTCGACGCGGCCGCCCTGGGAACCAGCTACGTAGAGCGCGACGGCGTGTCGGTGCGGCACGCGGCCCGGTTCCTGCTCGTCGGCACGATGAACCCGGAAGAGGGCGAGCTGCGGCCCCAGCTGCTCGACCGGTTCGGCCTCACCGTCGAGGCGGTCGCCCCGCGTGAACCCGCCACCAGGGCCGAGGTGGTGCGCAGGCGGATGGCCTTCGACGCCGCCCCGGCGGCGTTCACGGCGCGATTCGCCGCCGACGAGGCCGCGCTTGCCGCCTCCATCGCCGCCGCCCAGGCCCGGCTGCCCCACGTCGTCCTCGGCGACGAGGAGCTCGAGCGGATCGCCGGGGTGTGCGCCAGCTTCGACGTGGACGGCCTGCGGGCCGACATCGTGATCGCCCGGACGGCCGCCGCGCACGCGGCGTGGCACGGCCGGGACACGGTGAACCGCGAGGACATCCGCGTCGCGGCTCTGCTGGCGCTGCCGCACCGGCGCCGCCGCAACCCGTTCGACGCCCCCGGCCTGGACGAGAAGCAACTAGACGACGCGCTCGGCGATGAGCCGGGGCCCGACGACGAGCCCGATCCGCCGCCTCCCGGCCAGGGACCCAGCGACGACGGAGCCCCGCCCGACGAGCCCTCCCGGCCAGCCGACGGCCAGGCGCCAGCCGACGACACGGCGCCGGCCGACGACAAGGAGCCAGCCGACAATAAGGCGCCGGCGTCTGACGCGGAGCAGGCGCCCGCCCGAGCAAAAGGACGGGAGTCCGTCGTGGCCAGCGGCGCGACCTTCCGCGCACGGCGGCTTGAGGTGCCGGGCAAGGGGCGCGGCGCGGCGGGCAGGCGCTCGCGCGCCTACACCGACAGCGGCGCCACCGTCGGCGTCCGCCAGCGCCGCCTCCAGGTGCGGGACCTGCACGTGAACGCGACCCTGATGGCGAGCGCGCCGCATCAGGTGCGTCGCGGCCGGCACCGGGCCAGGGCTGATCCTCGAAAGCGGCGACCTGCGCGAGCGTCGTCGCGAGGGGCGCGAGTCCAACCTGGTGCTGTTCGTGGTGGACGCGAGCGGCTCCATGGCCGCCGCCCGGCGGATGGAGGCGGTCAAGGGCGCGGTCCTCTCCCTGCTCCTGGACGCCTACCAGCGGCGCGACAAGGTCGGCCTGATCTCCTTCCGCGGCACCGGGGCCGAGCTGCTGCTCCCGCCCACCTCGTCGGCCGACGCCGCCGCGAGAAGGCTTGAGACCATGCCCACCGGCGGGCGGACCCCGCTGGCGGCAGGGCTCACCGAGGCCTACGGGACGCTGCGCAGGGAAAAGCTTCGTGACCCGCTGCGCCGGCCGCTGCTCGTGGTCGTCACCGACGGGCGGCACAACGCGGGCGGCGAGCCGGGCCCGGCGGCCGGCCTGCTCCGCCGCGACGGCGCCGCCGCCGTTGTCGTCGATTGCGAGTCCGGCCCCGTCCGGCTCGGCCTGGCCGTCGGCCTCGCCCGCGCGCTCGGCGCCGACTGCGTGGACGTCGCAGGCCTGTCCGCTGCCGGCGCTGTGCCTGGCGGCCGACTATCAAACGGCCGACATGGCGGCGAGCTGTCCGCTGGCGGCCTCGCCGACTCCGTCCGCGCCTACCGGGAGGTGGCCTAGCCATGCCGCAGGGAGTACCGGAGACCGTCCCCGATGACGGCATGACCACCAGGCAGCGCCGGAACCGGCCGCTGCTCATCGTGCACACCGGCCCGATGAAGGGGAAGTCGACCGCGGCGTTCGGCATGGCGCTGCGCGGCTGGAACCAGGGCTGGGGGATCGGCGTCTACCAGTTCGTCAAGAGCGCCAAGTGGCGGGTCGGCGAGGAGGCCGCCTTCCGCGCGCTCGGCCGCCTGCACGACGAGACCGGCGAGGGCGGCGAGGTCGCCTGGCACAAGATGGGCGAGGGCTGGTCCTGGATCCAGCGCGGCGACCCCGAGGACCACGCGGCCAACGCCCGCGAGGGCTGGGCGCAGATCAAGCGCGACCTGGCGGCGGAGCGGTTCGGGATGTACGTGCTCGACGAGTTCACCTACCCGATGAAGTGGGGCTGGATCGACGTGGCCGACGTCGTCGAGACCCTCACAGCGCGGCCCGGGCACCAGCACGTGGTGATCACCGGCCGCGACGCGCACCCCGACCTGATCGCGGCCGCGGATCTCGTCACCGAGATGACGAAGATCAAGCACCCGATGGACGCTGGCCAGAAGGGCCAGCGCGGCATCGAATGGTGACCGTCGCGACGGCCGTGACGGTCCCGCGGCTGGTCGTCGCGGCGCCCGGCAGCGGCCACGGCAAGACGTCCGTCGCCACCGGGCTGCTCGGCGCCCTGCGGCAGCGCGGACTGAAGGTCTCCCCGCACAAGGTGGGCCCGGACTACATCGACCCCGGCTACCACGCGCTGGCCGCCGGGCGCCCCGGCCGCAACCTCGACCCGTGGCTGGTCGGCGAGGAGCGGATAGCGGCGATGTTCGCCCACGGCGCGAGCACCCCGACGGTCGCCGACATCGCGGTCATCGAGGGCGTGATGGGCCTGTTCGACGGCGCGTCCGAGCGCGACGACTTCGCCTCCACCGCGCACGTCGCGCGGCTGCTGCGCGCGCCGGTCGTGCTGGTGGTCGACGCGTCCGGCGTCAGCTCGTCGGTCGCCGCGCTGCTGCACGGCTTCGCCACCTTCGACCCCACGACGCGCATCGGCGGCGTGATCTTCAACCAGGTCGGCTCCGACTACCACGCGCACCTGCTCACCGCCGCCGCCGAGCGCGCGGGCGTCCCCGTCCTGGGCACGATCCGCCGCCTGGACTCCCTCGCGGTCCCGTCCCGCCATCTCGGACTCATCCCCGCCGCCGAGCGCGGCAGCGACGCCATGGCGGTGGTCGACGCGCTCAGCGCGGCCGTCGCGGCCAGCGTGGACCTGGACGCCGTGCTCCGGCTCGCCCGCACGGCCGGCCCGCTCTCCATCACAGACATCCAGGCCACGGAAACCGAGGCCGCGCGGACCCCGGTTGCGCGATCCGAGGCCACCGAAACCAACGCGACCGAAACCCAAGACCCTTCGAGTGAACGGACCGTTGTTTCGCGTTCGCCGGTCACGATCGCCGTCGCTGGCGGCCCGGCGTTCACCTTCGGCTACGCCGAGCACCCCGAACTGCTCGCCGCCGCGGGCGCCGAAGTGGCCGTCTTCGACCCCCTCCGCGACGAGCGACTCCCGGCGGGCGCGGCCGGCCTGGTCATCGGCGGCGGCTTCCCCGAGGTCCACGCGGCGCAGCTGTCGGCCAACGCCGCCCTCCGGTCGCAGGTCGCGGCGCTGGCGAGGGCGGGCGCACCGGTCCTGGCCGAGTGCGCCGGGCTGCTGTACCTGGCGCGCGTCGCTCGACGGCCAGCCGATGTGCGGGGTGCTCGACATCGACGCCGAGATGACCGGCAAGCTGACGCTCGGCTACCGCGAAGCTGCCGCCGTCACGGATTCCGCGCTCGCCCCGGTCGGCACCCGCGCGCACGGCCACGAGTTCCACCGCACGGCCATCCGCCCGCCCGCCGCCAAGACCCCGACCACCGCGGCGAACGCGTGGCGATGGCAGGCCAGGGGCGCGGTCGTCGCGGAGGGTTTCGTCCAGGCCGGGGTGCACGCGTCCTACCTGCACACCCACTGGAACGGCCTGCCCGGCGCCGCCGATCGCATCGTCGCGGCCGCCCGCGCGCAGCGCGCGTCGTCAGCCCACGACCGTGACCACCCTCCGGTGAACAAGCGGTGGTGAGCGGGCGAGGCGGTGACCGAGCGGCGAGTGACCGGTCCTGGCTGCGGCCGGTCCCGCTGGTTGGCGATACCACCTCTGCGGCGACCCGGTCGGCCGCGCCCGCCGGGTGGGCGTTCGACGAGGCGGAGGTCGCCGCGCTGCACGCAGTGATCGCCGCACGCCGCGATATCCGCAGGTACCGACCCGACCCGGTGGAGCCGGAGCTACTCCGCCGGGTGCTCATGGCCGGCCATCAGGCCCCGTCCGTCGGGCACTCGCAGCCGTGGCGGTTCATCGTGATCAGGGAGCAGGTGACCCGCGACCGGGCGGCGCTGCTCGCCGACGCCGAGCGTCTGCGCCAGGCCGGTCTGCTCACCGACGACCGTCGTGCGCGGCTGCTCGATCTGCAGCTCGACGGAATCAGGGAGGCGCCGGTCGGCGTCGTCGTCTGCTGCGACCGCAGGACGCCGCCGGCCGGCGTGCTGGCCGGGCCACCTTCGCCGACACCGACATGTGGAGCTGCGCGTGCGCCGTGCAGAACATGTGGCTGGCCGCGCGGGCGGCGGGGCTCGGCCTCGGCTGGGTGACGCTGTTCAAGCCCGCCGACCTCGCCGCGCTGCTCGGTCTGCCCGACGGCGTGGCGACCCTGGGCTGGCTGTGCCTCGGCTGGCCGGATGAGCGCCCGCCTGAGCCGGGTCTTGAACGGCGCGGCTGGTCACAGCGGCGCCCGCTCGATGACCTGATCATCCAAGAGCGGTGGCCGTCCGCCGACGAGGGCGAGCCGGACAGCCCGCCCTCTTACCTGGCCGGACCGGACCAGCGGGCCGTCGTGGCGGCCAGGGACACCGACGACGACCTGCTGACCGTCCCCGATTCCCTCGGCGTCCTCGACGCCGCGGCCAACCGCATGCTCGCGCTGAGCCCCTGCCGCCGGAGGGCGGAACCCTCATCGTCGTGGCGGCCGACCACCCGGTCACCAGGCACGGCGTCTCCGCCTACCCGCCCACGGTCACCGCCGACGTCTTCGCCGCCACAAGGCAGGGCGTCTCCCTCGGCGCCGCGACCGCGCGCGCGGCCGGCCTCGGCGTCGAGGCCGCGTACGCGCGGGTCTCCGGCCACGCTGGCGATCTCGTCGAGGCCGACGCGATGAGCTCCGATGACGTCCGCTCCCTGGTCGAGCGCGGAAAGACGCTCGGCCGTCGCCTGGCGGACCGCGGCCTTGTTTGCCTCGGCGAGGTCGGCATCGGCAACACCACCGTCGCCGCGGCGCTGAGCTGCGCGCTCCTCGGTCTGGCCCCGGAGGTGGCCGTCGGTCTTGGCGCCGGTGCCGACACGGCGATGGTGGCGAGGAAACAGGACGTCGTCGCCCGCGCCCTTGTCCGTGCCCGCGCCGCCCACGGCACCCGGCTCAACGACCCGTGGGCTGCGGCCGCGGCGCTCGGCGGCCCGGAGATCGCGCTGCTGGCTGGCGTCACGCTAGGCGCCGCCGAGCGCCGGGTCCCGGTGGTACTCGACGGTCTCGTCACGTCCGTCGCCGCGCTGCTCGCGGTGCGCTCGCAGGCGGCCGTGCAGAGCGCCCTGATCGCGGGGCAGCGCGGTCGAGAGCCCGCGCACAACGCCGTCCTCACCGAGCTCGGCCTTGAACCGCTGCTCCAGCTCCGGCTGCGCTCAGGGGAAGGCGTCGGCGGCTGCCTCGCGGCGCAACTCCTGCTCAGCGCCCTGCGCGCCCGGCAGGCCACCGCCCGCGTCACCGAACAGGCGCGACCTGAGGACCGGTGCTGAATCAGCGGGATCCGGCGAGCTCGCCGGCGAGGGCGATCCACTGGTCGAGGAGCCGGGCAGCGGCACCGCTGCTGACGGCGGCGCGGGCCGCGTCCAGGCCGGCGGCGAAGGCATCCTCGAAACTCGCCGGTGCCGGCGACGCCGTCGCGCGCGGCGAGCGCGCCGGCGGCGTTGGCCAGGACGGCGTCGAGGACCGCGCCGGGCTCGCCTGCGACGACGGCACGGACAACCTTCGCGTTGTAGCCGGCGTCCCCGCCGGCCAGGTCGCCGGGCCGCGCGCGGCGGAGCCCGAACCTGGCGGTGTCGAAGGCAGTCTTGCGGATGCCTTCCCCGCTGGCGGTCCAGAGGTCGGTGGCGTCGGCGGTGGTGATCTCGTCGATCCCGTCGTGGCCGCGCACGATGAGTGCGGTGGCTCCGCGCTCGGCGAGCACGGTGGCCAGGACCGGGGCGAGGGGGAGGCTGGAGCAGCCGATCAGGGCGGTGCCGGGGCGGGCTGGGTTGGTCAGCGGGGCCAGGTAGTTGATCGCGGTCGGGACGCCGAGGGCACGGCGGACGGGGGCTGCGTGGCGGAGGCCGCGATGGTAGTTGGGGGCGAAGGTGAAGCCGATTCCGATCTGGTCGACGCACCGGGCGACCTGGGCGGGGGCGAGGTCGAGCGGGATGCCGAGGGCTTCGAGGACGTCGGCGGACCCGCTCTTGCTTGAGACGGACCGGCCGCCGTGCTTGACGACCCTGACCCCGGCGGCGGCGGTCACGAGGGCGGCCATGGTGGAGATGTTGACGGTGTGCGCGCCGTCGCCCCCGGTTCCGACCACGTCGGTCACCGTCGCCCCATCGACGGGCAGGGGGATGACGCGCTCCATGAGGGCGTCGAGCATCCCGCCCAGTTCTGCCGCGGTTTCGCCTTTGGCGCGCAGGGCGGTCAGGAAGGCAGCGAGCTGGGCTGGCTCGTGGGCGTCGTCCATGACCTCGGTCATCGCCCAGCGGGTGTCGCCCGCGGTCAGGTCCTCGCGGGCCAGGAGCGCGGCGAGCAGGCGCGGCCAGGTGGGGTCGGGTGCGGTCACGACAGTCCCCTCGGAGCGGGCGGGACCCGGTTTCGGGGCCCGGCGTCCCAGCCGAGCCTAGCGGCACGCGCGCGGGCGCACGGCCGGTTCGCGGGGGCAGGGGCAGGGGCAGGGGCAGGGCAGCATCGTGTCGGCTACCCGTTACTCCCGCATGAGCATGAGGGCGGCCTCGCGCTCGAGATCCTGATACGGCTCGCCGCTGACGTCGATTGCGATCCGGTCGATGGTGCCGCCGGTGAACCGGTAGGGCGGCTCGCCCGGGTAGTCCCCGGTGACCGGCTCGCCGGGGTTCTGGCCCACGTACAGGCCGGAGCCGGCGATCGAGAAGGCGCCGAGCTGGGTCTTGATCCTCGCCTCGCCGACCTTGCGGTCCGCGTGGTATATGGACAGGGTTCCGGTGACGCAGTCGGCCTCTTGTCGGTCCTTGTCGAATGAGGCCGTGAGGAGCAAGTTCTTCCCGGTCGGAACGTCCTCGGAGCCGACCACCAGCTGTTCCTCGCTGCCGAGGAAGTTGTTGACGTAGTGCAGTCGGCCGTCCTTCACGTAGAGCGAGTGACCGCCGAAACGGGTGCCCATGGCGAACAGAACGCCCTCGGCGCCCGGCCCCGGAATGTCCACTAGCGCCCCGATCACGAACGAGCGGTTGCGGGTGCTAACCGCCTGCCACTCGGAAACCGGGGCCGTGCCCGGGTAGTACACGTACCGGGTCCGCGGCGTCGTGAGCTGGGGACGAGCGGTCATCAAGATCTCCACCGCCGACCTGTCGTCAAGCGGGAACGCCCCGTTGGCGCCGGCCTCGGCGAACCAAATACTCTGCAGCTCCCGCAGCTTGTCCGGGTGCTCCGTGGCGAGGTCGTGCACCTCGGCCCGGTCGGTGTCGGTGTGGTACAGCTCCCACTGGTCGTCGTAGAAGTGGCCCCACCCGGCGATGCACGGATGGGTGGTGACGGCCTTCCAGCCCTCGTGCCAGATGCCGCGGGAGCCGAGCATCGAGTAGAACTGCGTGTGCCTGGTGGTCGCGGCCTTGGCGTCGTCGAAGCTGTAGCGCATGCTGACGCCGTCCATGCGGCTCTGCGTTTTGCCCTTGATCTCGTTGGGCGGCTCGATCTCGAGGACGTCGAGGATGGTCGGCACGACGTCGATGGCGTGGTGGTACTGGTGCCTGATCTCGCCCCGGGCCTTCATGCCCTTGGGCCAGGAGATGACGCACGGGTCGGCGGTGCCGCCGTTGAACTCGTACCGCTTCCACATCTTGAACGGCGTGTTGAACGCCATCGCCCAGCCGTTGGGGTAGTGGTTGTAGGTCTTCGGGCCGCCGAGGTCGTCGAGCTTGGCTAGGTTCTCGGCGAGATCGTCCGCGACGCCGTTGGCGAACTTCATCTCGTTGACCGACCCATTCGGGCCGCCCTCTCCGGACGCGCCGTTGTCCGAGACCAGGATCACCAGGGTGTTGTCCCGCTGGCCGGTCTGCTCGAGGTAGTCGAGCAGCAGGCCGATGTGATAGTCGGCGTGGGCAAGGAAGCCCGCGTACACCTCGGCCATCCGCGCGAAGAGGCGCTTCACGTCCGCGTCGAGCGAGTCCCAGGGCTTGGTGTAGTCAAGCTGAGGGAACGGCTGGCCGTCGGGGCCGGTCCGGCTCTGCGGTGTGCCGATCGGGTTCAGCGGCGGCAGCTCCGTGTCCGGCGGGACGATGCCCAGGTCCTTCTGCCGGGCAAGGGTCTGCTCGCGGATTGCCTCGTACCCCATGTCGAAGCGGCCGCGGAACTTATCGATCCAGTCCTTCGGCGCGTGGTGCGGCGCGTGGCAGGCGCCAGGCGCGTAGTACAGGAAGAACGGCTTGTCCGGCGCGATCGCCTTGGCGTCCTTGATGAACTCAAGCGCCTTGTCGGTGATGTCGGAAGTCAGGTGGTAGCCCTCTTCCGGCGTGCGCGGCTGATCCACCGGGTGGTTGTCGTAGACCAGGTCCGGATACCACTGGTTGGTCTCCGCGCCGAGGAAGCCGTAGCAGCGCTCGAAGCCGCGGCCGGTGGGCCAGTTACGGCGGGTCGACGCGAGGTTCATCTCGTCGGTCGGGCACAGGTGCCATTTGCCGACCATGTAGGTGTTCCAGCCGCGTTCGGCGAGGATCTCGGAGATCATGCCGTTCTCGGGCGGGATGGTGCCGCTGCCGTTGGGGAAGCCGATCGCGGCCTCGGTGATGCAGGCCATGCTGTTGCGGGTGTGGTTGCGCCCGGTCAGCAGGCAGGACCGGGTGGGGGAGCACAGGGCGGTGGTGTGCCACTGGGTGTAACGCACCCCCTGGTCGGCGATGCGGTCGACGTTGGGCGTCTCGACCGGGCCGCCGTAGGTGCTCATCGCCGAGAAGCCGACGTCGTCCAAGACGACGTAAACCACGCTGGGCGCGGCGTACGGCGCCACTGGGGGCTCGAACGGCACCCAGTCCGGTTCGGAGTCCCGGATGTCGACGTTGATGGTGCCCTTGAACGGCTTCGGCATGTTTGCGACTCCTCATTGTCCACGCGACCTCTGGGGCGAGGAGGCGTTACACACTGATGGTCACGTATTGATTACGTTAGGACGTCACCCGTCCGGGGTGAACCAACGGAACACGGAAGGAGAGCCACCCCGGCGCGGTCGGAGCCGGCGCGCACCCGGGCACGCCGGGCACCGCGCCCTGCCACCGCACAGGCCCAAACGTACATGCGATTGAGGCTCGCAACCCACAGGCCTAAGTCAAAAGGCATTAGACCCGGTCAAAGGAATGGTCCTGTAAAACCGGTTCTGTATGGGTGAGACTGAGAGAGTGGCCTGGGCCGCGTTGACCAGCGATGTACCTGGTACGGCCCTGCGGCGGATTCGGTCCCGCGCGTGGTGCAGGTAATTTCCGAATACTTACGATCGATTGGCCTGTTCTGCTCCTTGGGTTATCCCTAATTGTCGGTCTAGGAACCGGCTGCGCGGAATGGGCGGAAGGGATGGCCGCCCCTGTGCAGGTGCGCTAGTCCGCCCTGTGCAGGCCAAATAGCGTACAGCAATTTCCGATTACACATTGCGACATGCGGCCTGCAGGGCTGCTACGCTCTCCGTGACCTAAAGGCAGGGCAGTCTTACTGCCCTTTGCCGAAACCGACTCTCCGGGGGGCTGGAGCGAATGAGCAAGCGGGGCAAAGCGCGTTACGCGACAATAAGAAAGCGCAAGAAATCTGATGTTATGGCCGATCTGGCCGGTGGAGCAGTCCTCATAGGAGCTGCCGCCATGTTCATGTCGCCTTCGGGCGTCGCCCAGGCAGCGACGATGCAAGGCGATCAGGCAAGCGCGTTCGGGGGGGTCGCGTCCTCGCTGGCCGGCCAGGCGGGGCAAGTTCCCCAGTGGTCCCAGACCACGTGCGGACGAGTGGGACCGCAGGGACCTCAGGGCGGAAGCGGGCAGGGCTCCCGGGGCTGCGGCACGGGGCGCCTGGAATCCCAGGGATCGCAGGGCCTGCCGCCCGCACCGGTACCCCAGCTCTCGAGCAAGCCGGACATCGATACCAAGGGCCAGGGCTACCCCGGACCCCAGGGACCGTGTGGCCCACCAGGACCACGCGGACCCCAAGGCTACCGCGGACCAACCGGCTACCGCGGACCCCGCGGCTACCGCGGACCAACGGGCTACCGCGGACTCCGCGGCTACCGCGGACTCCGCGGCTACCGCGGACCAACCGGCTATCCAGGACCCCAGGGACCGCAGGGCAAGCCCGGACACCAGGGATCCCTCGGAGCACGCGGCCCCCAAGGATTCCTCGGATCACAAGGCTTCCGCGGACCCACGGGCTTTCCCGGCGCACAAGGAACCACCGGCGCCCAAGGACCCACCGGCGATCCAGGACCCACCGGAGATTCAGGACCGGTCGGACCCCAGGGAACCGCAGGCATCCCTGGACTCCCCGGAACCCAAGGCGCCCCGGGCATCCCCGGACCCATCGGAGCCCCGGGCATTCCCGGACTCCCCGGACTCCCCGGACCCATCGGAGCCCAAGGGGCCCCGGGCATCCCCGGACTCCCAGGACCCATTGGAGCCCCGGGCCTTCCCGGCCTCCCCGGCCTCCCCGGCCTCCCCGGACTAATCGGAGCCCAAGGGGCCCCGGGTATCCCCGGACTCCCCGGAGCCCAAGGACCCATCGGAGACCCAGGACCAGTCGGATCCCAGGGCGCCCAGGGCATTCCCGGACTGCCAGGACCCATCGGAGACCCAGGACCAGTCGGATCCCAGGGAGCCCAGGGCATTCCCGGACTGCCCAGGGGCATCCCCGGACTCCCCGGACTATCGGGCCCAGGCCCCGGGCATCCCGGACTCCCCGGACAATCGGAGCCCAAGGCGCCCCGGGCATTCCCGGACTCCCCGGAGCCCAAGGGCCCACCGGAGCCCCAGGACTAATCGGACCCCAGGGCGACCCGGGTATCCCCGGACTCCCCGGAACCCAAGGCGCCCCGGGTATCCCCGGACTCCCCGGAGCCCAAGGACCACAAGGCAACTCAGGCCCACAAGGACCGCAGGGAAGCCAGGGTGCACCGGGACCGCAGGGTGCCCCGGCGGCTCCGGCCATCGTGCGGGAAGTCTCGGGCATCCGCGGACTCCCCGGCACGCAAGGGCCGCGGGGACCCCAGGGAAGCCAGGGTGCACAGGGACCGCGGGGCCTCGCGGCGGCTGCGAGCGTAGTGCCGGTCACGGAGGACATCGATCTCCTGTCCCTCGGCCTGCAATCGGTCTCCGCTTCCTGCCCTGCCGGAACGGTTGCGGCGAGCGGTGGCTACTCGTTTACCGGGATAGGTCCCTCCTATATCCCTTCTATAGGCAGCGATGCCCCGGTAGGCGGCAGCCCGACCACCGGGCCGACTGGGTGGACAATTACGTTCCCAGTCACGGCCTCGCTGAAGGACATCCACGGCGCAACCGTGACAGTCTACGCAAACTGCAGTTCATGACCTTTTCCAGGATTAGCTCCGGGCCCTAGCGAGACGGCCTGTCTCGGCCCCCCGGCCCCACGCCTTCTGAATCTGCTTCGGCCCTATATAGGGCCGAAGCAGATTCAGAAACCCTGGCCAGAGACAGTCCGCTGGCTGGCTTGGTGAAATCAAGCGAACGACAGGAAAAGACGGAGAATTGCCATGAAGCACGCCAACAAGAATCACGCGATGATCTCCGCGGCTGTACTGGGGATAGTCGCCACGGCCGCGGTTGCCTGCAGCGGCTTGTCCCACACCACCGCCACTACCAGCAGCACCAGCAGCCCACCCGGCAAGGGTGCCCCGGCTTCCTTGACCGACGGCAGCCAGGTCACTTCCCTCCTTCAGTCGGGCCTTACGCAGGCGGACAAGAAGAAGTGGTCAGCCGCCACGACTAGCTTCCAGAAAGTGCTGGCGATCAATCCCCGTAACGTCTACGCCAACTACGACCTCGGATGGATCGCCCAAAGTACGGGCAATTCCAACGAGGCGATCAGCTACTACAACAAGGCCCTCGCAGCCAACGCGGCGTACACGCCCGCGATGTACAACGAGGCGATCCTCCTGGAGAGCTCGCACCCGCAGCAGGCCATCGCCATGTACCGGAAGATCGTCAGCATCGACCCACGGGCCTCCAGCGCATACCTGCGGATGGCGCTGGTCCAAGCCGAGCAGGGCGACATCACCGACGCCAAGGCGAATGACGCTAAGGCCGTCTTGATTGACCCGGCACTCAGCAAGTACAAGCTCCCGGCGAAGAACTAGCCGCTACCGAGAAATCAGCCCAATGTCGTCAATCAAGCCCTACGTGTCGGTCTTCACTCCGAGTCACCGCCCTACCTACCTGAGCGAGGCGTTTGCCTCGCTCCAGCGGCAGAGCTTCCCCGACTGGGAGTGGATCGTCCTTCTCAACCAGGGTGCCCGCTGGGTGCCGCCCCATCCTGACCCTCGTGTGCGGGTGGTCACCGATAACCACACGGCTGGCGTGGGCCACGCGAAGCAGCGCGCCTGCGCCGAGGCGAAGGGCGAGCTTCTCGTCGAGCTCGACCACGATGACCTGCTGACGAGCCATGCCCTTGAGGCGATCGTCAAGGCGCGCGCGGACGATCCGATGGCCACCCTTTTGTACAGCCACTTCGCCCAGATCGGGGCAGATGGCAGCCGGGACGACACGCTCTTCGACCTCAGTGCCGGCTGGAAGTACAAGGACGTAACTATCGATGGCAAGGACCTCCAGCACGCGGTCGCGCTAGCGCCCACGCCGCACAACGTCTCCTACATCTGGTGGGCGCCCAACCATGTCCGCGCCTTCCCGATGGAGGCCTACGTGGCCGCCGGCGGCTACGATCCGCAACGGACCGTCCTCGACGACCAGGACCTGATGTGCCGGCTGTACCAGCTGGGCCCGTTCCGCCTCATCGACGACTGCCTGTACCTGCAGCGCATGCACGAGCACAACACCCAGCGAGACGCCGAGACCAACGCCTTCATCCAGCAGGAAACCATCGCCCTCTACGAGCGCAACATAGAGCGGAACGCGCTCGCCTGGGCCAAGCGCGAGGGCCTCCTGGCGCTGGACCTTGGCGCGGCGCACGGTCGGCCTGACGGGTACCTGGGCGTTGACCAGCACGACGGACCGGGCGTCGGCATAGTCGCCACCCTGCCGCACCCGCTAGACCTGCCGGACAGCTCCGTCGGCGTGATCCGTGCCTTCGACTTCCTTGAGCACGTCGCAGACAAGGTCGCCCTCATAAATGAGCTGTATCGCCTACTCGCCCCGGGTGGCCTGCTGCTCAGCATGACGCCAAGCACGGACGGCCGGGGCGCCTTCCAGGACCCGACCCACGTCGCCTTCTACAACGAGAACTCGTTCTGGTATTACACGGAGGCCAACTTCCGCAACTACGTACCGGAGATAACCGCTAAATTCCAGAGTTCACGGGTGTACACCGCGTATCCCACTGAATGGCACGCCCAGCATGGCATCTCGTATGTCACGGCGAACCTCATCGCGCTCAAGGAGCCAATGGAGCGCAATGGCGGTACCTACCTCTGGGAATCATGACTGCCTGCGCCTGAAGTCGCGGACAGAGAGGGTTCTCCGGGATTCCGCCGATAACGGTCGGCCTGATCCGGTGCACCGCCCACGAAAACGCCCGGATCCTCGCTTTCGCCAACGTGGCACACGCCGATGCCGTCGCCCGTCGCCGCGGCCACATGGCTGGCGAGGCGAAGCAGCGGTCCGTTCACTCAAGTCAAAATCTTTTGTAACTAGATAGGTCGGCCGCGATTCTGGCTGGGCTGGCCGGCGCTCTGTTGCCGGGCTCGGCTATCCGGTTTCGGGGATCCAGGGATCGCCCTGGAAGGCGGTGGTGAGCGCGTCGAGTGCGCCGATGCCGTGGCGGGCGGCGGTGGCGAGGTAGGAGCGGAGCGCGCAGAATTCCTCGGCTCCGGCCATGGAGCGCATGCAGCCGGAGATCTTGATCCGGAGTTTGCTCATGCGTATTGCCTGCTCAGCGGCATTATTCGTAAACGGGATGCGCAGGTCGCGGGCGAACCGCAGGTAGTCGCCCTCGCGGGTCTTCATCCTCGTGGCGAGGGCGTGCCGTTTCTGCTGGAGCTTGCCCTGGCGGGCGGCGTTGAGGGCGATCCCGGTCTCCGCGGCCTGGCGGTACCAGTTCTCGTGCTTCGTGCGGGTTTCCGGGTCGATGGCGGCCTGGCCTGCGGCGCGGGCGGCCTCTGCGGCCTCGTTCAGCGCGAGCAGCGCGTCGATGGCCTGCTGCGCCCAGGTCCTGTCGAGGTCCGTGCCGGTCTCGGTGACCGCGACCAGTTCGCGCAGCACGTGCGCACCGCACAGTGCGTGGCCTGCGACGTTGCCGAAGGTGTCGTAGGGCGCCCAGGCGTCGTGGACGGCGATCCCGGCGAAGTGCGGCAGGACCCCGGCGGCCTTCATCCCGTCCTTGCCGCGCTTGGCGTGCACGGTGAACAGCGCGAACTTCCCCTCCGAGGCGGAGTGGATCCAGGCGAGCTTCCCGGCGGTGCGGAACCCGGTCTCGTCGAAGTGGACGACTTCCGCGCTGATCAGGTGCCGCATGATGGCCTGCACCGCCGGGGCGAGGAAGCCCGCGGTCTTCCGCGCGGCCGCGGCGAGGGCGCCGGGCGAGGGAGCGCAGCCGAACAGGTCTGAAAGCGCCTGGCAGGCGCGGTCGCGGGACAGGAACTGGCCGTGCCAGAGGTAGATGCCGGCGCCCATGATCCGGGGCCCGTACTGGACCGGCGCGGTCACGCCGTCCGGGGCCTGCGCTTTCGTCTCGCAGCCGCACCCGCACTTCACCGTGAGCATCTGGTGCTCGGTCGTCACCGCTTTGACCGGCGGGATGTCGGTGACCTGCCTGCGCTCGACCGCGGTGACAGGGGCCTTCTTCAGGGACTTCCCGCAGCAGGAGCACCTGGCCGGCCGGTGCTTCACGGTCTTGTCGGGGTGCTCCGCGAGCTCCATCGTGGCCCCGGGCTGGCCTTTCGGCCTGCCCGGCTTGCGGCCGGACCTGCCGCGCAGCGATTTCGGCGACGGCTTCGCCGGCCCGTCCGACGACGGGGGCTTCGATGAGTTCCGGGAGTTCGCCATCACCTGGGCGGCGAGATCCGCGACCTGCGACTGCAGCAAGGCCAGCTGCTCGCGCAGCGCCGCGTTCTCCGCGGCCTGCTCCTCTATCCGGGCGTCCCGCTCGGCCAGCAGCTCCCGCAGCCGCGCGTTCGCAGCGCGAAGCCCGTCATCACCGCTGTCGGGAACGACGGGCATCTCGGGCACGGCCGAACGTTGCCACGGCTCCGCCCCGCCCGCAAATAGGCAGGCATCGAAGCGACTGGACTAGACGAGAAAGCACAGGTAGCGAATGGGCCGGCCAGACAGACCTATCTAGTTACAATCTTTTATCCCGAATGCACGCGTGGTGACTGCCGCGGCTCACACACAGCGGTCCCAGCCGGACTAGGCCGAACTCGGCGATGTCACGGCCCAGCAGCGCCTCGACGAAGGTCACGATCCCGCTCTGCACCCGGCCGCGCGGGTCGGTGAGCACCCGCAGCGTCAGGGCTGGCTCGTCTTCGAGGAGCCGGCCCAGGCCTTGTTGCATAATTTCGGCCGCCGGTGACATCCTGATGGCGCAGTCAGGAACGAGGAGCTTGGTGAGTACGACTTCAGCCTTCCCCGCGGACAAGACAGCACCCGGGCATGTCGACGTGCTGATCGTGGGCGCCGGACTTTCCGGGATCGGCGCCGCCTGCCATCTGCAGACGGACGCCCCCGGTACCTCCTACGCGATCGTCGAGGCCCGGGGCGCCAGTGGCGGGACGTGGGACCTGTTCCGGTATCCCGGCGTCCGATCCGATTCCGACATGTTCACGCTCGGCTTCCCTTTCCGCCCCTGGACGGGGTCGGAGTCAATCGTCGGCGGCGAGAAGATCCTGCGCTACGTCCGGGAAACCGCGGCTGAATACGGCGTCGACCGGCGCATCACGTATCACTCCCGCGTCGTGGGAGCCGAATGGTCAAGCAGCGACGCCCGGTGGACGGTAACGGTCGAGCAGACGCGGACCGGCGAGCGCTCGCAGCGCACCTGCGGCTTCCTCTACCTCTGCTCCGGCTACTACCGCTACGACCAGGGGTACACCCCGCAGTGGGCAGGACTCGACGACTTCGCCGGTCGGCTGGTGCATCCGCAGCAGTGGCCGGAAGACCTGGACGTGACCGGCAAGCGGGTCGTCGTCATCGGCAGCGGCGCCACCGCCGTTACGCTAGTCCCTGCGCTCGCGCAGACGGCCGCCCAGGTCACCATGCTGCAGCGCTCACCGTCATTCTTCCTGTCGCTGCCAACGCACGACCCCCTGGACGAATTGCTGCGCAAGGTGCTGCCCGAACGGCGGGCGTCCTCGGCCATCCGCTGGAAGAACATCCGAGTGTCGACGGCGGTGTACCAGCTGTGCCGGAAGTACCCGGCGCGAATGCGAAAGGTGCTGCGCGACGGGGCAACCAAGCGCCTGCCGGCCGGCTACGACGTGGATACGCACTTCAACCCGGGCTACGACCCGTGGGACCAGCGCATGTGCATGGTGCCCGATGGCGACTTCTTCCGGGCCATCAGGTCGGGCAAGGCCGATGTCGTAACCGATCAGATCGAGGCGTTCACCGCGTCCGGGATCCAGCTCCGCTCCGGTGCGTACCTGCAGGCCGACGTGATCGTGGCCGCGACGGGACTGAACCTGCTTCCGCTGGGCGGGATCGGGCTGACCGTAGACGGGGAAACGGTCTCCGTCCCCGAGCGCGTCGCCTACAAGGGCATGATGCTCGAAGGCGTGCCCAACCTGGCGTTCGCTATCGGCTACACCAACGCCTCGTGGACCCTCAAGGTGGATCTGGTCTCCGCTTATGTCAGCCGCATGTTGCACCTCATGGCGGAGAAGGAGTACGCGAGCGTTACCCCTCGGCTGCCGTCCGAGGGAATGGCCACGTCACCGTTCATCGACATGACCTCCGGTTATTTCGAGCGCGCGCGGCATCTGCTGCCCCGCCAGGGCGAGCGGGCGCCCTGGCGCCTTCGGCAGCACTACTTCAAGGACGCGGGGCTGTTCCGCGGGCCCATTGATGAGAAGAACCTCCAGTTCCGCCCTGCAGCCGCGCTCGTACAGACGGCGCCGTGAACTCTGGGCCTCAGCTCCCTAGCCAGCTCTTGGCACGCGCAGCATCACACCAGCCGCTTTAGACCGGGATCACCTCAAGTTTGCGGCCCCCGCCGTCCGCGAGCGCGCGCAGGTGGGAGGCGTTCCCCGTGACCTTGAGGCATTGCGGGATCTCGTGTCGGTAGGGTGGCGGGTTCAGATTGCCAACGGCAGGTCTCACGCCTACGCACGGGTCTGAACACCGAGGAGGGCCGCGCCCGCGCCGTCCGGGCCATCGCAGCCACCGGCGCGGAAGGCGCTCGCTTCCGAAGCCTCTGCGACATTATTCTGGGCGTAGCGTCCGACGCTGCCCACGAACACCTGGAGGAGCTCATGGGCATCACCTACAAGAGCAAGTTCGTTGACGGCTGGTACCAGCAAGGCCGCGCCGCAGGCGAAGCGCAGGGCGTGGCTGAGGGGAAGGCCCAAGGCGAGGCGCGGGCTATCCTCCGCCTACTCGACTCCCGCGGCCTGCGGCCCACCCGTGCGCAGCGCGAGCTGATCGAGTCCTGCGACGACCTCGGCCAGCTCGACGCCTGGTTCGACCGGGCGCTGACGGTCACGACGGCCGCGGCGATCTTCGAGGACTAGGCCAAGGACGTTTTGGGCGTGTTTAAAAAGCGGCGTGTGAGGTCTGGGTTACAGGGTGGTGTCAGTGTGTCAGTGCGGTGGTTTGCAGCGTGATGTAGCAAGCAGCGGGACGGGACCTGGCGGGCGATCATCACTGCGCTGCAGGCCCTGGCCGACGCGGCCGGGCACGTGACCTGGGACGTCTCCGTCGACTCGGGGACCGCGCGGGCATGGCTCTGACCCCTCACTTCTTAAACACGCCCTAGCTCCAGGGCGAGGGGGATTGTCTTGTTCCGCTTCTCCTTGATCGGGCGGATAAACCAGTCCGCCGCCCTGCCGCTGCGGGCAGGTGGTCGCGTGGCGCTGGCAGTCGTCCACGCACGAGGAGGTGATCCGCGTGCCAGCCACCCGCATTCTGCCCGCTGCGTTGCGACCAACCTCCGGAATGAAGTAACAGTGCGACCACCCTACAATTCAGTCGTGGCCGCAATATTTATCACAGTATATATTGGTAATAATCAAGGGCACCAAACTGCCGCCAGGTTCCCTGCAAACACCCCCACCTGCCAGCGTGGTGATCACCAAGAAATTCGACTATTCTGCGCACGTTCCCCCGGTGAGCAATCCATCGTGAGCGGGCATGCGACATGCTGCGACAAGCCACAGCCGCGACCAGCGTCTCGCGCACGATGAAGAAGGCTCGTGGATCGCCGCCGCGCAACACCCGTGCCGTGCCAAAATCACTCATGGATTTTTCCATAGCGTTCGGCCGTTTGGCCGGCGTCTGCTGCGCGATCGTCGGCATGCTGGTGCTGGTTTCCGCGTGCTCCGGCACGCCGTCCCCGGTCGGCGATCCCGACCCCGGCCACCGGTCCCTGTCTGCGCTCGTATCAGTTCTGTCAGTCATTCCGCGGGGCGCTCACGTAACTCAAGAGGACAAGGTCGAGCCTCGCTGGGATTCGTGCGACGGGAGGCAGTCCACCTACGGCTGGGATCCGGCCTACGCGGACGCCGAGTTCAGTACCGGCGCGCTTTCCCCGCAGCAAGTGGTCGCGCATGTCCGCGCCGCGATGGCACGGCTGGGCTGGGCATACAGCGCGACGGACTCCAGGGATGGCCAATCGCTGTGGTTGCGCCAGGTCGGCGGTCAGACCGCGATCATGACGCTGCAGTCCGACATGTACGGTGATGCGCGCATGTGGTCCCTGCGCGCCCAGGCACCCCCTGCCACGGATCCGGTCACGGGCTGCTGATCGAGCTAGGGCGTGTTTAAGAAGTGAGGGGTCAGAGCCATTCGGCGATGGCGGCGATGTGGAGGGGGGCCTCGTAGCGGACGGCGAGCTTGGCGTAGCGGGTGGCGACGGCGCGGTTGCGCTTGAGCCGGCCGATGCCGCGCTCGACGGCGTGGCGCTGCTTGTACTTCTCCTCGTCGAAGGCAGGCGGCCTGCCGCCTGAGCTGCCCTTCTTCTTCCGGTTGGCGACCTGGTCCTTCTTGTCGGGGATGGTGCAGCGGATGCCGCGGCTGCGCAGCCGCGCGCTGTTGACGCGGGAGCCGTAGGCCTTGTCCGCCAGGACCCGGACCGCCCTGGTGCGGGGCCGCCCGCGGCCGGGGCGGGGAACGCGGATGGCGTCCAGCACGACGGTGAACTGGGGGCTGTCGCCGTGCTGGCCGGCGGTCACAATGATGGCGAGGGGCTTCTGGTCCCGCTCGATTGGTTATTGATATCGCATCCCTGTGCGAATAGAATACGGTCTAGATTGGCGGCATTACCGTGCCACGACCTTGGGCGACATTGAGCTGTTCGACCCCGGCCACGCCCCGGTTCTGGCCTGGCGCGTCCACGCGCCGGCCGCCACCTGACCCAGCCCGCAAGAGAAGACACGCGACGGCCCGGGGCGACCCGGGCCGTCCGGGTTCCCTGCCCCGAACGTCCCGCTCACCACGACGAGCTGTGGGCCAACTTCGATGGCAGCGGCCTGTCCAGGCTTTCAGTAGCGTCGCGACGGAAACCATCAAGGAGCGGGTGCGCGACGAGTCCCTGCGAGCGTCGCCGTCTAGCCCGCGCTCATCGAGCGGGTGACCATCAGCCGGTCCGACGGCGCCGTCCCGGTCGGTGAAGTGCACGTCTTGTAGTGAGATGATCTTGTCCGGACTACTAATGGAGGACAGGGATGTCGTCATCGCCGACTGAGGCAGCTGCCACCGGGCAGCCGCTGAGTGCACTTGAAGCGCTGCACTCCACTCCCTCACGCCGCTGGCTGGGGGCTGACCCGATCCCCGAGGATGTGCTCTGGGCGATCCTCAACGCGGCGATCCGCGGCCCGTCCGGGGGCAACGCCCAGCAATGGGGCTGGGTCGTAGTGACCGACCAGGCAATCAAAGAGCGCGTCGCAGGCTGGTACCGGGAGAATTGGGAGGCCGCCTACGGGCAGCATCGGGACCGCATCCTGGCCGGCGACGCGGGCTCGTCGGGGCTGAGCCCGCGCGGGTTCCTCGGTGCCGAGCACCTGGCGCATCACCTGGCGGAGGCCCCAGTGTGGGTCTTTCCTGTGCTGCGCAACGCGGCGGACGCAACGAGCCCCAGAGTCGGTTCGTCCATCTACGGCGCGGTCCAGCAGCTGTGTCTCGCCGCGCGCGCCTACGGCATCGGCACCTCGCTGACCACGCTCTACTACGGTCACGAGGACGAGCTGCGCGAAATGCTCGGGCTGCCGCCAGACGCGCTGACCATGGCGCTGATCCCGATGGGGTACCCCGCCAGCGGACGGTGGGCGGAGCCCAAGCGCCGGCCGGTCGAAGAGGTCGTGCACTGGAATCGCTGGGGCGCCACCCGCGGTAAGCCTTAGGCGAGTTGTGCGGGTTGGCTTACGCCTCAGTGAGGCAGGTCGAGCTCCGCCTCCGTCCCTCTCCCGAAACATTGCTGTGTAACTACCAAGATCGAATAAATCCATGGCCGTTCCGTCGTTATAGTGACGGTTTCGCCATGGATTTTCGTTAAACGATCATGGGCAGCTAGCTTAGGGCCAAACTTGCACGTTCGGCCGCCCGGATTGTCCGTATTTGCCCTGGTCTTACCCGTGCAACTTCGGCCCTAAGGCAAGCGCGGGTGTCGGCGGGGCCCGCCTAATGGCCAGACAGGTGGGGTAATAGCCGGTTCTGCCATCGCGTCCGGGGTTGTGTTCCGCGGAGGCTGTCCGATGATGAAAGCCGACACCGCGATCAACCCCCATAGTCCGCCCTAGGGAGCCGACTCCCTCAGGAAAGGGACAGCAGCCGGGCCAGCCGGGCGAACCCGGCGTCCAGGTCGGCGTCTGGCTCGGCGATCAGCTGGATGGCCACGTGGTCGGCGCCGGCGTTGAGGTGCTCTTCGAAACGCCGGCTGATCTCAGCGTCATCGCCCGAAACGACCAGGGCGTCGATCAGGCGGTCGCTGCCCTCGCCCGCGACGTCGTCGGCAGTGAAGCCGAGCCGTTGCAGGTTCGCCGTGTAGTTCGTCAGGCGCAGGTACGGCTTGACCGACGCACGGCCAAGAGCCCGGGCGCGGACCTGGTCCGTTTCCAGGACGACACGCTGCTCGGGAGCCAGCAGCTTGCTCGCACCGAGGATTTCGCGGGCCAGCCGGGTGTGCTCGGGTGTGACCAGGTAGGGATGCGCGCCGCCCGTCCGCGCGGCGGCCAGCCGCAGCACCCGCGGGCCCAGTGCCGCGAGGACCTGCCGCTCGGCCGGAACATCTTCGGCGTCGAGAACGTCGAGGTAGTCCACCAGCGTCTGGTACGGCGAGTGATACGTGGCGGTGGCCTCGGGATGGCCAACCCCGACGCCGAGCAGGAATCGCCCGGGATGGGCCGCCTCGATGCGGCGGTAGGACCGTGCGACTTCGGCCGCGTCGGCCGTCCAGACGTTGACGATGCCGGTCGCGACGTTAAGGGTGCTAGTCGCGTCCAGGATCGCCGCAACATGCGAGAGGTCGGCTGGCGGCGAGCCGCCCAGCCACACCGTCTCGTACCCGAGCGATTCCAGCACGCGGACCCGCTCGGCCGTCAGTAGTACCGCGCGCCCGAAGACCCCGTAACGTCCCAGCTCCATGATTGCCTCCTTAATTGTCGATCATGCCAGCCTCAACTCCGGACAAGCCAAGAGGGGCGTGCACGTCTACGGGCAAGCCAGCAGGAGGCGGCTGCGCGTCCCGTTACAGGTCGCCGAGCGCGGTCGTCGGCGACTCGATGCAGTCGGCGACGTAGCGGAGGAATCCGCCGGCCGTGCCGCCGTCACAGGCTCGGTGGTCGAAGGCCAGCGTGAGCTCGGCGACCTTGCGCACCGTGAGATCGCCGTCGACCACCCAGGGGCGGTCGATGACGCGGCCCATGCCGAGGATCGCGACCTCCGGATGGTTGATGATGGCGGCGGAGCCGTCCACGCCGAACACGCCGTAGTTGTTCACCGTGAACGTGCCGTCGGCCAGGTCGGCCGGGGCGAGGCGGCGCTCGCGGGCCGACGCGGTTTGGTCGGCCAGGCGGGCCGACAGGTCCCGCGTGGTCAGCCGGTGCGCGTCATGCACGACGGGGACGACCAGGCCGTGCTCGGTCTGCGCGGCGAAGCCGAGGTTGACCCGCTCGAGCACGACGATTTCGTCCTGCTCGACGCGGGCGTTGAGTTCGGGGTAGCGGCGCAGGCCCAGGATGGTGAACCGGGCGAGCAGCGCGAGTAGGGTGACCGGCCGCGCGGGGTCCGCCGCGTTCAGCGCCCGGCGCGCTTCGACCAGGCCGGTGGCGTCCACGTCGACCCAGACGGTCGCCTCGGGGATCTCCCGGCGGGATCGGGACAGCTTGTCGGCCGCCGCGCGCCGCGCGCCGCGCAGCGGGATCCGCCGCACGCCCGCCTCGGTCCCGGTGCCGTCGCTCGGGGCGGCGGGCACCGGCGACAGCTGAGGCCGCTGACGCTCGGCGCCCTCAGCGATTGCCTGCCGGACGTCCTTGCGGCTGATCACGCCCGCCGGGCCCGTCCCGGCGAGCCTGGTCAGGTCGAGGCCGGCATCCCTGGCCTCCTTGCGGACCAGGGGCGAGATCACTGCGACGCGGGGATGCCTGGCGGGCGCTGGCGCGCTGCCCGCGCCGCGCCGTCGGCCGCGTCGGCTGCTGCGGGCCGGCGCCGCAGTCGTGCCGTAGCCGATCAGAACACTGCCGCTGGCTTCTTCATCGCTGGCTTCTTCATCGCTGGCTTCTTCATCGCTGGCTTCTTCGCCGCTGGCGGACGCGTCCCCGGCCGCTCCACCAGGGACGACGACGCCGGGCTCGCGGAATCCCGCCCCCACATCGGCGGTGAAGGTCTCATCGGCCGTGACCGTGATCAGCGGCTGCCCGACCGAGATGATGCCGCCGGCCGCGGCGTGCAGGGCGGTCACGACGCCCGCGTAGGGGACCGGGACCTCGACGACCGCCTTGGCCGTCTCGACCTCGGCGATTACCTGGTCGACGGCGACGTGGTCGCCGGGCTTGACCCGCCAGGCGATGACCTCGGCCTCCTCAAGCCCCTCGCCGAGGTCGGGGAGCAGGAAGTCAGGCATGGTCGCCCTCCCACTGCAAGCGTGCGATGGCGTCCAGGATGCGGTCGGTATGCGGCAGATGGAACCGCTCGAGGTGCGGCGGCGGGTAGGGAATGTCGAAGCCGGCGACGCGCAGGATCGGCGCCTCCAGGTAGTGGAAGCATTGCTCGGTCAGGCGGGCGGCCACCTCGGCGCCGTAGCCGCCGAAGCCCGCCGCCTCGTGCACGATGACGGCCCGGCCGGTGCGGGACACCGACTCGGTCAGCGTCTCGTCGTCGAAGGGCGACAGCGAGCGGAGGTCGATGACCTCGACGTCCCAGTCTTCCTCGTCGGCAGCCTCGGCGGCTTCCAGGGCGGTGGCGACCATACCGCCGTATGCGATCAGGGTGACGTCCCGGCCCGGCCGGCGCACGACCGCCCGGTCGATCGGCGGGCCGTCGGTCGTCAGGACGGCGGTCTCCTTGGACCAGTACCGCCGCTTCGGCTCGAGGAAGACGACCGGGTCGGGGCAGCCGATCGCCTGGCGCAGCAAGCGGTACGCGTCGGCGGGGGTGCCCGGCGTCACCACCCGCAGTCCCGGGGTGTGCGTGTAGTACGCCTCGGAGGAGTCGGAGTGGTGCTCGACGCCGCCGATGCCGCCGCCAAACGGGACCCGGATGACCACCGGAAGCGCGAGCCGCCCCCGTGTCCGGTTCCGCAGCTTGGCGAGATGGCTGGTGACCTGCTCGAAGGCCGGGTAGGCGAACGCGTCGAACTGCATCTCGACCACCGGCACGAGGCCGTTCATCGCCATGCCGATGGCGGTGCCGACGATGGCCGACTCGGCCAGCGGCGTGTCGAAGACGCGCTGCTCGCCGAAGCGGCAGGCCAGCCCGTCGGTGACGCGGAAGACCCCGCCGAGCGGGCCGACGTCCTCGCCGAACACGACGACCCGGTCGTCGGCGGCCAGGCTGTCGACAAGCGCCCGGTTGAGCGCGCCCGCCATGGTCACCGGCGCCGGTGACGTCACGGTGCCCACGGCGCGGGCTCCTCGAGTGCTGCGAGTTCCGCAAGCAGCGCCGCGCGCTGCCGCTCAAGGGCGGCCGTCGGCCGGGCGTAGACGTGCTCGAAAAGCTCGGCCGGGTCGACGGCGACGTCGGCGTTCATGCGGTCACGGACTTCCCCTGCGAGCTCCTCGGCCTCGGCCGCCAGCCGCCCGGCGGCCCCGTCGTCGAGCAGGCCGCCGGCCACCAGGTAGGCCTCGAGCCGGACGATCGGGTCCCGCTCCAGCCAGGTGCTGACCTCGGCCCTTGCACGGTAGCGGGAGGCATCGTCGGCGTTGGTGTGCGCCTCGATCCGGTAGGTGATGGCCTCGATCAGGGTCGGCCCGCCGCCGGCGGCGGCCCGCTCGATGCCGGCTCGCACCGCCGCGTACACGGCGGCGGCGTCGTTACCGTCGATGAGCAGCGACGGGACGCCGTAGCCGATCCCCTTCGCGGCGAGCGTGGGCGCCGCGGTCTGCTTGGCCAGCGGGACGCTGATGGCATAGCCGTTGTTCTGCACGAGGAACACCACGGGCGCCTTCCAGACGGCGGCGAAGTTAAGCGCCTCATGCGTGTCGCCCTCGCTCGTCGCGCCATCGCCCAGCAGGACCAGCGCGACCTGGTCCTCGTGCTTGAGCCGCGCGGCGTAGGCGAGGCCGACGGCGTGCGGCGTGTTGGTGGCCAGCGGGGTGCACTGCGGCGCCACCCGGTGCTCGTAGGGGTCGTAGCCGCAGTGCCAGTCGCCGCGCAGCAGGGTGAGGGTCTCCTCGGCGGGCACCCCGCGGGTGAGGACGGCGACCGAGTCGCGGTACGTGGGGAACAGCCAGTCCTGGTCGCGCAGCGCGAGCGCCGCCCCGACCTGGCAGGCGTCCTGGCCGCGCGAGGACGGGTAGACCGCGAGCCTGCCCTGCTTGGTCAGCGCGGTGGCCTGCGTGTCGAAGCGGCGTCCGAGCACCATCCGGCGGTGCAGTTCACACAGCACATCGGGCCCGGGGAGGCGCAGGCCACCCGGGTTATGGCCGGCCTGGCCGTCTTGATCGATCAACTGGAGCGGTATCGCGCTCGGCAGGAGACGGCCGGCGTCCACCAATTCACTCCGGTAAGCGAGGGCCGTCACGGCTCCTCCCCTCAACATAATGCTTTCCAGAGAGTCTGCCCAGATCTGGCCAAATTTCCAGGCTCCAGACGCAAGACAAGATGAATTGCCCTGTTCATCGGCTTACTCTGGCCATATGACTTCCAGCGATCTCCCTGCGGGCGGTGCGGGTGGACATATGGCAGCCATGGACGACACCGACCGGCAGATCATCGCGGCGCTGCGGGCCGACGGCCGGATGTCCATGCGCGCGCTGGCCGACCTGGTCCACATCTCGCGGGCGAACGCGTACGCCCGGGTGTCCCGGCTGGAGCGCGAGGGCGTGATCACCGGGTACGCCGCGCTGATCGACCCGGTGCGGGCCGGCTACGCGCTGTCGGCCTACGTCTACCTGGACATCGCCCAGCGCTCGTGGAAAACGGTGCGCGGGCAGCTGCTGAGCATGCCCGAGATCGATCACGTCGCGCTCGTGTCGGGCGAGCACGACATCCTGCTCCGCGTCCGCGCCCGCGACGCCGTGTCCCTGCGCGACGTGGTGCTGACCCGCCTGCAGAACATCCCCGAGGTCCACTCGACCCAGACGGTGCTGATCTTCGAGGAGGCGACCCCCGCCCAGGACCCGCGCGACGCCCGGCCCTAACAGGCGAAGCCACGCGTACGTTCGGGAAAATCCAAAGCATCAGCCGGAACGGGAGCGTGCTTCGCCTGGCTAGCCGAAGCTGAACATGCCTCCCGCGCTCCCCACCCGGCCCCCCGCCTCACGCTCGGTCCAGGCACGGGCGATGCGGTCCGGCCCCCAGCCGGTCTCGCGCGCGCAGCGCCTTGAGTTCCGACTGCGGGGCGACCGGGACCCTGAACGGCAGGACCGTCGTGGTTGGGGTGTTAACGGACATGTGGAGCTCCTTCTCCATGGGTCGTGACTTGTTGCTTCAGGCGTGCTCATGCGTGGCTCCACCGCCTCCACAGGGCAAAAGATTACGCCTGCTAAATCACGGTTCCGACGGTGCCACTGATCGCTCTGACCTGCGGATATCCGGTCAAATCGTTAAGCGTGACCGGCACTTTGGCGAGCAGCCGGTTCGGCGGGCACCGGTGGACACGAGTCGCGCGTTGCGGTATGGCTGGGTATTGCGATGCCTCCTGACACCGTGAGGAAGAACGCGCCATGACCGTGAGCCCGCCCGCCAGCCTCCGCCAGCTCATCACGAGGTCGGACACTCATCCGGCCCTGGTGGTGCCCCAGCCGGGAACTGTGCTGTCGTACGCGGCGCTGCAGCGGGCGCTGGACCGGGCCGCGGGGCGGCTGGCCGCACTCGGCGTTCGCGAGGGCGACCGGGTCGCGCTTGTCGCTGCCAACGGCCCGGCGCTGATCGTGGCCTTCCTCGCCGTAGTCGCCAGTGGCGCGGCGGCGGCGCCGGTGAACCCGGCGTTGGGCGTCGCGGAGCTGACCGCTGAGCTTGCCGACCTGCGCGTGTCCCGCCTGCTTCACGATGGCGCGGCCACCGCCGCCACCGCGGCGGCCGCGGCGGGCGTGCCCGCCAGCATGATCGGCATGGAGGACGGCTTGCTGCACGTTGACGGGCAGGCCGGCGATCCGCGCGCCTCGGCGGGCGGTCCTGATTCGCTGGCCCTGCTGCTGCACACCAGCGGCACCACCAGCAAGCCGAAGACCGTCCCCATCCGCCAGCGTAACCTTGTCGCGTCGACCGGCGCGATCGCCCGGACGTACGAGCTGTCCGGCGATGACGTGACGATGTGCGTCATGCCGCTCTTCCACGTGCACGGCCTGGTCGCCACGGTGCTGGCCACGCTGTCGACCGGCGGCATCGTGGTGCTGCCGAGGTTCCGGCCATCGGCGTTCTGGGACGAGGCGGGCCGGTACGGTGCCACCTGGTACACGGCGGTTCCGACCATCCACGCGCGGCTGCTCACGCAGGCCCAAGCGCTGCCCGCACCCCCGGATCACCGGCTCCGGTTCGTCCGCTCTTGCTCGGCACCGCTGCCCGGCGTCTTGTGGCAACGCTATGAGGACGCGATCGGCGTCCCGCTCGTCGAGGCGTACGGCATGACAGAGGCGGCTCATCAGATGGCGTCCAATCCGCTGCCGCCGGGCGAGCGCCGGCCAGGGACGGTCGGGCGGGCGACCGGCATCGAGATCGCCGCCCTCGATGACGACTGGCGACCCGTGCGGGCCGATGAAGAGGGCGAGGTGGCGGTGCGCGGCCCTTCCATCGTCGGTGAGTACCTCGATAACCCGGCCGCGACGCAGGCCGCGTTCCGAGGCGGCTGGTTCCGCACCGGCGACGTCGGCAAGCTCAGCGCGGACGGCTACCTGTCCCTGGTAGGACGCATCAAGGAGTTGATCAACCGGGCGGGGGAGAAGATCTCGCCGTACGAGGTGGAGGACGTGCTGCTCGGCCATCCCGCGGTCGCGGAGGCGGCCGCCTACCCGGTGCCGGACGAGAAGTACGGCGAGCAGGTGGGCGTTGTGGTCGTCCTACGCGGCGCGATGGACGACTCGGGGTCGGCGGCCAAGGTCAGCGGGGCCACGCCCAAGGAGCTCATCGCCTACTGCGCGGAGCGCCTCACCGCGTTCAAACGGCCAGCCCGGATCACCATCCTGCCCGCGATCCCGAAGGGCCCGACGGGCAAGATCCAGCGCCGCAACCTGGCCGAGCTGGTGGACGAATGAGGGCGGTCGAATGAAGGTAGCGGTTGTCGGGGCCGGGGCGATCGGCGCGTACGTGGGCGCGGCCCTCCACCGTGGCGGCACCGACGTCCAGTTGGTCGCGCGGGGCGAGCACCTGGCGGCCATGAGGCGTGACGGCGTCACCGTCCTCAGCCCGCGCGGTGACTTCCGCGCTCATCCACGCGTGACGGACGACCCCGCCGAGATCGGCCCCGTGGACATCGTGTTCCTCGGCCTGAAGGCGTACAGCTACGCGAGCGCGGGTCCGCTGCTAGCGCCTCTGCTGCGGCCGGGCACAGGTGTCGTCGCTGCGCAGAACGGCATCCCCTGGTGGTACTTCCAAGGGCTAGTCGGCCCGCATGAGGGACGTCGCGTCGAGGCGGCTGACCCAGGTGGCGCGGTCTCGGCGGTGATACCGCCGGACCGGGCGATCGGCTGCGTGGTGTACTGCTCGGCCGAGATCGAGGCACCGGGAGTCATCCGGCACGTCGAGGGCACCCGGTTCTCCATCGGAGAGCCGGATGGCAGCATCTCCGGGCGCTGCACGGCGTTCAGCGAGGCGATGATCGCCGGCGGCCTCAAGTGCCCGGTTGAGAAGGACCTGCGCGCCGACATCTGGCTCAAGCTGCTTGGCAACGTAGCGTTCAACCCAGTCAGCGTCCTCACGCGGGCCACGATGGGCGAGATCGCCGCGCATCCGGGCACCCGCCAGCTGGTTCTGGCGATGATGCGCGAGACCGCCGAGATCGCCGCCCACCTCGGCAGCCCGCCCAGGATCTCGGTCGATCGCCGCTTCGACGGGGCCGCTAAGGTCGGCGACCACAAGACCTCGATGCTGATGGACTTTGAGGCCGGCAAGCCACTGGAGACCGGCGTACTGCTCAGGGCGCCCGTTGAGCTGGCGCGCCTCACCGGCGTGGCGGCGCCCAGCCTGGAGCTGGTGCAGGCGCTCATCGACCTGCTGACCGGGGGCGGCGAGAGTGCCTAGCGGGTCCGGCCAGGCTCGCACCAGGGTCGGGGCTTATCCGGCCCCGGTGCGTTGTGGTCAGGGGTGAACCGGTCCGCTTGGCCCCTTGTCGAGGCGCAGTGATTTGTGACGTTTTGACGGTGGGTCCGCCGACATCTCACCGGTTCCCGGTGATTCGCCGCGCCGTTGACAGTAGGTGCACGGACTGGTACGGAGAGGGTAGGTGCCGGGACTGGGGCACTGACGCTAGGGTTTCAGGCGTACACATCGAGGCGGGCCTTTGACGGTGGCTTACGCAGCTCCCCGGATGATCGACCGGGGCGATCTTCTCGCTGCCCTGGACCGCGCGGCGGCACGGAAGGTGACGATCATCTCGGCTCCGGCCGGGAGCGGGAAGACATCGCTGCTGCGCGCCTGGGCCGACGGTCAGGGTGAGCGGGGGCGGCTCGCCATCCTGCAGGTGCAACGCGATCAGCAAGACGCCCAGCAGTTCTGGCTTGCCCTGCTTGACGCGATCCGCGACGCTTCGGCCGTGACCGGCCGCGCGGTACCGCTAGCGGCGACCCCTGACTTCAATGGGCCGGCGATGGTTGACCGGGTGCTAGCGGAGCTGGCCGACGCTCGCGTCGGCATCACGGTGGTCATCGACGATCTGCACGAGCTGAATTCGCCGGAGGCGGTCGCTCAGCTGACCCGGTTGCTGACGAGTCTTCCTCCGGACGTGCACGCGATGCTGACCACGCGTCACGATCTGCGGCTCGGCCTGCATCAGCTGCGCCTGGCGGGCGAGCTCGCCGAGATCCGCGCGGCTGACCTGCGCTTCACCGAGCGCGAAACCCGCCTGCTGCTCGACGCCTCAGGGATCGCGCTGTCCGAATCCGGTGCAGCACTGCTGCAGCAGCGGACGGAGGGGTGGGCCGCGGGACTCCGGCTCGCGGCGATCTCCCTGGCCGGTCACCCCGACCCCGAGCGCTTCGTCGCCGAATTCTCCGGCAGCGACCGCACGGTCGCGGAGTACCTGATCGCCGAGATGCTGGAGCGCCAGCCAGCCGACGTCCAGGATCTGCTCCTGCGCACCTGTTTGCTCGATCAGGTCAACGGTGAACTGGCAGATCTGCTCACCGGCCGGTCAGGCTCGGAGCGGATCCTGCTGGCACTCGCCGACGCGAACGCGTTCGTCGTGCCGCTCGACCCCGAGCGCACCTGGTTCCGCTGCCACCACCTGTTCGGGGATCTGCTCCGGCTGGAGCTGCGCCGGACGCTGCCCGAGGAAGTGCCGGACCTGCACCGGCGCGCCGCCGGATGGTTCATCCGGCAGGGCCGAGCGGTCGACGCCATCCGGCACACCCAGGCGGCGGGCGACTGGCCCGACGCGGCCCGGCTGCTCGCCGACCATTCGTTCAGCCTGACGCTCGATGGGCAGGCGCAGACCATGCAGGCGTTGGTACGGGCCTTCCCGCCCGGCGAGGATCACCCCGAGCTGGCGCTGGTGCGCGCCGGGGGCGACCTGGTCCAGGGACGCCTGGACGAGGCGGCCGCCCATCTGGCGGTCGCGCAGACGTATGCCGGGACGGCGCCGCCGGATCGCCAGCGCCGCCTCCAGGTGGCGATCGCATCGCTGCGGCTTTCGCTGGCCAGGCGGCGCGGCCACCTGGCCGGCGTCATCGAACAGGTCAGGTTCCTCGC
Organism: uncultured Actinomycetota bacterium; assembly: GCA_963778435.1. Taxonomy (GTDB): domain Bacteria; phylum Actinomycetota; class Actinomycetes; order Streptosporangiales; family Streptosporangiaceae; genus Trebonia. The sequence goes on from CAVZUX010000020.1 coordinate 146,182, forward strand.
CTCGCCGGTGACCGGGCAGTCCGACGAAGACATCGCCTTCGGCAGCGACCTGCGGGCGGTGGCGCTGATGAACCTGGGGACCGTCGAAGCGTGGACGCTCGGGCTTCCAGACGCCGAACGCCACCTCCGGCAGGGCGCCGTCCTGGCCCGCGAGATCGGCCGACCGTACCTTGAGGTCGGCTGCCTCGCGCAGCTCGGTTTCGCGTCGAAGATCGAACCGTTCGCCACGACTCAGCAGCGCTGCCGTGAGGCGATAGCGCTGGCCGAGCGGTACGGCTGGGGCGCGGAGCCGGTGATCGCACCCGCGCTGATGACGATGGCCGGCACGATGGTGTGGCTGGGGGAGTTCGACGAGGGCGAGCGGTGGCTGCAACGGACCGCCCGGGCCCTGCAAACAGACACCGGGCCGGACATCAGCCTGCTGCTGCACCACACGACCGGGATACTGCACGCCTGCCGCGGCCACCGCCGTGAGGCACTGGAGGAGTTCAGCGCGGCCGAGCGGCTGCGGTCGCAGCTAGAGGGATCGCACGCGCTGGCCGGCCAGGTGACCGGCTGGATGCTGGCCACGCTAGCCCGACTCGGGCGGCCGGGCGAAGCCCGCGCTGCGCTCGCGGCGGTCGACGACGAGCGGGCCGGCTCCGGTGAGATCCGTAATGCCTACGCGGTGATCTGTCTCGCGGAAGGCGATCCGGCCGGAGCCCTGGGCGCGTTGCAGCCAGTGCTCGATGGCGCGGCCCCGGTCATCGGTTACGTCACGGCCGTGGAGGCTTACCTGCTCGCCGGGCTCGCCCATCGCCGGTTCGGTGACCAGCGCGCGGCGAACCAGGCCGCCGAGCGCGCACTGGCCCTGGCCGAGGCCGACCGGATCGTCTTGCCCTTCGCGATGACGTTCTCGCAAGAACTGCTCGAGGCGATTCCGCAGCATGAGACAGCGCACGCCGCGCTGCTCGCAGGCATCCTCGACGTCCTGCACGGCTCATCCCCGGCGCCCGGACATCAGCGACCCCCGCTGGAGGCCGAAGAGCTCAGCCCGGGCGAGCTGCGGGTGCTGCGATACCTCCCGACGAACTTGTCCCGGCCCGAGATCGCCGGCGAGCTGTCCGTCTCGGTGAACACTGTCAGCACGCACGTCCGCAGCATCTACGCCAAGCTCCAGGTCCGGGACCGTTCCTCGGCCGTGCAGCGCGCCCGGGAGCTGCGGCTGCTGGCGGCCAACCGCACGCGCTAGCCCGGCGGTCACCGGATCCTGGTGATGCGCGATCACCTGCCGGCCGGTGACCATGGCGTCATGGACCCGGAACCGGCCCTGTACATAATCCGGATAAACGGGCATCTCGGCGCCACGCTGCTGTCCGCGTTCCCGGCCATGGCCGCGCGGCCGGACGGCGCGCACACCGTGCTCACCGGGCTGCTGGATCGGTCAGCGCTGTACGGCGTGCTGGCCGAGATCGAGGCGCTCGGCCTGGACCTGCTCGAGGTTCGCCTGATCGCCCCGGACTGCGAATCACCGGAAGCGCCTGACAGCCGCTCACCGTGACGGTCGGCCCGCCGTGGGAACAATGATCGGCGTACCCGCCGGGGAAGGGAGCGAGTTCGGTGAGCGAAGATTCCGACCGTGCTGCGTGGCTGCTGCAAGTGCGGTCTTACCTCCGCAACGCCGACCCGGTGCTGGCCCGGCTTATCGACGACCGGCCGGACTTCGATCCCCAGGCGTGGCGGGCCCAACTGCCGCCCATGGACCTCTACGGCGCCCTGCTGTTCCAGGTCACCGGCCAGCAGCTGTCCGTCGCGTCGACCCGTCGGATCCTGGGCCGCATCCAGGCCCTGTTCGGCGGCCGCCTCCCCGCCCCCGCCGAACTGCTGGCCCTCGACCCCGCGCGGCTCCGCGAGGCCGGGCTGTCCTGGCGGAAGATCGGCAACGCTTCGCGACCTAGCCGAGCGAATGACGGACGGACGGCTGGACCAGGAAGAGCTGATCACCCTGCCCGACGACGAGCTCATGGCCGAGCTCACCGTCATCCCCGGGATAGGCCCCTGGACCGTCCAGGGCGCCCTGCTCGTCGCGCTGGAGCGCGAGGACGTCGTGCTGCCGGGAGACCTGGCGCTGCGCAAGGCCATCAGGCCGCCTACCGGCTGGATCACCTGCCCAGCCAGCAGGAGGTGCTGGCCATCGCCGAGAAATGGCGGCCCTACCGGAGCCTGGCGACCAGCTACCTGTTCTCCGCCGTCTTCCAGCCAGCCGAGCGAGCCGAGCCGTCACCGGCCAAGGCACCAGCGGCCGCCCGGCCGAGGACTCCTGCCGCGAAGACTCCCGTCGCCGGGCGGAGCCGAGCCCCCCGGAAGGCGCGCTGACGCTAGTGCACAGTCGCTCGGGGTCACCGCGAGGAACACGCAAGCCCACGACAACCCGTCAAGGACTCGCGAGTTGATGCGCTAGCCGAGGAATGACAGCCGGATCTGCCGGTCTGGGTTGTCGACGTTGACGTCCACTAGCGCGATCGACTGCCAGGTGCCGAGCGCGAGCCGGCCGCCGAGGACGGGCACGCTCGCGTACGGCGCGATGAAGGCCGGGAGCACGTGTGACCGGCCGTGCCCGGCCGAACCATGGGCGTGCCGCCACCGGTCGTCGGCCGGGAGCAGGTCACGCAGCGCCGTCAGCAAGTCGTCGTCGCTGCTCGCGCCCAGCTCGATCAGGGCGATGCCGGCGGTCGCGTGCGGCACGAACACGTGCAGCAGACCGTCTCCGCCGCCGGAGGCGACACGGGCGAATTCGGCGCACTCGCCGGTTATGTCGCGCACGGTTTCCCGCCCGCCAGTGCGCATGGGGATGATCTCGCTCTTCATGGTTCGCGATCATAGGCGCCAGCCTGCTCGCCTGGCAGCGCGTCTGGGGCGTGCCCGGCGCCTGCGACCGGCGTGCTGCTTTCCGGTCGCGGGCGCTGTGGTTGGGCTTCAGCTGCGACTTCTCTGCGGCGGCTGCCGCAGGTTGTTAGGCTACCTGTTTGATTAATGTATATCAAGCGTGCTACCAAGATCATTCATTCGAAATTATGAGCAGCGCGGCTGTCGGGCGCGGGTTCCTCCGGGGCCGGCCTCGGCGGTCATGGCGGCGGCCGGCAGCCACTGGTCAGCTGAACAGGAGCACCGCGTAGGCCACGAGCCAGTGCTCGACCATGTAGTCGTCGCCGGTCACGTGCGCCAGCGATGCCGCGGCGTGCACTCGAGACGCCTGCACGCACGCGGTAACCCGGGGATCGCCAACGGGAAGGGTCTCGGCGAGGCGCCGCCAGCACCAGGCGCGGCTCAGGTTGAGGCCGTGCAGGTGGGCGATGTAGCCGTCGGAGGAATCGGTGACGACCGCGGGAGTGAACAGGGCGGGCGGGCGGTCGCCGACGATGCCGGGGAGGAAACGGCCGAGCCAGCCGGGAAAGTCCTCGCGCGGCAGCAGGCGCGCCATCAGCTCGGCCTCGCACAGCGCAGCCGACAGGAAGTCCTGGCCCGACGGCTCCCACCCGCCCGGGTAGTCCTCGTCCGCTCCGAACCAGCGGCTCGCCGCCCCGCGCAGCGCCTGGCTTAGCTCGCCGTCGGGCTCCAGGTCCGCGTAGGTGAGCGCCCTCGATATCCCGAACGCACTGTTGGTATGCACCCCCGTCCGCAACGGGTACGTCGCCAGGGGCAGCCAGCGCAGGAAGTTTTCCGCCAGGGCCCGCGACAGCGGGCGGAAGCTGGCGGCCCAGCGGCGCGCGTCCGGGTCGTCCCAGGTTTCCAGCTCGGCGGCGAGCGCGAGCGCCCAGCCCCACCCGTACGGGCGCTCGATCGCCGCGCCGTGCGGCGTGGCCATAAAGTCCGCCTCGATCTGGAGGCCCTCCGCCGTGAGCCGCGCGTCGAGGACGTCCCTGATGTCCCCGGCCGGCACGTCATCGGGGGCCGACTTGAGCAGGCGGACGAGAAGCCAGAACATCTCGACGCACGAATGCCAGTCCAGGCTCCCGTAGAAGACCGGGTTGCGGTCCTTCGGCCGGAACGGGAAGTCGCCCGGCTTGGTCATCATGCTCGAGATGTGCGCGGGGAATTCGCGGCCGATGTTATCTATAGCGACGCTCGCGTATCCGGCTAGGTCAGGCCGGAGCCGATCCAGCCAGCCCGTCGTAAGACTGCTCATCGCTTCCTCCCGAGTCCCATCCGAGCCTGCCCAGCGCCCGCGGTCACGTTACCGGCGACGCGCCCGATTCGCTAGGCGCCTGCCGTCGACTGCCCTGACGCTTTCCCTCTTCCGGGTGGCTCAGGCCGCCGCCAGGACCCGCGCATAGCATTACCCGCATGGCCCGTTCCACCCCTGGCAGCGCGGCGGCTGACCGTTTGGCTCGGCTGCCTTCCGTCATCGAGGCGCGCGGCGTCCGGCACAACAACCTGCGGGATCTTGATGTCGACATCCCGCTGTGGTGCGTCGTGGCCATCGCGGGGGTGTCCGGCTCGGGCAAGAGCTCACTGGCCACCGGGACCCTCTACGCCGAGGGCATGCAGCGTTTCCTCGAGGGCCTGTCCACCTACAGCCGCCGGCGGCTGAGCCAGGCGCAGCGGCCGGACGTCGACCGCATCGATCACCTGCCCGCCGCCCTGGCCCTGCGCCAGCGGCCGCCGATCCCCGGGGTGCGCAGCACCGTCGGGACGATGAGCGAGGTGCTCAACGTGCTGCGGCTGATCATGTCGCGGCTGGGCACGCACATCTGCCCGAACGGTCACCCGGTCGCGCCGAGCGTCTCGACCCAGGGCATGGAGATGACCTGCCCGGTGTGCGGGGTGCGCTTCACCCACCCGGGCGCCGAGTCGTTCGCGTTCAACTCCTACGGCGCCTGCCCGGCGTGCAACGGGACGGGCGAGCGTTTCCAGGTGGACGTCGACACCCTGGTGCCGGACGAGGACAAGAGCATCGACGACGGGGCCGTGCTGCCGTGGAACTCCGGCGGCCGGCGGCTCTACCGCTACGCCGCCGGGCAACTCGGCGTGCGGCTTGACGTGCCGTTCCGCGAGCTGACGGCGCGGGAACGGGACATCGTGTTCCACGGGGAGCCGGTGGAACGCGAGGTCACGCCTGCGCGAGGGGACGCCCCGCGCGATCACCCTGAACGTCCACTACGAGAACGCGGTCGCCGCGGTGGAAGCACGCGGCGGGCAGCGACAACGCGGTCAGCCGCAGCCGGGTGGAGCGGTTCCTTACGGTGGGCACCTGCTCGGTCTGCCACGGCACCCGGCTGCACCCCGAGGCGCTGCGCAGCACCCTCGACGGCCGCAACCTGGCGCGAGATCAGCGCGCTGACCCTGGACGAGCTGCGCGGCTTCGTCCGAGCGCGTGCCGCGGGCTGACCCCGGAGGAACTCGCGCCGGGTGCCGAACGGCCTGGTGAAGGAGTGCCTGCAGGTGCTCGACCCGCTGCTCCAGCTGGGCCTCGGCTACCTGCAGCTCGACCGGGCCGGCAGCACGCTGTCCACCGGGGAACGGCAGCGCCTCGAGCTGACCTCGACGGTCCGCGCGAACACCACGGGCATGCTCTACGTGCTCGACGAGCCGTCCGTCGGCCTGCACCCGAGCAATATCGAGGGGCTGCGCTCCACCATCGAGATGCTCGCCGCCAACGGCAACTCGGTGGTGATGGTCGAGCACGAGATCGACATCATCAACGCCGCCGACTGGGTGATCGAGCTCGGCCCCGGCGCCGGCCGGGACGGCGGCACCGTCATCGCGCAGGGCACCCCGGCCGACATCCGCGCCAGCAAGGACTCGGTCATCGGCCCGTTCCTGGCCGGCCAGCCGGCGGTGCGCCGGACGCGCCGGCCGGTCGACGGCGACGCGATCACCGTCGAGGTCGCCGACCTCTACAACCTGCACGACGTCCGCGTCTCCTTCCCGGTGCACGCGATGACCGCGGTGGCCGGGCCGTCCGGCGCGGGCAAGACCGCCCTGGTCCTGGAGAGCCTGGTGCCCGCGCTGCGCGCCGCCTGGCCGGGCGAGAAGATGCCGAGGCACGTCCGGCGGCTGGACGCCGCCGGGATCCGCGGGCTGGCCGAGATCGACGCGACGCCGATCGGCCAGAACTCCCGGTCCACGCCGGCCACCTACTCCGGCGCCTTCGACGCGATCCGGCAGGCGTTCGCGGACACGCCGCTCGCCCGCCGCGCGGCTGGAAGCCGGGGCACTTCTCCTTCAACACCAAGGCGGGCCAGTGCCCGGAGTGCGAGGGGCTCGGCTATATCGACATCGACGTGCAGTACCTGCCGGACATCCGCGAGGTCTGCCCGCGCTGCCACGGCACCCGCTATCTGGAGGAGGTGCTCGACGTCCGCCTCGACGAGCTGACCATCGCCGACGTCCTGGCCTGACCGTCTACGACGCGGTCGAGCGCTTCGCCGGGCGGCCCGCCATCGTGCGGCCGCTGCGGCCCGTCGACGACGTCGGGCTCGGCTACCTGCGGCTGGGGGAGGAGACCCCGTCCCTGTCCGGCGGCGAGTCCCAGCGGCTGCGCATCGCGTCGCGGCTGCGCAGCAGCCAGCGCGGCATCCTGTACGTCTTCGACGAGCCGTCGACCGGGCTGCACCCGGTCGACATCCCGTGCTGGTCGGCGTGTTCGACCGGCTGCTCGACGGCGGCGCGACCGTCGTGGTGATCGACCACGACCTCGACCTGCTCGCGGCCGCCGACCACCTCATCGACCTGGGCCCGTCCGGCGGCCCCGCTGGGGGCCGCGTCGTCGCCGCCGGCACGCCGGAGGAGGTGGCAGCGAACCCGGCAGCGTCACCGGCCCGTACCTGGCGCGTCACCTGAGGCGCGCGTCCCGCCAGCCTGGCTAATGGAGCGGATGCCGGGACCGTTCGAGTTGTTGGAATTCCCGGTGAACAGGCGGCTTGGAAAGTGAGCGAAAACGTGGGCTGGCCTTTTGGGCCGTGGGTCGCGCCGCACTTGACCTGTCAAGGTGACGGCGATCGCAGGGCGCTGCGGGTAGCCGGCCAGTGTGGCTCGGCGCAGGTGTGACGTGTCGTTTCGGGTATGCCTATCGTTGGCTTGATATACCGGCATTGGCCCCGCCATCACCAGCAGCACCACTGGGCAATCGTTGCTGCGGACCCCGGTAGCGATCCGTGCGGTGCGCTCACACGAAGGGGCACAGATCCCATGTCATATGGCACTCAGGACCGTCTGGCCGCTCCAGTCGACCGACGCTGGCTGGTCCTGGTCGTGGTCGCCGTCGCGCAGCTCATGGTGGTCCTTGATTCCACCATCGTGAACATCGCGCTGCCATCGGCCCAGCGTGCGCTGGGGTTTTCAAATAACGACCGGCAGTGGGTGGTGACGGCCTACTCCCTGGCCTTCGGCAGTTTGCTGCTAGTGGGCGGCCGGCTCGGCGACATGTACAGCCGCAAGCGGGTCTTCATCGCGGGCCTGACCGGATTCGCCGTCTGCTCGGCCATCGGAGGCGCGGCCGTCTCGTTCGAGATGCTGGTCACGGCCCGGGCGCTGCAAGGCGCATTCGGCGCCATCCTCGCCCCGTCCGCCCTCGGCACCCTGGTCAGCACCTTCCAGGACCCGCGCGAGCGGGGGCGGGCCTTCGGCGTCTTCGGCTCGGTCGCGGCCGGCGGCGGCGGCGTAGGCCTGATCCTCGGCGGGCTGCTCACCCAGTACCTGTCCTGGCGCTGGACGCTTTACGTCAATTTGCTGTTCGCCGCGATCGCCGTGGCCGGCGCCCTGGCGTACATGCATACCAGCCCTCCGAGCATCCGGCCGCGGATGGACTGGCCGGGCGCCGTGCTGGCGGGCGCCGGGCTCTTCCTCATCGTCTTCGGCTTCTCCCGCGCAGAAACCGCGGGCTGGACGGCCGCGCTGACGCTCGGCTCGCTGGTCCTCGGACTGGGGCTCCTCGCCGTGTTCGCTGTCGCCGAGCGGCAGAGCAGTCACCCGCTGCTTCCGCTCCGGGTGATACTCGACCGCGCCCGGGGCGGCTCCTACGTCGCGGTCTTCCTCACAGGAATCGCGATCTTCGCCGTCTTCTTGTTCCTCACGTACTATCTGCAGCAGGTCAAGGGGTACAGCCCGGTGACCAGCGGGCTGGCCTTCCTGCCGCTGATCGGCTGCATCCTGCTCAGCTCCAATGTCTCCAGCATCGTTATCTTGCCCCGGCTCGGGCCGCGCGCCCTGATCACCACCGGCATGGTATTCGGCGCCGGCGGGATGACTTACCTGACCCAGCTCACCGTGACTTCCAGCTACGCCGGGGGCGTCCTGCCGGCCCTGCTCATCATGGGCCTGGGCTTCGGCATGATCTTCTCCCCGGCCATCAACACGGCCACGGCCGGCGTCAAGCGCCAGGACTCAGGCGTGGCCTCCGCGCTGGTCAACACCATGCAGCAGGTCGGCGGATCGATCGGGGTCTCCGCGCTGAGCACCATCGTGGCGACCGCGACGACGAGCTACCTCGCCGCGCACCACGCGGGACCGTCGGCGACGGCGGCCGCGGACACCCATGGTTACACCGTTGCCTTTGCTGTGTCTGCGGGAATCTTCGGTCTCGGAGTGATCCTCGCCATCGTCTTGCTGCCATCCCGGCAGCGGCTCGCAGCACTCAGGGCAGCTGCCGCAGCCGCGGTCGAACCGGGGGCCACCGCCGCCGCACCCGCGCCCGCTGCCCCCGCGCCCGCCGCTGCCCCCGTGTCTGCCGGTGCCCCCACGTCTGCCGCGGCGCCCGCCGCTGGCCTCACGCCGCCGCTTGAGGCGCAGGCGATTGATGCGATTCCGGTAGCCCTGTGCAGCTGCTCGCCCGTAATAAACCCCGCTTGGCTCCCGGCGGGCAGACCTATGTAGCGGTCAGCAGCCTTAGGGCGGGTCAGTCGGCGTGTCCGTCCTCACGCGGTTGCGGGCGTGGTCTCTTCGCTGCGATCGGCTGCCTTCCGTCGGCGCAGACCCAGCGGTATGCGGCCACCGCGGCGGAAGGCGTCCTCGTTCGGCTTGATGAGCATCGTGGCGGCGGTCAGCCAGAGCGCGGCGAACAGCAGGCTGGCGAGGATGTCGGTCGGGTGATGCTCGCCCCGGTACATGCGGGCCACGGCGATCATGACCGGCATGACGATCGCGGGGATCAGGAACAGGTAGCGCCACCAGCCGCGGGCGTGGCCGATGACCAGGATGGCGATGCCGACGTAAAGGCACGTGGTCGCGGCCATGTGACCGGAGGGGAACGCCGAGGTGGGCAGGTTCGAGTCGAGGTGGGGAACGTCAGGCCGCGGGCGCTTGACCACGGCCGCGATCGTCAGGAAGGCGGCCAGCTCGCCGAGCATGACCACGGCGACGAAGATCACCGGCCGCCAGCGGCGGGTGACCGCGAGGAACACGACGCAGGTGACCGCGCTGACGATGAGGATGTCCTGGGTGGCACCGAGGTTGCTGACGATCAGGCTCAGGTGGTTCAGCGACGGCGTGCGGCGCGCGGCGAACCAGTGCGGGATCGTGTGATCGCCGAGCAGGTTGCCGTTCCCGTTGTGGGTGATCATGATCAGCTTGCCGATGCCGGTGAGGGCACCGACGATCAGCACCCAGATCACCACGATCCCGGCAGCGATACGGCCGTATTTTCTGGCGCGGTCATGGTGCATGGTCGTCTCCGGTTCTGCTGGCTGGAGGTCGGTGCGGGCCTCAGGCTCAAGGCCCTCGGTCACCGGGTCGGTCACCGGTGCCCCGGTGGCCTGGCGGGACAGTTCGAAGGCGAAGGCGGTGAGGCCCAGCCAGGTGATGCCGAGCGCCCAGGCGCCGAGCACGTCGGAGAGGTAATGCACGCCGAGCAGCAGCCGGCTGAAGCCGATCACTGCGACCAGCGTGACGATCACCGTGATGAACACGCGGCGCCACGTTCCGCGGGTCGCAGGCAGGAAGACCAGGAACAGGGCGCCGTAGCAGACGATCGAGCCGAGCGCGTGGCCGCTGGGGAAGCTGTCGCCGTTTCCGTAAGCGACGGGATGGGCGACCACCGGGCGCAGCCTGCCGACCAGTGCCTTGAGGACCGGGTCAAGCGTCAGCGCGCCGGCGCCAGTGACCAGCAGGTAGATCGCGAGGCGCCACCGGCGCCTGATCGCCAGCACCGCGACCGCCGCCCCGATCAGCGTCCAGAGCACGCCGGTGCTGCCGAGCCAGGTGACCGCTTTCACGACGCTGACCACCGCGGCGTGGCCGGCGACGAGGCTGTTCAGCCGGGCCGCCGCGTCGTGATCGGCCGACTCGAGCGGCGCCCACTGCAGCCGCACAAGGACAAGCAGGAGCGCGAAGACGAACGCCGCCGCGGTTATAACGGCGAGCGGTGCGAGAGTGCGCCTGGCAATGGCTGACATGGGGCCATCAACTGCCCGTTGTTAACGGCTTCACACCTTTCTTAGCGTCGGCCGAAACAAAAAGCGCTTTGCACATCCAGACGACCCCACTTCGACGTGCACGAATGCCAGGATTCAGGCTAGGGGAGGCGACGTGAAGCGCTGTTGCCGATGTTTGCGGACCTGTTAACGAGGTAGTCACGGGCATGCATTCCGCACCGGCACCTGAAATAACAAGCACCGCAAGGCGGGCCTCCGATAGCCCCGTGGCACACTTCCTGGCCCGTGCGGGCCTGACCGCGCGCGGTATTATCTATATCCTCGTCGGCTGGGTCGCGGTGCTGGTCGCGCTGGGGCACAGCTCGCGCGAGGCGGACCAGACGGGCGCCTTGCAGCTGCTCGCGGGTAAGCCCTACGGGCTGGTCTCGCTCTGGCTGCTCGGCATCGGATTCGCGGCCTACGCGCTGTGGCGGCTAAGCGAGGCCGCTTTCGGCGTCACCGGCGAGCGGCCCGGGGCAGGCCCCAGGCTCAAGTCGCTGGCCCGGGCGATCATCTACGCGGGTCTGTCTTACCTGACGTTCACGGTGATCGCTGGCACAGATCGTAGCCAGTCCGGCCGCCAGCAGGACATCACGGCCACTGCCATGCAGCACCCGACCGGGCGGGTGCTGGTCGGCGTCGCCGGGCTGGTGATCGTCGCCTGCGGCATCGTCTTGGTGGTCGAGGGTGCCCGCAGGAAGTTCATGAAGCATCTGCAGACGGTCCGGATGAGCGCCAAGACTGCGCCGCGTCGTCGAGCTGCTCGGCATGACCGGGACGATCGCGCGGGGGCTGGTCTTCGCCCTGGTCGGCGTGCTGGTGATCGACGCGGCAGTCACCCACAAGGCATCCGAGTCCGGCGGCATCGACAAGGCGCTGCTGACACTGCGCGATCAGCCATTCGGCGAGTTCCTGATGCTGCTGGCCGCGCTCGGCCTCTTGGTCTTCGGTGTCTACGGGCTGTGCGAGGCCCGCTGGCGGAAGGTCTGAGCCCAGCGGGACGCTGGCACCGAACGGGAGCGGACTCGGACCCGGAAGGAGAACTGACATGGCGACTGTCGCGGTGGTGGCCCACTCACGGAAGAGCTTTGGCGGCGGCCTGCCCGAGTTGCGGAGAATCCTGGCCCTCGAAGGCGTGACCGATCCCCTGTGGTACGAGGTAGAGAAGAGCCGCCGCGCTCCCAAGTACGCGCGGCGGGCCGCCGCCAAGGGGGCTGACGTGGTGTTCGTCTGGGGCGGCGACGGTACCGTCCAGCGCTGCGTCGACGCGGTCGCGGGTACGGACACGGCCGTGGCGATCCTGCCCGCGGGAACAGCGAACCTGCTGGCAGCGAACCTGAACGTGCCGCATGATCTCGCCGAGGCCGTGCAGGTCGGATTGCACGGCGACCGGCGCCGGCTCAGATACCGGCTCGGTGAACGGCGAGCGTTTCGCGGTGATGGCGGGCGCGGGCTTCGACGCGCGGATGATCGCCGACGCCGACCGGGGCGCGAAGGACCGGCTGGGCCGCGCCGCCTACGTCGTCACCGGGATCAGGAACCTCCGCGCCCGCCGGGTGAGGGCGACCATAAAGGTGGACGGGAAACGCTTCTTCAAGGGCAAGGTCTCGTGCGTGCTAACCGCGAATGTCGGCAAGATGCTCGGCGGAGTCGAGGCATTCCCGCAGGCGCAACCGGATGACGGGCGCCTTGAGCTAGGGGTGGTGACGGCCCGCAATCCGATGCAGTGGGCCCGGACGTTCGGCCGGCTCGCCCTAGGGCATCCAGATCAATCTCCCTTCGCCAAGGTCACGCAAGGGAAGCAGTTCCGAGATCCGGTTCGACCAGAAGGTCGCCTTCGAACTTGACGGCGGCGCGCGCCCGGCTAGCAAGACACTGCGCATCAGGGTCCGCCCGGACTCGGTCACGATCTGCGTCCCGCCGGGCGCCCGCGCCTAGCGTCGTGGCCCCCCGTCCCCGGGGCGGTATCAGCTGACGCGGTCGCTGATGTGGGCGGGCAGTGGGATCTCCGGGCGCAACTGCGGGTCGGGGAGCGGCTCGCCGAACGTGACCGAGATCGGGAGCACGCCGGCCCAGACGTTCAGGTCGTAGTCCTCGGGATCGTCCGCGGGCATGCCGGTGCGGACCTTCACCGAGGCCTCGGTGAGGGGGAGCGACAGCACCGCCGTGGCCGCCATCTCCTTGCCGGTGGGCTGCCGCGCGGCCGCCCACCGGCCCGGGATGAGGTGGTCGGTGATGAGCCGCAGCGCCTGCCAGCGCTCGTCCTCGTCATTGATCATCGTCGCGGTGCCGAAGATGACCGCGCTGCGGTAGTTGACGGAGTGGCTGAACACCGAGCGGGCGGCGACCAACCCGTCCATGTGCGTGACGGTCACGCAGACCCGCTTCCCGTCCGCCGCCCAGAACGCCCCGTTCGCCGACGACCCGTGCAGGTACAGCGTGTCGCCGCCGCGACCGTAGGCGGTGGGCAGCACGACCGGGTCGCCGTCGGCGACCACGCCGAAGTGGCAGATCAGGCCGGCGTTGAGCACCTCGTAGAGGGCGGCGCGGTCGGCCTGGCCACGGTCACGGTGCCTGCGCAGGGTGGTTCGGGGCGTGCTGGAAAGAGGCGTGGTTTCAGTGCTCATGATCCCGTAGCCTAGACGACAGGTGGACTGGCATAAATAGCCAATCACGGAGGATTCCTGATGACCACTTTGCCGTCCGGCCTGCCGGTCGTGGTGCAGCGCGCGAGCGCGGCGCCGCTTGCCGTCCAGATATCCGCGCAGCTCGAGGCGGCTGTCACGGGCGGCGTGCTGCACGCGGGCGACCGGCTGCCGTCCAGCCGCGACCTTGCCGCCACGCTCGGCGTGAGCAGGACGGTGGTGACCAACGCGTACGCCCGCCTCTTCGCGGAGGGCTGGCTCGAGGGCCGCCACGGCTCGGGCACGTACGTGGCTGATGTCACCCCTGATCGCGTGTCCACGGCGGCGGCCGATCACAATGATTTGGAACGGGAGCGTGTTTCACCTCATCCCGCCATTGCTCTTCCCGGTTCGAAGGCGCCAACGGCCGCGTCGGGAAGGCCCGAACGAGCTGACGAGTCGTCCGGACGGGCGGCCGCGCTCATCGACTTGCAGCCCGGGATCCCATGGGAGGAAGGGATCGAGCCCGCCGTCTGGCGGCGCGCGTGGCGCCAGGCTGGCGCGCATCTCCCGTCCCGGTGGCCCGACCCGTACGGGCTCCCTGAGCTTCGGGAAGAGATCGCCGCCTACCTCCGCAGGTCACGCGGGCTTGCCGTCCGGCCGGAGCACGTCCTGGTCACCCAGGGGGTGTCGAGCGGGCTGGCGCTGCTCGCGGACGCCCTGCTGACGCCGGGCGACAAGGCCGGCATCGAGGAACCCGGCTACCCCACCGGCCGCGAGGTGCTGCACCGGGCGGGGGCGCGGGTCGTGCCCTGCCGGGTCGACGCGCACGGCATCGTCCCCGAGGAACTGCCCGGCGACCTCAGGCTGCTCTACACCACGCCCGCCCACCAGTACCCGCTCGGCGGCCGCCTGCCGGTGAGCCGCAGGCAGGCGCTGATCGCGTGGGCCAGGGCGACCGGCGCCATTATCGTCGAGGACGACTACGACAGCGAGTTCCGCTACGACGTCGGCCCGCTGCCCGCGCTGCACAGCATGGACCCGGACGTCATCGTCTACCTCGGCACGGCATCGAAGGTGCTGGCCACGTCCTTCGGCGCGGGCTGGCTGGTCGCGCCGCCCGAGTTCGTCGACCAGCTGGCCGCGCTGCGGCCCCGCCTCGGCGTCCGGATCCCCGAGCCGGTGCAGCACGCGGTCCTCGCCCTGCTTCGCTCGGGTGACCTGGAGCGCCACGTCCGCAAGATGCGCCTTGAGTACGCCCGCCGTCGCGCCGCTCTGGTCGAGGGCCTAGGCCACGCCGCCCGGGACAGCGCCGCCCGGGACAGCGCCGCCCGGGACAGCGCCGCCCGCGACAGCACCGGCGGCCAGCACCCGGTGCCATTCCGGCTGCTCGGCGACACCGCCGGGATACACGTGGTGCTCGAGCTCCCCGACGGTTACCCCGCCGCTCGCCTGGTCGCGGCGGCGTCCGAGCGCGGCGTCCGGGTATACCCGCTGGACCGCTACTTCGCCGGCCAGCCCGCGATGAGCGGCCTGATCCTCGGCTACGGCACGGCCACCCTGCCCGAGGTTCGCACCGCCGCCGCCAGGCTGGCTCCGCTGCTAACCCGCGTCCCCTGACTCGAAATCCATGGCGAAACAGTCGCTATAGCGACGAAAATACAATGTATCTTTTCGATTTTGGCAGTTTAATTGGGATATTCCGGCATTCTGCCGCGACGACACGCCTGCGGCGGCTTAGCACGGCGTCCCGGGCTGCCCGATTCCAGGAGAGGATGAGCAGCCCGGAGCAAGCCGCTCCCGTTCAAGATGTTGGGTCTTGTCTTTATCCCGAACGCTGTCTTTATCCCGAACGGGAGCGTGGCTTTGCGTCACAACTCGATGCGGGAGCCCATGATGACAGTGCGCTCGCGGGGGAGCTGAAAGTACTCGGGGGCGTCGGCCGTCAGCCGGGCGGTCGCGATGAACAGCCGCTTGCGCCAGAGGCTCATGTCCGGTGCCTTCCCGGCGCGGATCTCGATGGTGGACAGGAAGTAGGAGACGTCGACGCCGTCCACCGGGCACTCTCTCCCGGCCGCGCTGATGAGCGGCAGCAGCGATGGGACGCTGGGGGTGTCCATGTAGCCGAAGCGCGCGGTGACATGGCAGATCATGTCGTCGGAGTAGCCGAGGTCGTCGAGGGCGAGTCGATTTTCCGCCGCGACATGGGGGACCGGCTGCGTCTGGATGTCCACGATGAGGACATTCTCGTGCAGCACGTGATTGTGCTCGACGTTTCTGCGCAGCGCCAGCGGGGCGGTTTCCTTGCCGCGGTTGAGGAAGATCGCGGTGCCCGGCACCCGGGGCAGCGGCGGCTTCTTGCTGTGCAGCTCGTGGATGAACTCGCGCAGCGATCCCTCCTCGAGCTGACGCTCGCGGCTGACCAGCACCCGTCCCTTCTGCCAGGTGGTGAGGACGAGGAACACCAGGACGCCGATGGCGAGCGGCAGCCAGGCCCCGTGCGGCAGCTTGGTGAGGTTGGCGGCGAAGAAGAGCAGGTCGATGGTGATCAGCACCGCGGCCCCGGGGATGACCAGCCAGAGCGGCTTCTTCCACTGGGTGCGGGCGATGTAGAAGAAGAGCAGCGTGGTGATGGTGATCGTGCCGGTGACCGCCACGCCGTAGGCGTAGGCCAGCGCGTTGGCGGTGCGGAACGTGAAGACCAGCGCGAGCACCGCGGCCAGCAGCGCCCAGTTGATCCACGGCACGTAGATCTGCCCGGCCTGCTGCTCCGAGGTGTGATCGATGCGCAGCCGCGGCAGGTACCCGATCTGGGCGGCCTGCTGGGTCAGCGAGTACGCGCCAGAGATGACCGCCTGGGAGGCGATGATCGTCGCGGCGGCGGCCAGGATCACCATCGGGATCCGCGCCCACCCGGGCGTCAGCAGGTAGAAGGGGTTGCTGACCGTGCTGGGATTGGACAAGACGAGGGCGCCCTGCCCCATGTAGTTGAGGATGCAGGCGGGGAAGACCAGGAACAGCCACGCTCGGGTGATCGGGCCGCGGCCGAAGTGCCCCATGTCGGCGTAGAGCGCCTCGGCGCCGGTCACCGCGAGCACCACCGCCGCCAGGGAGAAGAACGACGTGGTGAAGTGCCCGAACAGGAACGTAAGGGCGTAGCTGGGGGACAGCGCCTTGAGGATTGACGGGTTGCTGACGATACCGCGGATGCCCCAGGCGCCGATCACGATGAACCAGACGGCCATCACCGGCCCGAACAGCCGCCCGACCACGCCCGTGCCGAGCCGCTCGAACATGAACAGGCCGATGAGGATCACCGCGGTGACGGGGAGCACGATGGTGCCGACCGATGGCGCCGCGACCTGCACGCCCTCGATCGCCGACAGCACCGAGATGGCCGGGGTGATCATGCTGTCGCCGAAGAACAGCGACGCGCCGAACACCCCGAGGGCGGCCAGCACCAGCGCGACCCGCCGCTTGCTGGGCGCGCCGCTGCGGCGGATCAGCGTGATCAGCGCCATGATCCCGCCCTCGCCGTCGTTGTCGGCGTGCATCACCAAGATGATGTAGGTGACCATCACGACGGCCACCACCGCCCAGAAGATCAGCGAGACGATGCCGTACACATGCTCGGTCGTCACCTGGACGTGATGCGGGTCGACGGGGTTGAAAACCGTCTGCACGGTGTAGAGCGGGCTCGTGCCGATATCGCCGAACACGACTCCCAGGGCACCAAGTTCCAGTGCCCCCCGTTTAATACCCCGGCTCATGTGCCTCCTAGCCTGCCTTCCAGCCACGCCACGCCAAACCATAGCTGCAGCTACCTGGAGCCTTCCGCTCGCACCCCGGGGGGACAGGTCGGCGCGCGGCAACGCGCTACGCCGTGGTCACGCCAGTTCCAGGACCGCCGAAGCGGCGTTCTGACCGCCTAGCCCGGAGACCGCGCCGCCGCGCCGGGCGCCCGAGCCGCACAACAGGATGCTCTCCCGGCTGGTCTCGACGCCCCAGCGTCCCGCGGGCGTGCCGAGACCGGCGGTGCCAGCCGCCCAGGGCCAGGCCAGGTCGCCGTGGAAGATGTGGCCGCCTGGCATACCCAGGTCGGCCTCGACGTCTGGCGGGATCTTCGCCTCGATGCAGGGCCTGCCCGCCGCATCGCGGGCGATGACCGATTCGATCGGGTCGACGAGGTGCTCGTTGAGGGAGGCGATCGCGCGCGCGACGGCGAGTTCCTTGCGCTCCGCGCGCGTCGCCTCGTCGTCGAAGAGAGTCGCGGGCACGTGCAGGCCGAAGTACGTCAACGTCTGGGTCCCCTCGGGAACCTGGCCGAGAATTGACGGATCGGTCAGCGAGTGGCAGTAGACCTCACCGGGCAGGCGGGACGGGACGTGTCCGGCGGCGGCCTCGCCGTAGGCCCGCTCGAGCGCGGGGTAGTCCTCCCCGAGGTGCAACGTCCCGGCGAACGCGATGCGCGGGTCGGCGCCGGAGGCCAGCCGCGGAAGCCGGCTGAGCAGGAAGTTGATTTTCAGCTGGGCGCCGGCCGGCTTGTCCGCCGGGTCCCGCTGCTCGCCCAGCAGACCAGCGAGGACCCAGGGCGCGACGTTCGCCAGCACGAAGCGGGCCCGCAGCGTGTGCGTCCTGGTGTCGCTGGCCACGTCGATTTCGGCATCGCCGTGACCGCCTCGTACGGCGGTGACCTCGGCGTTCACGGCTAGCTCGGCGCCCGCCCTGCGGGCCGCGGCGGCGAGCGCGTCGGTGACCGCGCCCATCCCGCCGACGGGCACCCGCCATTCACCCGTGCCGTTGCCGACCAGGTGGTAGAGGAAGCAGCGGTTCTGGATGAGCGACGGGTCGTTCATCCGCGCGAAGGTGCCGATGAGCGCGTCGGTCGCGACCACGCCGCGCACGGTCTCGTCATGGAAGCGGCGCTCGACGGCCTCGCCAAGGGGCCGCTCGACGAGGTCCCGCCAGATGACCGGGTCTGTCTGCTGCCGCAATTCCGATGCAAGCGGAAGCGGCCGGGTGAGCGTCGGGGCCACGGCGGCGGCGAACTCGCCGATCTGCCGATAGAAGTCGCGCCACGCGTCGTACTCGGCGTCGGAACCCGTCAGGTCACGGAAGCTATCCCTGGTCGCCGCCCCCTCAGGCCGCTCGACGAGCAGACCGCGGGCGACGCCGTCGCGGAGCACCGGGGTATAGGACGCCGTCGCGCGCGAGGCAAGCCGCAGATCAAGATCAAGATCCCTGATGATCGACTCAGGCAGCAGCGAAACGAGGTAGGAGTACCTCGACAAACGGGTCGGGAACCCCGGGAACGCCTGCGCGGAGACCGCGGCGCCGCCGGTGCGGCCGAGGCGCTCGAGCACCGCCACCGACATTCCGGCCGCGGCGAGGTAGGACGCGGCGGTCAGGCCATTATGACCGCCGCCGACAACAACCACGTCGTACGCGCCGCGACGCGTCAGGGATCCGCTCACCCGCTCGATGCTAAGGGTCAGGTTGCCGGCCTGCGCCGAGATGCCGGCGCTGCTATCGGCTACTCCGTGCAGCCTCGAACCGACTGGCGGGGTTCTTTCGCGGATCGATGATCGTCATGCCTGCGGGGGAGGCGTTGTCGAACGTCGGCAGCAGCGCCGCAGCGTCGTCCAAGCTGACGATCTGTTCGATCAGTTCGTGCGGGCGCAGTTCGTCGCGCTCGATCAGGGCGAGCATCCCCGGATAGTCCGCGGCGGCCATGCCGTGGCTGCCGAGCAGGTCGAGCTCCCAGCCGATGACGCGTGCCATCGGGACCCGCGGCGGGCGGCCGTCTACCGGGGGCAGCAGGCCGACCTGGACGTGGCGGCCGCGGCGGCGCAGGCTCAGGATCGAGTCCGCGCAGGTCTCTTCGCTGCCGACCGCGTCGACGGCGACGTGGCTGCCGCCGCCGGTGAGCTCGTGGACCTGCGCGGGCACGTCGCCTGCTTCGTCCGCGCCGGGGGCACTGGAAACGATGACATGATCGGCGCCCACCGCCTTCGCGGCGTCGAGGGCACCGACGTTGCGGTCGACGGCGATCACCCGGGCGCCGATGGCCTTGGCGATCATCACCGCGCTCAGCCCCACGCCGCCCGCGCCGACGACGGTCACCCACTCGCCCGCGGCCAGCCGGGCGCGGCCGGTGAGCGCACGGTAGGCGGTCGCGAACCGGCAGCCGAGGGACGCCGCGGCTTCGAAGGAGACTGTCGGCGGTATGGCGACCAGGTTGGTGTCGGCGGCGTAGAGGGCGACGTACTCAGCGAATGAGCCCCAGTGGGTGAAGCCGGGTTGCTTCTGATGGGGGCAGACCTGCGCGTTGCCCGACCGGCACCACTCGCAGCTTCCGCACCCCTCCACGAACGGGATTGTCACCCGGTCCCCGGCAGACCACTTGGACACTCCGCTACCCACGGCGGAGACCACCCCCGCGAGCTCGTGCCCGGGTATGTGCGGCAGTGCGATGTCGTCATGACCGGCCCACGCGTGCCAGTCGCTGCGGCAGAGCCCGGTCGCGCGGACCTCCACCACCACGCCTCCCGCCGGTGGGGTTGGGTCCGGCACCTCCCGCACCTCAAGCGCCCCGCCAATCTGTTCCATCACCACTGCGCGCATCCTGCTCACTCCTTGCCGCCACTTAGGCCAGCATGAATTTAAGCACTCAGCCAGCGTCGAAGCGAAGGCGCAGGCCGAACTGGCGCAGTACCCGGAGGAACTCTTCGGCCCCGCAGTCGCTGCGGGGCCGGAGACTGCCGCGTCGCCTGCCAGCGTGCGCACCACCCGTTACGAACTCTCGCTGCCGCCGAAGCTCACTTACGGCCAGCTCAAGGGCTTCACCCTGTACGCAACCAGGACCATCCCGTCCGGCCAGGGCTCTGGCGGCTGGCCGGTCACTTCGACACGATGGCCCACGAGGGAGCGCACGCCGTCGTCGCATCCACCATGGGCTTCACCGTGCTTGGCGTGACAATGGATACCGATGCCAACGGCGCGACTTTCCTATCTCGGACGCTACGGACCGCGACTGCTGCTGACCTGCTTCGTCGGCTACCTGGGCCCGAGCGCGTTCGGGCTGTGCGCGGCGAAGCTCATCGAGACCGGGCGCGTTGTCGCCGTGCTGTGGGTCGCGACCATCCTCCTCGTGCTGCTGCTCTTCGTGGTCCGCAAGTCCTTCGGGGACAGAAGCCGCGGTCCGTTCAGCGGAAAAGAATTTAAGATCTTTCCTTTGAACGGACCGTGGTTCCACCGAGACGGCCGCGCGGGTCGTCTCAATCGAGCATGCCTATCTTTCCCTCAACGGCTTAGCGGATAAAGGCCGTTAGTGCTCGTGGATGATGACGCCGCGGATGTTCTTGCCGTCGTTCATGTCCTGGTAGGCCTGGTTCACCTGGTCGAGCGCTGTACTTGCGGGTGACCAGCTCGTCCAGCTTGAGCTGGCCTGACTTGTACAGGCCGAGCAGCATCGGGATGTCGTACAGCGGGTTGCTGTCGCCGAACAGCGCGCCCCGGATCTGGCGCATGTAGCCGATCAGCGTGCCCGCGTGGACGTGCACGGCGCGCTCGTTGATGTGGCCGACCGCGGTGATCGTCACCTTGCCGCCCTTGCCGGTCATCATCACCGCGGCGTTCACCATCTCCTCGGTGACCACGCCGGGCGTCATGATCGCGTGGTCGGCGAGCTGGCCCCAGGTGGTCTCGACCACGAACTCGTGCGCCTCCTTGGCGGTGGCGAAGGCGTGCGTGGCGCCGAACACGGTGGTGGCCATCTCCCGCTTGAACTCCACCGGGTCCACCACGACCACGTTCTTCGCCCCGGCGAACCTGGCGCCCTGCACCGCGTTGCTGCCCACGCCGCCGGCGCCGAAGATCACCACGGTGTCGCCGGCCTGCACCCCGGCCGCGTGCACCGAGGACCCCCAGCCGGTCGGCACGCCGCAGCCCACCAGGCACAGGATCTCCCACGGGATGTCCTGGAAGTCCTCGCGCAGCGGCACGGTGGCCCACTCCGACACGACCGCGTACTGGGAGAAGGTGCCGAGCGAGCAGAACCCGCCCAGGTCCTCCTCGCCCAGGTGGAACCGCCACGTGCCGTCCTCGAACATGCCGGTGCCGGCGTTGAGGCCCTTCACGCACATGTTCGAGTGCCCGGTCGAGCACGGCCGGCAGGCGCCGCAGGCCGGGATGTACGAGCAGACGATCTTGTCGCCCGGCTTGACGCGCTGCACGTCGGGGCCGACGGACTCGACGATGCCGGCGCCCTCGTGCCCGCCCACGACCGGCATCCGGACGGGGGCGTCGCCCGTGGTGATGTGGTCGTCGGAGTGGCAGAGCCCGGCGGCCATCAGCTTGACCCGGACCTCGTGCGCCTTCGGCTCGTCGAGCTGCAGGTCGACGATCTCCCAGCCGACGTGCGGGGCCCGGGCGATGGCGGCGCGGGTGGTGATGCTCATCTTCTGCGGTTCCCTTCCTGCTAGTGCTCGTGGATGATCACGCCGCGGATGTTCTTGCCGTCGAGCATGTCCTGGTAGCCCTCGTTGATCTCGTCGAGCTTGTAGCGGCGGGTGATCAGCTCGTCCAGCTTGAGCTTGCCCGCCTGGTAGAGGCCGATGAGGAGCGGCACGTCGACCAGCGGGCTGCAACCGCCGTAGATCGAGCCCTGGATCCGGCGCTGGTAGCCGATCAGCATGCCGGGGTTCTCGTTGATCCAGCCGTTCCCGACCGCGGTGATCGTGACCTGGCCGGTCTTGCCCACGACCTTGATGGCGTTCGCGATCACCTCGTCGTGCAGGATGCCGACGGTGATGATCGCGCGGTCGGCGAGCTCGCCCCAGGTGGTCTCGACCACGAACTCGTGCGCTTCCTCGGCGGTGGCGAACGCGTGCGTGGCGCCGAACACGGTGGTGGCCATCTCCCGCTTGAACTCCACCGGGTCCACCACGACCACGTTCTTCGCCCCGGCGAGGCTCGCGCCCTGCACCGCGTTGCTGCCCACGCCGCCCGCGCCGTAGATCACCACGGTCTGCCCGGCGCGCACGCCGCCCGCGCGCACCGCCGAGCCCCAGCCCGTCGGCACGCCGCAGGCCACCAGCGCGGCGACGTCGAAGCCGATCTCGTTCGGGATCTTGATGACGGAGAACTCGTGCACCACCGCGTACTGCGAGAACGTGCCGAGCACGCACAGGCCGCCGAAGTCCTCGCCGCCCTGGTGGAACCGGAACGTGCCGTCGGGGAACATCCCGGTGCCGGCGTTCTTGCCGGCGTCGCACAGCTGCTGGCGGCCGGTCGCGCAGTACCGGCACTTGCCGCAGGCGGGGATGAACGAGCAGGTCACGTGATCGCCGACGGCGACCCGGGTAACGGCATCGCCCACCGCGTCCACGATGCCCGCGCCCTCGTGCCCGCCGACCACCGGCATGCGCATCGGCGCGTCGCCCTTCTGGATGTGGTCGTCGGAGTGGCACAGGCCGGACGCGAAGAACTTGATCCTGACCTCGTTCGCCTTCGGGTCATCCAGTTCAAGCTCGGTGATCTCCCACGGCTGGCCGGGCACGCGGCAGACCGCGGCTCGCGTGGTGATGCTCATGTGGACCCCTTTCTCAGGTGGCTGCGGCGGCTGACGGCGCGCGGCACTGACGGGCAGCAGACTCGCGGCGGGTCCAATAATCCCCCGCCCGCCCCAGGCGCGCCACCGCCCGTACTTTCAGATCGCAGCAGAAAATCTGGGCTGCCACCGGTTTAGTTCAATCCGAAGAAGGGAATAAAGCGCCGCTCAGCCACGCGGCTCCGGTCGATGTCCTCGACGAGGGTCGTCTCGTAGCCGGGCGCGCCCGGGGCTCACTCCGGGCGGTACTCCCGATCGCCGGTCGCCGGGTCGTACCACACGCGCATCCGCTGACCATTAGCTGGGTCAATGAACACCTCGCTCGTGGGCTCGGAGCCGCTGCCGGCGTTGGCGCTCTTCCGGTTCCCGCGGTACCGGTCCCAGCCGAAGACGGCGATAACGATTCCGAGGACGACGACCGCGAGGATCACCCATTCCACCGTGTGCATGACTGTCCCCTCAGCCCTGCGCGCCGACGGACTCGGGGGCGTCGGTAACCGTCTCGACGATCCGGGCGGTGCCGTAGGCCACGATCTCGGTCATGCTCCGGCCCATCTCGGTGGAGTCGAAGCGCATCATGGTCACGGCGTTGGCCCCCATGGCGGCGGCGTTCGCCACCATCCGGTCGAGCGCCTGGCGACGGGCGTCCTCGTTGAGCTTGACGTATGATCCGATCTCGCCGCCGACAAGGCTCTTGAGGGCGGCGGCGATGTTGCCTCCGAGGCTCCGCGACCGGACGGTGAGGCCAAATACCTGGCCGATCGTCTTCACCACCCGGGTGCCCGGGATGTTCTCCGTCGTCGTGACGATCATGGGTTGCGAAGTGGTGATGTTCTCGACTGATGCCTGCATCGGGCTGCCTCCAGAAGCTTGTGACCGCGGCCGGACCGCATCTATCAAAGTGCTATCATTTTGATAGCCAGGCTGTCAATCGGCACCTGCTCATCGCCGTAGGTCACCGAAGCTCAGCCTGTATGCGCTGGGGTACCGGATGGACAATGGATTGGTGATCGAGGTTGACCCGGAGCGATTTGAGGAGATGGTCGCCTCGGCGCTAGACGGACTGCCGGAGGGACTCGGGCGGCTGATGAGCAATGTCGCCGTCACGGTCGAGCAGCGGGCGGGGCCGCCCGGTCTGCTGGGGCTCTACGAGGGCATCCCGCTGACTAGCCGGACGGCCGGCTACGCCGGGGTGCTGCCCGACCGGATCACCATCTACCGCCAGGCGATCTGCGCGATCTGCCGGACCGAGCAGGAGGTCGCCGACCAGGTCCGCCGGACCGTCATCCACGAGGTCGCGCACCACTTCGGCATCGATGACCCGCGGCTGCGCGAACTGGGCTGGTAACACGGCGCACGGCAGTGCGGTGCCGGCGCGTTTAAGGGCAGCCACTCTCCGGGCACGGCAGGGACAGCTGACCCGCCAGGACGGGGCAGTCGGGCGGCGGAGAGGAACCTCGGTGGGGACGAGGCTGGCCGGGATGAGGCTGGGCGGGATGAGGAGCGGCGCGCTGGCCGTCGCCATGGCGATGATCTTGGTGGGCGGCTGGTTCCTCGTCGCCGCCCGCTGGCCCCCGGCAGCCCGGTGCCGGCGGCCCGGCTAGCTTCTGGACCCGTTCGCGGCTCCTTGACGCTCAGCCGTTCCCGAGCGGACGCGGGCTCGCCCCGGCGCCAGGACAGAGCCAGAACTCACATACGGCGGTGGTCGCGTTGCGGGTCGGGGCGCTGTTCGCGCATGCGGGCAGCACCGATCATTTCTGCAC
Organism: uncultured Actinomycetota bacterium; assembly: GCA_963778435.1. Classification (GTDB taxonomy): domain Bacteria; phylum Actinomycetota; class Actinomycetes; order Streptosporangiales; family Streptosporangiaceae; genus Trebonia. The sequence continues at coordinate 170,567 of CAVZUX010000020.1, forward strand.
GGCCAGCGTGGTCGCCAGCCCGGCCATGGACCTGCTGATCACCGCCGCGCACTGCATCAACGGCGGCAACGGCAGCGGCTACGAGCAAGACATCGTGTTCATCCCCGCGTACCGCGACGGCAACGCCCCGCTCGGCATCTGGACGCCCGAGCGCCTGCTGGTCGCGCCGCAGTGGGCGAAACGGGTATCCCGACAGCGCCAACGCCCCCGTCACCTGCCTCAACTGGACGTCACGGCAGAGCGCCACCCAGCTGGAGTTCAACTGCGACGGTTACACGGGCGGCACCAGCGGCAGCGCCTGGGTGACCCAGTTCGACACGCGGTCACGGACCGGCACGATCGTGGGTGTGATCGGCGGCTACCAGCAGGGCGGCAATACCCCGTCTGTCTCCTACAGCGCCCTTTTCGGTAGCGACATTCACCAGCTTTACCAGCAGGCCATCGCGGACGGGACCCCCAGCAGCCAGGGCTAGGCCGAGACCGTCGAGAGCAGAGCGCGCGTCTCCGCGACGACGCGATCCGGATGAACAGCCTGCCGCCACCAGGCAGGAAACCGCCATGCGCACAACTCGGCAAATAGGCAAACCTAGAAGCAAGCCCCGGCTAAAAGCTGAGACGGCTGGCATTAAGCCGGGGACCTGGTGCATGCACACCGTCAGTTTCCTAATTTGGCTTGTCGGAGCATTCGGAGAGTCCTAGACTAAACGAACTATTTGCATCGTGGGTTGTCGCCCGTGGTGTCCGGGGTCCGGGGAGTGCCCGGAGGGGGAGAAATGAATACCGGTGCCATTACTCTCGTCGTCGCGTTGCTAGGTTTCGCGGGAACAATAGGCGCAGCTTTCATCACGAGACCGCGCGAGCCTCTGAAGTCCCAGCAGCCATCTCAGCCATGGCCTCAGCAGTCCCAATCGCGCCCTCAGTCTTACCCGCAGCAGACATGGCAGCAGCCAGGCGCCGGAAACACGGGACACGCTCCGCCCGTCGGTCAGCCGGGCGGCGTGCGCCCCGTGAAGATCTCGGTGTCCCTCTGGCTGGGGGTTGCGGGGCTAATCCTTTGGATCATCCCGATTCTCGGGGCCATCGACCTCCTGCCGGGCCTTTTCATCGCTATACGAGATCTCCGCTCGCCGGGCACCCGGCGGTACGCCCTGGCCGGCCTTGTCCTGTGCCTGATAGCCTTCACGCTGACAGTCATCAATTCAGCGATAGGCGCGTACCAGGGCTATCACGGAACAGGCTGGTGGCAGCACTAACCCCCATCGCACCTGGTGCCATTCATAAGACCGCCAACCCGGCTGCCTGGGAATCCGGTCTGCGCCGGTGGCCGTCCCGCTAGCGTGACCGCGGGATGCCGGCCCGGCAGGAAATCTCCCTGCCGGAATCGCGGGCCAGATCCAAAGGGTGGAGTTAGCACCACTGAGTCCGTCCACCGCGACACCCACAATGGGAGGGACGAACAGGCTTCTGGCCTGAGCGGGGCTGGCGCCGCACCGGACAGCGGCGACGAGCGCGGAGTTAGCGCGATCAACTCGGAGGTTGCGATGAGTGACGATGGCGGCACGACCATGCGGGTTGCCCGGTCGACCCTGCGAACCTGCCTTCGCGGGATGCTGCTGGCGGTTACCGCAGTCGGGTGCCTCCCGCTGTTCGCCTTCGCCCTGGTCTCTGTTCTCCTGCTGGCTGCCGGGATCGGGGTGGTACTCGCGCCCAAGAGCCTGCTCGCGGTGCGGTGGCAGGCCGACCTGGAGCGCAGGCGGGCGCTTGAGTGGTCAGGGGTGACGATCGCGCCGCCCTACCGGTCCGAGCCGAAGTCCGGCAACAGGCTGGTGCGAGGGTTCCGGCGCGGCATGTGGGTGCTGAGCGACCCGGCAACCTGGCGGGACCTCCTCTGGACCCTGGCCGGCGTCCCGGTCAGCCTGGTGCTCGGGCTGGCGCCCGCGGCCCTGGTCGTCGGCGGCGTGTGGAACCTGGTGGACGACATCGGGACATTGTTCTACCGATGGGGGCACACAGCGCATGGCTTCACGCTGCAGGTGTTCTTCCTGTGGATGCTGCCGCTCGCCGTCTACTCCGGCCCGTGGTTCCTGCGGATGCACGCCCGGGTCGCCTCGTCACTGCTGGCGCCGACCCGGACGGAGATGGCCGCCCGGGTTAGCCAGCTGACCGAGTCGCGTTCGGTCGTGGTCGACTCGTCTGCGGCGGAGCTGCGCCGGATCGAGCGCGACCTGCACGACGGAGCGCAGGCCAGGCTCGTCTCCCTGGGCATGAACATCGGTCTGGCCGAGCAGGTGGTCAGGGACGACCCGGATCTGGCACTGACGTTGCTGGCCGAGGCGCGCGCATCCAGCGGTGCGGCGCTGTCGGAGTTGCGCGCCCTGGTCCGCGGCATTCACCCGCCGGTACTGGCGGAACGCGGCCTGGACGGGGCGGTCCGCGCGCTTGCCCTCAGCCTGCCGCTGCCGGTTGACCTGCACATCAACCTGCCCGGCCGGAGTTCCGCACCGGTGGAGTCGGCCGCGTACTTCGTCATCGCCGAGGCGCTCGCCAACGTGGTCAAGCACAGCGGCGCGACCCGAGCCTGGGTGCAGCTTGAATACGAGCCCGGCAAGCTGGTCGCGATCGTCGGCGACAATGGCACCGGCGGTGCCGCCCTGCAGGCCGACGGAGGGCTGCGCGGCATTGAGCGGCGGCTGAGCGCATTCGACGGTATGGTCGCCGTGACCAGCCCGATCGGCGGTCCGACGCAGGTGACCCTGGAGCTGCCGTGCGAGTTGTCCTTGGCGAGGACCTGACCCTCCTGCGGGACGGCCTGATCCGGCTGCTGACGGCCTACGACATGGAGGTCGTGGCGGCCGCTGGCAGCGGACCCGAATTGCTGCGCGCGCTGATCACCCACCACCCGGACGTGGCGGTGGTGGATGTGCGGCTGCCTCCGACCTTCACCGACGAGGGCCTGCGGGCGGCGGTGCAGGCGCGCGCTCAGCTGCCCGGTCTGCCCGTGCTCGTCCTGTCCCAGCACGTCGAACAGCTCTATGCGAAGGAACTGCTTTCGGCGGGGACGGGCGGCCTGGGCTACCTGCTCAAGGACCGGGTCTCCGACGTGCTGCGATTCATCGAGGCCGTGCGTACCGTCGCCGCCGGCGGTACCGCCATGGATCCCGACGTCGTGTCGCAGCTGCTGGCCCGGCATGACCGGGACGAGCGGCTGAGCCGGCTCACCGCCCGCGAACGCGAGGTGCTCGCGCTCATGGCCGAGGGGCACAGCAACGCCGGCATCGCCGCCCGGCTGGTGGTGACGGAGAAAGCGGTCAACAAGCACATCGGCAACATTTTCGCCAAACTCGACCTGTATCCCGCCGAGGACGGCAATCGCCGTGTCCTAGCGGTGCTGACCTACCTCAACGCCTGAGGCTAGATTCCCGAGACTCATCCATTTCCTCCTGATCAGTGAGGCGGTTTCTTAGCGGCGGTGCACCGCGGTGACGGCCCATTCAGTTTCGCTCTTGCCGGTGGACGACAACGGCTCCAGGCACCCCGGGGCGGGAATGGTGCGGCCCGGGCGGACCTCACCGGCCCAGGTGACCGTCTGCCCATCTTCCTCCCAGGTCAACTGCGCATTCATTCCATCGAACGAGCCGGTGCGCTGAGTATCAAGCAGACTCCAGCCGACCCGGCGCAAGACCTCGACCTCGAGCGCCTGCACCTGCGGACTGTCCAGGCCGGGGCAGCCGCGGTACTGCCCGGCGGCGTCGGCGAAGTCGCCGGCCCGGTGCACGACCCGGGTGACGAGGTCGACGTCGGCGAAGCCCCAGACGGTGCCTTGCGGCAGCACCAGGAAGGTGGGCGCGAACCGGTGACCGCCCATGTGGCTGGTGCGCCAGAGGGTCTCCCGGGCAAGCCGGCCGGACGCCGCGAGCTCGACGGCGAGGTTGGCGCCCCGCCGCCCGCAGCACGAGTCCCGGGTGCCGTGCGTGCAGACCAGCACGTCAACGGCGGGTGACTCGAGCTCCGACGGCGCATCGCCGGCGGCCGCCGCGATCAGCGCGCCCACCGTCTCTGTCAGCGAATCCCCGGCGCGGCTCTCGAACCGGCGGTAGCCGGAGAAGCCCGCCTCGCCCGGCCGCCGGGCGTGCAAGATCACCCGCCGCTCGGGCGGGTCTGCGGTCGGCTCAGCGGGGACGATGGCCTGCAGCCGGTAGCGGAGAGGGCCGATGAGCGGGCCGAGCGCGGCGCCCTCGGCGGTGTCGCCGGCGTCTCGCGGCCAGGGCAGCGGGATCTCCACCAGCAGGTAGCCGGCGTAACTGCCGCTGGTACCGATCGGGGAGAGCGAGGCCGCGCGCGACCAGTCGCTGCACCTGAGCTTCGCTTCGGGATCCAGGCCGGATGAGGCCTCGGTCGAGGTTGTCATGCTGCTATTGCACCGGATCCGCGCCGCCGACGAGGCTCTTCGCGGCCCGAGCGCGGTAAGTCCTCGTATCCGTCGGGGGCGGGATCATCGACGGGCAGCCCCCACTCGCGCCCGGCGCGGCCAGCCCCGCGGGCCTGGGCTTCGCCGGGCTGCCCCCAGCCGAGCGCGGCGGGCGCGGCGGCCACCGACGTCATGAGCCTTCGGTAAAGCTCCCCGCCGTCGGCGTCGGGCGCGCGGGCCGCGAACTCGGTGATGACCGCAGCCAGCCGCACCTGGGCGTGCGGGGCACGGCCAGGCTCGAAGACCTCCTGGTAGCCGAGGTAGATGGCGGACGGGCCGATCAGGACCTGGTTCTCCTCGAACGCCTCGCGGGCGAGCGTCGCGTGCTGGTCCGCGTCGAACTCCTCCGGGGTTCCGCCGGGGAGGATGCAGAGGCCGTCGTCGTGCTCCTGGATCAGGACCCGGCCCGTGACCGGGCAGAGGAGCCAGCCATAGACCTGGGTGACCGGCAAGCCGGGCGGGACCGGACCCTCATGCCACACGTACCGGATGCCTGGATCGGTAACCGGAGCTGAGGCGGGGACCGCGGGTTCGTTCGAGATCATCGGGAGCTTCTTTCCTTCACTCGCCGGCGTCAGATCGAAGTAATCCACCTGAAGTCACCCCTCGCTCCGTTGACGAACACCGTCCACGTGCGGTGACGTCGGGCGCTGATTATTCTTGCAAGCTGATTGCCTGCTTGGGGCAGGTGCGGATCGCGTCGGCGACCTTGCCGCGCAACGACTCGTCCGGGGTCTCCTGGAGGATCAGCAGCGTGTCGTCGTCCTGCAGCTCGAAGACCTCAGGGGCTGCCGCCATGCACAGGCCATTGCTCTCACACAGGTCCAAGTCAACGACGACTCGCACGACGGATCACCCTTCGGATGCAGCCCGCAATATTCGCAATATTTAGGCGCTAGCGTAACTGTGCTGGCGCCGGGGCGCCAACCCTGCAAGCGAGTCGCTGTCTGGGGCGAACAGGCGACAGTATTGTGTATTGTCGGTGGGCTAGGTAGGCGCAGGCGGGGGTCGCGGCTGGCGGTATAGGAATGAACTGCCCATCCCTTGTCCGCCGCTGCGGCGCTGACGATCGTCATCCTGGTTCCAGCTCGCTGGGAACTGGCCCGCGCTGCCTGCCCGATTGCCCCCGACTAGTGGGAGAGTCCTGTGCTGATCCGCCTGTTGCGCACCTATCTGCGCCAGTACCGTAAGCCGCTCGCGTTCCTCCTGGTGCTGCAGCTCGCGCAGACGCTGGCCACGCTGTACCTGCCGACGCTGAACGCAGACATCATCGACAACGGCGTGATCTTCCACAACACGCACTACATCCTGACGACCGGCGGCGTGATGCTCGCGATCACCCTGGCGCAGATCCTGTGCGCGATCGGCGCGGTGTACTTCGGCGCGCAGGTCGCGATGGCCCTCGGCCGCGATGTCCGGCAAGGGATCTTCCGCCGGGTGCTGATGTTCTCCGACCGGGAGGTGAACCACCTCGGCACCTCGTCGCTGATTACCAGGACCACCAATGACGTCCAGCAGGTCCAGATGCTGGCGATCATGACGTTCACCCTGCTGCTGTCCGCGCCGATCATGTGCGTCGGCGGGATCATCCTGGCGCTGAACCAGAACGTGCCGCTGTCGTCGCTGCTGCTTGTCGCGGTGCCGCTGCTCGCCATCATCCTGGCGCTGATCATCTCCCGGATGCGGCCGCTGTTCCGGCAGATGCAGGAGCGGCTGGACAACATCAACGGGGTGCTGCGCGAGCAGATCACGGGCGTCCGGGTCATCCGCGCGTTCGTGCGTGACCCGCAGGAGCGGGAGAGGTTCGCCGTCGCGAGCACCCAGCTATTCGACGTCTCGCTGGGCGCCGGCAAGCTGATGGCGCTGATGTTCCCGTCGGTGCTGCTCGTGCTGAACCTGTCCACCACCGCCGTGGTGTGGTTCGGCGGGCACCTGGTCGCGGACGGCACGATGCAGATCGGGTCGCTGACCGCGTTCATCACCTATCTGGCCCAGATCCTGACGTCGGTGATGATGGCGACGTTCATGTTCATGCTCGTGCCGCGGGCCGAGGTCAGCGCGGAGCGGATCATGGAGGTCATCGACACCGAACCGGGCGTCGCCGCGCCGGCCAGCCCGCTGCCCGCGGGCCCGCAGCCCGGCCGGCTTGAGCTGCGGAACGTCGAGTTCCGCTTTCCGGGTGCCGAGCAGCCGGTGCTGCACGACATCAGCCTGACCGCGCTGCCCGGGCGGACCACGGCGATCATCGGCGGCACCGGCAGCGGCAAGACCACTCTCGTCAACCTCATACCGAGGCTGCTCGACGTCACGGCGGGGTCGCTGCTGGTGGGCGGCGTCGACGTGCGGGAACTCGACCCGGCTCAGCTGTCGGCGGCCGTCGGGCTTGTGCCGCAGAAGCCGTACCTGTTCTCCGGAACCGTGGCGACGAACCTGCGGTACGGCAACCAGCAGGCCACCGACGAGGACCTGTGGCGCGCGCTGGAGATCGCCCAGGCCCGCGACTTCGTCGAGCGGATGCCAGACGGGCTGGATTCGCGGATCGCGCAGGGCGGCACGAACGTGTCAGGCGGCCAGCGGCAGCGCCTGGCGATCGCCCGCGCGCTGGTGCACAAGCCGCAGATCTACTTGTTCGACGACTCGTTCTCCGCGCTCGACTACGCGACCGACGCGCGACTGCGATCGGCCCTGGCGACCCAGGTAACCGACGCGACCATGATCATCGTTGCGCAGCGGGTCGCCACCATCAGGCATGCCGACCAGATCCTGGTGCTGGACGCTGGCCGGATCGTGGCGCGCGGCACCCATGCCGAGCTGATGGAGTCGAGTGAAACCTACCGGGAGATCGTGCTCTCCCAGCTAACCGAGCAGGAGGCCGCGGCGTGAGCGCGGGAGTCAACGAGGAGCGGGCGACGCCCGAGCGCGGGCCGGGCCCGGCGGCCCCCATGCGCGGTCCCGCTCGCTTCATGAGCGGCATGTCCACCGAGAAGGCACTGGACTTCAAGGGCTCGGGCAGGCGGCTGCTCGGCATGCTCAGCCCGTACCGCCTGCTCACGATCCTGGCGCTGACCCTCGCGGTCGGCAGCGTGACCCTGTCCGTGCTCGCGCCCCGGCTGCTCGGCGAGGCGATCAACCTCGTCTTCGACGGCTACGAGTCGCACCACGGCGTGGACTTCGGCCACGTGGGGCAGATCGTGGTCGTCGTGGTCGCGCTCAACGTCGGCGGCTCGGTCTGCGCGCTGTTCCAGGGCCGGCTGACCGCGACCATGGTCCAGCGGGCGGTGCTCCGGCTTCGCGAGCAGGTGCAGGCCAAGCTGTCCCGGCTGCCGTTGAGCTACTTCGACCGGCAGTCCCGCGGCGAGATCCTGAGCCGCGTCACCAACGACATCGACAACCTCCAGCAGTCCGTGCAGCAGACGCTGAGCCAGCTGGTGACCTCGCTGCTGACGATCGTCGGCGTGCTGACGCTGATGTTCGTCGTGTCCTGGGAACTGGCCCTGATCGCCCTGGTCACCGTGCCAGCCTCCGCGGTGGCGATGCGCAAGATCGCCAAGCGGGCGCAGCCGCAGTTCATCAACCAGTGGAAGTTCACCGGCCGGCTGAACGGCCACATCGAGGAGATGTACACCGGGCACGCGCTGGTGACCGCGTTCGGCCAGCGGGAGGAGGCCATGGCGACCTTCACCGAGCAGAACGAGGCGCTCTATCAGGCCAGCTCCCGGGCGCAGTTCATCTCCGGCACGATCCAGCCGCTGATGATGTTCATGTCGAACCTGAACTACGTGCTCGTGGCCGTCGTCGGCGGCCTGCTGATCGCGGGCGGCTCGCTCACCCTCGGCGCGGTGACGGCGTTCATCCAGTACTCGCGGCAGTTCAGCCAGCCGCTGACCCAGGTCGCCAGCATGGCGAACCTGCTGCAGTCGAGCGTGGCATCCGCCGAGCGCGTGTTCGCGCTGCTTGACGCTCCGGAGCAGGCGCCCGACGCCGCCGAGCCGGTCAGGCCCGCCGACGTCCGGGGCCGGGTCGAGTTCGACGACGTGTCGTTCAGGTACGTGCCGGACAGGCCGCTGATCGAGCACGTCTCGCTCACCGTGGAGCCAGGGCAGACCGTCGCCATCGTCGGCCCGACCGGCGCGGGCAAGACGACGCTGGTCAACCTGCTGATGCGGTTCTACGAGATCGACTCGGGCGCGATCCTGCTCGACGGCGTCGACACCGCGCAGATGAGCCGCGAGGAACTGCGCGGCCTGACCGGCATGGTGCTGCAGGACGCCTGGCTGTTCGGCGGCACGATCGAGGACAACATCGCCTACGGCTCGCTCGGCGCCACCCACGAGCAGGTCGTCGAGGCGGCGAAGGCGACGTACGTGGACCGGTTCGTGCGGACGCTGCCCGACGGCTACGACACCGTGCTTGACGACGAGGGCACGAACGTCAGCGCGGGGGAGCGGCAGCTGATCACGATCGCCCGCGCCTTCCTCGCCCGGCCTGCCGTGCTCATCCTGGACGAGGCGACCAGCTCGGTCGACACCAGGACCGAGGTGCTCATCCAGCGCGCGATGGCGTCCCTGCGGCAGGGCCGGACCAGCTTCGTGATCGCCCACCGGCTGTCCACCATCCGCGACGCCGACGTGATCCTGGTGATGGAGAACGGGCACATCGTCGAGCAGGGAACGCACGCGGTGCTGCTGGCGGCAGGCGGCGCGTACGCGCGGCTGTACCAGGCGCAGTTCGCCCAGGCCATGGAGGAGGTCGCCTGACCAGGCGGGGGCCCTGGTCCACGCACTGCGGATTCTTACAGTTCTCTGCGCATCTGCTCGATGGTGAGTGTGCTTGCGATCGGCGGGTCGGCTTGGGTGACGAGCTGGTTGAGGGTGTCCCAGTAGCAGGCCAGTTCGGTCGGCCGAGAAGGGTAGACGGCCCCGCCGGAATACTCGAGGCACACCACGTCGGCGAGCTGATCCCCGGCGAAGCGGAGCAGTTCGACCGGGCCGCCGCAGGCCGGGTGGCCACCCGCGCGGAACGGCAGCACCTGGATGTTGACATGGCCGAGCCTGGTGATGTCGATAATGTGCCCAAGCTGGGCGCGCATCACCGCCGGACCGCCGATAAGTCGGCGCAGCGCGCCCTCGTCGATCACCGTCCATACGCGCGGCGGGTTCTCGCGGTGCAGGATCTGCTGCCGCCGCAGCAAGACAGCGAGCCGGCGCTCCGTCCGGTCGGCGTCGAGGTCGCCAGACATGCTCGTCAGCAGGGACCGAGCGTACTCCGGCGTCTGCAGCAGCTCAGGGACGAACCGCGGCTCGTAACCGCGGATCATGTCGGCGGACTGCTCAAGGCCCAGATGGATGGCCTTCCAGGCGGGAACCGCGTCGCCGTACTCACGCCACCAGCCGCGGTTGTTGCCGATCCGCGCCAGCGCCATCGTGGACGCCTGCCCAGCCGGGTCGGCGCCGTACATGCCGAGTAGGTCCGCCAGGTCACGCGGCTTGATGCCTGTCCGGCCGAGCTCCAGCCGGGTGATCTTCGACGCGGATGACCGGATCGCCGCAGCGGCGTCCTGCCGCGTGATACCTGCCCCCTGACGCAGCTGGCGCAGCTGAGCGCCCAGCCGCAACCGGGCGGCTGTCGGTTCCCCGCTTTCCAGGCCAGCGAGCGGCGCCGGTGCCGTCTGTTGCTCAAGTCCTGGGCGCATGGGCGTTCCTTTGACAAGGGCGTTGGTTAGCTGACAGTTCGTTAGTGAGCCATATCCCGGGTGACATATCGTGTCAGATTAGCGCATAGTATCGTATCGGCGACATAGCAATCCGCGCTAAAGGTGGGATGGCCGCGTGACCGACGAGGGTGTTCCGGTTCCGAAGATTGATACGTCTGTGCCGCATTCGGCGCGGATCTGGAATTACTGGCTGGGCGGTAAGGACAATTACCCGGTTGACCGGGAGGCCGGGGACAAGTATCGCGAGACGTTTCCGCAGATCGTGGATGTTGCGCGGGCGGGGCGGTATTTCCTGGCGCGGTCGGTGCGGTTCCTGGCCGGGGAGGCAGGCGTCCGGCAGTTCATCGACGTGGGGACGGGGCTGCCAGCCGCTGATAACACGCATGAGGTCGCGCAACGGGTGGCACCGGAGTGCCGGGTGGTGTACGTGGACAACGACCCGCTGGTGCTGGCGCACGCGCGGGCTCTGCTGGCCTCCGCGCCGCAGGGGTCGTGTGATTACGTCGACGCGGACATGCGGGACCCGGGGGCGATCCTGGCTGCTGCCGCCCGGACGCTGGACCTCACGCGGCCGGTCGCCCTGCTGTTCATGGGGGTCCTCGGACACGTCGCCCGTTATGACGAGTCACGCGCCATCGTGACCGCCATGCTTGGCGGCGTCCCCGCGGGCAGTTACCTCGCCCTCAAGGAGAGCGTCGGCGCGCAGGCGCGCGTCAAGGCGAACGAGCAGTACGAGCGGACCGGTGCCGTGCCTTATGCGTCCCGCACGGCCGCGCAGGTCGAAGGGTACTTCGCGGGACTCGATCTCGTGCCGCCGGGCGTGGTGCCGGTGGGGGACTGGCGCCCCGACCCCAGCCCGTTCCCCCCGGTCCAGGTAGACAGTCTCGCCGGGGTGGGACGCAAGCCCTAAGTCCGTCGCGTAGGTCGCAGTCCGCCGACGATCGGGCCGTCGCGCGCGGGTCGTCCGGGTTTACGCCCGTCGGCACGACAACGCGCCGGCGGTCAAGGCGTTCGCAAGTGCCTTGGGCAGGCCGGTGTTACTTCGCGGCCGTGCCGGGTTCCCCGCTGGTGGAGTCCCGGCAGATGTCCGCGCATGTGCGCGAGTCCTTGACCAGGTCGTCGCAGAAGGCAGCAACGTCGTTGCCGATGAGTTCCAGGACTCCCTTGCCGACCGCGACGCCCTGCTCGAAGAAATCGACAATCCCTGAGAGCAGGCACCCGTCAGACACATCGATCGCTCCGACCTTGAAGACGTACCTCATAATCTCCTTGTAGACGATCTGGTAGTCCGGCGGGAGTGCCTTGACCCGCGCCATGTGCGCCCGCCACTGCTTCTTGCCCTCGATGATGTCCTGGATGCCCACGTCAGCCTCCTAGCCGGCCCAATTTCCTTGCGACGTTCCTGTTCAACTGCTCGCGCCACCGGTCGCGATAGCTCCGGGCCCCTTCTCCGCCTGCCAGCGCCGCGCAGAAGCCCTCGACGTCGTCGCCAAGCACCTCGTGAATGCCCTGCCCGTCCGCCGCTGTTTCTTCGAGCAGCCCCAGGACCCCGTCGAGGATCGGCATCAGGTTCCGGCCCGTGAAGCCCGCGTAGGGAAAGAGGTGAACCTTGATCTGTTCCCACGCCGCCCGGTAGTCGGCCGGCAATGCCTTGGCCCGGGCTTCGAACGCCTTCCATTCCCTGGTGAGATCGCTGCCTGTCATGGTCTCCCAGACGTTCATTTCCCGCCCTCCCTGAGCTTGTCGATTCGTGATGAGAGGTACTCCCATTTCGCCCAGAACGTCGCGACTTCTTCGCGCCCCGCGTCGTTGAGCGCATAGAACTTGCGCGGCGGACCCATCCCGGATGGCCGTTTCGTCACCTGGACGAGCCCGTTCTTCTCCAGTCGCAGCAAGATGGTGTACACCGTCCCCTCGACGACACCGGCGAAGCCGAGTTCGTTCAGCCGGCGTGTGATGGCGTACCCGTAGGTCTCCTCGCCGCCGATGATTTCAAGCACGCAGCCCTCAAGCGTGCCCTTCAGCATTTCCGTCAGGTCGTCCATCGCGGGTCCTCTTCGGTCTTCCAGGTACTCTGTAGTACCGAGTACCACTATACGGTACCACAGAGTAGTAGACCATGCCCAGGGCCGCGTAAGCGATTCCGATCATCGGCGCCGCGCTCGGCGCCCGGCAAGTGAGGGACTGGACGTTGCTTGCAGGGCGTGCGTCGTACTCCATTCCGTATTCCGCTTACTATGGGATACCCCGCGCCGGGGAATGCGCAGGACGCGGCGGAAATAAACCTTCCAGTGGACTCGCTAGATCCCCCGGCAATTAATACCCGGCTTATGGCGAAGCGTGCGCACCTACGGGCGGTAGGGCCGCCCGGACTTACCCCGGCGCGGGTTGTGGTAACGGACTGTGCCTGGGTGTGTGGGAACAGTGACATTGACGCGGCCGTTTGCCTTATGTCAATGTTGAAGTCGGTTGCTGGCAACGCTTTGGCAATGCAATATCTTGCCGGTTTCCCCGTAAGTGAGGCTCCTAGATGAACACAGCCGCTGATCTGATGATGTCGACAGACGCCCAGGGGCAGGAAATATTTCACGTTTCAAGGGACGGCCTAAAGCGGCTATCCACGGCAAGGAGCCTTCCCATGGCCGCCGTGATCGCTGCACGCGCATGAGCCTGGCCCCCTTCGTTCACCCTGACACCTCAGCTGACCTGCAAGCGATGCATGACCTGCTGGCTGCCGCCGGACTCTCCTTCTGGCTCGTGCGGCATACGTGGGGAGTCGCCATCGCCGTCGCCGAATCCGGCCCCGGCACTGTCGCAGCAGACACCGCGATGCGAGGGCTGGCCGCTCTGCGCGGCGACGGTTTAAACGGTATGGAGACCGCGCCTGGCATTGTCCGCGTCGGCCGCAGCGCCGACACCGGCCGCTGGGTGGAGGTGGAACGCTGGAACATCGGCGCGCACAGCGTGACGTGTCCGCGCGCTAACGCGCTGACGCGCGAGCAGTTCGACGCGGCTGACCTAGAGCCGACCGTGGTGGAAATCTTTGGCCGGCAGTGGCCCACGCTGGTCGGCATGTTCGGCGCGCACTCTGGTGACGTCGGCTTCGACATCGACATGGTGTTCTCCTGGGTGGACGGGACCGATCCGGCGTTGTCGTCCCCCCGAGCCCGCTTGCTGGCCCAGGCGGTGCTGGGCGACGGCGACGATGCCGATGCGAGGACCCGCCAGATCGACGAACTTCGGTACGCTCTGCGCTCCGTCCACCGGAACGCGCCCTGGGTGCGTCGGATCTTCATCGTCACCGACTCGCGGTTGCCGAACTGGCTGATAGCCGATCACCCGAAGGTCACCGTCGTGCGCGCAGCCGAGCACTTCTCGGACCCGAGTGCGCTGCCCACGTTCAATTCCCATGCGGTGGAAACCCAGCTGCACCATATCGAGGGCCTGGCCGAGCATTTCTTGTACTGCAACGACGACATGTTCGTCGGCCGCCTGGTGACACCGTCGATGTTCTTCTCGCCCGGCGGGATCAGCAGGTTCATCGAATCGCCAGTGAGGATCGGCGGCGGGGTTGTCGACATCCGTCGCAGCGGTCACGAGAACGCCGCCCGCAACAACCGCAGGCTGCTGGCCGACCGGTTCGGGTACGTGATCACCAGCCACCTGGCTCACTCGCCCGCCCCGCTGCGGCGCAGCGTGCTCACCGAACTGGAGGCCGAGTTCCCCAGCGATTTTGCTGCCACCCAGGCCAGCCGGTTCCGGTCGGCAACCGACATCTCAGTCACGAACTCGCTCTACCACTACTACGCGCTGCTGACCGGCCGCGCGGTACCGCATGAGTCGGCGTCCGCCTGCTACATCGAAACGACCAGCCATGACGGGCTGGACTCGCTCGGAGAACTGCTGGCACGGCGCGATGCCGACTTCTTCTGCCTTAACGACGGCAGTGACCCAGAGGTCGACGAGGCCTACCGCGCCGCGACCGTAGCGGACTTCCTCGCCCGCTATTTCCCGTGCCCAGCACCGTGGGAGCTGGACTGGACCGGGCAGCGCCACCAGCCGCAGGACATGTCGCGCTGCGCGGCAAACCGGATGGTTCCAGCGGTGGCGCAGACACGGCAGGCAGGCACGCTGCTGGGGGCAGCGATACCGCCGCTGCGGCAGGCGTGCCCCCCGGGAGACGGTGACGCTCATCCCCGCACCGGAAACCCGGACATGTGACCAGCACAGCGGGGTTCCCGGAGCCTGCTCGCGGTCAGGCGCGGCTGCCGGAGACCACGGGGCCGAGGCGGCGGGGAACCCGCAGTGCATCCGGGATGACGACCCCGGCCTGTTGGAGCCGGGACTGCGCCTGTCGCGCGGTAACCGCCTCGCCGACGGTCGGGCCGCTGTCGATCGGGACGACGGAGTGCACCACCGTGTCCGGATAGACATGCACCAGGCTGAACGCCTGCGCGGCGTCACGACCGCGGGTGGCGTGCTGTTCAAACGTCAGATCCTGGGTATAGCAGGTCGACGAGGCCACGGAGACTGGGATGCCGGCGAATGTGCCGAACGTCGAATAGTGCAGGTGACCGGCCAAGATCGCACGCACGTCGGTGCCCGCTAGCACCTCGGCGAGCCTGTGTTGCTCGCGCAGCTCGACCGTCACAGCGAGGTCAGCCACGGTCGGCAACGGCGGGTGGTGGATGGCGAGGACGGTCCCGAACGGGGCGGGAACGTCGAGCACCCCGGCAAGCCAGGCCAACTGCGCATCCGTCACCTCGCCGTAGTGGTGGCCGGGAACGCTCGTGTCAAGCGCCACGATCCGTAGGCCGTCGACCAGGTAAACCCTGTCTAGTGGCTCCCTGGAGGCAGGCTCGGCCAGCAGGTGCTGCCGCATCGCCGCCCGGTCGTCGTGGTTCCCCATGACCCACACAACCTCGCACCCCAGCCGCGCTGCGAAAGGCCCGAACAGGGTCCGCAGCTTGCGGTAGGCGGCTGGCTCGCCCGCATCCACGAGGTCGCCGGTGACCACCAGCGCCGACGGAACGATCCGGGCCGACTCGATGCGCTCAAGCAGCTCCTGCAACCGTGCGTCGGCGTCGACCGCCCCGTACAGGCGCTCCTCGCCGGCGATCAGGTGGGTGTCAGAAAGATGAAGCAGAACATGATCCGGCCGCGGATGCTCCGCGCTCCTCAATACCGGCACCGGACGGTAGCCTCCCCTGGCGCGCTGCGCCATTCGTTACCGGGCAACGTGTAAGCGACGCACAGCATACCGGACGGGAACCCTGTCCTGTGCGAACCTCCCGACATGGTTTGACCTGCTGCTTTGGCCCGGGACAAGCAACTGCGGATACCGCGTGCGGGTAACGGGCCGTGGTCACACCCTAATCCCGCCCGCTCCAGCCACTGCCTGCGCCGCTCGTAACCCCGACCAATTTGTTTCACGCCACCTTGAGCCGTGTGCGTTCTGCGGCCACGATCGCGTGCCGCAGTTCGGTCTCGGAGCCGGTGTTCACCGCGTCCGGCGTCGCGTTCGCCATGTCGCTACGGCGCGCGTACTCGTCGAACGCCTCGCGCTTGTCCGCAAGCAGTTCGAGGATTCGCTGGTCGACGCTGTCCTCGCACAGCAGCCGGTGTACGTCCACGGGGCGAACCTGGCCCATCCGGTGCGCGCGGGCGATCGCCTGCTCCTCGATCGACGGCGTCAGTTGCGGCTCGGCGATGATGATCACCGACGCGGCCTGGATGTTTAGGCCCTCCGGGCCCTTCAACGCGGACCTGGCGCGCTCATAACGGCGCAGCGCGGCGATGAGCACGGTCTGGTGCCTATGGCGATAGAGGATATCGCCGACAAGCCGGGAATCGCGACAGATTCCTTAAGCGGGGGCGGGGGCTGCGGCGAGGACGCAGATCACTGGCGGGCTGAGAGGGAGGGTCTCGGTGCTCATCTGCGTGAAGCCGGCGCTCCGCAGGAGGTTCTCGACCCCGATGCTGGCCGCCACCGCCGGAGAATCTCCCGCCGCCGCGACCGCCGAAGGCGAGAAGGCTTCCTATCACAGCGGTTTGAACGACGCGATCCCCCGTCCCACACCGGCACCCGGGTCGAGCCGGCGCGCGGGCGCCCGGGCAGGTAAATCAGCAGCGGGACGGCGAGCGCGCAGACCAGGGAGACCGCCCGGAAGACCGCCAGGTAAGTCGGGGAGAACGCGGCGAAGTCGCGGGTCCCGCTCCCCGAAGTGCAGCACGGTGAACGATCCCTTGGCGCGGGCAACGCGATTCACGACAACGGGCGGGTCCGCTGCAGCTCGCCTTTAGCCACCGGCGGTGATGCCGAGTTGGCGGAGCATCTCCGCCTGGTCGAAGTACAGGTGGAAGCTGGTGATCTTGCCCTCCTCGAACTCGTAGACGCCGCAGAAGTCAATCTCCGCCCTCCTGCCAGTCGGCGCGATCTCGCCTGCCGGGCCGCGCAGGGTCCCGGTGTGCGTGCCGGTGGCACGGCCCTCGTGGACGCCGCCCCGGTCGTCGGCGTGGATGGCGGCGATCCGCAGCCGGTTGTCAGGGAACCCGTCGTGGTACATGCTCCACATCGTCTCGGCGGCTTCGCGGCCGGTCAGCCGGATTCCGCCCGGCGCCCGAATGTTCAGGCGGTGCAGGTCAAGACCCGCCAGCCAGCCCTCGCGGTCCCCGGCATTCCACAGCTCGATGTCGCGCTCGATCAGGCTGCGGGTGTCGCCGTCGCGCACGGACGAGAACACCAGCTTGTACTCCTCTACGGCGCGGACCTGCAGATGCGTCACGGCGGCCACGCTGGAGCGAAGCCGTGCGCTAGCCGACCGGCTGGCGGCCAGGGCGTTCGTGTCGTCCCACGTGGTGGCCACGATGCACCGCCCGGAGGCCCGGTCGGTCATCAGTTGCGCGCTGCACAGGCCGGACATCTCCATCAGGGCGGGTACGGCGGTGTTGCGGAATTCCTCGATGACCGCGTCGATGCTGGCCGGAGCGCACTCGAGCCGGGTCATGCGCGCCCCGGCTCCGGCCTGCGGACGACTTCGGCGGACGAAGACGGGTACCTCGTACTGCTCGACGGTCGCGGTGCTGTGCAGGCGCTCGGCGACCTCCTTGCGCGAGACCTGAACGGCCTGCTCGCTCGCGGTCATCGAGTCGAGGCCGTCCCAGTAGGACGCGACCACGCAGGTGCCGAGGTCATCGTTGACCAGACAAGCAAGGCCCCGGTTACCGTGCTGTGCCTCGACATGGGGCCGCACGGTTGCCTCCAGATAGCGGGTCGCCTCGCCGACGTGGGCTGGATCACCGGCCAGCATATTCACCCGAGTGTGCATGTCTTCTCCCTTCCGCGCCATTGCGGTCATTGAGCGTGGTTTGAGTCAAACACCGTCAGGCCAGCCGAACAAGACCATCATTGATAGATTGCGGTTATGCGTAGCCGGACGCCGGGGTCATTTAGGCATTAGATTCCGAGTAAACAATCAGGTCGTCCGGGAGAGTGGTCAGACCGGATCGTTCTTTTATCGCGGTTTCTATTGTCATAGCATGGATAAATGACGGAATTGTGTGTTATTGCATTACAAACTGCGATCCAGCCCCGACATCTCGCGTTTCCGCCGGCTGCTCAGCAAGGTCGCGATCACCGCGGGTCCCGTCTCCGAGATCGCCGCGGCGATCATCACGGTAGAACGACGCACATGGGGCCAAAGGGTGCCACAATGACGGAGCGGTGAAAGATGGCGCTAGTGACGGACGAGCGGGCGAGGCAGTGGTTTCTTCCCGCCCCACGGAGGAGCAGCCGAAGGTGGACGTCGATACCGGGGTTGCGCACATCGCGCGCGTCTACAACTTCTGGCTGGGCGGCAAGGACAACTTCGCCGCCGACCGGGAGGCGGCCGAACTGGTGATCTCGTCCTATCCCACCGTGCTGGCCAGCGTGCGCGCACAGCGGGAGTTCCTCGGCCGCGCCGTCAACTACCTGGTCGGCGAGGTCGGCATCCGGCAGTTCCTCGATGTCGGCACCGGGCTGCCCACGGCCAGCAACACGCACGAGGTCGCCCAGAAGGTGGCGCCGGAATCGCGGGTTGTCTATGTCGACAACGACCCGATCGTGCTCGCGCACGCCCGGGCCCTGCTTGCGAGCAACCCGCAGGGCGCGACCGCCTATCTGGACGCGGACCTGCGCGATACCTCAGAGGTCCTGGCCGAGGCGGCGAACACGCTGGACTTCAGCGAGCCGATTGCCGTGATGCTGATCGGGATCTTGCACTGCATCCCCGACTCCGACGACCCAGCCGGCCTCGTGCGCCGCCTGCTCGACGCGGTGCCGCCGGGCAGCTACCTCGTGATCGCCCACCCCGCGAGCGACGTCCACGCCGCCCAGATCGGGACCGCGGCGAACCGGCTCAACCAGGTGATGGCCGCGCCGGTCACGATGCGCAGCCACGCCGAGGTCGCCCGCTTCTTCGACGGCCTCGACCTCGTGGAGCCGGGGGTCGTGCAGCTGCACCGGTGGCGCGCGGTTCCCGCCGACGCCGACGTTGAGCTGGCGAACTACGGTGGGGTCGCGCGCAAGCCCTGAGCTAGCACCGCGAAGTCACGGGTCCCTTCCGCAAGATTGCTCTGGTTTTTCTCTTCAGTTGCCGTACAAGTCTGCCCGGCGGTCGGCGAGGTAGGTTCCGGCTGGTTCGCTGGGGAGGTCGGCGACGATCAGTTCCTCGCCCTGCGCGCTGGCCTGAGCGAGCACCTCGCCGCCGGGCCCGCAGATCACGCTGAGTCCGTTGTACTCGAACAGGTCGTCCGCACCGCAGTAGTTCGCGTAGACGATGGCGCAGCCGTTCTCGCAGGCCCGCGCCCGCACGAGGAGCTGCTGGACGACCTCGTAGCCCGTCATGTTCGCGGTCGGCACCAGCAAGGTTCGCGCTCCGTCGACCGCGAGGTGCCGGACGGCTTCAGGGAACTCCACGTCGTAGCAGATCAGCAGCCCGACCCGGGTGCCGTCGAAGTCGAAGGCGGCCGGCGGCTCGGCGCTGGGGGCGAACAGGGTCCGGTCCACGTCGCCGAAGAGATGCACCTTGCGGTGCCGCCCGCGGACGACGCCGTCGGCGCCTACGAGTGTCGCGGCGTTGTACGGTCGCTCGCTCGCGGCGCTTTCGGGGTGTCCGTAGACGATCGCGAGGCGGTGACGCCGAGCAATCTGGGCTACGGCGGCCTCGGTCGGGCCGCCGGGATCCTCGGCCAGGCGCGATACCTGGTCGGGTGCGAGGCCGTAACCGGAGGTGAACATCTCCGGTGTCACCAGCACCTCGACCTGCCGGGCGGCGGCCGTCGCGCAGATCTCGTCGAGTCGGCGGAGGTTTCCCGCGACGTCGAGCGGCCCCGGCTGGCATTGCCACGCGGCGACCCGCGTCGTGGTGCTCACCGGTGCAGTCTCCCAGATCGAGTCGCGCCGTAACGGGCGCCGGGACTGGCCAGCGCGGCGAGGACCGCGTCGAGCGGGCCGTCGAGCGGCCCGTTCAGCTCCAGCACCGGGATCTCTCCCCAGGCGTCCAGCGGGTCGTCGTAGGCCAGTTCCAGCAGCGCGTCATTCACCTGCGAGCGAAGCCCGGGCATCTCCGCCACCGGCAGGACCTGCTCCGTCTCTGGGGTGATCAACGTGATGACCAGGAGGTCAACGGTCGCGAAAGCCGGGCGGAGCGTTGCGGCATCGGCCTCATCCGAGGGGTCCGCACCGGTCGCGGTCAAGTATGCGAGGTAGTCAAGCGGCGTCCGGTCGAAGACGGCCCCGGGCCGCAACTGCGGGGAGCTCAGGCTCCGCACCGAGCATGCGAGCAGTGCCCGGTAGTCCTCAAGCGATGGCGGGAGCCCGAACTCGTGCCCTTCTTCCTCAAGCAGGTAGTACGGCTCGTCCACCGCCACGTGGCCCGGCAGGCGCGCGCATAGCGCCTCGGCCAGCGTCGTCTTCCCGGTCCCGTGCGTCCCAGAGATCCCGACCCTCATCTGCGGCTCCCGCTCTGCTGGAGGGCAATCTCCGTCCCTACTGGCTCGACTACACGCGCGCGACGATCAAAGCGACGAACAGCAAGGTCAGAGCCGCGCCGACCGTGTGCAGGATAAGGACGAGGGGTGTGAAGGATAGCGGCGCGGTTGTGAGGTCATCGGTGCCGGACTCGTCAGCCGCCCCGATAGCGGCCGCGCGCTTGGCGGCGCGAGTGTTGACCATGAACCACGACAGCCCCGCGCAGATCGCCCCGAGCACGATGCCGAGGCCAATCTCCAGCATTATCCGGTCGCGGCTGATCACGTAGCCGATCCAGAAAGCGAGGCCGATGAGCGCCAGCGCGGGGTGCGCAAACTCCGCCAGCGCTTTCATGCCCGGCAGCGGCTCGCTTCTTCGGCCTGCAGGGACGGCGGGGCGAAGGGGTCTTTGACACGTGCTGGTTTCGCCGAGGCTGCGCCAGCAGCGGTCTGGCTGCCGCTGGCGGGGGAGGAGACCGCAGCCGGGTTGGTCCTGGCCGTCCCGGTCTGTCCGGCCGAGACGGGAACCGGTTCCGAAGGCGCGGACTCGGTGTGACCGATGCGAGTTGCCGTCGCCAGCAGATAGGTGCCTATGGCAACGGTGCAGATGAAAGCACAAGTGCGGCGATGGCCATGCGCGTGTCTCCTCTCGTTATGTCTCGAATCTACTCACACCTGCGGTCCGTTCTGCCGTCGGCTGAGGTCTTTGGCTTCCTCGATCGGAACCGCTCGTCCAGGCCATCACCGTCAGGGTAACAAGCGTCACATTCGACACAGATCACCGTCGAGCCCGCTGGCGGGACCAGTCAGCCCACCACCACCCCGATTGTGCTGCTCGCCGCGAACGGCTGAAGGAGCGGCTGGCCCCGGGGGCGCGCGGTGAGGCGTTCCTTAGCGGGAGATCTGAG
>CAVZUX010000021.1:0-48286 GCA_963778435.1 uncultured Actinomycetota bacterium
GGACGTGATGCCCCATAGCTGGTCATCGCCCGCGCAGTAGCAGCCATGGAAGTAGCGGATGCCGTGGGTGCGATGATAAGTCGCGCGCAGCCGTGCCGGCCGTTTGCGCGGCGCCCAGCACACGCCGTGGCAGGGCCGGATCGGCAGCGGCCCGAACTGGCCGAAGGCGAAGCAACGGTCCGGGCAGGCGCTGGTCACGTACTCGATCCGGTCCAGCTTGGCGTCCCGGTCCGGATCGGCGGATTCCTTCCAGGTCCGGGTCCGCTGGAAGGAGATGCCGCGCTCGCGAAGGAGCTGCCGCAGCCGCTCCCGCCCGATCCGCACCGGCCGGCCCCGTATGGACCACGTCCCGCACCGT
Source organism: uncultured Actinomycetota bacterium (assembly GCA_963778435.1). Taxonomy (GTDB): domain Bacteria; phylum Actinomycetota; class Actinomycetes; order Streptosporangiales; family Streptosporangiaceae; genus Trebonia. The sequence goes on from CAVZUX010000021.1 coordinate 359, forward strand.
GTCCTCATCGGCCACCAACCGGGCGATCGCCGGGACCAGCGTGCCCGACGCCGACGCCATGATGATCATCGCCCGCCGCACCCGGACCGACCCGCGCTTCCCCCGCCGCACGAACAGCCGCCGGCCACCTGCCCAGTCAGCCGCCGCGCCCGACCGGCTCAGCCATCGCACCCTCCCACCACTCCACCTGCCTAACAGATCGAGTGCGGGCGTATCACCGCGGCATGTCAGCCCCCGGTGAACGCAAGTGGCCAGCGCACTAGACGCCTAAACTGGGTATCGATTGGGTCCCTGGGTATAGGTCCTGCCGCGCGGCGTCTTCCACTGATGCCATCCCGGCCTCGGCTGCGTGACTTTCCACCCGGGCGCCTGCTTGATCCGATGGCATTTTCGACTTCTTGCGCCAGCGTTGCACGCACAGGTTCGGCCACCCCTTTCATACGGCACTGCGTGCTCGAAATCGCTGTCCCGTGCGTGCCGGGAACAGGGCGGAAAAGTACAGGTGTAGTCACGGACCTGGACCAGGTGCCGCAGCTTGTCGTTGGGGTGGTACGCGTGCGATTCGCTCCGATGATCACACTCGAACGTCGGCACAGGTTCTAGGCGCGCGATGAGCTCCGGGCCGCCGGGCAGGGTCAGGGCCCAGGTGCCGCACCAGTCCGGGTCGCCCGGCCGGCCTGGCGGGTTCGGGCTGCCGCGCGGGGCGAGCGCCCAGCCGGTCCGCGGCAGCCCGGCCAGGTCGGCCAAGTCGGCCAGCCGGTCGGCGGTGACGGTGAGGTTCATCCTCGCCGGGAGCGCGACCAGGGGCGGGGCCGGCCCGCCTGTGGCGGGGGTGGCGAGCCTTGCGGGTTTGGCGCAGCCGTGGCCGATGGCGATGCCGTCGGGGTCGGTGACGGTGACGCAGAGGGTGGTGTGTGGGCTGGCGGCTGCGGTTGCGGCGAGGGTCCGGCAGAGGTCGGGGTCGAGGGGGCCGAGGCCATGTCCTTCGCCGGGGGTATCGGCTAGGCCGAGCAGCGTGGCGAGGGGGAAGATAAGGTCCTGCAGCACTGGGCGGGATCCCGCCGGGCGGCGAGCGGTCGGCGATGACCCTGGGCTCGGTCCGGGGGGCCTTGCCAGCGCCGCCCTGCTAGTGCCGCCCTTGCTAGTGCCGCCCTTGCTAGTGCCGCCCTTGCCGGGACCGTCTTCGCAGTCCGGCTCGGTGCGGCTGTCGCCGAATCCGCCGGAGGGCGGCTCGGCGCCGACGGGAGCGCTGTCGTCGACGTTGCCGCGGCCGCCTCCGTCAGGGTTGCCGCCTTCGGGGCCGTCGTCACCAGGGCAGCCGTCACCGGGATCTTCGTCACCGGGGCCGCCGTGGTCGGGACCGCTGTCGTCCGGGCCGACGTCGGGGCCGGTGCCGTCGGGGCCGCTGTCGTCGGGGGATTCGTCGTCGGGGGAATCATCGTCGGGCAGGCAGCTGCCGTCGCACTCGAGGCAGGGGCAGTCGTCCCCGCCCGGACGAGGACCGGCCGCCGGCGCGGGGTCAGTGTCCGCCTGGTCGTCGGCGGGGGCCTGCTCGGTGAGCAGACCGTGGGCGATGCGATCCTCGGCGGTGACGCCGTTGAGGAGGTCGAGGTAGGCGGCCGAGCGGAGCTGGTCCATCCGCGCCTTCGCGAACACCTTCGAGTCCTTGTACTCGGCGGCGCGGGCGTTCACGTTCGCGTACGCCGCCAGCGTCTGATCCGTCGGCAGGTCCCGGCCGGACAGGCCGGCCGTCCCGGCCCGCTCGCGGAACATCTGCACCCGGGCGGCGTGTTTCTCGGCGGCTTTGCGGCGCCGCTCGCCCAGCTGCGGGTCGATGATGAGGGCGATCGCGGTCGCGATGTGCTCCACCTGCGCGTAGGTCTTCGCCGGCGGCTCGGTCAGCTCCGAGACGATGAGCGCCTCCGCGCGGCCCGCGCTCTCATCGGACAGGTCCTGGAAGATCTCGGCGATCAGCCTCGCCTTGGGGGCGTCGAGGACGCCGGCCTCCAGCAGGGCGCCGATTTCGGGGAGGCGGGCGCCGAGCTCCCAAGCGGACCGCATGGTCTTGTCCGCCGACGGCACCGAGGCGGCAAGCGCAAGGGCGATCTCGCCGGTCAGTGCGTCATCCCAGACATCGGGGAGGTCCCCGTGGCGGGAGCCGCCCAGGAACGCCGGGTCGTCGTCGCGGATCAGCGCCCGGATGACGCCGAGCTTCCCCGCGGCGGCCCACGACTCCAGGGCCGCGAGCCCGCCCAGCACCCCGATGAGCTGCTCACCCGAAGCACCCAGGCACCGCCACTCGGCGCCGGCGGCCGTCGCGAGGGCGGCGGCCAGGTCCGGGCCGGGCGGGCGGGCGTCCCAGGTCCCGCCGTGGGCGAACCCGGCCAGCAGCGCCTCCCGCGGGAGCTCGTCGGGGTCGGTCGGCGCGCCCGGGGTCCGGGGTCCATCCGGAGTAGCCGATGAACCGGAGGAGTCCGGGGAGCTTGGGGTGTCCGGGGAGCTCGGGGAGCTCGGGGAGCTCGGGGAGCTCGGGGAGCTCGGGGAGCTCGGGGAGCTCGGGGAGCTCGGGGAGCTCGGGGAGCTCGGGGAGCTCGGGGAGCCGGGTGAATCAGCACGGGTGGGCGAGGCGGGCGAGCCACCAGAAGCAGGGGAAACGGGCGGCTCGGAGCGGCCAGGGGCATCGGCGGAGCCTGGGGAAGGGGAAGGGGAAGGGGAAGGGGAAGCGGGGGGCTCGGGATCCGGGTCGTCGGCCGGTCCGGCGTTCGGGTCTGGCTGGTGTCCCATCTGGCGTCCCCCTTTCCGTTCGATCTAGTGGCGGCTACCGAGGTTCATACTCGAATTTTACTCTGTTTCATTTCTTATTGCTGCAAATGAAGGCTTACTAAAGCGATACATTTATATATCCCGTCCAGACAATCTGGACTGGTAATCGGTGCGGCGGGGACCTGCAGCGGTGACCGGTGCCGCAGGAACCTGCAGCGGTGACCGGTGCCGCAGGAACCTGCAGCCGTGACCGGTGCCGCAGGAACCACGTACGAACGGGTGAGGACCGGGACCGCGTGGCGGGCGGACGGGTGGGGAGCGGAGCGCGCGCTACGGCCCCTCCACGAGCTTGTTGCCTGATCGGCTACTTGGCGGCTTGGGCGTTGCGGTGGGCCCAGGATTCGACGTCGCCGCCGTCTATCGCGAGCGCGAGCAGTTCGGGGAAGGCGTCCGGCGTGCAGGCGAACGCCGGGATGCCCAGAGCGGCGAGGGTGGTCGCATTGGATGCGTCGAAGGACGGGGCACCCTCGTCGGACAGCGCAAGCAGTGCCACAACCTGCACGCCAGCTGCGTGCAAGTCGGCCATCCGGGCGAGCATCTCCTCCTGGATGCCGCCCTCGTACAGGTCGGAGATCAGCACGACGATGGAGTCTCGCGGCCGGGTGATCAGCCCCTGGCAGTAGGCGATCGCCTTGTTGATGTCGGTGCCGCCGCCTAGTTGGACGCCGAACAGCACGTCGACCGGGTCTGAAAGCTGCGCCGTGAGGTCAACGACGGCAGTGTCGAACGCGACCAGCGATGTCCGCAGGGACCGGATCGACGCCAGCACGGCGCCGAAGACGGATGCGTACACTACCGAGGACGCCATTGACCCGGACTGGTCGACGGCCAGCACCAGATCCCGGGCCATAACCTGCTGCCGGCGCCCGGAGCCGACTAGGCGCTCCGGAATGACGGTACGGTGCGCGGGCTGGTAGCGAGATAGGTTCGCGGCGATCGTCCGGTTCCAGTCGATGTCGCGCGGCCGGGGCTTGCGAGTCCGCGCCGCCCGGTTGAGAGCGCCGGAAACGGCGGTTCGCGTGCGGTTCGCGATCCGCTGCTCGATCTCCGCGACAACACGAGCCACGACCTGGCGGGCGGTCGCCTTCGTTGTCTCTGGCATCAGGTGGTTCAGGCTCAGTAGGGTGCCGACCAGATGCACGTCAGGTTCGACCGATTCAAGCATCTCCGGCTCCAGTAGCAACTGCCGGAGATTAAGCCGATCGATCGCGTCCCGCTGCATCACCTGCACGACCGAGGACGGAAAGTACGTCCGGATGTCGCCTAGCCAGCGCGCCACTTTCGGGGCGGACGCGCCAAGCCCTGCGGACCTCCCGGACTGTGCGGCCGAGGAGCCGCGACCGCCTGGCTGCCCGCCAGCGCTCCCGTCGTAGAGCGCGGCCAGCGCGGCATCGATGGCCTGATCCGATGCGGACAGGCGGAGGCCATCCGCGTCGGCGGCGGAGCCGAGCAGCAGCCGCCACCGCCGGAGCCGCTCCCGGTCATCCGCTGGCGTCACCGGGTTCTCCGCTGAGACGGGATCTTGGCCGTTCGAGATGAGCGGGTCGCCGGTAGTCATTGAGCCCTTTCCAATGTGCCCGCCAGGATCAGGGCAACGGTCCGAAGTGCTCCGGCGGCGCGGGCGGCGTCGATCTCCTCAGCGCTGTCACCGCGGCCGTCGTGCGGACCGTCGCTGCCGGGGCTGCGCGCGCTGCCGCCGACCAGGTGCCTGACGGCCCGGTCGATGCTAGACCGCTCGGGCCCCGCGAACTCGCCGAATGTCCGACGCAGCAGCGGGAGCACGTCCAGGAATTCCTGCGCCGACAGGGATGTGACCCAGGCGTCCAGGATGGCAAGCAGATCACGGTCATGGGCGACGAGCAGGCCGCTTCCGGATAGGAACCCCTGTGCCCAGTGTGCCTTGTCCGCTGCCTGAACGCCGACGGACAGCGCGGCAGCGAACCGGCGGGCGGCCTCCTGCGGTGAAAGCACGTCGCCGTCCGCGAGCAGCCGTACGATCCGCCCGGCGATCACGCCGTGCACGTCACGCCGCCCGTCGAGCCCGGACAACGCCGTCATCCACCGGTCCCGCGCGTGCGCGCCGAGCGACCCCTGCGCATGAGGCGACCCCTGCGCGTGGAGCGCGAGCGCGGCGTCCATGCCGTCAAGCGCTTCCCGCAGAACCGAAGCAGCGTCATCCGCCAGGCTGCCGACGGCGGCGGGCAGCCCGGCGCAGACCCTGACGGTCAGCGCGTCCACCACGGCCGATAGCGCAGCTGTGTCGGTTCCGCGTACGTCGCCGTACCTGACGGCGCGCACCAGGGAGGGAACGGCGGCCATCAGGTGCGTGACATCTGACTCCGTCGCGGCCGAGGCGTCCAGGGCGCGCAGCACCGGTTCCAGCGCCTCGGGCAGCTCGGCCAGCAGCACCCGCTCCACCGCCCGAGTGACATCAGCCAGCGGCGCGCCCGGCGACGCGACGGAAACAATCTTGGCGGTGGAGGCAGACTCCACCGTGGTCCCCCAGATGGCGGCGTCGATGATCGCCACTGCTAGTTCGGGCCGCCAGCACAGCCTCCAGGTCTCGTGGAAGGTGCCGGTGCCACGGACTAGGTCCTCGGTGGCCTCCCCCCAGCCAATCCCGAGCACGCCAAGGCGGTGCAGGAGCACCGAACGGCCCCTGTCCGTGTCCTTGCGCAGGTCGAGCGCGAGCGTCCGCGCTACGGGCTCAATCTTGAGCTTGAGTGCCCTCGCGCGGGCGCGCAGGTCGGCATCGAGCGGCACCGGCGGCGCATCGTCAGGAACCGTGCCGAGCACTTCGCCTACCACGAGGTCACGGGTGACGAACGCCGCCGCCAGATCGTCCCCGTCGCACATGACCGATTTGGTGGCCTCGCTGACCTCAGCCAGCCCGGCGACGGGCCGACCCCGCATGATGGCCAGGGTCTCGGCCAGTCGGACCGCCTCGATGATGTGCGCCGACGAGACCGGGATGTCGTGGCTTCGCAGCACCGCAGCGACCCGAGTCAGCCAGCGGGCGACGGTCTGCCCCGGCGCGGCGAACAGGTGGTGGTACCACCCCGGTGACGTTATCCCTGCGCCGTACCCGGATGCGGCCGCCAGCCGGGAGTGCGTCCACGGCACCCAGGCGAGCGCTGCCTTGCGTTTGGGCAGGCCGCGCAGCAGGGCGGCGTCCTTCGACGCCGACGGCAGCGGCGCGATCAGCGCCGGGACGTGCCAGGCGCCGCAGACGACAGCGACGGATCCGTCCGTTTCCTTGAGCATCGCGCGCAGCACTTGCCGCATATGCGCCTCGCGGCGTTGCTCGAGCGCACTTCCAGTCCGGCCAGCCCGAAGCTCTGCCATCGCTTCACCGATGGCCGCGAACACCCGGTGGCCGGGCGACTGTGTATCCCCGCTCGCCTCCGGCTGGCCGGGATACTTGCGGAGCTCAATGACGTCTTCCCACCAGCGCTCCGGGTCGTCGTAGCCGGCCGCCGCGGCGAGTTGACCGATCGGGTCGATCTCGATCGCTTCGTCGGCGCCGCGCTCTGCGTCCTGATGTTCCCCGTCCTGGTATTCCCCGTCCTGGTGCTCTGCGTCCTGCTGCTCTGCGTCCTGGGCCGCTTTCTCATGTCGCTGGGCGGCTAGTACCATCCCGGCCGGCAGGTCGCAGAACCGCGTCGGTACCCGGTTCGCGGCCGCCCAGGTGAGCGCCTGCCACTCGGGTGAGAAGATCGCGAACGGCCAGAACGCCGATACTCGCGGCTCGTCGGGCGCGTACGCCAGCAGCGCCACCGGCGGCACCATGCCCGGGTCGGTGGCGAGCGCGAGCAGCGGATCGGCGTCGGCCGGGCCCTTCAATCAGGACGGCCGACGGGCCTGAGCCGGTCAAGCTCGGCCACGACCGACCGCGCTGAGCCCGGCCCGTGATGCCGGATGCCCAGTACGAAAACCGCTCACCTGAGGGTCCAGTCATCCGCTTACCTCGCGGCAGGCGCGGTAGAAGTCGCCCCAGCCGCGCCGCTCGCGGACGACGGCCTCCAGGTACTCGGACCAGACGGCGCCGTCGGTGACCGGGTCCTTGACGACCGCGCCGACGAGCCCGGCGGCCACGTCGCCGGGCGCAGCACGCCGTCGCCGAAGTGCGCCGCCAGCGCGATGCCGCTGGTGACGACCGAGATCGCCTCGGCCGGGGACATCGTGCCGGTCGGCGACTTCAGCCTGGTCCGCTGGTCGGCGGTCATGCCCGTCGCGCAGCTCGCGGAAGATCGTCACCACCCGCCGGATCTCGTCAAGGGCCGACGGGAGCTCGGGCAGCTCAAGCGCCCGGCCGAGCTGCGTCGACCCGGCGGGCGACGATTTCGACCTCCTCGTCCTCGGTGGCCGGCAACGGCAGTACGACGGTGTTGAACCGGCGGCGCAGGGCCGACGACAGGTCGTTGACGCCCTTGTCGCGGTCGTTCGCCGTCGCGATCACGTAGAACCCTGTGCCGCCTGGACCTCGATGCCGAGTTCGGGGACCGGCAGTGACTTCTCGGAAAGGATCGTGATCAGCGCGTCCTGCACGTCCGACGGGATCCGGGTCAGCTCTTCGACCCGCGCGATCCGCCCCTCGGCCATCGCGGTCATGACGGGCGATGGCACCATCGCCGCCTTCGACGGCCCCTCGGCCAGCAGCCGCGCATAGTTCCAGCCGTACCTGATGGCCTCCTCGGCGGTACCCGACGTGCCCTGCACGAGCAGCGTCGAGTCGCCGGAGATCGCCGCCGCCAGATGCTCGGACACCCAGGTCTTGGCGGTGCCCGGCACGCCGAGCAGCAACAGCGCACGGTCGGTGGCCAATGTCGCGACGGCGACCTCGATCAGGCGGCGCGGGCCCGACGTACTTGGGCGTGATCACGGTGCCGTCGTCGAGCGTGCCGCCGAGCAGATACGTGACCACGGCCCGTGGTGACAGCCGCCAGGACGGCGGCCGCGGCCGGTCGTCGGCGGCGGCGAGCGCGGCCAGCTCGGCTGCGTAGACCTGCTCGGCGTGCGGGCGAAGCAACTCCGGGCCGCCGGTGGCCGCGGCTGCTGGTGGCGACAGTGCTGGCCTGCAACAGTGGCGGCGGCCTCGACAGTGCTGGATCAACGGATCTCCTCAAGAAAGGCACGGCGGAGCAGGATGGTTTCCGTGGTCGCGTGCAGGAGCGGCGACCAGGTCTGCGGGTAGGTGTCCGCGAGCCTGGACAGCTCGGCGGCGTAGTCGCGGCTGCCGATGGTGGGCAGGCCGCGGGCGGCCGAGTCGAGCAGCCCCCGCGGCAGTCGTGGCAGCACCGGCCATGCGGCCGCCCGGTCAAGGACGGCGAGCGCGGCATCGGCGAGGATGGCGGGCCACGGGACGGCCTGGCCGGCCACCTCGGCGATCACCCGGTAGACCACCTCGTGCCTGCCGTTCGGATCCGTGCCTGCGAGCAGCGCGGCGGCGCGCGCCGCGCGCGCCTCGGGCGACAGCAGGGCCGAGAGCCGCTGGTCGTCGGGCCACGCGGCGGGCGGGCGGTTTCCGCCGTCATCGGGATCGTCGGCCGCGAGCAGGGCGTCGGCCCACTCGCCGCTGCCCTGCATGACCGCGGCGAGCCGCCAGCCCGCGTGGACGTCGATGCCGAGGTTCGCCTCGGCAGGCAGCGCCGCGATCTCCGCAGGCGACAGCCCGAACCGCGTTGTCCAGGTGGTCAGCGGGGCGGCGGCGATCACCTGGGTAAGTAGCCACGCCCCCGCGCCGATGGACGGCGACGGCCGGCGCGCGTCTAGCCCGTCCCTGACCGCGGCGGCGTCAGGGCCGCCGGGCAGGGTCACCGCCAGCGTGCGGCGCGGTCCCCGGCGCTCCAGCCGGAGCGCGGCCAGGGCACGCGCCGTCACGCGCCTGGTGAACCGCGAATCAGGCAGCCGCGTGAGCAGCCGTCGTCCCGCCGCGCGGACCGCCGCCGTCCTGTCGTCGAGCGCCGCGTCGAGGAACTCTTCGTCGTCGGGCGACAGGCCGCGAGCGACGACCGTCAGCAGGGCCGCGCGCTCGTCACCGGCCTGCTGCGCCCAGTCCGCCGCGAGCAGTTCGCGCGCTGCCTTCGGATCGCGGTCGCGCAGGCTCCTCAGGTACGCGTATCGGTCGCCTCGGCTGCCCGTCAGCCATGCCTCCGGGTTGTCGGACGGCACCGTCATCCCCTGGTCCGCGACCCGCTGCCAGTCCGGCCGGTGCGCCGCGAGCCACCGACCGCGGACGCCGAGCACCGCGGCCACCGCCGGCCGTAGCGCTGTCGTCCTGACCGCCGCGTCGAGCAGTTCGGGAAGCAGCGGCGCGGGCGCCAGGTACCCGGCGGCATGCGCCGCGGCGAGCAGGTCTGCGAGGAGTTCGCTGTCACCGGCGGCGAACCCGGGTGCCAGGTGCGCGCCGCCCGATCTGCCGCAGTGCCCGCTCGGCGACGGCGGACAGCTCGGGCGCGGTGTCGGTGTCGGACCGCACTGTGTCGGCCGATGCCGGACCGACGCGCCTGCCGCTGGGCGGAATCCGGCCCGCCTCGCGACGGTCATCAGGGCAGCGGCGTCCAGCACGGCGGCGGCCGGGTCCTTGCCGTCGAGCACTCCGGCGTGGCCGGCGGCGGGGCCGTCGAGATCAGTGATCGCCAGCGGCTTGCGGTACACGCCGACGGTCGCCGCCACCACCAGGTCGTCGAACGACACGCTCATCGCGTTACCGCACCCTCGCAGGCCTGACCGTCGGCTGGAGCAGCCCGTCCGAATGCCGTCATCCACGGTCACAACGCCACCGCCCGGTCTCCATGCCAGACCGTGAGCGCCAGCAGGCCATCCGGATGCCACTCGGCGGCCACCGCGACCGGCCCCGCCGGACACGGCGAGCAGCGTCCAGAGCGACTCTCGCTCCGCCAGTGGCAGCGCGGCCCCGGTCTCTGTCGATCAGGATGCCATCCCCCTACCTCGCGGCGCCGCTCCGGCGGAGTGCCGGTCAGCAGGGCCAGCCAGGTCAGCCACGGGTCCTGCTCCAGTCCCGGTGGCGTACCTCGCCAGCAGGGCATCGACGTCCCCGGCGGGAATCGGGCGGTCCGCGGGGACCGGCTGGGCGTGCCGCTCCCCCGCACCGCCCGCATGGGCGGCTGGCCTGGGTAGAATGCAGGCTGGCGTGGAGTTCGGTGCCTGGCCTTAGCCGGGCCGTATCGTGATCCTGCCAGCCGCCAATCCGGGTCGCTGAACGTGAGCAGCATCGCCCACTGCCCGCTATCTCGTCCGCGCAGCCAGATCCGGCGTCCTGGCACGGTTCCATCCACCAAGTCACGGACGCCAAGCACCGCCCAGTGATCGGTGACAGCGGGCCTGGTGAGCACGTCCTTGCGGCTGGTCGGGTATCCGACCCGGGACCGGACCGTGGCGGCCAAGTCGGGCGGCAGGGTGTCTAGCCGCTCGTGCGCCCGGGCGAGCAGGTGGAGCTGCGCGTATTCGCTCAGGCAGCCGGCCAGGCCATCCCTCGCCGGACGCGGGAACCGCGGACAGCTCGCGCAAGGCGGCGGCGACGCCGGGCGCTTGCGCATCGACCATCCGCGCCGCGATCTCGTTCGCGTGCCCCGGCCCGCTGCCCGCCGTGGCCGACAGGCCGACTAGGACCTGGTCCCTGAGCCACGACTCAAGCTCGGCCAGGCCGCTCGCCACCCGCTGCAACCGCTGTTGAGCCCGCCGCGCGGCGGCGGCTTCGTCCTTGACGGTGCCCGGGTCAATGGGCGGCGGGGAGTCACCCGGGACCGTTCGGGCGAATGGCTTTTCTGCCTTTTCCGCTCGGGCGCGGCGGTCGTCCAACCAGGCCCGCGCGAAGTCCGCGGGCGTGCTCTCCTCCGGCACGCTGCCATTGGCCCAGTTCAGCAACAGCCCGAGCGCGTGCTTGCAGGGGAACTTCCGCGACGGGCACGAGCACTTGTAGGCGGGTCCGCTTAGATCGACGATGGTCTGATACGGGTTCTTGCCCGAGCCAGCGCACAACCCCCACAGCACGTCGCCCGCGACGCCCGTGTCGCTCCACGGCGCGGGCCGCCCAAGCCCCGTCGCGGACCGGCGCGAGGATTCGTCCGAGGCGAGGTCAAGGACGCTATCGGCGCTCCACCTTGCTGGCATGGGGTCAAGCTAGCCGAGCCCACCGACAATCGGCGCCAGTCGGCCAGTGGTGACCGGGAGGCTGAGCGGGCCGCGGATGACGAAGCTGCTGCGCCGCCGGACCGGACCGGCCAGGGACAGGTCGGGCATCCGCTCGGCGAGCATGCGCAGCGCCGTCGTCGCCTCCAGGCGAGCGAGCGGCTGCCCCAAGCAGTAGTGGATGCCGCTGGAGAACGCGAGGTTGACGACGTCGCTGTCCCGGTTGATGTCGAAGGTGTTCGGCTGGTCGTAGGCCTGCGGGTCCCGGTTCGCGCCGCCGATGAGCACGGCGATGTTCGTGCCCTTGGGCAGGGACTGGCCTTCGTACTCGACCGGCTGCAGCGCGACCCGGCTGGTGAACTGCACCGGCGGCTCGTAGCGCAGCGTCTCCTCCACCGCCTTCGGCGCCATGCCTTCCGGGTCGGCGCAGAGCGCCTGCCACTGCTCGGGATGATTGAGCAGGGTGAGCACGCTGTTGCCGATCAGGTTGACCGTGGTCTCGAAGCCGGCGACGAGCAGCAGCAAGCAGATCGGCACCATCTCGTCCGGCTTGATCTGGCCCTCAGGGGCGGCCACGAGGGCGCTGACGATGTCATCGCGCGGCTCGCGGCGGCGCAACTCGAAGAGGCCCTCGAAGAGCTTCACCAGTGGGGCTTGGCTGGCCGCCAGCTGCGCCGCGTGCCGCAGCGACCTGATGCCGCCGAGCGCGCTGCCGATGAGCGCGCCGTAGCGGGTGAAGGCGGCCGAGTCGGAGTCGGGGATGCCCAGCAAATCGGTGATGACGGCGATCGGCAACGGCGCCGCGAACCCGGAGACGAGGTCGAACTGCCCGGCCGCGCTCGCCTGGTCGAGCAGGGCGGCGACGGTGCCTTCGATCCGTTCGGCGTAGGACGCCACCGCCTTGGGGCTGAATCCGGGGGCGGCTAGCCGCCGCAGCCGAGTGTGGTCGGGCGGGTTCATGCCGAGGAAGGACGGGTCCGTCCCGTCATCAGGGTGCGTGCCGAAGCGGCGGTCCCGCAGGACGGCGCTGCAGACGCGGAGGCTCGCGCTCGCCCAGTCGCCATCGCCGGTCGACGCGAGCGGGCCCTTGCGCCGGATCTGCTCGTAGAGCGCGTAGGGATCTGCGCGGCCCGGGCGCAGTTGCAGCAGTGCGAGCGGTTTGCGCCTGACGTAGCCGGCGTAGGCGATACTGGTGCGCTGACGGTAGAGGTTGACGGCGAACGTGGCGGCCTGGCCGAGGTCACTCATGGTTACTCCCTCACGGTGGCGGCGCTGCGCCGCTGCCGTGCGTGAATGTGGCGAGCACGAGGTCGGGGGCGTCTCGAGGGGCCAGGTCACCGGACCTGATCGACTCGGCGGCGACATAGACGAGCGAGTAGTAGGTGTTCAGCAGCCACCAGTCGGGAATGTCCGGCGCAAGGACGCCGCGTTGCTGTGCCTGCTTGAGCACGGCGAGGCACCGGAGCTCCACCGCGATCCCTCGCACGCCGAGCTCTGGGACGTGATCGAAGGCCGGAGTGCGCCAGAGGAACGCGAGTTGCGGGCCGATCGGGATCATGGCCGCCGTAAGGGCGGCGAGCCCGCCGTCGGCGTGCTCGGTACTGGGATGCTGGTCGTTGGCTGGCCCGGTGCCCGCAACCGAGTCGACCGCCTCCTCCCAGAGGTCGATCGCTCGGTGGCCGACCGCGGTCAACAGATCCTCGCGCGTGGCGTAGCTCTTGTGCAGCGTCGTCCGGCCGATCCCGGCCGCCTCCGCCACCTTCGCGAGCGATGCCGATGGATCCGCGACCAGCACCTCCGCCACCACGTCAAGCAGCGGTGGCTTCGGTGCCCGACGGGACGGCCCGGCGCCGGCTGTGTGAACAACCATGTTCACAACGGTACTTCTTTGATCCTATGCAGGCAATGCTGTTCAGGAAGGAACGCTGTCAAACCCGTTGGGTAACAGCCGTCCTGCGGGCAAGGTCCGTGGTGCCGGGGAGGGAGAGGAGGTGCCGCGCGGGGGGCGCGGGAACGCCCTCGCGGAGCATCCAGTGGTCCATGTAGACGCCGGCGGGCAGCCAGAACTCGTCGGCCGAGAGGTTCCCGCTGACGACGACGCAGCCGTGCCCTTGGGCGGCGCGGCGAATGTTCTGCGAGGGCACCCAGAACGCGTTGCCCGGCGCTCCGGCGACGACCGGGCCAAGATCGACGAGCTCGGCCCGGTCGAGGTACTCCCAGAGCCGACCGTCATCCAACGGGCTCACGGTGAACGCGGGCCAGTGCATCGGGTCGCTGCCGACCATCGGCAGTGCCCTGATCTGCGGTCCCCCGGGCCACGCGCCGTGCGCCTGCCCGTGGTACACCGAGAACACGACGATCGCCTGCCGGTCGCTGACCCAGCCGAGCAGCGTGCCGTCGCGCGGGACCGGCATTCCCTCGGCTATCACCCGGTGGACGGCGGCGGGCACCGGCTCGACCGGCCGGATTTCCTGGTACGCGCCCACGCCGGAATCGCCCGACCCGTGGGGACCCCAGGGCCGCAGCACGAAGTGGTCGGCCTGGTCCTGGCTCAAGATGAAAAAGTCGCACCCCCCGCCTGCCCGGTTCTCCTCGATACCTGGATGCCGCAGCACGATCGACCGATTCCTGCCGTCACCGGACCAGGGCGAGACGGCGAGCGGGTAGGACCGAAACAGTCGCAGGCATGCGGCGAACGACGCTGCCCCGGACAGGGCGTGAACGAACACGGGCTGCTCCTCGCGTTCCCCCAGGCCGCGCCCGCAGCATGTGGCGGGGCCTGAGGTGTAGCCGGTAGTGAATTGACTGGCGCTTGTTGGCTGCCAAATGTTGCTGCGAGTTGCGCGAGCAGACATCGGTCAGTTGACGCAAATCGATGCAACGCCAGTGCACGGGTGAGCTCTAGGATGCCGCCGCGCGGGCTCGGTTCCCAGCACCGCGCTGATCTGGGACAGCCCACCCCAAGCGCCCATCGATACCGACATCAGCTGATAAATCGGGTGCGATGCGCACGTGGAAGGAGGGGCAGGTGTGGAAAGAGTGGCAGGCGTGGTTAATGCCGCGCGGGCCGCGGCCACGGCCCGCGCGGCTGGAGAGCCGCCGGGAAGGTCCCCGTGCGGTGACCGGGCTGCCGGCGAGCGGAGGAGGAGACGCTTGCATGGCGCCGCGCGGTCACGCAACACATGCTGCCGTCGGCAGGGCCCCCAGACATCGGACACTTGACCGACTTCAGTGACGGCGGGGCGAAAGAGCACCGGTGAAACACGAGACCTATTACCGGTCTGGGAGTACTCCCAGACCGGACGCGTTACCGGTCTCGGAGCGCGGCGCGGATAAGGACGCCGGAGCGGCGCAGCCGACGCAGCGAGGAAGACGCCCGCGCGCGGTGATCCGGGTCCTCCGCGTCCGTCAGCGAGAAGACGAGAGGCCTCCCCAAGGCGGACGTCTCGGCCATCAGCGCGGGGAGCAGCTCGCTCGGCCAGTCGACGCTTTCGCCATCGCCGCCAGCCGGAGACGCCGCGCCAGCCGGAGACCCAGCGCCGGCCGGTGCCGCTGCGCCGACCGGCTCCGCCGCCGGCTCAATCTTCACCGGCTCCACCAGATCGGCGATGAAGCGGGCGATATCGACCGCCGCCCCGGGACGGCCCGCCCGCGCCGACGCGTCGCGCATGGCGGCGAGGGCGACCGGGTCGCCGCGGAGCCGGCCGACCTCGGCGGCGAGGTGCCTCGGCCTGGGCGCGTAGACGCCGGCCCCGGCCCCGGTGACGAACTCGGCGTTCCCTTCCTCCTGCCCGGGCACGAACGAGGTGAGCACCAGCGGGGCGCCGCAGCAGGTCGCCTCGGCGATGGTGCCGGGGCCCGCCTTGCCGACGACAATGTCCGCGCAGCGGAGCCAGTCGGCCATGTTGCCGACGAAGCCGTGCGCGGTCAGCCGCGCGTCCCCCGTCCGCTCGGCCAGCCGGCTGACCCGCCGCCGCAGCGACCGGTTCCTCCCGCAGATGACGGCGACGTCCACGTTGTCCACCTGGCGCAAGATCGCGGCGGCGCGGCGGCGAAGGCCGCCGGACCCTTCCGCGCCGCCAGTGAGCACGACGAGGAACTCCCCGCGCAGCCCGAGTTCCCGCTTCAGCTCCCGCCGTGACTCCTGATCGAGCGGCGGCAGGCAGAACTCGGCGGCGACGGGCAGCCCGAGCGGCACGTACCTGTCCGCGGGCGTCTCGTCCAGTCCGCACCGGTCCGCGACCACCTCAGACGACACCACCACCCGGTCGACCGCAGCGTCCAGCCACGACAGGTGCGCGGTGACCAGGTCGGTGACGACGGTGATCACCGGGGCCAGGACGCCGGTGAGCTTACGCGCCCGGACGGCCGGGTCGGCCGTCATCGGGTGGAACGCCACGATCACCGCCGGGCGGCAGGTCTGCGCCGCCCGCGTGACGCTGCCGTAGACCGGGGCCATGATCGTGCGGCGGAGCAGGCCGAGTCCCCGCGGCGAATTGCTCGTCCGCCAGAACAGCCACCACAGCCAGGGCGTGAGCCGGATGCACGGGCCGTAGAGCCCGGCGAACCAGCGCAGCAGCCAGGGCACGTCGGCACCGCGGATCGGGTCCCAGACGATCGGCGCGAACCGGCCGGGGAGCACGCGGTCCAGTGCCTGCTGCACCGCGACCGCCGCGCTGCGATGCCCGCCACCAGTGTCCCCGATGAGGAAGAGCAGTGGCAGGGGCGGCTGTTCAGGGCTGGCCATCGCTCACCTTTGGCTGTCCTTCTCTTCCCACTGTTGTATCGCGTGTTGCAAGTGCGCGGTAAATAGATTCCCACAGCGCCAGCAGGCGATGCCGGTCGTGGGCGGCGATGATCCGCCGCCCCGCCTTCGACATCCTCGCCCGCAGCCCGGCGTCGCGGCAGAGCAGGTCAAGTGAGCCGGCCACCTCGCCGACCAGACCCGGCCTGGTCAGGAAGCCGTTCTCCCCCGGGTGCACCAGCTCGGCGAGCGCGCCGGCCTTGACGGCGACCACCGGCAGCCCGCTGGCCATCGCCTCCATGGTCACCAGGGACTGCAGCTCGGCCTCGGACGCGATCGCGAACACGTTCGCGAGCCGGTACAGCCCCGGCAGGTCGGCGGCGGGGATGAACCCGAGGAAGCGGACCCGCTCGGACACGCCGAGCCGCGCCGCCAGCGTCCGCAGCCGTTCCTCGTCCGGGCCGGAGCCGGCCAGCGCGAGCACCGCGTCCCCTAGAGCCGCCACCGCCTCGATCAGCACGTCCGTGCGCTTCTCGGGGCTGAGCCTGCCCACCGACAGGACCAGCGGACGGTCCGACGGCAGCGCGTAAGCCCGGCGCAGCGCCTCGTCGGCCTGGCCGGGCGAGAAGGCGTCCAGGTCGACGCCGTTCGACACGACCTGGGACGGCGCGCGGAGCCCGTGGTCGCGCAGCAGTAGCAGCGCGGTCGCGGTCGGCGCGGTGACCCGGTCGCACCGGTTGGCGAACCCGGTGACGTACCCGTAGAAGCCGACGTCGAAGAGGGCGCCGGCCACGCGTTTCGCCGCACCGGGGTGGTCGGCGCGGGCGGATACCGGATGGACGTTCGCGGGCAGGTAGTGGTTGGTGTAGACGACCGGGACGTGCCGCCGTCTGGCGGCCGACCGCGCCACCGCGCCCAGCGTCAGCGGCGAGTGAACGTGCACCACGTCCGGCGCAAAGCCGTCGATCAGCTCGCCGGCGGCGGACGGGCTGAGCAAGCCCAGTCGCTGGTCGGAGTACCAGGGCCAGCGCACCGAGCGCCGCGAGGCCACCGTCAGCTGCCCGGTGGCAGCGCTACCAGGGCCGGTACCGGTACCGCTCCGGCCGCTGGCGGACGGGGCGAGGACCTCCACCGCGTGGCCGCGCTCGGCCAGGCCGCGCGCCAGCTCCCTGGTGACGGTGGGGACGCCGCCGATCATGGGCTCGTACTGGTCGGTGGCGATCAAGACGCGCAGTTTTTCCGCCCGCCCGCCGACCACCCCCGCCCGCCCGCCGGCCACCCCCGCCCGCCCGCCTGCCACCCCCGCCCGCTCGCCCGCCCTCACCGCCGATTCCCGTGGGCACGGCGATCGGCGCGCCCTGGGCCCGCGCCCACCGCGATGCCATTCATGGTCATCGCCATGATGCCAGCGTTGAGGTTGTCACGATAGTTGCCATCGCCCGGCAGGATCGCGGATCGCGGCAAAGCACTGGTAAACGGCGCGCCAATGCCCGGCAGCCAGCGAGTGAGGTTCAGTTCCTGCGCCTTCCCATGGGTCACAGTAGCCGCTGCCTCACAATAGGCGCAGCCAGCTGTCGTGCAGCGGCCAGGTCGCGCGGAGCGTGCCGCCAACCGGGAGCGCCGCCCACTCCCGGTAGAGCCGCTGCACGCCGACGCCGGCCACTCGGATCGCCTCGTCGTCCAGCCGCCCGGCCAACTCCGCCGCGTCGGG
Organism: uncultured Actinomycetota bacterium; assembly: GCA_963778435.1. GTDB lineage: Bacteria > Actinomycetota > Actinomycetes > Streptosporangiales > Streptosporangiaceae > Trebonia. The sequence goes on from CAVZUX010000021.1 coordinate 17,788, forward strand.
CCCGAACGCGCGCAGCCGGGCCCGCACCCCCTCCGGGGTGCTCGGGCCGTCGCCCCACCGGTTGAGCACCGCGTTGACCGCCGCCTTGGCGACGCGGTGAGGCGGCCAGTTCCTGAGGGCGATCTCATCTGGCACCACTTCTTTATCATCCAACACAGTGGTGACCAGCCTGATCCGCGCGTTCCGCCGGGTGACCGCCCGGCTGGCGGGCACGTTGCGGCCGACCGCCAGCGTGCCCCAGAGCCCGTCATCGAGGTCGAAGACCGACTCGACCACCAGGTGCGGCAGGTCGTGGCTGACATGCACCACGGCGCGGCGCGCGGTCCCGTCAGGGAACGACAGCCAGGTCCGGTCGGAGGCTGGCGTCTCTCCCTTCACGATCGCGACATCCGCCACCACGCTGAACGCCGGCGCCTCGGTCACGAAATGACACGATAGCGGCGCGGCGGCCGCGAGACGCGGATTTTCCCGGCGTGTCCCAGGATCCCCGTACTGAACGGTCGCGTGGTTCCCCTCGGTGGCCCCGTGAGTTCCCGCTGCCGGCCAACAGGATTGGTAAATTAAAACTTATCAGTTATGTTTGAACACATGGACACAGCCGGGAACTCCCCTACCCCGACCCCGCCCGCCCCTACCCTGCCCGCCGCCCCTACCCCGACCCCTCCCGCCTCTCCCACCCCTGAAGAGGTGGCCGCCGCCCTGCGGGTGGCGGCGGGAAACCTGTACCGCAGGCTCAAGCAATCGCCGCTCGACGGCGAGGCTACCCTCGCCGAGACCTCGACGCTCGGGCGCCTCGAGCGGGTCGGCCCCGCCACCTCGAGCGACCTCGCCCGGGCCGACCACATCAGCCCGCAGTCGATGGGCGTGACGGTCGCGGCCCTGGAGGAGCGCGGTCTGATCGAGCGGAGCAGGGATCCCCTGGACGGCAGGCGGGTCGTGTTGTCGATTACCGAGGCGGGCCGGCAGGTGGTGCATGACAAGCGCGGCGCGCGCACCGCGATGATCGCGGCCGCGCTGCGCGACGGGTTCACCGAGGCCGAGCTCGGCCAGCTGCTCGCCGCCGCACCGCTGATCCAGCGGCTGGCGGAGACGCTCTGATGGGGGTTCGCACCCCGACCACCGCGGCCACGCCGCCCGAGCCGAGCGCGCCCAAGCCGGACCGCTACGCCTGGATCGCCCTGGCCAACACGACCGCGGCCATCTTCATGGCCGGGCTCGACGGGTCGGTCGTCATCATCGCGCTGCCGGCGATCTTCCGCGGCATCAACCTGGACCCGCTCGCGCCGGGCAACATCAGCTACCTGCTCTGGATGATCATGGGCTACCGCCTCGTGCAGGCGGTGCTGGTGGTCAACCTGGGCAAGCTGGGCGACATGTTCGGCCGGGTCAAGATATACAACGCGGGGTTCGTGGTGTTCACGATCGCGTCGATCCTGCTTTCCTTCGACCCCTACCAGGGCACCCACGGGGCGCTCTGGCTGATCGGCTGGCGGTTCCTGCAGGCGGTCGGCGGGTCGATGCTGATGGCTAACTCGGCGGCGATCCTGACCGACGCGTTCCCGGCCGAGCGGCGCGGGTTCGCGCTCGGCACCAACCAGATCGCCGCGCTCGCGGGCATGTTCATCGGCCTGGTGGCCGGCGGCCTGCTGGCCGCCTGGGACTGGCGCGCGGTGTTCTGGATCAACGTGCCGGTCGGCGTGTTCGGCACCGTGTGGGCCTACCTGATGCTGCGCGACAACGGGGTTCGGAATCGCACCAAGATCGACTGGTGGGGCAACATCACGTTCGCCCTCGGCCTCGGCTCGGTCCTGGTCGGCACCACCTACGGCATCCAGCCCTACGACGGCAACTCGATGGGCTGGCAGTCCCGGTCGTGCTGGGCGAGCTCATCGGGGGCGCGGCCCTGCTCGTCGTGTTCGCCGCCATCGAGACCCACATCGCCGAGCCGATGTTCCGGATCGGGCTGTTCAAGATCAGGGCGTTCGCCGCGGGCAACGTGGCCGGGCTGCTGGTGTCGATCGCCCGCGGCGGCATCCAGTTCATGCTGATCATCTGGCTGCAGGGCATCTGGCTGCCGCTGCACGGCTACAGCTACGATCAGACCCCGCTGTGGGCAGGCATCTTCATGCTGCCGCTGACCGCCGGCTTCCTGGTGTCCGGGCCGACCTCGGGGATCTTGTCCGACAAGTTCGGCTCCCGCGGGATCGCCAGCGCCGGCATGGCGGTGTTCGCGCCAGCTTCATCGGGCTGGTGCTGCTGCCGGTCGTCTTCCCGTACTGGGTCTTCGCCCTGCTGATCGCGCTGAACGGCATCGGCAGCGGGATGTTCGCGTCGCCGAACTCCTCTTCGATCATGGGCAGCGTCCCGGCCAGTGAGCGGGGCGTCGCCTCGGGGATGCGCGCGACCTTCCAGAACTCCGGCACCGCGATCTCCATCGGGGTCGTCTTCACGCTGATGATCGCCGGCCTGTCGAGCAGCCTGCCGTCCACGCTCAGTAACGGGCTGGTCAAGGTGGGCGTGCCGTCCGGGGTCGCGCACCAGGTCGCCAGCTTGCCCCCGGTGTCGTCGCTGTTCGCCTCGGTGCTTGGTGTGAACCCGATCCAGCACCTGCTCCAGCCGACCGGGGTGCTGGCCAAGCTGCCCGCCGCCAGCCAGGCGACGCTGACCGGCCAGGAGTTCTTCCCGAGCCTGCTCGCCGGCCCGTTCCACAGCGGCTTGGTCGTCGTGTTCGGCGTGTCGGCCGGGCTCTCGGTGCTCGCCGGCCTGGCCTCGCTGCTGCGGGGCAAGCGGCAGGCAGCCTAGGGGCGGGGTCCTGCGCCGGGTCCCCGGCGACGCGTGTTAGCAGTCGGCGGAACAGTCATTTGCCGGATGCGGGTGACCGCCCCGGGATCTGACAATCTTCAGTAATCGCAGCGCGAGTAAACCGAAGGAGCTGACCGCGATGAAGCAGCCGCTGGATCGCCCGCCTGACCTGCTGATCCTGGACCTGAGTCGGTGCGCGCTTGACAGCGACGAGGTCGTCAGCAGGCTGCGCGCCCTGGCCGGGACCCCGGTCATCGTGCTGCCCGGCCGCGTTTCTGGCGCCGCTTCCGACGGCGTTTCTGACGCCGTTTCTGGCGCCGTTTCCGACGGCGTTTCTGACGGCGTTTCTGACGCTTCCGGCGCCCCCCAGGTGCCGCGGGTCCGCATCGGCGAATTGGTCGTGGACCTGGCGGCCAGGCGGATCACGCGGCAGTCCCGCACCGCCGACATCGATGGCCAGGGCGATGGCATCCGCCTGACGCCGACCGAGTGGCGCCTGCTCGAGGCACTGCTCCGGTCACCGGGCAGGCTACTCAGCCGCCAGCAACTGCTGGCCGAGGTATGGGGGCCGGGCTACGACCGGGCGACGGGGAACCTGCGGCTGTTCATGACGCAGCTGCGGCGAAAGCTGGAGCCTGACCCCGCCCGGCCGCGCTGGCTGATCACCGAGCCGGGCGTCGGCTATCGCTTCCAGCCGGGTCCACGGTCGGCCAGGCGTCCGCCCTGCGGTGCTCTTCGGGCGCTTCCGGCCTGCCCCGTCCGAGCTGGCCGCCCGCGGCTTGCAGGGGTGACGCATGACCGATGAGGTCCTGATCTAGGCCAACTTCCTGCGCACGTCGGGGCTGAGCTGGTCCGGATCCGTGCGGAGCTCGATCAAGGCAGGGCCCTGGTGCGCGAGGGCGCGGGCCAGTGCGGCGGGGAACTCCTCGGTCCGTTCGACCAGCAGGCCGAGCGCGCCGAACGACTCTGCGTAGGCGGAGAAGTCGGGGTTGCGGAGCTCGGTGGCGATCACGTGGCCCGGGAAAGTCCGCTCCTGGTGCATGCGGATGGTGCCGAGCATGCCGTTGTTGACGACGATCACGGTGACGTTGAGGCCGAACTGGACGGCGGTGGCGAGCTCGTTTCCGCTCATCAGGAAGCAGCCATCGCCCGCGACGGTGACCACCGGGCGGTCCGGATGCAGGGCCGCGGCGGCCAGCCCGGCCGGCACGCCGTACCCCATGGCCCCGTTCCTCGGGGCCAGCTGGGTGCCGAACCGGCGGAACTCGAAGAACCGTTGCAGCCAGATGGCGTAGTTGCCGGCTCCGTTGGTGACGATCGCGTCCGGCGGCAGGACCTCGCGCAGGTGCGCGACGACGGCCGCGGCGTTGAGCTTGAGGCCTTCTCCGTTCGCTTCGCGGAACTGCTCCTGCGCGCGGCGGAGCTTGGCGCGCCATTCGCGTCGGTCGGCTGTCGTCGGCAGTTCGACCGCGCGGAGCGCGGCGGCGACGGACTCCAGGCTCGCGTGAACCGCCAGCGCCGGGGCGGGCGCGGGCGGCCTGCCGAGGTCGCCCGGCGCCTGCGACACCAGCACGGTCCGGTCGGCGGCCGCGTCGAGCCGGTAGCCGTTGGTGGTCGGGTCGTCCAGCCGCGGGCCGAGCGCCACGATCAGGTCGGCGTCCGCCGCGACATGCTGGCGGAGGTCCGGGCTGCCGCCGAGACCGAGGTAGCCGGCGTAACCCGGCGACGCGTTGTCGACGGCGTCCTGCCAGCGGAAGGCCGCCGCCATCGGAATCGCGTTGCGCTCGGCGAAGGCGGTGACATCGTTGCCCACGGACTGGGACCAGCCCGGGCCGCCGACGATGAGCACGGGCCGCCGGGCCGCGCTCAGCTTTTCCAGCAGCGCGTCACGGTCGGCGGGGGCCAGCGTCGGGGCGGCGGCCGGCGGCGCGAGCTGCACGGGGGCGGTGGTGAGGTCGTACTGGACGTCTTCCGGCACCACCAGCACCACCGGCCCCGGGCGTCCGCTGTGCGCGACGTGCATCGCCCGCGCTACCACTTCCGGGATGCGGTCCGCGTCTGCGATCGTCACCACCGACTTGGCCGAGGCGCCGAAGACGCGCTCATAGTCCATCTCCTGGAAGGCGTCCCGGCCAAGCAGGCCCCGGGAGACCTGGCCGACCACGAGGACGAGCGGCGTGCCGTCCTGGTAGGCCGTGTGCAGGGCGATGCTCGCGTGGGATGCGCCAGGACCGCGGGTGACCAGGCAGACCGCGGCCCGGCCGGTCAGCTTCCCCGCGGCCTCGGCCATATTGGCGGCCGCCGCCTCGTGCCGCGTCGAGATGACCCGCGGACCTGGCGCGCCAGCGGCGGCCGACTGCTGCTGTGCGTGCCAGAGCGCGTCGAGCACCGCCAGGAAGCTCTCGCCGGGGACGCAAGTCCACAGCGGAACCTGGTGCGCGGCTAGGCACTCGACCAGCGCGGTACCGCCGGTGCGGGCCGCTACCCCGGAGGCAGTCGGTGCCGACGACAGGGTCGGTGTTGACGAATCCACAGGGCGGCTCCCGGGTCGGTGACATGGCGCTCGCCCCAGATTAAGGCCGCCCATCGGCCGGGTGCGGCCGTAGATCATGTGCCCGGTGTACTTGGGGTTGGCGAGGGGGAGGGGGAGGGGAGGGGGAGGGGGCGCTGGCGGCCTATGGCCGAGGCTGCTGGGATCGGCCGTCCGGGCGGTTGCTCATGGGGTGCCCCCGGTCGTGGAGATGAACACGTTCTTGGTCCCGGTGAAGGCGTCGAGCGCGTCCGGGCCGAGCTCGCGGCCGAGGCCGGACTGCTTGAAGCCGCCGAACGGGGTTGAGTACCGGACCGAGGAGTGGGAGTTGACCGAGAGGTTGCCGGACTCGACGGCGCGGGCGACGCGCAGCGCCCGGCCGAGGTCACGGGTCCAGATCGACCCGGACAGCCCGTAGTGGGTGTCGTTGGCGATCCGCACGGCCTCCTTTTCGTCGCGGAAGGGCACGACGCTGAGCACCGGGCCGAAGATCTCCTCCCGGAAGGCGGCCGAGTCACGGCCGGCCGGGCCGAGGACCGTGGGCGGGAACCAGAATCCGGGACCGGACGGGGCCGTGCCGCGGAAAGCCACCGGCGCGTCGTCGGGCACGTACCCGGCGACCCGCGCGCGGTGCGCAGCCGAGATGAGCGGCCCCATCTCCGTGGACTCGTCGAGCGGGTCGCCGACCCGGACCCCTTGTACCGCCGGCTCGAGGAGCGCCATGAACTCGTCGAACGCGGACTGCTCGACCAGGACCCGGGAGCGGGCGCAGCAGTCCTGCCCGGCATTGTCGAACGCCGCGGACGGGGCGCTCGCGGCGGCGGCGGCGAGGTCGGAGTCGGCGAACACGATGTTCGCGCTCTTGCCGCCAAGCTCGAGCGTCACCGGCTTCACCTGGGCGGCGCAGCCGACCATGATCTCCTTGCCCACGCGGGTGGAGCCGGTGAAGACGACCTTGCGGACCGCCTCATGCTCGACCAGCCGCCGGCCTGCCACCGGGCCGCGCCCGGGAAGCACCTGAAAGACGCCCTCCGGGATCCCCGCCTGCAGAGCCAGCTCGCCCAGGCGGATCGCCGTCAGCGGGGTGAGCTCGGCGGGCTTGAGCACGACGGTGTTCCCGGCGGCCAGCGCGGGCGCCATGGCCCAGCCGGCGATCGGCATCGGGAAGTTCCAGGGGACGATCACCCCGACCACGCCGAGCGGCTCCTTGAACGTGACGTCGATCCCGCCCGCGACCGGGATCTGCCGGCCGAAGTTCCGCTCGGGCGCGGCGCTGTAGTACTCGAGGACGTCGCGGACGTTGCCTGCCTCCCAGCGCGCGTTGCCCATCGTGTGCCCCGCGTTGGCGACCTCGAGCGCCGCCAGCTTGCCGGAGTCGGCATCGACAGCGGCGGCGAACGCCCGCAGCAACCGCCCGCGGTCGGCCGGCGCCACCGTGCGCCAGCTCTCGTAAGCCTTGGCGGCACGGGCGACCGCGGCGTCAGTCTCGCTGGCCCCGGCCAGCTCGACCTCGGCGATTACCTCCTCGGTGGCCGGATTGACCACCTCGTAAATGGACGACTCCGCACTGGTCATGCCGCGGCTCTCCTTCTGTCCTGGTTCTTACTGATCGCCTCAAACCGGCGTGATGATCATCTGCGGCAGAACATAGCGGCCCGGCTGGAGGTCGTGGGCCTTGAGGGTGGCCTGGATCTGCCCGAGGTGGTCGGTAGTGAGCTCCAGGGGTGTTTCGTCCGGCTGGTAGCTGCAGCAGACCGGGTAATCCACTCCCGGCGTTGTCGTCATCTCGATATGGCAGCCGAGTAGGTAGCTCACCGGCCGCTGCGCGCACCAGTCGGCGAGCCGGTCGATCGAACCGACGAAGTCCGGCCAGTTGAAGACGTACAGGCGGCCCGGGTAGATGGTGTCGCCGGTGAACAGGATCCGGGTGTAACGGTCGTAGTAGGTGACCGCCGCCTCGTGATGCCCCGGGGTGGCGAGGCAGTCGAGGACACGGCCGCCGAGTTCGACCTCGGCCACCTGGTTGGAGGAGACACTGTGTCGGGAGAGCCGGGCTCAGGTGAGTCGGCAAAGCCGAAATAGCGCCACGCGGGGTTACGTGTGGCCCCGATGACCTCGGTGTTGGGCCGGCCGGCGAACTGTCCGTCGGCGGCGGTGTGGTCGGAGTGCGAATGGGTGTGCAGGACAAGCAGCCCGTAGTCGCCCGGATGCGGATGGCTGGCCAGCCAGGCATCCATGATCGAATCGACGGTACGGCGCAGCGGGAAGAACTGCGGGTTCGCGGTAGCCCCGGTGTCGAGCAGCAGGGCCCGGGAGGCCCCGAAGAGCAAGAACAGGAACGGCGCCTCAAAATGGACCGCCTTGTTCTGGCGCAGGATGTACGTGTGCTCGTCGCAGGCGTGTACTTGGATGTCGGGATCGGTGTTGTACTTGGCGGCTTCCGAGCCGTGGATCCACGCGACGTTCAGGTTCACATCGGCCGCACCGTCACCGAAGGTGATCTGATCACTCATAGCCACCCGCTTACGGGGTTTGCAGGTGCTGCCCGAGCAGCGCCAGGTCGGCCGGGCCGAGGCGGTCCTTGGCTGTGGCGAGCTGGTGCCAGTACGGGTAGATCAGGTCCGGCGCGCTGACCTTGTCCAGGGCCTCACGCTCGTCGGCGGTCAGCGACGAGCGAGGCCGCGCCCAGGTTGTCGAGTAGCTGCTCGTCGGTGCGGGCCCCGATGATGAGCGAGGTGACCGCGGGCTTGGCGAGCAGCCAGGCGAGCGCGACCTGGGCCGGCGAGGCGCCGTGCGCGCCGGCCACGTCGACGAGGACCTCAATCGTGTCGTAAAGCTTCTCCCGGTCGCGGACCGGCGGCTCGTGCCACTCGCCGGAGAGCTGCCGCGTCTGCCCCGACGGCGAGGCATCGCGCCGGTATTTGCCAGAGACCAGCCCGCCGGCCAGCGGCGACCACACCAGGATGCCGAGGCCCTGATCGATCGACGAGCGGGACGAGCTCGTACTCGGCGTCCCTGGCCTCGAGCGAGTAGTAGATCTGCTGCGCAGAGAACCGCTCGAAGCCGCGGCTGTCGGCGACGGCGAGCGCCTTCATGAGCTGCCAGCCCGCGTAGTTCGACACCGCCAGGTAGCGGACCTTCCCCGCGGCCACAAGCGAGTCGAGCGCGGACAGGGTCTCCTCGAGCCGGGTCTGCCCGTCCCACTCGTGCACGTGGTAGATGTCGAGGTGGTCGGTGCCGAGCCTGCGCAGGCTCGCCTCGCACCCGGCGATGATGTGGTGCCGGGAGAGCCCTGCGTCGTTCGGCCCGTCGCCCATGGACATCCGTACCTTGGTGGAGAGCAGCAGCGAGTCCCTGCGCCCCTTGATCACTTCCCCGGTGATCTCCTCGGAGAGGCCGCCCGAGTAGACGTCCGCCGTGTCGATCAGGTTCACCCCGGCGTCCAGGCACAGGTCCACCTGACGGCGCGCCCCCTCAACGTCGGTCGCGCCCACGGCGCTGAACCCGCCGCGCCCGCCGAACGTCATCGTGCCGAGCGTCAGCGCCGACACCCGCAGCCCGCTGCGGCCAAGCTGTCGATACTCCATCGTCGTTCCACCTTTCTTCATCCCACCGAACAACATATGCCGAGTGCATGGCAGCGCTTCGGGCAGCCCACGGGAGCGCGGCCTTCCCGTGCAGGGGCAGCCTCGGGTGACATGGGTGGAGACCAGGTGAAGCAACGGACCGTTCCACCTGATGATTTGGGAATTTGACTTTTCGCTGCGGGGCGTACGGGTGCGGCTACTTCGGCGGGACTAGCCTGGGGGGCATGCCAGAGCTGCACAAGCGGATAGAAAAGAATCAGGCCAACGCCGAGCTCGACATCAACCCGATGTACTTCCGGGAGCAGAGCTGCGTGATCCCCCGGTACGACCTGCCGGAGCACGGAGTGCTGCCGCGCACGGCGCTGCAGGTGGTGCGGGACGAGCTCATCCTCGACGGCAACGCGCGGCTGAACCTGGCAACGTTCGTCACCACCTGGATGGAGCCGGAGGCCGAGATTCTGATGGCCGAGTGCTCCCCCAAGAACATGATCGACAAGGACGAGTACCCGCAGACCGCAGAGCTCGAAAAGCGCTGCGTGAACATCCTCGGGTCACTGTGGCACGCGCCGCACGGCGAGTCCGTCGGCTGCTCGACCACCGGGTCGAGCGAGGCGTGCATGCTCGGCGGCATGGCGCTGCTGTGGCGGTGGCGCGCCCGTCGTAAGGCGGCCGGCCGCGACACAGCGCGGCCGAACCTGGTGATGGGGTCGAACGTCCAGGTCTGCTGGGAGAAGTTCTGCCGCTACTGGGACGTCGAGCCACGGTACGTTCCGGTCGTGCCGGGCGGTACCACCTCGGCGCGACGGAGGCCGCAGCGCTGTGCGACGAGAACACCATCGGGGTGGTGGTCATCCTCGGATCGACCATGGACGGGTCGTACGAGCCGGTGGCCGAGGTGAGCACGGCGCTGGACGCGCTCGCGGCGACGCCGCGGTGGCCCCGACGTGCCGATTCACGTGGACGGGGCGTCCGGCGGGTTCGTCGCGCCGTTCCTCCATCCGGACCTGAAATGGGACTTCCGGGTGCAGCGGGTCGCGTCGATCAACACCTCGGGGCACAAGTACGGCCTGGTCTATCCCGGCGTGGGCTGGATCATCTGGCGGGACGCCGATGCCCTTCCCGAGGAGCTGATCTTCAAGGTCAACTACCTCGGCGGGGAGATGCCGACGTTCGCGCTGAACTTCTCCCGGCCTGGCGCGCAGGTCGCGGCGCAGTACTACAACTTCATCCGGCTCGGGTTCTCCGGCTATCAGCACGTGCAGCAGACCTGCCAGGACATCGCCAAGTACATGTCCGGCGAGATCGCGAAGCTCGGGCCGTTCGAGCTGCTGAGCGACGGTAGCGAGCTGCCGGTGTTCGCGTTCAAGCTGCACGATGACATCGACACGTACTCGGTGTACGACCTGTCGGAGCGACTGCGGCAGCGCGGCTGGCAGGTGCCGGCCTACACGTTCCCCGAGAACCTCACCGACATGGCCGTGATGCGCATCGTCGTGCGGAACGGGTTCTCGCATGGACCTGGCGAACCTGCTCCTCGACGACTTCCGGCTGCATCTGCGCATACTCGAGCACCACCCGCAGACGCAGATGCCGCCAGAACTCCAGGCCAAGCGGCAGTCCTTCGCGCACTGACCGGGCGCGCCGGGACACCAGATACGCGCAGGGACGCAAGATAAAGGTCAAATTCAAAATCCGTCGATCGAACGGATCGGGGTTACCCCTGCGCCGTTCATTACTCGTTTAACTCGCCGCAGGTGGACGGGGTGAACGTGCACCTGACGGCCGGCGTGGGCGCGCTGACATCGGAGGCAGGGACCTTGTAGCCAAGCACGTAGAACTGGGTTCCCGCCGCCGCGCCAATGAGCAGGGCAGAGATGATCCCTTTCTTGGGCAGCGCAATGCCGGGCGTGAACGGGATCACCGTGTTGCCCGAGGCCGCGTCCGCCACGGCGAAATTCTGTCCGGCCGAGCAGCCCGGCCCGTCGTAGAAGTAGACGGTGCCGCGGCCGGAGCCGGCCAGCATATCGACGTCGATCTGGCGGATGATGAACCCGCCGGCGGCGTTCGGCGTGGGCACGTTCGAACACGACCCCACGTTGTCATTCCAGCCGACCACCGACTCCCACGCCGACGACGGCGCCTCGGCGGTCAGCAGCTGGTTGGCATTGGTCGCGTTCACCGCCGGGCCGTTGGCGCCGTGCAGCACCATGAATGTCGCCGCCACCGCGGCGGCGGGCGCCAGGATGAGCCCGCCGACGATGCCGACGATCACCCAGGCCGATCGGGATACTTTCGCGAGAAAACGCATTGGCCGTCCTTGGCAGGGTTTCCGTGGCAGGGTTTCCGCGGCAGGGTTTCCGCGGCAGCCGAAGCGCCGCCTGCAGCCATGATGATCCGGCCCTCTTGCTACGCACTTAACCGGCGATGCTGGCCAGCCTGGTTGCCTCCGGCGAGGACAGGCGCGCCCTCCCCGAAACCGGCAGCACGGGGGATTCGACAACGCGGGCTCCAGCCTGGCCGCAACATCCCCCGTGGTTGTATACCGTGGCACATAGGTGCACGTTTGGGGCGGAACGTCGCGGATGTGCCTAATATCGTTTAACTTTCACATAACTGCGCTCTGATCGGGCGAGCTGACGCCAGCGCGGGGACGCAGGCGGGGTGAGATCCTAAGTCCGGCAGGCACCGAACCGGGGAGATCTCATGGAGTCAGCGCAGTCCGGCACCTCGAACGGCGCGCTCGGCGGCCAACCAGGCGGCAGCGCGTTGCGGGACCGTACCTTCAACGGCAGCGACCCGCACACCGTGGCCGAGGCCGCGATCTGCAAGGTCTCGCCCACCAGGTGCCAGGCGCGCACCCGGCTGTATCAGGACGGCCGGCTCACCGACGAGGGCTTCCCTGTCGAGCGGATTAGCGACCACCTGATCGACGGCAAGGCCACGATCTGGCTCGACCTGCGCGACCCCGACCATGACGACCTGCTAGTGCTGCAGGACGAGTTCGGCCTGCATCCGGTGGCGATCGAGGACGCGCTCTTCGACCGGGAGCGTCCGAAGATCGACCGGTACGACACGCACCTGTTCATGACCGTCTACGCAGCCCGGCTCGATACCACGACCGGCGAGCTTGCCACCAGTGAGCTGTCGGTGTTCATCCTGCCGCAGGCGCTGATCACCATCCGCAAGGACGACGGCCTGGACATCGGCAAGGTCGTCGAGCGCTGGGATTCCAACTCCGACCTGGTCCGCCACGGCGTCGGCTTCCTGCTGTACGGACTGCTCGACTTCATCGTGGACGGCCACTTCGAAGCGGTGCAGTCCCTTGACGACGCGGTCGAGGAGCTGGAGGACAACCTCTTCGACGACAAGTCCAAGAACCTGTCCGTGCACCGGCGCTCCTTCGAGCTGCGCAAGTCCCTGGTGCTGCTGCGCCGGGTGGTGCTCCCGATGCGCGAAGTGCTGAACACCCTGATGCGCCGGGACGTGCGCTTCGTCGACGGCGATCTGATGCCGTACTACCAGGACGTCTACGACCACGTGCTGCGCGCGACCGAGTGGACCGAGTCGCTGCGCGACCTGGTGACCACGATCCTGGAGACCAACCTGACCATCCAGGGCAACAGGATGAACGTCATCACCAAGAAGGTGACCTCGTGGGCGGCGATCATCGCGGTGCCCACCTTCATCACCGGCTTCTACGGCATGAACGTGCCCTATCCCGGGTTCAGCGACCACGTTGGCCTGCTCGTCGCGGTGGCCGTCATGCTCATCTCCGGGGTGTCGCTTTACGCCATCTTCCGCCGCCAGGACTGGCTCTGACTCCTTTTCTGGCTGAGCGGATGACCAGGCAGGGTCTGGCCGCGAGGTCCATGGCGCCGACGGCCAGCGTGGCCGCGGCCGCGGTTGGCCTGCAGGCGCAGGACCCGGGTGCGGCCCGGCTCGGCGTGCGCGCCCGGTCCGGCGCTGTCGACGAGGCGTCGGTCCTCGACGCGCTGCGACTCGAGCGCAGCGCGGTGCGGACCTGGCTGATGCGGTCGACCGTCCACCTGGTCGCGGCCGAGGATCTGCGCTGGATGACGACGCTGTTCGGGCCGATGATTGAGCGGAGCTACCGGACGCGGTGGCGGCAGCTGGGCATCACCGAGCCGCTGGTCGAGGCGGCCGTGCCGCAGGTGCGGGAGCTGCTCGACGGGCGCGGTCTGACCCGCCACGAGATCGCCGCGGAGCTCGCCGCGCGCGGCATCCGGCTGGCCAACGACGGGCAGGCCGCCACCCATCTGCAGGCCGCGTTGAGCGCCCGCGGCGTCACCTGCCGCGGGCCGGACCGGGGGCGCGACGCCGCCTTCGTGCTAATCGACGACTGGGTCGCGCCTGGCCGCGGACCCAACCGCCTCACCGGCCCCGGCCCCGGCCCCTGCCGACTTGGCGGCCGACCTTGCGCGCCGGTATTTCCGCGCGTTCTCGGCCGGCCCGTCGCACTCGAAGTCGAGTCCGACTTACTAGCATCGGGAGCATGCGTGCGATCGTGTACTCAGAAAAGGGCCCGTCCGGTGTTATGCGCCTGGTCGAGCGTCCGGCTCCCGAACCGGGCCCCGGTCAGGTCCGTGTTCGGCTGGTGCGCGCGGGGGTGAACCCGACCGACTGGAAGACGCGGGCCGGCGTCTCCTCGTCGAGCATGCCCTTCTCCGAGCTGACCCCAGGCCAGGACGGCGCGGGCTTCGTCGACGCGCTCGGCGCGGGCGTGCCAGGGCTGACCATCGGCGACCGGGTGTGGCTCTACCTCGGGCAGCACGGCCTCCCCTACGGCACCGCCGCCGAGTACAGCGTGCTCGACGCGCGGCATGTGGTGCAGCTGCCGGATTCGCTCCCCGATGACGTGGCGTTCGACCTCGGTGCCTCGCTCGGCGTCCCTGCGATAACCGCCCAGCGGGCGTTGACCTGCGGCGAGAGAACCTCCAGGCTGGGGCCGGGCTCGATGACCGGGCAGGTGGTGCTTGTCCAGGGCGGCGCGGGCGCGGTCGGCAACGCCGCCATCCAGCTCGCCGTCTGGTCAGGGGCGACGGTGATCACCACGATCAGCAGCGACGCCAAGGCCGCCCTGGCGACGGCGGCCGGCGCGCAGCACGTCGTCAACTACCGGACCACCGATGCCGCCGCCGCGATCCGCGCGATCGCACCGGACGGCGTCGACCTGATCGCGGAGGTCTCCCCCGCGCGGAACAACGACCTGGACGTGGCGGTGGCGCGCAACGGCGCGACGATCGCGATCTACGCCAACAACGGCGGCGACACGTTCCCGATCGATGTCCGCCGCACCTTCAGCACCAACCTGCGCTACCAGTTCCTGCTGCTCTACACCCTTGACCAGGCCCTGCTCTCGTCCGCGGCCGAGGACGTGACCGCGGCCGTGGCGGCGGGAGCGCTTCGCGTCGGGGAGAAGGCCGGACTCCCGCTGCACCATTACCCGCTTGCCGCGACCTCGGCGGCGTACGACGCCGTCGAGCAGGGCGCTATCGGAAAGGTCCTGATCGACATCTCCGAGCCGGTGTAGGGTGCTCGGGAGATGACCAGATACGTTGCCCTGCTGCGCGGCATCAATGTAGGCGGCCGGAACAAGGTTGCGATGGGAGACCTCAGGCAGGTCTCGGAATCACTCGGGCACACCGAGATCGCCACCTACATTCAGAGCGGCAATCTCGTCTTCACCTGCAGCGATGAAAACGCCATCGCCCTAGCCGACGCGCTGGAGGCCGAGATCGCCCGCAGTTTGGGCGTGAGCCCGGTCGTCGTGGTGCTCTCCCAGGCCGACCTGGCCCAGGTGGTCGCGGACAACCCTTTCCCCGGGGAGTCGAACCCCAAGTGCCTGCACGCCGTGTTCCGGCGCGAGGCGATGACTCCGGACGCAATCGCGGCCATCGCCGCCGCAGAGCAGACCGCCCGGGCCAAAGGCAGCCAGGATGAGGCCATCGTCGTCGGTCGCACGTTGTTCCTCCGCACGCCTGACGGGCTCGGACGCAGCGAGCTTGCCGCGCAACTGGCACGCGTCGGCAGCCAGGCGGCGGGCACCGCCCGCAACTGGGCGACGGTAACACGGCTGCTGGGCATGCTCGACCCGTCCTAGCTCTGCAGCTTGCTACCCGTTCTAACCGGCGCTGACCGGCCGCTCACCTTACCCGGCTGACTCCGGCTTACAGCATGGCGCGGGCGTTTGAAGTTTAATAACGGATCATCAAAAGCGACCAAATCAGTAGCTGTGCACTACGGTCACCCAGTCCCGTTCACATGGAACGGAAGCGTTCGCCTGGTGCACTTACGCTGAACTCACTGAGAGTGATTGCCTGAAGATCAACTACGGGCCGGTCCCACGCGCGACCGCAATACCTTGCGGGCATCCGTGAAATCTGGCTTGGAGAGTACGGCAGGCGCTCACGGGAGGGGGGCTTGGGAGAGGTTGCAAGCGTCAGAGGTCCCGTGTGCTGTGGCTGCGGCCATGTCGATCGCCTCGTCACTTGGCCTGGCAGTCGACGACGCGATCGTTCTTCAGGACTCGAACAGGCTCACTGTGCGTCTGCTGCCTTGTGACATGCTTGCCCGGGTGGCCTATGTAGAACATCAGGTCGCACAGTTCGAAATCGAGCTCGCTCAGCGACTCGCCGGATCCGGGAGCCCCGTGGCTGCTCTTGAGCCTCGAGTGGAGCCGCGCGTCTACGAGCGTGATGGTTTCGCGGTCACGCTGTGGACCTACGGCGCCGCCGAGCAGCTACTGCACGGCGAGCCGCACCCGGGCAACGTGCTCACCACGAAGAGCGGGCTGCTGTTCATAGACCTCGAAACGTGCTGTCGCGGTCCTGTCGAATTCGACCTCGCCCATACGCCCGAAGAAGTCAGCGAGCACTACACGGATGTCAGCCGAAGCTTGCTGAGCGAATCGACGTCCTTCCCGGAACGGCCAGGCTCCGGTCATCCCCGGCACTGTCCTGGGATGCCCTTCCTGGAGGCCGTCGCCCGGTCTCATCTGTCGGATTCCCGGGGACAATGATCGTTCGAAAAAGATCATGAAAAAGTGCCTACCAGCTATTTGAACGAACTTCGATCCTCGCTATACTGTTCGCATAGGCAGGTGGCGGGCGATCATCACACGGAAGGAGGGGCGACAGTGGGCGAGCAGCATCCCCCTGGCGGGAACCACGACACGAACCATGACGCGGACGACGACCCGGACCGCGACGCGGGCCTCCCCGGCGATGGTCACGGCTTCCTGTCGGAGGAGTTCGAGGATTGCGGGTACGTGCCGGAGGAGTGGGAGCTGGAGGGCCCGGCGGCCTCGATCAGCCTAGGCGACGCCGCCGACCTCGACCCGGTCCTGCTGGCCGCGATCACCGGCCCGGGCGGCCTGGGCGGCAACGCCCTGTGCCAGGCGTACGAGCAGGACGCGGCGGCCGACGTGCTGCGCCCCGGCCCGGTCCTGGCCGCGCTCACCGAGCAGGCCGCCGCCGATCTTGGCCGGCTGAGCGATGAGCAGCTGATGGGCGCGCTGTCGGCGGCCCGCCGCCTGGAGAACCGGGCCGCCTACTTGCAGACGGTCACGATCGCGGAGTTCGCCCGCCGCCGCGCCGCCCAGGCCGACGAGGCGTCGGCCCGCAACCCCCGCCGGGGCCGCCGGTCGGGGGACTTCCCCGACCAGGAGCTGGCGATGGAGCTCCTCGCCAGCCAGATCGAGGCCGCCGCCCGGATCGACGCCGCGACCTGCCTGACCAGCAGGCTCCCGAAGACCCTGGCGGGCCTGGGCGCCGGCAGCATCGACTTCGGCCGCGCCTCCATCATCGTGTTCTACACCGGCAGCCTGTCCGCCGCCGACGCCGCCCGCGCCGATGAGATCCTCGCCGCCGCCGCCCCCGGGCTGCGCCCGGACCAGCTCGCCCGCAAGGCCGCCGCCCTGGAGATGAAACTCGACCCCCAGGCCGCCAAAGACCGCAAGGAACGCGCCGCCACCCACGACCGCCGCGTCGAGGTCCGCCGCGAGGCCTCCGGCAACGCCTCCCTGTCCGGCCGGGAGCTGGCCGTCGCCGACGCCATGGCCTCCAAGTCCCACCTCGACGCCGTCGCCGCCCGCCTGCGCGCCGCCGGGGCCGGCGGCACCCTCGATCACCTGCGCGCCCTCGCCCTGACCGAGCTGACCCAGGGCCGCGACCCCCTCAGCCTCCTCACCCCAGCCCCCGCCGTGCACACCGCCGACACCCCGCCGGACCCCGACGCCGCCCGGACCCCGAAGTCGGCCCCGCCCCTGGCGCTCCCGGCACCGATGCCCCTGCGCCGGCGTCCGGTCAGCCCGCGTCACCGCCGGTGCCTGATGCGACCGCGCCAGGGCCCAACGGGCCCGCGCCGTCCCCCCGTGCCTCCGCTCCCGCTCCCGCCCCCCGCGCCACCGCGCCGTTCCCCGCGACGATCAACCTCCTCGTCCCGGCCGGAACGCTGCTCGGCTGGTCCGCCGCCCCCGGATGGGCGGGCGGCTGGGGGCTCCTAGATCCCGACGACACCCGCGACATCGTCCGGGCCGCCTCACAGCACCCCGCAACCCGCTGGTGCGTCACCTTCACCGGACCCGACGGCACCGCGATGGCCCACGCCTGCGCCCACGGCCGCCACCCCTGGGCACCCCCCGATAACCCAGATAACCCAGTTCGCTCGGATCCCTCGGATCACCCAAATCAGCATCACCCAAGTCCGCCGGATCGCCCTTACCCGCCACGCGACGGGCCCCCGCACGACCCCGGACACCGGCCGGCCAGCGAAAGCCCCGACACCGCCCAGGCAGCGCAGCTCGCCGACCTCCTGCGCGCCCTGAACGCCATCCCCAGGCCCATCGCCAAGGGGACCTGCGACCACCGGAATGCCGAGGACCGCTACACCCCCACCCGCACGCTCAAGCACCTGATCCGCGCCCGCACCGCGAGTTGCTCCGCCCGCGGCTGCGGCGCCCAGGCCGTGCACTGCGACCTCGACCATGTCGTCCCATACCCCGAAGGGGCCACCTGCGAGTGCAATCTGCACCCCGCGTGCAGACGCCACCACCGCTGCAAGCAAGCCCCCGGCTGGAACGTCGAGGAAACACAACCCGGCGTCATCCGCTGGACCACCCCGGCCGGCCGCACCCACACCACCACCCCCACCGTCTACGACGTGTAGCAGGATCAGCCGGAAACGCCGGCCTCCCCGCGGATGCGCCGACGATGCCCATCGCCTCGTCTTCGGTGATCTCGGGGAGCTGGCCATCCCGGTCGCCTCGCTCGCAGGAGTTCGGCCCGCCCCGGCTCCTCATCTACCCCTCATCTACCCCACCTCTGAAAGTCAGGGGTAAGTCAGAGTTGGATTTCACCCCGCCTCACGGGCGCAGCAGGCGTGACTTGACCTCGGTTTTGAGGATCTTGCCGACTCGGGAGCGGGGCAGGTCCGGCCAGATCTCGACCTGCTTGGGGGCTTTCACGCCGCCGAGGCGGTCCTTGACCCAGGCGCGGATCTCTTCGGCGGTGACCTTGTGCCCGCTGAGCGGCTGGATGACCGCGGTGACGCGCTCACCCCACTTGTCGTCGGGCAGGCCGATGACCGCGCAGTCGAGCACCGCAGGGTGGGCCAGCACCGCCTGCTCGACCTCGGTCGAGTAGACGTTGAAGCCGCCGGTGATGATCATGTCCTTGAGCCGGTCGACGATGTACAGGTAGCCGTCGGCGTCGAGGTAGCCGATGTCGCCCGTGTGATGCCAGCCGTGCCTGGACGCCTCGGCGGTGGCCGCCGGGTTCTTGTAGTAGCCGGCCATCACCAGCGGGCCGCGGGCGACGATCTCGCCGCGCTCCCCCGGCGGCAGCAGCCCGCCTGCCTCGTCCATGATCGCCACGGTGGTTAGCGGGGTGGGGCGGCCGGCCGATGTGAACCGCTCCGTCGCCAGCGTTCCGTCGGCGTGCAGGTGGTCCTTGGGCGCGAGCGCGGAGATGAACATCGGCGCCTCGGTCTGGCCGAACAGCTGCCCGAGCACCAGCCCGAGGACGCCGATCGCCTGCTCGAGCCGGGCCCCGGACATCGGCGCGGCCCCGTACCACAGGCACTGCAGGGACCCCAGGTCCGCCGAGGCGAGCGCCGGGTGGTCGAGCAGCGAGTAGATCACCGTCGGCGGCAGGAACGTGTGGCTGACCCGGTGCCTGCCGATGAGCGCGAGGAAATCCGCCAGGTCGGCGTGCGCCATGATGACGATCTCGCCGCCCAGCGCCATGATGGGGAAACAGAGGATCCCCGCGGCATGCGTAAGCGGGGCGAGCGCGAGGTAGACCGGGCTGCCCTCGAACGGGTAGCTCATCAGGGTCAGCGCCGCCACCGTCTCCAGGTTCCGGCCGGTGAGCATGACGCCCTTGGGCCTGCCGGTGGTGCCACCGGTCCCGGCGATCATGACCACGTCATCGACCGGGTCGGCCTGCCACGGCCCGTCGTCGACCCCGGCGAGCCATTCGCTGAACCCGACGGCGCCGCCGGCCAACGGGCCGCAATCGTCGTCTAGGCAGACAAGCGTGGTGAGCTCGGGCAGGTCCGGCGCGATCTTCGCGACCAGCGGGGCGAACGCGGCGGCGAAGATCAGGCAGCGGCAGTCGAGCAGCCCGAGCAGCTCGCGATTCTCCGCCGCCTCGTTGCGCGGGTTGACCGGGCACCAGACCGCCCCGGCCCGGCTGATGCCGAACACGGAGCCGAATGCCACCGGGTCGTTACCGGACAGCACCGCCACCTTGTCGCCTGGCCGGATCCCGGAGCGGGCCAGGGCCCGCCCGACCGACACGGACAGGCGCTGCACGTCGGCATAGCTCATGGACTGGCCGTCCATGGTGAGACAGGGGGCGTCGCCAGGGTGGAGCGACGCCCCCTTGTCGAGGAAGTCGACGAGCCGCATGGCCCAGTCCTCCCTCAACTCGACCTGGTGAGCACAGGATCCATTACCAAGCCAAAGCTGCGCAGCACGCCGAGAAGCTCGCGGTGGCCGAACGCCTGGCAACCAGACGCGAACCCGGCCCGCCGCGGCGGCTGCTGAAGCAGTGAGTAGGCTGCGTACGCCTGGAGCAGGCCGGTCTGCTTGTAATTGCAGTTGCCGTGGATGACGCAGTGCGCTCGGCCGAGCGGCCCCGAGGCGTGCACCGAGTCGAGCGAGGTGTTGATCCGCGTGTACTCGCGCGGCGGCATCTGGTTCATCACCGCCGCCGCCTGCTCCGACAGCACCCTGAGCTTCTCCTCCTCGGGGAGGTCGGCGATCTGGGCGAGCGCGGCGGCGACGATCTGCGGGACGCCCAGCATCAGCGGCCGGTTGAAGACGCCGCCGAGCACCTTGACGTTGGCCACCCGGGGATCGCGGCTAAACCAGACCGGGTGGGAGGTGCCGCCCCACGGCAGCGCGAGCCCGGTCTCGTGCTGGCCCGGCACGGTCACCGAGTAGAGGCCGCCGTCGGCCGGCCATTCGGCGTACGCGTTCTGCTCCAGGTAATAGGCCTTGGCCAGGGCTGCGTTGACCAGGATCGTCCGGGTGGAGGCGATGGTCGGCGCGCCCTTCCAGAAGACGAGGATGTCGAGGGTGTCCAGGCCCGGCTCCTCCAGGCAGAGCTGGGCGGCGATCTCCCCGGTGGTGTACATCTGCGCGAGGCCCGGCGCCAGCAGCAGGCCGGCCGCCGCCATCTGCTCGCCGTAAGACGCCTCGGCGTGGATGAGCCAGTCCTGCTCGCCCGTGGTGTCGACGTAGTGGGTTCCGGCGGCCAGGCAGGCTTCCACCACCTCCGCGCCGTACTGGGCGAACGGCCCGACCATGTTGCAGACCACGCGGGCGCCGTCGAACAGCTCCGACAGCGGCCCCACCGCGTGCTCCACCTCAACGATCTCGTGCTCCACCGTCCCGATGCCCGGCACCGTTTCCAGAGCCTCGGCGATCCGCGCCTTGTCCCGGCCTGCCGCGATGAACGGAACGTTGAACTCACGCAGGTACTCGCAGACCAGCCGCCCGGTGTAGCCCGAGGCGCCGTAGACCACGACCTTCTTGGCACTCATCTCAGGTCCCCCTCTCACATTCCCATGCCGCCGTCGACGGGGAGCCCGGCCCCGGTGATGAACCTGGCCCCGTCCGAGGCGAGGAACACCACCGCGTCGGCGATGTCCGGCACCTCACCGAGGCGGCCGAGCGGGGTCAGGCCGACCACCGCCCCCGCGGCCTCCGCGGCGCTCGGGAACAGGCCGATGCTGGCACAGTCGTTGGCCAGCTGGTTGCCCATCTCGGTCGGCACGAGGCCGGGATAGACGCAGTTCACCCGGACCCCGTACCCGAGTTTGCCCGACTCCATAGCGGCGACTCGGGTCAGCCGGTCGACCGCAGACTTGGTCGCGGAGTAGATGGCGATGCCGGGGAAGGCGATCGTCGCGGCCACCGACGCCACGTTGACGATCGCCCCGCCCGCGCCGGCCGCGCCGCCGGGACGCATTGCGCGAAAGCCGTGCTTGATGCCGAGCGCCGTGCCGAGGACGTTCACCTCGAGCTGCTTGCGGACGTCGGCCGGGTCGATGTCCACCAGCAGGCTGGTGATCTCCACTCCGGCGTTGTTGACCAGGATGTCGAGGCCGCCGAGGTGCGCGATGGCCTGCGGGATCGCCTGGGCCCAGCTCTCTTCCGCGGTGATGTCGAGCGGCACGAACTCGGCGCTCGCGCCGTCGCGGCGCAGCGAGTCAGCGGTCGCCTTGCCCAGGTCCTCCCTGATGTCGCCGATCACCACTGAAGCCCCGGCCCGGGCGAGCGCCCGCGCCATTCCCTCGCCAAGCCCCCGGGCCCCGCCGGTCACCAGGGCCTTGCGCCCCGTCAGGTCGTAAACGCTCATCGGACACCTCTCTGTGCTGCCGGGCCTCGCCCCAGTGCCCGCCGCGACGCGCTCTCGCCCAAGGCCGTCGG
This sequence comes from uncultured Actinomycetota bacterium, assembly GCA_963778435.1. Lineage (GTDB taxonomy): Bacteria > Actinomycetota > Actinomycetes > Streptosporangiales > Streptosporangiaceae > Trebonia. Next base: position 39,665 of record CAVZUX010000021.1, read on the forward strand.
CGTGCCTCCTTACGCTGGCCGTCAGCCTTGACAATTGTCAAGACATTTCTGGACGACCGTCTGCTAAACTGGCCAGTGTCGAGCCGCCGATCGTCCAGTAAACGTGGGAGGTTATGGCCGAGGTCAGAACCGGGACACATCGCGCGCCGACAGGTGGACAAGTTCGCCGAGCGGCGCGACCAGCTGGCCGCCGCGGCGCTGCAGACTCTGGCCGAGCAGGGGTACGCCAACACCAGCCTGCGGGACATCGCGCAGCACTCCGAGTTCTCGCATGGCGTGCTGCACTACTACTTCGCCGACAAGTTCGAGCTGATCACGTACTGCGTCCGGCAGTACAAGGCCGAGTGCGTCACCCGGTACGACTCGATCGTGGCCACCGCCGCCACCGCCGATCAGCTCAGGCGCGGCTTCGGCGCGGCCATGGCGGGGACGCTGGTCGAGGACGCGGCCCTGCACCGGCTCTGGTACGACCTGCGCAACCAGTCCCTGTTCGACGAGAAGTTCCAAGCGGACGTCACCGAGATCGACCAGTCCCTGCAGCGGATGATCTGGCGCATCGTCGCCAAGTTCGCCGAGCTGTCCGAGGCGCAGCTCGCGGTCACCCCTGACCTGGCCTACGCCCTGATGGACGGCCTCTTCCAGCACGCGCTGCTGCGTCACCTGGCGGCGACGCCAGCGCCGCCGCCAAGCTGGACGAGAACGTCCAGCAGATCCTGCCGACCCTCCTTGGCTAGGCGTAGGACCCGGTACAGATACCGCGCCGACGGGAGCGGAGCGTTGACAGCGTCGGGCTCGTGATAGCCACGCTGGCGGTGGAGAACTACCGGTCGTTGCGCCGCCTCTTCGTGCCGCTCGCCCAGCTCACCGTGGTGACCGGGGCCAACGGCGCCGGCAAGTCGAGCCTGTACCGGGCACTGCGGCTGCTGGCCGACGCGGCGCGCAACGGGGCGGTCGCCGCGCTGGCCAGGGAAGGCGGCCTGCCGTCGACGCTCTGGGCGGGTCCGGAGAAGATCGGGCGCGCCGTTCGGGAGGGCCCTATCCCGTGCAGGGCACTGCCCGGACAGGCCCGTCTCCTGCGGCTCGGCTTTGGCGCGGATGACTTCGGCTACGCCATCGACTTCGGCCTCCCGGCGGGAGGCGGCCAGAGCGCTTTCGCCCTGGAACCGGAGATCAAGCGGGAGAGCATCTGGATGGGCCCGCTGCTGCGGCCGGCGGTGGTGCTGTGCGAGCGGGACAACGGCATTGTCCGCATCCGCGCCGATCGCCGCAGCGCGTGGTCCGAGCCATACCCGATCCGGCCGTATGACAGCATGCTGAGCGAGTTCGCCGATCCCTGCCGGGCTCCCGAGGTGCTCCGGATGCGCGAGCAGGTCCGGTCCTGGCGGGTTCTATGATCACATCAGGACCGACGCGACGGCGCCCGCCCGCGCCGAGCCAGATCGGCACGCGGACGCCGGTGATGGGCCAAGACGGGGCAGACATCGCCGCCGCGCTGCAGACGATCCGCGAGAATGGCGACGCCGCCGGCCTGGACCAGGCCGTCGAACTGGCGTTGCCCGGCAGCACGTCTCAGCGTCGAAAGCGAAGGCGGGGGACGGCTCGGGCTGCGGCTGCACCAGCATGGCCTGCTGCGGCCGCTGGGCGCGGCGGAGCTTTCCGATGGCACGCTGCGCTACCTGCTGTGGGCGGCGGCGCTGCTCGCGCCCCGCCCGGCGAGACTCCTCGTGCTCAACGAGCCGGAGACCAGCCTGCACTGGCAACTGCTGGCGCCGCTGGCCCAGCTGATCGCGGCCGCGGCGGCGAGGTCGCAGATCATCGCCGTATCGCACTCCCGGACACTGATCAACGCGCTGCATCGCGCGACGGATGAAGCAGGCATCCCCACAGGCACCATTGAGCTGATCAAGGACTTCGGCGAAACCAGCGTGGCCGGCCGGCCGCTCGACGGCCCGGCCTCGTGCCGAAGCAAGAGAGTACAGATCAAGATCGATCATCCAGAACGTCCCATGGCGGTGCCGAATCCAGCACGCTTGACGCCTGGCTCAACCCGTGGCGCTGCTGGAGGTACTCCATCCGGCGCTCGCATCTCGGCGTCGGCCTCGATCTCGTCCTCGCCGGGCGACATGCTGATCGTCAGCGTCACGGCGAAGGTGGCGATGCTGATCACGAGCAGCAGCGGGATCAGGAAGACCGCGGCGGTGGTGCCGGACACGCTCGGCATGCCGCCGGAGGTGGCCATGGCCGCCATCGACGGCATCAGCGCCGCCGGTCGATCGTGCAGCGCCGCCATCCCGGTGTAATGCATGCCGCTGACCGCGACGCCCATGATCAGCGCCGCGCCGATGGTGGCGCGCCATGCGGCTGACCCGGGTGCCCGCCCACAGCGCGGCCGGTGCCGGCCACGATCGCGATCAGCACCGAGAGCGCCAGCAGCGGCATGTTGTAGGACATCGAGTCCGGTCATGGACATCGCCGCCATGCCCAGGTAGTGCATGGCGGCCACCCCGACGCCGACGATCACGCCGCCGGCCAGCAGCCGCCGCCAGCTGCCGTCGCCGAAGCCGACGATGAACAGGCCGACGCCCACCACCGCGACCGCGACCAGCATCGAGGCGATGGTCATGGGCACGTTGTAGAGGATCTGCTGCCCGGGATCGTGAAGCCGAGCATCGCGATGAAGTGCATCGCCCAGATCCCGGTGGCGCCGATGGACACCGCCGCCAGCCCCAGCCAGCGCGCCCGCGCGAAGCCGTCGTAGGCCCGGGCCAGGGTCACGCAGCGCAGGCCGAGAAACGAGCCGACGCAGGACATCACGTAGCCGAGCGCCGGATTCAGCAGGCCATTGGAGAAATTGTGGCACGGTAACCACAGATGCCACCCCCTGACATGACAGCGCGCCGCCGTTGCGTCACCATCCCGCAGGAGGGTCCGCGGCCGCATCGGCGCCCCGGTGCGCCGATATACGCCTGCACGATGCCAGGGCGCGCACAGTCACGCGCCGAAAAGTGACATTACTGTAATACATGATCGATTGCAGACCGTGATCGACTTCCCGGTCATGAGGTCGGCTCCCGGGGCTTCAATCGTCATTTCGAACGGACCGGGCCGACTGGTCCGCACCGCCCCGACCTCCTATGCTGGCTGTGATTGCCGATCAGCCCCGGCTCTCCGATAGGACATCGCAGACGTGTCACCCGAAGAAGGGCCAGTCCAGCGGGCAGGTCGACCCAGAGCCCGCCGCGCCGCGGCCAGCGTGCGATGAAGCCGTGCCCGGACTGCGCCGAAATGGTCCTCGAGGCCGCGCGCAAGTGCCGCTACTGCGGGTACCGGTTCGACGGGCCGACGGCGTCCCAGGCATCCGAGGAGGGCCTGTTCGCCCACCTGTTCCGCCGCGCGCCGCGGCACCTGACGATGACCGAGACGCTGGAGCAGCTCGGCGTCGAACTGGACCCGGGCGAGCAGCCGGACGGGCTGTGGCTCGGCCAGGTCAGCAGCGTCGACGGCTACGTGGTGCTGACCGATGCGCGGCTGTTCTTCGTCATGAGCCTGCGTCACCAGAAGGCGGCGACGACCGCGCCCTGGCAGCGACAGCCTGGACGAACTGGCGGGAGCGGAGATCACGACCCGTCACTGGAAGGCGACGCTCGTGCTGCACTGGCGCGACTCGCCTGACATGAGCATCGGCGGCCTCGCGCTGAAGGACCTCCGCGGGCTGCACGCCGCGCTCCTCGCCAAGCTCGAGCGCGGCCAGCCCCGCGAACACGGAAATCGCCCCGGACAGGCGGGCTGTCCGGGGCGATTGACGTTGCCGGTGAGGCGAGCTCAGACGCTGCCGCGCAGGCGCTGCAGGGCCTCGGCGAGGATCGCCTCGCCGTCGGCGTCGCGTGCGGCGCTCCTTCACGTAGGCCAGGTGGGTCTTGTACGGCTCGACGCGGGGCGGGGCCGGCGGGGCGGCCTGGTTCTGGCCGGCCGGGAAGCCGCACCGGGGGCACTCCCACTGGTCGGGGATCGCGGCGTCGGACGCGAAGCTGGGCTTGGTCTCGTGCCCGTTCGAGCACCAGAACGACACCCAGATCCGGGGCGCGGCCTCGCCGCGCTCCGCCTCGCCCATCGGGCCAGCGCCTACCCTGCTTCCGCGGATCGCGTTGCCACTGCTCACAGATCACCTCTTATCGCCGTACCAAGCCATCAACCACGGCCACCAACCGAAGGGCCACCAGTCGCTGGCTATTCCATTTCACCATCACGTCCGCCCGCGCGGGCGGGAAACGCAGCGGACCGCACTGACGCCCGGTTCGAGTCCGCCGCCGTCTAGGGTGGTTGATGATAGCCAGCCCAGGGCAACGACGCAGACAAACCAGAGGACGCCGAAGAAGATGGTGATGCGGTCCAGGTTCCGCTCGACCACCGAGGAGGAGCCGAGCGTCGAGGAGACGCCGCCGCCGAACATGTCGGAAAGACCGCCGCCCTTGCCCTTGTGCAGGAGAACGAGCAGGACCATCACCAGCGACGTGATGATCAGGATGACCGAAAGCGCGATCTCCACCGGTTTCTTCTCTCCCCTTGAACCTCTAGCGAGCCTCTAACTACACCGCGCACGTAAGCCAGCACGCCGTCAGCGGCCAGCGGCCACCTGATGGTACCGGCAGATCGAAGCGAACTGACCGGCGTCCAGGCTGGCGCCGCCGACGAGGGCGCCGTCGACGTCCTGTCCAGCCATGATAGGCGCGATATTGTCGGCTCTTGACGGACCCGCCGTACAGAATACGCACCCCGGCCGCGGCTTCGCCGCCCGGCCGTGCCCGAAATGTGCTCCCGGATCGCGGCGGCCATCTCCTGCGCGTCGTCGGCCGAGGCGACCTCGCCGGTGCCGATCGCCCAGACCGGCTCGTAGGCGATGACCATCGACGCGATCGCCTCGGCGGGCACCCTGGCCAGGGACCCCTTCAGCTGCGCGACGACGTGCTCGACGTGCGTGCCGGCCTTGCGCACCGCCAAGCGGCTCGCCCACGCACAGGATCGGCGTGATCGACGCCGCCAGCGCGGCCTTGACCTTGGCGTTGACGAGGGCGTCGTCCTCGTGGTGGTACTGACGCCGCTCGGAGTGCCCGCACAGCACGTACGAGCAGCCGAGCTTGGCCAGCATCGACCCGGAGATCTCGCCGGTGTAGGCGCCGTTGGCGTGCTGGGAGACGTCCTGGGCGCCGTAGCCGATCTTCAGCTTGTCGCCGTCCACCAGGGTCTGCACCGAGCGCAGGTCGGTGAACGGCGGCAGCACCACCACTTCGACGCTGCTGGTAGTCCTTGTCGGACAGCGTGAACGCCAGCTTCTGCACCAGCGCGATCGCCTCGAAGTGGTTGCAGTTCATCTTCCAGTTGCCGGCGATCAGCGGCAGGTTTGTTGTCGTTGTCAGTCATATCGGTAGGGAGCTTACGCCCCCAGCGCCGTCAGGCCGGGGAGCGTCTTGCCCTCCAGGTACTCGAGCGACGCGCCGCCGCCGGTCGAGATGTGGCCGAAGTCGTCGTCGGCGAGGCCGAACGAGCGGACCGCCGCCGCCGAGTCGCCGCCGCCGACCACGGTCAGCCCGTCGACCTTGGTCAGCGCCTCGGCCACGGCGCGGGTGCCGGCGGCGAACGCCGGGAACTCGAACACGCCCATCGGCCCGTTCCAGAACACCGTCTTCGCGTCGGCCAGCTTCGAGGCGAACAGCTCCCGCGACGCCGGGCCGATGTCGAGGCCCATCTGGTCGGCGGGGATCGCGTCCGCGGCGACCACGGTCGGCGGGCGCGTCGGGGGCGAACCGGGGCGCCACGACGATGTCGGTCGGCAGCACGAGCTCCACGCCGCGCTCGGCGGCGTGGGCGAGCAGCGCCTTGCACGAGTCGATCTGGTCGGCCTCGAGCAGCGAGGTGCCCACCTCGTGGCCGAGCGCGGCGAGGAACGTGTAGGCCATGCCGCCGCCGATCAGCACCCGGTCGGCGAGGCCCAGCAGGTTGCCGATGACGCCGAGCTTGTCGGAGACCTTCGACCCGCCGAGCACGACCACGTAGGGCCGCGGCCGGGCACTGGGTCAGCCGCTCGAGTACCGCCACCTCGGCGGTGATCAGGTCGCCGGCCGCGTGCGGCAGCAGCGCGGGCAGGTCGTAGACGGACGCCTGCTTGCGGTGCACCACGCCGAACCCGTCGCCCACGTACAGGTCGCCGAGCCGGGCCAGCTCGGCGGCGAGCACGGCCCGTTCGGCTTCATCTTTCGAGGTTTCCGCGGGCTCGAAGCGGACGTTCTCCAGCAGCGCGACGTCGCCGTCGGCGAGCCCGGCGACGGTCGCCTCGCGGACGGGCCGATCAGGTCGGCCGCGAACGCGACCGGCTTGCCGAGCAGCTCGCCAGGCGCTGCGCGACGGGCCGCAGGGACGGGCCGCCCGCGGCGCGCTCGGCGAAGTCCGCGCCCTTGGGGCGGCCGAGGTGGGCCATGACCACGACCCGGGCGCCGCGCTCGGCGAGCTTGCGGATGACGGGCAGCGACGCGCGGATGCGCCCGTCGTCGGTGATCTCGCCGCTGCCCGACTTGTCGAACGGGACGTTCAGGTCGGACCGGACAAGCACGCGGCGGCCGGCGACGTCGAGGTCGTCGATGGTCTGCATGGCTAGGCTAGGCCAGCCCGGACGCGACGAGGGCGGTCAGGTCGACGAGGCGGTTCGAGTAGCCCAACTCGTTGTCGTACCAGCCGAAGACCTTGACCTGGTTGCCGTGGGCCATCGTGATCGACGCGTCGAACGTGCAGGAGGCGGGCGACGCCGACGATGTCGGAGGACACGATCGGGTCCTCGGTGTAGACGAGGATGCCCTTGAGCGGGCCCTCGGCGGCCTTCTTGTACGCGGCGTTGACCTCGTCCTTGGTCACCTCGCGGCCCAGCTCGACCACCAGGTCCGTGATCGAGCCGGTGATGACCGGGACGCGGAGCGAGTAGCCGTCGAGCTTGCCCTTGAGCTCGGGGATGACGAGGCTGGTGGCCTTGGCGGCGCCGGTGGAGGTCGGCACGATGTTCTGCGCGGCGGCGCGGGCGCGGCGCAGGTCCTTGTGCGGGCCGTCCTGCAGGTTCTGGTCCTGGGTGTAGGCGTGCACGGTGGTCATCAGGCCCTTGACGATGCCGAAGTTCTCCAGCAGCACCTTGGCCATCGGCGCGACGCAGTTGGTGGTGCAGGAGGCGTTGGAGATGATCGCGTGGTTCGGCCGGCGTCGTACTTGTCGTCGTTGACGCCCATCACGATCGTGATGTCCTCGTCCTTGGCGGGCGCGGAGATGATGACCTTCTTCGCGCCGCCGGCGATGTGCGCCTTGGCCGCCGGGCCGGTGGTGAACCGGCCGGTCGACTCGATGACGATGTCGACGCCGAGGTCGCCCCAGGGGAGGTTGGCCGGGTCGCGCTCGGCGAGGATCTTGATCGACTTGTCGCCAAGGTGGATCGTGTCGCCGTCAACGACGACCTCTTCCTTCAGACGGCCGGCGACCGTGTCGTACTTCAGCAGGTGGGCCATTGTCTTGAGGTCGCCAAGGTCGTTCGCGGCGACGATCTCGATGCCGCGATCGCCGCTCGCCTCAAGAGCGCGCCAGAAGTTGCGCCCGATCCGCCCGAACCCGTTGATTCCTACTCGAATGGTCATGGCACCAGTCTCCGTTCCGATCGACGCTCGTGACTAGGGTCTATCGTCCTCGACTTCCTGTCATACCGCATGCCCGCAGGAGTGCGGGCCTGCCGCCGTCACGCTCCCCGGGCGAGGGTATCGGACATGGCGCGGCCCGTCACCCGACCCAGGGGTCACCTGCGGGTAATGCCCCCTTTTGGTCTAGACCATTCAGAACAAAAGGCAAAATCGAGCGAAATATATGGAACGGACCGTGGCGAGTCCGGCACCTCCCGTCTGCGCGCTCCTAGGTGACAGCGTGACCGCTTCTTGCTGTTATCTTTTGCTGGCTTGAGCTGCCTACGATGGGGCCATGGCGGGTTGGGCGGGTGTGGTGCTGGCCGGCGGCCGGTCCTCGCGCATGGGCGCGCCCAAGTCGGCGCTTGAGTGGCACGGGTCCACGCTGCTCCGCCGGACGGTCGGGATCGTCTCGCGGGCGACCGGCGGGCCCGTGGTCGTGGTGCGGGCCAGCGGGCAGGCTCTGCCGTCGCTGCCCCGGGACACCGTGGTGGTCGACGACCCCCGGGAGGGCAAGGGGCCGGTCCAGGGCATCGCCGCCGGGCTCGCGGCGCTCGCCGATCTTGACGCGCTGCCTGGCGGGCCTGGCGGGCCTGGCGGGCGGGCCGAGACCGCGTTCGTCAGCTCCACCGATATGCCGTTCCTGCACCCGGCCTTCATCCGGTGCGTGCTCCCGCGCTCACCGCCAACGCGCGCGGACGTCGCGCTGCCGGTCGCGCGGGGCTACCGGCAGCCGCTGGCGGCCGGCTACCGGGTATCGCTCGCGGAGACCGCCGAGCGGCTGGTCAGCGCCGGCCGTTCTCCGCCCCGCCTTCCTGTTCGATGAGTGCAACGTGACCAGGATCGACGAAGCACGACTGAGGCGGGACCCGGTGCTCGCCACGTTCGATCCCGAACTCGACTCGGTGCGCAACGTCAA
>CAVZUX010000022.1:0-159304 GCA_963778435.1 uncultured Actinomycetota bacterium
GGCTGGGCCCCTTGAGCGCCTTGGGTCCCCCGGGCCCCTGTTGGGCTACTCACCCTCTGATCCACTCGCACCGAGGTATGCGGCCGTCACCGCCGGATCGGCCTGTATCTCCTGCGGAGACCCGCGGGAGATCACCTTCCCGAAGTCCAGGACCACGAGCGAGTCACAGACGGACATCATCAGGTCCATGTGGTGCTCCACGATGACGAGGGACGTCTCTGCGGCGAGTTCGCGAATGAGCACGCCCAGCTCAGCGAGCTCGTCATCGGCCAGACCGCTGGCGGGCTCATCGAGCAGCAGTACCTTCGGCTCGGCCGCGAGCGCCCGCGCCAGCGCGACCCTCTTCCGCATGCCATAGGGCAGCTCGCCAGGCCGGGCGTCTGCTACCTCGGCCGCCCCGACCCGGTCAAGTGCCTGGCGTGCCTCCTCCCGCAGCCTGCGCTCGTCACGGCCGGAGCGGGGCAGCCCTAGCAGCGCCGACCAGAATCCGGCCGTGGCCCGGCAGTTCGCGCCGATCATGACGTTCTCGATGGCGGACAGTCGACCGAACAGGCCCACCCCCTGCAGTGTCCTGGCGATGCCAAGCCCAGCCAGCCGGTGCGGGCGCAGGTCTCGGTAGTGACGGCCGTCGATGAGTACCTGGCCCGCATCGGGGCGGATGAAGCCGCACAAGACGTTCAGCAGCGTCGTCTTGCCTGCCCCGTTCGGTCCGATGACGCCCAAAACCTGGCGGGGCGCAACCGCAAGCGATACGGCGCTGAGCGCCGTTAGGCCGCCGAAGCGCACACTCACGTCGCGGACCTCAAGAACTGAGTCGCGGGCCTCAAGAACTGAACTGTGCTTCATTACACAAGTCCCAGGTTCACTAGGCAGGACAACCTGACTATGAACCCTTATTCAAGGCATCGATCGGGCAGTCGGCAAGTAGTTGTCACCGATTCGTGTCCAAACCGTAACGCAGAGTCGCGACCCGGAGCCCGCCGACGGTACGGTAGTGGCTATGGTCAGCGACTACGGGAGCCGGATTCGCATGCCCATGGCGGCGCTCGGGGCCGGGGGACCCTCCGTCTCCCGGGTCGGGCTGGGGCTGGCCGCTTTGGGCCGGCCGGCGTACATCACCAGCGGGCGCGAGGAGGACCTGCCCGACCGCAGCGTGGCCGGCCTGCGGACCCGGGCCTTCTCGATGCTGGACGCTGCCTACGCGGCCGGGGTCAGGTACGTGGACGCGGCCCGTTCCTACGGCCTGGCGGAGGAGTTCCTGGCCGGCTGGCTGGCCGAGCGCGGCCATCCGGACGTGATCGTCGGCTCGAAGTGGGGGTACCGGTATACCGGTGGCTGGCGGCTCGACGCTCCTGCGCAGGAGGTCAAGGAGCATTCGCTGGCCATGTTCACGACCCAGCTGGCGCAGAGCCGGGCCCTGCTCGGTGACCGGCTCACCCTGTATCAGGTGCATTCGCTGACCCTTGATTCCGGATTGCTCGCCGACGCTCCGCTGCTGGCCGCGCTGTCCCGGCTGCGCGCCGAGGGCGTGATCATCGGGCTGAGCGCGAGCGGGCCGCATCAGGCGGAAACGATCCGCCGGGCGCTGCCTGTGACCGTTGACGGGCAGCAGCTGTTCACGTCGGTGGAGGTGACATGGAACCTCCTCGAGCCATCCGCGGGCCACGCCGCGGCCGAAGCCGCCGCCGCCGGGTGGGCGGTACTGGTCAAGGAGGCGGTCGCCAACGGCCGGCTGACTGCGGCGGGCGGGCCGCCGGCGCCGTTGACCGCGCTGGCGGCAGAGCGCGGTGTCACCGAAGACGCGATCGCGCTGGCCGCCGCGCTGGCCCAGCCGTGGGCAGCGATCGTGCTGTCCGGCGCCGTCACCCGCGCGCAACTGGATGAGAACCTGATTGCGCTCACCGTCGGCCAGCTTCCGGCGCTCAGCCTCGCCGAAGCCCCCGACGCCTACTGGGCGCAGCGGGCGGCCAGGCCATGGCACTGAGCTGTTCCCAGCCCGCGCCGCGAAAATCCGTTGGCAGTGACCGGGTAGCAGGGCTTAAGGTTTCCAGCGGTATCCGGCAGACCGCACGGAGGTGGCATGAAAGTCGGCCCGTTGACCGTCGACCCGGTGTATGACGGGTACGGCGACCAGGTCGCCCGGGATATCCTCCACGTCCCCGGCAAGCCGGACGCATGGGACAAGTGCGGGCGCTATGTGGACGACGCGGGGAACATACGGCTGATCTGCGGCGGCTACCTGCTCCGGGCCGGCGACCGGGTGGTGCTGATCGACGCCGGGCTCGGCGAGTACGAGGACGAGCAGTGGCACGGCGGCCAGTTCCTTGACAGCCTGCGCGGGCTGGGCGTCGCGCCCGCCGAGGTCACCGACGTGGTCTTCACGCACCTGCACTGGGATCACTTCGGCTGGGCGACCGCCAGGGGCGAGATCGTCTTCGGCAACGCCACGTACCGCGTGCACCGGGCGGACTGGGCCCACTTCGTGGAAGGACCCGACGCCGACCCCGAGGATGTACGGCAGCTTTCCCCGCTCACCGAACGGCTGGAGACCTTCGACGCGGAGACGACACTGCTGCCCGGTCTCGACGCGCGCCCCGTCCCCGGCCACACGCCCGGGTCGACGATCTACGTGGTGTCGAGCGGCAGCGAGCGCCTCCTGCTGATCGGGGACGTGCTGCACACGCCGGCCGAGGTGACCGACCCCGGATGGGAAGCCGTGATGGACGTGGACAACATCGCGGCGAAACGAGTCCGCGCCGAGCTGGTCAAGGCCACCGCGGGCAGCCCCGACGTGATCGGCGCCGCCCACTTCCCCTTCGGCCACGTGATCACCGTGGACGGCGAGCACCAGTTCCGGTTCCTCAAGTGAGGGTGAGGTTAGCCGGGGCTGCCGTATAGGCCGATTCGAGAAGCTCGTTCTGGCCGCCCGCGGCCCGGGATTTCGTCAACTGTCGCTGCCGGAAGGGCGGGGTGCTGTTCGTGGCTTGCCCTTAACGGTGCTGCGTCAGGGAGATGGTGGTCCCTGGTCCTGCTGGTTATCGTTGGCCAGGGGCGCGCCAAGGCGAGTTCAGCGATGAGTTCCAGCCCCGGCGGGCGTCAGACCTAATACCTGGCTCTGCTCATCAGGAGGCGACCACATGGCCGATGAAACCGTCAGCGCCACCACGATCATTGACGCCCCGGCGAACGCCATCTTCGCGGTCCTTACCGACCCGATCAAGCACGTCGCGATCGACGGCACCGGCTGGGTCCGCGAGCCTGTCGACAGCCAGCCGCTGACCGCGGCGGGGCAGGTGTTCCGGATGGCCATGTACAACGCCAACCACCCGGACGGGAACTACCAGATGGCCAACCGGGTGCAGGTATTCGACCCGCCGCGCGCCATCTCCTGGGAGCCGGGTCAGAACGCCGACGATGGCAGCCTGCGGTTCGGCGGCTGGATCTGGCGCTACGACCTGGCTCCGGCCGGGCCGTCCGGGACCAGGGTCACCCTGTCCTACGATTGGTCGGCGGTCCCCGGCTTCCTCCGCCAGCACATCGGATTCCCCCCGTTCCCTCCTGATCACCTGCGGAACTCGCTGGCCCACCTCGCCGGCCTGGTCACTGCTTGACCGAGAGGCACTGACTCATGACGGAGCAAGCGCACCCACAGTGGGATGCCAGCTACACGGCCGACACGCCGGCCCCGTGGGACATCGGCAGGCCGCAGCCGACTTTCGTCCGGCTCGCTGACGAGGGCCGCCTGACCGGGCGCCTCCTCGATGCTGGCTGCGGCACCGGCGAGAACGCGCTGCTCGCAGCCAGTCGTGGCGCCGCTGTCACCGGCATCGACGTTGCGCCGACCGCGATCGCGCGGGCGCGCGCGAAGGCGTCCGGGCGCGGGCTGACCGCGCGGTTCGAAGTCGCAGACGCACTTGACCTCGGCCGCCTCAGCCTCACTGTCGACACTGTGATCGACAGCGGGGTGTTCCACGTATTCGACGACGACGACCGGGCCCGTTACGTCGCCAGCCTCGCGGCTGTGCTGAGACCAGCCGGCGCTTGCTACCTCATGTGCTTCAGCGATCAGCAGCCAGGGACCTGGGGCCCGCGCCGCGTCCGCGCGGACGAGTTGCGCGCGGCGTTCAGCGACGGGTGGGCCGTCGAGTCGATTACCGCCGACACCTTCCAGATCAACCCGATGGACGGCACGACGCAGGTCCAGGCCTGGCTGGCCGCGATCAGGCGTTGCACCTCATAGGCTGCGCCGCGCCGGACTAGCGGAAGGCAGGCTCCCGGGAGAAGACTTCCTCGACCGCCGGGGCGAAGTGCTCCAGGGGCAGCCAGTCGTAGCCGGGGTCGAAGCAGTTCTCGTCATAGCGCTCGCAGAACTCGACCGTGGCGTCGAACCACGGGTGCCCCCGGTATGCATCCCTGGCGTTGGCGTCGTCCCCGGTCTGGGCGCCGTAGTAGTGCATCTGGAACACCGGGTGATGGGAGACGACCCAGCACAGCTCTTCGGAGACGAACGGGCGCAGCACCGCCGCGGCGTAGCTGCCGTGAGAGTACGGGGCCAGTCCGTCACCGATGTCGTGGATCAGCGCGGCCACCACGTAGTCGACGGGCCGGCCGTCCCGCTCCGCCCGGGTCGCGGACTGCAGGCTATGGGCGAGCCGGCTGACCGCGTACCCCGGGTCCGGCTCCGCGGCTCCCAGCGCCCGCACCGCGTCCAGCACCCGCAGGTGCAAGGTGCGGTTGTACGCTGCCTCGCGCGCGTGGATGAGGGCGTACTCCTCGGCAGAGCCGTCCTGCATCCGGATGAAGGTGGCCCTCGCCAGGCTGCTACTCACGATGCGAGCGTAAGCCGAAGCGCCCCGCGCGCGCAATCCGGTCAACTGCCGGCTAGTGATTATGCGCCGGATCGCTGCGGGTGCGGCATGATCTGAGACGGCGTGCAGAACAGGGTTCTCGGCGTGCCGCAGGCTGAGAGTGGCTGGTTGGCGCGCCTACAGTGGCTCTTGTGGGACGCGTCGTCTTTATGTGCGGTCCAGCCGGGTCAGGAAAGTCCACGGTAGCGCGGCAGTACGAGCGGCACGGAATGACCCGCCTGTCCTTTGACCAGGAGGCCTGGTCGCGCGGCATCACCGCGATGCCGCTGCCAGAAAATGTACGCCGAGAGATCGAACGCGTGCTCCGCGCGCGCCTGGTGGACCTGGTCCAGGCCGGTTCAGACGTGGTCCTCGAGCTTACGCTTCGTGTTATGGAGCGGTCCGTTGACAATGACGTGTACGAGCGGCTGGGCGGGTCGTGGTGGGATGAGACGAGCCTGCTTAACGTCCTGCACGGCAGCGTCACGCCGGGCCGGTTCGCCTATTTCCGCGCTGTGCTCGACCGGCAGCTCGGCGCCGGGGTTGCCGGGCTGCGGGTGCTGGACATCGGCTGCGGCGGCGGGTTCCTCGCCGAGGAGTTCGCGGCCCTGGGCTGCCGGGTGACCGGGGTTGACCCGTCGCCGGCGTCGGTCGGCGCGGCGCGTTCCCACGCGGCCGGGCGGGGCCTGCGCATCGACTACCGGGTCGGAGCCGGCGAGGAGCTGCCGGCGCCGGACGCCGCCTTCGACGTGGCCTGCTGCTGTGACGTGCTCGAGCACGTAGCTGACGTGGACCGCGTGATCAGCGAGACGGCCCGGGTGCTCGAGCCCGGCGGCCTGTACCTGTTCGACACCGTCAACCGCACCCGCACCAGCAAGCTGCTCGCGATCAAGGCCATGCAGCAGTGGCCGCTGACCCGGCTCACCGACGTGGCGTTCCACGACTGGGACATGTTCATCACGCCCGCCGAGCTGGCCGCCATCCTGGAACGCCACGGGCTGGCCCCCGGCGAGACGACCGGCCTCGGCGCGCGCGCGACGCCCCTCGCCGTGCTCCGCAGCCTCGCCAGCGCCCGGCTGGGGCGAATCACCTACGGCGAGCTCAGCCGGCGACTTGACGTGGGACAGGTAAAGAGCACAGCCATCTCCTACATGGGCTTCGCCACCAAGACAAGGAGCTGCTAGACGGCGCGCACGCCATCGCTGTGGACGGGCCGCGCGCCCCAAGTCACGTGACCAACGCGGCCAGGTGACTGTATCGGGGGGCGTGAGAACCACGGTCCGTTCCATATGAACTGATTTTGAACTTCGTTTCGTCCGAGACGAGCGGCGCCGTTAGTGCTCGTGGACGATGATGCCGCGCACGTTCTTGCCGTTGAGCAGGTCGTCGTAGCCCTCGTTGACCTCATCGAGGGTGTACGTCCTGGTGATGAGCTCGTCGAGCTTGATGTCACCCGACTGGTACAGGCCGAGGATCCTCGGGATGTCGGTGGTCGGGTTGCAGTCGCCGAACAGGCTGCCCACCACGCTCTTGCGGAACAGGGTGAGGATCGTGCCCGGCAGCTGGATGCTCGGCGCCATGAGCTTGTTCAGGCCCGTGACCACGACGATGCCGCCCTTGCCGATCGCGGTGAACCCAGCGGCGACGACCTCGGCGTCGACCAGGCCCACGGTGATGATCGCGGAGTCCGCGCCCTGGCCACGGGTCAGTGAGGTGATCACGTCCTGCGCCTCCGCCGCGGTCGCGAACGCGTGCGTCGCGCCCAGCTCCAGGGCCTTCGCGCGCTTGTTCTCGAGCGGGTCGATCGCGACCACGTACTTCGCACCGGCGTACCGCGCGCCCTGCACCGCGTTGATGCCGATGCCGCCGACGCCGTAGACGGCCACCGTGTCGCCGGGCCGGACCTTCGCTGTGTTCACGGCGGAGCCGAAGCCGGTCGGGACGCCGCAGCCCACGAGCACCGCCTTGTCCAGCGGCAGGTCGTCGTCGACCTTGACGGCCGAGTTCTGGTGGATGACGCCGTACTGGCTGAAGGTCCCGAGTATGCACATCGCGCCGTACTGGCCGCGCGGGCCGCTGAACGGGAAGTGCTCGCCGGGAAGGTAACCCTCCAAGATGGTGGCGCCCATGTCGCAGATGGACTGGCGTCCCGTCGCGCAGTAGCGGCAGGTGCCGCAGTTGGGGATGAACGAGCACACCACGTGGTCGCCGGGGGCCACCCGGGTCACCCCGGGCCCGACCTCCTCGACGATCCCCGCGCCCTCGTGCCCGAGCACCATCGGCAGCCGTGCCTCCAGGTCACCGTGCTGTACGTGCACGTCCGAGTGGCACAGCCCGGCGTAGGTGTAGCGGATCAGCACCTCGCCGTCGCGAGGGCCGTCGAGGTCCAGTTCCTCGATCTCGATCGGCTTGCCAGGTTCGTAGACGACCGCGGCCTTTGTCTTCATTGACGTTCCTCCTGATCTGCGTTCGTCTTCTACGATTACACGCTTGCCAGGAAAAGGAACGTCTCCATTGTGGACAGTCTCGGGCTCCCCCGCACTTCAGGGGCTGGGTGCTGGCGGAAGCTGCCCGTTCGTCCGAATAAGCCTGATTGTGAATTGAAGCGGCGCAGGCGGAGGCTGTTGGTGACCACGAACACCGAGCTGAACGCCATCGCGGCGGCCGCGATCACGGGGTTGAGCAGGCCGGACGCGGCGAGCGGGATGGCCGCCGCGTTGTAGCCGAACGCCCAGCCGAGGTTCCCCTTGATGGTCGCGAGGGTCTTCCTCGACAGGGTTATCGCGTCGGCGACCGCGCGCGGGTCGCCGCCGACCAGGGTCAGGTCGGCCGCCTCGATCGCCGCGTCGGTGCCGGTGCCCATCGCCAGGCCCAGGTCGGCCTGGGCGAGCGCGGCGGCGTCGTTCACTCCGTCGCCGACCATCGCTACGGTGCGGCGCTCGGCCTGGAGGCGCTTGATGGCGGCCAGCTTGCCGGCCGGGTCCACACCGGCGATGACGTCGTCGATGCCTACCTGGTCGGCCACCGCGCGGGCGGCGCGCTCGTTGTCGCCGGTCAGCAGCACCGGGTGCAGGCCGAGGTCACGCAGCCGGGTTACCGCCGCCTTGGCGGTGGGCTTGATCGTGTCGGCCACGGTAAGCAGGCCGCCAACCCGCCCGTCCCAGGCGACGAAGGTGACGGTCCGGCCCGCCTGCTCCGCCTGGTCCGCCCGCTCGGCCAGGCCCTGGGGGATGGTCAGCGACCAGTCGCCGGTTAGCCAGGCGCGGTTGCCGGCCAGGACGGCGCGGCCTTCCGTGACGGCGGAGACGCCGTGGCCGGGGTAGGCCGCGAAGTCGGAAATATCGTATATGTCGGGCGGGCGAGAGAGCGGGAGAGCTGCGTTGGCCGACGACGGGGCAGCGCCACTCAAGGATCGGGGGTAGTTAGCGGCGATATCCGCCGGAAAGGACACCCAATGATGGGCGCCCCCTTGGGCGGCGTCGGAAATGCCCGTTATGTGGGTGATCGGGCTGGCGCTGGCCGCGAGGCGAGTCAGGGCGCCGGCCGTGATCGCGGCGGCGATCGGGTGCTCGGAAGCGGACTCCACGGCGGCGGCCAGGCGGAGCAGGTCCGTCTCCAGTACACCGGGGGCGGCGAGCACGTCGGTCAGCGTCATCCGGCCGGCCGTGAGGGTGCCGGTCTTGTCGAGCACCACGGTGTCCACCCGGCGGGTGTTCTCCAGGATCTCTGGGCCCTTGATCAGGATGCCGAGCTGCGCGCCGCGACCCGTGCCGACCAGGATCGCGGTCGGCGTGGCCAGGCCCATCGCGCACGGGCAGGCGATGATCAGCACCGCGACGGCGGCGGCGAACGCCCGCGACGGCGACGCTCCCGAGGCGAGCCAGCCGGCCAGCGTCGCGGCGGCGAGCAGGAGCACGGCCGGGACAAAGACCGCGCTGACGCGGTCCGCCAGGCGCTGCACGGGCGCCTTGCCCGCCTGCGCCTGGGTGACGAGCCGGGCGAGCTGGGCCAGCTGGGTGTCCGCCCCGACCCGGGTGGCGCGGACCACCAGACGGCCGCCGACGTTCACGCAGCCGCCGGCCACCGCGTCGCCCTGGCCGACCTCGGCGGGCACCGGCTCGCCGGTCAGCATCGACGTGTCAAGCGCGGAGCGGCCGGCGATGACGATGCCATCGGCGGCGATCTTCTCCCCCGGCCGGACCACGAACTCGTCGCCGACACCGAGCCGGTCGGCGGGAAGGCTGATCTCCCGCCCGTCGCGGAGCACCGTCGCCTGCTTCGCGCCCAGGTCGAGCAGCGCGCGCAGCGCCCCGCCCGCGGTCCGCTTCGCCCGCGATTCCAGGTAGCGGCCGAGCAGGATCAGGGTGGTGACGCCGGAGGCGACCTCAAGATAGGTGGCGTGCGCCCCGGCGCCCGCGACGGCGGAGATCAGCGCGTACAGCGACCACAGGTAGGCGGCCGTCACGCCGATGGAGACCAGGGTGTCCATGGTCGCCGCGGCGTGCCGCGCGCTGACCGCCGCGGCCCGGTGGAACGGCCACGCGCCCCAGGTCGCGACCGGCGTCGCCGCCGCCAGCGACACCCACTGCCAGCCGGGGAACTGCAGGGCGGGAACCATGGCCAGCACCGCCACGGGAACGGCGAGCGCCGCCGACACGATCAACCGCCGGCGCAGCTCCCGGCCCAACGGCCCCGCCTCGGCCGCCGCGGCGTCCTCCTGGTCCTGCTCCGCGCGGCTCCGCGCGGGCAGCACCGCGGTGTAGCCGGTCCGCTCCACCACCGCGATGAGCTCAGCGACGGTGAGCGTCTCGGGGAAGGAGACCCGCGCAGCCTCGGTCGCGAAGTTGACGGTCGCGCTGACGCCGTCCAGCTTGTTCAGCTTCTTCTCAACCCGGCTCGCGCAGGACGCGCAGGTCATCCCGCCGATGACGAGATCAGTGGTGCTGGTCGTCGTCACTCCTAGGACTTAACCAGGCGGGCGATCGCCTCGGACGCCTCGCGGACCTTCTCGGCCGCGACGTCGCCGCCCTCCGCGGTCGCCTCGGCCACGCAGTGGCCGAGATGGTCTTCAAGCAGGCCGAGCGCCACCGACTGCAGCGCGCTCGTCACCGCCGACACCTGGGTCAGGATGTCGATGCAGTACTTGTCTTCATCGACCATCTTCTGCAGGCCGCGAACCTGTCCCTCAATCCGGCGCAGCCGCGTGAGGTACCTGTCCTTGTTGGGGGCGTACCCGTGCATAACCCACCCTCTTCCCGCTCAGGTCCGTCCCCATACTATACCCCGCCTGGGTATCACACGGGCGGTTGTCGCTTCTTGGCGGCATGGGCAATCAGCACACCAACCCCATAGACGGACAAAACGGGCGGTCGCGACCCAGCCCGAGGGCTCGGTTCCCGGCCTGGCCACGGCCCAACGACAGCTTCCTATCAGTTTCTGTCGCCCAAAATATGACAAAACGGTCACGGAAATGGTCAGAACTGATAGGAAGGCGCTGCAGAGTGGTCAGAACCGATAGGAAGGCGGCCGAGGTGGGGTGCTGAGTCGGCTGGTGGGTGCCGACTGGGTGAGAGTGTTGGAAGGGCTAGCGGGTGGTGGCGTGGGTGGGGGTGCTGGGGGTGGTGTCGTCGTTGGTGCGGCGCTTGCGGGTCAGGCGTCTGCGGTAGGCGAGGCTGGCGATGCCGGAGAGGATTGCCGCGCCGCCGATGCCGAAGAGCGTGACGTCCTGCAGGCCGGCTGTGCCGCCGCCGCCTGTCTGCGGCGCCCCGACCGGGTACCGGGTGGCCGGGGACGTCGCGGCATGCGTCGCCCGGTGCGTCGCGGCCGGGGTCGCGGTCGGCCGGTGGGTGGCGGCGGGCGTCGCCGTCGGTTTGTCGGAGGCTGTCGGCCTAGCGGTCCGGGTCGCACTGGCGGTCGCTGTGGCCTTGCCGGTCGCGGACGCGGTTACCGACGCCGAGGCCTTGACGGTCGAGGTGGCCGCCCCCGAGGGCGAGGGGGTCCTTGACCCGGCGCCCGAGTGGGAGCTGGTCGAGATCTGCGGGGTCGGCGTGAAGACCGACGACGGGCCGCCGCCCGTGCAGCCGGCCACGGTGACCGCCGCGAGGCTGGCCCCCGCGGCGCCGAGGACTGCACGGCGCCATACCCGGATCCACTCCGGGCGGATCAGAGCAGGTCGCACCTTCATGAAGCCTCCTCGAATATCCGGCGGACAATGGCATCGCTCTACCCATCTGAGCATCTGCCATCCGGACCGCCAGGGAAAGAGCGAACGGGCAAACAGCCAGCCACCGTTCCGGCCGGCTGACAAAATTCCATACGCCGGCAGACGAGACGTTCGCATAGACGACCATATATAGCCGCGCCCGCAGAGGGACCAGCGGGCGGACAATGGCGTGTTTTCCATTGGGACGTTTGTTACACTGTGGCAGTTGTCGCAGGTAGGCACCCTGATGACACTCCCCCAGTCATGAGAAAGTCAGGAAACCGCACGCCATGGCTACCGTTCTCAGCCGTACCGGGACCATCTTCAAGAAGTGCGATCTCAGTAGCCACAAGTCTGACACTAACAAAGCTTGCGTCGCCGGTACATGCCAGCACACATGCGACCAGCCCGAGAAGTGCCCGCACGCATGGACGCTGCGTTACACGCTGAACGGCAAGCAGCTTGAGAAGTCGTTCAAGGACCAGGTGAACGAGAGCACCGGGCGCGTCAACTACGGCAGCGGGAGGAAGCTCGCGCAGGACTGGCAGGTAAAGACGACCGTCGACAAACGGTCCGGTGACGTCGTGTTCGCTGACCCCGGCAAAGCCGGAAAGCAAAGTTTTGGCGAGGCCGCGGAAGCGTATATCGCGCGCATGACGGTCGGAGATCACAGCAAGGAGACTTACTCCAGCACTTACCGGCGGCATGTCAAATCCGCGTTCGGAGAACGGACGCTTACCCAGGTCGCCAACGATCTTGACGGCGTAACGGACCTTCTAACGGTGAAGATGAAGTCTCTCAGCGACACGGTACGGCAGCAGGCGCGCATGATCATCGTGGGCACGTGTGACTACGCCGTGAGGTCGGGCAAGTTGAGCGCGCACCGGCTAGCTGACATCGAGATAGCCACCACCGGCACCAAGAAACATCGCGCCGGTTTCGTTTTCCCGTCATATGAGCAGGTCAAGATGGTTGCCGATGGCACCGTTAACACCGACGAGCGCCTGTCGCTCGATGGTGCGGGCATTTGCGTTTGGTTCATGCGCGGGTGCGGCCTGCGCATCGAAGAGGCGCTAGCGGTCGAGAAATCCACCTTCATCGAAGACGGCACGGTCATGCGGGTGATGTGGCAGGCATCCCGCGACGGACGCTCCAAAGCTCCGCTTAAGCACCGCAAGCCAGGCGAGTACCGCGACGTACCCGTGCCGTCGTGGCTGTGGAATATGGTCAAGGACGCTCCAGATGGACCCCTGATGCCAGGAACCAACGGCAAGCCCTGTCAGCTCTACCAGACCGTTCTACGGCGCTTCATGCGCGCCGCTGAGGCAGCTGGCATCTCTGGCGATTTCACGCCGCACTCGCTGCGCCACGCTTACGCCTCCACCATGCTGCGCAACGGCGTGCCCATCACCGAACTTGCCCACTACCTAGGGCACCGCTCCATTGAGGTCACGCACCGGATCTACGGTCACCTTCTCCCCTCGGCTGCCGCAGTCGCCCGCACAGCGCTCGATACAGAGTTTGCCGAGTGGAGCAAGAGCCCTGACCACGGCCAGCCAGGCCCTTCACCGCGAGCCTCGCGGGCGAAGGCTGGACCCTCGCCGTGTGTCCGGCGCTAAGCGGGATGGGGTCTTCCTCTCGCACTCCCCTGGCGTCGGGCAGAGAATGCACGACGCCCGCGTTGCGGCGCAGGCCCGGCACGCGGAGGCGTGATCGTTTCCAGGGGCC
This sequence comes from uncultured Actinomycetota bacterium, assembly GCA_963778435.1. Classification (GTDB taxonomy): domain Bacteria; phylum Actinomycetota; class Actinomycetes; order Streptosporangiales; family Streptosporangiaceae; genus Trebonia. Next base: position 12,778 of record CAVZUX010000022.1, read on the forward strand.
GGCCCTTCGTCTCTTCCCCGAAGATCGCCACGGTGACGACCGCGGCCAGTGCCACCACGCCGACGAGGACGTAGACGGCGGCGACACCGCTCACTTCGAGAAGCAGCGGAATCAGGGCCGGGCCGAGCACGCCGGAGAATAGCCGGCCGCCCCCCTCGGTGACCGACGTGCCGGTCGCCCTGATCGAAGTCGGGTAGCTCTCGGCTGTGTATACCTTGACGGCCGGGTCCACGCCGATGCCGAAGAAGGACATCACGCAGCCCGCGACCAGGACCATGACCGTTCCCCTGGTGAAACCGAACATGAGCGCGGCGGCCGCCGACAGCGACCCGAACGCGATGATGAGGGGCCGCCGCCCCCAGCGCTCGACCAGCCACGCTGCGGCGAGCTTTCCCGGGATGGACACCAGCACGATGACCGCGGTGAAAGCGAATGCCGACGCCAGGGTGAACCCCATCGAGGCGATGACCGTCGGCATGAAAGTCTGGATCGAGTAGAACACGAAGAAGAGCCCGCCGAACGTGGTCCACAGCATGACCGAGCGGGGAAGGAACCGCCGGCTGAAAAGGTCCCGCGCGGACGCGGTCTCCGCACGCGCCTCCGCGGCGGGACGGGCAGGCGCGGGAAGCGGCCTGCCGAGCTCGGCCGTCACGCGGGCCTCAATCTCGCGAAGTACCCGCTCGGCATCGGCGAAGCGGCCCCTCGCCTCGGACCAGCGGGGTGATTCCGGCACGTACTTCCAGACCAGGAAGGCGAAAACTACCGGTATCCCGCCAAGGAAGAACATCACCCGCCAGCCCGTGTCGTCCGTCACCGAAGGAATGAGCAGCAGCGCCAGCAGCGGGGACAGGAAGTACCCGGCGGACAGGAAGGTATCGGCGATGGCGGTGAACCGGCCGCGCACGGCCGGCGGGCACAGTTCCGCCCCGTAGGCGTACGGGAGCGGGAAGACAGCGCCCATCGCGACGCCAGCCAGCACCCGCAGGGCGATCACCAGGGTGATGCCGGGCGCGAACCCCGTCGCGAACGTCAAGACGGAGTAGGCGAGCGTCCCGCCGATCATGACCGGCTTGCGGCCCAGCCGGTCGGCCAGCCACCCGCCGGGCACGATGCCGAGCACGACGCCCGCCGCCGACGAGACGGACACCACGGTCTTCAGCCCGGTGCTCAGGTGATACACCGCCGTCAGGGACGGAAGCACGCTCCCGGTGAGCCCGACATCGTAGGACTCGACGAGCCAGCCCAGAAACAGAACCGCCATGACCCCGGTCAGCCAGCGGGACGCGGGCAGCCGGTCCAGCCGTTCAGCGGCCAGGACCGGCTGCCTCGCCGTTACTGCCTGATCCGCCACCGAGCTCATGTATTCCTTTCCGCCGACTTCACGACGAAGCCATGCCGATTGTGCGGTACGGCCCTGCGCCGTCGCTGGCGAAAGGTAGGGAGTTTGGTCAGCGCGCCGAGGCTTCCGGGGAACGCTCAGCGAACCCGGAGCAATGATTCAGGCAGCCGGTTCGCTGGCTCGACCACTTCGGGGCGCCCTATGGGCGGCGGCCCGACGACGACATCGACGACCACGGTGTCGACCTGGGTGTCGTGGTCGGCGTCGATGCAGGCGAAAACGTACCGCCGCGTCGCCACGCCGGGCTGGTTCTCGCCAAGGCCGGTCGGGGTGGACCGGATCAGACGGAAGTTCCCGTCCGGGCGGTAGTCAGCCGGGCTCGATCTTGCTAGGCTGCCAACGGCATTAACGGGTGCTTATTGGAAATGATTGGAATTATGAAGATCAAAGTGGGCGCAGCAGCGCTTGCGGCCGTCCTGGTGGCGGCGGCCGGCGCGTGCTCTTCGAGCGGCGGGACGTCGGGCAACGTCGCGAGCGACAGCGGGACGACCGCGCCAAGCCGCTACGCCACGGTGACCCCGGCAGACAACGACAGCTCTGTCACGGTCGCCGCTCTGAGCACCTCGGATTGCGCCTCCGTGGTCCAGTTCCTGGGCGACCAGTTCCCCGGGTACACGGTCACCCCGGTCACGTCGAAGGGGCCGGGCAATGCCGTCCGCCAGGGCATGCTCGGCGGCGTGTACCCGGCGACCGTGATCGATCCGACCGGCAACTCCGAGGACGCGGGGTGCACGTTCCTGGAATTCTCGCCCGCGCCCTAGCCTCTGATTCTTCGCGTCCCGCCCGCACGCCCGGCGCGTCTGCACCTACAGGGCGCAGGTGCAGGCCCGGCTCGTCGCGGCCTAGCCGTAACTCGTAACCAGACTCCCCGGCTCGGCAGCTTCCCCTCTGCCGAGCCGGAACAGCAGGCGTCACACGTCACACTTCACGACATCTCTCTCAGACGCCACATATTCGTCAATAACCAACTTTGGAGGGCATCACCTTGAAGAGCAACAAGAAGGGCATCGGCTGCCTGGTCCTCATCGGCCTGGCCGTCATCTTCGGCATCATCGGGGCTGTCGGATCGCACAGCAGCTCGAATACCCCGGCAGCGTCGGCATCGGCCAGCTCGTCCATCCCCGTCAGCACATCGACAGCGGTCCCCACGGGCACGATGTCGGCCCCGGCGACGCCCGCGTCTAGCGCCCCGGCTGGTCCGTCGACGACGACCGCGCAGCAGCAGGCTGTTGATGCCGCCGAGGGCTACCTCAGCGAAGGGCAGGGGTTCAGCGAGCAGGGACTGCTGAGCCAGCTCACTTCGAGCGCCGGGAACGGTTTCTCGAAGTCGGACGCCGAGTTCGCCATCAACTACCAGCACCCGAACTGGGACCAGCAGGCTGTTGATGCCGCCAAGGGCTACCTCGGCGTGGGGCAGGGGTTCAGCGAGCAGGGACTGCTGAGCCAGCTCACTTCGAGCGCCGGCAGCGGGTTCACCCAGGCGCAGGCCGAGTACGCCATCAACTACCTGCACTCCGACTGGGACGCACAGGCCGTCGATGCCGCCAAGGGCTACCTCCAGCTCGGTGGGTTCAGCCAGGCCAGCCTTCTCCAGCAGCTCACTTCGAGCGCCGGCAGCGGGTTCACCCAGGCGCAGGCCGAGTACGCCGTCAACCAGACGATGAAGTAACAGCCCCGCCCGGCAAAGGTCCGGGTGGTGCCTCCCTCGGCCGGGCGCGGACAAGGCACCACGCGTAACCGTAACCACCACGAAAGGCACCGCTTTGCAGTTCCGCAAGAAGCGATGGTCATCACCGCGACGGTCGCCGGGCCCGGGCTCGCCATAGGCCGGGTGACCGGGGAGCTCACCGATCTCGCGGAGAAGGCCGCGGCGGAGGCCGCCGCGGTGCTGCGCAACGGCCGCCGGGCACTTCCGGGCGCTGACCGGGCGTATGCGGGGCAGGCTGCGGCGGGCGCTGGATGAGCTGGCGGTGATCATCGAGCGCACCGCCACGGTCATCGCCCAGGCCCGGTCCCGGCTGGCCGGGACGATGCCGGACAGCGCGACCCGGCTGGTCAGCCTGCACGACCCCGATGCCCGGCCGATCCGCAAGGGCCGCATCGACCGCCCGGTCGAGTTCGGGTACAAGGCCCAGGTCACCGACAACGACGACGGCATCATCGTGGACCACGCCGTGGAATACGGCGCCGCCCCCGCCGGCCCGCAGCTCGTCCCCGCCGTGAAGCGGGCCGCCCGCCCGCGCCGGCCGCGCCCCCAGCGCGGTCACCGCCGACTCGGCTACGGCCAGCCAGCCGTCGAACGCGACCTGCGGGAACTCGGCGTCCGGACCGTGGGCATTCCCCGCCAGACCCCAACCTCGCCGGCCCGCAAGGCCATCGAGCACAGCCGCGGCTTCCGCAGGCCGGTCAAATGGCGAACCGGATGCGCAGACCGCATCAGCTACCTCAAACGCGGCTACGGCTGGAACCGCACCCTCCTCGACGGCAAGAACGGGGCCGCGATCTGGTGCGGACACGGGGTATTCGCCCACAACCTGGTCAAGATCAGCGCACGAGCCGCCTGACCCCGCCCCGAATGACGAGGAGCACACCGCCTCATCGCCGCCCGAACTCAGCCCTCCGACTTTTTCAGGTCGAAGTAGCTAAGCCAACACGAGTGTTAAGTGTGATGTGCATCACATTTTCAGCACTTAGACTCAATTTCACCCTAGAGAGTAGAGGGCTGTACTACCGAGCTAGGAGCAGCACATGCAGAAGGTGACGACAGGCGGGAGCGAGCAAACCGCCAACCATCAGCAGCGCGGGTCGGACCTGAACGGCAGTGACTCTGCTGAGCTCTTGGCCGAGATGCTGAAGCTTCGCAGCCAACTCGACCAGATCGCCAATATGCCAGCAGTGGCACAGGCGCATCAGCTGACAGCGCAGGTGGCACTGGTGCTCGAACCTGTCTGGAGTTTGGTCAGCACCTCTGCCGCTGCCAACACAAGCGGAGTTGGCTACCTTCGTCGGTACGGCAGCCAAGACCCGCATCAGGAGGCTGCCGCGATCAACGACGCGGTGGCAGAGCGAGCGGTGCGAGTCTATGGATCGCTGAACCTAGTAGCCCCGACTACTCGTGACGTATGGCAGGCTTTGGCGCGGCCGGCGGAAGCCCTGTGGTGCTCTGTCCAAGACAACCGCGGGCGACTTTCAGAAAAAGACAAGACCTCGGAACGGCAAATTGCCAGCATTACACCAACCGTCCGGCCAGGCGCTTCCGTCAGTTCTGCTGGGTTCTTGGAATCAGGATTCTGACGTCGTTCCAGCACTACGGCGCACGCTAAGGCGGTGGTGCGAGCTTGCGCGCCACGCAAGTAGCGAACAGGGCGAAGTAGCACGCCTAACACTTGCAGCAGCGATGTTGACCCGCGGAGCCGTCTTGGACGGCGATACCGCAACGGTGAAGTGGTTTGTCGAAAAGTGGCTTGGACTTAGCGCAACAGAAGCACGAACCGACGGGGCTAGCGCAGCTCTGCTTGAGAACGGGTGGATGGCATCAACTACTGACAGTGAATTGTCAGCTGTGGTGGATGCAGTTACTTCGTTGCGTATCGATTCGAAATATCAACACCGGCTGCACCGGCCGGTGTGGGAGACACAACTCGGCGGACTTCCGGTCGGTCTTCTTTCAGAGGAGTTTCAGTCCACCAATGGTGGTCTCTCGGTGACACTGGCGGATGTTCTTGTAGACGAACAGGAGCCTTCCCCTCTGGATTTCGTTACAAATTCCAATTTTACCGACATAATGCATTCGGTACTCGACACGCTTAGTCAACGCGAGGCGGAAGTCATTTACGATCTCGCCTCAGGGGAAAAGCGAAAAGATATTATGCAAAAATACAGTATCACCAGATACCGCCTCGACATAATCGAGAGAAACGTCCTTAAAAAACTTCGCCATCCCAGCCGAGCCCAAGCCCTCTACGATTACAGGGATGATTAGCGTGATGAATCCTATATCGCCTAACTGTGGCGCTCGCGATCAACGGCCACCCAGAAACTTGCTTGACTTGGCGGATCGAATCCTGATGCGGGCCGGTCAATCATGGAGTTCAACATTCAAGTTTACACTCCTTGCTTTCGTGGTATTCGGCTGCCTAGGAACCCTAGGCTACTTGCTAATAGCAACCTTTCGTACGGTTCCAAGTCCTGGCCCAATACTAGGACTCACCGGTGGAGTCGGCGGTATCACGATTCTCCGCCAGTACGCAAAACGTCCTAAGAAATAAATGGATATCCCATCCTGACACTTAAGCGTCAAGTCGAGCGAGCAACTCAGCCGCACAGAGGCAGTACGGCGACTACACGGACTCTGGGTGTCGGGCAACTCATTGACGGCGTGCGCAGCTTCGCAATCAAGTACCCATCCGGAGACACCAACCGTGTGGCGAGAATGGGGATTGCAGGCCTACAGAATCGGAAAACACCTACGATGGCGCGAACGCGATGTGTACGCCTGGATCGATCGACAGGCCGCATAGCACGCAAGCAAAGATCCCCGCCGTAATTCCGGGCGGGGATCTTTGCTTGGACCATGCTTTCTATTCGTGGCTCTTCCGGTGGCGGCGCGCTAGCCGTACTCGATGCCCACGGCCAACCGTGGCGCAAGCCTGGTCTCGATGGGATCATTGTGGGGTGATCTGTGACGTTTGGAGGTTCGGCTCCGCCCGCTTGCCGGCAAGTCAGGGGCCGGGTGGAAGCGGGGACCCGCGAACCGGCTCGTCGCGCATCGGCGGACTGCGGGTTGTCATGTCGTGGCCGGACAGCCAGTTCGCCCCCGCGCCGCCGCCGCGGGGGCGGGCCAGGATCAGGCTCGCCGGGCTGGCCGGCGTGGCGCTGATCGTCTTCGGGGCGGCAGCCATCGGGATCGCGGTGCTCGCACAGCAGCACGCGCCATCCCCCGGCGCCGCGGCCGCGGGGACGATCGGCCCGGCTGCGCGGAAGGGACCGTCGCTACGGCGTTCGCCCCCGGTGTCGGTGGCCATCCCGGCCATCGGCGTGCAATCGGCGCTGCTCCATCTCGGGCTCAACCCGAACGGCACCATCCAGGTGCCCGACCTCAGCACCAGCGCCGACGAGGCGGCCTGGTACCAGTACTCGGTGACGCCGGGCCAGCTCGGGGCGTCCGTTATCGAAGGTCACGTGGACAGCGACCTGGGGCCGGCCGTCTTCTACCGGCTCGGCGCGCTCCATCCGGGCGATCATATTAACGTGCGGCTCGCCGACGGAATCACGGCCGTCTTCCGTGTCACCGGCGTGCGGGAATACACCAAGGCTGAATTCCCCACGAAAATGATCTACGGCCCGACCAATTACGCGTCACTGAGGCTTGTCACCTGCGGCGGAACGTTCGACTTCGCCACCGGGCATTACCTTAGCTCGGTGGTGGTATTCGCATCGCTGGTCTCAACCGGGCAGTCGGAAACGGGCTGATCAGGCGAAGCCACGCGTGCGTTCCGGCGAAATGAGGGCAGCCAGCCCGGCAGGCCCGCGGGCTTCGGCGACGGGATGCCGCGGCGGCGGTCGATCTTGATCAGCACCGGCAGCGCGACCAGGCCGATGACCAGGGTGGGCAGGCCGCCGACCACGAGCGACCAGCGGGCGCCCGCCTCTTGGCCGACCCAGCCGACGATCGGGCCGCCGATGGGGGTCGAGCCGAGCCAGGCCACACCCCACAGGGCCATGACCCGGCCGCGCATCTCCGGCGTGGCGGCAAGCTGCAGCACCGTCTTGGCCATCGAGTTGAACGTGATCGAGCCGTACCCGACGAACAGCAGCGCCGCCAGCTCGAGCGGCAACGACGGCACGACCGCGGCCACCAGGATGGCGATCCCCCAGCCGATCGCGGCCAGGCAGAGCGCGCGCCCGCTCGGCCGCGCCCTGGCCGCGGAGACCAGGCCGCCGACCACCGCGCCCACCCCCATCACCGAGGCCATCACCCCGTAGGCGGCGGCGCCGCCGCCGAAGACGTGGGTGGCCATCAACGGCAGCGATACCTGGAACTCCCAGGCGAGCGTGCCGACGACGGCGATCATTATCAGCGGGACGAGCAGCGCGGGAGTGGACCGGACGTAGCGCAGGCCCGCCCGGATCTGGCCGGGCTGCTTTTTCACCGGCCTGGCCGGGTACAGCGCGGCGGTGCTCATCAGGGCGAGCGACAGCAGGACGGCGAGGAAGGAGACGGCGTTGAGCGCGAAGCACAGGGCCAGGCCGATCGCGGTGAGGACGCCGCCGATCGCGGCGCCGAAGACCCGGGCCATGTTCATGGCGACCGAGTTGAGCGTCACCGCGTTCGCCAGGTCTCCCGGCGGGACCATCTCGGAGATGAACGCCTGCCGCGCCGGGTTGTCGAAGACGTTGACGAAGCCGAGCGCGATCGCGAGCAGGTAGACGATCCACAGCCGGATCTCGTGGGTGCCGGTCAGCACGGCGAACACGGCTGCGAGCAGGCCGGCCGAGGTCTGGGTGACGAACATGATCCGGCGCTTGTTCCTGCGGTCGGCGAACAGTCCGCCGGCCTGGCCGAAGAGCAGGATCGGCAGGAACCGGGCGGCGGTGGTGAGGCCGAGCTGCGTTCCGCTGTGCGTGAGGTCGAGGACGAGGAACGACTGGGCGACCGTCTGCATCCAGGTGCCGATCACCGAGACCAGCTGGCCGAAGAAGAACAGCCGGTAATTCCGGTAGCGGAGGGACGCTGCCATCCGGCGCCCGGTGGAGGCGGGGCCGCGACGCGCGGAACCGCCGTCGGCGCCCGCTGCCGGGGTGGCGCTCACGGGGTCTCCCTTGATGGCTGTCACCGCTTGCTCCCCGTTCCCGCATGGTTGTTTCGGCGTTTTAACGTTACCTCTGCTAAGGAGATTCTACTGGGGGCTGATCGGCCCGGGCATCGGCTCGATCACTGCGAAGCTTCACATATTCCATTAGAAAGTGATATAAGTACCTTATGAAAAGTTCGGGCGATGCCGCCGCGACCGTGACGGTTGATGAGCTCGCCGCCGCCCTCACGGTGGACCTAGAGCGGATCATGGGGCTGTACCGGTCGCTGACCGCCCCGGACGGGCTGTCGCTGACCGCCGCCGCGACGCTGGCCGCAATCGAGCGGTTCGGCCCGCAGCGGCTCACCGCGCTCGCCGCCCGCGAGGGGGTCACCCAGCCGGCGATGACCCAGCTGATCACCAGGCTTCAGGATGCCGGGCTGGTGCGCCGGGAGTCCCACCCGGACGACGGGCGGGTCGTCCTCGTCACCATTACCGACGAGGGCCGGGCGACGCTCGCGCGCCGCCGGGATACCAGGGCCGCCCGGCTCGCCGTCATCCTCGCCCAGCTCAGCCCGGACCACCTGGCCGCGCTCGCCGCCGCGCTTGACGCGCTTGACACGCTCGCCAGCGTCCCCCGCGCAGACGAAACGCCCCGGTTTTGAGCCGCGTTTTACTTGAAGTAGATCGGGGCCGGGTTCTCGCTCGCGGCGTCGGCCGGGATGGTGCGCCAGCCACTGCCCAGGTTCTCCGCCACGGTGAGCGTGTACGGGTGCGTGCGGCCGGTCTTGACCCCGCGCGGGATGGCGATCGCGCACTGGAGGTACCTGCCCGTGGTGTTCCAGGTGCAGGCGACGGTCACCGCCTTGATGCCGGGCCCGGCCAACGTGGCCCTTATCTCGTGATATTTCGCCCGGGCGGCCTGCTCGGCCGCGGGTATCGCGGTGCCGTACTCGTTGGCCAGATACGTTTTCACTGTGATCGTCTTCGCGGTGTGGCTCAGCGTCGAGCCCACCTTCGGCGCGGTGAAGCCGCCGAACATGTACTGCACCGTCCAGTGCGCGGACACGGTGCCCGCCTTGTTGCCGGCCTTGTCGGTGGCTCCCGAGCATGTCATCGTGTAGACGCCCGCCAGGTCGCCGGTCTGCGTCCCCGGGATGTTCGAGGCGTACAGCGACCCGATGCTCCAAGTCGCGACTCCGGACACCGCGTCGGTGTCGGCGCAGGTCGGCAGGGGCGACCGGTCGTAGGGGTAGAAGCCGCCCGCACGGACGCCGGTGACCTGCTGCGTCGGCGGCGCCAGGTCGATCGGCAGGTCGAACCGCGCCGTGCTCTTGTTCCCGGCCGCGTCGGTGCAGGTCGCCGTCACCTGCACCGCGGCGCCCTGGCCGGAGGACACCGTACTGGCCGGGCAGGCTGCTCCGGTGGGCAGCGCGTTGGCGTCGATCCAGTTCCACTGGACCGTCACCTTCGAGGTGTACCAGCCGTTATGGCCTGCCGTCCCTGCGGTCACCACCGGGGTGGCGGCCGGCGTGGTCACGTTCACCGTCCCGGTGCAGCCGCCTGTGTAGTAGTCGGCGCTCGCGCCGACCGGGCAGATCGCGTGGGTCCAGGTCACGCCGGTGACGGTCGCGCTCGCCAGGCCGGTCGCGCCGGTGAGGTTCGCCTGGGTCAGGTCGCCGCCGGTGAGGTCGGCCCCGGTGAGCGTGGCGCCCGTGAGGCCGGCGGCGAGCAGGTGGACTCCGAACGCCGATACGTCCGTGAGGTCGGCGCCCCGGAGATTCGCCCCGTTGAACAGGGCGTCGGTCAGCACGGCGCTGTTCAGGTCGGTGCCCGCCAGGTCGGGGTTGCCGGACGCGTTGAACAGCTTCGCCCCGGCTAGATCAGCGTCGGCAAGATCCGCCCTCGTCATAAGATCGCCGGTCAGCGTCGCGTTCGCCAGGTTGGCGCCGACCAGGTCAGCGTCCGTGAGGATCGCGCTTGCCAGGTCGCAGCCGTCCCAGTCGACGCCGGGCGTCGGTGCGGGAGACACGGTCCCGGCCAAGTCCACCGTCGGGCAGGTCACCGCCGCCCGCGCCGGGGAGGCCGCCGCCGGCACCAGCACGGCGGCGAGCGCGAACCCCGCGAGCGCCAGCCGAGCCCATGTCTTCTGCGTCTTCCGCTTCATTCGAGCCCACTCGCTTCCCCGGGACGGCAGTGCGCATCGGACATTAGCAGAAACCGACATTTCACTTCATCAAACACTGTGCTTCATCGGCCGCTGTGATAGGAATGGCGGCGTCCGTTTCCTTGGAGGAAGAATCGTATGCGCGCTCGCGGTCGGCTTCACCTGCCTCTTGCCATCGCGAGCGTCGCGTTCGCGCTGGTCAGCGTCGCGTCGGTGACACCGGCCCTGGGCGGCGTCGGCGCCCAGGTCACGGCTCGCGCGAGCCTGTCCGGCACGTCCGCGCCGGTTCTTGCCAGCGCCCCGGCTGCGGCGCCCGCCATCGCGGTTAACAAAACTCAAACTCGTTCTGAACGGACCGGGCTTACCCCGACCACGTCCATTCCTGGTTACAGCCCGGCCGCCCTGCGCAGCGCTTACAACCTGGCGAAGGCCGCGGCGACCGCGGGCGGCGGGGAGACCGTCGCGGTGGTCGCCGCCTACGCCGACCCGAAGACCGCTGCGGACCTGGCGGTCTACCGGGCGCACTGGAAGCTGCCGGCCTGCACGGTCGCCAGCGGCTGCCTGCGGGTGCTGAACGAGCATGGCGCAGCTGGACCGCTGCCCGCGGCGAACTCGTCGTGGGCGGAGGAGCAGTCGATCGAGCTCGACGCGATCTCCGCGCTCTGCCCGAAGTGCAAGCTGCTGGTCGTTGAGGCCGCGTCGAATTCCGTCCCCGACCTCGGCGCGGCGGACAACACCGCGGTCGCGAAGGGTGCCCGGTTCGTCGCCGACGGCTGGAGCGAGCTTGAGTCCAGCGGCGAGCTCGCGGATGCGCACTACTTCGACCACCCGGGCACGGCGATCGTGGCCGCGGCGGGAAACAGCGGGTACCTCTCGACCTTCCCGGCGGCGCTGCCGACCGTGACCGCGGTCGGCGGGACCACGCTGACCAGATCCACGGCCAACGCGCGCGGCTGGGCCGAGACCGCCTGGGCCGAGACCGGGTCCGCGTGCGCGATCTTCACCGCCAAGCCGTCCTGGCAGCGGGCCGACGCGCACCTCGGGTCCGGTTGCCTGAACCGGACGGAGAACGACGTGGCGGCCGACGCCGACCCGTCGACCGGCGCGGCGGTCTACGACGGCTACGGAACTGGCGGCGGCTGGACGCGGGCCGGCGGCAACGCCCTCGCGGTCGCGATCGTGACCGCCGCGTACGCGCTGGCGGGCATCCCGGCGGCCGGGTCCTACCCGGCGAGCTACCCCTACCAGCACGCAAGCAAGCTCTACGACGTGAAGTTCGGGCCGATCGGCTGCTCGGGCCCAGGCAGTACCTGTGCACGGCCGAGTCGGGGTACGACGGCCCGACCGGCCTCGGCACGCCGGACGGCACCGGGGCGTTCACCGCGGCGGGCACCGACCCGGTGACGGTGACGGACCCGGGCACCCAGGATCTGGAGGCCGGCACCACTGTGACCGTGCGCGTCAGCGGGCTGGACACGCGGACCGCCGCCACCTCGCTCACGTGGTCGACCACCAGGCTGCCGGCCGGTCTGTTGATCAAGGGCTCCGGCAAGTCGGCGGTGATCACCGGCAGGCTGCCGACGGCGGTGGGCGCCTATCCGGTCGTCGTGACCGCGAAGGACCCGAAGACCGGGAAGACCGGCACCACGCACTTCTCGATCGTCGCGGCCGCCTCGCTCGCCCTCGCCGCTCCGTACTACGCCACGTTCGAGACCGACACCGGCTACACCTGGGGCACCGCGTATGGCGGCGCGTGCCTGGACGGCGGCGCGAGCACCGCCGGGACGACAGTCACCGCTTCCACGCCCTGTTACGGCACCGCCGAGCAGCTGTTCGCCTTTCAGCCGGAGGGCGCGCCCGGCGGGCGGCGAGCCTCACGCTCAACGGGCTGTGCGTGACGCCCGTGTCAGCCGCGATCAAGCTGGCCAAATGCGCCACGGGAGCGGCGGACCAGGGCTGGCGGCTGCTGCTTGGCGATGTGCTGCAGAACGCCGGGACCGGCACCTGCCTGGAGATAGGCGCGCAGTGGTCGGACCCGCTCACGCTCGCGCCGTGCGACGCCGCTATCGGTTACCAGCGGTGGGTCGCGAGCGACGCGAAGCTCGTCTCCGGGGTGGGCGGCCTGTGCGCGAGCGTTGATGATACCGGCGCCGGCCAGGCCGCGTTCACGCTCGAGCCGTGCGGGCAGTCCGTGCCGTTCGGCTTCGGCCCCGACGGCTCGGTGATCATCAGCGACCTCCGCTGCATGGGCGCGGGCCCTGGCGCGGCGAACTGCGACGGCGGGACAGATCAAGACTGGCTGTGGGGCCCGGGCGGGGAGCTGGTCAACGAGTCCAGCGGCCAGTGCCTCGACGACCCGGGCAACGCGACGGCGGCGGGCACCGACCTGACGACGCTGGACTGCTACGGCCTTCCGGGCGAGGTCTGGGCGCGCGCTTAAGAGCCAGCGTGCAGGAGCTCACTGGGGCGTCAGGTGGCGGGCCAGGAAGGCGAGGGACGAGGGTTCCTGGGCGGTGAAGAACGAGTCGTCGTGGCAGCCGTGGGCGAAGGTTAGGGCGGCTGGCTCGCCGCCGGGGTGCTTGGGCAGCGCGCGGGCGAAGGTCTGGACGCCGGGGTAGAAGGGGTCGGACAAGCCGGAGGCTACGCGGACCGGGACGCGGGCGAGCGCGGCGGCGTGGGTGACCACGTCGTCGGCGGCGAAGTCGGCGGCCGACGCGTACGCGCCGGCGTTGGCCGCCCGCGCCTGGGCGTAGCTGGTCCAGATCGGCCGGGCTGATCGCGGCCACCGCGCTGATCAGGTCCGGGCGCTTCTCGGCCAGCAGCAGGCTGCCGTAGCCGCCCATCGAGATGCCCATGACCCCGATGCGGTGCGCATTCCCGGCCCTGGCGGTGCCGAGACCGAGGCGCTGGCACAGCGGGATCAGCTCGTCGGTCAGCATGGCCTGCGGGTTGTCGCGCGGGTGCGGGTTCCAGTAGCCGCCGCCGCCGTCCGCGGTCACCAGGGCCATCGGGGGAAGCGGGGTACCGGACACACGCAGTGCCAGGGCCTGCGCGGGCGACATCCCGGAGAGCGCGTCGGCGTGATTGCCACCGTAGCCGTGCAGCATGACCACCAGCGGGAGTCTGTCACCCGGGCCGTGGCCGGGCGGGTAGCCGATCGTGTAACCAACCGACTGGCGGCGGGCGGCCGAGTAGAAAGTGCCAGAGCGCTCGGGCCCAGGCACGGCGTACGTGGTCAGATCCGCCGCCGGCACCGAGCACGCGCCGTCTAGGTCGTCGAGCGTGGTCTTGCCTGGCAGCACGCCCCGGTTGACGAGCTCGAATCCGCCGGCGCCCGCCGCCGCCACGACCGCAACGCCGATCAGGCCGTAGCGGAGGAGGCGGCGGCGCGAAGGCCGGGCTTGCACGCGCCGGTGTGAGTGCGGGGCGGTGCCGGGAGAAGCCACGGGACCGTTCGGCATCTGCGCGTTTGAATTCTCACTCGCCATGGGTCAGCTCCGCCCCAGCCGCAGTTCGCGTATCGCCGTCGCTCTTGCCTGGACGGCGGCGGGCGAGCGCTAGCGCGAGTGCTCCGGTGGCCGCGACGTCGATCAGGCCCGGGTGGAAGAGCGGCGAACCCTCGCCGCCGGTTCCCACCCAGCACGCCACGCCGGCCAGGAAGACCGCCATCACCGCGCAGGCGGCGGTGGCGAGGCGGGCCTCGAACGCCACAGGATCGGGGTCGGCGGCCGACGGGACGCCCGTGGTTGACCACTCCCAGGCGATCGTGAGCTGGGACTGCATCGCGGCGCCGAACGTCAGGCAGACCGCGAGCGCCGCGCCGAGCGTGCCGAGACTGGCGCGGACCTGACGGCGCCGGTCCTCGGCGGTCGCGCCCTCTCCCGCGGTCGCGGCGGGGAGCGGGAAGCCGGCCAGGCCCACGTCGGCGAGCCTCGCGACGATGCCGCCGCGGGCGACGTCCAGGGTGCGCGCCGTTGAGCGCGGTCGCTCTTCGATGTCGGCGATCAGCAGTTCGGCGAACTCGTCGCCGTACCGGTCCCGCCAGGCCGCCGGGTACCACCGGAGCAGGCGCGCGGCACTCGTGCCGGCGTCCGGCTCAGCCCGGCTCATGCGCCGCCCCAGCCCGTGCTCCAGTTGACGGACAGGCGGCGCAGGCCGACATCGGTGACGCGGCGCTGAGCGTCCAGGTGAGCCTTGAGCGCGGTCGCGCCTGCCGCCGTCAGCCGGTACGGGCGGCGGCGGTCGTCGGTCTGGATCGCCTGGATGAGGCCCTGCGACTCCAGCCGGGCGAGGGCCTCGTAGAGGGTGCCGGGCGCAAGGCGGACTCCGGCGAACTTCTCGACGTCCTTGGTGAGCGCGTACCCGTGCTTGGGGCCGTCGGCGAGGCTCGACAAGATCAGCGTGGCGGGGCCCGCGTACCGCCCGAACCCGGCCAGCCCGCCGTCGCCGTCGCCGTCGCCGTCGGCGGCTGCCGTCAGCGCGTTTGGTCATGGCGGAACTCTATATCGGTATCCGATACATCGTCAACCGATATAGAGTTCCGTAAAACTCGGACCAGGGTCGCAGGTCAGACCTGCGACCAGGTCCGCAGGTCAGACCTGCGTGTGGTTGTCCACGGCGGCGACTATTTCGGCGATGGCCTCGTCGATGGGGACGCCGTTGCGCTGGGCGCCGGTGCGGTAGCGGAAGGAGACGGCGTTCGCGGCCACGTCGTCGTCGCCCGCCAGCAGCATGAAGGGGACCTTCTGCTTCTGGGCGTTGCGGATCTTCTTCTGCATCCGGTCGGCGCTGTCATCGACCTCGACCCGGATCCGCTTGGCGCTGAGCCTGGCGGCGATCTCCTCCAGGTACCCCACGTGCGCGTCGCTGATCGGGATGCCGGTCACCTGGACCGGAGCCAGCCACGGCGGCAGCGCCCCGGCGTAGTGCTCGAGGAGCACCCCCATGAACCGCTCAATCGAGCCGAACAGCGCCCGGTGGATCATGATCGGCTGCTGGCGGCTGCCGTCGGCGGCCGTGTACTCGAGGCCGAACCGCTTGGGCTGGTTGAAGTCGAGCTGGACGGTGGACATCTGCCACGTCCGGCCGATCGCGTCGCGAGCCTGGACGGAGATCTTCGGCCCGTAGAACGCCGCGCCGCCCGGGTCGGGCACCAGTTCAAGACCGGACGCGGTGGCGACCGAGCGGAGCGTCTCGGTGGCCGCCTCCCACTCGGCGTCAGAGCCGATGAACTTGTCCGAGTCGCCCCGGGTGGACAGCTCCAGGTAGAAGTCGTCGAGGCCGTAGTCGCGGAGCAGGCCGAGGATGAAGGAGAGCACCGAGGACAACTCCTCCTCCATCTGCTCCCTGGTGCAGTAGATGTGCGAGTCGTCCATGGTGAGCCCGCGCACCCGGGTCAGCCCGTGCACCACGCCGGACTTCTCGTACCGGTAGACGGTGCCGAACTCGAACAGGCGCAGCGGCAGCTCCCGGTACGACCGGCCTCGGGACCGGAAGACCAGGTTGTGCATCGGGCAGTTCATGGCCTTGAGGTAGTACTCGCTGCCCTCGAGTTCCATCGGCGGGAACATCGTGTCCGCGTAGTACGGCAGGTGACCGGAGGTCTCGAAGAGGTGGGCCTTGGTGATGTGCGGGGTGTTGACGAACGAGTAGCCCGCCGCCTCGTGCCGCAGCCGCGAGTAGTTCTCCATCTCGCGGCGGATGATCCCGCCCTTGGGGTGGAAGACAGGCAGCCCGGAGCCGATCTCCTCGGGGAAGGAGAACAGGTCGAGCTCGGCGCCGAGCTTGCGGTGGTCGCGACGCTCGGCCTCCTCGAGCATCTTCAGGTACTCATCCTGCGCGGCGCGGGACTCCCACGCGGTGCCGTAGATCCGCTGCAGCTGCGGGTTCTTCTCGCTGCCGCGCCAGTACGCGCCGGCGTTCCGCATCAGCTTGAAAGCCGGGATGCTCCTAGTGGACGGGACGTGCGGGCCCCGGCACAAGTCCTTCCAGCGCAGCTCGCCGGTCTTGGCGTCCACGTTGTCGTAGATGGTCAGCACGCCCGCGCCTATCTCACTGGACGCCCCGTCTACGGTGGACACCTCGTCGTCGGAGGAGGCCGACCCCTTGATGCCGATCAGCTCAAGCTTGTACGGCTCGGAGGCCATCTCCTCGCGGGCACCGGCGTCGGTAACCTCACGGCGGACGAACCGCTGGCCCTGCTTGGCGATGTCGCGCATCCGCGACTCGATCGATTTCAGGTCCTCCGGGGTGAACGCCTGGTCCACGCCGAAGTCGTAGTAGAAGCCGTTCTCGATTGGCGGGCCGATGCCGAGCTTGGCGCCGGGGAACGCCTGCTGCACCGCCTGCGCCAGCACGTGCGCGGTCGAGTGCCTTATCACCGCCCGGCCGTCGGGCGAGTCGGCGGCCACCGGCTCCACCGCGTCGCCGTCGGAGAGCACCGAGGCCAGGTCGCGTAGCTGCCCGTTGACCCGGGCGACGACCACGTCCCTGTCACCGGGGAACAGGTCGCCGGCGGTAGTCCCCGTCGTCACCTCGCGCTCACTCCGCTGAGCCTGGCGGTCGAGCACTTGGACACGGATCTGGGACACGGCGCTGCCTCACGTTGACGTTGGGATGCGGATGGTGGCACGGAACCGGGGCGGGAATATTCCGACGGCGATTCGCCTCGATGCTACCCGCAGTGGCCCTTCGACCCGAAGCCGATATCCCCGCCCGAGCCGGAGATGAGCCCGAGATGAGCCGGAGAGGTTGAGCCGCTGGTGCTGGCGGCGGCCGGAACGCTGAACGGCCGTCGCACGGCGGCCTACCCGGCGCTGGCGCCCGACGTGGCCGCGGCCGGGGCCGAGTTCATCGACAGCGCCGCCGTGGTGGACGGGCAGATGGTCTCGGCGCGCGCCTGGCCGGACCACCCGGCGTGGATGCGCGAGTTCATCCAGATCCTGCGGTCCAAGGCGCCGGTCTGACCAACCAGCGCGGATGGCGAGACCTCGGTGCCAGCCTGCGGCCTTGCCGCCGACTGCCGGGCGCCCCACCGGAACTGGAGAAAACTACAAACCGAGGATATGGAACGGACCGTGGCTCCGTCTGCCTGGCTCATGGGCCGGCAGGCGGGGCAGACGTCAAGGGAGAGGCTGCTCGCTGCTACACCGGGACCGCAGGCGGAGCAGACATGACGGGAGACGCGGGTGCTACGCCACCGGGGGCCTGCCGTTGCCGGCGATGGTGTAGACGCGCCCGGCGCGGGCCTTCACCCCGTAGTAGGCGCCCGATCTCGCGGCGAGCATCTGGACCAGGTAGCCGCCTTCCTCGCCGGCCAGCACGTTGCCCGCATTATCGACGGCCACCGCGCTGACGCCGGCCAGTCCGGGAAGGGCGTAGATGTCGCCCTTGATCATCTTCTGTCCGTAGAAGGTCCCGGCCTTGGCCGCGATCACCCGGACGGCGGCGTGGATGAATTCGTTGTCCCCGGTGGCGACCAGCAGGTTCCCCGCGTGGTCGATGGCCACTGCGGACACCGCGGGGAGGTCGCTGGCTGCGGCGGGCACGCCATTGCCGGTCTTGGTGCCGAGGCCGGCGATCGCGTAGAGGTAGCCGACGGTCATCTTCTGCCCGTAGTAGGTCCCGGTCCGCGCGGGGATCACCGCGACCCGGGCCGGCACGTCCCAAGTGAGCGCGCCGCACGGGGCGCCGCTGTCGCCGCCGCTGTCGGCCAGGATGATGTTCCCCTCGGCGTCGAAGCGGAGCGTGCCGATCGTGAACCCGAGGTTGGCCTGGGTCGCCTTCGTGCCGGTGTCCGAGGTGGCGGTGTCCCGGGCGGCGGCGTCCGGCAGGTCGCAGGGCGACGGCGACCCGCCGCCGTTCAGCACCCCGGCGATCACGTAGAGCTTGCCCTTGACCATCTTCTTGCCGTAGAAGGTGCCGGCCCGCTGGGCGAGCACGAAGATCTGGGAGTCCTGCTCGTTGTCGGTGTGCGACGCCGACTCGCCGCCCACGGTGATCACCACGTTGCCGGACGGGTCAAGCTGCACGTCCACGGCGCCGGTGATTCCCTGGAAACCGGTGGCGATCGGGTAAACGTGCCCCTTGATCATCTTCTTGCCGTAGAACGTCCCGGTCTTCGCCGCCACCGCGACCACCTCGCCGTCCGCGACGAGCACGTTGCCCGCCGCGTCCACAGCGACCCCGCAGGCCTGGCCGAAGCCCTGCTGGAAGGTGAACCCGGGGGCGACCGTGGTCGCCGCGCCGGTCTGCTGGCTGACCTGGTAGACGGCGTCGCCTGCGCCGATGTAGAGGTTGCCGACCGCGTACTTGACCGCGCACGGCACCATCGGCACGCTGGTGGCCGGGGTACCAGCGGCCGCACCAGCGGCTCGGTCGGCCGCCGACGCGCCCGCGACGCCGAGCCCCGCGGAAAGCAGCACACCCGCTCCCGCAACCGCGATCAGCCGCCGCACAGTAAATCGCCCAGACAAGCGCTTCATCGCACCAGACCTCCGGTCTAAACCGCACGCCAGCGCTCTGGCGTCACCTGAGTGACGCCCTCCGCAGTCTTCCCCCTGGTTGTCAGCTCACCTCGTTGAGCCGCTGGTTGTCAGCTCACCTCGTTGAGCCCTGGTTGTCAGCTCACCTCGTTGAGCCTGCCCGTCGCCACGTCGAAGACGAACCCTCGGATCCCGTCCTTGTGCGAGACGAACGGGCTGGCCTTGAGCCTGCTCATCGACTGCCGCACGTCGGCCGCCGCGTCGGTGAACGCCTCCACCGCCCACGGCGGCCTGATCCCGGTCTCCGCCTCGACCTCGCGCTTGAACCCGTCGTCGGTGATCTTCTGCAGGCCGCAGTCGGTGTGGTGGATGAGGATGATCTCGGTCGTGCCCAGCAGCCGCTGGCTGACGGTGAGCGACCGGATCACGTCGTCGGTCACCACCCCGCCGGCGTTGCGGATCACGTGCGACTCGCCGTCGGCCATGCCAAGCAGCCCGAAGATCTTCATCCGGGAGTCCATGCACGCGACGATCGCGGCGTGCCGGGACGGCCGCACCGGCAGCGGCCCCGCGTAGGTCCTCGCGTATTCCTCGTTGTTCCTCAGGTACTCGTCAGCGACGCTCATAGGTGGCCTCCCGGGCTACTCGGACTCCGGCCGGCAGGCTACCTCATTCGCCTAGCAGTGACGGAACGCTCGGTAGCGGATAAACAGGATCACCGCGCTTTCTCGAAGGCGCGGCCGACCTCGGTGGCGGCCGGACCCGGGTTGAACAGGCCGGTGGTGCCGCTGCCGGCCGAGGTGGGCAGGGCGAACCAGGCGTAGCGCTGCAGGTAGGGCAGGCCGTCGAGCATCGACGCGGCCGCCGTCATGAACGCTGCCTGCTTCGCCTCGGTGGGGAACGTCGGAGTCGAGCCCCCGTAGTCGGCCAAGGCGAACTCGGTGACCCAGATGGGCAGGCGGTATCGGTCGTAGATCGCCCGCAGGTAGCTCTCAAGCTGCTGCACGGCCGGGCCGGTGCTGAAGTCGCCGCCGTACCAGTGCACGGTGATGAAGTTGACCCGGTAGCCGCGGGCCTTGGCGCCGGTCATGAACTGATCAAGCCAGCCGCCCGGGGTCGCCCCGTCGTCCGCCACCGCGGGGCTGCCGAGCGTCATGCCGGTCGCCATCAGCTGGGGCCATAGGTCGAGCGCCTGCGCCACGCTCATGTTGGCCTGGCTGCTCAGGTCCGGCTCGTCGAAGCCGAGCAGGACGTTCCCCTCGCTTTTGACCTCGTCGAGCGTGCCGGTGGTGACGTCCGACGCGCCCCAGATCATCGGGACGAAGCTCACGCCCGCCGGGGTCGCGATGCCGTTGGGGGTGGCGCCCCAGTCGTAATACCAGGACGCCCCTGACTCCGTCAGCGCCTGGCTCAGGCCGGACGCGCTCCAGGTGGCGGCGCTCCAGGTGGCGACGCCCTTGCGCTGACTGGTCACGGTCACGGCGGCCGGCGTTGACGCTGGCGGCTTCTTAGCCGGCCGCTTGGGCCGGGCCGGCGAGGCGGTCGGCTTGGGCGCCCGCGGCGTGGGCCGGGCAGTCGGCGCCGACCTGACGACGCCCAGCGCGGCGGGCGGCGTCCGGTGCGCGTGGGTGATCGCGAATGTCCCGCTGGCCGTGACGGTCACCAGCGCCACGGACGCCACCATGAGCTTGGGCGCGGTGCCGGCGGCGGCCTTCGGCAGCAGCCGCGCGTGCCGCGCGTGCCTGCCGAGCCGGGCGACCCGGGCGGCTCGTCCGCCCCCAGCGCCGCGCGCCACCCGGCTGAGCGTCCGGCCGGCGAGCCCGGCCGGCACCGCGATCAGCGAGAGTTCGCCGAGCAGTCGCTCGGCCGGAACCATCTCTCCTTTGTCGCCCAGGCACCATGGGCAGTACCTGACATGCCGGGCCAGTCGCTTGCGCCACAGCGGGCTCGGCTCACCGCCCCATCCGGTGGTCATCGCCGCGAGACCCTGGCACCGCGGGGTCCGGTGCAGCGCCCGCACCACCGTGCGGGACGTGTCGAGCCGTTCCTTCATCCGCGCGACGCGGACGGCCGCGTGCGCCGATGGTATGCCGAGCGCGCCGGCCAGGTCGGCGCGGCTCAGCTCCCCGGCGGCCTCCTGCCACCAGAGGGCGAGCACCGGCCGGTCCTCGTCGTCGAGCCAGCGGGTGGCCGCCGCCGTCTCAAGCCGCTGGCCGGTCAGGCCGAGCCGGGTGATGGTCTGGTCGGCGAAGTCGGGGCTTGGCACCTCCGACTCCACCGACGGCGGCTGCGCCAGGCGGTCACGGTAGGAGTCGCGCACCTGCCTGATCGCGATCGCCACCAGCCAGGACCTGAATGCCCCGGGGTCGCGTAGCTCGCCGATGCCTCTGATGGCGCGCAGCATGGTTTCCTGGACGACGTCATCGACGTCAGGGTGACCGTTCATGGCCCGGCCGACGATGTTGTAGACCAGCGGCAGGTACGCCGCCGCCAGGGCGTTGAGCGCGCTTCGCTCGCCGCGCTGCGCGGCGACCACGGTCGCGAAGTCCGGGTCAGCCTCCGATGGTGTTCGCATCACAATCTAGGAGACACCACCGCCTACCCGAGATAACGGAAAATGGCCGAAGCGGTTTCCGTTATCCGGATCCTGCTACAGCTCCTTGCGGAAGTTGGCGATCCACTCGGCGGTGCCCTTGAAGCCGCCGAAGGTGTAGAAGTGCAGCAGCACCACGCCGTGCTTGGCCGGGTCGAGGCCGGCCTCAAGCTCGCGGATGAACGTCTCAGGTCCGGCCTTGCCGAGCAGGTTGGTCATCGAGAAGCCGTACTTCTTCGCGATCGTGTGGGATGTGGAGATGCCGAGCCGTGACGCGAAGCCGAGCAGCCCCTTGATGCTGGTCGGGCCGGGCACGCCGACGCGGACCGGGAGCTCCACGCCGCGTTGGCGGACCTCCGCCAGCCAGCTCAGCACCTGGTCCACGTCGAACTCGATCTGGGTCAGCACCGCGCCGGGGAGTTGCAGCTTCGCCAGCGCGGCGGACTTGCGCTCGAGCGCCGACCAGAGCACGTCGGCCGGGATGTCCGGGTGGCCGTCGGGGTACCCGGCGATCGAGATGTGCTTGGCGCCGTACTGCTGGAGCAGGCCCGACTCGATCAGCGCGAGAGAGTCCTCGTACGGGCCAAGCGGGACCGCAGGGTCGCCGCCGACGGCGAACACGGTCTCCGTCGCGTCGATCGCGCGCAGCGCCGTGAGGAACTCCTCCAGCTCTGCCTGCGACTTGAGCCGCCGGGCGGAGATGTGCGGCACCGGGGTGAAGCCGAGCCGCTTGACCGCCGCCGCGGCGTTGACCCGCATGGCCAGATCCTCATTGTCAAGGAACGTGATGTGGATTCGGGTCCCAGCCGGGATGACGTCCGCGGCGGCCTCAAGCCGCGCGACGTCCTTGCCCGTCATCTCCATGGAGAAATCGTCAAGCACAGTGACCACGTAACGCCCATTTCCCGAAATTTCGCATTCCTCTTGTGCTCTCATAGTATGGCGTCACGTGCAGAAACTTAATCCCCGGCCGAGAGTACTGGGGCCGGCCACAAACGCCGGATGGCCCGGTTAGTGGCGTCGGTATCGCGTCCGAGCGTGCGGGACTGCTGGCGGCCCGCGCCGCCGATCAGGACGTGGGCGACCGTGGCCCGGATGGCGGGAAAACCCGGGTGACGGCCCCGGGCCGGCGTGACAGGCTAGAGGTCATGCCTGACGACAGAGCAGACGAGACGCTCCGACACGTGAGACGCTCCCCATGCGTGAGACGCTCCACACGTGAGACGCTCCCCATGCGTGAGACGCTCCCCACACCTGAGACTCCCACCCGCTGGAGCGCATCGACGGAGCACCCCGACCTGTGGGTGGATCCGGACGGCGATCCGCGGTATGCCGACGCGGAAACAGACGGCGAGCGGGCCAACCTGCTCGATTACCTGCGTGGTTATCGGCTGACGATGGAGATGAAGTGCGCGGACCTCGACGCGAGCCAGCTGGCCTGCCGGTCGGTGCCGCCGTCGACGATGTCCCTGCTCGGCCTGATCCGCCATATGGCCGAAGTGGAACGGAACTGGTTCCGGCGGGTGATGGCGGGCGTGGACGCTCCCCCGCGTTACTGGTCCGACGAGGTCCGCGATGCCGACTGGAACGGCGCGGTGGCCGATCCCGAGGTGGTCGCCGAGGCATGGCGGGCATGGCGAGACGAGGTCGCCTTCGCCGAGGGTTTCGTCGCGGACGCAGCCGACCTAGGCATCCGCGGCACCAGGAGGAACGGCGAAGGCGTCGCGCTGCGCGACGTGCTCGTCCACATGATCGAGGAGTACGCCCGCCACTGCGGGCACGCCGACCTGCTCAGGGAGCGGATCGACGGCCGCGTCGGCCAGTAAGCCGGCTGATCGCCGCGGGCAGTCAGTCCTCGCCGTAGTCGTGGTCGGGGTGGTTCTGCTCGCCGGCGCGCCAGTAGCCCCGGGTCACCAGCGAGGCGGGCGGCAGCTGCCGCTCGGCGATGAAGAAGCGGCGGATGTCGCGCATCGCAGCGGCCTCGCAGGCCACCCAGACGCGGGCGCCGTCGGGGACGCTGGCGGCGCGGGCGGCATCGATAAGCTCGGAGCCGAACGCGCCGGGGCTGCGGCGGTGGTGCCAGGTGATCGTGGTCTTGGCCGGGGCGGTGAACTCGACCTCGTCGTCCGGGCCGTCGACCTCGACGTGCACGTCGGCGGCGGCCGTCTCCGGCAGCGCCTCAAGCAGCGTGCCGACGGCCGGGATGGCCGACTCGTCGGCCGCGAGCCACCAGGAGTCCGTCACCGGCTCGAGGGAGAACCGCCCGCCGGGGCCGGCCACCGCGAGCTTGTCGCCTGGCCTGGCCCGCTGCGCCCACTCCGAGGCGGGGCCGGTGCCGTGCACCAGGAACTGGATCTCAAGCGTGCCCGTCACCTGGTCGAACCGGCGCGGCGTGTAGGTGCGGACCACCGGCGGCGGCCCGTCCGGCGCGACGACCGTGCCATCAGGCGCCTGCGTGGGCAGGTTCGGCGCGTCCTGGCCCTCGGCGGGCAGGAACACCTTCAGGTGCGAGGTCGGGGCCGCGTCCGCGAACCCGCCGAGCTCGTCCCGGTCACCAGGACCGAGATCAGCCGGGACGAGACGGGCGACACCGCCACGACCTCGGCCAGGCGCGGCGGCTTCCGCCGCCGGGGGCCGCCGCCACCTGGGGTTGCTGCTGACGCTGGAGTAGTCACAAGTCTCCTAGAACTTCTCGGCGGCCGGGATAACCCGCTCGGCGAGCAGGTCGAGCTGGCCGGGGACGCTGACGTTGGCCATCGAGCCGTGCGCCACGGAGAAGCCCGGCCTCGGCCAGCGCGTGCAGCTGCTCGATCGTCTTGTTGACGTTCTCGCCGTTGCGGCCGAGGTCGAAGCGGGTCTGGCCGGTCTTCTCGATCTCGTCGTAGTCGCGGCCCTCGGTGGCGCAGTGCTCGCGGAGCACCCCCAGCTTGCGGGCCGCCTCGGGGAGGTCGTCGCGCGAAGATGTTGCACGAGTCGGCGTAGCGGGCGACCAGCTTGAGCGTCTTCTTCTCGCCCGAGCCGCCGATCAGGATCGGCGGGTGCGGACGCGACAGCGACTGCGGCGAGTTGAGCGTGCGGGCCAGGTGGTAGTGCTTGCCGTCGAACGCGCTCCTCGTCGTCGCTCCACATCTGCTTGCAGATCAGGATCGCCTCTTCGAGGCGCTCGAACCGCTCGGCGACGGGCGGGAAGAGCAGGCCGAGGCCGGCCGACTCGTCGGCGTTCCACGCCGCGCCGATGCCGAGGATGGCGCGCCCGCCCGACAGCACGTCAAGCGTGGTCATCGCCTTCGCGAGCAGGCCGGGCTCGCGGTAGACCACGGCGGTGACCATGGTGAGCAACTTGACCCGCTCGGTCTTCGCCGCCAGCCAGCCGAGCGCGGTGTAGGCCTCGAGCATCTCGTGCTCCGGCGGGCCGATGTGGCCGATCTGCCAGACGTGGTCCATGACGCTGATCCGGTCGACGCCGCCGTCTTCCGCGCGCTTGGCGATGTCGGCGAGCTTGAAGCGGAGCTCCGGGGCGCCACCGTCCCAGGTGAAGTCCGAAATGTGCAGACCGAGTTTCATGCTGCAAGCCTATCTTGGCTTACTCAGACGAATGATTTTGAACCCTTGGGCGCAGGACCTTGGGGCGCAGGAGAAGCGCAAGGAGAGAGGCCGGGGATGACTGAGGACGAAGTTCCGCGCCGACCGGAGCAAGACCTCGGCGGCGGGTTTCGCATGGTGACACGGAGCGGCGCCGACCGTCGGCATCGTGGGGGCCGGCATCGTCGGCCTCGCGGTGGCCCGCCAGCTGGCGACGGCCGGCGTTGACGTGGTGGTCTTCGAGAAGGAAGCCACCGTCGCCGCGCACCAGACCGGCCACAACTCCGGGGTCGTGCACGCCGGGATCTACTACGCCCCCGGCTCGGCCAAGGCGACCATGACCAGGCACGGCGTGAACCTGCTGCGCGCCTACTGCGCGGAACGCGGCCTGGTCTGGGACGAGCGCGGCAAGCTCGTGGTCGCGCGGAACGCGGCCGAGGAGGTCAAGCTGCGCGAGCTCGAGCGGCGCTCGACCGCCAACGGCGTGCCCGGCGTCCGCTGGCTGAGCGGCGCGGAACTGCGGGAGATGGAGCCCGACGTGGCCGGCGCTTGCCGCGCTGCTCTCCCCCACCACGGCCATCGTCGACTACCCGGCCATCGCCCGGTCGTTCGCCGCCGATGTGACCGCCGCCGGCGGCCGGGTGCTGACCTCGACCCCGGTGACCGCGGTGTCCACGGCGTGCGCGCGCAGATGACGGGGTGGACGTTGAAACCCCGGCCCGTTCCTTCCGCTTCTCCCGGCTTGTCATCTGCGCCGGCCTGCAGGCGGATCTGCTCGCGGCGGCCGCGGGAGACTCGGCCTGCGCCGGAGATCATCCCGTTCCGCGGCGAGTACCTGCGGCTGCGGCCGCACGCGGCCGACCGGGTGCGGCGGCTCATCTACCCGGTGCCCGACCCGAGGTACCCGTTCCTCGGCGTGCACCTGACGCCGCGCGTCGACGGCACCAGCGACCTCGGGCCCAACGCGGTGCTCGCGCTGGCCCGCGAGGGGTACCACCGCACCGACGTGACCTGGGATGAGATCTCGCGTCTCGCGCGGTCGGCAGCCTTCCGGCGGCTCGCCAGGCAGCACTGGATGACCGGGGTGCGCGAGTACCTGGGGTCGTTCGTGCGGCGCGCCTACCTCGCCGAAGCCAGGACGTACCTGCCGTGGATCCAGCCGGGCGACGTGACCAGCGCGCCCGCCGGGGTCCGGGCCCAGGCTGTCGACCCCGACGGCAGGCTCGTCGATGACTTCCGCATCAACCGGGTCGGACCGGTGACCTCGGTCAGGAACGCGCCGTCGCCGGCGGCGACGGCGTCGATGGCCATCGCCGAGCACATCGTCGCCGAGCTCGGGCTTCCCGCCAGAAACGAGGAGAGTTGACGTGTGGTGAAGGCCATTCCCGGATGTGCCGGGCTTCCGGAAGGCGTCAGGGTTACGTCGTAGAGTTCCTGTCATGACAACTATTCCTGACACGCACCGCGACCTGCTCAACGCGCAGGTGGGCGTCCTCGGCACCATCGGTGCGAGCGGGCGGCCGGCAGCTGTCCGCCATCTGGTTCCTCGCCGACGGCGACACGGTCAAGCTGTCGCTCAACACCTCCCGCCAGAAGGTGAAGAACCTGCAGGCCGACCCGGGCTGCAGCCTGCTTATCCTCGACCCGGCATCGCCGTACCGTTACCTGGAGCTGCGCGGCGACGCAGAGATCACCCCCGACCCGGATTACGTGTTCGCCGACCAGGTGGGCGCCAAGTACGGCGCGGACCTGCGCGAAAGGGACAAGCCTGGTGACGTCCGGGTGGTCGTGACCATCACCCCGACGCGCGTCGTCACCTGGGGCTGAACCCGAGGACTGAACCCAAGACTTAACCGTGGGTGACCGGCCCGCGACCTCCGGGCCGGCACCCCGCTCTTCATCACTGCGCTCGGTATCGCGCTGCGCCCTTGAAATAGTCGGACGACGCGCGCTGCCAGAGCAGGATGATGGCGACCAGGCCGATGATCCAGACGACGAACCCGTAGATCCGAGTCGCGTCGACCGCGGCCAGCGCGCCGCCGCCAATGCTGACGAAGGCACTGATCGTGCTGATCGCGAAGAGCACGGTGGAGACGACCCGCGCCCAGGACTTCCCCGCCCGGCTGCTGCGCGCCATCACGATCCACAGTCCGGCGGCGATCAGGCCGCCGACGACGAACGCGACGACCTCCACGTGGGCCAGGTCCACCACCTGCGCGTGCGTCAACAGCTGGCCGTTCTTGCTTCTGCGGGTGGCGAGTGCGTTCTGCAGCGAGCTGTACGCCGTCAGGTCGACGATGATGCCGATCACGCTCGCCGCCGCTCCCACGTACATGACCCGCACCGCCCGGGTGATTGACGGCGGGGCGGCGGCGGTGGGCAGGGCAGGCTCAGGCGGCTCGGCGCCGCCGGGAAAAGGCTGGTACATGACGCCCCTTCAAACCGAATCCGGACGATCCAGTGGCGACACTACTCCGCTCCTGGCGGCTCGCGCCTGCTCACGACTTGAAGCTCGCGAGCACGCTGGCGATCTCCTCGACCAACTGCGGCAGGCGCGGGCCCCAGCGCGAGGCGAGGTCGTCGTTTAGCCCGATGATCTCGTGGTCCTTCACCGCCGGTATGGACGCCCAGCCGGGCCGGGCGGCAACCACGGCCGGGGTCTGGCCGCCGTCGCCCGGCTCGTTATCGGCCAGGAAGATGAGCTGCGGCCTGGCCGCGACGATGTAATTTCCCGACAGCTCCGGGTAGTTGCCGCCGGCGGGCTTGTTCGCGGCGTCGGCGATGTTCCGCAGGCCGAACATCGCCATGATGTGGCCGACGAGCGTCGCCGAGGTGGCCGACCGGTACGGGCCGGAGCTCCGCTCCCAGTAGTAGGTCAGGCCCCGGTACTTGGTCCCGACCTGCTGCACGACGTCGTTGATCTCCTGCCGCATGTGCGTCACGACCTCGCCCGCCTGATAGGCGTGGCCGGTCGCCAGGCCGATTTGTTCGATCTGCTGGTAGACGCGGGCTACGGTGCCGGGCCCCGGCTCGATCAGCACCGGGATGCCGAGCTTGTTCAGGCCGCTTACCAGACCGTTGGAATTCAGCGAGGCGATGACGAGCGACGGGTGGTAGTTGGCGATCGCCTCGACGTCAGGACTGAGGCCGGACAGGCTGGTCACCGGCACCCCGGGCGGGAAGTCGGAGTTCTGGTCGACGGCGACGACCTGGGTCCCCGCGCCGACCGCGTACAGGTCCTCGGTGGCCGTCGGGTCAAGCGAGACGATCCGCTGCGGCAGGCCTTTGATCGTCACCGCGCCGTTGGCGGCGGTGACGGTGACCGGCCAGTGCGGTATCTGGCTCGTCGTCGGGGTCTGCGGGGCAGGCGCCAGCGCGCTGACGGCCGCGGCCGTGCCGCTGCTCGAGGACGAGCAGCCGGCCAGCGCGGCTGCTGCGGCGACGGCCACGAGCACGGTGGCTGAGAGCCGCTTGGGGGTTCTCATCGAGTGCTATGTCTCCAGAAGAGCGGGAAGGAACGCGAGACCGGGTTCATCACCATCCTGTAGGCGGATGACCACGCCGGCTGGCGCCTGTAATCTAACACGCGGTCCGCGCGGCGTGTTTCAGCGTTACAACCGCGACAAGGCGCTAGCCAGGCGCGGGGCGGCGGTGCGAGTAAGCGGGGAGACCGTATGCGAGAGCGGATCAGGCGGCGGATGTTCCCGCTGATCGCCTCGGTCGGCCTCGTCTCGATCGGGATGTTCACCACCACCTGGGGCTCGGCGCTGATCGGCCGCTCCGAATGGGCGCTGCCGTATGACCTGTGGGGCACCCTGATCGCGACCACCAGGCTCGCGCACGGGAACATCGGCGGTCTCTACGCGCCGCCCACCGGCCTCATCTCGCTGCCCGGTGCGGCGGTCATCCTGCTGCCCTGCGCCGCGCTGACCTCGGCGCTCGGCCTCTCGCTTGCCATCCCAGGCGCGGCCAACCTGCACCCGGCCGTCTGGCTGCTGGCCGGGCCCTATGAGATCGCGATCGGCTGTCTGCCGCTGTTCGCCGCCGACGCGCTCGCCGAGCGGCTCGGCGTGCCGCGCTGGCCGAGGGGGCTGCTCGCGCTCGCCGGGGCCGGGGTCCTGTGGTCGGTCTGCGCCCGCTGGGGGCACCCCGAGGACGCGGTCGCCGTCGGGCTGCTGCTCTACGCGGTCCTGGCGCAGAGCGACGGGCGGACCGCGCTCGCGGGCTGGCTGGCCGGGGCGGCGGTGTGCGTCCAGCCACTGGTGCTGCTCGCGCTGCCCATCATGCTCGCCCTGCTGCCCTGGCGGCGGATGGCGCCCTTCCTGGTCCGCGCCGCCGTCCCCTCGGTCGCGGGATTGACCGCGGCGGCGATAGCCAACTGGCACGACACGTACCAGTCGGTGACGAGCCAGCCCGACTCGCCGGTCGTCAACCACCCGACGATCTGGACGTCGCTTGCCCCGCACCTGACCAACACCAACGTCGCGGCCGGCCCATTCCGGCTGGCGACGATCCTGCTCGCCTGCCTCTGCGCGCTGGCCATCCGCCGCCGCTGGAGCGGCCGCCTGAGCCACGAGGGCGCCCCCTGGCCGACGGCGCTGCTCGCCAGCGTGCTCTGGTGGGTCGCCTTCGCCCTGGCCCTCCGGTCGTTCTTCGAGCCGGTGATGGTCTCTTATTACCCGTGGCCGCCGATGGCCGTCGCGCTCATCCCCGCCGCCACGCTCGGCTGGCGCCGCCTGCTCGCAGCCGGCCTGCTGGCCGGCGGCCTGACCGGCGCCGCCCAGGGCCCGTCCCACGCCGTCTGGATCTGGTGGGCGCCGATCGTGGCCGGCCTCGTCGTCCTGCTGGCCATCTGCTGGCCCCGGGCGGGGCTACATGAGGATGGGCGGCGAGACCGGGGACAGCTGAGGGCGCTTGGCGGAGCGCCCGTCGCCTGAGGAGACGCCGTGCAGGCGGCGGTTCACCCACGGGCCCAGGTACTCCCGCGCCCAGCGGGCGTCGTCGCGGCGCGCTTCCAGCCACCCGCCCCTGGGCGCCTCGTAAATCGGGCGCAGGTCATCGACCGGCGGAACGCGCCAGTCCTCGGTGACCGGGAGGCCGAGGACCTCGCAGGCGCGCAGCGCCACCCGCTGGTGCGACTGCGATGTCATGTGCAGCCGGTCCGGTGACCACGCGCTCAGGTCCCGCAGGAACCGCATGGACCACAGGTCCACCAGGTCGCACCCCCGCTCGTCGGCGATGGAGCGCAGGTGCATGTTGTAGGCCGCGATCCGGCCGCGCAGCAGCCGCATCACCGGGAAGCCCACCAGGTCGGCGCCGGTGAAGATCAGCACCCGGCAGCCGGAGGCGCGGAGCCTGGCCACGGCGGCGTCGAAGAGCTCCGCCAGCGTGTCCGGGTCGCCGCCGGGGCGGATGATGTCGTTGCCGCCGCCCGCGATGGAGACCAGCCCGGGCGGCGGCGCCGACATCGCGACGGCGGCGGGCACCTGCTCGGCCACGATCTGGCGGAGGAGCTTGCCGCGCACCGCCAGGTTCGCATACTGAAGCCCCGGGTACTCGGCTGCCATCATGCCTGCCAGCCGGTCGGCCCAGCCGCGGTAACGGCCGCCGGTCGCCGCGTCGTTGAGACCCTCGGTGAAGCTGTCGCCTAGCGCCACAAAGGACGTTTCCCCCGGGGGTTGCGGGAATAGGTTGTCCATAGTCCACCCATCATGCCAGGACACGTCGCGCTACTTAACGGATACGCCCAGTAATAATTGATAGGGTCACGGGTCACAGGGACGAGATCATCGGGGGTCCCGGGTGGCTGCGTCCGTTATCTGCCGCAGCGAACGTGGCATCGGGAGACTGATCGTGCGGGGAACAGCACTGGGGGCGGCAGCGTGCCTTGTCGCGGCTTGCACAGGCGGCGGCATCGCGGTGAGCAGCGCGTCGGGCAGCGTCGCGGCGGCACCCGCGGCGATGACAAGCGCCACGGGATACCCGGCTGCGGCGTGGCCGCAGTTCGATCAGAACGCGGCGCGGACCGGCGTCGCCGTCGGCTTGCCTGCCGCCAGAGCGCTCACGACCGCCTGGACCGCGCATCTCGACGGTGCCGTCTACGGCCAGCCACTCGTGGTCGGCGGCGATGTGATCGCGGCGACGGAGAACGACACCGTCTACGCGATCTCCCGCGCGACGGGCACGACCGTTTGGAGCGCCCACGTCGGCACCCCGGTGCCGCGGTCGGCACTGCACGGGTGCGGCGACATCTTCCCGCTCGGCATCACCGGGACGCCCGTCTACGACCAGTCCAACGGCCTGATCTACGCCGTGGCGGAGACGACCGGGTATCACCACGTGCTGTTCGGGCTCAACGTGAGCACCGGCAAGGTCGAGGTGCGGCGCGACCTCGACATCCCCTCGACCGCGAACCAGCCCGCCTACAACCAGCAGCGCCCTGCGCTCGCCATCGACGACGGACGGGTCTACGCCGCGTTCGGCGGGCTGGCCGGCGACTGCGGCCCGTATCTCGGATCGGTTGTCAGTGTGGCGCTCAATGGCAGCGGCTCGCTGGCGAGCTGGCACACGCCGACAACCAGGGAGGGCGCCATCTGGGGCACCGGCGGCCCGGTCACCGGCCCGAACGGCGTCCTGTGGATCTCGAATGGCAACGGCGCGGCGGGTCCTGGCGACCGGTACGACGGCAGCGACTCGGTCACCAGCCTGAGCCAGACCCTGCACCGCCTCGACTACTTCGCGCCTGCTACGTGGGCTTACGACAACGCCCACGACCTCGACCTCGGGTCCACTCAGCCGGTCCGCGCATCGGGGAACTCGACGTTCGTCATCGGCAAGCACGGCATCGGCTACCTGCTGTCGTCCAGCGACTTCGGCGGGATCGGCGGGATGCGCGCCTCGCTTGCGATCTGCAAGGCTTTCGGCGCCGCGGCCGACTTCGGATCCGTCGCCTACGAGCCATGCTCAAGCGGCGGCATGGCGGCCATCTACCTGAACGCGCCGAAGGCGGAGATCAAGGTGCTGTGGCGCGGCCCCGCCGACGGCAACGGATCGCCGGTCATCGGCGGCGGCGCGGTCTGGGTCACCTCCTACAGCGACACCGGCGGCAGGCTGTATGAGCTAAGCCTGTCCAACGGCGCGGTCAGGAACCAGATCGCCATCAGCGCGGGGCTGCCCCACTTCTCGTCCCTGTCGCTCGCCGACTCAAGCGCCTACCTGGGCACTCTCGACGGCGTCATCGCTATCAACGGTGCCTGAGCAAACGGGCGAGACGGGCGAAGCAACGGTCCGTTAATGATGCCTGTTTTGATTTAGGTTACGGAAGGTGATCAAAACGCGATCAAAATGTAACATTTCGATTAGGTTTCGTTAGGGTCTCGCAAGGTGGGAGGAAGCAGGCGACACGGCGCGGTTGGATGATTTAAAAGGATCGCTGCGAAGTCAGGAGGCGGGCATCGTGTCCGCGGTGGGTCGGGTCGTCGTCGGGGTACAAGGATCGCTCGGAAGTCTGCAGGCGCTGCGGCTTGCCGCCGATGAGGCGCGGGACAGGCAGGCCGTGCTCGTGCCGGTGATCGCCTGGACGCCGCCGGGCGGCGACCTCGCCGAGCGCTCCCATCCCTCCCCTTACCTCCGCCGGATCTGGCGCGATGCCGCACGGCAGCAGCTGGCCGAAGCGTTCGACGCGGGCCTCGGCGGGCTGCCCGACGATCTCCCGGTGCAGGTGCGGGTCGAGCGCGGCGAGGTCGGCCCGGTGCTCGTCGACGTCGCCGACCGCCCGGACGACCTGCTCGTGATCGGGACCGGGCGACGGTCGCCGATCGAACGCGCGCTGCGCAAGTCGGTCGGCCGGTACTGCCTGGCGCACGCCAGGTGCCCCGTTATCGCCGTGCCTCCCTCGTCGCTAGTCGAGGAGCTGGGGCGCGGCCGGATGCCACGGTCGTGGTCGCTGCGCGGGCGGCGCTTGCTCACGCTGGAGATCGAGCAGGAGACCCACCAGCAGTAGCCGCGCGCTCGCCAGCGGCCCTCGCATGGGGTCTGTTAGGAACCAGCGCTCCGCTGCATAGCTGTCGTCAGGACGGGATAAACCACCACTGACCAGGGCTTTGATTGGGTCCGTACGCATTCCTTTCCACAGGAGCTTGTGATGTCGGATCTGCTCTACGTCGGCTTGACGATCGTCGTCTTCGCCGTGCTCATCCTCATCGTCAAGGGGGTTGAGCACCTTGAGCGCTGAGAACTGGATCGGCCTAATCGTCGCGATCCTCCTCACGGTGTACCTGGTGTACGCCCTCGTCCGGCCGGAGCGTTTTTAGATGAATAGCTCACTCGCTGGCATCTTGCAGATCGTGTTGCTCGTCCTCGCGCTTGCAGTCTGCTACAAGCCATTGGGCGACTACATGGCGCGCATCTTCACGTCGGAGAAGCACACCAAGCCGGAACGCGCCCTTTACCGGGTAATGGGCATCGACCCCGACGCCGACCAGAAGTGGGGCACCTACGCCCGCTCGCTGCTGGCGTTCTCCGCCGTCTCGGTGCTCTTCCTCTACCTGCTCGAGCGGATCCAGCACTGGCTGCCGTACTCCAACGGGTTGGCCAACGTCAACCCCGTGACGGCCTGGAACACCGCGGCCTCGTTCGTCACCAACACGAACTGGCAGAACTACTCGGGCGAGTCCACGATGGGCTACGTCGTCCAGATGGCCGGCCTCGCGGTGCAGAACTTCCTCTCCGCGTCGGTCGGGATCGCGGTGGCGATCGCGCTCATCCGCGGCTTCATGCGGAACAAGACCGACCGGCTTGGCAACTTCTGGGTTGACGTGACCCGGATGCGTCATCCGGCTGCTGCTCCCGATCTCGGTGGTCGGCGGCATCATCTTGATGGCCTCCGGCGTGATCGACAACTTCAACCTCACGCACGCGGTCCACGCGCTGGCCGGCGGCGTGCAGACGATGGTCGGCGGCCCGGTGGCCTCGCAGGAGGTCATCAAGGAGCTCGGGAACAACGGCGGCGGGTTCTTCAACGCGAACTCCGCGCACCCGTTCGAGAACCCGAACGGGTTCACCGACTGGTTCGAGATCTTCCTGCTGCTGGTGATCCCGTTCGCGCTCTGCCGCACCTTCGGCAAGATGGTCAAGGACAACCGGCAGGGCTACCTGCTCGTCGCCGTGATGGTGTCGATCTGGCTGGTCGCGGTGGGCGGCATCAGCTTCTTCGAATGGCAGCACGCGGGCACCGCCCTGCAGCAAGCCGGCGGGGCCATGGAGGGCAAGGAAGTCAGGTTCGGCATCCCCGGATCGTCGCTCTTCGGCGGGTCGACCACGGTCACGTCCACCGGGGCGGTGAACAGTTTCCACGATTCGTTCACCGCGTTCGGCGGCGGGATCCTGCTGTTCGACATGATGCTCGGCGAGGTGGTACCCGGCGGCGTCGGAGCCGGCCTGTACGGCATGCTCATGCTCGCCATCCTCACCGTGTTCATCGGCGGCCTGATGGTCGGCCGGACGCCCGAGTACCTCGGGAAGAAGATCCGCCCGTCCGAGATGAAGTACGCGGCGCTCTACATCCTGGCGACACCGGCCTCTGCGCTGATAGGCGCTGGCCTCTCGTTGGGGTTCTCGGTGCCACGACGAGCGATCCTTAACGCGGGACCGCACGGGCTCACGGAGGTCGTCTACGCGTTCACCTCGATGGCCAATAACAACGGCTCCGCGTTCGCCGGTTTGGGCACGGCCCAAACCTGGTACCAGGTGACCGGCGGCATCGTGATGCTGATCGCCAGATTCGCGCCGGAGATCTTCGTACTCGCCCTAGCCGGCGCGCTGGCGAAACAGCAACCGGTGCCGGCGTCGGCCGGCACGCTCGAGACGCACAAGCCGCTTTTCGCCGGCATGCTCATCGGCGTGATCATCATCCTCGTCGGCCTTACTTACTTCCCCGCGCTCGCGCTAGGGCCGTTCGCTGAAGGACTGCACTGATGTCCCCACGTACTCCGCAATCACAATCAAAATCAGCAGAGGTAACGGACCGTGATTCCGCGCTGACCGCCCAGGATCTCGTTGCTCCTGGGCGTCGGGTCGGCGGCGGTTTCCTCGACCCCAAGATGCTCTGGTCCTCGTTGCCCGACGCGTTCAAGAAGCTGGACCCGCGGGTCCAGATCAAGAACCCGGTCATGTTCGTGGTCGAGATCGGCTCGGTGCTGACCGTCTACGACGCGATCGTCCAGCCCTCGATCTTCGCCTGGACGATCTCCGTCTGGCTCTGGCTGACCGTGCTCTTCGCCAACCTGGCCGAGGCGGTCGCCGAGGGCCGCGGCAAGGCGCAGGCGGAGACGCTGCGGCGGACCAAGCAGGAGACGGTCGCGCGGCGGCTGGTCGGGTGGAAGGCGGGCGCTTCCGGCGACTCGCTCCGCGAGGAATCGGTATCCGGCACCGCGCTCACGATCGGCGACTTCGTGGTCGTCGAGGCCGGCCAGATCATCCCCGGCGACGGCGACGTCGTCGAGGGCGTTGCCTCGGTCGACGAGTCCGCCATCACCGGCGAGTCCGCGCCCGTCATCCGCGAGTCCGGCGGCGACCGGTCCGCGGTCACCGGCGGCACGAAGGTGCTGTCGGACCGGATCGTCGTCCGCATTACGTCGAAGCCCGGCGAGACGTTCATCGACCGGATGATCGCCCTCGTTGAGGGTGCCGCGCGACAGAAGACGCCGAACGAGGTGGCGCTGAACATCCTGCTCGCCTCGCTGACGCTGATCTTCGTACTCGCGGTGGTGACGCTGCAGCCGATGGCGTACTACTCGAATGCACCGCAGACCCTGGTCATCCTGGTGGCGCTGATCGTCGCGCTGATCCCGACCACGATCGGGGCGCTGCTGTCGGCGATCGGCATCGCCGGCATGGACCGGCTCGTGCAGCGCAACGTACTCGCCCTGTCGGGCCGGGCCGTCGAGGCGGCCGGCGACGTGAACACCCTGCTGCTCGACAAGACCGGCACGATCACCATGGGCAACCGGCAGGCGACCGAGTTCCTGCCCGTCGGCGGCGTGCCCGTGGCTTCGCTGGCCGACGCGGCGCAGCTGTCGTCGCTGGCCGACGAGACGCCGGAAGGCCGCTCGATCGTCGTCTTGGCGAAGAAGGACTTCGGCATCCGCGAGCGGTCGGCCGGCGAACTGCCCGGCGCGGTGTTCGTGCCGTTCACCGCGCAGACGCGGATGAGCGGCGTGAACCTGGCCGAGGGACGGGAAGTCAGGAAGGGCGCGGCCAGCTCGGTCGCGAACTGGATCAGGGAGAACGGCGGGACTCCGCCGGCGCAGCTCGGCGACATCGTCGACGGAATCTCGGCGGCCGGCGGCACCCCGCTCGTCGTGGCCGAGCGGGAGTCGTCCGGCACGGCCCGGGCACTCGGCGTCATCAACCTCAAGGACATCGTCAAGGAAGGCATCCAAGAGCGGTTCGCCGAGATGCGGGCGATGGGCATCCGCACCATCATGATCACCGGCGACAACCCGCTGACGGCCCGCGCCATCGCGGAGGAAGCCGGCGTCGACGACTTCCTCGCGGAGGCGACGCCGGAAGACAAGATGGCGCTGATCAGGAAGGAGCAGGAGGGCGGCAAGCTCGTCGCGATGACCGGTGACGGCACCAACGACGCGCCCGCCCTCGCGCAGGCCGACGTCGGCGTGGCGATGAACACCGGAACCTCGGCCGCCAAGGAGGCCGGGAACATGGTGGACCTCGACTCCAACCCCACGAAGCTCATCGAGATCGTGGAGATCGGCAAGCAGTTGCTGATCACACGGGGCGCGCTGACGACCTTCTCCATCGCCAACGACGTGGCGAAGTACTTCGCGATCATCCCGGCCATGTTCGCCGGGGTCTTCCCCGGGCTCGAAAAGCTCAACATCATGAAACTGCACAGCCCGGACTCGGCGATCGCCTCGGCGATCATCTTCAACGCGCTGATCATCGTCGCGTTGATCCCGCTCGCGCTGCGCGGCGTCAAGTACAAGCCCGCCTCCGCCTCCGCCATGCTCCGCAGGAACCTGTGGATCTACGGCGTCGGCGGACTCATCCTCCCGTTCGCGTGCATCAAGCTGATTGACCTCATCATCATGAACATCCCCGGATTCAGGTGACCTCGCCATGAACCGTCTCCCATCCTCCATCAGGCAGTACATCGCGGCCTTCCGCCTGCTGCTTGTCTTCACAGTGATCTGCGGCATCGCCTACCCGGTGGTGATGTGGGGCGTCGCCCAGGCGGCGTTCAAGAACCAGGCCAACGGGTCGCTGGTGACCTACAACGGCCAGGTCGTGGGTTCGAGCCTGCTCTGCCAGGAGTTCGTCAACGCCAAGGGGCAGCCGCTGGCGCAGTACTTCCAGCCCCGGCCCTCTTCCGCGACGAGCGGCGCTGCCACTGACTACGGCTGCGACCCCGGCTACTCGGCCGCGGCCAACCTCGGCCCGAACAACCCGACCCTGGTCACCGATGTCAAGGCGCTCCAGGAGCAGATCGCGGCGTTCGACCACGTGAAGATCTCGCAGATCCCGCCGGACGCGGTCACCTCGTCCGGGTCAGGGCTCGACCCGGACATCTCGCCGGCGAACGCGGCCATCCAGGTTGACCGGGTGGCTGCGGCCAGGCACCTGCCGGTGTCCGAGGTCCAGTCGCTGGTCAGCAAGAACACCAAGGGTCGTGACATCGACTTCCTTGGCGAGCCCGCGGTTAATGTCCTCACGCTGAACATCGCCCTTGACGAACTGCCCGGACAGGCGAAGTACGCGGGTGGTGCTCTGTCGAGCTAGTGATCAGTAGTGGTTAGTAGTCAATAGCGAGAACCGGATTGCCCGCAAGGACTGATGCCTTGCGGGCAATCCGGTAATCTCAGCGTGTTCGATAACCTTTCCTTTGGCCGGGCAGCGGCCTGGTAGCTCGGCGGCCATAGGAGCAACGGATGGAACCGCTTACCGCGGACGACCCTCGCCAGATCGGGGGGTTCTCGCTCCGCTCGCGGCTCGGCGCCGGCGGTATGGGCCGGGTCTACCTCGCCTTCTCCCCCGGCGGGCGCGCGGTCGCGATGAAGGTCGTGCACCCCGGACTGGCCGCCGACCCCGAGTTCCTGCGGCGGTTCCGCAACGAGGTCGCGGCGGCCCGCGCGGTCAGCGGCATGTACACCGCCCCCGTGGTCGGCGCCGGCATCGACGACGACCCGCCCTGGCTGGCCACCGCGTACGTGCCGGGGCCGCCGCTGGCCGAGGTCGTGAGCAGATACGGAGCGCTGCCCGAGACCGCGGTCTGGCGGCTGGCCGCCGGGCTCACCGAGGCGCTCCGCGTGGTGCACGCCTGCGGGCTGGTGCATCGCGACCTCAAGCCCGGCAACGTGCTGCTCGCGGCCGACGGGCCGCACGTGATCGATTTCGGCATCTCCCGCGCCTTCGAGGGCACCTCGGTGACCTCGACAGGGATGGTGGTCGGCACCCCCGGCTACATGTCCCCCGAGCAGGCGGAAGGACAGCAGGTCGGGCCGCCGAGCGACGTCTTCTCCCTCGGCTGCGTCCTCGCCTACGCGGCGACGGGAAATGCCCCGTTCGGCGGCGGCAGCGCCGCCGCCATCCTGTACCGGGTGGTCACCTCGGAGCCGGACCTGAGCGGGGTCCCCGCCAACCTTTGGCAGGTCATCACGGCCTGCATGGCCAAGAACCCCGCCGAACGGATCGGGCTTGCCCAGCTCGGCCCGATGATCGCCGCACTCGGGCCGGCCATGTCAGCGACACTCGGCTCCTTCTGGCCCGAGCCACTGGCAGGCATCATCGCTGCCGAAAACAATCACCCGGTCACTCAGGTCAGCGAGTCTCCGGCCAGCGAGTCTCCGATTAGCGCGCCCCCGGTCAGCGCGCCCCCGGTCAGTCAGGCCCAGGCCGGCGGGTCTCCGTTCAGCCCGGCCCCGGGCAGCCAGGTTCCCAGCAGGGTACCGGTCGGCCAGGTTCCGGTCGGCCAGGCCCCGGTCGGCCAGGTACCGGTCGGCCAGGTACCGGTCGGCCAGGTACCGGTCGGCCAGGTACCGGTCGGCCAGGTTCCGGTCGGCCAGGTTCCGGTCGGCCAGGTTCCGGGCAGCGGGTCTCCGTTCAGCCCAGCCCCGCTGAACCCCCCACCGGTACTTAGCCAGCACGCCCCCATGGTGGCCGACGGCTACTACGCGGCGGCCACGTACGGCATGGGCGCAAACCCGGCCGCGGCCAGCTCGGTGGCCCCTGGCCCCGCGCCGGTTCAGCCGCAGTACCCGGACGGCCAGCAGCAGGCACCCTGGCAGCAGCTCAACCCCGCCGCGCCGCCCACCACGCCGGCGTTGCAGTACTACGCACCGCAGTACGCACCTCAGCACGCGGCACCATCCTGGCCACAGCAAGCCGCGCAGGCACCCGCTCCCTCGACGCCATGGCCGCCGCAGCAGCAGCCGCCCTCCGGCGGCTCCTGGCCCGGCTCCGGCCAGCCCAGCGGACCCGGCGGACCCGGCGGACCCAGCGGACCCGGCGGACCCAGCGGACCCAGCGGACCCAGCGGACCCAGCGGACCCAGCGGACCCAGCGGACCCAGCGGACCCAGCGGACCCAGTGGGCCCAGTGGGCCCGGCTTCCCGAGCGCGGCAACCCCACTGGCCCAATACGCCCTCGGATCCGGGCCGCGATGGCGCCCCGCCAGGTCAGAGATTCCGCCGCCCGTGCTCGGCGCGATCAGGCTGATGTACGTGGGCGCGGTTGTCACCCTGGCCGACGTGATCTTCGGCGCCCTCAGCGCGGCAAGCGACAACACCTACTGGGTCAAGCACCAGAACGCGTTCAGGCTAGCGGTCAGGGTGGCGGCGCAGCACGACCACACAATGGCCGGCGACCTCGACCTCACCGCCGTGCTCGGCGGCGCCATCGGCATCGTGTGCTGGCTTGTGATCGCCGCGGCATGCCGCCGCGCCCGTTCCTGGACCAGGATCGCGGGCACGGTGCTACTCGCCCTCAACACGCTCAGCCTGCTGACCGTCGTGCTCGCCACCCACAACGACCCCGGGGTCAAGACCGCCTCGCTGCTCGTCTGGATAATCGGCCTCGCCGTGACCATCCCGCTCTGGGGCCGGCAAGCCAGCAACTTCTTCCTCGCTTGGCGCAAGCAGTAGACAACTGCGACTCTGAGGTGGGCACCCGGTTGGCCATCGGACTCAGATCGGGTATCGCCAGGGCTCCTGCACGTAACTGCGACCGCTCGGCGTAGTCCAGAGATGCCAGCCTGGCCTCGGCTGAGTGACCTGCCAGCCGGGCGATTGCTTGACCCGATGACATTTTCGACTTCTGGCACCGGCGTTGCATGCGCACGTCCGGCCTTTCTTGTGATACGGCACCGCATGTTCGAAGTCACTCTCACGCGCGTGCCGGGAGCAGGACGGGAACGTGCAGCTATGGTCCCGGACCTGGACCAGGTGGCGCAGGGTGTCATTGGGCTGGTAACCGTGCGATTCATGGCGATGGTCGCACTTCCGCGTTGGCACGGGTTCCAAGCGCACGGTGCATTCCAGGCCGCTGGGCAGCGTGAGCCCCCAAGCGCCGCACCAGTCCGGGTCCCTTGGCTGGTCCGGAGGATCCGGAGGATCCGGGGCTGTCGTGATCCCCAAGCTGTCCGCTTCGCCGCGCCGTGCGAACGCCCAGCCGAGCGACGCCAGAGAAGCGGTATTTCCGGAAAGCGCGCCTGGTTCTCCGGCTAGCCCGGCCAGGCGGGCCAGGCGGTCTGCAGTGACGCAGAGATTGATACGGGCCGGGAGCGCAACCAGGGGTGGTCTCCAGTCGACGGTGAGCGGTCCCGATCTCCGCCCT
Organism: uncultured Actinomycetota bacterium; assembly: GCA_963778435.1. Classification (GTDB taxonomy): domain Bacteria; phylum Actinomycetota; class Actinomycetes; order Streptosporangiales; family Streptosporangiaceae; genus Trebonia. Next base: position 53,645 of record CAVZUX010000022.1, read on the forward strand.
GGCCGGACGCAGCCGTGGCCGATCGCGAAGCCATCGGAGTCGGTGACCGTCACGCAAATCGTAGTGTGCGGGCTGATCACGGCCAGAGCTGCGAGGGACCGGCACAGCTCCGGGTCCAGCGGGCCGAGCCCATGGCCCTCGCCGGGCCGCTCAGCCAGGCCAAGGAGCGTGACCAGCGGCAAGACCAGATCCGTAAGCGCCGGGCTCCGGCCGATCGGCCCTCGGGTCAAGAATGCAGACGGCGACCGCGGCGAGGAGGGAGATGGCGATGGGCTCGTTCCGGGGCCGTCGTCCTCACACGGCTCACGTCCCACGGCATCGGCGCCACCGGGACCGCCGCCATGAGGATCGGAGTCGCCGGGACCGCCGCCGTCCGGATCGCAGTCGCCGGGACTGCCGCCGTCCGGATCGCCACCGTCCGGACCACGATCGTCAGGACCACAGTCGTCCGGGCCAAAGTCGTCAGGATCGCCACCGTCCGGACCACGATCGTCAGGACCACAGTCGTCCGGGCCAAAGTCGTCAGGATCGCCACCGTCCGGACCACGATCGTCAGGACCACAGTCGTCCGGGGGCAAGCAACTGCCGTCGCATTCGCGGCAGGGGCAATCGCTCTCGGCCGCGTCGGGATCGCCGGGAGCGCCAGGGCGGGGGCTGTCGTCGGGGGTGTCCTCAGCAAGCGGATCTTCGTCGTAGTCGATGTCCGCCCAGGCGTCATCGTTGGTCTCCGCGTCATCGTTGGTCCCGGCGTCAGCCTTGGTCTCGGTGGCGAGCTCGCCGTAGGCGATGCGCTCGTCGGCGGTAACGCCGCTAAGCAGATCCAGGTAGCCGGTGGCGCGGAGCTGGTCCATCCCGGCACCGTTGAACGCGCCCGACTTCTTGTACTCGGCGGCGCGGGCGTTCACGTTGGCGTAGGCGGCCAGGGTCTCGTCCGTGGGCAGGTCACGGCCGGTCAGTCCAGCCGCGCCGGACTTTTCCCGGTACATCCGGACCCGCGAGCCGTGCTTGACCGCCGCCCGGCGGCGCCGCTCGGCATGCCCCGGGTCCACCTCGACGGCGATCCTGGCGGCCAGGCGGAGGATCTGCCCGTAGGTCTTCCTCGTTGGCCCGGTCAGATGAGGCAGCAGCAGCCCTTCGGCCCGGGCGGCGTCCTCGTCCGACAGCAGCTCGAACGTCTCGGAGACCAGCCGCGCCTCCGAGAGGGTGAGCGTGCCGTTGGTCAGCAGCCGGTTGATGCCAGGTAGCCGCGCGCCCAAGTCCCAGGCGAGGAACGTGGTCCTGCCCGCCGATTGCACCGACGTGGCGAGGGCCAGGGCTAGCTCGTGATCGACCGAATCGTCCCACTCGTCGGGCAGATCCCCGTGCCTGGGCCGGTCGAGGAAAGGCAGGTCATCGCGGCGGAGGGCCTCCCGGATGATGCCCAGGCGGGCGGCCACCGCCCACGACTCCAACGCCTCCGACCGACGCAGCGCGCCCATCAGCTCGTCATCGGTGGTTCCTCGGCAGCGCCACTCCGCGCCGCCAACCGCCGCCAGCGCGGCGGCCAGCTCCGGGCCTGGCGGGCAGGTGTCCCACATCCCGCCCCGCGCGAACCCGGTCAGACCTGGGTCGCGGGCCGGGGGAGGGTCGGATTCGCCGGGGAGATCGGCGCGGCCGGACTCCTCGTCCTCCCCGCCCGCGCCGGTCGGCTGCTCAGCCACGCCCACCTCCCGTTCGACTAATTTCATCAAATGAAGTTCATACTCGAAATTTTACTCCCATTGAATCCGATACGCAGCCCAGAGATGCTTACCAAATGGATACACTTTCGTTACCCTGAAGGCACTCGTTCGCTTCGGGTCAGAGCCTCGCGAACCGGGCATTCTCGCGCCAGGTCCCTTATCATCACCGGCCCCGGCCGTGTATTTGTCCAACATGCGTGCGTGTATTTGTCCAACATGCATGACTGCGCAGCGCCCTGGGAGTGGCTACCGCATCTACCCGGCGTCAATGGCGCGGGTCGGGAGGCGTCGCGCGGGCGGCCGGGAGCAGGCCGGTCAGAATGCGGGTCATCGCGTGGTCGAACAGGGGCTCCTGCTGCTGCGCGGCGGCGTCGCCTTGGGATGGCTGGTCGGAGAGCGCGGCCGCCAGGTGCGGGTGCTGGCCGCCCGCTGCTATCTGCGTGAGGTAGCCCGCCAGCGAGCCCTGCCACTGGGTGGTGTCCTGCCCGGCTCGCTGCTGGCCGATCTCGGTCTGCGCAAACAGCCGCACGACACCGGAGAACAGGCCGATCGTCTCCAGCTTGGCCGGTCCGGTCAGGTCTGTTCCGGCCAGTGCGGCCAGCGCGTGCTCGATGAAAGCGACGGCGTTTGGCCCGGGGAGGTTCCCGGTGGCGGGAAGGTCGAGCAGCCACGGGTGCCTGTGGTACACGGCCCGGCCCTGCCGAGCGAGCCCGAGCAGGTCAGCGACTGGATGCCCCGAGCCGGGCTTGTGGTAGGAGAATTCGCCGTAGACGTGGTCGGCCATGAGTTCCACGAGCTCGTCGCGGGTGGCCACGTAGCGGTACAGCGAGGCGGGGGCGGTGCCGATGGCCGCGGCGGCAGAGCGCATGGTCACCGCGCCGAGGCCGCCGACATCGGCCACCGTCACGCCAGCCGACGCGATCTCCGCCCGGCTGTGTTCCGGGGCCGGCCCGCGGGCCGAGCGCTCCGGGCGCATCCAGATGCTCACCCCGCTTCCGGGGGCCTTCGGCTCTTTCGTCATTGCGAGCACTGTATTCAGTAAGTTAGGCTTTTGATACTGCGAACAACGATCGCAGTTTTTGTAACAGGGCGAGCCAGGAGCAGACCAGGAGCAGAGATGACCGATGGAGCCGAAGCCGGCCAGTGGGCCAGCACGTGGACGCCGACGCAGTACGCGCGCAATGGCGCGGTGCAGATCGCGTACGACAGGCTGGCCGGCTCGGAAGGCGAGCCGCTGCTGCTCGTCATGGGACTGGCCGTCTCCAGGTTCTGGTGGCCGACCGGGCTTTGCCAGGAGTTCGCCCGCCAAGGGTTCGCGGTGGTCCGCTACGACCAGCGGGACGCCGGGCAGTCAACCCGACTCCCCGACACCGGTGGCAGCAACCCGTTCGCCGCAGTGGCCCGCAGGCGGGGTGCGTACTCCTCCGAGGACATGACCGACGACGCGGTCGCGGTGCTGGACGCGGTCGGCTGGGAACAAGCGCACGTTTTCGGTGCCTCGCTCGGCGGGGTGATCGCCCAGCGCATCGCGCTCCGCCACCCCGACCGGGTCCGCAGTGTGGTGTCGGCAGCGGCGGTGCCAAGCGACGTATCCGGGATCAGGCTGGGACGGTATATACGCTTCGGCCTGCTGGCCAGGCTCGCCCGCGCCAGGTTCCCCGCAGGCAGGGACGGCGACATCCAGCTCTCGCTCATGCTCGCCCGCGAGGTCGCCTCCCCCGCCTACCCCTTCGACGAGGACGCCGCCCGGGAGTGGATCGAACGCGAGGTTGACACCGGTCCCCGGGACACCAAGGCGCAAAGCAGGCAGGCCGGCGCCCAGTGGCACGGTCCGAAGCTACGCGAACTGCGCAAGCCCGTGCTCGTCCTGCACGGCGACCACGACCCCATCCTGCGCGTCAGCGCCGCCCGCGCCACCGCGAAAGCCATCGACGGTGCCCGTCTTATGGTCCTTCCAGGTGTCGGTCACGACCTTCCGACGCCGCTGTGGCCAGCCATCGCAGAAGAGGTCCGCCAGCTCGCCGACCGGGCACCTGCCTCGTCCCAGATCTAGACCGGGCGGATTCAGACCGGGCGGATTCAGACCGGGCGGATTCAGACCGCGCAGATTCAGACTGCGCAGATTCAGACCGTACCGTGCAGATCTAGACCGCGCAGATCTAGACCGCGCAGATTAGGCAGCCGGCATGGGTGATGATCCTGAAGACGGCGCCTGGGTGATCAAGCGTCCACGACGGTCTTTCGCGTCAGTCTTTCCCTGAGCCGCCGGCGATCTCGTAGGACCAGAGCTCGCTATGCACGCCAACCGGCTTCGGCGCCTCGCCGCCGGACCGCTCGGCGGCCGAGCGGTGCCCGTGGGCGAACGATGGCGAGCTGACCCATCCCTGGAACGACTCCTCGTCCTTCCACCTGGTCACGACCAGCCACGTGGTCCGGTCATCGACGGGCTTGAGCAGCTCGAACCCCTCGAACCCGGGCTGGTCGTCCACCGCGCCCGCACGGGCAGCGAACCGCCGCGCCAGCTCGTCACCGCTGTCGGCCGGCACCGTAATCGCGTTGATCTTGATCAAAGTCACTTATTCACGCTCCGTAGTAGGTCCTAGAACGAGCATAGGACCCGCGAAGGAACGCCCCTGAGAAGCCACCCACCCCTCAAGATCACGTCTCATCCTGGCTCGTCCTGGAGCCACCCGGGAGCAAGTGAGTTCCATGCGACCACCATGCAGATAGGAAGCCTTCTCGCCTTCGGCGGTCGCGGCGGCGGGAGATTCTCCGGCGGTGGCGGTCAGCATCGGGAGAAGCGGCAGCGGGCCCCGAACCGACATCCATGGACACCGGCAACGTGCATGGATGTTGTTAACGCGGGACAGTTGACCTGCGTGGTTGCCGCAAAATTGGGGTATGGCCTGGCGACGCGATGACAGTGCCACGCCACGGGGATCGCTCCGCATCTATCTGGGGGCGCCGCCGGGCGTGGGGAAGACGTACGCCTTGCTCAGCGAGGGGCACCGGCGGGCGGAGCGGGGGGCGGACGTCGTCGTGGCGTTCGCCGAGACGCATAACCGCCCGCAGACGGCGGCGCTGCTAGACGGGATCGAGGTCATCCCGAGAAAGCAGATTGAGTACCGGGGGGCCGAGTTCGAGGAGATGGACGTCGACGCGGTGCTCGCCCGTCATCCTCAGATCGCGCTCGTCGACGAGCTCGCGCATACCAACGTGCCGGGCTCACGGCACGAGAAGCGCTGGCAGGACGTCAACGATCTGCTCGACGCCGGCATTGACGTGATCTCCGCGGTCAACGTCCAGCACCTGGAGTCCGTCACCGACGTCGTCGAGCAGATCACCGGGGTGGTGCAGCGGGAGACGGTACCCGACGCGGTCGTCCGGGCCGCCGACCAGGTCGAGCTGGTCGACATGACCGCCGAGGCGCTGCGCCGCCGGATGGCGCACGGGAACATCTACCCGCCGGAGAAGATCGACGCGGCGCTCACCAACTACTTCCGCGGCGGGAACCTGACCGCGCTGCGCGAGCTCGCCCTGCTCTGGCTGGCCGACAAGGTCGATGAGGGGCTGCAGAGGTACCGCGCCGAGCACGACATCACCACCACCTGGGAGGCGCGGGAGCGGGTCGTCGTCGCGCTCACCGGCGGCCCGGAGGGCGACACCCTGATCAGGCGGGCCGCGCGGATCGCCGCCCGGGCCTCCGGCGGCGACCTGCTCGCGCTGCACGTCACCAAGTCCGACGGGCTCACCGGCGCGAACCCGGCCAACCTGGCCAGGCAGCGGCAGCTCGTCGAGTCGCTGGGCGGCACCTATCACCAGGTCGTCGGGGACAACATCTCCGAGGCGCTGCTCACGTTCGCCAAGGCGGAGAACGCCACCCAGCTGGTGCTCGGCGCGAGCCGGCGGTCCTGGCTGCTCGCCCTGCTGACCGGGCCGGGCATCGGGTCGCGGACCATCCGCGGCTCGGGCCCGATCGACGTGCACATCGTCACCCACTCGCACGCGGGCAGCCGGTGGGGGCTGCTCCCCCGGCACCGGGGCGGCATCACGGCGCGCCGGCAGATCGCCGGCGTACATCCTCGCCGTCGCGCTGGCGCCGCTGGCGACGATCGGGCTGGCCGGCGACCGGTCGGGAGTCAACCTCACCAGCGACACGCTCGCGTTCCTCGTCGTGGTGATCGCCGTCGCGCTCACCGGCGGTTTCGTGCCCGCGGTGTTCGCCGCCATCATCGCGTCGCTGCTGCTCAACTACTACTTCACCCCGCCTATCCACTACTGGACGATCGCCCAGCCGAACAACGCGCTGGCGCTCGGCGTGTTCGTCGCCGTCGGCCTTGTCACCAGCCGGGTGGTGGACCTCGCCGCCAGGCGGACCCATCAGGCGGCCCGCGCTAGCGCCGAGGCCGAGCTGCTGCGAACCACGGCCGGGTCGATCCTGCGGGGGCAGGGCACCCTCGACGCGCTGCTTGAGCGGACCAGGGAGGCCTTCGGGATGCGCTCGGCCAGCCTGCTTGAGCGGCAGGACCCGGCGGCCGGCGGTGCCCGTGGCCCGTCCACCGAGTGGACCGTCGTGGCCTGCGCCGGCGACCACCCGGTCACCCGGCCCGACGACGCCGATGTGGACGTCCCGGTGACCGACACGCTCGCGCTCGCGCTGGCCGGGCGGACGCTGCCCGCCGACGACCGGCGGGTGCTCGGCGCGTTCGCCGCGTACGCCGCCGTCGCGCTCGAGCAGCAGCGGCTCGCCGCGGAGGCGGAGGCGGCCAAGCCGATCGCCGCCGCCGACCGGATGCGCGCCGCGCTGCTCGCCGCGGTCAGCCACGACCTGCGCTCGCCGCTCGCCTCGGCCAAGGCCGCGGTCACCTCGCTGCGCTCTGAGGACATCTACTGGGACGCCTCCGACACCGCCGAGCTGCTCGCCACCGCCGACGAGTCGCTCGACCGGCTCACCCACCTGGTGGGCAACCTGCTCGACATGTCCAGGCTGCAGGCGGGCGCGCTGTCGCTGTTCCCCCGGCCGTCCGGCCTTGACGAGATCGTCGCGCGATCGCTCGACGACCTCGGCCCGGCCGGCCGCGACATCACCGTGGACATCCCCGACACGCTGCCCGCGGTCAGCGCCGACCCGGCGATCCTCGAGCGCATCGTGGTTAACCTGACGGAGAACGCGCTCCGCTACTCCCCGGCAGGCAAGCCGCCGCTGCTCGCCGCCTCCGCACTCGGCGACCGGGTGGAGCTGCGGGTGGTCGATCGCGGGCCTGGCATACCGGAACAGGACAGGGAGCGAATGTTCGTGCCGTTCCAGCGGCTCGGCGACACCGACAACACCACCGGCGTCGGCCTCGGGCCTCGCGCTCGCGCGCGGCCTGACCGAGGCCATGGACGGCACGCTGACCGCAGAGGACACCCCCGGCGGCGGCCTGACGATGACCATCTCCCTGCCTGCGGCGCTCGGTGACTAAAGGGGTCACACTCATGACACGGGTGCTTGTCGTTGACGACGAGCCGCAGATCCTGCGGGCGCTGCGGATCAACCTGCGGGCGCGGCAGTACGAGGTGGATACCGCGGCCAACGGGGCGCAGGCGCTCGAGGAGGCCGCCGCGCACCCACCGGACCTGGTGATCCTCGACCTTGGGCTGCCCGACATGGACGGCGTGGACGTGATCGGCGGGCTGCGCGGCTGGACCGCCGTGCCGATCATCGTGCTGTCCGGACGGGCCGACTCCACCGACAAGGTCGAGGCGCTCGACGCCGGGGCCGACGACTACGTCACCAAGCCGTTCGGCATGGACGAACTGCTCGCGCGGATGCGGGCCGCCGTGCGTCGCACCCCCACAGCGAGGCACCGCCGCAGGTGCAGCTCGGCGACCTCACCATCGACCTGGCGGCGAAGCGGGTGATTCGGGACGGTACAGGTGAAACACAGGATCGTTCATCCGAAAACGGGGCGCCGGCACGGACCCGCAGTCGGACGGCGACATCAGGCTGACGCCCACCGAATGGCATCTGCTCGAGGTGCTGCTGCGGAACCCGGGCAAGCTGCTCAGCCACCGGCAGCTGCTCAACGAGGTATGGGGGCCCGGATACGACAACGCGGGCGGCAACCTGCGGCTGTACATGGCGCAACTGCGCCGCAAGCTGGAGCCCGACCCGGCGCGGCCCCGCTGGCTGATCACCGAGCCCGGGATGGGGTACCGCTACCAGCCGCCGGAGGGGCTGAGCACCGGTCCGAGCCACGGACCTAGCGTAACCAGTCATTAACCTAATGTTTGGCAACTGCACGCTCTCGAATGCCTTCGCAACCTACTAAGAGCGACTTACCGTCGCATGTTGTGAGCAACGACACAGTGCTGGTCCTGGTGGTCATCACGGCCCTGGCCTTTGACTTCACCAACGGCTTCCATGACACGGGCAACGCGATGGCGACGTCGATCGCCACCGGGGCTCTAGGTCCGCGCGACGCGGTGGCGATCTCGGGGGTACTCAACTTCGTCGGCGCCTTCCTCTCCCTGGCCGTCGCGGCCACCATCGCCAGCGGCCTCGTCGACACCCATGTAGTCACGCTGACCGTGGTAGCGGCCGGACTCGCGGGCGGCATCATCTGGAACCTGGTCACCTGGCTGTTCGGCATCCCGTCCAGCTCCTCGCACGCACTCATCGGCGGCGTCATCGGCTCCACGATGGCGGCGGCGGGTGGCAGCGCCGTGCTCTGGCACGGCCTCGTCTCCAAGGTCGTTCTCCCCGCCGTCCTCTCGCCGATCATCGCCGCGCTCGTCGCCGCCGTCGGCACCTGGCTGCTCTACCGGATCAGCCGGTCGCCTGACCGAGGGCGCGCGCGGCCACGGCTTCAGGATCGGGCAGATCGGGTCGGCCTGCATGGTCTCGCTCGCGCACGGCACCAACGACGCGCAGAAGACCATGGGCGTCATCACCCTCGCCCTCATCGCCAACGGCACCCTCGCAGCCGGGTCCAACGCGCCGGTCTGGGTCATCCTCTGCTGCGCGCTCGCCATCTCCATCGGCACCTACCTCGGCGGCTGGCGGGTCATCCGCACGCTCGGCAAGGGCCTGGTCGAGATCGAGTCGCCGCAGGGCATGGCGGCCGAGTCCGCCTCGGCCGCCGTCATCCTGCTCTCCTCGAGCTTCGGCTACTCGCTGTCCACCACGCACGTCGCGACCGGGTCGATCATCGGCACCGGCCTCGGCAAGAAGGGCGCCCAGGTCCGCTGGAACGTCGCGGGCCGGATGGCCACCGCCTGGGTGTTCACCCTCCCGTCGGCGGCACTCGTCGGCGCGGGGGCCGAGGCCCTCGCGCACGGCATCGGCGGCACCCTCGGGGTCGTCGTCGACCTTGTCCTGCTGGCCGCGCTGGCCGTGTTCATCTACATCCGGTCCCGCGGCAGCAAGGTGGACCCAACAACGTCAACGCGGAGTGGACCGGCGCGGTCGCTCCGGCCGAAGCGCCGACCGCGACCGCCGCGGCCTGAGCAGCGTAGAGCGAGCAACAATGTCCTGGATCAACCTGAGCGCTCTGTGGAAGATCGTGGTGTTCGGCCTGATCGCCGGCGCCGGCCTGCCGGCCGTCTTCGCGGGCGGTCTGTACTCCCTGTCCCAAGGGCCGCGCAGCCGGTCGCAACGGCCGGAGCCAACGACGGCAACGGCGGTGACGCCGGCGGTGACGCCGACGTGCTCATCGGCGGCAGCGTCATCGGCATGATCGGTCGCCGCGATCTGCTTCCTCATCGTGCTTGCCGCCATCGGCTGGGGCATCTACGAGGTCTACCAGATCGGCCACCCGGCGGTGAAGAAGTGACGGGTCACGACGGCCCCCCACCAAGAAGGCGCAGCTGAGCTATGGCGATTCCACCTGTCGTTACCAAGATCATCGGCTGGCTGCGGGCCGGCTACCCGGAAGGCGTGCCCCAGCACGACTACATGCCGCTCTTCGCCCTCCTCGGCAGCCAGCTGACGAACGACGAGGTCACCCTGATCGCCGACGAGCTGGCGTTCTCAGCCGACCCGGAGTCGGCGGAGGCGATCAAGGCGGCGATCACCGCGATCACCAGCACCAAGCCGGGCGACGCCGACGTCGCCCGGGTCCGCGCCCGCCTTGCGGCGGGCGGCTGGCCGCTGGCCGCGCCGCCCGAAGTAGAGCCAAGGTCACCAGGGCAGCTCGCGCCCGTCCCTGGTGAAGGTGCCGGTGGGGCCGCCGTTGGCAGGGTAACGGCCCACACGACGCTGGCGGCGCCCTGGGCGGCGGATCTCGCACCGCTGCTCCGGGCGCCGTCGCTTGACGTCCAGCCCGGGCAGACGGCGTTGACGAGGATGCCGTCGCGGTACAGTTCACCCGCCAGCAGCCTGGTCAGCGCGTTGAGCGCCGCCTTGGAGACGCTGTAGGCCGGCCGTCCGCCGCTCATCAGCGCGATCGAACCGCCCTCGCTCGACACGTTCACCACCCGCGGCCGGGGGCTCGAGCGCAGCAGCGGGAGCAGCGCCTGGATGACCCGCCACGTGCCGAACAGGTTCACGTCGAGCGCCTCCGCGACCGGGGACAGGTCGGTGGTGCCGGCGATCGCGTACTGATCGGGCTGGGTTGAGGCGTTGTTCACGATCGCGTCGACCCGGCCCCACCGCTCGCGTATCCACTCAGCGAACTGCTCGACGTTGAGCGAATTATCGACCTCGATATGGGCCGGGATTACCCGCTCGCCGCTCGGGTCAAGTTCCTTGGCCGCGAGTTCGGCCTCGCGCAGATCCCCTGACCCGAGCACGACCACGTAGCCGAGCGCGGCCAGCTGCCTGCAGACCTCGACCCCGATGCCGCGGCTTGCGCCGGTGACCACAGCGAGCGGCAGTTGAGAGCGCGCTGGCATCGTCACCGCTCAGCCACCGCTAAATCGCCGCGAATAAACCATGCCGCCTATCTTGCCACCGACCCGCAAGCGGCGTGCCTCACCTCAACCGCACGATTTTCCGTGCCTTCACTTATGTGATCAAAACCATCAGGAGTAACGGTCGGTGTCTTCGCGCACCCGCCATATTCCTCCTTACGGCAGGTGTTCGGAAGGCCGGTGCTGAGCACACTGGTACCAGGGGGACAGATGAACAAGCAGGTAGACGAGGTACGCGGCACCGGGCGGCCGACGATGAAGGACGTGGCGTCCAAGGCGGGGGTCGCGCTGAAAACCGTGTCGCGGGTGGTGAACGGGGAATCAGGGGTGACGGAGGCGACGGCCAGCCGCGTGCTCGGCGCCATCGAGGATCTGGGATTTAGGCGCAACGAGTCCGCCCGGCTGCTGCGCACCGGGCAGACCGCCACGCTCGGCTTCATCGCCTCCGACTGGACCGACCCGGACCACGCCGCCGTCTACCGGGGGCTTGAGGAAGTCGCCAGGATCAACGGGTACCTGCTGTACTCGGGCTCGACCGACCGGGACGCGGAACGCGAGGAGCAACTCGCGCTCGCGATGTGCGCCCGCCGGGTGGACGGGCTGATTATCATCCCGACGCCGGGCTCGCACGACTATCTGGTGTCGGAGATCGAGGCCGGGGTGGCCGCCGTGTTCGTGCTGCGGCCGCCGGCGCTAGTCCGCGCCGACGCGGTCCTCCCCGACGAGCGCGGCGGCGGGCGCGCCGCGGTGTCGCACCTGATCGCGCGGGGGCACCGGCGGATCGGGTTCGTCGGGGGCGACGAACCCGCCACCCACCGGGCAGCGGAGCTGCTGGCCGGGTACACCGACGCGATGACGGCGGCCGGGCTGACGGCCGATCCGGCGTGGACCACGCTGACCGCGGAGGAACTAAGGAATCAGCCCCGCGCACCGGTCACCGCGGTGCTCTGCGCCGACCGCACGCAGACGGAAGCGGCGCTGCGCGCCCTAGCGCACCGTGACGACCAGCCGGCCATCGTGGGGTTCGGGGACTTCGCGTTCTCCGACCTCGTCTCGCCGCCGGTGAGCGTGCTCGTCTACGATTCCGTGCTGATCGGGCGCACCGCGGGCGAGCTGCTGATCCGCCGCCTGGCGGGCGAGGAGGCGCCACCACGCACGGTGCACGTCCCAGTCCGGCTGATAACGCGGTGAACTGCTGATAGCCGGTGAGCTGCGGACACGCGGTGAACTGCTGACACGCGGTTAACTGCTGACACGCGGTGAACTGCTGATAGCCGGTGAACTGCTGACAGGCGCTGAGCTGCTGATACGCGGTGAGCTAGGTAGCTGGGGGAGCTTAGGAAGCCAGCACGACGCCGAAGATGACGGCGAGGATCGCCACGACCACCACGATCAAGCCGAGAATGCCAATCTTGGATCCTGACGCGCGCATCTTCCAGGGCGGGGGCAGGTCGTCGTCCCGCCTCACGGCGAAGGCCTGGAACCGCGCGGTCTCTGCACCCATGTCACTGTCGGTCTCTGGCATGGGGGAGATTTTATCCCCGTTATGACCCAACTGGCGGGGCGAACGCATCGGCCCGTTCGACCAATCTCGATAGGACGATGACGCTCCGTGTCCGCTGCACGAACGGCTCGGCGGCGATCCGCTCCACTACCTGCTCAAAGTGCCGGATGTCGGCGGCCCTGATGTGGACCAGCGCGTCTGCCTCGCCGGTCACCGTGCAGGCGTCGGCCACCTCGGGGTGCCGCCTGACCGCCGCGGCGATCACCTCCGGCGAGGTGGACCCGCCGCAGAACAGCTCGACGTAAGCCTCGGTCGTCCAGCCGAGCGCGGCGGGATCAACCCGCGCGGTGAACCCGGCGATCGCGCCGGACGCACGGAGCCGGTCCACCCGCCGCTTGACGGCCGGCGCGGACAGGCCAACCTCGTCCCCGATCACCGCGTAGCTTGTGCGGGCGTCCCTGATCAGCACGGTGATGATCCGTGCGTCGATGTCATCCAGGCTCATTGCCCCACATGGTAGCCCCGCGGGGGGGGGATGGCCGGGGGGATGGGGGCGGGAGCCCCCATGCGGGAAGAGGGCGGGCCCCCCATGCGCGCGAGCGGAGGGCTGAACCCCGGACATGGTTGAGGCTCGGTGTCCCGCTTTCACCGAGCCTCACCAGTACGACGCCACGCCGGCGCGACTGGTTTACGGCGTCGGCAAGAAAAATCTAACGTCGACTCGGGAGGGCGCTCGGCCGCATCGGCAGCCTCAGCCACCAGGGTCTGCAGGCGGTAGCGGAGCCGGCAGAGGACCACGTTGCGGGTGCCGCGGCGGATCGCGCGGTTGAGGATCACCCCGCGCTGGTTGTGCAGCAGCGCCTGCCACGGGTGGTCCGGCTGGATCTCCGGGATCAGCACGACGAGGCGGTGGTACTTGTCCTCCGCCTCGACCAGCCGCAGATAGTTCACGATGGGCTCGGCGATCGAGCGGTGCGCCGAGCGGAGGGTCAGCAGCTGCACGTCGGGTTTCCACGCGTGCCATTCGTCATGGAAGGAGACCTCGGGCGCCTGGTCCTCATCGGAGTCGGTGAAGACGACGGTCACCGCGATCACGTCCTCGCCGAGCGACTTCGCCACCGAGATCCCCTCGGCGGTGAGCCGGGACATGCCCGACACCGGCACGATCACCAGCGAGGCCTGCTTCACCGGCGGCGGCGGTACCTGCCCGATCGCGAGCTGGACGCCCATCCGCCCGTACGTCCGCGCCACCGCCATGAACATCAGCACGAGCAGCGGGATGACGATCGCGACCAGCCACGCCCCGGCGAGGAACTTGCTGACCAGCTCGATGATCGTGACCGCGAAGGTGAGCACCGCTCCGACGCCGTTCACGATGGCACGGTAGAGCCAGGACCGTCCGGTGGAACCACGGGACCGTTCGAGATACCAGTGCCTTACCATCCCGGTCTGGGAGAGGGTGAAGCCGATGAAGACCCCCACCGCGAACAGCGGCACCAGCTCCTGGGTGTTACCGCGGACGGCGACGAGCAGCAGCGCGGCGGCGACCGCGAGCACCACGACGCCGTAACGGAACACTCTCCTGTCGGCGCGCAGCCCGAACATGTGCGGCAGGAAGTTGTCATGCGCCAGCAGGCCGGCGAGCACCGGCAGCCCGGCGAACGAGGTGTTGGCGGCCAGCGAGAGCAGCACCAGAGTGATGATCTGGATGACGTAGAACAGCGCGTTGTGCCCGACCGCCCCCGCTGTGAGCTGGGCGAGCACCGTGGTCCCTGATTGCGGCACCGCATCCCAGTGACGGATGAGCAGGCCGAGCCCGATCAGCATCCCGCCGAGCAGAAAGCCGAGCCCCACCTCGGTATGCTGCGCCCTTTTCACCCGCGACCGACGGAATTGCGGCACCGAGTTGGCGATCGCCTCCACCCCGGTCAGCGCCGAGCACCCCGACGCGAACGCCTTCAGGACCAGCAGCAGGCCGACCGTGTCGGTCGCCTGCGGCAGATTGTGGTCGAGCGGGACGACGGGGTTGCCGCGGGCGAGGCCGATCACGATCACGGCGAAGATCGAGACGATGAACGCGATCGTCGGCACCATGAAGAGCCGGGCGGACTCGGCCACCCCCCACAGGTTCGCCCCGGTGATCAGCGCGAGCACCGCCAGGCAGAGCCATACCCGCCCGCCGTACAGGGCGGGGTACGCGGCGGTCAGCGCCTCCACGCCCGCCGACACGCCGACGGCGGCGTTGAGTATGTAGTCGACCGTCAGCGAGGCCGCGGCGACCAGCGACGGGGTGGTGCCCAGGTGGGTTTTCGAGACCGCGTACGCGCCGCCGCCGTTCGGGAACGCCTCGATGACCTGCCGGTAGGAGATGACCAGGGCCGCCAGCAGGACCACGATCGCGCCGGTGATCGGCAGGCTGTACTTGAGCGCCGACGCCCCCGCCGTGACGAGCACGACGAGGATGGCCTCCGGCCCGTAGGCGACGCTGGACAGCGCGTCGAGCGAGAGCGCGGCTATACCGCCAAGCGCGGTCAGCCGTTCCTTCTCGTCGTCGGCTTGCCCGACGGCCTGACCGTGAGCCTGCCCGTTGGTCTTCCCCGCAGCGGTGGTCACGCTGATGATTATGCCGAACGGCAGTAACGCTAACCCCGAGCCGCTGGCCGTAGGCCAGACCTTAACCCGTTGCGCGTACGACCTGCACCCATTAGTCCGGTATGGGCAACTGGGCGAACCCATCAATAGCCTCTATAGTCAGACCATGCTGGACGTAACCAGGCTCCGCGTGCTCATCGCCGTGTCCAGGCACGGGTCGGTGACCGCGGCGGCGCACGCGCTGAACTACGCGCAGCCCTCGGTCAGCCACCACCTGGCCCGGCTCGAGGCGGAGACGGGCACCAAGCTCGTCCAGCGCGCCGGCCGCGGCATCAGGCTAACGGACGCGGGCCGGCTGCTCGCGGAACGGGCCACCGAGGTCATCGGCCGTCTCGACGCGGCCGAGAACGAGCTCGCGGTCTTCGCCGGGCTGCGGGCCGGACGGCTGCGGCTGGCGGCGTTCCCGTCCGCCCTCGGCACCATCGTGCCCACCGCGGCGGCGATACTGCATGACCGGCACCCCGGCTTCGACCTGCGGCTCACCGAGGCGGAGCCGCCCGAGGCGCTCCGCATGCTGCGGGCCGGGTACGTGGACGTCGCGCTGATCTTCCGGCACGAGCCTGACGACGGCGGCGGCGGCCAGCAGGCCCCCGCTCCCGGACACCGACGACCTCCCCAATCACGACGACCTCCGCGAGCAGGTGCTGCTATCCGAGCCGATGTACCTGATCATGCCGGACACGACGGTCTGCGGCGGTGACCCGCCGCTGGCGACCGCGGTGACCGAGCTGTGGCCCGCGGACCTGGCCCGGCTCTCGGATCAGCGCTGGATCGCCGGGTGCGACCGGTGCCGGGAGCACCTGCTCCGGCAGTGCGCGTCGGCCGGGTTCACGCCCCGGATCTCGTTCACCACCGATGACTTCGTCGCGGCGCAGGCCCTGGTCACGGCCGGCCTCGGCGTGACCCTGCTGCCCGCGCTGGCGCTGCGCGCGGCCCGCAACCCCGGGATACGGACCGCCTGGCTGCGCGGCACCCGCCGGTCGGTGGTCGCGATCCGTTACGGCGAGGCGCCGGACCCGCCCGCCACCACGCTGCTGCTCGACGCGCTCCGCGCCGCGGCCGGCGCGCCGGGCCGGTCGGAATCGGTGTCGCGCCCGGAACCGCCCGCCGTCTCCACTGATTCGGCACTGCCGGAGCCCGCGGCCGCCCCGTTACCGAACCGGCGGCCCAGCCGCTGCATCGGCTTCTCGACGCTGTAGTAGGTCACCGCGCTCAGCCCGATGATCACCGCGAGGCAGCCGGCGAACATCAGCGCCTGGACCGGCAGCGTGTGCGGGCGGTGCAGCGCCGGCACCGACCGGTAGGCGTCGAAGATGAGCGGGTGGAGCAGGTAGACCGAGTAGCTGATCATGCCGAGCCAGGCGCACCAGCGGGGCACCTTCCGGTGCCGCACGGCCAGGCCGAGCCCGAACGTCGCGCCCGCGAGCAGTACCGAGGTGGCCCACTGAACCAGCACCTGATGGCTCTGATGGCGCTGCTGACCGTGCCAGATCCCCGCGAACGTGGTCAGCGCGAGCACGCCGACGACAATCGCCGCCGTCACCGCCCGGCCGGCCCCCGGCTGGCGGTGCTCGGCCCGGTAGATCAGGGTGCCGGTGAACATGAGGGCCAGGATCACGCACCCCTCCCACGGCGCGGGCGACCCCTGGTTGACCATGACGAGGACGAGCGCGGTGAGCCCGGCGACGGACGCCCCCGCCCGGGCCACCCCGGACCGCGACGAGAGGGCGACGACGATGCCGCCGAGGACCAGCGCGTCGGCGGTCACGTTGAGGGCCAGCCCGCCGTGGTCGGCGTGGCCGGCCCAGTGGGTGAGCGCCGCCATCGGCAGCACGCCGCCGAGCGCCACCGCGCCCACCGCGAAGGCCGACGCGTACCAGCCGCTGCGGGTGTGCACGCCCCAGCTGAACAGCGCGACGAGCAGCAGGTAGAAGACCATCTCATACGACAGGGTCCACGTCACGTTGGGCACGTTGGGACCGGTCAGCAGGTTCGGCAGCATGAGCAGCCAGGCGAACACGGACTGCGCCGGGTGGTGCTCCGCGCCCCTGATCGTGCCGTGCCCGGTCTGGTAGGCCACCGCGGCGAGCATCAGGGCCACCACGTACATCGGGTACAGCCGAAAGAGCCGACTGGTCCAAAATCCGCGCACCGACCCCTTGCGCTCCAGCGACGCGGGGATGATGTACCCGCTGACCAGGAAGAACACGAAGACGCCGTACTCGCCGAGGTCGAGCCAGCGGTACAGGAAATCCCTGACGGGCTGGAGCATGAGCGTGGACCCGTGGTCGAACACGACGCAGAGCGCGGCGAACCCGCGCAGCGCGTCGAGCCACGCCAGCCGACTATGTTTCGGTGCTGCCTTGTTCGCCGTTATCGTGGTCGCCGCTGTCTCGGACATCTCGCCCGACGTTACCTCACCAGACGCGGTACGCTCCGCCACGGACGGCAGACCTCCGGCACCGTGTGGTAGCCGACACTGAGCGCGACAGGTAGGTTACCTGCTATGCCGACGGAGCCCCTTGCTGACGGTGTCCCGCGAACCAGCGCCGCTCGCTGGCTCACCGAAGACGAACAGCGCGCCTGGCGCGCCTACATCCAGCTTGCCCAGCTCCTCATCCGGCAGCTCGACCGGGACCTGCATCCCTTCGGGCTGTCCATGCACGACTACGAGATCGTCGTCGAGCTGTCCGAGGCCCCGCAGAACCGGCTGCGAATGACCGAGCTGGCCGACCGCACCGCGCAGTCCCGCAGCAGGCTCTCCCATCAGATCAACCGGATGGAGTCGAAGGGCCTGGTGGTCCGCGAGGGCTGCGAGGGAGACAAGCGCGGCACGTTCGCGGTGCTCACCGAGCGCGGCGCGGACATCGTCGGCAAGGTCGCCCCGCATCACGTGGCCAGCGTCAGGGAGCACTTCATCGACCAGCTCGCCCCCGAAAGCCTCGCCATCCTCACCGACGCCTGCGAACCGGTCCACGACCGCCTGCGCAAAATCCGCGACCGCGACTAGAACGCCGCACATCCAAGATCATCAAATTTTTCGACCCGGATGGAACGGGCCGTTTCTTCGCCTCCCCCGTCCCATTTTCACCATTGGCGGCGACCGGCCCCAACTGGCAACTTGATGCAGTTGGGAACAGCATGCGACCGAGCGTTCTAGCGTGGAGTAACACCGCTGGGACTCTTCCGTATCAGCAGTTCAATGTCGCACAATGCACACATAGCCCTCCCCGAGGAGCGTGTGCGTATGAGCGAAGCGGCATCGGTCCCGTTCTCCGAGACCAAGGCACCGCAATCCCCGGAGCGGCTGCATGTGGGCGCGCTGGGACTGATCGACATCTCAGCATCCACGATGGCCAATATCGGCCCGGCCTATAGCTTCTATTTCAGCTTCGGCCTCATTGTCGTCACGGCGGGAATCGCGGCGCCGCTGACCATCGTCGCCGCCGCCGTCGCCATCGCGCTGCTGGCCAACACGCTGGCGCAGTTCTCGCGGGCGCAGCCGTCGACCGGCGGGTTCATCACCTTCGTGGGCAAGACGTTTGGCGGCACCAGTGCGGTGACGACGGCCCTGCTATGCGGCGCCGGCTACATTATCGCGATCTCGTCGGTGCTGGTGATCTCCGGCGGGTTCCTGTCGATAATGCTCAACTACTACCTGGGGTGGAGCGTCCCCTGGATCATCTTCTCGGTGCTGCTGACCGCGGGCGCGGTGGCGATGATGATCCGCGGGGTTGCCGTCTCGACCAGGCTGGCGGGGTTCTTCTTCGGCTTCGAGATGCTGGTGCTCGTCATCGTCGCGGTCGCGACGCTGATCAAGAACGGCGGCCACCTGTCCACCGCGCCGTTCGACCCGCACAACATCAAGGGCGGCTTCAGCGGTCTGGCGGCGGGCTTCCCGCTGGCGATCTACCTGTTCATCGGCTGGGAGAACTCGGCCGCGCTGGCCGAGGAGACGGGGAACCCGCGGCGCAACGTGCCCAGGGCCGTGTTCATGTCGGTCGCGCTGATGGCGGTCACCTACCTGCTGCTCGCGTACTCCACCGTCAGCGGCTTCCACGACAACGGGACCGCGCTCGCCAACGCCCCGATCCCGTTCATCGACGTCGCCCACGGCGTGGTGGCCGGTCTCGCCTTCATCGCCTACCTGGCCGGCCTGACCTCCACCCTCGGCGTGCTCATCTCGGCGGTGAACTCGCAGTGCCGCCTGGTCTTCAACGCCGGCCGCGAAGGTCTGCTGCCGCGCTGGATCGGCAAGGTGGACCCGGTCAGGCGGACGCCGATCAACGCCATCTTCACCTTCGTCGGCATCGCCTCGGTCATCGTGCTGGGCTGGGCGATCGGCCACTGGGTGGGCGGCAGCAGCGGCAGCCTGAGCGCGCTGAACTACTTCGACGAGTCGGGGACCATGGGCACGATCCTCATCCTGGTCGTGTACTTCCTGGCCAACCTGGCGCTGCCGTTCTACTACCGGAAGTACCGGCCCGCCGAGTTCAGCGTCATCAAGCACGCGATCCTGCCGGTTCTCGGGATGGCGGCGATCGCCGTCCCCGTCTACTACCTGTGCAAGCCGCCGCAGCCCGACCCCTACGACTGGTTCCCGTTCATGGCCCTAGGCATTGTCATCGTCTCTGTCATCTACGCCGTCGCGCTGACCCGGCGCGACCCCGCACTAGGCGACCGAGTCGGCTCAATCGTCGCCGACGAGTAATCCTGCTTTAAAACCCTCGGTCAAGGTGGGGCTGGGCATCCGGCGCAATCGTCACACTAACCTCATGATGCCTCAGACATAACAGCCGGCTTCTCAGAGCCTGCCAGCTTCCTATCGCTTCTGACCGCTTTTTTTCACCCTCCTATCAGTTCTGACCATTTTCATGACCGCTTTGCACCTATTTGTCTAGTCAGAATTGATAGGAAGATGGATTCGGGAAGCACCACCGGGCCCCGCGCCCCCTCGAGAAAGGAACACCTCGACCTGACAAACGGTCGCCCGCCCGTTAGTCCGACCGTCTAGAACAGGACGGACATGAACTCGCCGACTTCGCGGAAGCCGGCCCGCTTGTAGGTGGCTCGGCCGGGGGCGTTGAAGTCGTTGACGTAGAGGGAGACGACTGGGGCGATCGACGCGCGGGACTGGTTGACCACGGCCGCCATGCCGGGGGCGGCCAGGCCTCGGCCTCGGAACTCGGGGCGGACCCAGACGCCCTGCACCTGGCAGGCGCTCGGGGTGGCGGCGCCGACCTCGGCCTTGAAGAGGACCCGGCCGTCCTCGATCCGGGCGAACGCCCGGCCCGAGCGGACGAGCTCGCCGACCCGGGCCCGGTAGGACGCCCCGCCGTCACCGGCCAGCGGGGAGACGCCGACCTCCTCGGTGAACATCGCGATGGAGGCGGGCAGCAGGATGTCGATCTCATCGACGCGGACCCGCCTGACCGCGGGGTCGGGCGCGACCTGCGGGGGGCCGTCGATGGCCATCAGCGGCTGCGCGGGGCGCACGTCCCTGGCCGGGCCCCAGTACGGGCGAAGGGTCCGCCACAGCTCGCTCACCGCCGGCGACGGACCGACCAGCGAGGAGCAGCGCCGTCCCTGGCGCAGCGCGCGGTCCGCGAACGCGGCGACCGCCGCCGGGGTGGCCTGGACCGGGACCAGGTTCGCGCCGGAGTAGCAGAGGGATACCAGGTGACCGCCCTGTTCGAAGCCCCAGAGCTGGGCGCCGAGCCGACCCGGATCGACACCGAAGATCCTGAGCCTGGACTCGACGAACACGTTCGCCACCGGATCGGCACCGCAGACCTCGAAAACGGCGGCCCGGTCGCGATCGTCCAGCAGCCTGGCCTGCTCCGAGCGCTGCCTAACGCGCAACATGATGCCAGCCTAGCCGCATCGGTCCAGCCAACCCACCCGAAGTCAGCCTAGTCACCCGGCGTGGGGTCGGCGGTGGCCGGGCAGGTCGCGTTGACCAGGCCGGCGCGATCCGGCACCGCGCCGGTGGCGAGGTAGGCGTTCAGGTAGTTCTGCACGCACGCGTTCGGCGGGGTCTCCAGGGACTGCCCGTGGTCGCCGCCGCCCTCCACCACGACCATGCGCGCGCTTGGCAGCAGGCGGTGCGCGTTCTGCGCGCCCGCGTACGGGGTCGCCGCGTCCAGCGTGCCCTGCAGCATCAGGATCGGCGGCAGCCCCGCCCCGTCCACCTTGAAGGGCTCGGCAGGCCCCGTGACCGGCCAGAACGCGCACGCCGCGTTGAACCAGGCGTTGTCCCACGCCTCGAACGGCGCGGTCTTGTACACCCGCTCGATGTCGGACTGCCACTGGGCCCAGTTCCTCGGCCAGTCCACGTCGGCGCACTCGACCGCGTTGTAGACCGCGAACTCGTTCGCGGGCGTCGTGCCCCACTCCTGGTACTGGTTGACCAGCCCGCTGCTACTGCCGCTGACGACGTACTGCGAGAGCGCCTGGGCGAACGCGGGCCACACGGCGGTCAGGTAGCCGCCGATGACGAACGTGTTGTCGAGCTCGTCCGGGCCCATCACCGGGCCGTTCTGCCCCGCGATCGGCGTCTTCGCCAGTTCATCGCGCACCTTGTAGTAGGCCGCCTCGACCTGCGCCTGCGTGGTCCCCAGGTGATAGGCGGAGTTGTATTTCGCCGTCCACGCGAAGAACGCGTCGATCCGGCCTTGGAAGGCGTAATCCTGCTCGATGTTGTCCTCGTACCAGGCACCCGTCGGGTCCACCGTGGAGTCGAGCACCATCCGGCGCACCCGGTCGGGGAAGAGCGTCCCGTAGACCTGGCCAAGGTAGGTGCCATAGGAGAACGCGTAGTAATTGATCTTCTGCACGCCGAATGCCGCGCGGATTTGGTCTAGGTCGCGCGCCGTGTTGACCGTCGTCAGGTAGGGCAGCAGCCAGCCGTACTGCTGCTCGCACCCGGCCGCGTACGACTTGGCCCGGTCGATGAGCACCTGCTCCGCCGCCGCGTTGGCGGGGATGTCATTCGGCTCCACCCCGTTGAGGAAACTCGGGTCGCAGCTGAGCGCGGGCACCGACCCGCCCACCCCGCGCGGGTCGAAGCCGACGATGTCATAGGTGGCCGCCACCTGCGGGCTGAGCCCGGCCGCGACCTCCGCCGCCAGCGAGCGCCCGGGCGCGCCCGGGCCGCCCGGGTTGACAAGCAGCACGCCCTGCTGCTCGGAGACCGGCGCGGTCGCCGGGATCATCGACAGCGCCAGCGTGATCTTCCTGCCGCCCGGATCGGCGTAGTTCAGCGGCACCTGCAGCGAGGTGCACTCCGCGCCGGCCAGCGAACCGGTGCACGCGGACCAGCGCAGGGTCGATGCCTCCGGCACGATGGCCGCGGTCCCCGCGCCGTCGCCGCCTTGGGTGGGAGCCGCCGACGCAGTCGGCCCGGCTGACTCCGACGCTGGACCGGACGTGCAGGCGCTCAGAGTCGCGCCGACAGCCAGCGTCAGCACCGCAACTGCGACACGGCCCTTGTGACAGCTGGGCCAGCTGGGCATCGGCAGACGGGGAATCGTCATGCGTTCCATCCTGCCGCATCGGCCGGACTACATCGGGGGTTACGGGGGCCGGGGGGATATGGGGGGGCGGGAGCCCCCCATGCCGGAAGGCTGTCCCCCCGGGCGACAACAGTCGACACGGAACGCCATCAATTCGACACGTACCGGCGTTAATTCGATACGCATCGCTACTCGTCGGCTCTCTACATAACGAGATTCGGCACATGATGGACATCACCGAATTTTTTCTCGCCTTGAGTGTAAATTTCCGACAGTGTTGGTCGTAACCCAACATGGCACTCAAGCGTCATACTTTAAAGTGTTCGGACACTATTGAGGGGGTAGTGAATGCTGGCAAGACATCGCCAGTCACTCATTCTGCAAGCTGTCAGAAACGACGGCAGCGCGCGGGTGAGCGACCTAACACAGCAACTCGGCGTCTCAGACATGACAATCCGGCGCGATCTTGAGGTGCTCGCCAAGGATGGTCTAGTCGAGAAGGTCCACGGCGGTGCAGTGCTGCCGGGCTCGCATGGTGGCCATGAGCCCGGCTTCGAGGACAAACTCGTGCTAGAACGGCCGGAGAAGACCTCGATCGCGCGCACCGCGGCGGGTCTGGTCCGGCCGGGCACCGCGATCGCGATCGCGGCCGGAACCACCACGTTCGCGCTCGCCCAGTGCCTGCTCGACGTGCCGGGGCTGACCATCGTCACCAACTCGCTGCGGGTGGCCAACCTGTTCGGCGGGAACCGCACACCCGATGTCGCGTCAGTGGTGTTGACCGGCGGCATGCGAACAGCATCGGACGCGCTCGTCGGGCCGGTGGCCGACCTGACCATCGCGTCGCTCCACTTCGACACGCTCTTCCTCGGCTGCACGGGACTCGACCCCGAGGTCGGCCTCTCCACGCCCAACCTGGCAGAGGCCGAAACCAACCGTGCGCTGATCAAGGTGGCAAGGCGGGTGGTGGTGCTCGCCGATCACACCAAGTGGGGCGTGGTGAGCCTGGCGTCGTTCGCGCCCGTCGAGAAGGTCAACGTGCTCGTCACCGACGTCTTGCTCCCGTCCGACGCGCACGCTGCGCTGGACGGGAGGGTCGGTGAAATCATCGTCTAGGGTCCGGCGCCGCGGGCCAGGAAGTGCCGCAGCCTAGTAGGTAGTGACGATCGGCTGGCCGGGCACGGCCTCCTGCGCACCGTCTTCGGTGGCCTGCTCAGCCAGCCGCATCGCCTCTTCGATCAGGGTCTCCACGATCTTGGACTCGGGCACGGTCGCGATGACCTTGCCCTTGACGAAGATCTGGCCCTTGCCGTTCCCCGACGCGACGCCGAGGTCCGCCTCGCGCGCCTCGCCCGGGCCGTTCACCACACAGCCCATCACCGCCACCCGCAGCGGGACCTCCATGCCGGTAAGCCCGGCGGTCACCTCTTCCGCGAGCTTGTAGACGTCCACCTGGGCGCGACCGCAGGACGGGCACGAGACGATCTCCAGGCCCCGCTGGCGCATGCCCATCGACTCGAGGATGCCGATCCCGACCTTGACTTCCTCGACCGGCGGGGCCGACAGCGACACCCGGATCGTGTCGCCGATGCCCTCCGACAGCAGCGCGCCGAACGCGGTCGCCGACTTGATCGTGCCCTGGAACGCCGGTCCCGCCTCGGTGACGCCCAGGTGCAGCGGGTAGTCGCACTTGGCGGCGAGCAGCCGGTAGGCCTGGATCATCACCACCGGGTTGTGGTGCTTAACCGAGATCTTGATGTCGCGGAAGCCGTGCTCCTCGAAGAGCGAGCACTCCCAGAGCGCGGACTCGACCAGCGCCTCCGGGGTGGCCTTGCCGTACTTGGCGAGCAGTCGCTTGTCCAGCGACCCCGCGTTCACGCCAATCCGGATCGGGGTGCCTGCGTCGGACGCGGCCCGCGCGATCTCCTTGACCTTGTCGTCGAACTCCTTGATGTTGCCCGGGTTCACCCGGACCGCCGCGCAGCCCGCGTTGATCGCCGCGAACACGTACTTCGGCTGGAAGTGGATGTCGGCGATGACCGGGATCTGCGACTTCTTCGCGATCATGGGGAGCGCGTCCGCGTCGTCCTGCGACGGCACCGCCACCCGGACGATCTGGCAGCCGGACGCGGTCAGCTCGGCGATCTGCTGCAGCGTGGCGTTCACGTTCGCGGTCAGCGTGGTGCACATCGACTGCACGCTCACCGGCGCGTCGCCGCCGACCGGCACGGTCCCCACCATCAGCTGGCGTGACTTCCTGCGCTCGGCCAGCGGCGCCGGAGGAGTGGCAGGCATGCCAAGGTCAATACTGCCAACGCTCATTAGATTCCCATCCCGTCAGTGCGTCGGGTGATCGGCACGACTTCTATTCTCGCCTAGTCTCTGGGCCATCGCTCGCACACCCTGACTCATCCGTCAGGGAGATAACCCCTGGTTACCCAATGTTCACCGGGTTGACAATGTCCGCGGCAATGAGCAGCGCCCCGAAGACGACCAGGACGACGAAGATACCGAAGCTCACCGGGATCAGCTTACGGTAGTCGACCAGACCCGGGTCGGGCCGGTGCAGCCGGCGGTTAAACCACCTGCGGACCATTTCCCAGAGCACCACCGCGACGTGGCCGCCGTCCATCGGCAGCAACGGCAGCAGGTTGAATACCCCGACGAAGATGTTCAGCGACGCGATGAGCAGCAGGATATAGGAGACCTTCTGCTTCCAGCCGACGTCGGCGGCGACCGCCTGGCCGGTGTCCCGGGCCGCGCCGTACACGCTCGACACGTTGCCCGCGTCGGTCGACGCCCGCTTTTCCTTGTTAAAGAGATCGGGCAGGGCACCCGGCAGCTCCGCCAGGGAGGTGACCGAGCCCTTGACAACCTCGGAGAACCCGGTGCCCACGTAGCCGATCGCGCCGAGCGGGCTCTGCGGCTGGAACACGGTGTTCTCGGTCGCGTCGAACCCCAGATCGGTGCCGTACCCAGGCACTTCAGCCAGCGTCGTACGGAGCACCAGCGTCCGACCATCCCGGTCGACGGTCAACGAGACCGCCTCCCCCGGCTTGGCGGCCAGGATCGCGCTGTGCAGCTGCGTCCAACTGGTCATCTTGACCCCGTTGAACGCCGTCACCGTGTCGCCGACCTTCAGCCCGGCCAGGGCCGCAGGCGACTTCGGCTCATCCGTGGTGCACGCGGCGCCGTTCAGCAGGGCCGCCTTCGAGGGCTGCAGGCAGGGCGTCACCGTGGCCACCTGGTTCGTGGTGATCTGGTTCTCGACCCCGATGCCGAGCGCGAGCCCGAAGATGATCACGGCCGCCAGCGCGAAGTGCATGAAGGAGCCGGCCCCGAGCACGATCAGCCGCTGCCAGCCGGGCGCGCGACGGAAAGAGCGCGGCTCGTCCTCCGCGTCCACCTCGTCGATCGAGGTCATGCCGGTGATCTTGACGAAGCCGCCGAGGGGCAGCGCCTTGACGCCGTACTCGGTCTCGCCGCGCTGGGTGGACCAGATCGTCGGCCCGAAGCCGATGAAGTACTGCGTGCACTTCATGCCGAACCGCTTGGCCGCCACGAAGTGCCCAGTCTCGTGCAGCATCACGGAGATCATCAGGGCGGCAAGGAAGATCAGCCAGCCGAGCGCGTCCAACAACCTGCGTTCCTCCCTACGCTCCCGCCGACCGGGTCAGCTCGCGCGCCCGCGCGCGCGCCCACGTGTCCACCGCGAGCACGTCGTCTACCGTGGTCACCCCGGTACGCGACGTGTCGTGTTCAGAGACTACGCGAGCCACCGTGTCAACGATCCGGGTGAACGAGATCCTTCCCGCCAGGAAATCCGCGACGCACGCCTCATTGG
The DNA here is from genome assembly GCA_963778435.1 of uncultured Actinomycetota bacterium. GTDB lineage: Bacteria > Actinomycetota > Actinomycetes > Streptosporangiales > Streptosporangiaceae > Trebonia. The sequence goes on from CAVZUX010000022.1 coordinate 79,775, forward strand.
CGCCGTTGTAGACGGCCGGCGCGGTGCCGCCGAGACGGGCGGCCTCCCGCGCGAGCGCGACCGCGGGGAAGGCGCGCTCGTCGAGCGGCTCGAACGTCCAGGTCGCGGCCGTCGTCCAGTCCAGCCCGGGCGCGGCGTCCGCCACCCGGTCCGGCCAGGCGAGGCCGAGCGCGATCGGGATCCGCATGTCGGGCGGGCTCGCCTGGATGATCGTCGCCCCGTCGGCGAACTCCACCATCGAGTGCACGATCGACTGCGGGTGCACCACGACGTCGATCTGGTCAAGGCCGAAGCCGAAGAGCAGGTGCGCCTCGATCACCTCAAGGCCCTTGTTCACCAGGGTGGCCGAGTTAGTGGTGACCAGCGGCCCCATGTTCCACGTCGGATGGGCCAATGCCTGCTCCGGCGTGACCGACGCCAGCCGCTCGGCCGGCCAGCCGCGGAACGGCCCGCCGCTGGCCGTCAGCACCAGCCGCTTGACCTCGGAGTTCGCCCCGGCGCGGAGGCACTGGGCGATCGTCGAGTGCTCGGAGTCCACCGGCACGATCTGGCCCGGCCTGGCCAGGCCGGTCACCAGCGGGCCGCCGATGATCAGGGACTCCTTATTGGCCAGCGCCAGCGTCCGTCCCGCCGCAAGCGCGGCGAGCGTGGCGCGCAGCCCGGCCGCGCCGGTCACGCCGTTGAGCACGACGTCGCACGGGAGCGCGGCCAGGTCCGACACCGCGCCGGCGCCTGCCGTTAGCTCGGGGCCATGGGCGGAGGAGGCGGAGCCACGTTCCGTTACTCCGGCTTGTGCTTTTAGTGCTTCTGATACCGACGCCGCGGCGGTGGAGTCGGCTACCGCCACCACGGCCACGCCGAATTCGACCGCCTGCCGGGCGAGCAACTCCGGGTTGCCGCCGCCGGCCGCGAGCCCGACCACCCGGAACCGGCCGGGGTTGCGGCGCACAATATCGAGCGCCTGGGTTCCTATCGAGCCGGTCGAACCGAGAATCACCACGTCACGCGGGGCGGGAGGTACTGGCGTCAGATTCACCCCGCCATTGTTCCATGCATCACAGCAGGCGATGTTCGCGATCTTCGCGATCTTCGGCGCGTCACGGCCGGCTGGCCGCTAACATTCCCGATACCTATGAGAATCACACTCAGTAGCAGACTCGTCGCTCTAACGATTGGCGCTGCGATCGCCGCCGGCGCGCAGGCGCTGCTGCCGCAGGCGGCGACCGCCGCCGCGCCAGAAACGCACGCGACGCACCAGGCACGTCGGGCGCACGTCGCGCAGGTGACTCACACGACGCAGGTGGCACGTACGGCGTCCGTGGTTCGCAAGCTGAATGCGGCGGACTCCGGCGCCCGGGTGGCCGCCGCGCGGGGCGCGGCCTGGCTAACCGGCGACACCGCCGGGCGCGGGCTGCGCCTGGTGCACGGCGGCCCGGTGGCCGCGGCGGTCGGCAAGATCTTCTTCACCCTCGGCGACACCGACTTCGTCTGCTCGGGCGCGCTGGTCCGCAGCAAGCACGGCTACGTGGTGCTCACCGCCGCGCACTGCGTCCGCAACGGGCGGGGCCAGTGGGCGACCAACTGGACGTTCGTGCCCGGTTACAACGACGGCACGGATCCGTACGGCCAGTACACCGCGCGCCGGTTCTTCGTCTCGCCCCGCTGGACCGGGCCTGACACCGGGAGCGAACGGTACGACGTCGCCTTCGTCCAGGTCACCCCGGTGAAGCTGGACGGGGCGCGGTCGCGGGTGAGCGGGCCGACCGGGCTGCCGATCCGCTTCGACACCAGTGCGACGGTCGTGGCGCCGAGCCTGGCCTACGTGTTCGGATATCCGGCGCTGCCGCCCTACAGCGGCCTGTACGCCAATTACTGCGCCGGCCAGGCGGCCGCCAGCGCGACCCGGCCGGGCAGCGTGCACACCACGTGCATGATGACGGCCGGCGACAGCGGCGGCCCGTGGCTCGCCGGATTCAGCCCGCAGGCCGGCTCCGGCACCATCACCGCGGTCACCGCCTACAAGCTCTCCGGCAATCTGCGGACGCTCTACGGGGCCGTGCTTGGCCCGTCCGCCCAGGCCCTGTACCTGAGGGCGAGCGCCTGACGGCGCACCAGTTACCCCGAACCATAGATAGGATCGGCCCGGTGACCTCGACGCTACGCGACACACCGCTGCGCGCGGTGCACGAGCGGCTCGGCGCGACGATGACTGACTTCGCCGGCTGGCTGATGCCGCTCCGATACGGCGGCGAGACCGCCGAGCACGACGCCGTCCGCAACTCCGCCGCTCTCTTCGACCTTTCCCACATGGGCGAGATCGCGGTGACCGGGCCGGACGCGGGGGCGGCGCTTGATTACGCCGTCTGCGGCTGGCCGTCCGCGCTGCCCGTCGGCGGCGCCCGGTACACGATGCTGTGCGCACCAGACGGCGGCATCCTCGACGACCTGATCGTCTACCGGCAGGCCGCCGACCGGTTCCTCGTTGTCGCCAACGCGGTCAACACCGCGGTGGTGCTCAGGGAGGTACGGCAGCGCAGCGCCGATTTCGGTGGCGCGGTCGTCACGGACGAGACGCTCTCGACCGGGCTGATCTCCATCCAGGGTCCTAACGGTCCCGGGCTTTTGTCCGCCGTCACCGATCTCCCGGTCGGTGACATGCGCTACTACACCGGCATGTACGGGTCGGTGGCGGGCTGCCCGACCTGGGTGGCGCGGACCGGGTACACCGGCGAGGACGGCTTCGAGATCTTCTGCGCGCCCGCCGACTGCGAGCGGATCTGGGACGCGCTCGCCGCCGACGGAGTGCCGGCGGCCGGCCTCGCGGCGCGCGATACGCTGCGCCTGGAGGCAGGAATGCCGCTGTACGGCAGCGAGCTCGGCCCGGACGTGACCCCCTATGAGGCGGGGCTCGGGCGGGTGGTGCGGCTCGACAAGCCGGGTGACTTCGTGGGCCGGGCGGCGCTCGCCGCGCGGGCCGCTGCCGGGCCGCGGCGGGTGCTCATCGGGCTGGTGCTCCAGTCGAGACGGGTGCCCAGGCACGGGTACCCCGTGCTGTCAGGGACGTCCGAGGTCGGTGTGGTGACAAGCGGCGGGCCGTCGCCTTCGCTCGGCGCGCCGATCGCCATGGCGTACGTGGCGGCAGACGCCGGTACCGGGCCATTTTCTATCGACGTCCGCGGACGGGCCGAGCCCGCCGCGGTGACAGAACTTCCGTTTTATGACAGGAGAAAGCGACGATGAGCGTTCCCGCCGAGCTCAGGTACACCGCAGAGCACGAGTGGGTGGCGATCGAGGGCGAGATCGCCACGATCGGGATCACCGACTTCGCCGCGCAGGCACTCGGCGACGTGGTCTTCGTGTCACTGCCGACGGTCGGCGCCACGGTGTCCGCGGGTGACCCGTGCGGCGAGGTTGAGTCCTACAAGTCGGTGAGCGAGCTCTACTCCCCCGTGACCGGCGAGGTCACCGCGGTCAACGAGGAGCTGAACGACGACCCCGCCCTGATCAACGCCGAGCCGTATAACCTCGGCTGGATATTCCGAGTGCGGGTGTCGGCAGGCGCGGAGGCCAGCACCGGGCTGCTATCCCCGGCCGAGTACGAAGAGCTCACCGCGTCCGCGAGCTGACTAATCCGTCATCGTCACCGTCACCCGCCACCTGTCACTTGCGGATGCGGCGCCAGATCAGGTAGCAGGTGACGCTGACCGCGGCGAGCGCGACCGCGCCCCCGACCAGCGGGTCGACCTGGCTGAGGCGCTCCTTCACGCGGTCGGTGGAGCGCCGCGCGACGTTGGCCGGGGAGACCCGGTCGGTGATCTCGTCGATGGTGTGCGCGAGGTTGGCGCGGGTGCGCTCGATCTCGGTGACCAGTTCGCTCGGTGCGAGCGCGGTCGTGTTGGTGTCGGTCTCAGCCATGTGCGTCACTCTATAAGACCACTTTGCCCACTAGCGGGACCGGCGGGGTGTCGCGCGCGGCGCTGCCCGCCAACCCGTATCGCGGACCACTCTAAAGACGTCCATCTATAAGACCACTTCAACCGCTTACACAAATATCAATGTTATATTTGTCTATCCGACGACGCGCGAAATTTCACGCAATATCACGGTAAATCCACCACCTTCCGAGCGCCGCTTTGAATACCCTCGTGGACAGCGACAGTGAGGGAATCATGCGGCTCATCAACAGACTTGGATATTGCCTGGCGGTGGCCATTCCGATGGCCGTCCTGATGGGCTGCTCAAGCGGCGGTTCCGGTAGTAGCGGCGCCATGTCGGGACAACCGCCCGAGGTGACATCCATCACGATCGATGCGGTGCCGACCGCGGACGCGACCGGGCTCTACATCGCCTATGACGAAGGTCTCTTCACGAAACAGGGACTGACCGTGAAGATCGACCCGATCGACGGCGGCGAGTTCGGCATGACCGACCTCCAGGACAGCAAGGTCCAGCTCGTCGAGGGGAATTACGTCTCGTTCGTCCTGGCCCAGATCGCCCGGAAGTTCGGATTCCCGCCGGGCGTCCCGGTCAAGCCGATCGACCTGCGAATCATCGCCAACGCGTCACAGATGCAGCCTGGCAACCAGGCTCTCTACGTGCTGCCGAAATCGCCCTACAAGACGCTGGCGGAGCTGGCCAAGGACCACGCGACGATCGGCATCAACTCACCCGATAACATCGCCCAGGTGCTGCTCGGCTCGCTATTCGCGGCGAATGGACTGCGGCTCGGCAAGATCAAGCAGGTAGTGCAGCCGGTCTTTCCGAACATGCCGGCCTACCTGGCCAAGCACAAGATCGACGCGGCCTGGCTGCCCGAACCGTTCGGCACCGAGGCCGAACAGCAGTACGGGGCCGTGCAGCTGGCTGACATGGACCAGGGCGCGATTCAGGATTTCCCCATCGGCGCCATCGTAGGCAACGCGCAATGGGTGCAGACGCACCCCAAGACGGTCGCGGCGTTCCTGCGTGCGTACGAGCAGGGCCAGCAGATCGCGGACACCGACCGCGCCGCCGCGGAGAAGTCCCTCGTTCTCCACACCCAGGTGTCGCAGCGGGTCGCCGCGACGATGACCCTTGACACCTACCCGCTTGTCATGGACGTACCGGTCATGCAGCGCGTCGCCGACGCGATGTTTGAGTTCGGCGTGACACCGGGGCTGAAGCAGCCCTACGACATCGCCGAGATGATCCAGCCGGAGCCGGGCGAGATCAAGTAACTCCCAATCGGGCCGTTTTCATGCCCCATTTTCACATCCCGGATATTGCGCGCAATATGGACTTTTGCCATAAAAGATAAAGCTCACTGAATAGACGGCGCAATTACACTAGCCTCGGTGCCCTACGGCAAGGGGGCTTGCATAATGCGTATCGATAAGTTTGCGTATTCGGGCGCAGCCGTGGCTGCGGTCGCGGCAATGGCGGCCATCGCTGGATGCTCCGCCGGCGCGACCGCGGCGCCGAGCGGGGAGTCAAAGCTCACCTCTATCACGGTGGACTCGGTCCCTGCGTCGGAGGATGGCGGACTCTACGTTGCCGCCTACGAGGGGTTCTTCGCGCAGCAGGGGCTAGCCGTCAAGATCAAGCCGATCACCGGCGGCGAGGCGGGCATTCCCGATCTCCAATCCGGCCGGGCGGACCTCGTGGCCGGCAATTACGTGTCGTTCATCCTGGCCCAGATGGCCGGCAGCTTCGATGGCAAGCCGGCGAATATGCGGATCATCGCCGCCGGGTCCGAGCTCCAGCCGGGCAGCGAGGCGCTCTACGTGATGCCGGGCTCGAAGTTCAAGACGATTGCCTCGCTCGCGGCCGGTCATGCCCGGGTCGGGCTCAATACGCCCAACGACGTGGGCGACGTGATGGTGGCCGCGCTGCTTGAATCCGCCGGCTACTCCCTGAAAGACGTTCAGCAGGTCACCCCCGCAGGCGGCTTCCCCACGCTGCTCAAGATGCTGCCGGCCGGGAAGGTCGACGCGATCTGGCTGCCGCAGCCGCTGGGCGAGATCGCCGAGCAGGAGGTGGGCGCGGCGCCGCTGGCCGACTTCGACCAGGGGTCGATGCAGGACTTCCCGTTCACCGGCTACATCGGCACGACGCAGTGGGTGCGGGCGCACCCGAGCACGGTCGCCGCGTTCCTGCGCGCGCTCGGCGCGGGCCAGGAGCTCGCCGACACCGACCGGGCGGCCGTGGAGGCGGCGATGGAGAAGTACACCGGCATCACGCCCCTCGCCGCCGACACCATGGCGATCGACAGCTACCCGCTGGAGATGGACATGCCGCAGCTGCAGCGAGTGCCCGACTCGATCTTCCAGTACGGGCTGACCCCGGGCGCGAAGAGCGCATACCAGATCATCAACATGATCCAGCCCGAGCCGAACCTGATCCGGTAGCACTGTGCTAGCCCCCGGGGGACAGACTCTCCGCATGGGGGGCTCCCGCCCCCCATCCCCCGGCCCCCGGCGCCCCCCCGATATGGGGGGCGGACTTCCCGCATGGGGGGCTCCCGCCCATACCCCGGCCCCCATCCCGGGGGCCCGCTCGCGAAAACCGCGAGCAGACCCCAGGGGACGTAACGGACTAATCCGATTTTCCGGAAAAATCGGGCCGCTGATTAGACGCTGGTTTATTCTTCCCTGAGCACGGATGTTGATCTGTGTTGAGCTCAGGTGAGGGGTTCCAGTGGTCGTCATGGGCAAGTGGGGTAGCGCGGCCAGCGCCGTGGCGCTTACGGCTGTCGCGGTGCTTGCGGCAGGCTGCTCCTCAGGCAGCGGCGGGAACGGCGCCGACTCGATCGCCAACAGCCTGCCCACCAACTACGGGGCGCCGGAGACGACCACGCTCAACGTCGGCGTGGTGCCGGCCATGGACTCGGCCGGGTTCTTCGTCGCCTACAACGAGGGCCTGTTCACCAAAGAGGGCCTGAAGATCAACTACTCCCCCGCGGCCAGCTCGGAGACGGCGATCAAGCAACAGCTCACGGGCAAGCTCCAGATCTCCGCCGGAAACTACGTCTCCTACATCGAGGCCGCATCCAAGGGCGAACCGCTCGAGATCATCTCCGAGGGGTCCGTCATGCAGCAGGGCGCGCAGACGATCTACGTCATGCCGAGCTCGCACATCACCTCGCTCAAGCAGCTCGAGGGCAAGATGATCGGGGTGAACGCACCGGGCAACATCGACTACCTGCTCGACGTCTCGGTGCTCCAGGAGAACGGCATCAACCCCAAGGACGTGGAGTTTCCCAACGGCAAGGACAAGGCGTCCGCTCAGTACAACGACGACGGGGCCATTCCGTTCCCCGACATGGCCGGTCTGCTGCAGAGCGGTGCTATCGCGGCGGCCACGCTGCCCGAGCCCTTCGCCAGCGTCGCCGAGCAGGATGACGGCGCGGTCCCGCTGGCCGACCTGAACCAGGGCGCCACCACCGACTTCCCGATCGAGGGGTACGTCGTCACCAAGCAGTGGGCTGCGGCGAACCCGCACACGCTGCAGCGGTTCCTCGCCGCGCTGTCGGCGGGCCAGGAGATCGCCGACACCGACCGCGCCGCCGTGGAGAAGGCGTTCGAGGACCTCCAGAGCGCGCCCGACGGCAAGGTGCCGTCCGACGTCGCCGCCGTGATGGCGCTCAACACCTACCCCATTGGCATCGACCCGACCCGTCTCCAGCGCGTGGCGGACGTCATGTACCAGTTCGGCCTGCTGCCGAGCCAGTACAAGGTGTCCAACATGCTGATGCCGTCGTCGGCCTTCAACTTCTCCCCGTTCTCCGCGTCGGGGTCCTGACGCCGTAAGATCCCGTCTATGGCGGGGACCACCCAGTTCGGGCTCATCGTCGCGGTGATCGGCCTGGCCGGGACAGCTGCGGTGCTCTCCAACCGGCTAAGTGCGCGGCTGCGCGTGCCCGCCCCGGCGTTCTTCCTGGTCGCGGCGGTGATCGCCGCGCAGCTGTGGCCGCAGGCTTCGCTGTCTTCTGCGGGCACGGTGCTGCCCGCGAGCACGGTGGAGCGGATCGTCACGGTGGCGCTCGCCATCATCTTGTTCGACGGCGGGATGCACATCGGCCGGCGGCGGTTCCGCACCGCCGCCGTGGCCATCGTCTGGACCGGGATCGCCGGGACGCTCGTCACCGCCGCGGGCACCACGGTGGCCGCGCACTACGTCGCGGGCATGGGCTGGCACCTGGCGCTGCTTGTCGGCACCGCGGTGGCCGCCACCGACCCCGCGGTGGTGTTCTCCGTGTTCGGCCGGAGGGAGATCGCCGGCCGCACCGGGGTGCTGCTCGAGGGCGAGTCGGGCGCCAACGACCCGGTCGGGATCGCGCTGCTCTCCGCGCTGCTCGCGGCGCACGGCGGCGCGGGGGCCATCGCCCTGCACGTGATCGCCGAGTTCGCGCTGCAGATGACCGTCGGGGTGGCCGTGGGCACCGCAGGCGGGCTCGCGCTGCTCGCGTTCATGCGCAGGGTGCCGCTGCCGAGCGAGGGGCTCTACTCGCCCCGGGTGCTGGCGGGCGTGCTCGTCATCTTCGGCGTCGCCACCGTCGCCCAGGGGTCGGGGTTCCTCGCGGTCCTGGTGGCCGGCATCCTCATCGGCGACGAGCCCGCTCCCTACAAGCGGGAGATCGCCCGGTTCCACTCCTCGCTCGCCAGCCTGGCCGAGATCGTCGCGTTCGTCATGCTCGGGCTCACCATGCGGCTGTCCGAGCTCGCCAGCGAGTCCGCCTGGGCGGAGGGGCTCGCCCTCGCGGCCCTGCTGACGTTCGTGATCCGCCCGGTGCTCGTTGGCCTCGTGACGCTGCCAGTCCGGCTGACGGTCCAAGAGCGGGTGTTCTTCCTGTGGACCGGCCTCAAGGGCGCGGTGCCGATCCTGCTCGGCATGGCCATCCTCACCTCAGGCACCCCCAACGCCACCCTGGCTTACCAGGTCATTTTCGTCATCGTCGGGTTCTCGGTGACCGTGCAGGGCGGCCTGGTGCCCGGGCTCGCGCACCGGCTCCGCATCCCGCTGCGGACCGTCGAGCCGGAGCCCTGGTCGCTCGGCGTCCGCTTCAGCGAGGAACCCGAGGGGCTGCACCGCTACCACGTTGCGCCGGGCGCCCCCGCCGACGGCAGCACCATCGATGACCTGCCCTGCGGCGAGAACGCGTGGGTCAGCCTCGTCATCAGGGACGGCGCCCTGCTCACCGTCGGCGCCGACACCACCCTGCAGGCCGAAGACGACGTGCTCGTCCTCGCCGATCCAGATGAAGCACCCGAACTGGAGCGTTTCTTCACCTCGTAATGTGCGGGCGAAGAGACCTGGCCGACCTCCCGCAATCGCGCATGTCTACCCGCGCACAGAACGGGCTGCCCGTACCCGGCGACTGGTCGAGAGGCTAGCCGGGGCGAACGCCTCCGCCGACCAGGTGCCCGCGCTGCAGGCTGGCGTCATTCTGATGGCCGGACAACCACGACATCACCTTCCGCCACGTACAGGGCACGACCGTCGGGAGTCACCGCGAAATCGGATGCACTCGCATGGCTGAAGAGACCCCCAGTGCGGATCTGCGAGCCCTGCCTGCCAGTGGTGACGTTGACAGAGGTGACCGTGGACGTATCGGTCACGAAGCTGCCGTAGTTCCCGTTAAGGACGTACACGGTCCGCCCGCCAGGTGCGACAGCGAGCGCGATCGGCCCTCCGTTCAGCGTCATGGTCTTGCTGACAGTGCCCGTAGCGGTCCTGATGGCGACCAGGCTGTTCGGCCCGGACCCTTCGTCATAGTCGCCGTTGACAGCGACGTAGAGGGTTCTCCCGTCCGGCGCGACGGCGAGCGCCATCGGAGTAGTAAGGAGAGGATCCTCCACGCTGATCGGACGTTCGGCGCGGCCGACAGCCACATCGACCGGGACCACGACCTCATCGCCGCCGTCGGCGACGTACACGGTCTTCCCGTTCGGCGTCACGGCCATCGCCTGCGGTCCCACGGCCCCGTCTGAAGGCGTCGGCAGGGGTATCGGCGGCCTCTCGCGTCCGCTGGCGATGTCAACGGCCACGACCGCATTGGCGTTGGTGGCTACGTAGAGCGTCCTGCCATCCGGAGAGACCGCCATCATGCAGGCACCGCCCGGGACGCGTATTGGCGCCGTCTCCTTTCCGGTAGCCAGGTCTACCCTAGCTATCAGACCGCTCGAGAGAACCTCAAGCAGCATCCGGCCGTCGGGCGCTACCGCGAGTTGCCCCGGCCCCGCACCGCCGGAGATCGGCCTGCCGACCTTACCGGTCGCGATGTCCACGGGCGTCACCGCATGCCCGCTATCCGCGGCATACAGGGTCCGCCCGTCCGGGCTGACCGCGACGGCGTCGTATCCAGTGCCGGCCAGCACGACCGACGGCCCGTTCACGAGAGCGATCGCGCTGACAGTCGCCCACGGGATGACGCCGGCCAGCACCAGGCAAACGATGACCAACACCCCAAAAACGCGCTTGCGGTAGAAGGGGACGCTAGCTGACGAGGTCACCGATCACATTCCTTGTCATTCCATTGCAGGCCCGTCAGACCGCACCCGATTCTCAACACCAGACGCTCGTGGATTCTAGGGCCCACACGTGGCCCCTGGTTCCGACGGTCAAGGGAGTACGCCAAAGCGCTCGGCCAGCTCGCGTAGCACCGGCCCGGCTACGACCGCCTCCTCACGCCATCCGACGCAACCGTCGCATTAACATCATGAAGCCTCAGACGTGACAGCCCGGCTTCCTCAGAACCGCCAGCTTCCTATCACTTCTGACCACTTTTTTTACCTTCCTATCAGTTCTGACCATTTCTTCGCCCGTTTTGCACCTATTTGTCTAGTCAGAATTGATAGGAAGATGGATGGCGTGGTCAGAACTGATAGAAAGGTGAGGTCCTGGTCGCGACTAGGGTGCCGGGTGGGGCGGGTGGGGCCGGGTACGGCCGGGGCTCGGGTGAGACGAGACGTTACGCGGCGGCTAGGAGGCGGGCGGGGCCGGGTACGGCCGGGGCTCGGGTGAGACGAGACGTTACGCGGCGGCTTGGAGGCGTCGGGGCCGGGTACGGCCGGGGCTTGGGGCGAGACGAGACGTTACGCGGCGGCTAGGAGGCGGGCGGGGCCGGGTACGGCCGGGGCTCGGGTGAGACGAGACGTTACGCGGCGGCTAGGAGGCGGGCGGGGCCGGGTACGGCCGGGGCTCGGGTGAGACGAGACGTTACGCGGGGGCTGGGAAGCGGGTGTCGCGGCATGATCGCGAACCCTCTGGCATCAGCTAGGTATCACGCGACGCTAGTTCGCCGTTCGGCCCCGTCGGTTGACGCACTGATGCGCTGAAAGAGCGGGCCTCCGCTCCTTCAGCGATGACCTGCGGCGAATCACGCCGTCTTGTGTGCGGGCGAAGGGACTTGAACCCCCACGGTGTTGCCACCAACAGGACCTAAACCTGCCGCGTCTGCCATTTCGCCACGCCCGCCAGTGCTTCTATACTCCCAGCTCTTTCCTAAGCCTATCGACGTGGCCGGTTGCCTTGACGGCGTAGAGGGCCTTCTCGACCTTTCCCGCTGGGTCAACGACGAAGGTGGAGCGGATCACGCCCATCACCGTCTTGCCGTAGTTCTGCTTCTCGCCGTACGCGCCGTAGGCGGTCAGGGCCGCCTTGTCCGGGTCGGACAGCAGCGGGAAGGTGATCTGCTCCTGCTCCCGGAACTTGGCCAGCTTGGCCGGGGCGTCCGGTGAGATGCCGAGCACGGTCAGCCCGAGCTTGCCGAAGTCGGGCATGGCGGCGGTGAAGTCGCAGGCCTGCTTGGTGCAGCCAGGGGTCAGCGCGGCCGGGTAGAAGTAGACGATCACCCGCTGGCCGCGCAGCGACTTGAGCGACACCAGGTTGCCGTCGGCGTCGGGCAGGGTGAAGTCGGGCGCCTCGTCGCCTGGCGCTAGCCGTACTCCGGTCACCGGATCCTCCCGTCATGATGCGGACAGCCCACACGCTATCGCATTACGGCGGCCTCGTTTCTCTGCGAGGTTTTACCGTGACGAATAGGGTAGCCGTGGACGACGAAGGGTCGCGTGACTGAGTCCGACAGTGGAGGTTTCTGATGCGCGCACGAACTGCCAGCTCGCCGCTTTACGCGGCTGGGCTCACGGCAATCCTCGCGGCGGCCGTGGCAGGCTGCGCCGCGACGAGCTCGGGCACGGCAGGGACGAGCTCGGGCATGGCAGGGACGAGCTCGAGCACGCCGTCCAGCCCGCTGGACGCCGTGCGGCTGGCTTCGAAGACCACAAGCGGCGCGAACTCCTTCACCGGGACGATGAGCCTGCAGGCCACCGCCAAGTCCGGGTCGACGGACAGCGGCAATATCTCCATGGCGGCGACGATGGCCGAGCAGGTGCACCCCTCGCTCCTGGCCGAGGTGCAGATAGGGACGCTCAGTGCCGCTGGGTCTACGCTGCCCGGCGGGCTCGACGAGATCGTCACCCCGAGCACGCTCTACATGAAGTGGTCCTTCCTCACCCAAGAGCTGCACCTGGCCAAGCCATGGCTGGGGATACCGGTCTCGTCGATGAGCACGAGCTCCGGGATCAACTTCAGCCAGCTCTTCAGCCAGGTGACGACCAGCAGCCCGCTCAACGAGTCGCAGATGCTCGCGGGCGCCACCGACGTGCGGAAGGTCGGCACAGCGACCATCGACGGGGTCGCGGTGACCGAGTACACCGGGACGCTCTCCCTCGACAAGGGGATCCAGTACCTCAGCGGCAGCGCCAAGGCCCTGGTGCAGAAGGAGATCACCGCGGCCGGCCTCACCACGGCGACGTTCACCGTCTGGATCGACGGCAACCACACGATGCGGAAGGCCGTCGTCAACGAGGACGGCACCGCCCTGACCGAGACCATCACGGTCACCGTTGACACCCTCAACCAGCCGGTGAACATCACCGTCCCGTCGGCCAGCCAGACCAGCCCGTTGCCAACCAGCGCCCTCAGCAGCCTGGGATAGGGCCGCCTACGCGTAGGCGGCAATAAGCGGGGCGATAGCCCTGAAGGCCCGGCCCCGGTGGCTCATCGCGTCCTTCGCCGCCGGCTCAAGCTCCGCCGTCGTGGTGTACAGGCCGTCAGGGACGAAGATCGGGTCGTAGCCGAAGCCGTTGCTGCCGCGCGGGGCCCGGGTGAGCGTGCCGGCGAGCACGCCGGTGGTCGTCCACTCGCGGTGGGCCGCGTCGGCGGGCGGGACCACCAGCGCGGCGACGCAGACGAACGCGGCGCCGCGCTCGGCTACGTCGGCGAGCTGGCCGAGCAGCAGGTCCAGGTTGGCCTGGTCGTCGCCGTGCTTGCCCGCCCAGCGGGCCGACAGCAGGCCGGGCATGCCGTGCAGCGCGTCCACGGCCAGTCCGGAGTCGTCGGAGACGGCGGGCAGCCCCGTGTGGGCGGCGATCGCGCGGGCCTTGAGCAGCGCGTTGTCGGCGAACGTACTGCCGGTCTCGGGGACGTCGGGCGCGTCAGGGAACGACTCGAGCCCGACGATCTCCACGTCGCCGCCGACGGCGGCGAGAATCCGCGACAGTTCCGCGATCTTGCCCTCGTTCCTGGTGGCGAGCACCACGCGACGGCGCGCGTCAGCCACCGAGCGCTCCGTCGAGTGCCTCCGCCTGCAGTCGCGACAGCTCGGCGCAGCCGACCGTGGCCAGGTCGAGCAGCTCGCCCAGGTGCGCGCGGGAGAACGGCTCACGCTCGGCGGTGCCCTGGATCTCCACGAAGTCGCCGGTGCCGGTGCAGACCACGTTCATGTCGGTCTCCGCCGCCGAGTCCTCCTCGTAGCACAGGTCGAGCCGCGGCTCGCCGCTGACGATCCCGACCGACACGGCGGCGACCGAGGCGACAAGCGGGCTGCCCTTCAGCTTGCCGCGCTTGCGCAGCCAGTCGATCGCGTCGGCCAGGGCCACGTACCCGCCGGTGACCGCGGCGGTCCTGGTGCCGCCGTCAGCCTGGAGCACGTCGCAGTCGATGACGATCGTGTTCTCGCCGAGCGCCTTGTAGTCCAAGGCCGCGCGCAGCGACCGGCCGACCAGCCGGGAGATCTCGTGCGTCCGGCCGCCGACGCGGCCCTTGACCGACTCCCGGTCGTTGCGCGTGTTGGTCGCCCTGGGCAGCATCGCGTACTCGGCGGTCACCCAGCCGAGCCCGCTCCCCCGCCGCCACCGCGGCACCTCCTCGGTAACGCTCGCCGCGCAGAGCACCCGGGTCTTGCCGAACTCCACGAGCACCGACCCCTCGGCGTGATCGAGCCATCCCCGGGTAATCCGCACCGGCCGCAGCGCGTCCGCGGCCCTTCCGTCTGGACGTGTCATGGTGTTCACCCTACCGGCGTCACCCAAGATCGATTACCTGCCCGGCGACGGCCACGTCCAGCTCGCCGGCGAAGGCGCTTGCGGCCTCTTCGCGGGCATCGTCTACGGCGTTCCAGGGCTGCAGGTGGGTGAGGATCAGTCGGCCGACGCCGGCCCTGGCCGCGTAGCCGGCCGCCTGGCGAGCGGTCAGGTGCAGGTCGGGCGGGAGGTCGGGTCCCTCAAGGAACGCGGCCTCGGACAGGAACACGTCCGCGTCCTTGGCCAGGGCGGGCACCGCCTCGGTCTCGCCCGTGTCCCCGGTGTAGACCAGCGACCGGCCGGCGCTGGTGAACCGGAAGCCGAACGTCTCCACCGGGTGGTTCATGTGCGCGAGCGCGATGTCGAACGGCCCGATCCGCATCGAGCCAGGCGCGAGCATCTCGAACGTGAACCGCTTCATCAGGCCAGGGTCCCCGCCGGGGCCGTGCAGCAGCCCGATCCGCTCGCAGGTGCCGGCCGGCCCGTAAACCGGGATCGGCGGCTGCGGCCCGGCCGGAGGGTAGGCCCGCGCGACCGAGTAGGAGTAAAGATCGACGCAGTGGTCGGCGTGCAGGTGGCTCAGCAGGACGGCGTCAATGCCGAAAAGCGGCGCGAATCTCTGCAGCGCGCCGAGCGAGCCGTTGCCCATGTCAACGACCAGGCGGAAGCCGTCGGCCTCAAGCAGGTAGCAGGACGCGGCGCTGTCAGGCCCGGGGAAGCTTCCGGAACAGCCAACCACAGTAAGTCGCATGGGACAGATTCTGCCCCACGCGAGATATCAAGCCCAGAGCTGGCCTTCCAGCTTCGCTTCGGCCTCGTCCAGGGTGCCGCTGTAGGCGCCGGTGGACAGGTACTTCCAGCCGCCGTCGGCGACGAGCACGACGATGTCGGCCCGCTCCCTCGCCCTGGCCGCCTGGACGGCTATCCCCAGGGCCGCGTGCAGCGCGCACCCGGCGGAGATGCCGGCGAAAATGCCCTCCTTGGAGAGCAGCTCGCGGGTCCGGCGGAGCGCGTCCTCCGACGACACCGAGTACCGGGTGGTCAGCACCGACGGGTCGTAGAGCTCGGGGACGAACCCCTCGTCCACGTTCCGCAGGCCGTAGACCAGCTCGCCGTACCGAGGCTCGGCGGCGACGATCTTCACGTCGGGCACGTGCTCGCGCAGGAACCTGCCCGTCCCCATCAGCGTGCCGGTCGTGCCCAGCCCCGCCACGAAGTGCGTCACCGACGGCAGGTCGGCGATGATCTCCGGGCCGGTCGTCTCGTAGTGCGCCCGGGCGTTGGCCTCGTTGCCGTACTGGTAGAGCATCACCCAGTCCGGATGCTCGGCGGCGAGCCGCTTGGCCACCCGGACCGCCTCGTTCGAGCCGCCCGCGGCCGGGGAGGTGACGATCTCCGCCCCGTACATGCGCAGGATCTGACGGCGCTCCTCGCTGGTGTTCTCCGGCATCACCACGATCAGCTGGTAGCCGCGCAGCCGCGCGATCATGGCCAGCGAGATGCCGGTGTTGCCCGAGGTCGGCTCGAGGATCGTCGAGCCGGGCCGGAGCAGGCCATCCTTCTCGGCCTGCTCGATCATGAAGAACGCGGCGCGGTCCTTCACTGACCCGGTCGGGTTACGGTCCTCAAGCTTGGCCCAGAGTCGGACATCGTCGGACGGAGACAGCCTCGGCAGCCCCACCAGCGGGGTGTTGCCGAGGGAGGCAAGCAGTGAGTCGTAACGCAACGCAACGGTCCGTTCAGTATGAATCTCGGTCTAAGCGGTCAGCGGCCCTTAAGCCGACACTGACCCGCCGGCCACGGCCGGGAGGACGGTCACCGTGTCCCCGTCCTTGACCGGGGTCTCCAGGCCGCCGAGGAAGCGCACGTCCTCGTCGTTGAGGTACACGTTGACGAAACGGCGCAGCTTCTCGCCGTCAACCAGCCGCTCGCGCAGGCCGCCGTACGCGGCGTCCACGTTGTTGAGCAGCTCGTCCAGGGTGCTGCCTGCCCCTTCGACCGACTTGGCGCCGCCGGTGTAGCTGCGCAGGATCGTGGGGATGCGAACCTCAATGGCCATGTGACAACGCTCCTGTAGTGAACTTCAATATCGCCTTGGACTGAAACCCCAATGGGAACCCGATCATTCCAGGGTTCGGGGATCCCCCAGAACGTCCGTCCCGCTGGGCCGACCCGATACGATGGCGGTTTTTGCCATCGGGTCGGACCGGCGGGACATCGGGGGTTACGGGGCCAGGGGGGATGGGGGGCGGGAGCCCCCCATGCGGGAAGTCTGTCCCCCCGGGAGATAACTGTTGGATCTGGACGGGTTCCTCGGTGACCTCGCCGTCGATGATCCGGTACGAGCGAAACTCGGTCTCGGCTTCATCCCGTGTAGATACTAGGACGTAATGCGCCTGCGGCTCGCTCGCGTAGGAGATGTCGGTCCGCGACGGGTACGCCTGGGTGGCCGTGTGGGAGTGGTAGACCACAACGGCCTCTTCGTCCCTGTCGTCCATCTCCCGCCACACCTTCAGCTGCTCCAGCGAGTCGAACCGGTAGAAGGTGGGCGAGCGCTCGGCGTTCTGCATCGGGATGAACCGGACCGGGCTGTCGCTGCCCGCCGGGCCCGCGATGACGCCGCAGGCCTCGTCCGGGTGGTCCGCGCGGGCGTGCGCGATAATCTTCTCGTAGAGGGCGCGCGAGATCGTCAGCATGATCGGTGAGATTACCTGGCGAGCGCGCGGACCAGGGACTCCTGCACGGCGCCGAGCCAGCCGTAGACCTCGAACGCGGCGGCCCTTGGGTCCTTCGGGTCGAGCGCGGCGAGTTGCTCCTCGAAGTCCTCCGTCACCTCAAGCCGGACACCGAACATCAGCCGTATGTCGTTCAGCGCCCGTAGCCAGTCCCTGGCCTGGTCACCGGTGAGCCTTACCTTCCCGCCCTGCGGCGGCAGCGTCTCGAGCAGGGTCTGGGCGAAGTACTTCTTTGCCTCGCGCAGGGAAGACTCGGTGTACTTGCGGAACTCGTTCGCCTTCTCCGGGTCATCGCGGTAGGCATCGGGCAGCAGCCGGGCGACCGCCGGATCCATGGACAGCTCCGGGGCCGGCTCGTCCGGCTGGCTGAACTGCTTCTCCAACTCGGCGAAGACATCATCCGTCGATTCCGATTCCGATTCCGATTTCGACGGCGGCGACGGCGACGGCGACGGGCGCTCGGGGTCGTTCAGCAGCTCCATGACCGGGACGACGAGGGTGCGCAGCAGCGTCGCCTCGCCCCCGGACAGCCTGACGGTGACGCCGCCATCCCTCGTTGACCGGAACATCTCCACCTACTCATCCTGGCGAACGGTCGCCCACAGGCCATAGCCGTGCAGCACCTCGACGTTGCGCTCCATCGCCTCGCGGGTGCCGCTTGCCACGACGGCCCTGCCCTTGCGGTGGACGTCGAGCATGAGCTTCTCCGCCTTCGGGCGCGAGTAGCCGAAGACGTGCTCGAAAACATAAGTCACATACGACATCAGGTTGACCGGGTCGTTCCAGACAAGCGTCAGCCAGGGTTTATCCGGCTCCGCCTCGTCCGCGGACCGCGGCAGATCTACCTCAGCGGGTGCCACGCTCATTCGCAGTCACCTCCTTCCGTAGTCTTCCACCTGTGACCTCTCCGGTGAACAGCGGGACCACCGCGCTGCTGACAGACCACTACGAACTCACCATGCTTCAGGCCGCCCTGCACAGCGGCGCCGCTTCGCGACGCGCGGTCTTCGAGGTTTTCGCCCGCCACCTGCCGCACGGCCGCCGCTACGGCGTCGTCGCCGGCACCGGCCGGCTGCTCGACGCGCTGGAGCGGTTCCGTTTCGGGCCGGCCGAGCTGTCCTTTTTGCGGGATAACCGGATCGTAGACGAGACCACGCTCCGATTCCTGTCATCGTATCGGTTCGCGGGTAACATCTGGGGCTACGCCGAGGGCGACGTGTACTTCCCCGGGTCGCCCATCCTGGTCGTCGAGGGCACGTTCGCCGAGTCGGTGCTGCTTGAGACCGTCCTGCTGTCGATACTCAACCACGACTGCGCCATCGCGTCGGCCGCGTCCCGGATGGTGACCGCCGCCGGCGGTCCCGGCCCGGCCGGCCTGCCGCTGATCGAGATGGGCTCGCGGCGCACCCACGAGGTCTCGGCGGTGGCCGCCGCCCGAGCCGCCTACATCGCGGGCTTCGCGGCCACGTCGAACCTGATGGCCCGGTTCGAGTACGGCGTGCCGTCCTCTGGCACCTCGGCGCACGCGTTCACGCTGGCGCACGACAGCGAGCGCGACGCGTTCGACGCCCAGCTCGCGTCGCTCGGCACCGGGACCACCATGCTGGTGGACACCTACGACGTCGAGCGCGGAGTGCGGGCCGCCGTCGAGGCCGCAGGACCCTCGCTTGGCGCCGTGCGGATCGACAGCGGCGACCTGCCCGCGCTCGGGGTCTCCGTGCGGGCGCTGCTCGACTCCCTCGGGGCGACCTCGACTCGGATCATCCTCACCGGCGACCTCGACGAGTACTCGATCGCCGGGCTCGCCGTCGCGCCCGTCGACGGCTACGGTGTCGGCACCTCGCTGGTCACCGGGTCGGGCGCGCCGACGGCGGCCCTCGTCTACAAGCTGGTGGCGCGGTCGGACGAGCCGCTCGCCGACGGCGTCCCGGCCGGGCCGGACGCGCTGCGGCCGGTGGCGAAGCGGTCAGTGGGAAAGCCGGGCCGCGGCGGGCGCAAGTGGGCCGTGCGCGAGCGCACCGACATCGGCGTGGCGGCGACCGAGCGCATCTGGCTCGCGCCGCCCGAGGTGGGCCCGAACGACCGCCTGCTGCTGCAGGAACTCGTCCAGGGCGGGAAGATCGTCGGCCGGGAGCCGATCGAGGCGGCGCGGGCACGGCACACCATGGTCCTGGCCGAGCTGCCCTCGTACGCGCTGCAGCTCTCCCGCGGTTACCCCGCGATCCCGACCGTCTTCGGCCCGGACCGCGAGGACGCCTGACCGAGCTTAGGCGGGGCTGGCGACGGGGAGGCCGGCGACCTCGGCGGCGTCGAGCAGTCGGCGGTCGTAGCAGACGAACGCGGTCAGGTCGCGCTTGATGGTCAGCGCGGAGACGAGGTGGATCGCGGCGGCGGTGCCGAGGCTGGCCGGCACCTGGGTGGCCGCGTTGTCCAGCAGGTCGTGGCTGAGCGAGACCAGCGAGACGCGGCGGATGATGCGCTGCGCGCGGGGCAGCGCGCCCGGCTCGGACCGCCAGATCGCCCGGAGGACCTCGGCCCGGTGCAGGGTGCTTGAGACCAGAGCCTGCCCCTGGCGCTCCCCAAGGTAGCTGACGAGCCCGCCGGACTCGGGCTCGGCCAGGGCGAGCTTGACCAGGGCCGAGGAGTCAAGGTAGATCACTGCGGTCCCATCCCTTCGCCGCCGCCCTGCTCGGTGGCGCGCAACTGCCCGAGTGCCTCGCTGGCGCTGGTCTCGCCGGAGCCGCCGGTGTACGGCTCGATCTCGAGCACGCTGCCTTCGTCCTCGGCGCGCTCGATGACCCCCTTGGCGATCCAGCGCTCGAGCGGGCTGTCGGGGTCGCGGACCGGAACCATCTGGGCGACAAGCCGCCCTCGGTTGGTGATGTCCACTGTGTAGCCGCGCTCTACCAGGTCAACGTAGACGCTGGCATGCTGGCGCAGCTCGCGGATGCCGATCCGCTGCGATGGGAGGTTGCTTGTCGTGTGGTGCACCGGGTCGCCTGAATACCCGAGATCCGGGTTGAGCGGCTTACCCCGGCGGCGGTCGCCCTTCTGTGGCATGGATGAACGGTAGCACATCAAATGCTACACCGGCAGGTATTTTGCGCAACATGTTGCGAACACGCCCTCGCGCGTCCGAACATGCGGCACAGATCACGTCAATTCTTGAGGCAAAATAGAAGCATGCAGCAGCCGCGGGACTTCTCCATGTACGGCGCCGTCGATCTCGGGGCCCGGCAGGCCGCCGCCCAGCGCAGGCAGCAGGCGGCGGCCCGCGCCGCCGACGCGGCCAGCGCGGCCCCCGGCGATGGCGCCGACGCCGGCGCCGGGCAGGCGTCGGCGTCCGTCTTCGAGGTGACGGAAGAGACCTTCAACGACGACGTCGTCAACCGGTCACGGACAACGCCGGTGATCGTCGACCTGTGGGCCGAGTGGTGCGGCCCGTGCAAGCAGCTCAGCCCGGTGCTTGAGAAGCTGGCCAACGAGGCCAACGGCGCCTGGGTGCTCGCCAAGGTCGATGTCGATGCGAACCCCCGGCTCGCCCAGGCCTTCCAGGCGCAGTCCATCCCGATGGTCGTCGCGATCATCGGGGGCCAGATGGTGGACGCGTTCCTCGGCGCGATGCCCGAGGCGCAGGTCAAGCAGTGGCTCACCCAGGTGCTCTCGGTCGCGGAGCAACTCGGCGTCCAGACCGGGGCGCGCCCGTCCGAGGAGGGCGGCGACGAGGCCGTCGACGACCTGCCGCCTGCGCTCGCGGCGGCCAGGGACGCGATGGAGGAGGGCGACCTGGACGCGGCCGCCCAGGCGCTGGAGAAGGCGCTGGCCGACACCCCGGGCGACCCGCTCGCCAAGAGCTGGCTCGCCCAGGTGAACCTGATCAGGCGGGCGTCTTCCCACGACCCGGCGACCGTGAGCCGCGAGGCCGCGGCCTCCCCCGATGACATCGACGCGCAGCTGCGGATGGCCGACGTGCAGATGGCGAGCGGGGACGCGGAAGAGGCGTTCGACCGGGTGCTCGGCGTCATCAAGCGGACCTCGGGCGCGGAGCGGAACACCGCCCGCCTGCACCTGCTCGACCTGTTCGAGATCCTCCCGCCCAACGACGAGCGGGTGAAGAAGGCCCGCACCCAGCTGACCCTGCTGCTTTTTTAGCGGTCTTCTACCGGGTACCGGAGCTTGGCTGGGTCGGGATCTGCCAGCGCCTCGAGCGCGGGCAGTGCCTCTGCCAGCGCGGTGCGCTGCTGCGGGGTGAGAAGCATCACCCGCTGGGTCAGCAGGGCGGAATTCTCCGCGCGCAGCCGCTCCATCGTCTCGTGGCCCTCCGCGGTGATCGCCAGCGTCGAGGCGCGGGCGTCCTTCGGGTCGGCGTCGCGGCGGACGTAGCCAAGCTCCTCGAGCACGGCAACCAGCCTGGTCAGCGTGGACGGGGCAATGCCCTCGGCGGCGGCCAGGTCGCCGAGGCGGAGCGGGCCGGCCTGCTCGACGGTGGCGAGGGCGGCGAGCTGGGTCGGCGTCAGGCCGGCCATCTCATGGCGGCGCAGCCGCCTGGACAGCCGAGCGAGGGCAACACGCAGCCGTGTTACATCGATCACGCCGTTTTCCGCGCTTATCACGCTCGCGCCGGCGGTCGACGGGATTACTGTTGTTTCCCGCGCCATGCAAGAAGATTACGCGGTGTCGCGCATACCTCATACTGTGGGTTCTTGGCTCTTGGACAGTGTCGTCCATGGAAGGCGGAAACTGACATGACCATGGCGCCGAGCGTGTCGTACTCGATCACGGCACGCCTTGAAGTTGCCTCGCACGGTCGCGCGGTCAGTGAAATCACCAGAACCGTGGAGCACGCCGGCGGCCTGGTGACCGCCATCGACGTCAACTCCGGTAACCGCGGCAAGCTGCGGGTGGACGTGACCTGCGCCGCGACCGACACGGCGCACGCCGAGTCGCTGGTCGCGGCGATGGCCGCGATCCCCGGCGTCACGGTGCACAAGGTCAGCGACCGAACCTTCCTGCTGCACCTCGGCGGCAAGATCGAGATGCGGTCCAAGGTGCCGCTGCGCAACCGCGACGACCTGTCGATGGCCTACACGCCCGGCGTGGCCCGGGTCTCGCTCGCGCTCGCGGCCAAGCCGGAGGACGCCCGCCGCCTGACGATCAAGCGCAACAGCGTCGCCGTCGTGACCGACGGGTCCGCGGTGCTCGGCCTCGGCAACCTCGGCCCCTACGCGGCCCTGCCGGTGATGGAGGGCAAGGCCGCGCTGTTCAAACGGTTCGCGAACATCGACGCCTGGCCGATCTGCCTGGACACCCAGGACACCGACCAGATCGTCGCCACGGTGGCGGCCATCGCCCCTGGGTTCGGCGGGATCAACCTGGAGGACATCTCCGCGCCGCGCTGCTTCGAGGTGGAGCGGCGGCTGCGCGCGATGCTTGACATCCCGGTGTTCCACGATGACCAGCATGGGACCGCGATCGTCGTGCTCGCCGCGCTGACCAACGCGCTGCGGGTGGTGGGCAAGGAACTGTCCGACGTCAGGATCGTCATGGCCGGCGCGGGCGCGGCCGGCACCGCGGTGCTCAAGCTGCTGCTCATCGCCGGGGCCAGGAACGTGATCTCCTGCGATATCAACGGCGCGGTCTACCAGGGCCGGCCGGGGCTGAACGACAGCCTTGGCTGGATCGCCGAGCACACCAACGCCCAGGGCTACGTCGGCGACCTGAAGGGCGCGGTCGTCGACGCCGACGTGTTCATCGGCGTGTCCGCGCCGAACGTGCTGGCCGGCGAGGACGTCAAGACCATGCACCCCGGCGCGATCGTGTTCGCGCTCGCCAACCCCGACCCGGAGGTAGACCCGGACGAGGCGCGCGAGTACGCGGCCGTGGTGGCCACCGGGCGCAGCGATTACCCGAACCAGATCAACAACGTGCTCGCCTTCCCCGGCGTGTTCCGCGGCCTGCTCGACGCGCAGTCCACCACGATCACCGACACCATGCTGGTGGCGGCCGGCCCGGGCGCTGGCTGACGTGGTCCCCGCCGAGGAACTCGGCCCTGACTACATCATTCCCTCGGTGTTCCACCCCGACGTCGCCTCCGGGGTCGCCGCCGCGGTCCGCGACGCGGCGCTGGCCGAGGAGGGCAAGAACCGCCCGGCGGACGACCCTGCGGACGAGTAGCGCAGAAAGATAACTTCCTGTCAGCGGGATGCCTGATCTGGATCGTGGTGGTTACATGGACCGCATGGGTTCGGATCCGATGGCTGGCCGGCTGATCGTCGCGACTCCGCTGCTCGGGGATCCTAACTTCCGGCGCGCCGTGGTGCTCATCGTGGAGCACGAGGCCATCGAGGGGACCCTCGGCGTCGTGCTGAACCGGCCGAGCACGGTCAGCGTCGGGCAGGTGCTTGAGGAGTGGACGGAGCTGACCACCGAGCCGTCGGTGGTCTTCCGCGGTGGCCCGGTGGCGCCGAACAGCGCCCTGGCGCTCGCGATGGTCCCCGGCAAGGACGAGCCGATCGGCTGGCGTCCGCTCGACGGCGCCCCGGCGCTTGCCCGGCTCGGCCTGCTCGACCTGGACACGCCGCCCCGACTGCTCGCCCCGGTCATCACCAGCCTGCGCGTCTACGTCGGTTACGCCGGCTGGTCCCCCGGCCAGCTTGAGGACGAGATCAGGGAGGGCGCGTGGTACGTGCTCGCCGCCCAGCCCGGCGACGTCTTCGCCCCCGAGCCCGACCACCTCTGGCGTAATGTGCTGCGCCGCCAGGAGGGTGACCTGGCGTTCGTCGCCACATACCCGGATGACCCCGCCATGAACTGACCCGCACGCGGTAAACTCGACCCGTGAGCACCGAAGTAATGCCTGACAGCGACCTGAAGGTACATGAGGACCGCAAGGTCGATACTTCGCATGGCGATCACGAGCGGTTCGCGCACTACGTCGACAAGGACGACATGATGAACGCGACCGTGTTCGGCACGCCGATTAAGGCGCTGTGCGGCAAGGTCTGGGTGCCGAGCCGGGACCCCAAGAAGTACCCGGTCTGCCCGGAGTGCAAGGAAATTTACGAGTCGCTGCCGCCGGGCGACGACGACGGCCGCGCGGAGTAGTGCGCGGACCAGAGTCAGCCGGGCCTGTTCTCGATAATTCTCTTCCCCTGGGGGGCCGCCCCCCCGGACTCTCTGGCCCATCTCTCCGCGGCTGGCAGAAGGCTGCTTACGAAGAGTATTTTCGGGTTACTAGGCGTGATTTCCTCCTGGTGGCGACGCCCGGCGCAGGCAAGACGACGTGGGCCCTTACGGTGGCGGGCGAGCTGCTCGCGCGGCGGGAGATCGCGGGCATCACGATCGTGACGCCCACCGAGCACCTCAAGTACCAGTGGGCGGCAGGCGGCGCAGCGGCTCGGGATCGCCATCGACCCGTCCTACCGGAACGCGCAGGGCAAGGCCGGGGCTGACTTCCAGGGCGTCGCGGTCACCTACGCGCAGGTCGCGGCCCATCCCGCGCTGCACCGGGCGCGCACCGAGAGCCGTCGCACGCTGGTCATCTTCGACGAGGTCCACCATGCGGGCGACGCGCTCTCCTGGGGCGAAGCGGTCAGGGAGGCGTTCGAGCCCGCGCGGCGGCGGGTCGCGCTGACCGGGACGCCGTTCAGGTCGGACGCGAACCCCATCCCTTTCGTGACCTATGTCCCCGAGGCGGACGGGTCCAAGCGGTCCGCCTCCGACTACGTGTACGGGTACGGGCCCGCGCTCGCGGACGGCGTGGTGCGACCGGTGATCTTCCTTGCGTACTCGGGCGAGATGCGCTGGCGGACGCGGGCGGGCGACGAGATCACCGCGACGCTCGGCACCCCGATGACCAAGGACCAGATCGCGCAGGCCTGGCGGACCGCGCTCGACCCCTCGGGCGAGTGGATCACCCGGGTGCTCGAGGCCGCCGACAAGCGGCTGACCGAGGTCCGGCGGGCGATGCCGGACGCGGGCGGCCTGGTGATCGCGGGCGACCACGAGACCGCGCGGGCGTACGCGGCCTGCTGCGGCGGATCAGCGGCGAGCGGCCGGTTGTGGTGCTCTCCGACGACCCGACCGCGTCCAGGAAGATCTCCGCGTTCGGCGGCTCGACCGCGCGCTGGATGGTCGCGGTGCGGATGGTCTCCGAGGGCGTGGACGTGCCCCGGCTGGCCGTCGGGGTCTACGCGACTTCCGTGTCGACCGCGCTCTTCTTCGCCCAGGCGGTCGGCCGGTTCGTCCGGGTGCGGCAGCGCGGGGAGACCGCGTCGGTGTTCGTGCCCTCGGTGCCGGTGCTGCTCGCGTTCGCCGCCGAGCTTGAGGCCGAGCGCGATCACGTGGTCCGGGCGCTCGACCGTGATCCGGAGGCCGAGCTCGAGGAGGCGCAGCGGGAGCGGAAGACGCCGGACGACTTCGAGGTCTTCGGCCGCTCCTTCGAGGCGCTGAAGGCGTCGGCTACGTTCGACCGGGTGCTGTTCGACGGCGGCGAGTTCGGCACCGCGGCCGACGCGGGGTCGCCGGAGGAGGAGGACTACCTGGGGCTGCCCGGCCTGCTCGAGCCCGACCAGGTGGCCACGCTGCTGCGCAAGCGGCAGGCGGCGCAGCTGGCGGCGCGCTCGACAGCCGCAGGCGGCCGCAGGCGCCGGCCGACGGCGGCGCGACGGCGGAACCGCGGCCCAGACCGCGAGCGGCCACGGCAGGCGACCGCGACGGTGAGCCGCGAGCAGCTCGCCGTGCTCCGCAAGGAGCTCAACGGACTGGTCGGCGCGTGGAGTCACCGAACCGGCCAGCCGCACGGCGTCATCCACAACGAGCTGCGCCAGGCCTGCGGCGGGCCCGCCCTCCCGCAGGCCTCCGCCGAGCAGATCAAGGCCCGGATCGAGAAGATCCGGCAGTGGGCCCTGTCCCGCCGCTGACCCGGTTTGCCGCGCCAAGCCGCTGACCGGGCCGTGCGGGCACTGGTTCAAAGTGAGAACACGCGCGCGGTCCGGGTGCAGGCGTACGCATGCATTGAACCCCATGTACGGGGGCGCTCAACCCGAAGGAGTGCAGCGATGAGCGCTGATGCATCCGCCGCCGGCCGTCCCGCGCCCGACCCTGGCCGAGGAACCACCTGCCGCGTCGTCCCCCGCCGCGTCGGGACCGCTGATCGGCGACCCGACGGCGCTCGGGCTGCCGTGCTTCATCGCCGGCTCGGTCTCCCTCGGCCTCGCGCTGGTGGGCGTGGTCCCGGCGTCCTCGGTCGGCGCGGCGTTGCCGATCATTCTCACGGCGACCTCGATCGGCCTGTTCCTGGCGACGATCTGGAGCGCGTCGCTCGGCCAGACGGCGGTAGCGAGCGTGTTCGGCATCTTCGCCGGGTTCTGGCTCAGCTACGCCGTGCTGGTCATCGGCCTGACGCACAACTGGTTCGGCGTCGCGCCCGCCTCCGCGCAGGCCGCGCAGGAACTGTTCCTGGTCGCCTGGCTGGTCGTGACGGTCATGCTCACGCTGGCGACGCTGCGGCTGCCACTGGCCTTCACCGCAGTGTTCTTCCTGGTCAACGTGGCGCTACTGCTGGTGTTCCTCGGGGTCAACGAGTCCTCCGCCGACATGCTGAAGGCCGGCGGATACGTGATCCTTGCCTTCGCCGCCATCGGCGTGTACCTATACGCCAACACCGCCTCGCTAGCGACAGGAGGCCGCCCGCTGCCGCTCGGCAACCCCATTATCCACAGCTGATCAGAGAACGCCGCGTCCCTGAGCACGCTAGGCGGGGGTTACGGCCACGCCGCCGCCACGCAGGGACTCGATGGCCTCGGACGTTGACCCGGGCGCAACCCCCGTGGTCAGGCCGAGCAGGACGCGAGTCTCGAAGCCGTTCGCGGCCGCGTCGGCGGCGGTGGCCCGGACGCAGTAGTCGGTGGCGATCCCGGCCACGTCGACCTGTTGCACGTCGTGATCGCGCAGCCAGTCGGCGAGCGGCGTCCCGTCATCGTCGGCGCCCTCGAACCCGCTGTAGGCGGCGGCGTGCGCGCCCTTGCGGAAGATGGCCTCGATCAGCGTCGTGTCCAGGTCGGGGTGGAACTCCGACCCGGGTGCCCCGGCCACGCAGTGCGCGGGCCAGGACGTGCGCGTAGTCCGGCTCGTCGGCGAAGTGGCTGCCCGGGTCGACGTGGTAGTCCTTGGTCGCCACCACGTGGTCGTAGCCGTGGCCGGGCCGGGCCAGCAGCGCGGTGATGCCGCGGGCCACCGCGGCCCCGCCGGCGACGGCCAGCGAGCCGCCTTCGCAGAAGTCGTTCTGCACGTCAACGATGATGAGCGCGCGCATGGCCTTTACCGTACCTTGCGCCCACCCCCCGGTCGGGAAATTTACCGCAACCGACCAGGGGGTGCGCGCGTCTGTAGGGGGGACCGGGAAAATGGCCCTGCCGCTACCGTGCGAAGGTGTGGTAACCAGAGTGGTAAGCAGTTGCGTACTCCAAACGGGAGGCCCGGTGGGCTCGGAGGTGGGCGCGGAGACGGGCCCCTACGCCGTCGTCTCCTCGGGCCCGTCGGCGCGCGGTGTTTTGGCGGAGCAACTGTTCGCGGCCAACTACCCGAAGCTGGCGGGCTGGGTCAGGCGGCTCGTCGATAACGACGACACCGCCCACGAGATCGCTTCCGAGGCGTTCGTCCGGCTGCTAGCGAAGTGGACGAGCCTCGACAAACTGGATAACCCGCAGAGTTACCTGTTCATGATCGCCACCAACCTGGTCAGGGACCACTGGCGCAAGGCCGAGCGCGAGCGCCGGGCCATGCGCAACGTCGGCCGCCGGCAACGACCCCGAGCCGTCCGCCGATCCCGGCGCAGGATGTGGACGTGCGCGAGCTCATCGCCGCGCTGCCCGCCCGGCTCCGCGATCCGTTCCTGCTGCACTACTACGCCGGGTTCGGCATCAAGGAGATCTCGGCGCTGCTCAAACGGCCTGAGGGCACGATCAAGGCGGACCTGTACCATGCCAGGGCGAAGCTCAAGGAGGCGCTCGCCGAGGCGACGGCGGCCGCGGCGGCAGTGGATCGAGCGACCAGCGACGGGGAGGTGGCAGGAGCAATGCGAGCTGACGACGAGCACGACCCGCTCGACCGCTGGCTGAACCAGCAGGTACAGCCGCTGCCGCCGCCACCGGGGACGTTCGAGCTGATCACCCGCCGGGCCGCCGCCGCAAGCTCCGCAAGCTGGCGGTGACCGTGGTGTCGGCCGCCGCGGTGGCCGCAGCGGTGGTCTTCGCCGTCCCGGCCGGGCTCAACCTGCACCTGACGCCGACCCCGATCACCGGCCGCAATGCGGCGGATGGCTCCCAACGAGCGCACCGAGCCAGTCGACCAACGGGAACGCGACCACTCACGTCAGTCGCCGAGTCCGTCTCCGTCCGCGACCCATCCGGCCATCGCGCCGTACCGGCCCCGTGCCCCCCAACTTCCAGCCGTCGTCGGTCACGTTCGTCAGTCAGGAGACCGGCTGGGTGATCGGGCAGGCGGGCACCCCGGGGCAGTGCGACAACCCAAACCCGCTACATCTGCACGTCGATCGCGCGGACCGACAACGCGGGCCAGAGCTGGCAGGGCGGCATGCCCCCGACACCTCCGGCCCCGACGGCCCGACCGGGGTGAGCGGCATCAGGTTCCTCAACGACGAGCTACGGCTGGGCCTTCGGCCCCGAGCTATGGGCCACCCACGACGGCGGGAACTCCTGGACCAAGGTCGACACCAACGGGGCGCGGGTCACCGACCTCGAGGCGTCCGACGGCCGGGCCTACGCGCTGTTCGCCACCTGCACCGGCCCACGAACGTCGCCCCGGCTTCGCCGCCGACTGCACCAGTTACACGCTGATGACGGCGACCGCCGGCAGCGACACCTGGGTGGCGGTCGGCGGTGCGACCAGCGGGCTCACGAACGGCGGGGCACGCCACGTCGGCGGTGCTCGAGCTCACCGGAAGCAATGGGTACCTGCTGGGACCAGACGGAACGCTCTACTCGGGCCCCATCGGCGGCACCTGGTCGCGGGTGGGTACCGCGCCGTGCCAGCCGGGCACGGCACAGGCCAACGGGCTTCCCGCGACCGCGCAACTCGCGCTGACTACCTCGACGGTACTGGCAATCGCCTGCAACCAGACACCGGACACTACCCCGCCCTCGGTGTGGGGGTCCGACGACGGCGGTGCCCTCTGGACTCAGCTGCCGGCTGGCCAGTGGTCAAACTTCAGCAACCTCAGCGGCTTCGGCAGCGCGACCTCACTGGCGGGGGCGACGGGGGCCAACGACGGCCTCGTGATGGCCACCACCACCGGGATCTATGTCCTGTCGACCGAGACCGGGCGCTGGACGGCCAGCAACGCGACGGGAACGCGAGCGCCGCAGGGCGGGTTCAGCTACGTCGGCATGACAACCGCCGAGCAGGGCATCGCGCTGCCCGCCGACACGTCGCTGCACGAGATCTGGATGACCTTCGACGGCGGTCAGACGTGGAGCGCGGCCACTTCGGTCACGCCAGGTAGCTGACACGGGGCTGGTAACGCGAAGCCACGCGTGCGTTAAGGATGAAAAAAAATCTTTTCCCTCGAACGCACGCGGGTGCCCCCGTTCTGCGCCCGCTCGTCCGCTCTTAGCGCGGCACCCGGAGCAGCAGGGCCGAGCCCTGGCCGCCGCCGCCGCAGAGCGCCGCCGCGCCGAGCCCGCCGCCGCGGCGGCGCAGCTCGTAGGCGAGGGTGAGCGCGATGCGCGTACCCGACGCGCCGAGCGGGTGGCCGACCGCGATCGCGCCGCCGTTCACGTTCACGATGTCGGGCGAGACGCCGAGCGCGTCCGTTGAGGCGACGCCGACCGCGGCGAACGCCTCGTTGATCTCGATCAGGTCCAGGTCACCGGCGGTCAGGCCGGCCTTGGCGAGAGCCCTGCTGATCGCGTTCGACGGCTGGAAGTGCAGGCTGCTGTCCGGGCCCGCGACGGTGCCGAACGCGCCGACCTCGGCCAGGATGGTCGCGCCGAGTCGCTCCGCCGCCTGCCGGGACGTCACGACAACGGCGGCGGCGCCGTCGGAGATCTGCGAAGCCGTGCCCGCGGTGATCGTGCCCTCCGCGCCGAAGGCGGGCCGGAGACGCGCGAGCGACTCGACGGTCGTGTCCCCGCGAATGCCCTCGTCTTCTGCGAATACGAGGGACTCCTTCTTGGACTTGATCTCGACCCCGACGATCTCCTCCGACGGCAGGCCGTCCTTGGCGGCCCGGGCGGCGCGCTGCTGCGAGCGGGCGGCGAACTCGTCCTGCCGCTCGCGGGAGATGCCGAGCTTGGCGTTGCCCAGATCGGTGGACTCGCCCATCGAAAGCCCGTTGAATACGTCGGTCAGGCCGTCGTAGGCCATCGAGTCGAGCAGCTCCACCGGGCCGTACTTGTAACCCTGGCGGGAGCCCTTGAGCACGTGCGGCGCGTTGGTCATCGACTCCATGCCGCCCGCCACGATGACGTCGAACTCGCCCAGCCTGATCAGGTCGGCCGCCTGGGCGATCGCGTCAAGGCCGGACAGGCAGACCTTGTTGACCGTGGTCGCGGGGGTGGTCATCGGGATGCCGCCGTTGACCGCCGCCTGCCTGGCGGTGAGCTGGCCAGCGCCGGCCTGGAGCACGTGGCCCATGATCACGTACTCGACGCTGCCCGGCGCTACGCCGGCGCGGTCAAGCGCCCCCTTGATCGCGAAGCCACCGAGCTCAGCCGCGCTGAACCCGGCCAGGGATCCGAGCAGCCGCCCAATGCCCGTCCGCGCTCCGCCTATGATCACTGGGTCACGGTCGCCCATCCGGGGCCTCCTCAATCATGCCTATCCAGCCTTATGTCACGATACCTACCATGCTGCTGAGAATCGATCACGTGGGGATCGCCTGCCGCTCGCTTGAGGCCGCGATTGAAAGGTACGTAAGCGTCTTCGGCTTCGCCGTGGTAAGCGATGAAACCAACGCCGAGCAAGGGGTGCGCGAGGCCATGCTCGCCACCGATTCCGGCGACTCCTATGTGCAGCTACTCGAGCCGCTCGGGGAGGAGACCCCGGTCGGCCGGTTCATCGCGCGGCGCGGCGAGGGGATCCACCATATCGGGTACGCGGTGACCGACATCACAGCGGCGCTGGCGTCAGTCGGGGGATCGGGCGCCGGGGGCGGGGTGCGGCTGATCGACTCCCGGCCCCGGCACGGGTCGATGGGCGCCTCGATCGCGTTCCTCCACCCCGGCGATCTCGGCGGCGTGCTGACCGAGCTCGTGCAGCCCCTGAGGATGGATGAAGTGTGACGTTCTGGACTGGGACAAGGGGCGCATGTGGGGCATGTGACCTTTAGACTTCCTAGCAGGCGACCCTGCTAAGTCACCCCGGGATTCTGCCGGCACAGAACGCCGATCTACCCACAGACCTGGCGGAGGCGGAGTAAATTGCCTCTCATTGGCGAAGGCACGCCCGCAACCCGGCCTCGCCCGCCGTCCCCGTCTAGCTTGGATTAGGCCCATATGCAATCGGACATTGACGCTCAGCTTACTAACTTCTTCGAAGAGACCCCACCGCGCGACTTCGCCAAGGTGATGCGCGGCTACGATCCGCACCAGGTCGACGAGCACATACGTCAGCTCGCCAGCGAGGTGCGCAGGCACCAGGAGGACGCGCTCGGCGCGCGCCGCGATCTGCAGGATGCGCAGCGGCAGATCCAGGAGCAGGAGCGGCCTACCTACTCGGGTCTTGGCGCTCGCATCGAGCAGTTGCTGCGGCTGGCCGAGGAGCAGGCCACCGAACTCGTCCAGGCCGCGCGTTCCGAGGCCAACGAGATCAAGGCCGCCGCCAAGGTGGACGGCGCCGAACTGCGGGCCGCAGCCGAGAACGAGGCCGCCGAACTGCGGGCCAACGCCAAGCGTGAGACCGACGACGTGCGCGGTGCCGCTGAGCGCGAGGCCGACTCGATCCGCACCACCGCCCGGCGCGAGGCAGACGAGCTGACCTCCACCACCGAGCGCGAGGTCGCCAAGCTGCGCGCGACCGCCGACCACGAGGTCGCGGAGAAGCGCGCCGCCACCGAGCGGGACATCGCCAAGCTGCGTACCACCACCGAGCGCGAGGTGGCACAGCTCAAGGCGTCCGCCAAGCGCGAGCGCGACGAGATCCTCACCACCTCCAAGCGCCAGGCCGACGAGATGCGGTCGCAGGCGCAGCGGATCCTCGAGGAGAGCGAGGCGCAGCGGGCGCAGGCCGAGGCGGAGTTCGAGATCCAGCTCGCCACCCGCCGCGAGGAGGCCGAGCGCCAGGAGGCCGAGCGGCTCGCCGCCGCCCAGGCCGCCACCCAGAAGCTGGTCTCCGAGGCCGAGCAGCGCGCGTCCACCGCCGAGCAGCGCGCCGCCAAGGCGTCCGCGCAGGCCGACCAGACCCGCCGCGACGCCGACCAGCACGCACGCCAGCTGTGTCAGCAACGCGAAGAAGAACGCCGACCAGATCGTCGCCCAGGCCAAGGCGCAGTCCGACCAGCTGCTGTCGGAGACCAAGGCCGAGGCCGAGCGGCGCCGGGTCGCCTCGCAGCGCGAGGTCGACGAGCTCACCCGCCAGAAGGACAACATCTCCACCCACCTCGCCCAGGTCCGCCAGCTTCTCGGCGGGCAGCTGGGCATCCAGCTGCCGCCGAGGAGCCGGCCGTGGCGCCTGCCCCGGTCCAGCCGGCCATCGCCGAGAGCGTCCCGGCCGCGGCCGCCCCCGCCGTCCGCCCAGCGGCGGCAGGGAACGGTGCCGCGGCACCGCGCGCCAACGGCGCGCCGAACGGCGACGGCAAGGGCTCCGAGCCCGAGGACTGGTGGACCGAGTAGGGCCGACTAGCGCCTGACGGGGCTCGTTGCGCAACGCGGTGCCCCGACCCGATATTGGGTCGGGGCACTACGTGTTTAGTTGGCCTGCGTGTTTAGTTGGCCTGCGTGTTTAGTTGGCCTGCGTTTCAGGCGGTGGCGGTCTGGCCGCCGTCGATGGCCAGGACCTGGCCGGTCATGAAGCTGGAGGCGTCGCTGGCCAGGAAGACAGCGGGGCCCGCCATCTCTTCTGCCCTGCCCCAGCGCGCCATCGGGACGTTCACGATCGTGGCCGCCCCGCCGTCCGGCGAGTCCCACATGACCCGGTTCAGCTCGGTCGCGGTCCAGCCCGGGCAGAGCGCGTTGACCCGCACGCCGCTTCGTCCCCACTCGACGGCGAGGGTCTTGGTCAGCGAGACGACCGCAGCCTTGGCCGCGCCGTAAGGGGCGAGGAACGGCGCGCCGGCCAGACCCGCCACCGAGGCGACGTTGATCACCGAGCCGGAGCCACGGGCCGTCATGTGCGAACCGGCGACCTGGCAGATCCACATCGTGGCGTCCAGGTTGAGCCGGAGCACCTTGTCCCAGCCGGACTGGCGCATATCGAGGAACGGCACCACGAAGCTCGAGCCGCCCGCGTTGTTCACCACGATGTCGAGCTGGCCCAGCTCCTTGATCGCTGTCTTCACCACGTCCTCGGCGGCGTCCCGGCTGGTCAGGTCGGCCGGGATCTCGACCGCCTGGCGGCCGAGATCGCGCACCGCCGCCGCCGTCTCGGCCAGCCCCGCGTGCGTGCGCGCGGCGAGCGCGACGTCGGCGCCCGCCCGCGCGAACGCCACCGCGATGACCTGGCCGATGCCGCGCGACGCGCCGGTCACCAGCGCCTTCTTGCCCGCCAGGCTAAACAGCTGGTCCGTCATGGCTCACCGTCACCGTCCCATTCGGTCGGCAGCGCCGAGCCAGTCAGCGCCGCAGGATTAACCACCGCAGCGATCTCATTAAGCACGATCCGGACGTAAGTCTCCCCCACCCACAGGTGCTTGGCGCCCTCCACGCCGATCACGTCGGCCTTGGGCACCCGCGCGAACCGCTGCCGCGCTTCCTCGGGCCGCAGGTAGTCGTCGAACTCGGGGACGAGCGCGGTCAGCGGCCTGCCCGACGCGGCCCACGGCGTCCAGGTCGGCGTCGGTGGACCGGCGCAGCGGCGGGGAGAGCAGGATGCCGCCGACCACGCCGGGCAGCAGCCCCCAGCGCAGCGTCAGCTCGGTGCCGAACGACCAGCCGACCAGCCAGATCTCCGGCAGCCCGGCCTCGAACGCGTACCGGACGGCCGCCTCGACGTCGTAGCGCTCCGTCTCTCCGCCGCCGAACTCGCCGTCGCTCTTGCCGCGCTCGGACTCGGTTCCCCTGGTGTTGAACCGGAGCACGGCCAGGTCCGCGAGCGCGGGCAGCCGGTAGGAGGCCTTGCGGAGAACGTGGCTGTCCATCATCCCGCCTTGCGTCGGCAGCGGGTGCAGGCAGACCAGCGTGGCGGCCGGGTCGCCGGCCGGGGGTAGCGCTAGCTCGCCGACCAGGTTCAGGCCGTCTGCGGTCGCGAAGGTGATCGGCGTCCGCCTGGCGGGCAGGACGGTCGCCGCTCTGATCAGCTGTGCCATGGATCCTCTCGGGCTGCTCGGGCTGCTCAGCTCCGGCGGCGCTGCACGCGCCGCCGCCAGCACACCGTATGCCAGTGCCGCCGTCGGCTGACGCCCGCATGCGTCGGCCAGACCACGACGTGCGCGGTACCCGGGTAGAGCTCCTGGTCGCAGCCGGGGCAGCGGTACGCCTTCCCCGCCGCCGCGCCGGGCACCTGGCGCACCACCCAGTCGCCGTCCGGCCACTCCTCGACCCGCTCCGGGCCGAGCGGCGCTGCTGGCGTGGCGGCCTTAGGCCGTCGGCTCTTACGCGCGGTCACAGCCAACAAGGGTATCCGGGCACCGCACCGGCCAAATCGCACTACAGTGCGTTGCGTGCGCCTTGTTATCGCGCGGTGCAGCGTCGACTACGACGGCAGGCTCACCGCCCACCTCCCGGCCGCCCTCCGGCTGCTCATCGTGAAGGCCGACGGGTCGGTCCTCGTGCACTCCGACGGCGGCTCCTACAAGCCGCTGAACTGGATGTCGCCGCCGTGCCGGCTGACCGAGCAGCCGGACAAGTGGACGGTCACCAACAAGGCCGGCGAGACGCTGACGATCACCATCACCGAGACCCTGTCCGACACCTCGGTTGATCTCGGCATCGACCCCGGCCTGGTCAAGGACGGCGTCGAATCGCACCTGCAGGAACTGCTGGCCGAGCAGCTCCACCTGCTGGGCGACGGCTACCGGCTGATCCGCCGCGAGTACCCCACCCCGATCGGCCCGGTCGACATCATGTGCCGTGACGCCGACGGCGAGCACGTGGCCGTCGAGCTCAAGCGCCACGCCGGGATCGACGCCACCGAGCAGCTGACCAGGTACCTGGAGCTGCTGAACCGGGACCCGCTGCTGAGCCCCGGTTAAGGGCGTGCTCGCCGCGCAGACGATCAAGCCGCAGGCGCGCACGCTGGCCGAGGACCGCGGTATCCGGTGCGTGGTCCTGGACTACGACGCCATGCGCGGCATCGAACGCGTGGGTACGCTGTTCTGACCCATAATCACCCGAGTCCCCTCGAAGCCCGGGGCAGTTCAACAGGACGGAACAGCGTGGACATCGGTACGCGGGGAGAAGTCAGTCCGAAGCGGGTACCCGGCAACATCCAGCCTAAGAAGCTGCTCCTGCGCGCGCTCGCGGGAGAGCGCACCGAGCGACCGCCGGTATGGCTGATGCGGCAGGCCGGACGGTACCTGCCCGAGTATCACCGGGTCCGTGAGGCCGCCGGGGGCATGGTGGGGCTGTGCAATTCGCCCGAGCACGCTGTCGAGGTCACCCTGCAGCCGATCCGCCGCTTCCCTCTCGATGCCGCCATTCTCTTCGCTGATCTTCCGCAGGTCGCCGCCGCACTGGGCCAGACGCTGGAGTACCGGGCCGGCGACGGGCCGGTCCTGACGCCCCCCATCCGCTCGGCGGCGGACATAGCGGACTTCCTGAGCGCTTCCCGCCTCCATGAGGAGCTGGCCCCGGTCTACGAGACGGTACGGCAGCTCACCCGCGCCCTTCCTCCCGAAGTCGCGCTGATCGGCTATGCCGGCGCGCCGTGGACCATCGCCACCTACATGGTCGAGGGACGCGGCGGCGGCGCATCAGAGCACGCCGCCGTCAAGCAGTGGGCGCTGAGCGACCCCGACGGATTCCAGCCCCTGATCGACATGCTCACGACCGCCGTCACCCAGTTCCTTGAGCGCCAGATCGAGGCGGGCGCGGAAGCGGTCCAGCTGTTCGAGAGCTGGGCCGGGATACTCCCGGACGCCTTCTTCGAGCGCTGGTGCGTCAGGCCGGTCGCCGCCATCATCGCGGCGCTTAAGGCGAGGCACCCGGGCGTTCCCGTCATCGCCTTCCCCCGGGGCGCCGGGCTGGCCTACGACGGCTTCGCCGAGGCGACGGGCGCGGACTGCATCGGCCTGGACGCGACGGTTCCCCTCGCGTGGGCCGCGCAGAAGGTGCAGCGCGGCCTGGGCCGCTGCGTGCAGGGCAACCTCGATCCCCAGCTCCTGGTCGCCGGCGGCCCCGCGCTCCACGCCGAGACGGACCGTATCCTGCGCGCCCTGAGCGCAGGGCCGTTCGTGTTCAACCTGGGGCACGGCATCGTCAAGACCACGCCCCCGGAGCATGTCACCGCCCTGGCCGAGCAGGTGCGCGCCTGGACCACGCCCGCCCCGCCGGACCGACCGGAATAATCACCCGGGGGCCAGCACGGGCCACGGCCCGCTCAGTGCCGTGCCCTGGTGATAGTGAGATACTCAACTAACGCGCTGCATCCCAGTGCGCGCTGGCATATAGCCAGCGCGCTACGCATACCCAGCATGCAATACCAGTGGCCTTTACCTGATTACTTATACCTGTAAACAATCCTCGCCTGCGACCAGTCCGCCGGGCTGATCTCCAGCACCACGCGATCGTCCTGGATTACGCGGATGTGGTTTTTCGACATGCGCCCCGACATCCTCGCGAGGATCTCGTGCCCGTTGGCTAGTGCCACGGTGTAGAAGCCGTGCCCGCGCATCCGGATGACCGTGCCCTCGGTCTCGACGAAGTCAGCCTTCGGCATGGCGCTCCCCGCCCCGGTGGATGGCGGTGATCTCGCCCTCGGTCTCGATCATGTCAATCTTCGGCATTTAGCGATCCTCCTCATTTCTCTGGCTGCGGCGTCGCAAATCTTGCAACGCGAGCGGTGCCCCTCACGGGCGGTTCGTCAGTACCGAACACCTGGTCGAAGGCCTGCGCCGCCAGGTCAGCGCCGACGCCGCCGATGTTCCCGCCTGCACTCGGGCGTTTGCTCGCACACGCCCACCTGTTGCCAGCTCGGAGCCGTTTGCCGCATAAGTCACAGCATGTGGATATCCTACTTGGCTTCCGCTTCTCGATCGCCCCGCATCTGCTGGGCGGTGCGGGCTTCCCACGCGCGGAGCAAGAACTTCGTCTCGAATATTGGCCAACGCGCGGCAGCTCGAGGGCGTTCATTTGCTTCCTTGCCGTCGCCGCCACAGGCGCTGGCGACAGAAAACCGGCCAGCGCCCTCCTGGAACGTCACCGCCTCGTCGTTTCCTGCCTGCTGCGTAGGGTAGCCACGCTAATCATGAGGTGCCAGTGATGAGGCCTGCGGGGGACGCGGGCGACGCCGGGACGGGGGAAGGGTCCAGGGCAGCGTCCGATCCGCGTCCGGAGTCGGTGGCCGAGCGTGATGACCGCAACATGTCCGAGCTGATCCAGGAACTGCGGGTCGTCAGCCTCGGCGTGCAGGTGCTGTTCGGCTTCCTGCTCTCGCTGCCGTTCACGGTCAGGTTCGTCAGCCTGAACGACGCCCAGCGCGACCTGTACCTGGCCAGCCTGGTGCTGTCGGCCGTCGCGACTGTGCTGCTGCTCGGCCCGGTCGCCTACCACCGGCTGGTGTTCCGCCGCGGCATGAAAGAGCCCCTGGTCAAGTACGCGAACCTGATGGCCGGGCTCGGCCTGGCGGCCGTCGGCGCGGCCGTGCTGACCGCCGTCCTGCTGGTGACCAGCTACGTCGCCGGAGCGCTGCCCGCCGGGCTGATCACCGCCCTCGTCGCCTGCATGCTGGTCTGCCTGTGGTTCGCGCTGCCGGTGGCACGACGCGGAGAACGACGCGGCGGCTGAAACACCTGGTAAGGCACTTTTCCATGATCTTTTTCGAACAACATTGTTCCCAGGAATCCGACAGTTGAGACCGGGGCATCCCAGCGCTGTCCTGGGATTGCCTTCCGGGAGGCCCGCAATGAAGCGTGGCCGTTCCGGAGAGGAGCGTCGCCTTACGGGGAAGCTTCGCAATGCCGAGCGGCGCGGACCAACCGCCTGACGGCCCATCGGTGATCGCGGCCGATCCGCTGAGGAGGTTGAGCGTGATCGTCCGGGTCTGATCCCCCCGGACGATCACGCCTATGGAATAAGACGCAGCGCGCTGAGCTCGACGGTTGTGACCTGGGCACTGGTGCTGTCTCCTAAAAGACTCTTGGGGGTATGCCTTCAGCCATAAGGACGAGCGAGCGGGGTCAACAGTTGCGATCCTTCAGGCTGGCGGGATGAGAACCCCGGGCACCGTAAGACCCCGGCCTGGAACCGCTCGACGGTCAGGTCGACGGGCTTGAGGGAGGTGCAGACCGGCAACGAAAAGAAGGCACGATTCGGCCCGAAGGCGCCCGGCACGTAGACCTTGAGATAGGCCGCCGTCGCCGGCTTGCAGGACGAGTCAACGGCGGCATCGACATAGCCGAGAACGCTGTGCGCGGTGGCGCCGGCCACGAGATAAACGTTCTTCTCCATGACGGGATCGTTGTGCGCGGCCGCGGCGCCTAGCTGCCTGCCGCTGAGGGTGCTGGCGAGCACGCCCGGGTATCCCCACAGGAAGCAGGTGACATGGCTGACGTTGGTGTACTCCAGGTGGTAGAACGTCGTGCCCGCCGTGTGATCCGCTCCGTCCGCGCTGACCCAAACGGCCAGGTTGCCCGGTCCGCACTGGCCGATCGGGAACGTCGACGCGGACACGGACGAGGCCGCCCAGGCGCCGCCGCCCGCGGCGAGGGTGAGGGCGGCTGCGGCGGCAACGGCGGCACGGCGGAATCGCTTGATCATCGTGGTCTCCATACGGTGAAATTGGGGCTGCTGTGTGCATAGACGCCGCAGCAACGGCAGCGGTTGCGACCCGGCATACCGGTCGAATGGAGATCTTAGGTCCATTTCGACAGCCGGCCTAGCGGATGGCATCGTGACCGTGGAATCTGGCGTCATCACCGGCATCGCGGCGTCTCCATGCCCCCGTAGTGAGCGCCTTCCGGCGTGGACAGGTCCAGGTCTAATGCCACTTAGCGAACGGGACTCGTGGTGCATTGGTGCGCTCGCGTGACGCCGGACCACATCGGACGTCCCTGCTCAGCGCCAAGATCACGAATACTTTTTTTCTGACGTAAGAAATTCGTGCCATACGCACGAAAAAGCTTCGCCAAAAGAAAAGCCTTCGCGATCACGGGCGGCTGCCCGGGGCGCGAGTTGAGCCTGGCTCGCCTGCTCGCGCTGGTGCCGCAGTTACGGGCGCGCAGGGATCGCGCGCACCCGACCCGGCGGACTCTCAGGCCGCGCCGAGTCCCCTATCGCGCCCGCGCGACGCCCGGCCCCGGGGGACCCGTGGCTAAGTGAAATTGGGTCCAGGTCCCCCGCCCGCGTACATGGTCAGCGTCACCCGGTTTGTGCGATTCGGTCAGCTTGACGAAATCGTAACGCTTGATTTCCATGAACGCCGAATGGCCATCGTCCTTCAGCCCTGCCACCACACGCCAGCCGCGCCGCGCCGCGTGCCGCTCTCCGTGGGCGAGCTGCGTGTTTACCGATTCCCCCGCGGCCCCGCTCTACCAGGTGGGAGGAAGCGGTTTAGTGTCCGTGATAATGCGGTGCCGTGTCCTAGCTCTGAGGGAGCGGGCTCGGGCGGGTTGCTAGGCGATAGTGGTGGACGGCTACCTCTCCTACCTGGCGGAGGGATAGCAGGGTCATGGGGTTTGCCGAGGTGTGGGGGTAGGGGGCGGGGATGGCGAATCTGGGGGCGGACGGGTCGGCCACGAAGAACGGGGCGATTGCCAGGCGGAGCTCGTCGGCGAGATTGCCTGCTAGGGCGTCGCGCAGGATGTGGGCACCGCCTTCGATGAGGAGGGTCCCCACGGTCCGTTCATTATGAAGGTCTTGGAGCACGGCGGCGAGGGAGAGATCCGCGCCCGCGTCGATGACGACTGCCCTGGGACAGGATTTTCTCGGCGGCCGGGACGGCCGCCGACGCGCAGTAGACCAGGGGGGTGCCCGGGCCGGTGAAGAAGCGGGCCGCCGGGTCGAGGTCGCCGGTGGCGGTCAGGGTGACGCGGAGCGGGTGCGGGGGCTTCCCTGCCGCCTCGCGGGCGGCGATCCTGGCGGGGTCGCGGACCAGCAGGCGGGGGTTGTCGGCGCGGACCGTGCCCGCGCCGACCAGGATCGCGTCGGCCGCCGCTCGCAGCGCGTCGACCTCGTCGAGGTCCTCGGGTCCGGACAGGATCAGGCGGTTGGGCGACGCGTCGTCTAGGTAGCCGTCGAGCGAGACGGCGCAGCTCAGCAGCGTGTACGGGCGGTCGGGCACAGCTGCCACGCTACCGGTCGTCACGGCCAGGCAGCGGTGGACGGGCGCGGTGGTTTACTGAGCTATATGGCAGGTCATGCGGTTTCGCCCACGGTGTCGGCGTGGGGCAGCGTGCGGGACACGTTCGAGTCGATCAATCCCGCGACCGGAGAAGTGCTCGCCACGTACGGCATCGACGGTGAGCGCGAGGTCGCGGCCGCGGTGCGGCGGGCGCGGGACGCCGCCGACTGGTGGGGCGGGCTCTCCTTCGCGGACCGGCGGCTCCGCCTGCTTGCCTGGAAGTCGCACCTCACCCGGTACATGGGGCGGCTCGCGCGGCTCGTGCACGACGAGACCGGCAAGCCGCTTGACGACGCGACGCTAGAGATCGTCAACACGATCCTGCACCTGGACTGGGCGGCTAAGCACGCCTCGGCGGTGCTGCGCCCGCGGCGGGTACCGTCCGGGATCGCGATGATGAACCAGGCGGCGTCGGTCGAGTACCACCCGCTGGGCGTGATCGGCGTGATCGGGCCGTGGAACTACCCGGTGTTCACCCCCATGGGGTCGATCGCGTACGCCCTCGCGGCCGGGAACGCGGTGGTGTTCAAGCCGAGCGAGCTGACGACCGGCGTCGGGCAGTGGCTGGTGCAGTCGTTCACCGAGGTGCTGTCGGAGGTATTCGGGGAGACCGAGCCGGTGCTGCAGCTCGTTACCGGGCTCGGCGCGACCGGGGCAGAGCTGGCTCGGTCCGGGGTGAGCAAGCTCGCGTTCACCGGGTCCGCCGCCACCGCGCGGAAGGTGCTCGCGGCGGCGGCCGAGACGCTCACTCCCGTGCTGGCGGAGTGCGGCGGGAAGGACGCCCTGCTCGTCGCGGCCGACGCCGACCTCGATGCGGCGGCGGACGCCGCCGCCTGGGGCGCGATGTCCAACGCCGGGCAGACCTGCGTCGGCGTCGAGCGCGTGTACGTGGTGGACAGCGTCTACCCCTCGTTCCTTGAGAAGCTGAACGAGCGGGTCTCGCGGCTCCGGCCGGGGGACGACGGGGCGGCCGAGTACGGGCCGATGACTCTTCCCGGGCAGGTGGACGTCGTGGAACGGCACCTGGCCGACGCGCTGGCGAGCGGCGGGCGCCCGGTCTACGGCGGGCTCGACTCGGTGCGTTCTCCCTATGTCGATCCGGTCGTGCTGGTGGACGTGCCCGAACAGAGCTCGGCGGTGCGCGAGGAGACGTTCGGCCCGGTCGTGACCGTCACCCCGGTGCCTTCGATGGCCGACGCGGTGCGGCTGGCCAACGCCTCGCCGTACGCGCTCGGGTCCGCTGTGTTCACCAAGCGACGGCGCGCGGGCATGCGGGCCGCGCGGGCGCTGCGGGCCGGGATGACGTCGGTGAACTCGGTGATCTCGTTCGCGGCGGTGCCTGCGCTGCCGTTCGGCGGGTCCGGGGAATCCGGGTTCGGGCGCATTCACGGCGCGGACGGGCTGCGCGAGTTCTCCCGGGCCAAGTCGATCACCCGGCAGCGGATGAAGCCGATGGTGCGCACGACGACGTTCAGCCGCGATGCGCGCGATATGGACCGGATCGTGAAGCTCGTGACCGTGCTGCACGGCCGGCTGTACCAGCCCAAGCGCCGTCGGTAGCTCACCAGGGTTGAATTTCCGGCGAGTTCGGCGCTGATATCGACTGTTCTTTTGTTATAAGAATTGTCTTTTTGATTGAATTGTGCGTGATATTTTGCCGGATGTCGCGCGGTTGGTCGGCGCGCCCTGATGGTCTTCAGAAAGGGTCTTACCCATGCGCCGTTGGCCGCTCCTCGGACTTGCAGTTGCCACCGCAACCGCCGCAGGGCTGACCGGACTCGCGCCAGCCCAGGCATCGGCGCAGCCCGGCTGGCGAGTCTGGCAGGTCACGGGGGCGGCGCGCCCGCTAGCTATTACAGCGCGGTAGCGGCGCTCGGATCCGGTGACGCGTGGGTGGCTGGCGGCGCGACGAGCAATGCCAGGCAGTGGCCGATGACGATCGTTAAGCACTGGACGGGGAAGTCCTGGAGCCAGGTGCCGCTACCGTCGACCGTCGCGGCAAAATGGGGCGGACAGGCCGCGGTTGCGGCCAGTTCCCCTACTGATGTGCTGCTCGTCGGCCCAAATTATGCGAACTCGGGCTCCAACGCCCTGCGCTGGGACGGCAAACAGTGGTCAACGTCCTCGCTGGGCGGTGCGACGCTTCTCAACGACGCGATCTTCAGCGCTACCGACGCGTGGGCTTTCGGGTCCGCCAAGGGGTCCCCGGCTTACGCCGTGCACTACAACGGGCGCTCATGGACCAAGTCGTCCATCCCGGTGATCGCGGATCAGACGCACACGGTGAGCGCGGTCAGCGCCGGCGACATGTGGGCCGTCGGCGTCTCCGCCGCCACCGCTGCCAAGGGCCCCGGAGCCCAGGTGACGGAGGCCGCTTACTACGACGGGAAGACATGGAAGGCAGTTCCGATCACCAACCTGCACCTGCCGTCGCAGCAGAGCCTCACCTTCCCCACGATTCTCGCCCTGTCGGCCAAGAACGTCTGGGTGTACTCGGGGTTGCAAGGCTTCCTGCCTGGCGCGGGGTGGGTCCCGCTTCCCGACGCCGTGCTGACGCACTGGAACGGCAAGACGTGGAGCCGGGTCACGATCCCGTACAAGACCAGTCAGAGCGGGTACATCGCCTCTGACGGGCACGGCGGTGTGTGGTTGTCCGCCCACGGGAGCACCGGCACGGCTTACATGTACCACTACAACGCCGGGGACTGGACGAGGACCACGGTGCCGACGGCGCAGGGATACACCGCGGGGGTGCTCGCCCTTGCCTCGATTCCCGGGACCACGTCGGCATGGGCCGTCGGCGAGCTGGTGAGCAAGGCCGACAACCAGGACTCCAAGACCGTGATCTGGAAGTACGGCGCTTAATGGGCAGATCGTGGACCGTTGCCTACACTGGGATGTAGGCAACGGTCCACGATCGCGCTACCCGACCGGCGCGACGACCGCCTCCGGCTCCTGCGGGGCTAGCGGGGCGCGGCCGGCGATCAGGTCGGCGGCGCGCTCGGCGATCGCGATCGTGGGAGCGTTGGTGTTACCGCGCGGCAGCGTGGGCATCACCGAGGCGTCCACCACGCGCAGGCCGTCCACGCCCCGGACCCGCAGCAACGTGTCGACGACGCTGTCGTAGCCGCTCGCCGAGCGCCCCACGTCGGCCCCCATCGCGCAGGTGCCGACCGGATGGTAGCCGCTCGCGATGTTGGCGCGGATGTAGTCGCGCATTTCGTGGTCGGTATGCGCCCCCTCCCCCGGGGACAGTTC
This sequence comes from uncultured Actinomycetota bacterium, assembly GCA_963778435.1. Classification (GTDB taxonomy): domain Bacteria; phylum Actinomycetota; class Actinomycetes; order Streptosporangiales; family Streptosporangiaceae; genus Trebonia. The sequence goes on from CAVZUX010000022.1 coordinate 123,783, forward strand.
CTCGGCGCAGATCTTCGACAGCGGCGCGGCCGTCCCGTAATCGCGCGCCAACCGCACCCCGATCGCCAGCGCCGACAGGTCGCGGACATCGGACAGGTACCCGGGATCGATCAGCGGGCGGTGCCTCGGGTCGCCGGAGGCGAGGGTGAGCCGGCCCCGGCTCGCCACGTCGGCCAGCGTTACCAGCACGGTCATCGCGCGCCTGGCCGGGTCGGTCAGGCCCTGCTCGCGGAACCCGACCGGAAGCACGTGCCACTGCAGGTCGGGCGCGGGCAGCCTCGGGTCACTCCGGGCGAACCCGCCCGCCTCGGCGATGTTGGAGGTCAGCGGGCCCTTGTGCGTCAGCCGCCAGCGGGCGAACCCCGCGTTGCCTGACGACTCCCACGGCCCCTTCAGCGACGGGGTGGACCAGACCACCGGGACCGCCGGGTGGTCGATGAGGTTCGCGCCGACCGAGGGCATGTCGGCGATCACGTAGATGCCGTGCTCCCGCAGGTGGTCGGCCGGGCCGATGCCGGAGAGCATGAGCAGCTGAGGCGAGCCGATCGCGCCCGCCGCGAGGATCACCTCGGCCTCGGCGCGGGCGGTCTCGTCTGCGCCGTTGTGCCGGTAGGTGACCCCGGCCGCCCGACCGCCCTCCATGAGCACCCCGGTCACCAGGGCGTCCGTGACCACCGTGAGGTTCTTCGGCTTGTCGGCCAGGTAGCCGTCGGCGGCGCTGCACCGCCGACCGCCGCGCTGGGTGACCTGGTAGTAGCCGACGCCGTCCTGCTGCGCCCCGTTGAAGTCCTCGTTGGCGACCGCGCCGCGCCGGATAGCCGCCTGGATGAAGTGGCCCGTGTGCTCGGACTTGTACCGCAGGTCCTGGACGGAGAGCGGTCCGCCCTTGCCGTGATAGGGGCTCTCGGCCCGGGAGTTGTCCTCGGCCCGCAGGAAGTACGGGAACAGCTCCCGAAACCCCCAGCCGGCGCAGCCGTAATCATCACGCCAGGCGTCGTAGTCGACCCGGTTACCGCGGATGTAGATCATCGCGTTCATCGCCGACGAGCCGCCGAGAAGCCTCCCGCGCGGCCAGTAGACCGGGCGGCCGTCGGCGCGCTCCTGCGGGAGGGTCACGTAGTTCCAGTCGTACCGGCTACGGAAGAGCCTGCTGAAGGCGGCAGGCACCTGGACCTCGTCAATGGCGCTGGCGTCCGGCCCCGCCTCGAGGAGCAGCACCCTGGTGCCGGGGTCCTCGGCGAGCCTGGCCGCGACTACGCACCCCGCGCTCCCGCCGCCAACGATCACGTAGTCGAACACAGGGGTACCTTATAGCGCAAACCGGGGTCCGGCGGGCCCCCGAGAACCGCCGGACCCCGGAATTTGCGACTGTGACTACCCTGAGTCACCTTTTTCCAGATCCCTAGTGTACGCTCCTCGTAATACCCCAGGCCAGAGACTTAATCACATTCTCGCGATAATTACTTAGAGTAACTGCGTTAGCGTGTCGCCATGGCCGATGACAGCCGGGACAACCCGGTAGTGCTCTCCACGATCTACACCAGAACCGGCGACGACGGGACCACCGGACTGACGGACTTCAGCCGGGTCCCCAAGACCGACGGCCGCCTCGCCGCCTACGCCGACACCGACGAGGCCAACTGCGCGATCGGCGCCGCCATCACGCTCGGCCATCTCCCCGAGGACATGGCCGCGCTGCTGCGCCGGATCCAGAACGAGCTCTTCGACTGCGGGGCCGACCTCGCCACCCCGCTGCCGGCCACGCCGCCCGAGTACCCGCAGCTGCGCATCGACGAGGGCTACGTCACCGCCCTGGAAACCGCCTGCGACGAGTACAACGCGGGCCTGCCGACGCTGCGCAGCTTCATCCTCCCCGGCGGGACCCCAGGAGCGGTCCTGCTGCACACCGCGCGGGCCGTGACCAGGCGGGCCGAGCGCACCGCGTGGGCCGCCGTCGCCGACCACGGCGACACCATCAGCCGCTGGCCCGCCAGGTACCTCAACCGGCTTTCTGACCTGCTGTTCATCCTCGCCCGCAGCGCCAACGCGGGCACCGGGGACGTCCTCTGGCACCCGGGCGGCGACCGCTAGCCGAATCAACGGACCGCTCTCATACGGTCATAGAGCAATGCAGCTCAGCTGAGCTGGCGCGTGACCGTTATGCCCCGCTATGCCGTAACTCTACATTCAGACATTTTCGGCGCGCATCATGATTGGGTGTACCTAACGGCGATATGCGCCGGAAAGTACACCCAATCACCTCGCAGGGTCGAAATGCCTGAAGTTCAAGCTCAGGCATGACACGACTAGCGCACCTGAGACACCATAGATGTAGCGGGAGGACCGTTGTCAGGCGGTGCCCGCAGCTGGAGGCCGACGGAGCGGGTTAAAGATCGACTTAGACTAAAAGCGGCATTGGGTCATAGAGGCTAATGACCACAATGTGTATGGCCGATCCGCAACGGCGCTGACCCGCGGCTGCGCCGCAACCACATCCACGACGGCAAGCGCACCCCGAGCTAGGCACGTGAAAGCCACCGTACGTTCGAGACGACTGGGACGTTGACTTTGACCGGGATCTAACGCGAAGTCTTCGAGATGCGAGCCTGGCGGTGACGCCTCCAGCCAGGCCAGGAAGCCGGTCAGGGCCGAGTCGGACATGGCGAGCTCAAGGTGCTCCCCGGCCCGCGAGCCTGAGGCGTCGGTTGACGGCTTGACGGAGACCTCGACCACGATGCGGTCCGCGCCGAGCGCCGAGCTTTCCGCGAGGGCCGCCGGGCGGCGGGAGACCACCGTCAGCGCGCGCCGTGAGAAGACCTGCTCCGGGCGGAGCAGCACGCCGAGCGCGCCGAACCAGTACAGCTCGTCGCGCTGGAAGGAGAGCAGGCCGAGACGCCAGTTACCGACTGCGGCCGGGCGGCGCAGGGCGCACTCCACCGTCCCGCCGCTCCGCTCGAGCAGGTAGCGACGGGCCGCAAGCGTAACTGCGGCGGCGACGATGAGCACCACGAACGCGGCGAAGATCCAGACCGCGTCCGTCAGCGCTCCCCCCACCGCCGCTCCGCCGTCAGCCTTGCTCGCCGGCCGCCCGCAGCCGGGCGCGGGCGTATCGAACGTCGGACGACTCCTCGGCCGCGGCGGCCGATCCCGCGGCCGACGTTGCCGCGTCCAGGTCGGCATTGACCGCCGGGACGTCCACCTCGTGGGCGAGTTCGCCCGACGAGGCCAGGATCGAGACCCGGTTGTCGGTCACGGACAGGAACCCGTCCCGGACTGCGGCCCGGACCACGTCGCCGCCGCTCTCGTCGCCCTGCACCTCACGGATGCGGACCACGCTGCCCGGGGACAGGATGCCGAACACCGGGGAGTGCCCCGCCTGGACGCCGATGTCGCCGTCCAGGGTCTTGGCGATGACCAGGCCTGCCTCGCCGGACCAGAGCGACCGGTCCGGCAGCAGCAGCTCTACGTGGACCGTCACTAGCGCTCCAGCTCCTTGGCCTTCTTCTCCACGTCCTCAATGCCGCCGACCATGTAGAACGCCTGCTCGGGGTAGGAGTCGTACTTGCCCTCGGCGATCGCCTTGAACGACGAGATCGTCTCCTCCAGCGGCACGAACTCGCCGGGCTGGCCGGTGAACTGCTCGGCGACGTACATCGGGTGCGAGAGGAACCGCTCGATGCGCCGCGCGCGCTGCACGGTGATCTGGTCGTCCAGCGAGAGCTCGTCAATGCCCAGGATCGCGATGATGTCCTGCAGCTCCTTGTACCGCTGCAGGATCTGCTGCACGGTGCGGGCCACGTCGTAGTGGGTCTGGCCGATGTACTTCGGGTCCATGATCCGGGAGGAGGAGTCGAGCGGGTCCACCGCCGGGTAGATGCCCTTCTCCGTGATCGCCCGGGACAGCACCGTGGTGGCGTCCAGGTGCGCGAACACCGTGTGCGGGGCCGGGTCGGTGATGTCGTCGGCGGGGACGTAGATCGCCTGCATGGAGGTGATCGAGTGGCCCCGGGTGGAGGTGATCCGCTCCTGCAGCTGGCCCATCTCGTCGGCCAGGGTCGGCTGGTAGCCCACCGCGGACGGCATCCGGCCGAGCAGGGTGGAGACCTCCGAGCCCGCCTGGGTGAACCGGAAGATGTTGTCGATGAACAGCAGCACGTCCTGCTTCTGCACGTCGCGGAAGTACTCCGCCATCGTCAGTGCCGACAGGGCGACCCGGAGCCGGGTGCCCGGCGGCTCGTCCATCTGGCCGAAGACGAGCGCGGTGTCCGCGATGACGCCGGAATCGGTCATCTCAAGGAAGAGGTCGTTGCCCTCACGGGTCCGCTCCCCCACGCCGGCGAAGCAGGAGACGCCGCCGAAGTTCTTCGCGACCCGGCGGATCATCTCCTGGATGAGCACGGTCTTGCCCACGCCCGCGCCGCCGAACAGGCCGATCTTGCCACCGCGCACGTACGGGGTCATCAGGTCGAGGACCTTGATGCCAGTGACGAACATCTCCGTCTTGGACTCGAGCTGGTCAAGCGGCGGCGCGAGCCGGTGGATCGGCCACCGCTCCGTTACGTTCAAGGACGAGGCCGCCACGTCAAGCGGCTCGCCGAGCACGTTGAACACGTGCCCCTTGGTCACGTCGCCCACCGGCACCGAGATCGGCCCGCCGGTCGAGGTCACCTCGGCGCCGCGGACCAGGCCGTCGGTCGCCTGAAGCGAGATCGCGCGGACCACGTCGTCGCCGATGTGCTGCTCGACCTCGAGGGTCAGTGTGCGGGTCGTGTCGCCGTACGTGATGTCCACGTGCAGCGCGAAGTAGATCTCCGGCATCGCCTCGGCCGGGAACTCCACGTCGACGACCGGGCCGATGACCCGGACGACGCGACCGGTGGCGGTGGCCGTCTCGGTCTCCGTTACGGGTGCGGTCATAATGTCTTACTCACTCCCTGCGTTCGCTTCAGCGAGCGCGTTTGACCCGCCGACGATTTCGCTGATTTCCTGGGTGATCTCGGCCTGCCTGGCGTTGTTCGCCTCCCGGGTCAGCCGGTCAAGCAGGTCGTTCGCGTTGTCTGTGGCGGCCTTCATCGCGCGCCGCCGCGCTGCGAGCTCGGAGGCTGCCGCCTCGAGCATGGCGTAGTAGATCCGGCTGGCGATGTATTGCGGCAGCAGCGCGTCGAGCACGACGTCCGTGGACGGCTCGAACTCATACGACGGCAGTGGGCCGCCTGGCCGCTCGCCCTCCTTCTCCTCGATCTGCAACGGCAGCAGCCGACGGACCGACGGACGCTGCGTGAGCATCGAGACGAACTCGGTGGAGACCAGGTAGATCTCATCGATGCCGCCGTCCGCGGTGTCCTTCTCGAACGCCTCGAGCAGCGCCGTGGCCACCTCCTCCGCCTGCGCGTAGGTCGGCTGGGATGAGAACCCGCTCCAGTCGCGCTCGACCGGGAGATCGCGGAACCGGTGCCAGCCGATGCCCTTGCGGCCCGTCACGTAGTTGACCGTGACCGCGCCGCTGTCGGTGTTGCGCTCGCGGAGCCTGGTGGACTCGCGCAGCACGTTGGCGTTGTAGGCGCCGCAGAACCCGCCGTCGCTGGTGATGATCAACGCCGCGGACCGCTTCACCGTCTCTGGCTCGGTGATCATCGGGTGCGTGATCGTGGTCGAGCGGCTCACGACGGCCTCGACCGCCGTCGTGAGCTCGCGCGCGTACGGCTCGGCCGCCCGCGTGCGCTGCTGCGCCTTGACGATCCGGGACGACGCGATCAGCTCCTGGGCGCGGGTGATCTTGGCGATCGACTTGACCGCCCTGATCCGCGCCCGGACCGCGCGAAGCTGTGCTGCCATGGCGCCTACTCGCCGCCCGTCGAGGCAGCCGGGTCAGCCGGGGCGTTGTACTTCGCGACCGACTCCTGACCGTGCTCGCCCGCGCCGAGCGGCGCGACCGGCTCGTCATCGTCGGAGACGAGGAGCTTCCCGCCGGTCACCTCGAAGGTGCGCCGGAACTGACCCATGGCGTCCTTGAGGGTGGTGACGTTGTCGTCGGTCAGGTTCTTGGTCTCCCTGATCGCCGTGAGCAGCCCGCCGTGGGACCGGCGCAGGTAGTCGATGAACTCGGTCTCGAACCGCCGGACGTCCTCGACCGGCACATCGTCGAGCTGGCCGGTGGTGCCCGCCCAGATCGAGACGACCTCCTCCTCGACCGGGAACGGCGAGTACTGCGGCTGCTTGAGCAGCTCGACCAGCCTGGCGCCGCGGTCGAGCTGGGCGCGGGACGCCGCGTCGAGGTCGGACGCGAACGCCGCGAACGCCTCAAGGTCGCGGAACTGCGACAGCGACAGCCGCAGCTGGCCGGCCACCCTCTTCATGGCCTTGATCTGCGCCGCACCGCCTACTCGGGAGACCGACTGGCCGACGTTGATGGCCGGGCGGACACCGGAGTTGAACAGGTCGGTCTCGAGGAAGATCTGCCCGTCGGTGATCGAGATCACGTTCGTCGGGATGTAGGCCGAGATGTCGTTGCCCTTGGTCTCGATGATCGGCAGGCCGGTCATCGATCCGCCGCCGAGCTCGTCGCTCAGCTTGGCGCAGCGCTCGAGCAGCCGCGAGTGCAGGTAGAAGACGTCACCCGGGTAGGCCTCGCGGCCCGGCGGGCGGCGCAGCAGCAGCGAAACGGTCCGGTACGCCTCGGCCTGCTTGGACAGGTCGTCGAAGACGATCAGGACGTGCTTGCCGCCGTACATCCAGTGCTGGCCGATCGCGCTTCCCGTGTAGGCCGCGATGTACTTGTAGCCGGCCGGGTCCGAGGCGGGAGCGGCCACGATCGTGGTGTACTGCATCGCGCCGGCCTCTTCGAGCGACTGCTTGACGCCCGCGATCGTCGAGCCCTTCTGGCCGATCGCGACGTAAACGCAGCGCACCTGCCTGGTGGGGTCGCCCGACTCCCAGTTGTCCTTCTGGTTGATGATCGTGTCGATCGCGATCGCGCTCTTGCCGGTCTGCCGGTCGCCGATGATCAGCTGCCGCTGGCCCCGGCCGATCGCGGTCATCGCGTCGATGGCCTTGATCCCGGTCTGCATCGGCTCCTTCACCGGCTGCCGCTGCACCACCGACGGCGCCTGGATCTCGAGCTGGCGCAGCGTGGTGTCCGCGATCGGGCCGAGGCCGTCAAGCGGCTCGCCAAGCGCGCCCACCATCCGGCCGAGGAACCCGTCGCCGACCGGCACAGAGAGCACCTCGCCGGTCCGCTTGACCTTCTGGCCCTCTTCGATCTCGGAGAACTCCCCGAGGATAACGACGCCGATCTCGCGCACGTCAAGGTTGAGCGCGAGGCCCCTGACGCCGTTCTCGAACTCCAGAAGCTCGTTCGCCATGGCCGAGGGGAGACCCTCGACCCGGGCAATGCCGTCGCCGCACTCGACGACCGTACCGACCTCTTCACGCGAGGCACCAGCGGGCTCGTACTCTTCGACGAACCGCGCAAGCGCGTCGCGGATCTCATCCGGTCGGATTGTCAGCTCCGCCATCTTCCTCATTCCGTTCGTGTAAATCCCTGAGCCGGCCGGTCGCCGGCCGAATCAGCTCGCGAGTTTGCGCTGGACCTCAGCCAGGCGGCTTGCCGCGGTCCCGTCTACTAGCTCATCCCCGATCTGGACGGACATGCCACCTATGACCGCCGGATCGTGCACGACATTAAGGTGAATTTGCTTACCATACGTCTCGGCCAGGGTGGCGGCGAGCCGCCGCCGCTGCGCGACGGACAGCTCCATGGCCACCCGCACCACGGCGATCAGCTGTTCGCGCCGGTGCGCCGCGATGGACGCGCACAGGTCGAGCACCGCCTGCGGCGAGCGTCCGCGCGGGTAGGTGAGCACCTGGGTGATCAGCTTCAGCGACACCGCGCTGACCTTGCCGTCGAGCAGGTTGGCGAGCAGGCCAGCCTTCGCGTCGGGGCCGGTCGACCCGATCAGGGCCGCGCGCAGCGCCGGCTGCCCGGAGACCAGCCGGCCGAACCTGAACAGGTCGTCCTCCAGGTCGTCAAGCGCGCGGCCGTACTGCGCGGCGAGCGTGAGCGCCTCGATGGCGAGCTGCTCGATCGCGTCGGAAAGATCGCCGGGGGTCGCCCAGCGCGCCGACACGGCCTGGACCACCAGGTCCTCGGTGCCCGACGAGACCCGGCCGTGCAGCAGCGAGCCGGCCACCGCGGCCTTCTCGGCCGCCTGCTTGGCCGGGTCGGCGAGCATGCGGCGCAGCCCGTGCTCGCCGCCGAGCAACCGGACGACGGCGAACAGCTCGTCGCCGATCTCCTCGGCAGTCGCCTTTCTCGGCGCCACGACCGTGAGCTGCTCACGGAGCTCGGCGTAGGAGGCCCTGCTGGCGCCGCGCATTACTGCCTGGCCCCGGTGCCCGCCGCACCCTGTGCTTCGATGTCGTCGAGGAACCTGTCCACCATCCGGCTCTGCCGGGCGGTGTCGGCCAGCGACTCGCCGACGATACGGCTGGCCAGCTCGGTCGCCAGCGACCCGACCTGGACACGGAGCGAGATCAGCGCCTGCTGCCGCTCCGCCTCGATCTGGGACTGCGCGGCCTCGGTGATCCGGCGGGCCTCGGCCTCGGCGCGCTCGCGCATCTCGGCGATGATCTGAGCGCCCGCCTCGCGGGCCTCCTCACGCATCCGCGCGGCCTCGTGCTTGGCGTCATCGAGCTGCGCGCGGTACTGCTGCAGCACCGCCTGCGCCTCGGCCTGCGCCTCGTCGGCCCGGTTGATGCCGCCCTGGATCGCGTCCTCGCGCTCGTTGAGCGTCTTGGTGATCCGCGGCAGCAGCATCTTGCCGAGAATGCCGAAGACAATGACGAAGCAGACGATCCCGAGAATCAACTCGGACCCGGTCGGGAGCAGCGGGTTCTGCGTTGCTGCCTGGGCGAGGAACATCTATCCGGCCCTCACATTCCTGGATCGGACTCTGTCTCAGTACTTGAAGATGAACGGCGCGATGAGGCCGATGAGCGCGAGCGCCTCGGTCAGCGCGAAGCCGATCCACATGTAGAGCTGGATGCGGGCGGAGGCCTCGGGCTGGCGGGCCATGGCCTCGATCGCGTGCCCGAAGACCAGGCCGATGCCGATGCCGGGGCCGATGGCCGCGAGGCCGTAGCCGACAGCGCCGATGTTGATGCTGATCGTCTGGGTAGCGACAGCAGCTGCTAGTGACATTCGTTCTTCCTTTTCCTGTCGGTCCGGCGGCTCCTGCCCGCCAGGCTGTAACGCTGTAAAACTGCGAAAATCGGTGCGGCGCCCCGGCGCGGTCAGTGACCATCCTGCAGGGAGTCCGCGATGTAAGTAGCGGTAAGCGTGGTGAAGATGAACGCCTGCAGGAGATCGACCAGCAGCTCAAGCAGGAAGACGAAGAACACCATGAAGAGCGAGCCGGCGGCGTACAGCAGGCCGATCGACAGGCTCGTCAGGTACCAGGTCGCGACCATGAAAATGGACAGCAGCAAGTGGCCCGCGAACATGTTCGCGAACAGCCGGACCCCGAGGGTGAACGGCTGGATGAAGACGTACTTGAGGATCTCGACGGGGATCAAGATGGGCATGATGAACCACGGGGCGTCCGGGATCCAGGACCTGAAGTAGCCGACGAAACCCTTGGTCTTGAAGCCCAGGTACCAGTAGAGGGCGTACACCACGCCCACGAGCGGCCAGACGAAGCCGATCCGCGACATCGACGGGAACTGGAGCACCGGGATGAGCTCCATCAGGTTCATCACGAGGATCCAGAAGAACAGCGGCACCAGGAACTGCATGTAGCCGTCGCCCCGCTTGCCGAGCACCGGGCGGACGACCTGGTCGCGGACGAGCAGGACGGCCATCTCGGCGATGCTCTGCGTCTTGCCGGGAATCAACTTCGGCTTGGCGAACGCCGTCCAGAAGAACGCGACGATGATGATGACGCACAGGATCGCGATAAGCTCGGGCTTGGTGACGTTCCACCCGCCGATGCTGAATAGCTTCTGGAAATAGAAGTCATCAAGCCCGGGCGCGGGATACCCGCACCCGCTGAAAATGTGGCAGCCTCCCGCGGCGGCCGCGATATCGCCGGTCACCGATCATCTCCCTTCGGGGGGTTCCCCTGGTCATGTGGGCGACCGTACTTGTAGATGATCCAGCCCATCGAAATACCGAGCCCGACCAGCATGCCGATCGGGAAAAGCAACGATACATGCGTAAAGTGCGCGATCACCCAGCCGATGCCGCCGTAGGCGAGCATGCCGGAGATCAGGTAGCTGAAAACGGTCCAGCCGGTGCCCATGGTGAGGCCGTCATCCGAGCCGGACCGACCCGAATCCGCTGCGGGCGCGACGTACCTGCCCGGGCGGCGATAGCTCCGCATCCCCACGTTGGCCACGCCCTCAGCTCTTCCCGTCCGGCTCGACGTACAGCGTCTGCATCCGCATCGCGGTCACAGCCTGCGCGGCGGACCAGGCGAGGATGCAGGCGAGTGCCGTGAAGCCGAGCATCCGGCCGTTGAAGGCCGAGGACTTGCCGATCACCACGAGCACGATCATGAACGCGACGACCTTGACCACGAACGAGCCGAGGGCGGTCACCATCATCGCCATCGGGCTGACCCGCGCCGCCCGGCCGACCGCCAGGATGCTGATGCCGAAGAACACCGCGACAACGCCGATGCCGATGAGCGATCCGTAGACTCCCTTGGCCCCGCCGAGCAGCGCGCAGATGACGACGGCCACGGCGGCGACCACGCTGGTCAGCGCTATCGACCACCGCACAACACGGCCGTAGTACGCCATCTTTTTACCGGCTCTCCTGTGAGTTCGGGTGAGTGCAGCGCCCGCGGGAGGCCCTGCTGCTTGTGAAGGCTATCACAAAGTTCTTGACTCTGTCTTTACCTGCCAATGACTTTACATGACCATCACGCAGGGCCGCGACGGCCCCCTCCCCAAGCGGAGAAAGGTGCCAATAGTGCTCAGCCCCAAACCCGCGCGGGGCAACGGACCGCCGTGCGTTTAGCGTTCCCGCAGGTTACAGCAGATTAGCCGGGGATCGCCAATTACGGTCTGGTTGCCCCCGCGTTACGGGCGTGTCGGCTCGGCGCCGGCGGAGCCACCGGCGGGACGTGCGCGGAGAGAAGAGGTGGCGCGACTTCGGGTATCGGCCCGCGGGCAGCCGCGGGTGGGCTGGTGGCCACGGTCGAGGGTGCTTTGGAACGTACGGTGGTTGCTGTCACTGGCCGGCGTCTCCTGGTACCGGCGGCGCGCTTGCCGGTGGACCGCCACGGGCGGAGTCCCGGCACGGTGAAGAGCAGCAGCGCGATCATCGCCGCGACGGTGGCCAGGACGAGGTAGATGAGGTCGATCCTGTTCACCGAGAGGCCGACCACCGTGCCGGAGAAGAGCGCCGCCCACAGGTACATCAGCAGCACGGTCTGCCGGTGCGAGTGGCCCATGTTCTGCAGCCGGTGGTGCAGGTGCTGGCGGTCCGCGCTGAACGGCGACTCGCCCGCCAGCATCCGGCGGACGACCGCCAGCAGCAGGTCCGTGTACGGGATGATCAGGATCGCGACCGGCAGCAGCAGCGGGAGGATGGTCGGGAACCGATTGACCGGGTGCGAGGTCGCGGACGCGTAGTTGACTAGGATGTTCGGGTCAAGCGATCCTGTGCTCGAGATCGGGCCGTAGGCGAGCAGCAGGCCGAGCAGCATCGACCCGGTGTCGCCCATGAAGATCCGCGCCGGATTGAAGTTGTGCGGCAGGAACCCGATGCAGATCCCGGCCAGCACGGCGGAGCCCACCGCGGGAACCGACTGCGAGGGGATGCCGACCGAGTTGGTCAGCGTGTAGGAGTAGACCATGAAGGCCAGCGCGGAGATGCCGACGACCCCGGCCGCAAGGCCGTCGAGGCCGTCGATGAAGTTCACCGCGTTGATCGTGACAACGACGATGAGGATCGTCACCGTGTAGCTCAGATCCGGCTCGAGCAGCAGCGTCTCGCCGCCGGGCAGCGGTATCCAGCCGAGGAACGCGCCGGACCAGACCACTATGCCGCCGGCCGCGATCTGCCCGGCCAGCTTCGGGATCGCGCCGATCTCCCAGCGGTCATCGACGATCCCGATGACCACGAGCAATCCCGCGGCCAGCAGCAGCCCGGTGATGGTCCGCGACGAGGGGAACGCCTGCTGAAGATAGCTAAGCCGGTCGGCGACCAGCAGCGCGGCCACCAGCCCGCCGTACATGGCGAGCCCGCCGAGCAACGGCGTCGGCGCCGTGTGCACATCCCGGCTGCGGGGACCGTGCTGCGCATTGATGGCGATCGCGCCCCGCCGTACCAGCGGGGTGAGGAGATAGGTCACCACCGCCGCGATGATCAGGATGTAAAGATACTCGCGCATGGCGGCGGGCGGTCAGGCGCCCGGTCCCGGGTCGGTCGGCTGGTCGACGTCGGCTGCCTTGCTTTCGCCGGCTGCCTTACCTTCGTCGGGTGCCGTGCTTTCGTCGGGTGCCTTGGCGGCGGCGATGGCTTCCGCGGCTCTGCGGTCCGCCGGGCTCAGCTCCTCGGCCACGTCCGCCACGGGCGGTTGGCAGATCGATAACGGGGACGACCTTGCGCAGCGCGTCGATGCCGATCACGCCGGCCCGCAGCAGCCGCGGCATCGTCCCGGTCAGGTCGAGGATGGTGGACGGCACGTTGTCCGCGCACGGCCCGCCATCGAGGTAGACGGAGACCGCGTCGCCGAGCTGCTCAGCTGCCTCGTCCGCGGTGGTAGCGGCCGGGACGCCGTGCACGTTGGCGCTTGACACCGCCATCGGCCCGGTCCGGCGCAGCAGGTCAAGGGCGATCGGGTGCAGCGGCATGCGCACCGCGACCGTGCCCTGGGTGTCGCCGAGATCCCAGCGGAGCGTCGGGCTCGCGCGGAAGACCAGGGTCAGCGGGCCGGGCCAGAACTCGTCGATCAGGTCCTGGCCGTACGGGCCGAGCGACTGGGTGAGCGCGGACGCCGCCCGCACGCTGCCCACGAGGACCGGGGGCGGCATGTTCCTGCCCCGTCCCTTGGCCGCGAGCAGCGCGGCGACCGCCGCCGGGGAGAAGGCGTCCGCGCCGATGCCATAGACGGTATCGGTGGGCAGCACGACAACCTGGCCCTCCTGCACGGCGGTGGCCGCCGCGACTAGGCCATCTTCCCGCTGCTGCGTGTCGGCGCAGTCGTATCGAGCGCTCATCGATTCCATCCTATGCAGAACCGTTCTTTCCCCGAGCAGTTCCGAGTCAGCCTAGACCGTTCCCGGCCACATTGCCGTGACGAATCGGTCCCTGCGGGCAAGATCCTTATGGTTGGTTGTATCGCGCCAGCCGGCTTCCTCGGGGAACACCCAGAACACCGCCGCGCCCTGCGGCGCGCCGTGCTCCACGGCGATCAGGCCCCCCGGACGCAGCAGCCACCGTGCTGCCCGCTCCACCGCGCGGATCGCGTCCAGCCCGTCGGCGCCGCTCCACAGCGCCGCGGGCGGGTCGTACTCCCCCACCTCCGGCGCCACGATCGAGCCGAGCGGGATGTACGGGGGGTTGGTGACCACGAGATCGACGGTGCCGGCCAACGGCGCCAGCTCTTTCAGCCCCTCCCGCGGGTCGGCGGACACGAAGTCGCCCGCGTGCAGCAGCACCCGCCCGGCGGTGTAGGAGTCCACGTAGCGGGTGATGTTCCGTTCCGCCCAGGTCCTCGCCAGCGGATCACCCTCGACCGCGTGCAGGCTTGCCCTCGGCACCTCCTGCGCGATGGAGAGCGCGATCGCGCCTGAACCGGTGCCGAGGTCCACCGCGACCGGTTCCGCGACATCCATCTCGCGCAGCCGGTCGATGGCCCAGCCGGTCATCACCTCGGTCTCCGGCCGGGGCACGAACACGCCGGCGCCGACGTCTAGCTCCAGGTACCTGAAGTAGGCGCGGCCGGTGATGTGCTGGAGCGGCTCGCGGTTCTCCCGGCGGCCGATGTCCACCCAGTACCGTGCGTCGAACTCCGAGTCGGGCACCGTGTGCAGCTGGCCGCGCTTGACGTTGTGGACGTGCGCCGCGATGATCTCGGCGTCGGCGCGTGGTGAGTCCACCCCCGCCTCCGCCAGCCGCGCCGTCGCCAGCGCGATCTCATCGAGCAGCAGGGTCATGCAGTGCTCCCCGCTCGGCCGTAAACCAGGCTTCGCTCATTCACTGTCTAGCTTCGCTTCGAGGTCCGCGGCCGCGAGAGCGTCGATCACCGCGTCCAGGTCACCGTCGATCACCTGGTCAAGGTTGTAGGCCTTGTAACCGACCCGGTGATCGGCGATCCGGTTCTCGGGGAAGTTGTAGGTGCGGACCCGCTCCGACCGGTCGACCGTGCGCACCTGTGCCTTGCGCTCGGCGGAGGCCTTCGCGTCCGCCTCGGCCTCGGCCTGCGCGAGCAGCCGGGAGCGGAGCACGCGCAGCGCCTGCTCCTTGTTCTGCAGCTGGCTCTTCTCGTTCTGGCAGGAGACGACGATGCCGGTCGGCAGGTGCGTGATCCGCACCGCCGAGTCGGTCGTGTTCACCGACTGGCCGCCCGGGCCCGAGGACCGGAAGACGTCGATCTTCAGGTCGTTCTCGTTGACCTGCACCTCAACGGGATCGGCCTCGGGCGTGACGAGCACGCCCGCGGCGGAGGTGTGGATGCGGCCCTGCGACTCGGTGACCGGGACCCGCTGCACCCGGTGCACGCCGCCCTCGTACTTCAGCCGGGACCATGCCCCGGTGCCGCCCCGGCCGGCCTTGACCGCCACGGTCGCGTCCTTGACGCCGCCGAGCCCGGTGACGGTCGAGTCGATGATCTCCGTCTTCCAGCCGTGCCGCTCCGCATAGCGCTGGTACATCCGGAGCAGGTCGCCGGCGAACAAGGCGGACTCGTCGCCGCCCTCACCCGCCTTGACCTCGAGTATCGTGTCACGGGCGTCGTTCGGGTCCCTGGGCACGAGCAGCTTGCGGAGCCTGTCCTCAAGGGCCGCCCGCGCGGCCGCGAGTTCGTCCGCCTCCTTGGCGAAGGACGCGTCCTCGGTCGCGAGTTCCCTGGCTGCCTGCTCGTCGCCGCCGACCTGCTGCCACTCCCGGTAGGCGTTGACGATCGGCGTCAGCTCCGAGTACCGCTTGGCCAGCGTCCTGGCCTGATCCGCGTCCGCGTGCACGCCGGGATCGGCGAGGGCGCGCTCAAGCTCGGCATGCTCGCTTGCCAAGTCACCCAACCGGTCGAACAAGTGAAAGACCTTCTCTCTCGCAGCGCAGCCCGGGCGCTGTCTTTACCCTAGCGTCAACCACATCCCGCCGGACAAGCACAACGCCCGCGTGCAGTCGTTCGGCACGCGGGCGCTGGCAAGGTCGCTACTTCTTCTTGGCACCCGCCCCGGTGACCGGGCCCGTGCCGAAGCGCTTCTCGAAGCGGGCGACGCGGCCGCCGGTGTCGAGGATCTTCTGCTTGCCGGTGTAGAAGGGGTGGCACTGCGAGCACACGTCGGTGTGGATCTCGCCCTTGGGCGAGGTCGACCGGGTGGTGAACGTGGCGCCGCAACCGCAGGTCACGTTGGTGACCTGGTAGGTCGGGTGAATGTCGGACTTCATCAGTGGCTCCTTGCCTCAAGCGGTCGCCGGGTCGCCGTCTCCAGCTTGCCCCGTCGCAACGGGGCAAGCGTGGAAACGGCGTGAACCGGAACCGCGTTACTCGCGGCTACCTAGTTTGCCACACCGGTTAACCCGCTGCGGCCTGGGTGAATTCCCCAAGGATTACGGGGCTTAGCGCTCTCGGTCCCGGTCCATCCCGAGGGTGGTCTTCTGCACCTGGAGCAGGAACTCGGCGTTGGAGCGCGTCTTGCGCATCTGCTCCATGAGCAGCTCGAGGGCCTGCTGCGGCTCAAGAGCGTGCAGCACACGGCGGAGCTGCCAGATGACCTTGAGCTCGTCCGGCGCGAGCAGGATCTCCTCCTTGCGGGTGGACGAGGCGTCCACGTCGACCGCGGGGAAGAGCCGCTTGTCGGCGAGCTCGCGACGGAGTCGGAGCTCCATGTTGCCGGTGCCCTTGAACTCCTCGAAGATCACCTCGTCCATCCGGGACCCGGTCTCGATCAGGGCCGTGGCCAGGATCGTCAGCGAGCCGCCGTTCTCGATGTTGCGCGCCGCGCCGAAGAAGCGCTTCGGCGGGTAGAGCGCGGTCGAGTCGACGCCACCGGACAGGATGCGGCCGCTGGCCGGGGCCGCCTGGTTGTAGGCGCGGCCGAGCCGGGTGATCGAGTCGAGCAGCACGACCACGTCGTGGCCCATCTCCACCAGCCGCTTGGCCCGCTCGATGGCCAGCTCGGCGACGGTGGTGTGGGCCTCCGCCGGGTTGTCGAAGGTGGAGTGGATCACCTCGCCCTTGACCGTGCGCTGCATGTCGGTGACCTCCTCAGGACGCTCGTCCACGAGGACGACCATGAGGTGGCACTCCGGGTTGTTCTTGGTGATCGCGTTGGCGATGGCCTGCAGGATCATCGTCTTGCCTGCCTTGGGCGGCGAAACGATCAGGCCGCGCTGGCCCTTGCCGATCGGGCAGATCAGGTCGATGATCCGGGTGACCATGTTGGTCGGATCGGTCTCAAGCCGGAGCCTGTCCTGCGGGTAGAGCGGGACCAGCTTGGAGAACTCCGGCCGCCGCACCGACTCCTCGGGGTCAAGGCCGTTGACCTTGTCCAGCCGGACGAGCGCGTTGAACTTCTCCCGGCGCTCCCCGTCCTTGGGCTGGCGCACCGCGCCCTCGATGACGTCGCCCTTGCGCAGCCCGTGCTTACGGACCTGGGAAAGCGAGACGTACACGTCGTTCGTCCCTGGCAGGTAACCGGTGGTCCGCACGAAGGCGTAGTTCTCAAGCACGTCCAGGATGCCGGCGATCGGGATCAGGACGTCGTCGTCGGCGATCACCGTCTCCGGCTCGGCGCCAGGCCGCTCGCCGCGCCGCCGGTTGCGGTTGCGGAACCGGTCGCGGCCGCGCCGCCCGTTGCGGTCGTCATCGTCATCCATGGGACCGTTGCCGCCGCCCTGGCGAACGTTGTTCGGGTTCTGGCTGCTCTGGCTGCTCTGGCCGGTCCGGCTGTTGCTTGCCGCCGCGGGCTCGCGGGCGCTCGCGGGGCTCACGGACCTCGCGGGGCTCACGGACCTCGCGGGCGTCACGGTTATCGCGGCCGTCACGGCGCTGGTCGCGGCCGCTGCCGCCCTGGTCATCGCGGCGTCCGTTGCGACGGCGGTCCCGGCGGGCGTCCTGGCCCCTGGAGTCCGTGCCATTGCCATGCTGCCCGTCGGCAATCGATTCAGCCGCGCTTGGTGCTGCCTGCTCAACCTCGACGGAGTGCGCCGCCTGCTCAACGGAGGGCGCCGCCTGCTGGGCCGCGACGGTGACCGGTCGGTCGCCAACAGCGGCGTTGCCCGGGGCGCTTGACCGGGGCGTTGACCGGGGCGTTGCCGATGCCGCCGCGTTGTGCTTGGGCGGACTCGCCGATGCCTGAGCGAACGGTTGTGTCTGCTTCCATAGCGTCCTGATTCAGGGGGCGAGCGACGTCGGCTCCCGCGGACGCGGCTCGCGTAGCTGATTGTCTAGGGGTCGAGCGACCGCCGCCGGTCCGCTCCGTGATCGCGGCGACAAGATCCCCCTTCCGCATCCGCCCCGTCCCGGGAATACCGAGTTCCTGAGCGAGCCGCTGCAGATCGGTGACGAGCAACTTCGAAAGGTCACCGCCGTTACGGCCGGTTGACCGCGGGGCGCCAGCGGAGGCGGCCGGGTGCCCGATGGGAGGGTCCTCGGACGCGGGGGCCGCGCCGCTGAGGACTTCGGTGGTGTCGCTCACTAATGGTCCTTCCATTATGATCCTCGGCCGCCTAGGTGTCTTCTCGACCCGGGGTTCCGTGGCGCCAAGCCCGATCGCATTGCTCGCGAGACCGTCATTAACGCATGATTTCGCTCGCGGCTGCGTTCGGCATCTACTCCTGCACGTCGCGTCCGTCCGTGTGCGCGACCCGTTTCCGGAGCCGCCGACGTGAAGATGTGCAGTGGAGTAGCGCCCAGGGGAACGTGTCGCTCCCCTGGAGTGACGCTAAGAGCCCGATCCCTGGGCAGGTATACGTTACCCCCCAGGCGACGTCTGGATGACCAGCACCTGCCCCGCACAGGGGCAACAGATGCTGCACCCAGCCTAACACCGACAGCGCCCACGGCATTCCTTTGCAGCCATCCTGTCGCGGAAAAGGGGATATTAAACGGCCAGGCGAGGAAGCCCGGGGGGTGTGAGACGTCGCCCCCCAGGGAGACAACGGCCATGCATCACCGGGTGCTCCGACCACTCGGTAGTGCGCTGGCGCCGTGTCTCTCGACGGCTAGCGGGCTTATGCGCCATTGAATACCCGTTTCTCGCGCGATTGAATCCAGCTTCGCCAAGTCCGCGTCACCGGTGCCGTCGCCGGTCAGGAACGCCAGCACCGACGGGCCCGCGCCCGAGGTGACCGCGGGCACTCCGGCCGCGCGCAGCCGGCCGACCAGATCGTGCGTGGCCGGCATGGCGAGCGCCCGGTAGTCCTGGTGCAGCCGGTCTTCTGAGGCGTCGAGCAGCGCGTCGGGACGGGCGGTGAGGGCGGCGACGAGCAGCGCCGCCCGGCCGGCGTTCCGCGCCGCGTCTGCGTGCGGCACGCTCGGGGGGAGCAGATCCCGCGCCACCTTGGTGGACACCGGTTCTGGGGCGATGAACGCCACCGGCTGCACCGTCGAGAGCGGCTCGAGCCGGATCGCGCGCGCCGCGCCGCCGGCCACCCAGGCGATGGTCAGCCCGCCGAGCAGACACGGGGCGACGTTATCGGGGTGGCCTTCAAGCTCGTTCGCCAGCGGCAGCACGGCGTCGGCGTCGAGGCTCGCGCCGGCCAGCGCCCGCGCGGCGAGCAGGCCGGCCACGATCGCGGCCGCCGACGACCCGAGCCCGCGTCCGTGCGGTATCCGGTTCACGCAGCGCAGCGCCAGTCCAGGCGGCTGCGCCACGCCCAGGTCGTCAAAGCCCACCCGCATCGCGCGCACCACGAGGTGCTTCTCCTCCGCGTCCGCGACGTCGGCGGCTCCCTCGCCGGACACCTCGATCGACAGCCCGGACGGCGTCACGGCGACCTCGACCTCGTCGTGCAGGCCGAGCGCGAGCCCGAGCACGTCAAATCCGGGCCCCAGGTTCGCGCTGGTGGCCGGCACCCGAACGAGGACCGGCCCCTGGCTCCAGGTGCTCACGCCAGGCCGAGGGCGGCCGCGGCGGTGGCCGCGTCGACCGGGACCGTGGTTGGGGCCGGGGCGCCGGAGAGCGCCCAGTCCGGGTCCTTGAGGCCGTTGCCGGTGATCGTGGTGACCACCCGCGAGCCCGCCGGGATCCGCCCGTCCGCCGCCGCCGCGAGCAGCCCGGCCACGCCGGCCGACGAGCCGAGCTCGCCGAACACCGCCTCCTCGCGGGCGAGTATCCGGTAGGCGGCGAGGATCTCCCGGTCGGTGACCTTGTCGATCAGGCCGCCGGACTGGTCGCGGGCGGCCTCGGCCAGGTGCCAGGACGCAGGGTTGCCGATGCGGATGGCGGTCGCGATCGTCTGCGGGTGCGCCACCGGCGCCCCATCCACGATCGGGGCCGCGCCGGAAGCCTGGAAGCCGAACATCCGGGGCCGCTTGGTGGCGATCCCGAGATCGGCGTACTCCTGGTAGCCGAGCCAGTAGGCGGTGATGTTGCCGGCGTTGCCGACCGGCAGGCAGTGGATGTCGGGCGCGTCGCCGAGCGCGTCCACGATCTCGAACGCCGCGGTCTTCTGCCCCTGGATGCGGTCCGGGTTCACCGAGTTGACCAGCGCGACCGGGTAGTCGACGGCCAGCTTGCGCGCCAGCTCGAGGCAGTCGTCGAACGACCCGTCGACCTGCAGCAGCTTCGCGCCGTGCACCAGCGCCTGGGCCAGCTTGCCGATCGCGATCTTGCCCTTGGGCACCAGCACGGCGCAGGTCAGGCCGGCCCGGGCGGCGTAGGCGGCGGCGGACGCGGAGGTGTTGCCGGTGGAAGCGCAGATCACCGCCTTCGCGCCCTGCGCCGCGGCCACGGTGATCGCGACCGTCATGCCCCGGTCCTTGAACGACCCCGTGGGGTTGAGCCCCTCGACCTTCAGGTACACCTCGCACCCGGTGCGGGCGGACAGCGCCGGGGCGGGCAGCAGCGGCGTGCCGCCCTCCTGCAGGGTGATGGCCGGCATCCCGGCGGTGACCGGCAGCCGCTCGCGGTACTCGGTGATGACGCCGCGCCACGGCGGGCGAGCAGTGGTTACCGCCGGGGCCGGTGAACTGGTCACTGGTCTTCCTCTCCTTCGACCCGCATCACGCTCGCCACCGCCCGGACGACCGGCAGCGCCTGGAGCTCGGAGATCGTCGCCGCGAGGTCGGCGTCACGCGCCACGTGCGTGACGATGACAAGCAGCGCCTCGGTGCCCCTGCTCGTCTGCCGCACCGCCTGGATGGAGACCCCGTGCCGGGCGAAGGCCTCCGCCACCGGCGCGAGGACGCCGGGCTTGTCGGCCACGTCCAGCGATACGTGGTACCTCGTCAGCGTATCGCCCATGGGCAGCACCGGCAGCTCCGCGTAGGTCGTCACCTCGGGGCCCCTGGTGCCGGCCAGCCGGTTCCGTGCGACCGCGACGATGTCGCCGAGCACCGCGGAGGCGGTGGGGGTGCCGCCCGCGCCCGCGCCGTAGAACATCAGCTGCCCGGCCGACTTCGCATCGACGAAGACGGCGTTGTAGGCACCGCCGACGGCGGCAAGCGGGTGGCTCCTCGGGATCATCGCCGGGTGCACCCGGACCGCGACCCCTTCGGCGGTGCGCTCGCAGATCGCGAGCAGCTTCACGATCCGGCCCAGCACCTTCGCCGAGGCGATGTCCGCGGCGGTCACCTCGGTGATCCCCTCCCGGTGCACGTCGGAGGCGGTGACCCGGGTGTGGAAGGCGAGCCCGGCGAGAATCGCGGCCTTAGCGGCGGCGTCGAAGGCCTCCACGTCGGCGGTCGGGTCGGGCTCGGCGTAGCCGAGAGCCTGCGCCTCCTCAAGCGACTCGCTGAAGTCGGCGCCCGAGGAGTCCATTCGGTCGAGGATGAAGTTGGTGGTGCCGTTGACGATGCCCATCACCCGGTGCACAGTGTCCCCGGCGAGGGACTCGCGCAGCGGGCGGAGGATCGGGATCGCGCCCGCCACGGCGGCCTCGTAGTAGAGGTCGGCGCCGTAGTCGCGGGAGACGCGGTGGATCTGCTCGCCATGCTCGGCCAGCAGGGCCTTGTTCGCGGAGACGACGGACTTGCCGCTTTTCATCGCGGCCAGGATCAGCGAGTGCGCGGGCTGGATGCCGCCGATGACCTCCACCACGATGTCCACGTCGGGCCGGGTCGCCAGCCCCATCGCGTCGGTTGTCAGCAGGTCGCGATCGATGCCGGGACGCGGGTGCGACAGTCGCCGAACGGCGATGCCGACGATCTCAAGCTGCGCGCCGGACCGGACCGCGAGTTCGCTCGCCTCCTCACGCAGCAGCCTGGCAACCTGAGTGCCGACGACGCCGCAGCCGAGCAGCGCCACCTTAAGCGTCTTGCCGGCCGGCTGGGGGAATGCTGTTTCTCGGCGCGAGGGCCGGTGACAGCCACGGCGCGGGGTTTGGCCTCAGTCATCCGACGTCCAATCGCAGCAGGTCGTCAAGCGTTTCCCGGCGGACGATCTCGCGGGCCTCGCCGTCGCGCACCGCAACCACGCCGGGGCGCGGCAGGTGGTTGTAGTTGGAGGCGAGCGACCGGCAGTACGCCCCGGTCGCCGCCACCGCGAGCAGGTCGCCAGGGGCGACGTCGTCCGGCAGGTAGCAGTGCCGCACGACGATGTCGCCGCTCTCGCAGTGCCGCCCCACCACCCGCGCCAGCATCGGCGGCGCGTCCGAGGAGCGGGACGCGAGCACGCACGTGTACTCGGCGTCGTACAGCGCGGTGCGGATGTTGTCGCTCATCCCGCCGTCCACGCTCACGTAGGTCCGGATGCCGTCCACGTTCTTGATCGTGCCGACCTCGTACAGCGTCACGGTAGAGGGCCCGATGATGCCGCGACCCGGCTCGATCGTCAGCCGGGGCTCGGGCAGGCCGAAGGCCGCGCACTGCTCGGTGACGATCGCGCGCAGCCCGGCGGTGAGCGTCTTCACCTCGGGCGCGTCGTCCTCGGGGGTGTACGCGATGCCGAACCCGCCGCCCAGGTCGAGCTCGGTGATGGCGACGCCGTGCTCGGCGTGGATCCGCGCGGCCAGCTCGAGCACCCGCCTGGCGGCCACCTCGAAGCCGCCGGTGTCGAAGATCTGCGAGCCGATGTGCGAGTGCAGCCCGGCGAACTCGAGCACGGGCAGCGCAAGCACCCGGCGGACCGCCTCGTCGGCGGCGCCGGACGCGAGCGAGAAGCCGAACTTCTGGTCGTCGTGCGCGGTGGCCATGAACTCGTGGGTGTGCGCCTCGACCCCGGTCGTCACCCGGACCAGGACGCGCGGCCGGGTGCCGGCCAGGTCGGCGTGATAGGCGAGCCTGGCGATCTCCTCGAAGGAGTCGACCACGATGTGCCCGACCCCGGCGGCCACCGCCTGCTCGATCTCGGCGGGCAGCTTGTTGTTGCCGTGCAGCGTGATCAGCGCCGGATTCACCCCGGCGGACAGCGCCACCGCCAGCTCGCCGCCGGTGCACACGTCCACGCCGAGCCCCTCGTCGGTCACCCAGCGGAGCACCGCCCGCGAGCAGAACGCCTTGGCCGCGTAGGCGACGTGCGCGTCCGACCCGAACGCCTCCACGTACTCACGGGCCCGGCTGCGCACGTCCGCCTCGTCGGTGACGAGCACCGGGGTGCCGAACCGGGCTGCGAGGTCACGCACATCCATGCCCCCGATAGTCAGCACCCCGCCCTGGCGCGCGGCGCCGCGCGGCCAGACCGCCTCGTACAGGGCGTTCAGGTCGGCGGGGGGCGTCGGCGGGTGGTCGGCTGGCAGCACGTCCCCGTGCCTTGGCCCGGCCGGGTGGGCGACACGACTCACTGCGGTTTCCCCATTCTCAACGTCGCAACATCACAGCCGGTCGGGAGCGCCGACTCCCAGGAGCCCGAGCCCGGCGGCAAGACCGGTCCGCGCCGCCCTGGCCATGGCCAGTCTGTCAGCTGGCGGCGGCACCCGGGCGGTTCCGGGGTCGCCGGCACAGATCAAGGCGGCAATGGTGGCACTTGCCATTTCCTCCAGGTACCGGGCGAACTCGTCTGGCCGGCCACGGCGCGCGGCGGTGGCAACCCGTTCCGGGAGCCACGACAGCGCGTCAAGCAGCACCAATTCACCCGGATCGGCGGGCAGGTGCCGCAGGACTGCTCGCCTCCCGAGGGGCACAGTGCGGGAGGTGGCCGCCCAGCGCACCCCGGACGCGGCGCGGGCATGCGCGTACCTGACAGCATAGGCGGGATTGCCAAGCACATGCCTCGCGATTATCGGCGCCTCGATTACCACGGGTCGTCCTGGCACCGCCCTGGCCAGCGAGAATCGCACCGCGTCGGCCCCGGCGAAAGCGACGGCCCGCGCCACTTCCGTTTCCTCCGGCGGCGGGCTCGCGGATGGCCAGGCCGGTTTGGCGGAGTAACGGACCGTTGCTTCGCCCCCGACCGCAAACTGTTCCGGTTCAGGCGGAGACACCGTACGTTCCATATCTTCCTGGACGGTCACCGTCGCGCCTGCTGCGGCGGCGAGGCGGGCGGTCAGCTGCGCGGCGAGCGCCGCCCTTGCTTCTTCCCAGCTCGGCGCGGCAAGCGGGTCGCCCGCGGGCGGCGCGGGGACGGTGACGCCGTTGAGGGCGTCGCTGGTCGCGCAGGCGGGGCCGGCGCGCACGATGCGCTCCGCTTGGGCCGTGAGTTCCTCGGGGGCGATAGTGATGGTGATGAAACCGGGGCCGGTGATCTCGGCCCGGGCGATGCCGTCCGTCTGGGTTAGATGGGCAGCGATGCGCGCGGCCACTTGGGGCGGGCGTTCGCCGAAAGCGAACGCGACACTGGACGCGTACTGACCCGGCACGCCCGTCGGGCGCAGGCCGGGATCGGCGGGCGGGAGCCCTTCGGCCGCGATGGCGCGCGCAATCGCACGCCGCACGTCACCGCTGATCACTGCCGCACCCTACTGATCACTGCCGCACGCTACGCAGGCGGGGCGCCGGCCAGCTCGCGGACCACCCGGATCATCTCGCCGGGATCGAACGGCTTGGTGAGATACGCATCGGCGCCGACGTTCGCGCCACGGGCGATGTCATCTTCCTGGGCGCGGGCCGTGATCAGGACGACCTTGATGTGCGCGGTCTCCGGCGTCTTGCGCAGCTGGATGGCCGTCTCCCAGCCGTCAAGCCGTGGCATCATCACGTCAAGCGTGATCACGTCAGGCGCAATCGCCTGCACCTTGTCGATGCAGTCCTGACCGTCCACCGCCGTCGATACATCAAACCCCTCAAGAGTAAGATTCACGGCGATAAGCTGCCGAATCACCTCGTCGTCGTCCACGACGAGCACCCGCCCCAAACCATGCGTCACACTCGGTGAGGCTACCGCCTCTAACCCGAACTTGCCTATGGCCGCCGAGCGTGTCCCTGCGTGTCCTGTGCGCGTGTCACGACCACGGACCGGGACTGGTAGCCTTTCTGCGTTCAGGTTCTGCGTGACAGAGCCCCCATAGCTCAGGGGATAGAGCACCGGCCTCCGGAGCCGGGTGCGTAAGTTCGAATCTTACTGGGGGCGCTTTTTTCGGTCCGGACCTGCGGTCATGCGCGGTCTGGGTCCTTCGGTCGGCGTGCTGTGGTCGAGCATCCCGGCGCTGGGCACACCGGGACGCAGCGGTGGCGCTGAGCTCGTGGATGACGTCGGCGGGCCTGGAGGCCGACTTCATGGGCTGCGACACGGCGGTGCTGAACCGGTTCTTCCGTGGCTACCTCGCGTCGCACAGCCAGGGCAGGACGAACACCAAGCAGCGGAACCTTCGCCACCTGTTCACCTGGCTCGCGATCGAGTACGGGCAGCCGCACCCGTACACCGACGGCCTGGTGCGATACGCGCCGGTCAAGGTCCGGCCCTCAACCCTGGCCGCCGACTTCATCGAGGACCTGCTCTCGGCCACGGGGGGCGGGAAGGCGCGGACGTTCGACGATGCCCGCGACCAAGCGATGATCCGGGTGCTCACCGAAGGCATCCGGCGCGCCGAGCTGGTCCAGATCCGCCTCGACGACCTCCCGGCCGACCTGATCGCCCGGCCCTACATCCGGGTCGTCCCGCTGAAGGGCGCGCATGCCGCGGACGAGGGCCGCATCGTGCCGTTGACGCTCGCGACGGCCAAGGCGATCGTGGTGTACCTGCGGGCGCGGCAGTCGCACGGGCGGGCTCAGACCTCGCCGGCGGTGTGGCTGGGGACCCGGAACCGCGGCCGATGACCGGCTCCGGCGTCTACCGGATGGTCAAGCGGCGAGCCGAAGAAGCCGGGTATGAGCCGTCGGTGTACCCGCAACATGTTCCGCCACACCTTCGCCCACGACTGGCTCGCCGGCGGCGGTGCGGAAGGCGACCTGATGCGGCTTATGGGCTGGCAAGACAGGGCGATGCTGGACCGGTACGGGGCCGACCTCCAGGTCCAGCGCGCCATCGAGGCCAAGCGCCGGCGCGGCGAGATGTACTGAAATTGTTTGTGACCTGACGTGAACGGGGCGGCCGTACTGAGTTAGGCCGCCCCCGCGCGCAGCAGCGCATACCCCGCGCTTAGAGGTTCACCTTCAGCACGACGCAAAGGCGCGGGTAAGAGCGGCAACGACAGCATGAGAAGATCGAATGTCGGCGCATCCGTACAGCTCAGACGCAGCTTCGCGACCGCACGCAGTTCTACCGCAGCGACGCGGTGAACGCGGCCCACGCAGCAGCGCTGAAGGTGATCGTTCCGCCGTCCCGATTGGTCGTGTCGCGCACGACTACGCCGTCAGAGCTGGCAACTTCTACGCACGCACCGCCGCTACCAGATGAGAAGGAGCTTTTCCGCCACTCCATGTTTCCTCCATGCTCTTGAGCAGCATCAGGGACTCTGACACCTTCATGCATTGTGAAATTCTCTAGCCGACGCATCGCGATGCCGCACCGAACGCCGATTCGGCGAGCTGAGCGCGGATGCTTTCTCGTTTGGGTTACCTACCCCGATTATCCAGTTATGCGCCGGGCGGGCGGAAGCTATTTCGGTTGCAGGAATGAAGCCCTGCCTAAGGTCGGGCAGCCTCTGTCATGGAAGGGCGTCCCTTGGCGGGCATCAGGCCTGATGCCCGCGCACCGCGGGTGGCGCAATCCCGGGATCTACGCGACGTCGGGCCGTGTCATCAGCGGCGACCGCAGGTGCAGTACCAGATCCGGGCTGGTCAAGGGGCATGGTGCTCCACGTCGCGACCGCTGTCCCCGCGTCGGCGTCGACCGCAAGCCGGACGTGGTGCGGGGTGGTGATGATGTAAAGATCGGCGACGAACGTGCTGCCCTGCCAGGCGCCGCTCGCGCAGACAGGTCGGCCGAGCGGTGAGCTTTCACGCCATTCGCCGCGGCCCGCCTCGATTTCGGGGAGCGACCCGAATCGTATGAGCCATGCACCGTCGGCGGGCCCGACGGCCACCGTGGTGCCGTCGGGCAGGGCCGAGCCCTCGGCGGAGGAGTCGAGCGTCGCGGTCACGGAACGCTCCGGGCCTGCCGAGCCTGGCACCAGCGCGAGAGACAGGCCCCGCAGCCGGTCGGTGAGGATCTCGTCGTCGCGCGTGCTTCCCGGGTGGCCGATGCCGGGGAGCAGGCACTCCCAGATGGCGTCGAGCACGTCCTGAGCCTGCTGGACCTCTTGCTGGGCAGAGGTCAGGACGACCACGAGATCGTGCGACGGGACGACCACGCAGTGCTGGCCGAAGGCGCCGTTACCGTGAAAACCGTGGCGTGAGATCCAGAACTGGTAGCCGTAACCGCACAGGAAGTCGGCCCCGTCCGCCCCCTCCGCGTAATGCCGGCTGTCGATGTGCCGTCCGGTCGCAAGTTCCACCCACTCGCGCGGGACCGGCTGCCTGCCGCCCCAGAGGCCGCCGCGCAGCAGCAGCTCACCGAAGGCGGCGACAGCCTCGGTCCGGAGGTGCAGTCCGTGGAATCCGAAGGCAGCACCGCTTCCCACTCGGTCCCATTCGGCGTGGTCGATGCCCATCGGGGTGAAGAGCCGCTCGTCGAGGAACTCCGCAAGCCCGCGGCCGGCGACCCGTTCCACCATGCGGGCCAGGATGAAGGCGGCCGAATTGTCGTAGGTGTGCCGCGTTCCCTCGGTCGTGGCGAAAGGCAGGCGCAGGAAGCCCTTCACCAGGTCGCCCGGTTCCAGTTGCCAGGCCTCGGCGAGACTGTCCGTGCGGTGCCCGGCTGTCATGGACAGCAGATGGTGAACGCTGATGCGGCGTCCCTGCTCTGAGATGCCGGCCGGAACGTGGTCGGGCAGCACGTCCGCCACGCGATCGTCGAGCGAGAGCAGCCCGTCGGCGATCGCCAGCCCCACGGCGATCGAGGTGAACGATTTGGTCAGCGAGTACAGAAGGTGCGGGCGATCGGCCGAGTACGGCGCCCACCAGCCTTCAGCGACAACGTGCCCGTGACGCACGACCATGAGCGAGTGGCATTCGATGGATTTCTCCTCGAGCCTGTCCAGCAGTGCACTGATCGCGGGGGACGACACCCCCGAGGCAGCCGGCGCTGATCGTGGCAGCAGGGCGCGTTGAGGCATCAAGGTACCCTAACGGGCCGAACGGGGATGGCCGCTCGCCGTTACGCAGCATGCGCGATGCGCCGATCGCCTCGGCGAGCACCTCGACAGGGCGTGATCTGAGCAGAGATGACGGGGCATTGGGCACCCTCGCAATGCCCGGTTCCCTGCGATCGAGGCAGAGGGCGAGTTCGTAGCTACGGCCATCGGCACCCTGGAAATCGGCGTTCCAGCCCCCAGTGCGTCCGGGGCGCACAGGGGCCTCGCGAACGTCATCACCCTGCCCGAGCATCGCGGCCACGGTCACGGAACGATGTCGCGCGCGACGTAGTGTCTTGGGCCCGATCGATTGCTGCCGACCACGTTCGGCCTGAGCCCCACTCCCCCCAGGGCAGCGTATCTGCGAGAAGCCGGCTTCACGGTGACCTCAGCACTGCGCATGCAGCTCGTTCTCTAAAGGCGCCAGCGGCGATCCAGCAGCCCGCCTCCCGTGGCGATTCCAGTTGCAGCGGGAGGCCCGGCCATAGGCTGGGTCACGGAATCGGATTCGCGAGAGGAGACTCGTGTGCCGTACGCCGACAGTGGCGAGGCGAGGATCTGGTACACCGAGCAGGGGACAGGGTTTCCCATGCTGACGCTGGCGCCAGGCGGGATGCGCTCGAGCGTGCCGCTGTGGGAGATGGCAGCGATCAACCCGCTGACCGCGTACGCCGGGCAGTACCAGATGATCGCGATGGACCAGCGCAATGCCGGCCAGTCCAGCGGCCCGCTCGAGGCCGGCGACCCGTGGGGCGCCTACGCCGCCGACCAGCTCGCGGTCATGGATCATCTCGGCATCGACCGGTTCCTGCTGTTCGGCTGCTGCATCGGCGGCCCCTTTATCCTCCAACTGCTCGCACTCGCGCCGGAACGAGTCGTCGCGGCCGTCCTCGAGCAGCCGGTCGGTATCATCGCGAGCAACCGGGAGCTCTTTGACAACATCTGGAAGCAGTGGCGTGACCAGCTCAGGAGCAAGCGCGACGATCTCGGCAGCGACGAGATCGAGGCGTTCGCCACCACGATGTGGGCTGCCGACTTCGCCGTCAGCGTGACCCGGGAGCAGGTGCGGTCCTTCCGCACGCCAATGCTCGTCCTGCCAGGAGTCGATGAGTACCACCCGACCGAGACCGGCCGCGAGATCGCCGCACTCGCGCAGGCCGCCGAGTTGCTCGAGCCATGGAAGGACCCCGAGCACCTGCCCGCCGCCACCGAAGCAGTCGGCCGGTTTCTCCGAGACCACATCCCACGCTAGACGAAATGCGTCTGAACTGTGAACGCCCCATACCGCAGATTAGGAGCGTCTGACCACTCAGCCGGGTTCCACGCTGGCGATCTCCCTGCCTGGTCGGATCGGTCACTTCCTCGTTGAGGCAGGACCTCCCTGCCGATTTTGCGCGGCTAGCAGCTGGATGACTGAGCAATGTGAATGCGCCCAGATCATCGATTCGGAGCGCGTACCCAGTCACCGCAACTGCCGTCGAGCTTCTCCTCACCATGGGACATGCCGATAGCGCTCTGGCCTAGTGCGCAGCCGTGCGCACGGCCGATTTGGGCGTGTGTCGGGCGTAGACGTGCGTTCAGCTACTTTGCGTCAGGCGTAAAACAGCCGTAGCCAGCCGACAGCAGAAGGCGGCAGCAGCTGGCTGCGGCTCTGGGATGTTCATGGCAGGTCGACGGGATTGGTCACTGTCACCGTGTTGGTGAGGGTGACCGTCCAGGCGAAGGTCGCCGACCCGGACGCTGGTGCCGTCGGTGGCCGTCACCGCCACGTTAAGGCACTGGCGCGGTCGGGACGCCCTGGATCAGGCCGGTGCCCGGGTCGATCGACAGCCCGTCCGGGAGCCCGGTCGCGGACCAGGTCAGGGTCTGCCCGGGGGCCGGATCGCCGGCGATGGCAGGCTGACCGGGTGCCCGCGGTCGGTGCTGGTGCCCGGGATGGGCGGCGGCGCGTTAAGGGCTGATGGTCACGGACTCGGTGCCGCAGCCCGAGGCGGCCGGGGTTGTGTCGGCATCCCCGCTGTAGCTGGCGGTCCACCAGTAGGTGCCAGCCTGGGCGGGCGTGAACGACGGGCTGGTGTAGCTGCCGCTGCCGCTGCCGGTCACCGTCTGGTCAAACACCGCGGTGCCAGAACAGTCCGCCGCCGCGCTCGGGCCGTACAAGCTGAACGTGACCGTCCCGCCGAGCTGGGGAACTTGCGCCGACACGCTGGCCGTGTCCTGCACCGTGGTGCCCACCGGGCCGCCCGCGCCCGGGGTCGTCGTGATGGCCGCCGGGACCTGGCTGGCGGTCACCTTCCCGGCGCCGCAGCCCGAGACAGCCGGGGCGTTGCCGGCGTCCCCGCTGTAGCTGGCAGTCCACCAGAAGATGCCGACCTGGGTGAGTTCGATGCTGGCATGGGCGTTGAAGCTGGCGTCCACATTTCCGATAGCGGTATAGGCCGGCGAGCCGGAGCAGTCCGCCGTCGCGC
Source organism: uncultured Actinomycetota bacterium (assembly GCA_963778435.1). Taxonomy (GTDB): domain Bacteria; phylum Actinomycetota; class Actinomycetes; order Streptosporangiales; family Streptosporangiaceae; genus Trebonia. The sequence goes on from CAVZUX010000022.1 coordinate 154,137, forward strand.
TCGGGCCGTACACGTCGAACGTGATCGTCCCGGTGGGCGAGGACCCACCCGACAGGCTGGCCTCCAAAAACGCCCCTGAGCCGTCGACCGGTACGCTGCCCCCTCCGGACGTCGTGATCGCCGTGACAGCCGGCGCGCTGATGATCACCTGCGCGCAGCCCGAGGCGGCCGGGGCGTTGCCGGCGTCCCCGCTGTAGCTGGCGTTCCACAGGTAGAGGCCAGGCTGGGACGGGGTGTACCCGGCCGGGGTGGCGTAACTGCCGTTGCCGGTGACGGGCACGGTTTCGGTATCCACCGGCGGGCTGCCCAGGCCGAAACAGTCAGGGACGCCGCCGTACGTGGGGTACAAGCTGAACGTGATCGTCCCGGTCGGGGAAGAACCACCCGATAAGATGGCCGTGTCCGTCACCAGGGTGCTGCCGGCCGGGCCGCCCCCGCTCGGGGTCGCCGTGATGTCCGGGGAGGCCGGGTCGATGTGCACTGGCTCGGCGCCGCAGCCCGAGGAGACTCCGGTGTTGCCGCCGTCCCCGCCGTAGCTGGCGGTCCACCAGTAGGTGCCGGCCGCGGCCGGGGTGTACCCGGCGGGGGTGGTGTAGCTGCCGTTGCCGGTGACGGCCGCGGCTTCGGTATCGACCGGCGTGCCGGAGCAGTCAGCGGTGCCGCTCGGGCCGTACGGGCTGAACGTGATCATCCCGGTCGGGGAAGAACCACCCGACAAGATGGCCGTGTCCGTCACCGTCGTGCCGCCGACCGGCCCTCCCGCGCCCGGGGTCGTCGAGATGGCCGGGGTGGCCTTGGCCGGCACGCCGGTGGCCAGCGAGAACGCGGCCGGTACGGTGACGTGCGGGTTCTCGGCATCGCTGACCTGGGCGGTGAACGTGCTGACGCCGGTCTTGAGCGGGGTGCCGGAGATGACGCCGGTCGCGGCGTGCAGCGTCAGCCCGGGAATGAGCGAGCCCGCGATGATCGACCAGGTGTAGGGGGTCAGCCCGCCGGCCGCGGCCAGCTTCACCGAGTACGGTACGCGCAGCGTGGCCGCGGGCAGCACGCTGACGGGGGTGACCGCCAGCGGCGCCACGGTCACGCTGACCGACAGGAGCGCCGAGACGGCGGCGGGCGGGGTCTCGGCGTCGCTCACGCTCACCGTGAAGCTCGCGGTGCCCGGGGCCGTCGGCCTGCCGGAGATCACCCCGGTCGCCGCGTTCAGGTTCAGCCCCCGCGGGCAGCCCGCCCGCGGGGGCTGACCAGGTGTAGGGCCGGATGCCGCCGGTGGCGGCCAGCTTCGCCGAATACGGCACATCGGCGGTCGCCGGGGGCAGCGAGACGGGGGTGACCGCCAGCGGGATCAGCGTCACCGTGATCGACAGGTTCGCCGGGAGGGAGGCAACGGGCGGGTTCTCCGAATCAGTGGCCTGCACCATGAAGGCGGTCTTGGTGCCGGCCGTGCTGCCGTCCGTCGGGGTGCCCTTGATCAGGCCGGTGGCCGGTGCCAGCGTCAGTCCGGCCGGCAGCGTGCCCTGCACCGACCAGGTGTAGGGGGCGATGCCCCCGGACGCGGCCAGCTTCGCCGAATAGGCGACACCGGCGGTCGCCCCGGTCAGCCCAGTCGTCTTCACGACCGGACTGGTCACCGCCCGGCCGGCCCCGCCAACCCCCAGGTGCTAAGCAGGCCCGCCACCACGACAACCGCGGACACCAGGCTTACCCGGCGCCGCCCGCCACGCAGCAACCGCGCCACCCGCCGGCAATAAAGGAAAAAGCCACGACACCACGGCGCGCCAGACTGGCCCCGGCCATGGGACCCCCCTCCGAGGTCAGCAAAACCAGAAGACGCGGATAAACCGCGGATGCACCGGGCAGCAGGATTACAGCAGCCGAACAAGCAACGGATAGTCAGGAATAACCACCCTGTTTGCCGCAGTTTGGCAGGAACGTAACGCCAGAGCCAACGATCCGCCTACCTATCTTGGGCCTCCCGGCTACTCATATTGGCCCCGGCGACGTTCCCGCCGCCGCTCTCGGCGCAAGATGCCTCGCCTACCGCGAACCTCTAGAGGGCCGTTTATCCGGGTTCCCCTGCAATGGAAACCTTCATCCGGGACTGACCTGCAACGGCATCTTCCAATCGGCCGAGTTGGGCGCCTATTAGGCAAGATCGCCTAGCGTTTCCGCGACCATAGTCGGCTCCGCTCGCCCATCCTCGCACCGGCCCGGGGCGCTTGCGGAACAACCGTCAGTCGGGCAGGACAGTTGCCCCAGTTATGGTTCGGAAGGGCGATTGACTTCGTTCTCCGCGCAGTGGCCCAGAACGGCGGTTCGCGCGGCGGTCGAATTCTTCCGTAGCGTTTACGTAGTGCGACGCACGTAGGCCGTCTTCTGTGGTTAAGTGCCGATTTTTCGTAAATCGCCAGGACGTTCAGCGATGGCTGCGACTTCAGGCTTCCTACGATCCTCAGCCCGTAGCGCTCGCTGCGCCGGATGATGTTGTAAGCGAAGACGCCGGTGTCGTAGTCGCCGTGCGCGACTACATGGAGGTGCAGCGCCTGCCCGGTGCCGAAGGTGACGCGGTAGTCAATCCACCGCGGCCGCCCGCCGTTGCCGATGACATCCTCCACGACCTTGACGGCAGTGTCGGCGTTCCAGTGCTCGGCGAACCAGCGCCAGTAGGCATCTCGCTGCCGCTTGCCGGCCTCGGTGACGGTGCTGTGCGGATAGGCCCCCGGGAGCAGTCCGCCGTCTCGTTTCAGCTTCTCGATCAGCGGGCTGAAGAAGGTGACGACGCGGCCGTCGTTAAGCTCTGCGGCCTGCGGCAGGAACCTGGTGCCTGGGGGAGTATCGACGAACGCGATCATCCGCGGGCTCGCGCCGATGGCCTCGGCCGACGGCAGCCGGGTTCCCTGGCCCACCGTGCAGATCCGCGCCCGCTGGTTCACCAGGTAGTGCAGCGAGAGCTCGACCAGCTGCCGCGCGGCGCTCTCGATCGGCTGCAAGACGATACTCTGCCCATCCTGCTGCCCGCGCACTGCTGTCCTGGTGGCTTCTGCTTCTGCCTCGGCCTTCAGCCAGGGGAACAATGCCGACAGCCCGGCGCTGGTGCGGCCTGTGACAGTTTTCTCCGCCTGCTCAGTACGGTCAGCCGAGATCTGCAGCTCGACAGTCCTGAACGCGGGCCCGACGACGGCATCGTAGAAGGCGCCGATCTGCTGGCCGTCGATGAACATCGGCGAATCGGCCAGCCACGAAAGATCCGGCACGCTGTCATTAGCCGACACGTCGATAGTCCCTTTGGTTTGCGGAGGCGTGCACCAAGCTACCGGACGGGCCGGGAAGCGCGCACCGGAGCTCGCGGGCTCGGCTGTCCCGCCTGGCGGCCCGTAGCCGCCAGGCAGGACGGCTAGGTCGGCGTGCTTACCGGGCGGCACCAGCGACGTAGGCGGCGACGACATAGGTGGCGTGCCGGTCCAGGCTGCCGCGGGCCCGACCGCATCGTGGTGCGCGGGTCAGCGTGTGACGCTGCCTCTTGCACGTCAGGCCCGGTGCCAGGTGGTCGGCGACCTGCCCGCCGGTGCCACGCTCTCGGCTGGTCCCAACCCGTCAGCGGCCCGGTACCTGCCAGAACTCGTCCGGCTGCTCGGCCACCTCGTTGCCGGACCGTTCCAGGTCCGCGGCCCACGGCAGCATGCGGTGGAAGGTCGGCTCACCGCCGTCGGCGAACTGGCGGATCATCGCGACGTTGCGCTCGACACGCCCGATGATCGCGTCGCGGATCGCGGTTCGGTCGCCGGTGTGTCCGTACGCGTCTAGGAGCAGATGGAACCGCCGGCGCCGGTCGGCTGCGTCACCGAATCCGGCTTGCTCGGCGATCTCCGCCGTCAGCAGCGGCACCCAGGTCAGCGCCGAGAACGCCAGGTCATCCTCGCGCCGGGACGGGCTGGCAGTGTCCCAGTCGACGAAGCCGACCAGGGCGCCGTCGGCCCATACGGCGTTCCACGGCGACGCATCCAGATGAGCGATCAGAAGTCCCGGGTGCCACGGCCGGCCGGTGAACCAGGCGGCGTCTCCGGCCGGCCGGAATGTCGCGGTCGCGTCGTGCAGCCTCCGAAGCCATGCACCGACCTGCCGGAGCGCGTCGTCGGAGCGCAACCAATCCGGCCATGGCCGGGTCTTCGCTCAAGGTCTGGCCGGGCAGGAACGTCAGGCGTTCGCGGCCCTGGTCATCGAAGCCGCGGGCTCCGCGGAGCGCCGTCGAAGCTGATGTCTTCCAGATGCCGCAGCACCGAGTGCACGGTCGCCGTCCACGGCTGCGTGGGGCGGCGGACTTCGTCGCCGACGCGTACGGCTCCGAAACTGCGCCCGCCGGGCAGCCGTCGTTCGGTCACCCCATGGTCTACCGCGATCACATGTCCATGGGACCGAAAAATCGACTCCGTCCAGCACAGCGCTCAACGGTCCTGTGCGCTACGCGACTCTGTCGGGCCAGGCGAGTAGGGCTATCTGGTCACCGGCAGGTCCCCGGCACGGACAGACTGTCTGCGTGCATGTGCAGGAACGTCTTTTCATCTCGGGTGACATGCTGGGGACGCTCCGAGCCCAGCAGGAGAGCGCACGCCAGGCCGTCTACGACTGGAACGCTGACCAGCTGCTGGCCATGGCAGAAGCAGACGTCATCGAATACGTGGTGACCGAGTACTCGATCCCCTGCCCGGTGCCGCACCGGGACCAGATCGAGCGCTACGACTTCATCCTGCACGCCAACGACGACCCCTACAGGGAAACCCGGCTGGCGTTCCTGCCCTTTGCGCTCCGGGACCCGCACGACACGCCATGAGCGGTGGTCCCACGCCAACACCCCAAGCCGCTCGACTACGCCCAGCCCCCTGGCATGTCTTTTGCGCATGGCGCGATGTCGCCAGTCTTGCAGCTGACCGGTGCCAAGGCGCGCCCGATCGCCGAATCGGCGCGTTGGCAGCGGTGGAGGTTGCGCGAACGGCTGCGCGCAGATCTCCTGGTTCTGTCGTTAGCGCGGGTTGTCGTGGGATCATCGGGAGGCGTGGAGGCTGCAGGACCCGTATTTTCAGGTGCGCCAGCCGGCCGGGCCGCGCAGCCCCGCTGCCCGGCCCAGATAGGATCGAGATCCACCCCGTCACTGGCTACCCACATGCCGCCCG
>CAVZUX010000023.1:0-69852 GCA_963778435.1 uncultured Actinomycetota bacterium
ACGTGTCCGGTGAGCCCGGCCCGACCGACGCGTGGGCCACGCTCGCCGCGCTCGCCGTCGAGACGAAGCGGATCAAGCTCGGCACGCTGGTCACCGCGGCCACCTTCCGGCTTCCCGGCCCGCTGGCGATCACCGTCGCGCAGGTGGACGAGATGAGCGGCGGGCGGGTCGAGCTCGGCCTGGGCACGGGCTGGTTCGACGCCGAGCACGCGGCCTACGGCATCCCGTTCCCGCCGCTAAAGGAGCGGTTCGACCGGTTCGAAGAGCAGTTGGCGATCATCACCGGCCTGTGGTCCACGCCGGCGGGCGAGACGTTCTCCTATGACGGCGCGTACTACCAGCTCACCGACTCGCCCGCGCTGCCGAAGCCGGCTGCGCGCCCGAAGCTGCCGGTGATCATCGGCGGCGGCGGGCCGCGCCGTACCCCCGCTCTGGCGGCGAAATACGCCGATGAGTTCAACGCGGCGTTCAGGTCGGCCGCGGACGCGGCCTCGCTTCGGCCGGGTGCGGGATGCCTGCTCCGAGGCCGGGCGCGACCCGGCGTCGATCGCCTTCTCCGCCGCCCAGGTGGTCTGCTGCGGCTCCGACGAGGCCGAACTCGCCCGCCGGGCCGCCTCGATCGGCCGTGAGCTGCCGGAACTGCGCGAGAACGGGCTGGCCGGCTCCCCTTCGGAGATCGTCGATAAGATCGGCGCCTTCGCCGAGGCCGGCGCGACTACCTTCTACCTCCAGATCCTCGATCTAGCCGACCTCGACCATCTGGAGCTGCTCGCCGCCAAGGTCCTCCCGCACGTGTAGCCGGACGCTGCGTGCGGCCTAGCGACGCCGTCTGGAACGCTGCGTGTGGGCCGCCGACGCTGCCTGCGTGCCGTCCATTTGCCGCTGTCAGCCACGCCATCGACCCGAGAGCGCTGTCAGCCAACGCCAACGACACCGAGAGGCGCTGTTGATGGCGTAGCTGACAGGTGGCTGAGCTGCTGATCGAGCGCTGCTGCTGAAGCGCGGCTGGCAGAGCGGACGCGTCGTGACATTCCGGATATTTCCGTTATGAGGGCTTGTCGGTCGGCTGGTCGGCCGGTGCAGGTGGGCGTTTGCGCGTGGGCAGTCAAGTGGGATTCGTGCACAGCGGGGTAACTAACGGTCATCGGGTTGCTTACGATCGTTGTCGTGGGAACGTTCTCGGGGGGGCGGCGGGGTTCGGGGGCCGAAGACTGGCCTGGCGATGAGGCTAGGTCAGATGTCGACGCCTGGGCAGGCGGGGGCGCCGGGCCGGACGGCGCCGCCAGGTTGGCTGACGATGGGGGCCCGGGCCACCGGGCATCAGGATTTGCCGCGGGTCCAGGTCAGGATTTTGCCCGCGGCGGGCGGGGCTGGCGTGGTGGTCCCGGTGCTCGGGGGGCCTGGCATGCCGGCGGGTCCGGGTGACGAGGCCTGCCCAGCCTTCGGACGAGGGTCAAGTCCCGGCGGGATGTACGCCGACGGCGCGACGGACGCCGCCCGCGGCGGCGGTTACGGGGCAGGCGGGCCAGCGGGCCCGTGCCCGGCGGGCCCCGCGGGCAGGGCACGCCGCCGCCCGGTCCCTGGACGCCAGGCCCGGGTATGCCTTGGCCTGGGCCAGGCGGGGCGGGCGGCCCGGCCGTGGGCGGCCCATATGGCGCGCCGCCCGGCGGGTCGTACGGAGCACAGCAGTCATACGGAGCAGGGCAATACGGGGCAGGGCAATACGGGGCAGAGCAAGGAAGGACGCCGTACCCGGGAGCGTTTCCCGGCGGTATGTCGCAGGGCGGTGCACAGCAGGCCGTCAGGCCGTACGGCGGCGGAAGGCCGTACGGCGTCCACCCAGGGGAGTCGTACGCGGGCGCCCCCTATGCCGATGGGCCGGGCGGCGCGCAGTACGGACGAGGGCCAAACAACGGAGGACCGGACGGCGGACCGCCGTACGGCGGCGGTTTTCCCGGCGACGGCCAGGTTCGGCTCGGGCAGCCCGGCCCGGCCCGGCCCGGCTATGGGCACCCAGGCGCCGGGCCGCTCCCCGGGCCGCCACGTCCCGGGACGTTCGGTCCGGGGCAGCAGTTTCCTGGGCAGCAGGAGCCAAGCCCGTTCGACGGCGGGCGGAATGGCGGTCGCTTCCCCGGCGCCGGTCAGCTTCCCTTGGCCGGCGCTCCAGGTGCGCCTGGGTTCTCGGGCTCGCCTGGGTTTTACGGGCCAGGAGCCGCAGGCGGCGCTTCGTCCGGCTACCAGGCGTACCAGCCCGAGCATTTTCCCGGCGGCCCGTTGCCGTCCGGCCCGTTGCCGTCCGGGCGAATTCCGTCTGGCGCCCCGTTCCAGCCTGGGACGCCGGCTCAGGGGCCGTTCGCGCCGGGATACGCCGCCCAGCGGGACCCGCGTACTTCGGGCAGCAGCAGTCGGGCGCCGGTCCCGTTCCACCGGGAGCGGTGCCACCCGGCCAGTTCGCCCCCGGCCCCGGCATCCCACACGGCGGACCGCCCCCTGCGGGTCAGTTCGCTTCCCCTGGTCAGTTCGCCCACCCTGGTCAGTTCGCTTCCCCTGGTCAGTTCGCCCACCCTGGTCAGTTCGCTTCCCCTGGTCAGTTCGCTTCCCCTGGTCAGTTCGGTCCCGGCGCCCCGATGCCTGGCCAGCAGTTTCCCGCGTCGGCCGGTTACGGCCAGTTCGGCCCGCCCGGCCAGTTCGGCCCGCCTGGTCAGTCGGCCCCGGGCGGCCAGTTCTCCCCGGGCGAGGAGGCCCTGGCGGGGTGGGCAGAAGTAGGCCCGTTGCAACAGGGCCCGTTCCCGCCCGGGGCTTTCGCTGCCGGGGAGCCGGGCGATCCGGCAGCGCGATATCGCGCGCGGAGCCCAATCGATGGCACCTCCGCCGTAGCCGAAGGCGGGCCAGGGACGGGTCGCTACACCGACGCCGATGGCGACCGGGTGCTCACGCCGACAACCATTTACGCGCCAGGCAGCCTGATCACCCCACCGGAGGAGGGGACGGCGGCGAGGGCAGCGCACCAGGAGGGCCCGGCGCGCCTCCGGCCGGCGGCAGCCCGGGGCCCGCCTCCGGATACGGCGGGCCGTACGGTCAGGGTTCAGGCCCGGCACAGCACCCCTACCAGGCGCAAGACCCGTACCAGGGACAGAGTGGGCCGTTCCCCGGTCCGGGGTTCGCCCCGCCCGATGGCGCATTCCCCGGCTCGAGCGGTTTCCCTGGCGGTGCATTCCCCGGCCAGCGTGGTTTCCCAGCTGAGGGCCCGTTCCCTGGCCAAGGCGATTCCTCGGCTGACGGCCCGTTCCCCGACCCGGGGCGGTTCGCGGGACAGGGCGGTTTCCCCGGGCCCGGAGGATTCGCGGGATCGGGTGAGCCTGGGCCGGGTGTCTTCCCAGATGGTCGCGGATTCGCAGGGCAGGCGGGTGCTCCCGCGCCGCGACCGATGCCTGGCTTCGCGTCCGGTCCTGGCATGTCGGCAGGTGGCGGCGCCTTCGGCGGCGGCCAGGCCCAGGCGGCTCCGCCGGGCTATCCGTCGGCGCCCGGGTACGCGCCCCCCGGCGGACACCACGGACCAGGCGGTTACGGCACGCAGGCTCAGCCCGGTCAGTACGGCGGGCAAGGGCAATCGGGCCAGTTTGGCATGGAGCCTCCGCCTGTCCAGTACGGCGGACAAGGACAACCGGGTCAGTACGACATGCAGGGGCAGCCAGGCCAGTACGGCTTGCCTGGGCAACCGGGCCCGGTCGCCCCCCTCCGTGGCCAGGCGCCAATGCCCGGCGGCTACCCGTCGCCGAACAGCCATCGAGGCCCGGTCGGTTTTCGAGGGCCGATGGGCCATCCAGGAACGACGGGCCAGCACGGACGGATGGGCCAGCAAGGGCCGGGCGGCTTCGCGGAACCGGGTGGCTTCGCGGGACCAGTCGGCGGACCACCTGGCAGCCCTGAGGGCTGGGGCGCCCCCGACTGGGACGCCAGTCCGGGATGGGCCGGCGTCCCGGACTGGCAGAGGCCCGCGACACCGGCCGCCGGACCTGGACCTGGACCTGGACCTGGACCTGGACCTGGACCCGGACCGAGTGGATACCCGGGGCACGGGCACCCCGGTGCGGATGGGAATGGCGAGAACGTCAACGGCGGCGACTACGCCTACGTGATCAACGAAAACCGCGACGGCGCGGCGCGTCCAGGTTGGCCGCGCGGACCGGAGCGGAGGCCCGCCGATGAGTCGCGCCCCCGCGCGGACCGACGCGGGCAGCCGTCAACCGACAGTCTCCGGGCGATCACTGCGGGCGCGGCGGGCTTGACCGCGTCCGCCGACCCGTCGGCGGACGCCAGCGAGGCCTACGGCCGCGATGATCCTGCATACGGGCCGCCGGGCCCCGACTGGTACAGCAAGGAGCAGCCGGCCTCCAACAGCGAGCAGGCGGCCGCGCAGCCCGCTGGTCAGACAGCGCAGACATCGCGGGCCGAGGCAGGACAGGCGGAGGCAGCGCAGGCGGAGACAGGACAGGTAGAGGCGGGACAGGTAGAGGCGGGACGGGTAGCGGCGACAGGTCGCATCGACTTGAACCCGCACGTTGTCCGCGGCCCGTTCGAACCGCTTGTCGAGTCGAAGGGCCAATCGTCTGCCCCGGATGCCGCTGGTGCAGATCACGGCGCGGCAGGGACGAGGGCGCGGTTCCGTGGCGATGGCCGCGACGTCGGCGGCGACATCGCTTGGAGCAGCGCAGACGACGATCTTGACGCCGCGCCGACCGGCATCTCGGAGGATGAGCCGAGCTACGAATTCCCGGGCATAGCCGCCGACGATCCGGCCGGATCAGCGGACGCGGCGCTCGACCGGCTCAAGGCGCTGCACCTGACCGCGGCGGCGGTCGCACCGCAGAGCCTCGACGCTCACTTCGACCAGCTACTTGAGAGGCAGCGGAAGCTGATCAGCGAGTATCTCAGCCAGACCAGCGGCCCAGAGACGCTCGGCGCCACCGGCACCAGCACCACCAGCACCACCAGTACCACCACCACCGACGACAGCAGCCTGGTGGGCTTCGGCGACGACCATCGGAGCACCCGATGAGCGGCGTGATCGCGGTCCTGGGCTTCGGCGAGGCGGGTTCGCTGATCGCCTGTGACCTGGTGGCGGCCGGTGCCGTCGTTCGCTGTTTCGACCCCAAGGCGCCGCCGACGGACGGAGTCGTCGGCGCCGCCAGCGACGCCGAGGCCGTCGTCGGGGCCGACGTGCTCAGTCTCAACAGCGCGGGCGAAGCCGTGGCGGCGCTCGCCGCGTCCCTCGACGCGTTTGTGGCGTGAGCGGTGTGCGTCGACTGGTGTACGTCTCAGGATCGCCCGGGGCCGGGAAGACGAGCCTGGCCGCGCCGCTGGCTGCGGAGCTCGGGTACGCGCTCCTGACCAAGGACCTGATCAAGGAAACGCTGCACGACGCCCTCGGCGCTCCCGAGCCCGACCTGGCGTGGTCGCGCCGGCTCGGCGGCGCGGCCATGGAGCTCCTGTGGACCCTGGCGGCGCGTTCGGCCGACGTCCTGATCGAGGCGAACTTCCGCCCGCACAGTGACTACGAGCGGTCCAAGCTGAGCGCCCTAGGCGGTCGCCCCATCGAGGTCCGCTGCGCCTGCCCTGCTGAGCTCGCGGCCACCCGCTACAACACCCGCACCCGCCACCCGGTCCACCACATGACCCACGCGTCGGTCGAAGCCCTAGCCGAATGGGACCGCCCCGTCGGCATCGGCACCCTGGTCACAGTTGACACGACCGCCCCAGTCGACGTCGCGGCGGTAGCTGCCCAGGTCCGCCGACACCACGCAGCCACCGACTAGCAAGCCCGATCCCGGGTTGGGACGCTGGGACACCATGATCGTGTTCCCTAATGGGCTCGATACGACCCGAAAGGCACACGATGACATGCCGGATCAGATCAGCATAAGGGAAATTCAGGTCAGGCTAAGTTGGCGGCAAAAGTCGTAATTGTTCCGACTGGGTGTCGCGCAGCCGATTCCGCGAGAGCCTCGACCCACGTACCAGTGAGATAACAGCAAGAAGCGCGTGCGCCGTCACACCAGAACCACCAGCGATTCCGGCACCACCTGACAACGTCCTCTTACGCTGGTTCTGGCAAGCCAAAACCGGAACCCACCCGTGACGTTCAGGTCTTCCACGACGACCGACTCGTACCGGGCCGCCAGCGCTGTCGTCGCCTTGCACAGCGCGTCCGCGCGGATGCTGGCGACGCGGGCGTGGATGCGGGCGAGCCGTGCGGCGCTATTGCGCCGGCAGGCCGACCCTTCCCGTTTCCGGGAGTGGGCGCGGGACGCGCGGCGCAGCCCTCCCCGCCCCGCCCGATATCACAAGAATATGGTATCGAGCAGGTACGACATTCGAAGGAACTGACCGAACAGCCGCCCGAGTTCCACTTGCATGCGTCCCGCGCCCGACTGATCGCGGGGGAGCGCCAGGGAGCGGTGGCGATCGCCGTGATGGCAGCGGTTGACAACCCTCGCTACGCGAGCGGGGCGAGGGCCTCGGCCAGCGCGGACAGTGAGTCCGGCTTGGCGTGCAGCGGCAGGCCGATGACCGCCAGGTCGACGCCGGCGTCGCGCCATTCCGCCAGCGAGGTGAGCAGGCCGTCGTAGTCCTCGCCGTCCAGACGGGTCAGGCAGGAGCACGTGATCTCGCTGAAGTCGCGGCCGACGGCCGTGCAGTGCTCGGCGAGCACGCCCTTGAGCTCGGTGTACAGGGCTTTGTCCTGGGTGGTCGCGTTCCACTCGGCGGCGAAGCGCGCGGCCGTGCGCAGCGTCCGCTTCCGGCCGTTGCCGCCGATGGTGATCGGCGGGTACGGGCGCTGCAGCGGCTTCGGCTCGCATCGCGCGTCGGTCAACGTGACGTACTGGCCCGAGTAGTTGGACACGGTCTGCGAGAGCAGCTGGGTGATCGCCTCGACCCCCTCGTCGAACCGGTCGAACCGCTCCTTCAGCGGCGGCAGCGGAATGCCGTAGGCCGTGCACTCCATCTCGTTCCAGGCCGCTCCGAGGCCCAGGATGAGCCGGCCGCCGGAGATGTGGTCCACCGTGGCGGCCATGTTGGCGAGCACGGCCGGGTGCCGGTAGGGCATGCCGGTCACCTGGCAGCCGATGCGGATCCGGGACGTCAGCGCCGCCATCGCGGAGAGCATCGTCCAGCCCTCGAAGTTCGGTCCGGTCAGGTCCCCGGTCAGCGGGTAAAAGTGGTCCCAGTTCCAGATCGACTCGAACAGCGGGATCTCGTCGGCCGCGACCCAGATGTCGCGCAGTTCTTCCCAGCTCTGGTGCTCGGGGCGGGTCTTGACAGCGAAGCGCATGGACGTCTCCGTTCATATCTCATATCTGGTAGCGGGACATGACGTTACGCCAGGCACGGTGGCCACGTGACTCCAGGGAGCGCGCGGCCGGTGCCGTCAGCGGGCGCGCGTGCCGTCAGCGGCGCGCGGGGATGACCGGCCCGGTCCAGAGGCCACCGGTGAATCCGGTGCCTCGGTATAACCGTGGCTGATGAAAACGATTCGAAACATACAGCCGCTTATCGCGCATAATCCCGAAATTTCTCCCGCCCAAAGTTTCGAAAGTTTTCGATTTCTGATCTATTCAGGGGGCTGCCCTGACGGTGGCCCGCCCGCGCGGGGCGGGCCACCCACAGGCACCGCGGACTAAGTGGGTTAGGTGGTGCACGAGTTGCCGTTCACCGTGAAGGCGGTGGGAGCCGCGTCGCTAGTCGACCAGGTGCCCTGGAAGCCGAGCGAGGTGGAGCCGCCGGCCGCGATGGTGCCGTTGTAGCTCTCGTTGGTGATCGTCACGGCCTCGCCGCTCTGGCTCTCGACCCCGTTCCACGCGCCGGTGATCGCCTGGTTGCCCGGGAAGGTGAACTTCAGCGTCCAACTGGAGATCGCAGAAGAGCCGGTGTTGGTTATCGCGACGCTCGCGGTGAAGCCGCCCGTCCACTGGTCGGTCGTCGTGTAGACCACCTGGCAGGCGGAGCCGCCCGAGGAGGACGAGCTCACCGTCCAGGAGAACGTCGCGGACCCGGACGCCCCGGAGGTATCGGTGGCGGTCACCGTCACCGAGTAGGTGCCCGCCGTGGTGGGCGTGCCGCTGATCAGACCGGACGAGGAACTGATCGACAGGCCAGTCGGCAGCCCGGCGGCCGAGTAGGTCAGCGTCTGCCCGGACGCGGAGTCGGACGCCTTGACCTGCAGGCTGGCCGCCGTGCCGGCCTTGGAAGTCTGCGACCCGGGGTTCGTCACCATGACGGTGTTGCCGGTCGTCCCGGTGGCCCCGACGACGTAGGTGACAAGCGAGCGGGCCGGCAGCGTCGAGGTGAACGCGCCACCGGACACGGTCGTCGTTGCCTGGGCGGCGATGTCGGACGAGGAGTTGGTGAGGTAGGGGGTCACCGAGGCGCCGTTCGGCGTCCCTGTGCCGGAGAGCGAGAACGTCACCGGGTCGGCGGAGGCGCCCGTGTTCAGCGCCACGACCGTGACCGTCCCGTTGGTGTTCTTGAAAGCGTCGAAGGTGAGGTTGCCGTCGGACGTGCTGGCCCCGATGCGCACCGCGCCGGGACGGACGAAGTCACTGAAGTTGCCGAACGCCCACAGGCGGCCAGACGGGGCCACCGTCGAGCCGTTGATCTGGACGAGGCTCTCGTTATCGCCGCTGTACGACGGAGTCGACGTGCCCCACCAGTAGAGGAACGCGGACAGGTTGGCGCCGTCGAGCCCGTTGAAAATGTTCTGCGCCCAGGTGAGGCCGGACGCGTCGGTCCCGTCGTCCCAGCCCGCGTCCCAGCCGTCGAAGGTGGACCACTCGGTCTCCCAGGCCGGCTTGGACCAGCCGGACAGCGGCGTGGTGGGCGCCTCCGTGTAGCCGTGGCTGGTAAAGACCGCGGTGTCGGCTCTGGCGGTCGAGTCCGCCTCGATCGCCGCGGCGTACTGCTGCGCGTAGTTCCAGCCTTCGGTGGCACAGCACTCCACCTGGGTGCCTGAGCCCGCCATCGTCGGCCCGAGGACGTCGATGAGGCTCGCGGTCTGCGCCGGGGTGAGCTGCATGCTGTCGTAGCTGGTGGACAGGTTGGCCTCGTTCTCCGGGCCGATATAGGTGAGCGGGTCGCCCGCGGCGGAGTAGTCGGCGGCGTACTGCTTGAGGTAGTTCGCGTACGCCTGCACCCAGTTGCCGCTTGAGCAGGTCGCGCCGGACAGGCCGCATACCGCGCCGCCGTTATCGGTGGAGTCGTTGGTCTTCATGAAGGGCGGCGCGCTCCACGCGTCGGCGAACACGTTCGTGACGCCGTAGTCCGCCTTGATCTGCTGGGCGAACCAGAGCTGGCCCTGGTCGTCGCCGAGCGACGAGAGCGGCACGTACGTCGGGGTGGCCGTCGGCGAGGATGGCGCGTTCGGCTCGATCGTGTCGCCGGAATCCGCGCTGATCTCGTTGCGCAAGATGGTCAGGCCCGCGCCCCCCGACGTGCCGTACAGGTACTTGAGCACCTGCTGCTGGACCGACGACGACGCGTCCATGACCGTCGACGCTTGGCCGAACCCCTCCGAGACGCCGAAGCCGGCCATCGTCTGGTACGTGGTCGCGCCGTTGATCGCCGCGGTGTCGGCGGCCAGCGCGGGCGGACCCAGGCTGACGAGCGCGGCGACAAGCAAGCCGCCCGCCGCGACCGGGAGGGCCTTCGAAAGTTTCGAAAGTCGTGGGGTAAAAGATCTCGACGCGCCACCTGGCATTGCAGCCTCCTTTTGTGGGGTAGCTGCTGTGACGGTAAATCGGGACTTCGAAACAGACAATGCTTAACTCCAGCGAAAGTTAACGAAACATTTTTGACACAAGGCCCAAGGCCCACAAGGGCAAGGGCAAGGGCGGGGGCAAGGGCGGGGGTGCTCGCAGGGCAACGGAACCGCGCGAAGTACCTTGATGTCGAGATACTGTAAGTTAGGCACCGGGGGACACCGCAGACGCATGAACAAAGACGTAGGAACGACGCATGACTGGGCGAGGAGGCTCAACCACGATGACTGCGAACAGCTTCGGCAGCCGCGCGACGCTTGAGGCGGGCGGCGCGACGCACGAGATCTACCGCCTGGACGCGGTCCCGGGCAGTCGAGAACCTCCCGTACAGCCTGAAGGTGCTGCTCGAGAACCTGCTCCGCAACGAAGACGGCCTCAACATCACCGCCGACCACATCAATGCCCTGGCCAACTGGGACCCTGACGCGCAGCCGGACACCGAGATCCAGTTCACCCCGGCCCGGGTGATCCTGCAGGACCTGACCGGCGTGCCCGCCGTCGTCGACCTGGCCGCCATGCGCGAGGCGATGGCGCCCTGGGCGGCGACCCGACGAAGATCAACCCGCTCATTCCCGCCGAGCTGGTCATCGACCACTCGGTGGTGGCCGACATCTTCGGCGTGCCCGAGGCGTTCGAGCGCAACGTGGCGCTCGAGTTCCAGCGCAACTCCGAGCGCTTCCAGTTCCTGCGCTGGGGCCAGGACGCGTTCACCGGCTTCCGCGTCGTCCCGCCGGGCACCGGCATCGTCCACCAGGTGAACATCGAGCACCTCGCCCGCGTGGTCATGACCCATGTTGAGGGCGGTCGGGTGGCGAGGGTGGCTCGGGTGGCGAGGGTCGGGATAAGCGTTGCGTATCCCGACACCTGCGTCGGCACCGACAGCCACACCACGATGGAGAACGGCCTCGGCATCCTCGGCTGGGGCGTCGGCGGCATCGAGGCGGAGGCGGCCATGCTCGGCCAGCCGATCTCCATGCTGATCCCGCGGGTCGTCGGCTTCCGCCTCACCGGCCAGCTCCCGCAGGCGACCACCGCCACCGACCTGGTGCTCACCATCACCGAATGCTGCGCAAGCACGGCGTGGTCGGCAAGTTCGTCGAGTTCCACGGCGACGGCGTGGGCCAGGTCCCGGTGGCCAACCGGGCGACGATCGGCAACATGTCGCCGGAGTTCGGCTCGACCGCGCGATCTTCCCGATCGACGACGCCACCATCGAGTACCTGCGGCTGACCGGGCGTCCCGAGTCCCAGCTCGACCTGGTGGAGAAGTACGCCAAGGCCCAGGGCCTGTGGCACGACCCCGACCGCGAGCTGCGCTTCTCCGAGGAGCTCACCCTCGACCTGTCCACCGTCGTGCCGTCCATCGCCGGCCCGAAGCGCCCGCAGGACCGGATCGAGCTGGCCAACGCCAAGACCGCCTTCCGCGACGCGCTGCCGGCCTACACGGGCGCCGACAACGGCTCGTTCCCGGCGTCCGACCCGTCCGAGAACGAGGACACCCGTCCCACTCACCAGGTGCGGGTCACCCTGGAGGATGGCACCGAGACGACCCTCGACCACGGTCACGTGGTCATCGCCGCCATCACCTCCTGCACCAACACCTCCAACCCGTACGTGATGATCGGCGCGGCGCTGCTGGCCAAGAAAGCGGTCGAGAAGGGCCTGGCTCGCAAGCCCTGGGTGAAGACCACCCTGGCGCCCGGCTCCAAGGTGGTCATGGACTACTACGAGCGGGCCGGACTGATCCCGTACCTGGACAAGCTCGGCTTCAACCTCGTCGGCTACGGCTGCACCACCTGCATCGGCAACTCCGGCCCGCTGCCCCCGGCGATCAGCGCCGCGGTCAACGAGAACGACCTCACCGTGGTGAGCGTGCTGTCCGGCAACCGCAACTTCGAGGGCCGCATCAACCCCGACGTCAAGATGAACTACCTGGCGTCCCCGCCCCTCGTGGTCGCCTACGCCCTGGCGGGCACGATGGACATCGACCTCGACCGCGATCCACTGGGCACCGACAGCGAGGGCAAGCCGGTCTACCTGGCCGACATCTGGCCGTCGCCCGAAGAGGTGAGCAGCGTCGTCGCGAGCTCCGTCGCCGCCGAGATGTTCACCGCCGACTACGCCGACGTGTTCCAGGGCGACGACAACTGGCGCGGCCTCGACGTGCCGGCCGGCGACACCTTCGGGTGGGTGGACAGTTCCACCTACGTCCGCCGCCCGCCGTACTTCGACGGCATGCCCGCCGAGCCGGCGCCGGTGACCGACATTCACGGCGCCAAGGTCCTCGCCAAGCTGGGCGACTCCGTCACCACCGACCACATCTCCCCGGCCGGCGCGATCAAGGCCACCGCCCCGGCGGGCCTCTACCTCACCGAGCACGGCATCGAGCGGTCGGACTTCAACTCCTACGGGAGCCGCCGCGGCAACCACGAGGTGATGATCCGCGGCACGTTCGCCAACATCCGGCTCCGTAACCAGCTCGCGCCGGGCACCGAGGGCGGGGTCACCGACAAGGACGGCAAGGAGATGTCGATCTACGACGCCTCCCGCGAGTACATCGCCGAGGGCACGCCGCTGATCGTCCTCGGCGGCAAGGAGTACGGCTCCGGGTCCTCCCGCGACTGGGCGGCGAAGGGCACCGCGCTGCTCGGCGTCCGCGCGGTGCTTGTCGAGTCATTCGAGCGCATCCACCGGTCGAACCTGATCGGCATGGGCGTGCTCCCGCTCCAGTTCAAGCCGGGCGAGAACGCGGAATCCCTCGGCCTCACCGGCCAGGAGATCTTCAATATCGAAGGCATTGAGGAGCTCAATTCCGGAATTACCCCGAACGAAGTCGCGGTGACCGCCGATGGTAAAAGCTTCAACGCGATCGTTCGGATCGACACACCAGGCGAGGCCGACTACTACCGGCACGGCGGGATCATGCAGTACGTGCTCCGGTCGTTGCTCGCGGCACAGTAGGCGACGCACCAAGCGCGACAGCAGGGACACCGAAGGCGGGGTAGGGACGAAACCGGGACGCGGCGGCTTGTAACGTGCGCGTCCCGGCCCCTGCCGCGGGCCGATAGGCTCATTGGCATGGCCCACGACCACGACCACCCACACGACGTCGACGACGATGACTTCGAGTACGAGGACATCGACATCAAGGAGGCGCTCGGGCTGCCCGACGCGCTGCCGCCGATCCGCCTGCTGCCGCTGCCGGAGCTCGCGGCGGAGGCCCGCAAGGCCCCGCTGGTCGGCCAGCTCGCCGCGCTCGCCGCGTGGCTGGGCAAGGACGGCCGCGAGGTGGACGAGGACGGTGACCTGAGCGACGAGGACCAGGTCGCTGCCATCACGGCGCTTGGCGTCACCGCCGAGGATTTCGACTTCCTGTGGGAGTACGCGCTCGGCGTGGAGTGGCTGCTCTTCGACCCCGAGGACGACGACCGGGTGCTGCCGGGCGAGACGGCCGACGACTGGGCCTCGGGCGACGACGAATCGGTCTTCGCCGCCTGGTCGTCCACCCTGGCCGCCGTTCTCGGCGAAACGCTTGAGCTCTACGGCCCCGAGCCGGACTTCGACGCCGAGTCCGACGACGAAGCCGGGGACGATGACGACACCGACGACGAGTTCAACTTCAGCGGACAGGGGATGGCGATCGCCATCCTGCTCTTCCTGGCCCGGCGGGAGGGGCTGACCGGCGAGGAGTTCTCCGAGGTGCTCTGGGAGAACGCCGCGGGCGGCGTCGTGGACGAGACCGACGAAGAGACCCGCGAGGAGCTCATCGAGGCGCGCGAGCGGTGGGAAGAAGAGTACGGCGACCCGGCCCGGCTGCTCCTCGACAAGCTGCACACCCTGCTCGCGATCGCTGAGACCGACGAGGCCATCCGGCTTACCCCGCTGGCACTCGCCGCGCTGCACGAGCAGCTGGTCGAGGCCGGGGTGGAGATCCCGCTGCTGCCGCAGACCGCCGCCGAGCTGACTGGCGCCGAGCTGCTCGGGATGGCCGAGGGCATCAGTGACACCGAGTTCGAGGCCGAGGCCAGCGCCTGGTCGGCGGCGCGCGGTGCCGACGCGGCCGCCAGGGAGCTGCTTGACCTGGCCGCCCAGGGCGAGCCGGGGGAGCGGATGCTCGCGGTGGCCGCGGTTACCCAGATCGGCGCCCCGGCCGAGGCGGCCCTGCGTGCCAGCCTCCAGGTGCCCCAGGTCCGCGGGTACGCCAAGGTCACGCTGCTCTCGCTGTCCGGCATCGACGACATGACTGGCGCATCGGCCGACGTCCCGCCGGAGCTCGAGCTCGGCCCGGACGACCTCGCCTGGCTGGCCACCGACCTGCTGACGCTCGCCTGCGACGACGAGTACCCGGACCCGGACGACCTGGCGGTCAGCTTCCGCGAGGCGGTCCCGCTGGGGCAGGAGGTTCCCCTGTTCGAGGCGATGGCGCGCAGCGCGCACCCGGACGCCGAGGACGTGCTCGAGCACCTCGGCAAGTACCACCCGGACAAGCAGGTCGCCAAGGCGGCCAGGACCGCCGCGCACAAAGCCGCATCGCGCCAGCGCTAGCACGGGTAGCGTTACCGGCGGGGCGGGCGGAACGCCGGCCCGCCGGGGAAAAGACTTAACGGGGAAGGCGCACCCATGACCGAGACCACGGGGCCCAGCGTGAGTGGCAATCTCGCCGCCATTAATCACGTCGTGGTGCTGATGCTGGAGAACCGCTCGTTCGACCACATGCTCGGCTACCTCTACTCGGCGCAGAACAACGTGTCCCCGCTGACGAACCAGCCGTTCGAGGGCCTGACCGGGACCGAGCAGAACCCGGACGGCAACGGCGGCATGGTCGACGTTTACCCGATCACGTCGTCCACCCCGAACGCCTACTTCATGCCGGGCGCCGACCCCGGCGAGGGGTACAAGGCAACCAACGACCAGCTCTGGGGATCCACCACTGCGCCCGCCTCCGGGACCCCGGCCGCGATGACGGGGTTCGTCACGGACTTCGCCTACACGCTCGGCTGGCAGGCGAAGGACCCCAGCTGGTCGGTCCTGCCCGGCACCACCCCCAGCATGATCATGGGCTGCTTCACCCCGGAGGCGCTGCCCGTGCTCTCCGCCCTGGCGACCGGGTACGCGGTCTGCGACTACTGGTTCGCCTCGGTGCCGACCGAGACGATGCCTAACCGCGCGTTCACCTGCGCGGGCACCAGCATGGGCCAAGTGGACGACAAGACGAAGACGTTCTCCGCCCCGTCCATCTTCGCCGCGCTCGGCACCGCCGGGCAGACCTGGGCCATCTACGGCTACAACGAGCGCCCGCTGACCGCGGACACCTTCACCGACATCGCCACCGCCTCCGGCGGCACGATGATCGGCCTGTTCACCGACTTCCAGGCCGCCGCGGCGGCCGGCACGCTGCCGAACTTCACGTTCCTCGAGCCGAGCTGGCCGTCGACCGGCAACAGCCAGCACCCGAACTACGACGTGGCCCTCGGCGAGCAGCTCATCCACGACGTCTACGAGGCGCTGCGGTCGGGCCCCGGCTGGGAGCAGACGCTCTTCGTGCTCACTTACGACGAGCACGGCGGCTGCTTCGACCACGTGCCGCCGCCCTGGGGCGCGACCCCGCCGGACGCCGCCGTGGAGCAGCCCTACGACTTCGGCTTCGACCGGTTCGGCGTCCGGGTGCCGACAGTGCTTATCTCGCCGCTGATCGCGCCGGGCACTGTCTACCGGGCGTCCGGTTCCACCCCGTTCGACCACACGTCGATACTGGCGACCGTCGAGCAGCGCTGGAATCTCCAGCCCTTCACCGCCCGCGACGCCGCCGCCCCCGGCTTCGGCGGCGTCCTCACCCTCACCACCCCCCGCGAAGACGACGTCCTGGCAACCGTGACGGTCCCCGTGGTCAACAGCGCGGGCCCCTCGGCCGGCCTGGTCTCCCACCTGGAGTCCATCCGCCAGCAGCTCCCCGTCCGCCCCGCGGTCGCCCCGACCGCCCCGGCTGCCTCTTTCGTCCGGGCCGCTCCGGCATCCCCGCCCGCTCCGCCCGCTCCGGTCGCTTCTGCCGTTCCCTGAGGGTTGCCACAGGTCCGTTCGGGAGAAAATTCTTGGTTTCCCGAACGGACCCGTGGTGTTGCCTGAGGCAGAGGGTGGTTAACGCAATGCTCCGTAGCTAAGGGCGTCCTCCCGGTTAGCTTCGAAGGTCCTGATATGCACCGGCACCCGTGTCTCCCGCCGCCCGCGTTCTCTGAGTCCCACGTACACCGCGCCTCAGGGCCTACGCCCGCGATCAGCAGTCCTCCTGACCCACCTGTCGGCCCCTCCGCCGCCTCGCTCACCGCCCGTGTGTGCGCGGTGCCGCCCCGCCTTCGGCGCGACCACGGTCCTGCGTGGTCCGACGTAGTCCGCGACCTCGGTTAGCCTAGGTAACGGACCGTAGCAACGTTACAGAGAGTTTACGCAGCTCACGTTGCTTGACACCGGACAAAGTCGTCTACAAAATGGTCCAAAACACAGTCCTTTAGACCATCATGGGACCAGTCCGGAGGTGCCGAAATGGCCGAGCCCGCGCCGAGCGAGGAGTCGTTCGGTGCCCTGCTGCGGCCGGTGGAGATGCGCACCGGCGGGCAGCTCATCGCGGAGCGCTTGGTCACGGCCATCGCCCTTGGCGAGTTCGTGCAGGGCCAGCGGCTGCCCGCCGAGCGAGAGCTCGCCGCCACGCTCGAGGTATCGCGGACCACTGTCCGCGAGGCGCTACAGCGGTTGCACGCGGGCGGGTACGTAATCACCAGGCGCGGCCGCGACGGCGGCACCTTCATCGCGGCCGCCGCGGTCACGGGCAGCGGCGCAGATGAGGCGGTCATGCGCACGCTCGACCCGCGGTGGGAGGAGCTGACCGAACTGCTCGACTACCGCCGCCTGATCGAGTCACTCATCGCGCGGACCGCCGCCCAGCGCCGCGACTCCAGCGACATAGCAGCGATCACGGCCGCGGTCGAGCGGTACACCGGAGCCAGCAGCCGCGCAGACGCGCGGATGGCCGACCACGCGCTGCACCAGGCGATCGCCCGGGCGACGCACAACGAGCGCCTTGTAGACCTGTCCGCGCGCATCCGCCGGGAGGTCGGGCTCGGCTTCGACGCCGAGCCGTATACGCCGCAGATGCGGCAGCGAGCGCTGCGCCAGCACCCGGCGCTCGCCAACGCGGTCATCGCGGGAAACCCCTCCCGGGCCGCCAACCACGCCACAAGCCACTTCTCGCTGACCGAGGGCGCGCTCGCCGAAGTGCGCGCCCGCCTGACCCTGAGGACCGGAGATACCGATGCCCATCGCGCAAGTGAATGACGTAGAGCTGAACTACCGGCTGGAAGGCGACGGCGAGGAGACCATCGTCCTCGTCAACGGCCTGGCCGACGACCTGGAGACCTGGGCGTATCAGGCGGACGACTTCATCGCCAACGGCTTCCGGGTTCTGCGCTTCGACAACCGGGGGATCGGCGCGAGTTCCAAGCCCGCCGGGCCCTACTCGAGCCGGATGCTCGCCGATGACGCGAAGGCCCTCGTCGACCACCTCGGCATCACGGACTTCCACCTGATGGGCATCTCCATGGGCGGGATGATCGTCCAGGAGTACGCACTTGCCTACCCGGACGACCTGAGGTCGGTGACCATCGCCTGCACCTACGCGGCGCCCGGTCCGTTCTGCTCCCGCATGTTCGCCCTGTGGGCCGACATGGCCCCGGTGCTCGGCGTGCCGTCCGTCATGCGGGACGTGACGCTCTGGGCGTTCACGGTGCCCTTCTTCGAACAGCGCGGCGCCGAACTCGCGGAGTTCGAGACCGCGATGCGCTACATGGACCAGCCGGTATACGCCTACCTGGCGCAGCTCGCGGTCATCCAGAACCACGACACCACCGACCGGCTCGGTGACATAAGCGTGCCAGCCCTGGTGCTGGCCGGAGATGAGGACATCCTCATCCCCGTCTCACTGTCGCGACGGATCCACGAGGGAATCCCAGGCTCGGAATGGGCCACGACCAAGGGCGGTCACGCCTGCGTCTGGGAGCACCCTGCCGAATTCAACCGGACCTTCCTCGACTTTGTCCGACGGCACGGAAAGGGCTAGTAGTGACCGCACCCCCAACAACCCCCTCCGACTCATCTCCACCCGCCGAGACATCGGGCTCCCCGGCATCGGCCGGTGCCTCACTCGAGCGCGGCCAGCTTGGTCTGTTCGGCGTCATCATGCCTGGCGTCGCGCAGATCGCGCCGGCGTTCAACCTCTTCTTCACCACCGGCCTTATAGTCGCCCTGGCAGGCGCGTCGGCACCGCTGATCTTCCTGATCTCCATGGTGGGGATGGTGGCCACGGCATCAAGCCTGGCTCAGTTTGCCAGCATCTACCCGAGCGCGGGGTCGTTCCTCACTTACATCACTCGCTCGATCGGCACCCGGGTCGCCGTCGCGGTCGGCGTGATCGCGATCATCGGGTACATCATCGAGTTCGGCGGCATCTACATCTACGTCGGCAGCTACATCGCGCAGAACGTCTTCGGCAGCGTGCACATGTGGGGGCTGACTCAGATCATCACGATCGTCTACGGCGTGCTTGTCGTGGCGCCCGTGGTGGTCGGCCTCCGGTTCGGCGTCCGGGTGACCGTGGTGCTTTACGCGTTCGAGGTCCTGCTGCTGCTCGCGATGTCCATCACGATCCTGGTGCGGGGCGGCGACGCGGGCCTGTCGGCGACCCCGTTCAAGTGGCCGGGCGGGAGCAGCGACGTGCTGCTCACGTTCAGCCTCGCGGTGCTCGCCTTCGGCGGCTTCGAGGCATCGCTACCGCTGGCCGAGGAGACGCACAACCCGCGCAGGAACGTGCCGATCGCGGTGATCGGGGCGGTCCTGATCAGCGGCGCGATCTACGTGCTCGGCTCCTACGCGATCGTGATCGCGTTCGGCACCAGCCACATGGGCGCGCTTGCCGCCGCCGCCAACCCCTTCAGCACGGCGGCGAAGGTGTTCATCCCGTTCGTCGCCCCGCTCATCACCTGGGTGTTCCTGTCCAGCGTGACCAGTTCCTACGTGGCGGCGAACACCCAGACGGCCCGGGTGATCTTCGCGGGCGCCAGGGGCGGGCTCTGGCCGAGGATGCTGGGGCTCGTCTCGCCCCGGTTCCGCACCCCGGCGGTCGCCGCGGTCGCGTTCGTCGCGCCGTCGATCGTGATCGGCGTCGCGTCGACGGCGTTCACCAGTCCGGCCACGGCGTCGGGCTTCCTGACCACCTACGGCGTCCTCGGCCTGGTGATCATGTACCTGGGCGCGAACGCCGCCCTCGTGGTCAACTGGGCGCGGCTGCGCCGCCGCGGCGAGCGCAAGAGCTTCTGGCTCTGGGTTGTCGTCCCGATCATCGGCATCGTCGTGCTCGCGATCCCCCTCTGGGGAGACCTGCGCCCCGGCCAGCCGTCCCCGTACAACATCCTGCCCTGGCTGACCCTGGGCCTCATCGCCGTCGGGATCATCTACCAGTACGTCCTGGGCAAGCTCCGGCCGGACGCCCTGGCCAACGCGCCGGCCCTGCTCGAAGGCGAGCCCGACGAGATACCGGCCGGGGCAGGCTCCGAGGCCCTGGTCGCCTAGTGCCGTCGGCCCGGTAGGACAGCCCGCGCGTCCGTGGCGGCTCACAGGTCGCCAGGTTCGCGGCGACAGTAGCGCCGAGTTCGCAGCACTTGCGTGCCACGTCCTTGCCTACCGGGCCGGAAGCGGTGACTGACCAGAGGGTCGTGCCGTGTTGTGCGTGCGGGGTGCGGGCGGGTCGGCGTAGAGTCCGGTTCAGCGCGAGCGGCGGGGTTCTGGCGAGCGGGGGCGGTTGTGAGGGTGACGACCCGGTGGGGCACGACCAGGCAGTCGTCAATTACCGAGACGAGTGACCGCTGATGGCAGTGCGGCCAGAGGCCGGCGGGAAGCAGAAGGTCACTGCGGGGCGCGATGCTTTCGTGGCCGGGCGGGATCTGATCGCCCACATCGCGGCGACGGGTCCGGCGGAGCCCGGTGTGCCGGGGTTGCTGCCGCGGGATGTGCCGGGGTTCACCGGCCGGAACGAGGAGTTGGCCCGGCTGGTCGGCCTGGCGGGCGGCGGTCGGGTGGTGGTGACGACGATCGGCGGGACGGCCGGGGTCGGCAAGACCGCTCTGGCCGTGCACGCCGCCCACCAGCTGGTCGGCGAGTTCCCGGACGGGCACCTGTACGCGGACCTGCACGGCTACACCGAGGGGCAGGACCCCGCGGAGCCGGGCGAGGTGCTTGCGCTGTTCATTCGCAGCCTGGGCGTGCCCGCCGAAGTGATCCCGGCGGGAGTGGAGGAGCGGTCGGGTCTGCTGCGGCAGGTGCTGGCTTCGCGGCGGGTGCTGATGGTGCTGGACAACGCCAGGACCGAGGCCCAGGTCCGGCCGCTGCTGCCCGGCGCCGGGGCGTCGCTGGTGCTGGTGACCAGCCGGTCCGTGCTGCCGGGGCTGGAGGCGGACGCGCGGATCAGCCTGGACGTCCTCGCCGAGGACGAGGCGGTGGCGATGCTGGCCGGCCTGGGCGGGCATCGGGCGGCGGCCGATCCGACGGCGGTCGCGGAGGTGGCCCGGTTGTGCGGGCGGCTGCCGCTGGCGCTGCGGATCGCCGGGCAGCTGCTGGCCACCCACCCGACCTGGCCCGCAGTCAGGCTGGTGCAGCTGCTGGCAAGCGAGCGGGATCGGCTGGCCCGGCTGGGCGCGGGGGACCTGCAGGTGCGGGCCGCGTTCGAGGTCTCCTACCAGCAGCTAGCCGAAGAGGACGCACGGCTGTTTCGGATGTTGGGCCTGCACCCCGGCCCGGACTTCACCGCCACCGCCGCGGCGGCACTGGCCGGGACCGACGAGGATGTTGCGGAGCCGGCCCTGGGACGGCTGGCCGAGGCGCACCTAATCGCCGAGGACACGGTGGGCCGGTTCGCGTTGCACGACCTGCTGCGCCTGTTCGCCCGCGACACCTGCCAGCAGGCCGACACCATCGACGACCGGAATGCCGCCGAGACCCGCCTCGTGCGACATTACGAAAACCTGGCCGCCTTCCTGGATTCCTGCGTCGACCCGGAGCTGCGCTCGGCGGCGGAACAGGACGGCAAGCCGCTTTCCTCGATGCGGCAGGCGCTAGCGGTATTTCAGGCCGAACGGCCCAGCTTGCTAGCCGCTCTCGGCCTTGCCATACAGCGCGGCTGGGACGAGGAGATACGCCGGCTCAGCGCGAGCACGGGACGCTCGCTCACGATCTTGCGCTACCTCGATGACCTGATCACCGTCCGGGAAGCCGCGCTGGCCGCCGCGCGGCGCGCCGGGGAAACTCGCGCCGAGGGCCGGGCGCTGAGCAACCTCGGCGAAGCCTACCGGGAGCTGCGCCGGTTCCAGGAGGCCATTACCAGCTACCAGCAGGCGCTGGTCATCTTCCGGGCACTCGATGACCGCGATGCCGAGGGCTTGGCGCTGAGCAATCTCGGCATCGCCAACCAGGAGCTGCGGAGGTTCGAGGAGGCTATTGCCAGCTACGACCAGGCGCTGGTGATCTTCCGCGAAATCGGTGACCGGCATGGCGAAGGCTTGGCGCTGAATAATCTCGGCATCGCCTACCGGGAGCTGCGGAGGTTCGACGAGGCCATCGTCGGCTACCAGGAGGCGCTGGTCATCTTCCGCGACGCCGGTGACCGGCACGGCGAGGGCCAGACCCTGTCCAACCTCGGCAGCGCCTACCGGGAGCTGCGGAGGTTCGTGGAGGCCATCACCAGCTACCAGCAGGGGCTGGCGATAAGGCGGGAGGTCGGTGACCGGTATGGCGAGGGCCAGACCCTGAACAACCTTGGTAACGCCTATGCGGAGCTGCGGCGGCCAGCGGAGGCCATCACCAGCTATCAGCAGGCGCTGGTGATCTTCCGCGAGGTCGGAGACCGGCACGAGGAGGGCCTGACCTTGAACAACCTCGGTGTTGCCTACGATGACGTGCGGCAGTTCGAGGACGCCATCACCAGCTACCAGCAGACACTGGAGATACGGCGGGAGGCCGGAGACCGGTATGGCGAGGGCCAGACCCTGAGCAACCTCGCTGTCACCTACGGGGAACTGCGACGGTTCGAGGACGCCATCGGGAGCTACCAGCAGGCGTTGGCGATCTTCCGAGAGGCGGGTGACCGGCACGGCGAGGGCGCGATCTTGACTAACCTCGCCCGCGCCTACCAGGAAATGAAGCAGCCCGATTGGGCAGCCATGTGCTGGCGGGAGGCAGCGTCGGCCAAGCGTGCTGCCGGCGACCACGAGCAAGCCGCACGCCTGGAACAGCTGGCCGCGAACGCGCAGGCTCGGCGGCGACGCTGGTGGCAACGCGCCACGAAGTTATCCGAGATCTTGGCAAGCGCCGATGCTCACCCTCAGGAACCCCAGCCCGTCCCTGCCGCCGGCGAGGCCAAGGAACCGTTGCCGGAGAAGGGCAACCACGCTC
The DNA here is from genome assembly GCA_963778435.1 of uncultured Actinomycetota bacterium. Classification (GTDB taxonomy): domain Bacteria; phylum Actinomycetota; class Actinomycetes; order Streptosporangiales; family Streptosporangiaceae; genus Trebonia. The sequence continues at coordinate 22,304 of CAVZUX010000023.1, forward strand.
CCGTTCAGGATCAAAGTCTTTAATCTTTGGAACGGGAGCGTGTTTCACCGTGACAGCTCCGTTGGACCGGGCACCTGCGCACAAGCCTGATAGTTAAGTCCAGACCAGCCAAGGCGAAGGGCATGATGTCATGCGGGCGATAGTAGTCACCGAGATCGGCGGGCCTGAGGTGCTGGTGGCCGCCGAGCACCCGGACCCGGAGCCCGGCCCGGGGGAGGTCGTCGTCGAGGCCGCGGCGGCCGGGGTCAACTTCATCGACATCTACCGGCGCTCGGGCGTGTACCACCAGCCGCTGCCCTACGTTCCTGGCAGCGAAGGGGCCGGCGTCGTCGTCGCCGTGGGCGACGGCGTCACCGGCGTCGCGGTGGGCGACCGGGTGGCGTGGCACGACGCCCGGGGCAGCTACGCCGAGCGGGTCGTGGTCGACGCCGCCCTGGTCGTCCCGGTGCCGGACGGCACCGACCTGATGGCCGCCGCCGCCGTCATGCTTCAGGGCATGACCGCGCACTACCTGTGCCGCTCCACCTTCGCGGTCAAGCAGGGGACGGTGGCCGTGGTGCACGCGGCCGCGGGCGGGGTCGGACTGCTCCTCACTCAGATGATCAAGTCCCTCGGCGGCACCGTGATCGCCACCACGTCCAGCGCCCCCAAGGCCACGCTGGCCGAGCAGGCCGGGGCCGACTACGTGGTCGGCTACGACGAGTTCGGCGCCACCGTCGACCGGGTCACCGACGGCCGCGGCGCCGACGTCGTCTTCGACGGCGTGGGCAAGGCCACCTTCGACGCGGGACTGGCCGCGCTCCGCCCGCGCGGCATGATGGCGCTGTTCGGCGGGTCGAGCGGCCAGGTCCCGCCGTTCGACCCGCAGCGGCTGAACAGCGGCGGCTCGCTCTTCCTGACCCGCCCCACCCTGGCGCATTACGTCGCAGACCGGGATGAACTGCTCTGGCGCGCCACCGACGTGCTCAGCGCGGTCGCGCGCGGCGAGCTGAACGTCCGCGTCGGGGTCGAATACTCGCTGGCGCACGCCCCGCAAGCGCACGAGGACCTGGCCGCCCGCCGCACCACAGGCAAGCTTCTGCTCATCCCGTAAGCCGCGTTAACCGACACGCGTGTCGGTTATCTCACTGCGCGGATAAGACCGACCTGACTGCGCGCCACTAGTATCGGGTAATCCAGCTGGAAAGCCGCGTCAAGAGGAGCCTGCCGTGACCTACCTTGAGCACATCAACGGCCCGCAGGACCTTAAGGGGCTCACCCAGGAGCAGCTTTCCATCCTGGCCAGCGAGATCCGCGATGTCCTGGTGGAGACCGTGACGCGCACCAGCGGTCACCTGGGCCCGAACCTCGGCGTGGTGGAGCTGACCATCGCGCTGCACCGGGTCTTCGACTCGCCCAAGGACAAGGTGATCTTCGACACCGGCCACCAGTCCTACGTGCACAAGCTGCTGACCGGCCGGTTCGCCCAGTTCCACACGCTCAGGCAGGCCGGCGGCCTGTCGGGCTACCCGAGCCGCGCCGAGTCTGAGCACGACCTGGTGGAGAACAGCCACGCGTCCACCTCGCTGTCCTACGCCGACGGTATGGCCAAGGCCTACCGGCTGCGCGGCGAGCACGACCGCACCGTCGTCGCGGTGATCGGCGACGGCGCGCTGACCGGCGGTATGGCCTGGGAGGCGCTGAACAACATCGCCGTCGCCCGCGACTCACGGCTGGTCATCGTTGTCAACGACAACGGCCGCTCCTACCAGCCGACGATCGGCGGCCTGGCCAGCCACCTGTCCACGATCCGGGTCAGCCAGCGCTACGAGCAGGTGCTCGACCTGATCAAGACCACGGTCACCAGCGCCCCGGTCGTCGGCAACCCGCTCTTCGGCGCGCTGCACGGCGCGAAGAAGGGCCTGAAGGACTTCCTCCAGCCGCAGGTGCTCTTCGAGGACCTGGGCATCAAGTACATCGGCCCGATCGACGGCCACGACGAGCAGGTGATGGAGCAGGCGCTGCGCCGGGCCGCCGAGTACGGGAAGCCGGTGCTGGTGCACGCGATCACCCGCAAGGGGTTCGGCTACGCCCTCGCCGAGCAGAACGAGGAGGACTGCCTCCACCAGGTCCCGGCCGCGCCGGTCGTCCCCCCGCCTCGGCCGGCACAGGGCGGGCCGGGGCGGGGGGATCGACTGCGGCGCCGGCCGCGCCCAAGCGCGCCTGGACCGACGTGTTCGCCGACGAGATGGTCATGATCGGCGCCCGCCGTCCCGACGTGGTCGCGATCACCGCCGCGATGCTTCACCCGGTGGGCCTGGCCCCGTTCCAGGCCGCCTACCCGGACCGCGTCTACGACGTCGGCATCGCCGAGCAGCACGCGATGACGATGGCGGCCGGCCTGGCGATGGCGGGCCTGCACCCGGTGGTCTCGGTGTACGCGACGTTCCTCAACCGGGCGTTCGACCAGCTGCTGATGGACGTGGCGCTGCACCGGCTGCCGGTCACCGTGACCCTGGACCGGGCCGGCGTCACCGGCCTCGACGGCGCCAGCCACAACGGCATGTGGGACGGCTCGATCCTCCAGGTTGTTCCCGGGCTGCGGGTGGCAGCGCCGCGGGACGGCAGCCGGGTCGCCGAGCTGCTCAACGAGGCCGTCGCCGTCAGCGACCGGCCCACCGTGGTCCGCTATCCCAAGGGCAGCGTCGGCGCCGAGATCGAGGCGGTCGGCAAGCTCGGCGGAATGGACGTGCTCGCCGTCCCGGGCGGGGACAACGGCCAGGACGTGCTGCTGCTCGGGGCCGGCCCGATGGCCGTCACCTGCGTCGAGGTCGCCAAGCGGCTGAACGACCACGGCATCGGCGTGACCGTCGTCGACCCGCGCTGGGTCAAGCCGGTCGACCCGGCGGTCGCCGCCGCCGCCGCCGCGCACCGCCTGGTCGCGGTGGTCGAGGACAACGGCCGGGTCGGCGGCTTCGGCGACGCGGTCGCGCGGCTGCTGCGCGACGCCGACGTGGACACCCCGGTGAAGACCTACGGGCTCGACCAGGAGTTCCTCGCGCACGCCGCGCGTGAGCAGATCCTTGAGACGGCCGGGCTCACCCCGCAGCACCTCGCGCGCCGGCTCACCGAGGCGGTCGCCCGCCGCACCCCGACGGCGCAGCCGCCGCAAGCTCAGACTGTGTCTACTGACAACCCTGTGTCTACTGACAATCCTGTGTCTACTGACAATCCTGTGTCTACTGACAATCCTGTGCCCGCAGACACGCCTGTGACGGAAGAGTTATCGACGCCAGCAGGCCGCTCCGAGTAACTTTGCCATTATGCTGCGAGTTGCTGTGGTCGGATCCGGTCCGGCCGGACTTTACACTGCCGAGGCCCTGATCAAGCAGGCGGCGCTGCTGCCCGTCCCTGTCCGGGTGCGGGTGGACGTGCTCGACCGGCTGCCGACACCGTACGGCCTGGTCCGCTACGGCGTCGCCCCCGACCATAAGTCGATCAAGTCGGTCGCGAACTACCTGCGCCGCGTCCTCGAGTCCCCGGACGTCACCTTCGTCGGCGGGGTGGCCCTCGGCGTCGACTTCACCCGCGAGGAACTGCTCGCGGCCTATGACGCCGTGGTGTACGCGACCGGCGCGATGCGGGACCGCCGCCTCGGCATCGACGGGGAGGACCTGCCCGGCAGCTACGCGGCGACCGACTTCGTCAACTGGTACTGCGGCCATCCCGACGTCGACCCGGCCGCGTTCACGCTCGACGCCGAGTCGGTCGCGGTGATCGGCGTCGGCAACGTCGCGATCGACGTGGCCCGCATCCTCGTCCGGGACCCGGCCGAGCTCGAGGCGACCGACATCCCCGAGCCGGTCATGGACGCCCTGCGCGCGTCGCGGGTCCGCGAGGTGCACGTGATCGGGCGCCGCGGCCCTGCGCAGGCCAAATTCACCACCAAGGAGCTCCGCGAGCTCGGCCAGCTGCCCGGCGTCTCGGTGACCGCCGCGCCGCAGGAGCTCGCGCTGACCGGCGGCTTCGACCTGTCGGGGGAGTCGGCCGAGCTCGCCGCCGTCGACCGCCGCGTCCGCGGCAACCTGGTCGCGATGGCGGGCTGGGGCAGTGCTTCGGGGGCGGTGGCGGGGGCCGCACGGCAGCTGCGGCTCCGCTTCTGGCTGCGCCCGGTGGAAATCGAGAAATCGGCGGCAGGAACGGTCGGTGGTCTCCGCCTGGAACGCACCAGGCTCTCCGCGAGCGGGGTATTCGAACCCACCGGCGAGTTCGAGACCATCGACGCGCAAATGGTCCTGCGCAGCGTCGGCTACCAGTCGGTGCCGCTGCCTGGCGTCCCGTTCGACGGCGGCGCCTGCACCGTCCCGAACGCCGTCGGCCGCGTGCTGTCGGAGACGGGCAAGCCGCTGCCGGGCGAGTACGTGGCCGGCTGGCTGAAGCGCGGCCCCACCGGCGTCATCGGCACCAACAAGGCCGACGCCGCGGAGACCGTCCAGGCGCTGCTCGCGGACCTGGCGGGCGGGCCGGTCCCGGGCGAGACCCAGCTGCCCCGCCCAGGGCTCCTTCGGCTTCCAACTCGTGATGAGCAGACTCCCGACGACCCCCAGGCCCTCGACGACCCCCAGGCCCTCGACGACTCTCAGGCCCCCGACGACACAGCCGAGGGCTGGGCGCTGGCCGAGCTGCTCGCCGCCCGGGGCATCGACCCGGTCTCCTACACCGCCTGGCTCCGCATCTCCGCCGCCGAAGAGGAGCTGGCCCGCTCCCTGGGCCGAGGCGAGCGGGTAAAACTCCATAATCGCGACGCCGTCTGGTCCGCGGCCCGGCACAATCAGTAGCGGAGCTCGCACCCGGAGCGAGCTCACCTACCTGCGGAGGCAAGCTGTGGCCGTGTCAGGCAAAAAGGGCGCACTTCCCGCTGACCCGCGAGTCGTCATCCCCAAGCTCGAGGACTACATCGACGTCAGCGCGGTGGCAGGAGGCCTGCCGGCCGCGCCGGGCATCATCGACCGCGAGTCGAAGGTCAAGGCGTGGCCGATGTACGCAAACGGCCCGGACCCTGCCGCCCCGGCCGTCATCGCCTCGACCGGGGTCGGGGACTGCACCTGCGCGGGTATCGCCCACTTCCTCGCCGCGGTCACCGCGTTCAGCGGCGACGACCCCGGCGGCGTGACGTTCACCGACACCGCGATCCTCGACATGTACTCAGCGATTAGCGGCTACCAGCTCGGCGTCCCCGCGACCGACACCGGCTGCCAACTGCAGGTCGTGGCGGAGTACATGGTCAACACGGGGCTGGCCGACGCCACCGGCAAGGTCCACAAGCTCGCCGGGTACTTCGCCGTCGGCGACTACACCAACCTGGAGCTCCTCAAGCAGGTCGCCAACACGTTCGGCGGCGTCTACCTCGGCGTGTCCGTCGGCGACAGCGCCGAGGCGCAGTTCAGCAAGGGGCAGCCGTGGACGCTCCCCACGGTCGGCGCGAACGTCGGCCCCTACGGCATCGACCACTGCGTGGTGCTCCAGTACAGCGCCTTCGGCGTGCCGGGCGTCGCCGACGACGAGACGGTCATCACCTGGGGCGTCGAGCAGAAGATCAACCAGTCCTGGGCGGAGACCAACATCGGGCAGGCGATCGGCCTGATCACGGAGGACTGGATAGCCAAGAACGGCACCACCATCAACGGGCAGTCGCTCGCGCAGCTGATCGCGGACAGTAGGAGCGTCAAAAGCTGACGTTCCCCAATTTGCAAGCTGTTTGCTTACGTTCAGCTTACGATCTTGCGGTTCGGTGGCACGATCAGGAAGAATGTCATCACCCCTCGGCATTATGTAGTAACAGAGCGGAGTCGGATGGCGCGGCACCGCGACTCGGCGGAGGGGATTTGACATGCGGGACTGGGGCGGCGCTCCCGGCATGCAGCACACGCTGCTGGCCGAAATCCTAGGGCTGGAGATGGCGCGACGCGCGGCGGATATCCTCGACCGGCACCGCGCGGCGCTGACCAGCGACCCGGCCGGCAAGGTCGGCGCGGGCGGGCCCGGCGCGGGCAAGGCCGGCGCGGGCAAGGCCGGCTCGGGCGGGGTCGGCGCGGGCGGGTCCGGCGAGATTGGAGAAACAGACGAGGCCGCCGAGCAGCCGGACGTCGACGACGCTCAGTTCGCGCTCGACAACGCCATCTTCACCGCCGTGCTCGACGCGGCCAACGAGTGCCTCGGCCGGTTCGACGCCCGGCCGGCCGACGAACGCTGGTGCGACGCGCTCCTTGAGCTCATTCAGCTCGCCCAGGTCGCCCGGCACGCCCCCGAGCCTGGTCAGCCCGGTTAAGCGTGGTTGCCTCAGCCGGTGATGGGTGGCGGGGGCGGGCAGCTTGACCCTGCCTTAAGATGCTGATTAATATCACCAAAAAAGTAGTAAATGCTGCCCGTTCGCGTCAGAGGCAGAGGAGGCACGATGGCGCTGCCGGACTTCCTGGTGGCCGGGGTCCCCAAGGCCGGGACGACGGCGCTGCATGCCGCGCTCTCCCGGCATCCGGGCCTGTGCATGTCGCCCGTCAAGGAACCGAAGTTCTTCCTCTCCGACGGCCCGCCGCCCACCAAGGGCGGCCCGGGCGACGCGCTCACCTACCGCGAGCACATCTGGCAGCGCGACCGGTACGAGGCGCTTTTCGACGCCGCGCCGACCGGGACGCTCCGCGGCGAGTCCACGCCCCTGTACCTCTACGACCCGGCGGCGATGACGCGGATCGCCAAGGCGATCCCGGACGTGAAGCTGATCGTGATCTTGCGCGACCCGGTCGAGCGCGCGCACTCCAACTGGACGCACCTGTGGTCGGCCGGCCTTGAGCCGATCGGCGACTTCGTCCGTGCCTGCGCCGAAGAGGAGCAGCGGATCGCGGCCGGCTGGGCGTCATTCTGGCACTACAAGGGGCTGGGCAGGTACGGCGAGCAGCTTGCGCACACGTTCTCCTTGTTCCCAAGCGAGCAGGTGCTTGTTCTCCGGTACCGGTTGCTGATCGACGAGCCGGCGGCCACGCTCGACAAGATCATCGCGTTCCTCGGCGTCGAGACCGGTCTGCTTACCGAGATACCGCGGGAGAACGTCACCGCGCACCCGGAGCGCACGCTCGCCCACCGCGCCGTCTCGCTCGGCATGCGGGCGAGCGACGCGGCCTGCCGGCTGCTCCCCGGGTCCATGGCGACTGCGGCGACGCACCGGCTGGAGCGCTTCCTGCAGCGCGGCGCGCGCGAGCGGCAGCCGCTCGGCTGGGAGCAGCGGCAGGCGCTGCTGCCGGCGTTCGCCGACGACGTCAAGCTGCTTGAGGGCGTCGTTGGCGAGGATTTCAGCGACTGGTTCGCTCCCCGCGGCCGCTCCGGCGGCCTAGTCGGCGCCCGCCCGGTCGGCAAGGGCCAGGCCAAGAACGGGTTGTATAGGGATAGGCCACCGGGGTAAGTCAGCGGAGCTCGGTGACCAGGGCGTGCGAGCCGTCCGGCTGGGTCAGCTCGTAGTACAGCCGGGTGCGCCCGTCCGGCAGGTCGACCAGGTCGAGGTAGCGGAGGCCGCCGCCGGACCAGGGCGAGGAGGCGACCGGGCCGGCTCCGGGCAGCGAGACGGCGATCAGGGCGGCGGGGTCGGTGCCGAGCGCGACGCCGGTCCGCTCCTCATAGTTCTCCGCTGCGCTGGCCCGCCCGTCGTAGTACGCCGTGACCGCGTCCCCGCCGAACCTGACGGCGGCGACCCTGGTGCCCCGGGAGTCCCACTCGCCCGGCCGACCGGAGAGCGCGGTGCCCTGCCAGGTCCAGTCGAGCCCGTCCGGGCTGGTCGCGTACTCGGTGGTCATCTGGTCGGTCTCAGCCGGGTCGGCCAGCGGGTGGATGGTCGCCCACATGTGCCACCGGCCGTCGTGGTGGCAGATCACCGGGTCCTTGATCGCCCGCTTGCGCTGGTCGCCGGGGAGGACGAGCTTGCGCTGGCTCACGTCGAACTCGGCCGGGTGCGCGGCATCGGTCGCCTCAACCCGCCAGTGCTTGGTCCCGGTGGTGGCGCAACTCAGGTAGAGCCGCCAGCGGCCGTCGGGGAGCTGGACCAACTCCGGGCGCTCAAGCGACTCGGTGTCCATCTCTTCCTTGGTGATCACCGCGATCGGATCGCCAAAGGCCGCGCCGTCAGCCGAGTACGCGATCGCCACCGCGTAGCCCCGGCCGCTGCCGATCGGCCGGCGCAGCCGGTAGGCGAGGTAGAAGCCGTCATCGGCCGCCACCGCCGACGGCCCGCCCGCCCAGAAACCTTGACCCGCGCCTGGTGCCGCGATCGCGATTGACGCGTCCGCCGGCCGTGGAACAAGCACGTCACTATCATGGCTACTTATCATGTAGGAATTATAGGCAACTCCGTTACATGACGTAGCCAGATGGTCCGAAGTTACGTGATCGAACTGACGCTGGCTCCTTGCTGATGATCATACGCACCGCGCGCCCCCCCCGGGATCCGTTTTCGGGGCAGGCCGGCTCGGGGACAATGGGGACTATGAGCCACGAGCTGCCCCCTGATCGCTACCTGGACCGGGAGTGGGGAACTTGAGTCCCGATCTGCCCGCCGACCGTTACCTCGACCGAGAGCAGAGTTGGGTCCGGTTCAACCAGCGCGTCCTTGAGCTGGCCGAGGATGACCAGATCCCGCTCCTTGAACGCGTCCGCTTCCTCGCCATCTTCGCTTCCAACCTGGACGAGTTCTTCATGGTCCGGGTCGCCGGGCTGATGCGCAGGATGGCGGCGGGCTTCCCCGTGGCCGGCATCGACGGCCGCACCCCGGGCCAGCTGCTTGAGAAGACCCTCACCCAGGCTGGCCTGCTGGAGAGCAGGCACGCGGGCGTCTTCGCCGACCAGGTCAAGCCGGCCCTCACCAGCCGCGGCATCGAGATCCTGCGCTGGAAGGAGCTGACCGGCGACGAGCGCGCCGACCTGACCGAGCTGTTCAGGAAGAGCGTTTACCCGGTGCTCACGCCGCTGGTGGTGGACCCGGCGCACCCGTTCCCTTTCATCTCCGGGCTCTCGCTCAACCTCGCGGTCACCCTGGTCGACCCGAGGACGGGCACCTCCCTGTTCGCCCGGGTCAAGGTGCCGCCGTCGCTACCCCGCTTCGTCAACGTCGGCCAGTACCGCTACGTGCCGATCGAGGACGTGATCGCGGCCCACCTGGACCAGCTCTTCGGCGGGATGGACATCGTCGAGCGCTACGTGTTCCGCATCACCCGGGTCCGCGAGCTTGAGGTGGACGAGGACGTCACCGAGAACCTGCTCCAGGCGATGGAGCGCGAGCTGGTCAAGCGCCGCTTCGAGCCGGCCGTCCGGCTCGAGGTTGAGCAGGACATGTCGCAGGACGTGCTCCGGCGGCTGGCCCGGGAGCTGTCCGTCGATGAGAACGCCGTCTACCGGTTGCCGGGACCGCTTGACCTGACGGGCCTCAACGAGATCGCGGATCTGCCGATCGGTGAGCTGAGATACCCGCCGTTCGTTCCTAATCCCAAGGCTGTGCCCACCGATACCTCTATCTTCGACACCCTCGACGAGCGGGACATGCTCGTGCACCACCCCTACGATTCGTTCACCACGACCGTGCAGCGGCTGGTCGAGGAGGCCGCCGCCGACCCTCGGGTGCTGGCGATCAAGCAGACTCTTTACCGCACGAGCGGCGAGTCGCCGATCGTGGACGCGCTGATCGACGCGGCCGAGGCGGGCAAGCAGGTCGTCGTGGTGGTGGAGATCAAGGCGCGGTTCGACGAGCGGGCCAACATCACCTGGGCGCGCAAGCTCGAGGAGGCCGGCTGCCACGTGGTCTACGGCTTCGTCGGCATGAAGACGCACGCCAAGCTCATGCTCATCGTCCGTCAGGCGTCCGACGGCACCCTGCGGCGCTACTGCCACATCGGCACCGGCAACTACCACCCGACGACGGCCCGGCTGTATGAGGACTTCGGCCTGCTCACTTCGGACACAACGGTCGGGGAGGACGTCACCGACCTGTTCAACCACCTCACCGGGTACAGCAGGCAGAGCGGCTACCGTCGCCTGCTGGTCGCGCCGGAGGCGCTTCGGGCCGGGATCTTGGCGCGGATCGACCACCAGGCGGACCGGGCCCTCGCGGGCAAGCCCGCGAGGATCTCGTTCAAGTGCAACGCGCTCGTGGACGAGATGGTGATCGACGCGCTCTACCGCGCCTCGCAGGCCGGGGTGCCAGTCGACGTCTGGGTTCGCGGCATGTGCGCGCTCAGGCCGGGCGTGCCCGGCCTGTCCGAGACCGTGCGCGTGCGGAGCGTCCTCGGCCGGTTCCTCGAGCACTCGCGGATCTACGCCTTCGGCGCCGGCGACTCCGGCCCGGGGCCGACCTCGGGCGAGGACCTCCCGGCCGGCGACGAGATCTGGCTGGGCAGCGCGGACGTGATGCACCGGAACCTCGACCGCCGGGTGGAGTCCCTGGTCAGGGTGAGCGACCCGGCGCACTGCACTAAACTCCGTCAGCTGATCGCGCTGGGCATGGATGACGGCACGTCCTCCTGGTGGCTCGACCGCGACGGCAACTGGACCAGGCATGCACGCGACGAGGCCGGGGCGCCGCTCTACGACGTGCAGGAGAGCCTGATCATGGATAAGAGCCGAGGACGTCTCTCGGATGATGGCTGACAGCAAGCCCGGGTCGAAGCTGATCAAGGCGGCCGGCGGGGTCGCCTGGCGGCCGGGCCCCGACGGCAAGCCGGAGATCCTGCTCGTGCACCGGAAGCGGTACGACGACTGGTCGCTGCCCAAGGGCAAGATCGAGCCCGGCGAGTTGCTTCCGGTCACCGCCGTCCGCGAGGTGCTCGAAGAGGGCGGCGCCCGGCTCGCCCTCGGCCGCCGCCTCATCTCGGTCCGCTACCAGGTCGGCGGGCGCCCGAAGCGCGTGCACTACTGGGCGGCGCGGGTGGCCTCGCTCGACGACCGCGCGGTCCCCAACGACGAGGTGGACGAGGTCAAGTGGGTGGACGCCGCGCACGCGGTCGAGCACGTCAGTTACGCCCACGATCACGGGGTGCTGGCCGACTTCGCCCGGCTCCCCGCACAGACCGTCCCGGTGATCCTGCTGCGGCACGCCAAGGCGGTGGACAAGGCGAGCTGGGAGCATGCCGACGACCGCCGCCCCCTCGACGACTCCGGCCGCGCCGACGCCAAGGCCCTGGCCGAGATGCTGTCCTGTTTCGCGCCCCGCGCCCGGCTGATCACCTCGCCTGCCGCGCGCTGCGTGGAGACCCTTCGCCCGTTCGCAGAGCTCTCCGGCGTGCAACTGCAGGAAGAGCCGTCCCTCTACATTCACCACCAGCCGTCGGGAACGGACGCGGATTCTCGCCTGTCCATGGCCACCCTGGCCAGCGAGGCGATCGCCGCGGGCGAGCCGGTGATCCTGTGCGCCCACCGGGAGAACATCCCCGACCTCCAGGCCGCCGCTCTGGCCGCCCTGGGCATCGTCCAGCCTGGCTCCGACGCGGCCCCAGGCAGCGCGCTGGCCGGCCAGGCGCTGGCCCTCATCGCCGCGCTTCCCAAGGACTGGGCCGACGCCCTCCCCACCTCAGGGTTCTGGGTACTGAACCTAGCCCACGCCCGGGCGACCGCAGTGCCGACCGATGCATCGAGCGCATCCGTCCCGGCTTCAGCACCAGCCCCGGCCCGGCGTCGATGGTTCGCCTTCGGCCGCGGGCAGTCTCGCGACGCTGCCCCCGCCGCTTCAGCCCCCGCCATCCCGGAGACCAGCGAGCCGCGCCCGTCCCCGCCTCATCTCCGCCGACCGCTACGACCTCAGCGCGCCCTGACTGCGCCGGGTGCTGCGGAGCCGTTGCCCAACCGCATCCCCCGAACATCTGACAGGTTGGCGGCAAGTCTGACAGGTTGGCGGCAAGCACGAACGACGCCGGATAACAGCAAGAAGCTCGCCGTGTGCCGCGCCGCCTGGTGACCCGTCTCGGCGGCTAAGCCTTGTCGGTGGGTGCGGCCGCGTCGGCGCCGGAGTCGTCGCCGCTGGTCGCTGCCGACGTCGCGCGGCGGCGGTGCCCGCGCACGCGCAGCGCGATCAAGACGGCGATCACGATCACGGCGGCGATCGCCGCGTACAGGGAGTACTTGGTGATGCCGTTGTAGATCGTGGTGATGTGCTGGCCGGCGAGGTAGCCGACGGTTACCCAGGTGCCGACCCAGAGGGCGGCGCCGACCGCGTTGCAGATGAGGAAGCGGAGCCAGTGCATCTTGGCGATGCCCGCGATGATCCCGTTGGCCTGCCTGAGTCCCTCGATGAAGCGCGCGATCACGATGATCTTCGCGCCGTGCCGGTTGAAGAAGGCCTCCGCCCTGTCCAGCCGCTCGGGGGTCAGGAACACGTACTTGCCCCAGCGGAGCACCAGCTGGCGCCCGCCGAACCGGCCGATCGCGTACCCGATGTTATCGCCGAGCACGGCGGCGATGAACCCGACTATGGCGACCGCGAAGACGTTCATCCGCCCGGAGCCGGCGAAGACGGCGGCGGCGATGAGCACGGTCTCGCCCGGCACCGGGATGCCGAAGTCCTCGATCAGCACAAGCGCCAGGACCGCCCAGAGGCCGTAGTGGTCAAGCGGCGAGGAGAGGGCGTTCAGGAACCCCGGCAGCACCGGCTGCGAACCGCCGCTCAGTGCGAGGGCGATCGACGTAAGCACCGCCGCTACTCCACCGATCCGGTCTCTGCCCCGGTCTCGGCCGCCGCCGCGAACGCGTCGGCGAGCGGGCCGGCGCTGAGCTCCGCCTGCCAGGGGCGGGCGCCGTAGCCGGAGAGGGTCGCGGCGATCGCCTCCGGGGTCGCCGGGTCCGGCGGTTCCCAGGCCAGTCGGCGCAGCGCGTCCGGGGTGAGCAGGTTCTCGACCGGCACCCGGTGCGCGGTCGAGAGCGCGCCGACCGCTTCCCGGGCGGCGGCGAGCCTGGCCGCCGCGGCCGGGTCGCGCTCGGCCCAGCGGTGCGCGGGCGGCGGGCCAGTCGTCGTGGTGGCACCGGCCACCTCGGGCAGCTCGCCATCGTCGAGCTCGCGGGCGCGGAGCACCGCGGCCTGCCAGCGGGCCGAGTGCTTGCGGGCGTTCCGCGCGTGGAATGCGCTGATCCGGTCCAGCTGCGGCCGACCCGTCGGCGGCACCTTGCCCGCCTCCGCCTTGGCCGCCTCGATGATCGCCTGGTCGGCCAGCACCCGGCGCGGCGAGAGGTCGGCCTCGCGGGCGATCTCGTCCCGCGCCTGCCAGAGCTCGCGCACGACCGCGAGGGACCGCCTGGTCCGCACCTTGTGGATGCCCGAGGTGCGCCGCCATGGGTCGGCCCGCGGCGGCGGCGAGGGAGCGTTCGCGGCCGTGTCGAATTCCTGCCTGGCCCACTCGGTCTTTCCGTCGGCGGCGAGCTGGGCGACAAGCGCGTCGCGCAGCTCGATGAGTATCTCGACGTCGAGCGCCGCGTACTTGAGCATCTCCGTCGGCAGCGGCCGTATCGACCAGTCGGCGGCCGAATGCTCCTTGGCCAGCCGGAAGCCGAGCACCTCTTCGAGCATGGTGCCCAGCGCCACCCGGGGGTAGCCGAGCAGCCGCCCCGCCAGCTCGGTGTCGAACAGCACCCGGGGCCGGTAGCCGATCTCGGCCAGGCACGGCAGGTCCTGCGAGGCGGCGTGCAGCACGACCTCGACGTCGGCCATGGCCGCGTCAAGGCCGGACAGGTCCGGGCAGCCGATCGGGTCGATCAGCACCGTCCCCGCGCCGGCCCGGCGGAGCTGGACCAGGTAGGCCCGCTGCCCGTACCGGTACCCGGAGGCCCGCTCGGCGTCCACCGCCAGCGGGCCGGTCCCGGCCGCGAGCCGCTCGATGGCGTCGGCGAGTTCCGCCGCCGTTACGATCACCGGCGGCAGTCCCTCACGGGGTTCAAGCAGGTCAATGACCTCGCGCTTCGGCTCGTCCTCGGCCGTCGCCATGTCGGCGTGCGCGTCCGCGTCCGCGTCGGGCGCCTTCTCCTTGGGCTCCCCGGGCTCCCCGAGCTCCTCGATCGTCATCTCCTCGATCGCCTTCTCCTCGGGTGGCTCGCTCGCAGCCGTCACCGGCGTCGCCGCCCACTGGAGCCGGCTGCCCGGGGATGGCCCGGACGGACGCTAATCGCGACCGTGCCCTGGGCGGGCAGGCCGGCCGCCGTCGCGAGTAGATCGCACCAGGCAACGACGGCGCCGCTGAGCTCGTCCGCGATGTCCGCACCGTCCTCCCGGAGCTCGCGGCCGGGCACCAGGAGGCGCGCAGCTCGAAGCCGGTGGCGGACGGCTCGTCCGACTTGCTCCCGTATCCCTCGGTGATTACCCGGGTGACCGTCCCGCTGGGCGCGGCGTAGCCGGGCGCATGCAGGTCAAGGGCATCGGTGAGCCAGGACCAGCCAACCTCGCCAAGCAGCGGGTCGGCCGCCATCTCCTCTTCCACGTCGGCGTGCACATGGCACACGATACGGAACGTCCCGGTCCAGCCATCCTGGCCGTCCGGGTCATAGAGCAGCACGAGCTTGCCGGTGCCCGCCTCCTCGCCGTCCCGGTAAGCGGTGGCGGCCAGCGCGAAGGCGTACGGGGCGAGCTTCCTGGGGGCCGGCCAGTCCTCCAGCTCAAGGTCGTCCCTGGCCGAGGCGACCGCGTCACGGCCCGCCGCGAAGGCCGCAACCGCGGCGTCGAAGCAGAGGTCCGATGATTGATTTTGGTCAGCCGGGACGGCATCCGCCTGCCCGCCTGCCCGCACCGGCGCGGGCGTGTCAGCCAACCTCATGGCCTGAGCGTACGTCGTGCCCGGCAGCGGCCGGTGCCTGGGCGGCGGTTAAGCGGCCCTGAGGTGCGGTTACGCGGCACGGACGGACTGCCCGGCCGAGACCTCGGCGTCGGTGACCGTGCCCGTGATTGCCGCGCCGCGTGATGACCGTGCCCATGACGACACCGGCGCCACAGGCCAAGCAGGCCCACTCCGGGCAGTCGCCGCCGACATCCGGGCACTCGCCTGAGTGCACCTGCTCGAACGGCTCGTCGGCACCACAACCGGGACAGTTCCCGAGCGGCTGCGTCATCGCGATGGCCCCCTACACTTCTCTATGCTTACTGCTAACTGACACCGCGCGTTACATGCGGGACTCGTCCTGATCTTGGCATGCACGAGTCTGATTTCGGCGGATCTCGCCCGGCGTGTCGCCAGGGTGGTTAGCTGCCGCCGAGATGGGGTATGAGAGGATTCTTCAAGTGAACCAGCCCCACCAGCCCCAGACGAGCTCGCCTTTTATTCGCGCATGCCGGGGGGAGCCGGTGCCGTACACCCCGGTCTGGTTCATGCGCCAGGCCGGCCGGTCGCTGCCCGAGTACAAGCGGCTCCGCGCGGGCATCGCCATGCTCGACTCGTGCACCCGGCCTGAGCTGGTCACCGAGATCACCCTGCAGCCGCTGCGCCGGTACGACGTGGACGCGGCGATCCTGTTCAGCGACATCGTGGTGCCGCTGCGCGCGGTGGGCGTGGACGTGGACATCAAGCCCGGCGTCGGCCCCGTGGTCGGCCGCCCTATCCGCGATATGTCCGATATTTTGCGACTGCGCGATCTGGTGCCCGACGACGTCCCCTACATCACGGAGTCGGTGAAAGCGCTGACCGGCGAGCTCGGCGGCAAGCCGCTGATCGGGTTCGCGGGCGGCCCGTTCACGCTGGCGTCCTACCTGATCGAGGGCGGCCCGTCGAAGAACCACGACCGGACCAAGGCGCTCATGTACGGCAACCCCGAGCTCTGGCACGCGCTAATGGGGCGGCTGGCCGCCATCGCCACCGCGTTCCTTCAGGTGCAGGTGGAGGCGGGCGCATCGGCGGTGCAGCTGTTCGACTCCTGGGTCGGCGCAGTCTCGGCCGAGGACTACCGGCACGCGATCCTGCCGCACACCAGGCGGATCTTCGCCGCGCTGGCGGAGTCCGGGGTGCCGAGGATTCACTTCGGCGTCGGCACCGGCGAACTGCTTGGCCTGCTGGGCGAGGCTGGCGCGGACGTGGTCGGCGTCGACTGGCGGATCCCCGTCGACGAGGGCGCCCGCCGGGTCGGCCCGGGCCGGGCGATCCAGGGCAACCTCGACCCCTCGGTGCTGCTCGCCTCCTGGGACGTGATCGAGCCCCGCGCCCGCGCCATCCTCGACCGCGGCCGGACGCTCCCCGGCCACATCTTCAACCTGGGCCACGGCGTCCTCCCGGAGACCAACCCGGACATGCTGGCCCGCCTGGTCGATTTCGTCCACGAGGTCTCCGCAGTCAGGAACTAGTTCTCCACCTGAGTTCGCGGGCATCGGCGCCGTAACGGGCGTCCACCTCGGCTCCACCCAAGTTCCGCTTGCAGCAGGAGCCACGTTCCCCTGATCTCGGTCTTGATCTTGGCTTTTGGTCCTTGCGGCCCGAGACTGTTCACCTGGGGTTTGCCGGCGGCGCGCGTGGCACGAAACTGCGAATGGGACAATCAGGACATGGTGTGGATCGAACTAGAGGGTGCCGTCAATGTCCGCGACGTGGGCGGGCTGCCCACGGTCGATGGCGGGGAGACCGTTTACCGCAGGGTGCTGCGCTCGGAGAACCTGCAAGAGCTGACCGCAGAGGACATCGTCAGGCTCGTCGACGAGATCGGCGTGACGACGATCGTGGACCTGCGGTCGACGCGGGAGCTGATGACCGAGGGGCCCGCGCCGCTCGACTCGGTGGACGGCGTCCAGCACGCGCACCACCCGGTGCTCAAGGAGTTCCTCGACGCCTCCGACACGGTCGCGGCAGCGCTGCTCCTGACCGCTCAGGAGGAAGACCGCGAGCGTTATCCCGCCGACCTGATGTGCGGGCACTACCTCGGCTACCTGGAGAACCGGCCGGAGGAGGTCGTCGGCGCGCTGCGCTCGATTGTCGCCGCGCCGGGAGCGTCGGTTGTCCACTGCGCGGCGGGCAAGGACAGGACCGGCGTTGTCATCGCCCTCGCGCTCACCATCGCCGGGGTCGAGCCCGAGGTCATCGTGGCGGACTACGTGGCGACCAATGACCGGATCGAGGCGATCGTCGAGCGGCTGAGCCGCTCCAAGATGTACGGGGGCGACGTGGGCACCCGGCCGGTCCGTGCGCACGAGGCGCGCGCGGAGACCATGCGGGCCTTCCTTGAGCAGCTCGACGCGCGCTACGGCGGGCTGCCGACCTGGCTGGCCGACCAGGGTTTCACCGTCGACGAGGTCGAGCAACTGCGCGCCAGGCTCAGGCAGCCGTGACCGAGGTGGTGCGGGGCGCTCTCGTCGACGTGTACGACACGATCCTGAAGTCCGTCTTCACGGAGCGGGTCCTCGCGCTGGCCGAACCGCTTGGCATCAACGTCGAGGATTGGCTGGCGGAGTTCACCAAGACGCGCGACGACCGGGACCGGGGCAGGCTCAGCACCGCCGCCGCCTTCGACCGGGCGCTGCGCGCGCTGCGGGATCGAGCCGGCCGACGGCCTGGTCGAGGACCTGATGCGGCGCGACGCGGAGTTCAACTACGCGCATACCCGGCTGTGCGACGACACGGTCCCGTTCCTGTCCTGGCTGCGCGCCCAGGGCACGCTTATCGCCCTGGTGAGCAACTGCGCGGACACCACGCGCGGCGCTGCTCGAGCACCTCGGGCGTCATCCCGCTGGTGGACGCGGTGGTGCTGTCCTGCGAGGTCGGCTCGATGAAACCGTACCCGGAGATCTACGTCACGGCCCTGGAGGACCTCGGCGTCGCGGCGGCCGACGCGGTCTTCATCGACGACCAGCCGACGTTCTGCCTCGGCGCCGAGTCGGTCGGCGTCCGCCCCATCCAGATCGCCCGCGATGGCCAGGCGGTGCGTCTGACAGCTCCCGGCTGGGACTTCCCCGTCGTCCGGTCGCTCGTCGAGGTCCCGCCGCTGCTTGGATGAAGTTGCCGCGATGAGCGGATCGGCGGGCGGCCTGCCGCCCCGCCGCGGTGACCGCGGCGTCGGCTGGCGAAGGTGGCCGGTTGTGGCAGGCTTAGGGACCATGACGACAGGAATCACGCCGCACGTCGTGGTCATCGGCGGTGGCATCGCCGGGCTGCGCGGCCGCCTTCTACCGCGGACGAGCCCGCCCGGGTCACGGTTCTCGAGGGAGCGCCGAGGATCGGCGGGAAGCTGTCCGCGTCCGACGTCGCCGGGGTGTCCATGGACGAGGGGGCCGAGGCGCTGCTCGCCCGCCGCCCAGAAGGCATCGCGCTCATTGAAGCGACGGGTCTCGCCGCCGACCTCGTCCCGGCCGGCGTCACGTCGTCCGCGATCTATACCCGGGGCGCGATGCGCTCGCTGCCGCGTCGGCAGTTCATGGGCGTTCCTGCCGACATCGACGAACTGGCCGCCACCGGCGTTGTCTCCGCCGAGGGCGTTGCGCGTGCTCGGGCCGAGTCGGCGAGGCCTTCCGACGCGGCGGACGTGTCAGTCACCGAGTACATCGGCGCGCGGCTGGGCGTCGAGGTCGTCGACCGGCTCGTCGACCCGCTCCTCGGCGGCGTCTACGCCGGCCGCTCGGAGGACCTCTCCTTCCGTGCCACGCTCGCCCCGCTGGCCGCCGCCACCCCCAAGCACCCGACGCTCACCGAGGCCGTGGCCTCGCTCCTGCCGCCTCCGCGCCGGATAACAGCAAGAAGCCTGCGCCGATCTTCGTCACGCTCACCACCGGGCTCGGCTCGCTGCCGGAGGCGGTGGCGAAGGCGTCCGGGGCGGACGTCCGCGTCAACGCGATGGTGCGCGAGCTCCGCCGCACGGCAGCCGGCTGGCGGCTCACCATCGGGTCCGCGGCCGACCCGGAGTACCTGGACGCCGACGCGGTGATCCTCGCCACCCCGGCCGCGCCGACGGCCCGGCTGCTGACGGGGACCGCCAGCGCGGCGGCGGCGGAGCTCGAGCAGATCCCTTACGCGTCCATGGCCATCATCACGCTGGCCTTTCGCGCCGAGGATTTCCCCGCCGAGCAGCGCAGCGGTTACCTCGTTCCCGCAGTGGACGGCCGCGCCGTCAAGGCGGCCACGTTCTCCACCGTCAAGTGGCCGCACCTGGCCAGGGCCGCGGCCGCCCGGATCGCCGGTGCACATCGTCCGCTGCTCCGTCGGCCGCAGCGGCGACGTCGCGGTCCTGCAGCGCGACGACCAGGACCTGGCCGCGCTGGCCGCCGCCGAGCTGGCCGACGCCATCAGGATAACGGCGCGCCCGGTGGCGCACCGAGTCACCCGCTGGGGCGGCGGCCTGCCCCAGTACAACGTCGGCCACCTGGACCGGGTCGCCCGCATCCGGGCCGCCGTCGCGGCGCAGCCGGGCCTGGCCGTCGCCGGCGCCGCCTACGATGGCGTCGGCATCCCCGCCTGCATCGCCACCGCCCGTTCGGCCGCCGACCAGATCATCGCCCAGCTGGCCGCCGCCGAATCCTACCCGGCCGGCGCCTGAGGCCGCGGTAAGAGACGGCGGGCGGGATGGGCGGAGCCACGCGCTCGTTACTCATCACTAAGATTTTGAACTATGACTGACACGGCAGACGAGAAGCAGCGGCTCAAGGCGCGGGAGCTCAACGACCTGATCAGGTACACGATGTGGGCGGTGTTCACGGTGCAGGACACCGATGCGCTCGATGCCACCCGCGAAGAAACGGCCGTCGAGCTGACGGACGTGCTCGACCAGGCCAAGGGCAAGGGCATCGTCACCCGCGGCTGCTATGACCTGCAGGGGATGCGCGCCGACGCCGACTACATGCTCTGGTGGGTGGCGCCGACGTCCGACGAGCTTCAGGAAATGTACGTGAATTTCCGGCGCACCAAGCTGGGGCGGGCCTCCGCGCCGGTCTGGAGCGCCATGGCGCTGCACCGGCCGGCGGAGTTCAACAAGAGCCACATCCCGGCGTTCCTCGCCGAGGAGGAGCCGAAGAACTACGTCTGCGTCTATCCCTTCGTCCGCGACTACGAGTGGTACCTGCTCGATGAGGGGGAGCGGCGCAGGATGCTCGCCGAGCACGGCATGATGGCTCGCGAGTACCCGGACGTGCGGGCCAACACGGTGTCCAGCTTCGCGCTGAACGACTACGAGTGGATGCTCGCGTTCGAGGCCGACGAGCTGTACCGGATCGTCGACCTGATGCGCCACCTGAGAGGCGCGGACGCGCGGCGGCACACCCGGGTCGAGATCCCGTTCTACACCGGCCGCCGCAAGCCCGTCGCGGAACTCGTCGCGGCGCTGGTCTAGTCGGTCCTGCGGGCTGCGCTCGCGCCAAGCGCGAGCCGTCGCCGGGCCCACCACACGCCACCGCCGATGACGACCACGATGGCGGCGAACGGCGCGACCGCCCCGATGATCGCCAGCAGCCAGTCGACGCTCAGTCGGAACGCCCGCCAGCCGCCCCCAAGCCCGCTCGCGAGCCCGGGCGGCGGGGCGGGCTTGCGCTTGGCCTTGGCCTTGGCCGGGGCCTTCGGCCCGAGGACGGTGAGCGTCACCGTCGCGTAGGCGGTCTCGTGGTTGAGCGCCTGCTGCTGCGCGAGCATCGACTCCAGGCCGGACTCCTCGGAGTTGATCTGGTCCTGGACGCTGAGCAGAGCGCTGACGTTTCCGGCGTCCTTGAGCAGCGCCCGCAGCTGGGTGATCGCCGCCTCGTCCGAGGCGACCTGACTGCCCACATCGGCGACCTGCTGGGTGACGTCCTGCGCCTGCTGGCTCAGGTTGAGCTGGGTGCCCAGCCCGGATCCCGTCAGCTTGCCCAGGGTGGCTTGGTAGTCGGCGGCGGGGACCTTGAGCGTGACGGTCGCGCTCGCCGCCGCGGCCGGCTGGCCGGGGCCGCCGATGCTGTTCTCGGCCGACACGTACCCGCCGGCCGCCGTCACGATGGACGTGGCCCGCGACAGCGCGGCGGCGACGTTACCCGCGCGCACGGTGAGCTCGGCGGTGTAGATGAGCTGCTGGTCGCCGGGGACGAGCCGGGAGGCGGAATCGGCCTGCGCAAAGCCACCTGCCTTGCCCGCGTCCACCGCGCCGTTCGCGGCGGTGGCAGAGGCGCCGGTGGCAGAGGCGGCGGAGGCGGAGGCGGCGGCGGTGGGAGCGTCGTTCGGGGCGGAGTCCGCGTTCTGTGCCGCGCCGTGCGCGGCGGCGGCCGCGCTTGCGGCGGCGCCGCTGCCGCTGCTGCTCGAGCAGCCGGCCAGCGCCGCCACTATCGCGATCGTGATGAGGGCCAGGCCCGGTGCCGCGACGGCCAGCGGCCGGCGGCGGGGGACAGGGCGGCGGGCATGGCGGGGAGTGTGCCTGGAAGGTCCGGTCAGCATGCCTCTTGGACGGCGGCGCGCACGGGCTGGTTTCGGGCCTAGGGTCACGATTAGGGATCGCAATCACGGTTTGCCGGAGTGTGCCCGGTTGCTGCGCAATCAAGGCAGTCGGGCCGGCCATCCTTGATGGCATGGCCGAGGATCTGCGCGTGAACAGCTGGCTGGTGATCCCGGCTGGGGAACTGCGCGAGCGTTTTTCCCGCTCATCGGGACCCGGCGGCCAGTCGGTCAACACCACCGACAGCCGGGTCGAGCTATCGTTCGACATCGTCGCCTCGCCGAGCCTGCCGGAGCGGGAACGCACCCGCGCCATGGCGAGGCTCGCCAGCCGGCTGACCGACGACGGCGTGATAACAGTCGCGGCCGAGGGCGAGCGGAGCCAGTTGATGAACCGCGACGCCGCCCGGGCCAGGCTCGCCGCGCTGCTGCGCGAGGCGATCGCCCCGCCCCCGCCGCCGCGTGTCCCCACCAAGCCGACCCGGGGTGCCAAGGAGCGCCGCCTGGAAGGCAAGCGCCGCCGCGCCCAGATCAAGCGCAACCGCCGCTACGACAGCGGCGGCTCGGATTAGCTACAGCGGAGCTACTCCTTCGGCTCGAGCGTCAGCGAGACGGAGTTGATGCACCACCGCTCGTCGGTCGGCGTGCCGTACCCCTCGCCGGTGAAGACGTGCCCGAGGTGCGAGTCGCACGCCGCGCACCTCGCCTCGACCCGGAGCATGCCGAGCGACCGGTCCTCGATCAACGTGACGGCGTCACCCTCGACCGGCTGGTAGAACGACGGCCACCCGCATCCCGAATGGAACTTCGTATCGGACTTGAATAGCTCGGCCCCGCACGCCCGGCACCGGTACACGCCGACCGTCTCGGTGTCGGTGTACTCACCGGTGAACGCTCGCTCGGTTCCGGCCTTCCGCAGTACCTCGTATTCGGCCGGGGAGAGCTGCTCCCGCCACTCCTCGTCCGTCCGCTCCACTTTCTCCATACCGTCGAGATTAAGCGATCGGTGCGCGTAGTCGGTGGCGCGGGCCGGCCGGACCTTGACCGGCGTTCGCGTCACAGCCGGACGTCGGGGGCCAGCGCCTCGAGGATCTCGCTGGCGCGGAGCACGGCCTTGCCCTCGTCCGCGTTCGGGGCGCCGACCTGCGGGTCGAAGTTCAGGTCGTAGAACACCTCGGTCACCCCGCAGGAGTCAAGCCAGCTGACGTCCTCGCGGATCTGCTCGTAGGACCCGGAGAGCCGTAGCCGCTGGCCCGTCTTCTTCGATACGGTCGGCTTGCCCGGCCGGACGACGCCGCGGCAGATGATCCGGGCCGGCCCGCGCCCGGCCGCGGTGGCGGCGTTCTGGACCACCTTGGCCCACTCGGCGATCTTCGCCAGGTCCGCGCCCGACGAGGTGACCCACCCGTCGCCGATCCGCCCGGCCCGCTCCATCGCCGCCTCTGACATGCCGCCGAGCAGGATCGGCGGCCCCGGCCGCTGCACCGGGGGCGGGTCCTGCCGACCGGGCGGGATCTGGAAGAACGACCCGTCGAACCCGCGATCGGTTGTCCACAGCGCCCGCAGCGCGGCGACGTACTCTTCTGCCCGCGCGCCCCGCCGCGCCATGTCCGCGCCCGACCCGGTGAATTCCTCGGGCAGCCAGCCGCTCCCGATCCCCAGGTCGAGCCGCCCGCCGGAGAGGACGTCCACGGTGGCCGCCTGCTTGGCGAGCAGCAGTGGCGAGGCGAACGGGTGGTTGACCACCGCGACGCCGAGCCTGATCGCCGAAGTCGCCGAGGCCAGGTACCCGAGCGAGACCATCGGGTCGAGCACCGACCGGTACACCGGCGCGAGCGGCGCCGAGGCCGGCGCGAGCAATCGCTGGAAGGTCCACAGTGACCGGTACCCGAGCCGCTCCGCCCGTCGTGCAAACTCCGTCTGGTTCCGCGGCGTCGCCCACGCCCCGGACACCGGTGCCCCGAATCCGATATCCATGCCTGAAACACTAGCCGGGCCCGGCCGTGGCCGGCGCGCCGGTCCGTGGAGCAGAGCTCGACCCCGTAGTCCACCTGGTTGAGGTAAAATGCTATCCATTCGCAACGTTGGCCACATTCGAACCAAGTTATCTCTCCTAAACATCTCGGGATCGTCGCGCGCGCGAATTCGGTTCAAGTCGTTAGTTCGTGGGAGACTTGCGGGGTGACCGATTTGAAATTGCCGGGCCTGCCGTTTCCTCTTGAGTCGTCCGGTTCCCCTGCCTGCACAGTTGTCGTCGCGGGCGGGATGCTGACCCTTACCAGCGGGCCGAAGTCCGACCTATTCATCGACCCGGCGGGAAATGAGGCGACCAGGCCGGACGCCGGGCGGCTGACCGGTCTCCCCGGCGACCAGGACTTCACGTTCGCCGCTCGCGTCACGGTGAAGTTCGCAGAGGTCTTCGACGCCGGCGTCCTGCTGCTTTATCTGTCCGAGCGCCGCTGGGCCAAGCTCTGCTACGAGTTCTCCCCGCAGCGCCGCCCGACCGCGGTGACCGTGGTCACCCATGGCATCTCCGACGACAGCAACTCCTTCGCCACCGACGGTGGCCCGCTCTGGCTGCGGATCACCAGGTCGGGCCGGGTCTGGGCATTCCACGCCTCGGCCGACGGCGCGTATTGGGATCTGCTGCGCTACTTCTCCCTCGGCGAGGGATCGGGCGCCCGGATAGGCTTCCTCGCCCAGTCGCCGATGGGCCACGGCTGCACCGCGGTCTTCGACGCCATCAGCTACCAGGTCGGCGCGCCCGCCAACCTCCGCGACGGCACTTAATAACCCAAGTATCGATTGGTAACCCGCGCGTCAACGACTGGCCAATCCGTGGCTAGCCGTGGGCCGTATGACGCCATTACGCTCGGTGCATGGCTGATGACGAAGCAACGGATGGGACGACCAGGCGCTCCTTCATGGTCGGCGGGGGCGCCGTCATGGGCGCGGCCGCAATAAGCCGGGCCCGTTCCGCCGGCAAATTCACTGACGACCAGGCGAGGCTGATCGACAAGATCACCACCGCCAGCAGCGCGACTGGCGCGGCGTCGCTGAGCGACGTCAAGCACATCGTGATCCTCATGCAGGAGAACCGGTCGTTCGACCACTACTTCGGCACGATCTCCGGGGTCCGGGGCTTCTCCGACCCGAGCGCGCTGAAGAACGCCAACGGCACGCCGATCTTCGATCAGTACGGTTACCAGCCGGGCGTCGGGCCGAGCGCGGCCGGCTACACGCAGCCGTTCAACTTGCTCAACAACCCGCCGACCGAGAACGGCTCGGACACCAACGACATCGACCACAGCTGGGCCGGCCAGCACCACAGCTGGAACGGCGGCAAGCTCGACTCGTTCATCACCTCGCACCTGGCGACCGACGGCGACGCCAACGGCCCGGTCACCATGGGCTACTTCACCCGCTCTGAGCTGCCCTTCTACTACGCCCTTGCGGACGCATTCACGATCTGCGACGGCTACCACTGCTCGGTGCTCGGCCCGACCGACCCGAACCGGCTGATGGCCATCTCCGCGTGGCTCGACCCGGCCGGGGTGGCCGGCGGCCCGGTGATCACCACCGCCTCCGACCGGGTGGCGATGACCGGCACGCTGAACTGGAAGACGATGCCGGAGGCGCTGCTTGAGGCGGGGGTGAGATGGAAGGTCTACAACGACCCCACCGGCATTCTGGGCCTGGGCGTGCTCTCCTACTTCAAGAACTACACGGACCCGTTCAGCCTCACCGGCATCGAGTTGATCGCACGCGCGCTGACGCCGAACTACCCGGGCGACTTCAAGTCCGACGTCGCAGCAGGCACGCTGCCGAGCGTCTCCTGGATCGTCTCGCCGCTCGCCGAGTGCGAGCACCCCGCCGCGCCGCCGGAGTGGGGCGAGTACCTGGTCAAGCAGATCCTGAACATCCTCGTCTCCAACCCCGACGTCTGGGCGCAGACGGTTTTCATCGTGAACTACGACGAGAACGGCGGCTTCTTCGACCACGTGCCGCCAGCTGTCGCCCCGGCGGGGACGGCGGGGGAGTACCTCGCCGCCTCGCCGCTCCCATCGACCGCCGGCGGCATCGCCGGCCGATCGGCCTCGGCTTCCGCACCCCGGCCCTGGTCATCTCGCCGTTCAGCGCGGGCGGCTACAAGTACTCGGGCACCCTGGACCACACGTCCACGCTCCGCCTGATCGAGACCAGGTTCGGCGTCACCGTTCCGAACCTGTCCGCCTGGCGTCGCTCCGTCACCGGCGACTTCACCGGCGCGCTCAACCTCACCGCGCCCTCAGTGACCGCGGTACCGTCCCTGCCCGCCACCTCGATCGGTTCCGACCTCACGGTCGTCGAGGAGGCCGTCCTTAACGCCCTTGCCGGCACCGCGGACGTCGGTATCCCCTACCCCCTCCCCACCGGCAACTCGATGCCCACCCAACAGGCCACCCCGGCCCGCCCCAACGTCCCACAGCAGGTCAGAAAGTAGTAAGCGGATAACTCCGTGGTGTGGAGCGCGCGGGCGGTGGTGCTGGCGCACCACTCGCCCCCCGCTCAGTAGTGCCTGCCCTTTGCCGTCCCCCGGTAGGGCTGCACTTGATCCGGCCATCGGCAGGTGCCCGTGCACGGCTGGCCGAGCTGTAGTCGCGGCGAGTTCTCTGTCGTCACCCACGACCGGTCCCGCACGTGATGCCGGTCGCCCACGGCGTGCTCGTCGCGGTGGCACTGTTCCCAGCCGCGCTCGGTGCGGAATATCTCGTGGCAGCGGTGCGGTCTGGCCTCCTGGCCCAGTTGGCCGCGAGCTACAGAAAGCTTGTCCTCTGTCATCTGCGTGATCCTCTCCGCTGCCGTCTGGCCGTGCGCGGGGTGGCGGGGCGGGTGTGCTGGCCGTCGTGGCGGAGGTCCCGGCAGTGGGATGCAGTCGCTACCAGCCTACGCCGACGCGGCGCCCGCGAGCACCGCCGAGGTGATCTCGAGGGCGCAGCCCCACGAGAGGGTCACGCCCGCGCCGCCGTGGCCGTAGTTATGCCACAGCACGCGCCCGCCGGGCAGCGTCTCTGCTTCCAGTCGGACCTCGGGCCGGTACGGCCGCAGCCCCACCCGCTCGATTATCACCCGCGCCCCGCGCAGCGCCGGGAACACCGCCGCGCAGTCCCGCAAGATCCGGGCCGAGATCTCCGGGCGCGGCGCCAGGTCGTACGCCCCCTGATGCGCCGTCCCGCCGAGCACGATCACGTCGTCGTGCGGGAATGCGTACACATAATCCGGATCGCCGAGAGCCCCGTGGTCGATGTAGAACTCCTCGATGCCCGGGTTCTCCGCCACCACGACCTGCCCGCGGATGGGCACCAGCGACTCGTCCCCGACCAGGGCTCGCGCGCCGATCCCGGTGCAGTTCACCACGACCGGCGCGGCAATCGCGGCGAGCGAGTCCACCAGCGCGTAGTCGACCCTCCCGCCCAGCCCCGCGTACCGGTTGAGCAGGTACTCCAGGTAGACCGGCATGTTGACGGCGGGCGCGCGGTAGGACCAGCCGGACGCGGCCCGCTCGCCCACGCAAAGGTCGGGCAACTCGTCCGCGCCGAGGATCCGCACGTCCGGCAGCAGGTCCATCCACTGCGGCGGGGACGCCACCGTCGCCGCCACCTCGCACCCGATCAGCGGGTGCACCCCCGCGTTCGGCTCGCCCGCCAGGGCGGAGAGCACCGCCAGGCCCGTCCGTGACCACTCGTAGCACCGGTCGGCGGGGCCGCAGGTCACCGGGCCCCAGATCGCTCCCGCCGCCACCGAGGTCACCCGCGACGGCGGCTCCGCCGCCACTACCCTGGTCGGCACCCCGGCCTCGGCCAGCGAGATAGCGGTGGTCAGCCCGACGACACCAGCACCAACTACCACAACGTCATCAAATGCCATGAAATCGACCGTACAAGACGCGACCGGGGCCAGCGCAAACGAGTGCGGCGGCAATCAGTGCCCACCGGCGATGAAGAAGACCCCGAACGCGATGATGATCGCGAGAACCGACATCACGAAAAACCCCGCCGCGACGGTGCCCGAACCTTGCTGCCCGCGCCGTGCGCGGTCCGCCACCCGGCCCACGATTTTCGGCATGCCCATCGGGCCTTGTGGGTCCAGTGAGTCCCGGTTGACGCGATGGCCGCCGGTAAGACCACCGCCACCGCCACCGCCACCATCGTGCATGGCGCGCCCCCAAGTTTCCGTGCCGCCAGATCGATCTCCACGCTAACCCATAAAAATTCAAACCCAAAGAGTAGCCAGGAGGAACGGTCGGTAACTTCGCCCACCAGCGGCCACTGCTGTCGCCTGCTGGCCGGCCCTAAGCTAAGCGGTCGCGCGCCTGGGCGGCGGTGGCTCTTTCGGGTGCCAGCGGCGACCGTCGGATCTCGGCCTGACCACGGTGAACGACTCGAACAGCGAGTAGTCGTCGGTCGGTGTGCCCTGGGCCGGGTCGGCATCGACCGCGTGGTAGTACCGGACGGTAATCGACGTCTGCCCGCCAGCCTCCGTGCCGGGGTCGACGTCGAAGACCGTGACGCCGTAGCCGGTGGCGGTGTCGCGCCGCGCAGACCACGGTGCGATCTTCGTAGCATCCCCCGCATCCCCCGCATCCCCAACATCGGTTGCGTCCTCAACATTGGCGTCGCTGCCGCAGCCGAGTACCAGGTGGACCGTGCCCTGGCTGGTGTCGAACACCCCGCTGTCGGTGGTGGTCACCGGGTGCGGGCGCAGCGTGTGGGCGGAATCGACGCCGCGGATGGGGAACGACCGCTCGTAGCCACGGCCGTGCCCGCAGAGCACCAGGTCGACCTCGTACCGGTCGAAGAGCGGCAGCCATTCCCGCCTGATGCCGAGGTCGGACTCGCTGCCGGCCGGCGAGGAGGAGCACGCGCACCGGTGGAATCCGACGACGATCCAGTCGATCGAGGAGTCGCCGCGCGCGGCGGCGAGGGTCGCCTCGAGCCAGCGGGTCTGCGCGCCGCCCGAGTAGCCGCGCTTGCGCCCCGAGGTGTTGGGCTCTACCGGGTCGGTCGCGGACGCGCGGGCGTCGGCCTCAGCAACATCGTCGCCGCTGAGGCAGATGAACGCCACGGTGCCGATGCGGAACTCATACCACCGACCCGCGAATTCGGGCAGGCCGTTGTCCGGCAACGAGTACCTGGCCAGGTAGTCGACCCCGTGGTCCCCGGGTACCGGCAACCATGGCCGGTTTGCCGCCGAGGCCTGGATGTTGTTGCCGAAATCCCGCCACACTTGCGACTGCCCCGCCGGGGCCGGGTCGCCGTCGGCGAGGTCCCCGTTGAGCAGGTGGAACAGCGGTTGGAAGGTTTCCACCGCGCCGACCGCGTAGGCGGACTGGCCGACGGAGCTCGCCCGCCGCGCGTTCGGCGTGGCCAGGTCGCCGAAGCTGGTGAAGCGGAAGGCCGCGCGCCCCTGCGGCGCGGTCCTGAAGGTGGCGCTGAATGGGTCGGTCGCGTTGCGGTCGTTGTCTGCGGTGACCGCATACCCGTAGGTACCGCCGGGACGAAGCCCGTCCACAAGAGCGTGGTAGGTCCAGCTGACCTCACCGCGCGGGCCGCTGGGGTGGCCGCGCTCAATCGCGGGGATGACCCGTTGCCCGATCCGGACGCGGGGCGACTCAGCCTGGCCGGGTGATGCCCATGACACCACGACGGACCTGGCCGGATCGTTGCCCCAGGTGAGGTGGATCTGCTCCGGCGTGCCGTCCGCCGCCGCTGGCCGGCCGCGGTTCGCGGCCCGGACGGACGTCACCGGGGCGGCCGCGCGCGGCCCGGCTGTGGGCACGGCGAGCAGTTGCCCGACAGGCGAGGGGCGCGCCGCATCTTCTGACATGCAGAGACTTTGCCGTCCGCCGGTAAACGCTCGGTGACGGGCGGGAAGGTAGCGCCGCTAGCTCTTGATGAATATTGATCGCAGGGTCTAGAGGGGATCTAGAGCATCTCTCCCCGCTTGAGCACCCAGTCGGCTAGTTGCGCAGCGTCGTCGGGGAAACGCTGCTTTCCAGAGCCGGCAAAGCCCTGGAAAGCAGCGCCGGAAACCCCACGCTAAAACGCCGAGCAATGGGAGGCGGGATTAAAGGCGCGACCACGCCTCGGTGAGGACGGAACGGAGGATCTGCTCGATCTCGTCGAAGTGCTCCTGGGAGCAGATCAGCGGCGGGGCGAGCTGGATGACGGGGTCGCCGCGGTCGTCGGCGCGGCAGACCAGGCCGGCGTCGAACAGCGCGTGCGAGAGGAACCCGCGCAGCAGTCGCTCCGACTCGTCCTCGTCGAAGGTCTGCTTGGTGCTCTTGTCCTTGACCAGCTCGATGCCGTAGAAGTACCCGGCGCCGCGGATGTCGCCGACGATCGGCAGGTCGGTCAGCTTGTCCAGGGTGGCGCGGAAGCCGCCCTCGTTGGCCCGCACGTTGCCGAGGAGGTCATCACGCTCGAAGATGTCCAGGTTGGCCAGCGCCACCGCGGACGACACCGGGTGCCCGGCGAACGTGATGCCGTGCAGGAACGTGGCGGTGCCGGTCAGGAACGGCTCCATCAACTCATCGCGCACGATCATGCCGCCGAGCGGCGAGTAGCCGGAGGTGACGCCCTTGGCGAAGGTGATGATGTCCGGCTGGTAGCCGTACTTCTCGGCCCCGAAGTAGTAGCCGAGCCGTCCGAAGGCGCAGATCACCTCGTCCGACACCAGCAGCACGCCGTACTTGTCGCAGATCTCGCGCACGCGCTGGAAGTAGCCGGGCGGCGGCGTGAAGCAGCCGCCGGAGTTCTGCACCGGCTCGAGGAACACCGCCGCGACGGACTCGGCGTCCTCGCGCAGGATGGCCCGCTCGATCTCGTCAGCGGCCCAGACGCCGAACTTGGTCTCGTCGTCGGCCACGAACTCCGGTGCCCGGTAGAAGTTCGTGTTCGGCACGCGGATCCCGCCCGGCGGCAGCGGCTCGAAGTCGTGCTTGATGGACGACAGGCCGGTGACCGCGAGCGCGCCCATCGAGGTGCCGTGGTAGGCGTACTCGCGGCTGAGCACCTTGTACCTGGCGGGCTGGCCGACCCGCTTGAAGTAGGACTTGGCCAGCTTCCAGGCCGACTCGACGGCCTCGGAACCGGAGGTGGTGAAGAACACCCGGTTCAGGTCGCCGGGCGCGAGCGCCGCCAGCCGGGACGCGAGTTCCACCGCCGCCGGGTGCGCGTACGACCAGAGCGGGAAGTAGGCGAGCTCGGAGGCCTGCTTGGACGCGGCCTCGGCCAGTTCGGTGCGGCCGTGCCCGGCCATCGACACGAACAGCCCGGCCAGCCCGTCCAGGTACCGCTTGCCCTTGTCGTCGTAGACGTACGGGCCGGAGCCGCGCACGATGACAGGGATGTCGCTGTCGCCGTAGGTCGACATGCGGGTGAAGTGCATCCACAGGTGCTTCTTGGCCGCGACTTGCAGCTCTTCGGGAGTGAAGGTCACCGTGTCCCCCAGGTGTAGGTCTGCTTGCGTAGCTTTAGGTAGACAAAGGTTTCAGTTGACGTGACAGACGGCACGCTGCGCACGCGGCTGAGGATCTCCAGGAGGTGGTCGTCATCCTCACAGACCACCTCGAGCAGCAGGTCGAACGAGCCCGCCGTGAGCACCACGTAGTCGATCTCGTCCATCGCGGCGAGAAGGTCGGCGACCTTCTCCAGTTCGCCCTCGCAGCGCAGCCCGATCATCGCCTGGCGGCGGAAGCCCAGCCGCAGCGGGTCGGTGACGGCGACGATTTGCATGACGCCGGCTTCGTGCAGCCGCTGCACCCGCTGCCTGACGGCGGCCTCGGAGAGCCCGACCGCCTTGCCGATCGCCGCGTACGACTGGCGTCCGTCCGCCTGCAACTGCTCGATGATCGCCTTGGCGATGTCGTCGAGCGCGGTCGTGCCAGCCGGACCGCCGCGCGGGCCGTGGGCCATCCGATCACGTCTCCTTCTGCGGGTCTGCTACCTCTGCGGGGCAGCTAGGAGGCTAGTTACCTTCATGCTTGTCGTTATCAGCTCAGATGTCAACTGATTTCGTAGACAAACGTCCACAAATCCACGGAATCACTTGTCAAGGTCGGCTACCCTTGCGAACCTCATCACACACACGTAAGTAACGGCTCGGTCTGGATCAACACCCACATCCCGTTCATCGCGGAGATGCCGTACGGCGGCTGCAAGCACTCGGGATACGGCAAGGACTTTCCATGGACGGCTTCGAGGACAACACCCGGATTAAGCGCGTCATGTCGTACATCGGCGGCTAGCCGAATGACCGGGAAGCCAAGAGATCGGAATGAAAAAGATCAACATCGATCATCCTCGAACGGTCCCGTGCTTATTGCATCACCGGCACGCAGTGTCTCCGTGGTGGCTCGGGCACATCGTGGTGCTGAAGCGCAGGTCAAGCATCAAAATTGTTTCCTGGGATTGCGTAGTAGGTACGCGTCGCCGATCGTCTAGTCACTGTGGGGCTTCATTGAGGTCTCTTTATGACACCAGGGAACGAGTTGGCTACGGAGGCGATCGTGCAGTACCTGCTCCTGATATGCGCCGAGGGTCCGGTCGATGACGATCGCGTCGAGATGGAAGTCCATGACGACCGCGTTGAGCCAGCAACGAAACCCGCGGCTGCGCTCCGCGGCCAGTCGGCGGAACGGCAGGGCATCCTCATGGTGGGCGGCCCGCGGCCCGCCATGGAGGCAACCCTGGAGTTTCGGGGCCGAGATGTGACGATCACGGATGGTCCGTACGCCCGCACTCATGGACAGATCTGCGGGTTCGACATCGTTGACCGCGCACAGCTCGAGGAGGTCATCGAACTCGCGTCTAGGCCGAATAGCCCGTGATGGGCGGCGAGGCATCCGTCGCGGATCTGCTCGCGGCCGTCGCCGCCGTTGCCTGGGATCACATCGCGGTGACCCTGACCCGGCTCACCGGAGACAGGGAACTTGCCGAGGACTGCGTCCAGGACGCCTTCGCGCGGGCCTTGGTGCGGTGGCCGGTCGACGGCGTGCCCGGCAAGCCGATGGCATGGCTCATGACCACCGCGCGCAACCGCGCCCTGGACCGCGCCAGGCGCGGGGTGGTGGAGGCGGCGAAGCTCCGGCTGATCGCGCGGGACACGGCCCGCGAGCCGCCCGATGCGATGCCGGAGGCCGCCGTCATCGCGGATGACCGCCTCGAGTTGATGTTCGCTTGCGCGCACCCCGCGCTGCCCCTCGAGGCCCAGGTCGCGCTCAGCCTGTCCGCCCTGACCGGCCTGCCGACAGCCGAGATCGCGGACGCGTTCCTGGTCACCGAGCGGACGATGCGGCAGCGGCTGTTCCGGGCCAAGCAGAGGCTGCGGCGGGTCGGCGCCCCGTTCCTGCCGCCCGACACGGACCTGCGCACACGGCTTCCGGCCATTCTGCGCGTCCTCTACCTGATGTTCAACGCGGGGTGCGAGGGGCTCGGCGTCGACGGGCCGGTGCGCCCGTCCATGCTGGACGAGGCGCTGCGGCTTGGCCGGGTGCTTGCGGACCTGATGCCAGGCGATCCCGAGGCGGCGGGCTTGCTCGCTCTCATGCTGCTGCACCACGCTCGGCGCGGCGCACGGGGGCTCGAGCGAGAATTCGTCGCGCTGCCCGACCAGGACCGGTCGCGCTGGGACCTCGCGGAGATCGCCGAGGGCATCGCCCTCGCCCACCGCGCGGCGCAGGCGGGGCCGCGCAGGCCCGTTCCAGGTGCGGGCGGCCATCGCCGCCTGTCACGATAGCGCGGCGACCGCGGCGGAGACCGACTGGTGGCAGATCTCCATGCTGTACGGCCAGCTCACCCGCCTGGACTCCTTCGCGTCGGTGATCCCCTGCCAGTCTCTGCCCGTCGGCGTGGCCGACAGCCCGGAGTCCGGCCTGCTCATCGTGGCCGAGCCGCCGGCGGTGAAATCAGCGGACGAGATGGAGGCGGCGCAACTGAGGGAGGGCGGAGCGATGCAGCCGGCCGTCCGCTACCAGCTGCTGCCGGGTATCCGGGGCCGCCTGCTGCGGCTGTCCGGGCTGCTTGGCGAGTCCGCGGACGCCTACCGGGAGGCCCTGGACGCGGCCGCCTCGATCGCCCAGTACCGCGCCGAGCTATCCGAGAAAGTGCTAGCAGAAAAGAGCTAGCGGAAAGAGCTAGCCGAGATGATCTGGCCGAGATGATCTGGCCGAGATGAGCTGGCCGAGAAAAAGCTAACCGGGAAGCGCCGCCCCCGTGCAGGCGCCTCCCGGTCAAGCTGAGGGGCCATCCCCGGCCCTGGGGCTCATCGGGAAGCGGACCGGGGACGGCCGCGCGTCGCCGTCGACCAGCTGCGTGACGCGGGCCTGGTGGTGACGCGGGCCGGCAAGGGCACCTTCGTGGTGGCGGTGCCGATGCTTGCGGTGGTCGACCTGTCCGAAGGGGATCAAGTGATCGCGCGGATGCCGACGGAGGCCGAGCGCGAGCAGCTTGACACGGGGCTGAGCCCGGTGCTCGTGGTCACAAGGGCCGACGGCTCCG
This sequence comes from uncultured Actinomycetota bacterium, assembly GCA_963778435.1. Classification (GTDB taxonomy): domain Bacteria; phylum Actinomycetota; class Actinomycetes; order Streptosporangiales; family Streptosporangiaceae; genus Trebonia. The sequence continues at coordinate 56,184 of CAVZUX010000023.1, forward strand.
AGGAAGTTTTCTCGGCGGCCGTCACCGTCTGCCGGTCCCGCGGCTGACCCTCGTCGCACCCCTGCTGACTCGGCTGGTACCGTCTACCCGGTGCTGGCCCGTTACCCGGTGCTGGCCAGTTACACCGGGCCGGCCAGCCGGTTGGCGGTCTCCGCGGCCCGCTCATGGGCGCGTGCCAGCTCGGCGCGGCTGCGGCCGAGCTGATCGGCCAGGGCGGGCACGGTCTCGGCCAGCGTCAGGCTGGTGGTGATGACGGTGAGCGTCATGCCGAGCGCGGTGCCCAGGATGAGGTCAAGCACCGGGATGGCGTGGTCCCAGCCTTCGGTCGGCGAATGCGCGTCGTAGGAGGCGCCCTGGCTGTTCACGATCACGGCCGGCCGCCCCGCCAGGGGCTGGGTGGGGACGTCGAACGGCGCGGTGACCCCGGGGACGTGGATGTGATCGATCCACGCCTTGAGGCTCGACGGCAGCGAGTAGTTGTAGAGCGGCGCGCCCATGAGCAGGACGTCCGCCGAGGTCAGCTCGGCCAGCAGCTCCTGCTGCAGGGCCTCGGCGGCGGCGGGCGGCGCGGCGCCCTCCGGGCGCAGCCGGGGCGGCCAGTGCAGCGCCGCGTCGGCCAGGTGCGGCAGCGGGTCGCGGTGCAGGTCCCGGTAGGTGACCGTGTGGCCTGGGCCGTGGTCGCGCCATGCGGCGGCGAAGGTGGCGGTGATGGCCCGGGAGCGGGAGCGCTCGGCGTCGGCTGAGGAGTCAAGGTGAAGCAGGTGCGGCATCCCGCCATGCTAGTGATCGGGCGCAAAGCGTCCCCACCCGCCCCATTCCTCCCAACCGACCCTACCCGCATGGGGTCGCTGGGGTCGCGTTAGTGCTTCCCGCGCTGTCAACCCGCCCGAGAACACTCGGGTTGAGCCAGTGCGAGGCCCGGACACCGGCGCTGATGTTGAGGTCAAGGTCGCCGAGGACCTCATCGACGTTGTGCATCGAGAACGGGATGATCTTGGTGCCTCGGCAGTGGTGGCCGTTGGTGGCGACGTCCATGAACGCTAGCTGCTCGGTCACCGCCTGCCGCATGGCCGCGGCGTCGGGCAGCGGTACCGCGCCGGCCAGGTCGGCCGCGATCCAGACCGCCGCCATCTCGGCGTTCAGCGGGCTGAAGAACGAGGAGTTGTAGCCGTTGAAGTACAGGCCGGGCGCGTCGACCGGCCGGACCTGCCGGTAGAGCAGGAAGTTGCCGCGCTCGTCGAGCAGCCGCTGCTCGAGGTCGCCGGGGAGGAACGGCACGCCCTGGGTGAACCCGGTGGAGCAGACGACCAGGTCGGCCGGGAGCGTCGTGCCATCGCTTAGCTCCGCGAACGGGCTGCCGCCGGTGGCGTAGAGCCGGGTGATGGTCCGGTCGCGGCGCACGCTGATGGTGCCGTCGGCGACTCCGTCGAAGAAGCCCTCGGTGGCGAGCCCGATGGCGCCGCGGACGATGTCCTCCATCTGGCCTGCGGGCACGAGATCCAGCTTGTCCAGGCCGAACTGCTTGACCGAGACCGAGCCGATGGAGTTGATCATCTTCCCGCGCAGGCCGGCTCCGGGGCCGTGCAGGAACTTCTCGACGCCGCGCAGCACCCGGTAGCGGAACAGGGCCTCGCCCATCCGCGTCAGCAGCAGCATCTTGAAGTTGAGCTTGCCGTTGATCTTCCGCGGCACCTTCCACAGCAGCTGCCGGGCGATGACGTCGGTGCTGGCGGCGACCCGGCTGACCGGGACGGTGACGTCACAGGACGACTTGCCGTAGCCGACGACGAGGACGTGCTTGCCCCGGGCCTGCTCGGCGTCGTGCAGCTCGGTACCCGCGAGCAGCACGCCGCCGGCCGCCGTGAACTCCTCCCGGCCGGGGAAGGCCGGGATGGCGGGCTCGCAGAAGACGCCGTTGGCCACGACCAGACGGTCGTACGCGTCGGTGGCCGTCGTTCCCGAGGCGTCCCGAGTGCCGACCGTCCAGTGTCACGGTTTCCTCCTTCAGTCACCACCGGCGATCATCGGTGTGCCGGAGACCACAGCGTGGGCGCGGTCCAGCGTGTAAGGCAAATACCCGTCCCGCTCACTGGGACACTTCCGGTATCAGCAGCGCGGGATCAGCGGCGGGTGGAGTAGGCGCGTGACGCCGCCGCCGCCGCGAGCCGCACGGCCGGCCCGATCCGTTCCGCCCGGACCAGCCCGGTGGGCCCGGTGACCGACAACGCCGCCGCGACCTGGCCGAGCGGCCCGAAGACGGGCGCCGCGACGCAGCTGATGCCGATGTTGCCCTCCTCGCGATCGACGGCCCAGCCCCGGGCCGGTGTGGCGGCCAGCTCCCGCAGCAGGGCCACCGGGCTGGTCAGCGTGCGGGGCGTCCGGGCGGGCAGGCCGCCGGCCAGGATCGCCTCGATCGTCGCGGGTTCGCTGTAGGCGAGGATCGCGCGGCCGAGCGCCGAGCAATGCGCCGGGATCTTGCCGCCCGCCTGCTCCAGCATCGGCATCGGCCGGTGCCCGGTGATCCGCTCGACCACCAGGACCTGCGAGCCCTCGAGCACGCCGAGCTGCACCGTGGTCTTGGCGGCGGCGTGCAGGTCCTGCAGGAACGGCAGGGCGGCCTCGCGCAGCTCGTGCCGGATCGGCGCCAGGCTGGAGACCTCGAACAGCCGGTTCCCGATCCGGTAGCGGTCCTTCGGCTTGTCCAGCCAGCCGAGACGGATCATCCGGTCGGCGACGCGGTGCGTGGTCGAGCGCGGCATGCCTGACCGCGCGACCAGGGCGGCCAGGGTCAGCTCGCGATGGCTGGGGTCGAAGGCGCCGAGGATCGCCGCCGCCCGGTCGAGCCCACCCATCCCCTCGGAACCATTGTCTCGCTCAGCGGGACTCATCGTTGGCTCGCGTCCATACGGGTGATGCTAAACCCAGTCGCGACCCGCGACCTAACAGCTGCGACCGCAGGAGGCACCCATCAGCGCGTTGCGGGAAAGAACCTACGAGGAGCTCGACGCGGAGGACACGGCGTCCATCCCGGCCGGCCGGGCCGCGCTTCCCGAGGAGATCGGGGCGCCGGTGGCCTTCCTGGCCTCCGTCGCCGCGGGCTACGTCAACGGGACCGTGCTGACGGTCGACGGCGGACGAACGGAGACGATCTGATGGCGCAATCCGGACCCGATTTCACCCTGGCCGAGTTCCTCGACGGGCTCTCCGACAGTGTCCGGCCGGCATCTACACGCCGCCGTGGACCTGGCACCGCCAGTACAACGACTCCGCCGTTCACTCGGTCGAGTTCCTGACCATCGAGAACTCACGGCTCCTGGGCCTGCTTGGCATCGGGCGGCGGCAAAGCGCCGGCCTGGCGACCATGGAGGAAGCAAGGGCACGCTTCGGGAAGGACACAGCATGAGCGAACGCCACCTCAGCATCTGGGGCGAACTCGGTGACGTCGATCACGAGGTGCGCCACATCGACGTCGGCGGCGTGCGCACCCGGGTCCTGCTCGCCGGGTCGGGACCCGACCTGATCCTGCTGCACGGCACCGGCGGGCATCTGGAGGCCTACGCGCGCGAACATCGCCGGGCTGGCCGCCGAGTTCCGCGTGACCGCCTACGACATGGTCGGGCACGGCTGGTCGGACCTGCCGGACACGCCCTACACCATCGACGTGCTCTCCGATCACCTGATCGGCCTGATGGACGCGGTGGGCATCGACCGCGCGCACCTGTCGGGCGAATCGCTCGGCGGCTGGGTGGTCGCCTGGACGGCCGCCACCATCCGGACCGGGCGGACCGGCTGGTGCTGAACACCCCCGGCAACATCGCGAACAAGCCCGAGGTGATGACCCGGATGCGGGAGAGCACGCTGGCCGCCGTGCAGGACCCGAGCGACGAGACGGTCCGCCGCCGGGTCGAGTTCCTCTTCCACCACAAGGAGATGGTCACCGACGAGCTGGTGAACCTGCGCCGCGCGGTCTACAGTCGCCCCGGGTTCCTGCGGGCCATCAACAACACGCTCGTGCTCCAGGACTCGCAGGTGCGCAAGGACTTCGCCTGGGACCCGGCCTGGGTCGGCAAGGTGGCCGCGCCGACCCTGTTGCTGTGGACCGAGCACGACCCCACCGGCGGCCTCGACGAGGCGGCGATGCTGCTCGACTGGCTGCCCGACGCCTGCCTGCACGTGATCGCGGACGCGGGCCACTGGCCGCAGTGGGAGAAGCCCGGGGAGTTCCTCCGCGCCCACCACGACTTCCTGATCCTCGGCAAGGACCCGGCATGAGCGAGATCATCGGCCTGGTCGCCATGTCCCATGCGCCGTTCGCCACGCTGCTTCCGCCGCGGGGTGCATCGGAGCCAGGCGGCAGGTTCCTGGCCGATCAGGGACGGCCTGGCCGGCGCCGGATTCGACGTGGCCCTGTCCTACGCGCTGACCGTTGACCACGGCGTCGTGCAGAGCTACGACATCGTCTGCGGGGGTGGTGGCGGGGGCGAAGTAGGAGGCGACAGCGTCCCGCTGGTGCCGCTCGTGGTCAACGCCGCCGCGCCGCCGCTGCCGAGCATGGAGCGCTGCGCGGCGCTCGGCGCGGCGCTCGGCGCCGCGATTCGCGACGCCGCGTTCCCCGGCCGGGTCCTACTCATCGCCAGCGGCGGCCTCTCGCACTGGCTGCCCTCCAACGATCCCCGTGACTCCTCGCTGGCCGCGGAGCGGCGGATGGCCGTCATCCACGGGCGCAAGGACGTCCGCGCCTTCGCCGCGGCCCGCGAGCCCGCGGTCCGCGCGATGGGCGGCGATCCGAACGCCCACGTCAACCGCGAATGGGACGGCTGGTTCCTCAAGCAGCTGGCCAACGGAGACCTCGCGGCCGTCACCGAGCTGGGCGACGCGGGCCTGGAAGAGAACGCAGGCCGGGGCGGGCACGAGATCCGCACCTGGCTGGTGGGGCTGGCCGCCGTGGCCGCGCCCCTGGTGTGGACCAGCTACGAGCCGGTGCCCGAATGGATCACCGGCATGGGCATCGGCACGACTTTCGAGGTGAGCTGAACATGACGAACGCCAGCAGGACGCTTGACGCCGGCGCCGCCACGGCGCTTGACCGGCTGACCACCGCCCGCGCCACGCGGCGTCCCTGCGCCCCGGTCCGCGACCTGCTGCGCGCCGGGGACCTCGACGCCGCCTACGCCGTCCAGTCCGTGTGGGTCGCGGATCAGGTCGCGGCGGGTGCCCGCGTCGTCGGCCGGAAGATCGGGCTGACCAACCCCGCCGTGCAGGCCCAGCTCGGCGTCGACGAAGCCCGACTTCGGGGTCCTGCTCGACACCATGGCCTGCGCCGCGCAGGCGCCCGTCGACGGCGCTCGCACCCTGCAGCCAAAGATCGAAGCTGAGATCGCCTTCGTGCTGGCGGACGACCTGGACGGCGCGATGATCGGACCGGCCGAGGTCGCCGCCGCCACCGCGTATGTCGTCGCCGCGCTGGAGATCGTGGACAGCCGGATCGCCGACTGGGACATCGACATCGTTGACACCATCGCCGACAACGGCTCCTCCGGCCTGTTCGTGCTGGGCGACCGGAGACAGGAGCTCGGTCACCTCGACCTGGCCGACTGCGCCATGACGATGCGCAGGGTCGGTGCGGGCGGGGAAGGCGGTGCGGTCGGGGAGGGTGGTGCCTTGGTGTCAACCGGGACCGGGGCGGCGTGCCTCGGTCACCCGCTGGCCGCCGTCGCCTGGCTGGCCGCCGCCGTGCGCGATCGGGGCAACCCGCTGCGGGCCGGGGAGGTGGTCCTCTCCGGCGCCCTCGGCCCGATGGTCGGTGTTCGGCCCGGCGACGTTTTCCTGGCCGACATCAGCGGGGTCGGGCAGGTCAGCGCGACCTTCGCGGAAGGAACGCGATGAGCGAAAAGCGGCACGCACCCTGGAGACGACAGCATGAGCAGGCGACTTTTCATTCAGGACGTCACGCTGCGGGACGGCATGCACGCCACCCGCCACCGGGTCACGCCCGAGCAGGCCGCGCGGATCGCCGCCGCCCTCGACGCGGCCGGCGTGGACGCGATCGAGGTCGCCCACGGCGACGGGCTGGCCGGCACGAGCCTGGCCTACGGGGCGGGCAGCAACACCAGCGAGGAGTGGATCGAGGCCGTCGCCGGGGCTGTCGCCAACGCCCGGCTGACCACGCTGCTGCTGCCCGGCATCGGCACCATCGCGGACCTCAAGCCCTGTTCGCCCTGCAGGACGCCGCCGAGGACCTGGTCCGCCCGCTGCACGACCGGCCGGTGCGGGTCGATCGCGAGACCCTGACGCTGGGCTACGCGGGCGTCTACTCCAGCTTCCTGCGGCACGCGGAGACGGCCGCAGGCCGGTACGGCGTCGATGTGCGCACCCTGCTCATGGAGGCCGGCCAGCGCCATCTCGTCGGCGGCCAGGAGGACCAGCTCATCGACATCGTCCTCGACCTTTCTAGTAGAGCGTGACCGACACGCTCCCGCCGACGTGGGCGGCGGTGTGGCCGGCCATCGTCGACCCGCCGCCGTCGAGGGTCTCGAAATGCCAGCCGGTCGGCGTCCACCAGGCGTGGCGGAGCGAGTCGGCGGTCGCGTCCGCGTAGTAGACCTGCGGGCCGTTGGGCATCTCGGTGACGCTCACCGAGGACCCGACCTGGTCGGTGTCGTGCCCGGAGATCACCGATCCGGGCCCGTCCAGGGCCTCGAGCACCCACCCGGACCCGGTCCAGAGGGCCTGCCGCAGCGACTTGCGCGTCGCGTCGTAGTAGTAGACCTGCGCGTTCCCGTCCATCTGGGTCACCGAGACCGCCGACCCGACGCGGTCGGCGGTGCGGCCGGCCAGCGTCGACCCGGATCCGTCGAGCGTCTCGAACCGCCAGCCGGACGCGGTCAGCCGCGCGTACCGCAGTGACGCGCCGCTGGCGTCGTAGTAGTAGACGTCGGGCTGGGCGCCGAGCAGCGTCGCGCTGATCGCGGACCCGACCCGGTCGCCGGTGTGCCCGGTGATCTGCGCGCTTGCCCCGTCGATGGTGAGGAAGAACCAGCGGGTGCCGTCCCACCAGGCGCGGTGCAGCGTGCCCGCGGTGGCGTCGTAGTAGTAGACCTGCGGCACCCCGTCGGCGGCAAGCGCGCTGATCGCGGACCCGACGTGGTGCCAGGTGTGCTGGTAGACCACGGAGCCCGGGCCGTCGAGCGTTTCGAGCTGCCAGCCGCTCGCCGTCTGGCGCGCGTACCGCAGTGACGCGTCGCTGGCGTCGTAGTAGAAGACCTCCGGCTCTCCGGCCACCACCACCGCGCTGACCGCCGAGCCGACGTGGTCGGCGGTGTGCCCCGGCAGTGTCGATCCCGGCCCGTCGAGGGTCTCGAGTAGCCACCTGCCGCCCGACTGCCAGGCCGGCCCGGAGCGACCCGGTGGTCGCGTCGTAGTAGAAGACCGTCGGCTGTCCGTCGATCTCGACGGCGCTGGCCGCCCGACCCACGCTGTCGGACGTGTGCCCGGCCAGCGTTGACCCGGACCCGTCGATCGTGGTGAAGACCCACCGGGTGCCCGTCCATCGGGCGTCGCGCTGCGACCCGGCGGAGGAGTCGTAGTAGAACGCGTCAGGCGCGCCGCCGACCGCCAGCCGCAGGTCTGCGACCGCGACCGCGCCGGTGGAGTCGGTCGCGGTCACCGTGAACGGCCAGGTTCCGACCGCGTCGCCGCCGCTCGCGGTCGCGGCGGTGATCGTCCCTGAGAGCAGCCCGGCGGGCGACAGCGCCAGCCCCGATGGCAGCGAGCCAGACGTCACCGCCCACCGGTACGGGCCGACGCCGCCGGTCGCGGTCAACGTGGCCGAGTAGCCGCGCGACACCTGCGCCGAGGGCAGCGTCGGCGTGGTGACGATCAGCCCGACCGTCGTCAGCCACTCCACGTAAGGGAAGCTGTCGTACGTCACGGACCAGTCGCTGACGGGCAGAACCTGAACGCCGCTGGGCACGGCGTTCTCCTCCACGACCGTGACCGAGCCCTTCCCCGCGGCGTTCACCGAGCTGGACTGCACGACGACGGTGTGGCCGCCCGCCGCGCTGTCGAACCCGGGCACCGCCGACATGGACAGCACGTCACCCGGGACCGGCGCGCGGTGCGTCGTCCCGTTCCTGACTATCGCGAAAAGCGCCGGGTAGGCGGCGGCGTAGTGCGCGGCCACCTGATCCCCGTTGGTGGGGACGCTCATGGTGACGCCGTACCGGTAATAGAGGTACCGTTCGCTGAACTCGACGCACTGGTACCCGGGCGTCCACAGCGCCCCGGGGTAGGGGTAGACGGGGTTGGTCAGCCCGCCGTCGTTGGGGATCGGTCCGCAGGCGGGAACGGTCAGCCCGTTGCCCGTCCACGCGGCCGGGATCACCCCGTCCGCGCCCGGCATCTGGTAGGCGCCGGAAACCTGGTCGCACGAGCCGCCCTGCCTGACGGAGGCGACCGCTGCCTGCCTGGCGGTGGCGATCGCCGCCTCCGCCAGCCCCGGTCCGCCGACCGCGGCCGCCGTGGCAGTCGCCACGGCAGCCAGGCCGACGGTGAGCACATGACATACCTGCTTCAGACGCTTCACCACTCTGCCCCCCGGATCAGAGCCGTTCAGCTACCGAACGTGTTCACACCTATGTGTTCGGCTAGTATGATGCGCAGTTCGCTACCAAACCCAAACCTCCAGTCACCACCACCATCAAACAATCAGAGCGCTCCACAAACGCGCCAGCCGGGAAAGCGTCATCTGAAACGTGACGAAAGAGATGCCATTGATCACCCGTCGTGCCGCGTTCTCGACCATGGTCGCGCTTGCCGCCGCGGGCCTGGCAGCGGGCTGCGCCACCACGTCATCGAGCTCGTCCACCGCCGCGGCCGCGGCGGCCGGGGGCGGGTCGGGCACGTCCGCTCCGGCCGTGTCCACCCCGTCGGCCGTCGGCTCGGCGGGCCCGACGGGGGCATCGGCCGCGGCCGCCCCGTCCGCGGCCTCCTCGTCGTGCGCGAGCGGCGCGGCTACGACCCCTGCCGCGTCTGCCTCCTCCCCGCCAAGCCCGTCCTCCCTCGGTGCCCCGGCTCTGGACGCCGTCCAGTTCACCGATCCAAGCCACGGCTGGGTGGCCGGCGCTGGCCGGATCCTGGCCACCACCGACGCCGGGCGCACCTGGACCAGACAGTACAGCGGCAGCGCCGCCCTCGACCAGGTGGACTTCACCGATGCCCAGCACGGCTGGGCGGCCGGCGGGGACACGCTGCTGCGCACCACCGACGGCGGCGCCACCTGGACGGCACTGAAGGAGCCGTGCCAGGGCGAGCTCAACGCGATCCACTTCGTCTCGCCCACCCTCGGCTACGCGGTGGCGGCCGCCCGGGCGTCGCGGCGGGCGGCGGCGTCGCGGCGGGCGGCGGCGCGTTCACGTCGGCCGTCGGCGGCTCGCTGCTGCGCACCACCGACGGCGGCGTCACCTGGACAGACGTGACAAGCGCGCCGGTGAACCCGCAGAGCGCGTGCTTCGCCAGCACCGCCGACGGCTACCTCGGCACCCCCGGTCACATCTGGCGCACCACCGACGGCGGCCAGCACTGGACGCTGGCGCTGACCGAGCCCGGCCCGTCCAGCAGCCCGAATACCGCCGACACCCCGGAGATCGAGTGCGCGGGCCCGAGCGCCCTCTGGGTGCTCTTCCTCGGCCAGAACGCCGCGATGAGCCACTCCCCGTACCTCGCCTACGTCACCCAGGACGGCCAGCAGTGGCGCGGCCTGTTCGAGGAGCAGGACACCGAGGCCGCCCTCAGGCCAGGCCTCAGGCTCCCCGCTGGCCCTGGCTCCTACCCGGGCCCGTTCAGCGCGATCGACTCAGGGCTCGCCGCGTTCGTCGGCTACACCCCGCCCTTGGGGTACGGCACGGCCCCGGTCATGCTCGCGTCCGTCAACGGCAGTCTCACCAGCGAGGGCAACGTCGCCGCCATCAACCAGCCCTTCGGCGCCTCGTTCGTCAGCCAATCCCAGGGGTGGGTCGTCGGTGAGAACCTCCAGACCAACACCTTCGACATCGAGGCCACCGCCAACTCGGGCCGCACCTGGACAACCCAGTACACAACTCGCTAGCCGTGACCGCTGGTTCCCCCGGGGCCCTGACCGGCGCGCCCGAGCCGACCGAGCTGGGGATAACGAGAAACACCGGTCCGTTCGAGATCACTGGTTTGATCTTTGGTCGCGGATAGGGTGTTCACATGGACATCGAGAAGCCAGAGATCGACTTTCCCGAGGGCGCACCGCCCAAGGACCTTGAGATCACCGACGTCTGGGCGGGCGACGGGAAGCAGGCAGGCCCGGGTGACACTGTTGAGGTGCATTACGTCGGGGTCTCCTACTCGACCGGCGAGGAGTTCGATGCGAGCTGGAGCCGCGGTGAGCCGCTCCGCTTCAAGCTCGGCGTCGGGCAGGTCATCGCCGGATGGGATCAGGGCGTGCAGGGCATGAAGGTCGGAGGCCGGCGCAAGCTGGTCATCCCGCCGCACCTGGGCTACGGCGAGCGCGGCGCCGCCGGCGCGATCAAGCCGGGGGAGACCCTCATCTTCGTCTGCGACCTGGTCTCGGCCTAAGGCGCATACTCCGCTCTCGCCCCCGGCCAGCAGCTCTGGCCGGGGGCGAGAGGCGCTACTGGCCCGAGGCGATCGCCTGCTCGAGAACGGCGCCGGCCGCGAGCAGCCGGTCCTCGCTGTTGGCCTGCCCGATCAGCTGGATGCTCGCGGGCAGCGGACCGCCCCCGGCGCGCGGCCCGTCGGCGGGAACCGGCAGGGCGAGCGAGGGCAGCCCGGCCGTGTTCACCGGCGAGGTCAGACCGCGGATCGCGACGATGGCGTCCGCGTCATCGGTCAGCGGCGGGAACCCGAGCAGGGTGGGCGCGGCGAGCAATTCGACCCGGTTCCACCAGCGGTCAAGCGTCGCCTTCCAGCGCGAGATCTCCGCGCGGGCGGCGCTGAGCTGCGCCTCTGTGATCGTGGCCGCACGGCGGAGCCGGGCGAGCACGTCGCGGCCGATCCTGTCGGGCGCGGTCGCGACCAGCTCCGCGTTGGTCGCCCAGGCCTGCGCGTCGAGCAGCGCCATCGACGCCGCGATGACGTCGCCAAGCTCGCCGATGGTGACCGGCTGCACGGAGAACCCGGCCGCGCGCAGCGCGCTGTCGATCGCCGCGTTGACCACCGGGTCGGCGTCGATCGTCAGCCGGCCGACGACCCGCGGCGCCGCGCCGGCGACGGCGAATCCCGGTTCGAGCAGCGCCATGCCCGCGATGAGCCCGTTGACGTCGCGGGCCATCGGCCCCACCGTGTCCAGGCTGGGCGCGAGCGGTCGCACGCCGTCCAGGCTGATGCGGCCCCAGGTGGTCTTCAGCCCGGAGATCCCGCAGCACGCGGCGGGGATGCGGATCGACCCGCCGGTGTCGGTCCCGTAGGCGACGTCCGCCTCGTCGGCGGCCACCGCGGCCGCCGAACCGCTGGACGAGCCGCCCGGGATCCGGCGCGGGTCGAGCGGGTTGACCGGGGTGCCGAAGGCGGCGTTGATCCCGCTGATCCCGTAGGCCAGTTCGTGCAGATTGGTCTTCCCGACGAACCGCGCCTCGCCGCGCGCCATCGCGGCGCGCAGCCCCGCCAGGCAGGCGGCGTCCCTGCTGGCAGGCAACGCGGTGTCGGCGACGGCGCGGGAGCCCGCGGTCGTCGGCAGACCGACCATGTCGATGAGGTCCTTCACCGCAACGCGCAGGCCGGAACCGAACTCGGTCTCCATCTGGATCCAGGTAGCCACGGTTGACAAGGTTATCCGCGTTTCCGCTGCTAGGAGACTCCCGCCGCCTGAACGTAGAGGCGGGCGAGGCCGTGCAGCGCGTCCACATACGGAGTCGGCACGCCGACGAGGGCGCCGAGCTCGCGGACCGCGCCGGTCAGCGCGTCGAGCTCGAGCGGCCGCCCGGCCCGCGCGTCCTGCAGCATCGACGGGGTGAAGTCGCCGAGCTTACGGGTGACCGCGTGCCGGTCCTCCGGCGTCTGCGCGATCGGGCAGCCGAGCCGGTCGCCGATCTCGCGGGCCTCGAGCATGGCGGCGGAGCAGAACTCCCTGACCAGGTCGTCGTCGAGGGCAGGGCCGGCCGTCGCGCCGGTGATCGCGCAGATGGGGTTGAGCGTCAGGTTGCCCCACAGCTTGTACCAGACGTCGTCCCTGATCCGGTCGGAGACGGTGATGTCAAAGCCGGCCGCGCGCAGCGCGGTCGCCAGCGCACTGAGCCGGGCCGACGCGCCGCCGGAGAGCTCGCCGATGATCAGCCCGTTCCCCGCCCGCCAGTTGACCACGCCTGCCGCGGGCGACGACGCCGACAGGTGCACCGTGCCGCCGATCACGCGGGAAGCCGGCAGCGTCGCCGCGATCAGGCCGCCGGGATCGACGCTGTCCAGGCGAGCCCCCGCGGCGGGACCGCCGAAGCCGTCGAGGAACCACCACGGAACCCCGTTCAGCGTCGAGAGCACGCTCGTGGATGGGCCGAGCAGCGGGCCGATCGACGCGGCCACGGACGACATCGACTGCGCCTTGACCGCGACGACCACCACGTCCTGCACGCCGAGCTCGGCGGCGTCGTCGGGCGCGGCGGCGGCCAGGCCGGCGGCGACCCGGACCGACCCGTCGGGCGAGGTCACCCGCAGCCCGTCCGCCCTGATAGCGCGCAGGGTCGCGCCGCGCGCCAGCACCGACGCGGTGACGCCGCTGACCCCCGCGAGCCCGGACGCGATGACCCCGCCGATCGACCCGGCGCCCACAACACAAATTCGCATGACCCTATGTTCTATCCCGGCGGAGCGGGTATGCCAAAGTCGGAACATGCACTCTTCGACGTCTATCCAGTCACATCAGGCTGATACGCGTGGCGCGTAGCAGGGCCGTCAACCAGCTTCCCGCGGCCGTCGCGAAGTCCCTGGTGAACGCGTCCCCCAAGCCGTTCTGGCTTGACCAGCCGGACGCCCCCGAGCCGCTGCCAGCGCTCGCCGGCCATCTCACGACCGACCTGGCGATCGTCGGCGGCGGGTTCACCGGCCTGTGGACGGCGCTGCTGGCCAAGGAGCGCGACCCCTCCCGTGACGTCGTCCTGCTCGAAGCGCGCACCGTCGCCAACGCGGCGTCCGGCCGCAACGGCGGCTTCTGCTCGGCCAGCCTCACCCACGGCATAGCCAACGGCCTTGAGCGGTTCGGAGCGGAGATGCCGCTGCTTGAGAAGCTCGGCGAGCAGAACCTGAGCGAGATCGGCGCCGCGATCGCCTCCCACGACATCGACTGCGACTTCCAGCTGACCGGGGAGCTGAGCGTCGCCACCGCGGCTTGGCAGCTCGAGGGGGTCGAGGAGGAGGCGGCGGCCGCCCGGGCGCTCGGCCATGACGTCGAGGTGCTCGACGCCGCGGGGATCCGTCGCGAACTCAACTCGCCGGTGCTCGTCGGCGGCCTCAAGGTCAGCACCGGCAACGCGCTGGTCGAGCCGGGCAGGCTCGCCTGGGGGCTGCGCCGCGCCTGTCTGGGCGCGGGGGTGCGGATCTACGAGCAGACACCGGTCGGCTCGATCACCGGCGGCGGTGCGGGGCTGACGCTGACCACGCCGTACGGGTCGGTGCGGGCCGGGCGGGCGGTGCT